>NZ_FMIQ01000006.1 GCF_900095695.1 Hafnia alvei | reverse complement strand
ATGCGTCCGTAGCTCAGTTGGTTAGAGCACCACCTTGACATGGTGGGGGTCGGTGATTCGAGTTCACTCGGACGCACCATTCAATCTCGATATCGCCTTCTTTCTAAAACCTTTCCTTACCCTATCTATTTCAAACTTTAGAACAATTCCTTATCACTCATTCATCCACATATTGCTGGCCTAAATGTTATTATCGCGGTGGTTTCATTTGTTGCGCAACAAACGCAATGGATTTATTACATTTGCGCAGCAATCGTCGATTTTTTAACTAATCACGTGTTGATTGAGGCAAATTCGTTGTCATTTCTAAGACTAAGACCGTATAATACGAAACGTCATTTCAATTGAATGGTTTCAGCCCTTGATCTGTCGCTACGCAAACTACAACTCATATATGCTTTCGCGCTTATCAATACTTAAACGCGGAGAACACTTTTCCGCATCCATCCCTCAGCTGTCATCTATTCTTAGTCATGTTTCTACATCCCGATTACCGACGTTCAAATTTTTAGGCAACGTTAACCTTTTAAGCAACATCGTTTTATCGGCTTCATCTCTTGCCCACGGCAATGCCTTGGACACTCTGTTTTTTCAATCCATCACAACTTGCAGAAATTAAACTTCATGAAAAAGACCAAAATTGTATGCACCATCGGTCCTAAGACCGAATCCGAAGAAATGCTAAACAACATGCTGACCGCAGGCATGAACGTTATGCGTCTTAACTTCTCCCACGGTGATTATGAAGAGCACGGACAGCGCATCAAAAATATCCGCGCTGTTATGGAAAAAACCGGCAAGAAAGCCGCGATCCTGCTGGACACTAAAGGTCCAGAAATCCGCACCATGAAACTGGAAGGCGGCAAAGACGCTGCGCTGACCGCTGGTCAGACTTTCACTTTCACCACCGACCAGAGCGTTATCGGCAACACCAGCCGCGTTGCGGTCACCTACCCTGGCTTCGCCGCTGACCTGAAAATCGGCAACACCGTGCTGGTTGACGATGGCTTGATCGGTATGGAAGTTATCGAAGTTTCAGAAACTGAAGTGGTATGTAAGGTTCTGAACGCAGGCGACCTGGGCGAAAACAAAGGCGTTAACCTGCCAGGCGTTTCTATCCAACTGCCAGCGCTGGCTGAAAAAGACAAACGTGACCTGGTATTCGGTTGCGAACAAGGCGTTGACTTCGTTGCGGCCTCTTTCATCCGTAAACGTTCTGACGTCATGGAAATCCGTGAGCACCTGAAAGCCCACGGTGGCGAAAACATTCAGATCATCTCTAAGATCGAAAACCAAGAAGGTCTGAACAACTTCGACGAAATTCTGGAAGCCTCTGACGGCATCATGGTTGCTCGTGGTGACCTGGGCGTTGAAATCCCAGTTGAAGAAGTTATTTTCGCTCAGAAAATGATGATCGAAAAATGTAACCGTGCACGTAAAGTTGTTATCACTGCAACTCAGATGCTCGATTCCATGATCAAAAACCCACGCCCAACCCGCGCAGAAGCAGGCGATGTAGCTAACGCCATTCTGGACGGTACTGACGCAGTGATGCTGTCTGGTGAAAGTGCTAAGGGTAAATACCCTCTTGAAGCCGTTAGCATCATGGCAACTATCTGTGAGCGTACTGACCGCGTAATGCAGAGCCGCATTGATACTCTGCACGACAGCCGTAAACTGCGCATCACCGAAGCTGTTTGCCGTGGCGCGGTAGAAACTGCTGAAAAACTGGATGCTCCACTGATCGTGGTAGCGACTGCCGGTGGTAAATCTGCGAAAGCCGTTCGTAAATACTTCCCAGATGCCATGATCCTAGCTCTGACTACTAACCCAGTCACCGCGCGCCAGCTGATCCTGAGCAAAGGCGTTGTTCCTATGCTGGTTAAAGAGATCGCTTCTACTGACGATTTCTACCGTATTGGTAAAGAAGTTGCGGTTGAAAGTGGACTGGCTCAGAAAGGCGATATCGTCGTTATGGTTTCTGGCGCACTGGTTTCCAGCGGCACAACCAACACGGCATCTGTGCACGTTCTCTAATAGCATTTATTCTCAATATATCAAGCGCCGGTTTCCGGCGCTTTTTTTTTACATTTGTACAGCATTTTTTCCTCTTGAATTCGTATTATTATTATAATTAATTTTCAAATCAAATAAGATGAATCCAATAGAAATGACCTGTTTTCTCTCCTTTTTTTAACCTTTTGGCAAAAGAAGGCGTTTCTTTGAGCGAACGATCAAAATAAAGCGATTAAGTACGAAAAATTTATTCTCTTTAGAAAATAGTTTGTGTAATACTTGTAACGCTACATGGAGATTAACTCAATCTAGAGGGTTTTATAATGAATCGTACTAAACTGGTACTGGGCGCAGTAATCCTGGCTTCTACTATGCTGGCTGGTTGTTCAAGCAATGCTAAAATCGACCAACTGTCTACTGATGTTCAGACTCTGAACACCAAAGTTGATCAGCTGAGCAACGACGTTAACGCAATGCGCGCTGACGTGCAGACTGCTAAAGACGACGCAGCACGCGCTAACCAGCGTCTGGACAACATGGCTACTAAATACAAGAAATAATATTTCTTGAGTCATGTAATAAAGGCGCACTTCGGTGCGCCTTTTTTTATCTCTCGATTCCACACCCTCTCGCCCTCCTCTTTTTCTACTTGCGCATAGCCCGCTTTTTTAAGCCCGACACATGCCCACATCACAGCAATAAAAAAAGGACACCTTGCGGTATCCCTGTTAAACGGCGTAAGACTACGCTCAACGCTCGCTGATAGTTTTTACTCTGCTACGCTAGTCGACGTCGCCTCAGCTTGCGTAATCTTCACAGCGTTCGTCTCAGGCTCTGATTTCACTTCCTGACCGTGGTTCACAATCACCGGCATACCTGACCGGCGCTTCACTGCGTCGTCAAACACCAACCGATCGGTTAGTTGGCTATCAGCAAACTTCTTCGCGGCAGGCTTTAGCGCAATATGCATCGTTTGCGGATCGTCTTTCTCAGTGCGTGATAGCGGCTGGTGCACTTCTACATAGCGCTTGCCATCAGGCTCCACCGACACTTTCACCGGTGCATTCACAATCTGCACTCGGGTTCCTTTCGGAACGGTTTTGAATAATGCTTCAATATCATCAGGACGCAGGCGAATACAACCGGAGCTGACGCGCATTCCAATGCCGAAATTAGCGTTAGTACCGTGAATCAAATAGACCCCACCTTGCGCGGATAGACGCAGGGCAAACAGCCCCATCGGGTTTTCTGGGCCAGCAGGTACCACCGCAGGCAGCGTGACGCCCTCAGCTTTATAATGCTTGCGAATGTTCGCCGTTGGCGTCCACGTTGGGTTAGCAATCGGCTGAGAAACGCTGGTCACCATTTCTGGCGTATTTCGCCCCAGCTGACCAATACCAATCGGATAGACCACGACCTTGCTCTGTCCTTTCGGATAGTAGAACAAACGCATTTCAGCCAAATTGATGACAATCCCCTCGCGCGGCGCGTCCGGTAGCAGCATCTGAGTCGGAATAGTCAGAACCGTACCCGGTTTCGGCAAATAAGGATCGACACCCGGATTGGCTTCCAGCATCCCTAGCAACCCGATTTGGAAGCGCGCGGCAACATCCTCTAGAGGTTTGCCATTATTCTGTACGGTAAACGTGGTGTTTTCGCCAATCAAACGGCTGTCTGGCGGCGGTAAAGGATATTCGGTTGCATTGGCGACAGACGTCCCTGCCATCCATACCGAAAGCAACATAGTTACAAGAGGTAGTGCACGCTTCATGCTTGATTCCCAGTCTTATCAGCTACCCTTCAGGCCGAAGGATAATCAATTAATTGTACAAGGCTGTAGAACTGCCCGTTTTATAAACACCCGTTATACTAACAGCCAGAGAGGAAAAGGCAATTTAAATGCCAGTAAATCAATGCGTTACTAAAATATTTTTGCTATACATTTCAGTTTGTTAACGGTTTCGCTGCTAATATGCACAAAAAATTAACCTCCGTGAATCAGATTGATCTGTTGTTCGGCGCATATTAACGATGTGGACTGCACAAAAAAACCGCAGCTGAACTACCAGCAACTATAATTAATCAAATTGTGCGACTTCTCGCCCATCCCTCTTCCAGCCCCCGATTCGGGTGGAAATATTTAGGTGGAAATATGGTGCGCTGCCTATTTTTACTCATTGCTTTCCTCTCCATTGGCACCGCGAGCCACGCAGCGCCGAGTAAAACCCTTTCGCTTCCTACCACCATCAATTCTGCCTATGGTGATTTTGATGCCATGCAACAGCGTAGGATCGTTCGTGTTTTAATCCCCTACAGCAAAACCTTCTATTTTTTAGATAACCAAGGCACTCCGCGTGGGCTGATGGTTGAGCTGATGCAACAGTTTGATAAAACACTTAATCACGGCATTAAGCCTGATAAAAAGATCCACATCGTTCTCATCCCCACCTCACGCGATAGGCTTATTCCTGATTTATTGGCGGGGAAAGGCGACTTGATCGCCGCAAACCTTACGGTTACACCAGAGCGTCAGCAGCTGGTTGATTTCACGATCCCGTTAGCCAGCGGCGTGCACGAAGTTGTGGTGGCCAATAAACTTCAACCCGCGCTAACAACGCGAGATGACTTAGCGGGCAAAAGCGTTTTTATCAATCCATCCACCAGCTATGTACAGAGCATTGCGCAGCTTAATCAACACCTCGCTAGCAACCAACTGGCTCCGGTTGAAGTCATTAATGCCCCAGGTAATCTCGAGCCTGAAGATATTTTAGAAATGGTAAATGCGAATTTGGCAGGTTATACCGTTGTCGATCGCTATCTCGCCTTGCTATGGCAGAAAATCTATCCCAATTTGGTAACCTACGACCAATTCGCATTGCGAAGCGACGGCAATATTGCCTTAGCCGTGCGGAAAAATTCGCCGCAGCTGCTCGCCGTCCTTAACCCATTTTGTAAAGCGCACAAATTAGGCACGTCGTTTGGTAACCAGCAGGTTTATAAATATTTGCGCAGCGTTAAGTGGGTAAAAAGCGCGACATCAGAAAACGAGATCGCAAAATTTAATCAGCTCACCACCATTTTCCAAAAGTACGGACAGGAGTACAGCGTAGACTGGCTACTGATGGTGTCTCAGGGATATCAAGAGTCGCAGCTAGACCAACGTAAACGGAGCCATAGCGGCGCCATTGGCATTATGCAGATACTCCCAAGCACGGGAAAAGATCTTAAAGTCGGCGATATTTCACAGGCAGAACCGAATGTGAATGCGGGAATTAAATATATCCGTTTTATGCAAGACCGTTATTTTGCCGATCAGCCCATGGATGAGCTCAATAAAATGCTCTTCACCTTTGCAGCCTACAATGCAGGCCCTGCGAAAATAGAGAGACTGAGAAAACAGGCCAAGCTGATGGGGCTTGATCCTAACCGTTGGTTTAATAACGTAGAGCGCGTGGCGCAATTAAAAATAGGGAATGAAACGGTGCAGTACGTCAGTAATATTTTCAAATATTACGTTGCTTACACGCTAATCAAGCAGCAGCAACAGAAGAAAGAGCAGGCTATTTCGCCTGCTCCCAATAAACCTAGTGCTTAATGATGTACATCGTCTGGCTGTAGGCCACATCTTCAGGGTTAGTAATCGGATACCCCTTCACCCAAGGCTTAATTAAGCGGCCATTGGTATATTGGTAGATGGGCGCAATCGGCGCTTGGTCGGCCAGAATCTGTTCAGCCTGCGCGTAGTCGGCGTTACGTTTACCTGCGTCAGTTTCCTCACTGGCCTGTTTTAGCAGCTTGTCGTATCCGGGACTGTTAAATTTGGCGATATTTCCGCTATGGCTCGATGTTAACAGCGTCAAGAACGTCGATGCTTCATTGTAGTCACCCACCCAAGACGCGCGAACCACATCAAATTTGCCGGTGTTGCGGCTATCGATATAGGTTTTCCACTCTTGATTAGTCAGTTTTACCTGTGCACCCAACGCCTTTTTCCACATTGAAGCCACCGCAATCGCAATTTTTTGGTGGTTCTCAGAGGTGTTGTATAACAAGGTGAGTTTTAACGGCTTATTCGGCCCATAGCCCGCTTCTTTCAGCCACGCTTTAGCCTGTTTATTGCGTTCGGCCTGCGTCATTTTCTGGATAGCCAGCGGTATAGGCTCGAATCCTGCGGTCACATCCGGCGTTAGGTGATAGGCAGGCTTCTCGCCGGTACCCAAAACTTTCTCAGCAATGATCTGTCTGTCGATGGCGTACGAAAGCGCTCTGCGCACGCGAGCGTCATTGAGCGGTGCTTTTTGGGTATTAAACGCGTAGTAATAGGTGCCTAGCTGGTCCGGCGTATAGACCTGTTCAGGAATATCCTTCATTAATTTGTGGTACATATTTTTAGGGAAGGATTCCGTGATATCAATATCCCCTGCCAGATAGCGCTTGGTTGCCGCCGACTCTTGGTTAATAGGGATAAATGTCACCTTAGTTAAAACGGTATTTTTACGATCCCAATAATACGGATTAGGCTTTAACACGATTTTTTCGTTAACGACCCGCTCCTGCATGGCATATGCGCCATTGCCCACCAAATTCTCTGGCTTAGTCCAATCGTTACCGTATCTTTCAATCGTTTTCTGCGGTACGGGGAACAGGCTAAAATTAGCCAGCAGGTTTACAAAGAACGGCACCGGCTTATTCAGCTGTACCACCAGCGTATGCGAATCTGGCGCAGCAACACCTAACTTTTGTACCGGCACTTGACCGCTAATAATGCCTTCAGCGTTGGCGATCCCCGCCATTTGAGCAAACCAAGCAAACGGCGACAGCGTTTTAGGATTAACTAAACGCTGCCAGCTATAAACAAAATCATAGGCCGTTACCGGCTCACCGTTCGACCACCTGGCGTTCTCCCGCAGTTTAAACACATAGCGTTTGTTATCGGTTGTTTTCCAGCTCTGGGCCACACCCGGCGTCGGTTTACCGTCTGCGCCCTGATTAACCAACCCTTCAAACAGATCTCTCGCCACCTGCGCCTCAGGTAATCCCACCACTTTTGCCGGATCTAACGAAGCAGGTTCATCT
Organism: Hafnia alvei; assembly: GCF_900095695.1. Classification (GTDB taxonomy): domain Bacteria; phylum Pseudomonadota; class Gammaproteobacteria; order Enterobacterales; family Enterobacteriaceae; genus Hafnia; species Hafnia alvei_B. The sequence continues at coordinate 460,700 of NZ_FMIQ01000006.1, read as the reverse complement.
TTAATATGACGAACAATCTCTTGTTTTTCAGCCAATACGGCTCCCGCAGGAACCTGCGCGGCCTGCGCAGAAACGAACCCCGAAGCAATCAATGCGGATAATGCAGTAATACGAAAAAGATGCATAAATGGAACCCTATATATCCAAAATCATTGGCACGGCCGGCGGCATTCCCTAATCCCAGACACCTTCATTCCTCACGCTCGTTTATTTTTGTCGTTGCGAACGTTTTCTGAGGTCAAAAAGTATGCCTTAATAAGAAGGTTAACAGACGGAAATTATTCAGACTTAGCCCCAAATAATTGGAGTGCATCCAAGCAGATGGCGAGCACAGATGCAGCTTCAAGTATGACAACGTTATTCTACTATTACGGGAAACCTGTTGCATGGGAAATGGTGTAAAACAGATCCGCCCTCGTTCCGAACGCGGCCAAATTAGCGCGACGGCGGTCACTTATGGACACTCGCTGCTCGGTGCGCCGCTTCTTTATTTCCCCGCCGTTCAGCCCGATCGTGATACGGGGCTGATTATTGCCGGCACTCACGGTGACGAAACAACCGCGGTCATCGCCCTGTCCTGCGCGTTGCGCAGTCTGCAGCCGATGCAACAACGCCACCATGTCATTTTGGCAGTCAATCCTGACGGCTGTCAGCTAGGACTACGAGCAAATTCTGCGGGCGTCGATCTCAATCGTAATTTTCCCGCGGCTAACTGGCTATCCGGTCATAGCGTTTATCGCTGGAACAGCGCCAGCAGCGAACGTGATGTTAAATTATCCACCGGCGACGCGGCGGGTTCAGAACCTGAAACGCAGGCGCTTTGCCAGCTCATTCACCGTTTAAAACCGGCGTGGGTGGTTTCGCTACATGAGCCTTTGGCCTGCGTGGAAGATCCGCACCAAACGCTGCTCGGACAGCAACTTTCCGCCGATTTTGAACTGCCCTTAGTGAGCAACGTAGGGTATGAAACGCCGGGCTCATTTGGTAGCTGGTGTGCCGACCTCAGCCTGCCCTGCATCACGCTAGAGCTACCCGCGATTTCTGCCGATCTCGCCAGCGAAAAATACCTTCCGGCACTGCTGGCGCTGATCGACTACGATTTATAATCCGTGTTTTACGCTGGCACGTTAAGCTGAATGCCACCACAGCTGAAATTCAGCGCAGGGCTGGCATCCTGCGCCAGCCACGTAGGGCCATCAAGATCAACAAATTTGGCCGCTGGCGCTAACGGCAAAGCCGCACGAATAGCGCGAGAGGTGCAAATCATGCAGCCCAACATAAACGCCATGCCCTCTTTCTGCGCCAATGACCGCAGCGCTATTGCCTCAGTCAGACCACCGGTTTTATCCAGTTTGATATTTATCATGTCATAGCGACCTTTTAGCGCAGCAAAATCATCACGGGTATGACAGCTTTCATCAGCGCAAACCGGTAAGGGATGAATGAAATGAGCTAGCGCCTCGTCTTGGTTCGCCGGTAAAGGCTGCTCCAGCATCACCACCCCAACATCGGCCAGCAACTGGCAGCGCGCCGCTAATCCTTCGGCCTGCCAAGACTCATTGGCATCAACAATTAACGTCATCTCGGGCACAGCGGCGCGGATCGCCATCAATCGCTCAGTAATAAGGTGATCGTCGAGCTTAATTTTCAGCAGCGTAGCGCCTTTCTGATACAAAGAAAGCGCGGTGGAGGCCATCTGCTCCGGCGATCCAATCGACACGGTTTGCGCCATCACAATACGTTCTGGCTGTGTGACATTACATTGCTCCCACAGCGTGGTGTTAGTCTGCTTACACACCAAATCCCATAACGCACAGTCAACCGCGTTACGCGCTGCGCCTGCGGGTAATCGCGCTAATAACTCACGGCGATCAAGGCCATTCTCAATGGCTGATTTCACCGAGGCAAGCTGCGCCAGCACAGAGTCCACGCTTTCGTCATAGCGCGCATAGGGCGTACATTCACCGACGCCAACCACGCCATCATGTTCAATTTCCACGACGACGACGTAAGCTTCGGTTCGGCTGCCCCGAGCGATCACAAAAGGCGTATGCAAAGGCCAGACTTCTGAATAAAAACGCATTGTTTTCATACTTATTCCTTAGCGCTGATAAAATGCAGGATGCGAATAGCTGAAGTATTAGCCAAGAACATCATAATGTTATACCCAAATAATTCATGTTGCATTGAGGCAGCAAGTGAGCGCATCCCGATGAGCTTACTTATGTAAGTGATTCGGGTGTGCGAATGCAGCTAACAAAAATGCAGCATGAAGTATGAAGGGTATACGTAGCTATTTAAAATTGTTCGTATATTCAAGGTTATCGTGTTAGCGTAAACTCTAGTTCGTGTTAACTAACTGTAATAGGAAATACCATAATGACGCAGACAGTTCATTTTCAAGGCAACCCAGTGCACGTAGCAGGCCAAATCCCTCAGGCTGGCGATAAAGCCAAACCCTTCAAACTGGTAGCTAAAGACCTTTCCGATGTTGATCTGGCAAGTCTGGCTGGTAAACGTAAAATCCTGAATATCTTCCCAAGCATTGATACCGGCGTTTGCGCAGCATCAGTGCGAAAATTCAACCAGCTGGCAAGCCAGACTGATAACGCCGTTGTGTTGTGCATTTCGGCCGACCTTCCTTTCGCTCAGTCTCGCTTCTGCGGCGCTGAAGGCCTGAACAACGTCATCACACTGTCTACCCTGCGTGGCGGCGATTTCAAGCATGACTACGGCGTAGCCATTACCGATGGTCCATTGGCTGGTTTAACCGCACGTGCCGTGGTCGTTTTAGATGGCAATGACAACGTGGTCTATAGCCAACTGGTAAACGAAATCACCGAAGAGCCAAACTACGATGCGGCATTAGCTTCGCTGAAGTAAAATTGTTGCGATATTGATTGTTGTAACGATAGAAACAAAAACGCGGTGCTATTTCAGCACCGCGTTTTTTTTAGTTCTCTTCTGCGTCTGGGTGTGTTTCCACATGACGCCGGCTGCTAAGGCCATACTCGCGTAGTTTATTGGCAATCGCGGTATGCGATACGCCCAAGCGTTTTGCCAGTTTTCGCGTGCTTGGATAGTTGCGATACAAACGGGTCAGCACTGAACGCTCGAAGCGCTTGCAAATATCATCCAGTGAACCATCCAGAACTTCATCGCCTAGCGCCATTTCAGCTTCAAACTCAGGCAGAACAACGTCCTGTGGACGCAACTCATAGCCTTCAAGCTGGGTTAACGCGCGGTAGATCGCATTCTTTAGTTGACGAACGTTGCCCGGCCAACCGTATTGACTGAGGAACGCGTTCAGCTCAGGCGCCAAACGCGGTCTTGGCATCCCCTGCTCATCAGCAAAGCGCGATACAAACAGCTCGGTCAGCGGCATGATGTCCTGCGTACGTTCACGCAGCGGCGGCAGATTTAGCGTCAAGACGTTAAGGCGATAATAAAGATCTTCACGGAACAATCCACGTTGCACCAGATCGATCAGGTTTTTCTGGGTCGCACAGATAACGCGAACGTCTACACTCACTTCGTGTTCTTCACCCACGCGGCGGAACGTCCCGTCGTTGAGGAAACGCAGTAGTTTGGTTTGCATGCGCGGCGACATTTCGCCAATTTCATCCAGCAACACCGAACCGCCGTTGGCTTGTTCAAAGAAACCTTTTTTGCCTTCCAGCGCATTCGGATAGGCACCCGCGGCGTGGCCAAACAGTTCGCTTTCAGCAACGTCATCCGGTAACGCCGCACAGTTCAGCGCAAGGAATGGCTGCTTACCGCGTGGGCTACGCAGATGGCAGGCGCGAGCCAGCACATCTTTGCCGGTACCGGTATCACCCACAATCAGCAAAGGCGCGTCTAGCATCGCGAGCTTACGCGCTTGATCTAGCACCTGACGCATTTTCGGGCTAACGCCGATAATGTGCTCGAATTCGCTGTCGTCATTGACCGCGAGGTTTTGCAACTGACGTCCAATGCGAACCGCCGATTTCAACACCACCACCGCCCCTACCGGCGCAGACATTTCACCCTGCTCTTCACCCAGATAGATTGGCGTGATATCCATCAGGTAATCCTGACCGCGAATAACCACTTTTTCGGCATGCGGAGCAACGGTTTCATTCTCCAGCCAGCGCAAAAAGTTGTAGCCGCCAATCAGTCCACCCGCGGTTTGATTACAGATCTTATCTTCCGTGGTACCAAACAGCATTAACGCCGCTTGGTTTGCCAGCTCAACTTTCCCCTTCATATCAATAGAGAAAACCGGCTCTGGCAGTGATTCTAGCAGCGCCCACATTGCACGATGTTCACGCTCTGACGGCATGTATGGCACGGTGCGTACGTCGGTGACACCGCTGATGCGGCGAATCTCTGCCATCAACTGACGGAAGACTTCGAAGTCAAGTTCATTAAAATTCAAATAGATACGACCGATGGTATCGATCTCAATCCCACGTAAATCAATATTACGCGCTGCCAGCAGATCCAGCAGTTCTCGGGTTAAGCCGATTCGGTCTTCACAAAAAACTTCCAGGCGCATCAGTTTTGACCTTAATCTGCATATTACGGTGTGTAAAACATACGTGTAGATACACGAGAGAAAACCAATTGCCCTACATCACGCTCGTTATTATGGCGATTGTACGACAACTGAAACAGTAACTGTCAGTATAAGTTGACAGATCTTTCTATTGTTATCCAGCCAGTCATTTCTGATTTACAACTTAGCTAACTATAAACTAGCGCAATGACACCTCAACAATTGTTACTACAAGCTATATAATTATCTTCTAGGTAGGCATCATGCCTATATCATCATGTCTAGACAGCAGAATCTTATCACCTATTCATCACACATTTTAGATATAAATAGGGGAAGTGCAGCATATGATCATCCGACAGGCCGTCCCTACAGACTATGATAGCATTTTGGAAATTCAGCGACTGAACACGCCTGAAAATCTGGATGCCGAAAACCTCCAACAGGGATATATCGTTTCACAAATGAGCCGAGCGCAGCTTGAAGCCATCAACAGCAAACTGGGCATTTTAGTTGCCGTTGAAGGCAAAACCGTCGCTGGATTCGTCTGTATGACCGCGACCTGCGCCAAACCTCACCCTCCAGTGATTGATGCGTTGCTTGAACAGGCCGAAACCCATTCGCTCAATCAACGTCCAATGACCGAACTCAGCCCTTTTCTGTATGGTCCCGTGTGCATCTCACGTCGTTTTCGCGGCGCTGGCGTGCTTTCTCAGCTCTTCGCCGCGGTAAAATCGCATATGCATGGAAAATACGACGCGGGTTTAGCCTTTATCGCCGACGATAATCCACACTCGCTGGTTGCCCACATTCAAGGACTTGGCATGAGCGATGTCACACGCTTCCGCTTCGATGGAAAAGATTACCACCTTGTAGCGTTTGAGGTATAAATAACGGCTTAGATATTGTTTCAATGAGATTTTCTTAGATTAAATGGATGATTATTTCCCATGACAAACACCTTTTTCGTTACGGCCGACTGGCTTTCAGCACATTTGAACGACGATGATATTCAACTCATCGACGCACGTATGCCTCTCGCCGGACAAGAAAATCTGCGCGATATCCATGCTGAATTTATCGCTTCACATCTACCCGGTGCGCTGTTTTTTGATATTGATGCCCTCTCCGATCACGCTAGCCCATTGCCTCATACGATGCCGTCGGCCGAAAAATTCTCTGCTGATATGCAAGCGTTGGGAATAAATCGGGAGAAACATCTGGTGGTATATGATGAGGGAAACCTGTTCTCTGCCCCGCGTGCGTGGTGGATGCTGCGCACTTTCGGTGCCCAAAAAGTCTCGATATTGGCCGGTGGCTTTCATCAATGGAAAGCACAGGGCCGCGAGCTAGAAAGCGGCCTGCCAACGCCTAAACCTGCGTCCTTCAGCGCTCAGCTCGACCCACGCGTGATTAAAAACGCCAACGACGTTTTGCTGGCAACCCAAACTCAAAGTGCTCAAATCGTTGATGCACGTGCGGCTGCGCGGTTTAGAGGGGAAGTCGCCGAGCCAAGAGCGGGATTACGCCAAGGCCACATCCCCGGCAGCCATAACGTACCGTGGGGCGATTTAGTCAAAGACGGGGCATTAAAACCACACGAAGAATTGAAAACGATTTTTGCCGCGGCGGGCGTGAGTTTTGAACAGCCGATTATTGTTAGCTGTGGTTCTGGCGTCACTGCAGCGGTGGTGGTTCTGGCTCTGACCACGTTACAGGTCAACGGCGTGGCACTTTATGATGGTTCGTGGAGCGAATGGGGAGCAAGAGAAGAGCTCCCTATCAGTCGTTGATACCGCTATGTACAACATCGATTTTTATTATTGCCCATTTAATAAAAATACAACCTCCCCCAGATAATGGGGGGACGTTGCTAAATAGCGCTGCCAATGCAGATCCCACACACCGTTTTGTGCCAGCCCGATTTTAAAGGGAATTTTAAGCCTTAGTAGCGCCGGCAGGTATTCTTGATAGCGCGTAACCGTATGCCGTCCTTGGTAAGTCTGAATCACAATTTCATCAACAGGAAGTTGGTTAAGCTGTTCGATACTGCCAGTTTTAGCCCAATCTAATAGCCCTGTGACGCTCAGCTTACAATTCGGCGGCAGTTTGTTTTTCAGCTTTCGCAAAAAAACAGAATATTGATCGAGACGATAGCTGTTGGCATCAAAATCAATTTGCATACCCACCACATGACTTCCCGTTTTAACCCAATTCTGGCGCAGTTTTAATAACGCATTCAGCATCGAATCAGGGATATCCAGCGTTGACACCCGCACCGTAATCCAGAGCTCAGGCACTTTAACCGCCGAATAAGGCAAACCCCGCTTATGTAGCACGGGTTTACCCTGCCGAAGCATAATCTCAGCCTGATGTAGGTACAAAATTTGCGCCTGTTTTAGCACCGGCTGAGATTGCACGGCTGACCATAACCAAAATGCATGATAACGCTTGGCGTCCACCCGCCCCTCATCAGCATGTACGCTCAGACTCAGGATCAGCCCTATGATTCCCCAGCGCCAGAGACTCACCAATAAAACCGCAAGCGGTTCGCCCACTCACTGCCGGGATAATCATTTTTGAGCAGAAGAAACCATCTTTGGCGGGTATTTTTATCAATATCTTGCCCGTCGCAATCGTTATAGCCTGACGGGGCGTAGCACATCACCGCGCGGTAAAGCGCATAGCTTTTATCTTCAGGGGGCGCATCAGGCATACCAATCACGCGTTGGTAATTCATTAAGCGACTGACCGAACGATCGGCATATTGAGAATCAACCTTGGTTAAATCAGCGACGATACTGATGCTGTAGCCATCAGGCATCACGAGGTTGGAAGTACGAAAATATTCGCCTAAACAGTTTAAGGCTCGAGCATCTTTTGGGCGCTGCACCAAGGTTGACACAACGTCATCAAGCGCATGACAGACATATCCCTCTTCCGCATTGCGGCCATCCCAAGTGAAATCGCTAAGCGCGACATCTTTCATATCATCACGCACGGGCTGCTTAAACAGTTCGGTACGGGGCTTATCTTGTAAATATCCTTGATAGTCACCGTTTAGTAATTCCTTCGCCAACAACGTATGCAGGGCGATAATCTGCTCTTCCGCACTTTGCCCTGTTTCAACCTGTTTACGCAGTAATTCTTGGCTCGCCAGCGCCTTCAACACGCTTGAACGATAGGCGAGATTTACCACCGGGCTGCTAGCCGCAAAAATATCTTCAATTTTTCCCTGATGAGTCAGACTATTGGCCAATTGATATTGCAAAAACGCCTGCTGTAACCCTGCATGATCGATAGTCAGCAAATGCCGCCAATAGGTTTCAGCATCAGACCATTGCCCTAATCCTTGCATCGCAAGGCCCCGTAGCACCTGTTGGCTGAACAACAATGTATCATTTAGCGCATCTTTGTCTTCGGGTGCTGCAGCACTGAGTACGCCGGCATAATCATGCTTCAGGTAGAATGCCCATGCCGTTTGCAAATACTGCCAAGCAGGCAGCATATTTGCTTTCTCAAAGAGTGCCTTATAACTTGCCAATTCTTCTGCAGTCACCGGCGTCGCCGTTGTTTCTGTTTGGTAATGTTCACGCAGCCGTTTTAACACCTGAGTAAACGTTATTTGTGGGCTGTTAGGTTCACCAATAAACGGTGGCTTGAGGTATTGATTCCCCAGCAATCGCGTATCCAGTTCATTGATCACCGACTGTAGCGCTTCTGGCGTAGGAGCCTGAGCAATGGATTTTTCTCCCGCCACAGCCAACGCATTGTAATCCCCAATATACCAATTGATTCGGCGATACAGCCCTTGAACAGATTGAACATAGAGTCCCGCGGGGAAGCTACTCAGGTATTCATCCCCTCTCTGTAGAGCCAGCGCGGCAGCCGCTTTATCGCTTTTCGCGCTATCAAACATCCCCATGTCATCTACCGCATCAGCGACAATCTGATTAAGCGCGATACGAAATAGCATATACTGCGCGGTTTCAGCCACCCATGATTGCGAGCTTTGTTTCAACGCGATAAATTTTGCTTCTGCATCAGAGAAATTACCGCGATAAAAGGCATCAATGCCCGCCAGATAATCACGAAATGCCTGGGCGTGCGAACCTGCGGGGAATGGTTGATCCGCCTGCTGTTTCTCTTCTTCGGCGTCATGCAACAAACGAATGCGTTCGTTGGCCAAAGCGCGGCGCTGCTCATCAGTCAGGGACGTATCCGCCAATAATTGGCTAAAAAAACGCTGCAACGTTGCAGGGTTGTTGGACACCCAGCGGCCGCCATCCATATTGGTGTAGCTCGGCTCTAGTGATACCCCCTCCAGATTAATACTCATTTTACGCGCGTCCGCCATCAGCGCCTGCACGTCGACAGGAATAACAATGCTTCCTGTTTCGTCAAAACCATCAGTCGTTTTAAGGCGGGTAATATAAAAAGGCGTTTCACGGTAGCTGCGTTCATCGGTGGTAATTTGCCGGAAAGGCGAAGCAAAATGATGTTGTTCAGAGGCCAACATGAGCAAATTACTGCGAGTGTCATTCGCGGGGGCATAAAATGGGTAGCTGTCCATGCTGCATCCTTCAGCCCACCATTCACACTCATCGACATCCATTGAGGCTAATGCCTGCTGGCCGCACACCAAGACAAACACACCAAATATCCATTTATTCTGCTTCACCTTGCATCCTTATATTTGTCTCATATGAAAACGGCTATCCGCTGAGCGCTTATTAGATAAGATTCAACCGATATAATATACGTAAGCGTGTATCCAAACCATTTAGGCAGGCTGAAATTAGGATATTGGAATGAGGGTTTGCATTATTCGGGGAAAAGAGAGTGGAGGGACATTTTAGCCCCTCCATTTTAATTTAGCCTACTGAAGGCCGATCGCCCTTCTTCGGCGCAACGCGCTTCAACTGAGAAATCAATTCCTTACGGAAATCACCCAAACGCGGTTTGTCATTTTCCAGCCACGGCAGAGGACGACATAGCTCCATCGCTTTAATCCCCAAACGCGCGGTCAGTAACCCGGCACCAATGCCTTGCGCGGCACGTGCTGAAAGACGAGCAGCCAGATCTTGCGAGATCCAATCCATGCCCACCTCACGCACCAGCTCGGAAGCACCGGCAAAGGCAATATTGAGCAGCACCAAGCGGAATAAGCGGATGCGGCTGAAATAGCCTAATTCAATGCCGTACAGCGCCGCAATTCGGTTAATCAGGCGGATATTTCGCCACGCGATAAACGCCATATCCACCAGCGCCAACGGGCTCACAGCGATCATAAGGGTCGATTCCGCGGCGTAGCGGCTGATTTCACGCCGAGCCTGAACGTCCAGCACCGGTTGCACCAGTTTGCAATACAGTTCGACCACTTCTCGATCGTTATGCGTTTCATGCAGCGACGCCTGCCAGCGCTGTACCGCCGGATGGCTCTGGTCTAAATTCGCCTGCTGCATCAGTTTTTCACAAAACGCCTTACCCTGCCCGATGCCGTGGCTATGCAATAAATCGCGCGCAACGTCACGCTCTTGCGCTCGTTCGCGTAAACGATACAGACGCCGCCATTCCGTAATTAATGAACCAACGCCCGCTAATACGATCAGGCCACCGGCAACGGTTCCGCCCAGCGCAATCCAATCCTGCTGTACCCATGCCTGATGAAACCACTGCACGCCTTGGGCTATCACGCTCACGCCAAACAGGGCTAAACCAGCCCCCACCATGCGCCGCCATAGGCTACGCTTTGGTTTCAGCGCCGCATTGATAATGCCTTCTGCGCGCCCTTCGTCCTGCTCTTCCGTCAGTACTTCTGGCTCGGCTGGGAGGAAATTTTCAGCGTCCTGTGGCGCAAACTGTTGGCTGGCTTTCAGCACCATTTCCGGCTCGGTCGCCAGTGGTTGGTCGAAATCAATTCTTGGTTTTATCGGTTCGCTCATCGCAGCTTATCTCCCAATAAAAACTCCATCACGCTGTCCATGCGGATATGCGGTAATGGGCTGTCCACGTTCATACTTTGTGGGCGGAAATCTTCAAAATGGAACCCTTGCTTCTGCCAAAACTCGTTGCTGGGCAAACGCGCGGGCACTTCGCCGGGAAATACGGTCAGTGGCTTCTCATCGGCAAGGCGATATCCCTTCAACGCGGGAATTTTCTGCCCTTGATGCTCAACTAAACCGCTCTGTGTGGCCTGTACCGATGCGATACCGGCGCAGTCCATGCTAATCCCTTCGAACGCCGCATTTTGCCATGCGTCCTGCACCAGCTGTTGGAGCAAAGACACCAGATTGGCATGCTGATCGGCGGTCACGTGGTCGGCTTTGGTGGCCGCAAACATTAAGCGATCGATGCACGGCGAAAAAAGTCGGCGATACAGCGTACGTTTGCCGTAATGGAAACTCTGCATCAGCTGAGTTAACGCCAAACGCATTTCATTAAACGCCTGCGGTCCGCTATTCAGCGGCTGTAAACAATCCACCAGCACAATTTGGCGATCGAAACGGACAAAGTGCTCTTTGTAGAAACCCTTCACCACTTCGTTGCAATAATAGCTGTAGCGCGAGCGCAACATGCCGATGTTGGAATGCTTATCGGCCTGAGCCAGTTTAGATTCCCCCATACTTTCGACCTGCGGCCAAGGGAAAAACTGCAGCGCGGGCGCACCGGCTAAGTCGCCGGGCAACACAAAACGCCCCGGCTGAATAAAGTGTTGCCCTTCCTCTTTGCAGCGCAGTAAATAATCGGTATAAGCCTGTGAAATTGCCGCTAACTGTTTTTCATCTGCCGGCGCCAGCGGATCGCATTGTTCACATAGCGCTAACCATTCAGCGGCCCACTCTTTACGCTGCCCCTGCAATAAGCCATTCATCTGACGCGACCAGCTCAGATAGTCTTGCTCTAGCATCGGCAAATCGAGCAGCCATTCGCCGGGATAATCGACAATTTCCAGATACAGCGTCGAAGTATCTTTAAAATGGCGCAGCAGTGAATCATTACTGCGAAACTTCAGCGCCAAACGGATCTCACTCACGCCACGCGTCGGCGTTGGCCACGTTGGCGGCGTACCGTAGAGCTGAGAAAGCCCTTCATCATAGGTAAAGCGAGCCACGCCAAGATCGCGTTGCGGTACACGTTTTGCGCCGAGTAACCGCTCTTCACGCACGGCAGAAAACAGCGGTAAACGAGCGCCGCTGTGAATATGTAGAAGTTGGTTGACCAGAGAAGTGATAAATGCGGTTTTTCCGCTCCGGCTTAACCCGGTCACCGCCAAACGTAAATGGCGATCGACACCTCGGTTAACCAGAGACGCTAATTCATTTTGTAGCCTTTTCATTCCTCTCCTTACACGAAGCCGTTATGGCTTTTCAGCTCCGTGGCGATAACGAGACGTTGCCTGACGAACTGCGCGCTGTAATAAGGGTTCTAAGCCCCATATTAACAGCCAGCGCAATGGCCGCCACGTTACATAACGTAATACACCGGCGGCAATACCGGCTGGAGCAAAAGTCAGCCCCAAAAGCAAACCGTTCTTAATCAGGCCAGGCAGATGACGCCGAGCCTTGCGGCCACCTGCACGCAGCATATCAGCAGGTTTAAATTGACTCATCGTTTTCTCCCCAGCGTGTCATTAATAAAACTATAAATTCTGGAAACGCTTATTGACGCCAAACGTTTCCGAGGTCACATAACGTTCTAAACGACGCAGGCGCTGCTCGCATTCATTAAGTTCCGTGGTAACCACCTGCATTTGCTGACGCGGTGACGGTTGATGATCGCCGCTAAGCTCCGCAACTTGGGCGGTAGGCAGCGTCATTGATAGCACCACGTACAATATGGCGGTGATGATAAACAGGCCGCAGAAAATCGACAGCACCGCCATCACGCGCACCAGAGCAACAGGAACGCCCATATATTCGGCCAGCCCTGCGCAAACGCCTTTCACCACGCCACGCTCAGGAATGCGATACAGTTTTTTACCGCTCATCGGCGTTGTCATTTAAGCGTCCCTCCAGTTTGGATGCTCCGCATCCAGAATGGATTCCAATGCGCTAATACGCTGACGCATGCGCTGTGCTTCTTCATTCAACTGCGCTAAGCGCTGCACTTCTTGCGTTTGCAAGACGCTATCATTTTGCTGGCGATTGCTGTAATGCAGCCACAGCCAAACAGGTAATACAAACAGCACAAAAATAGTCAGAGGGATGGCAAGAAAAAGGTAGCCCATCGTGAATTCCTTATTATTAGTTTACAGCCGTTAGCAACAGTCTATTCCCTTCTCCGGCGTTATGGATGTATTCCATACCATAACGCCGGTCATTTGATTTTAAATCGCGCTTATTCAGAACGATTCATTTTGGCTTTTAACGCCGCCAGCTGTTGACCGATTTCATCATCGGCTTTCAGATCGGCAAACTCTTGGTCGAGCGATTTCTTTTTGCCCAAGCCCATGGTTTCAGCTTCGGCTTCCATATGATCGATACGGCGTTCAAACTGCTCAAAACGCGCCATCGCCTCATCTAGTTTACCGCTGTCTAACTGACGACGAACTTCACGAGAAGAGGCCGCAGCCTGCTGGCGCAGCGCCAATGCCTGCTGGCGAGCGCGTGTTTCCGTCAGTTTGCTTTCCAGCTCGGTGATTTCACGCTTCATGCGATCCAACGTTTCTTCCACGTTGCTCACCTCATGGCGCAGCGTGGTCAGCAAATCACTCACGCGCTGTTTTTCAATTAACGCCGCACGCGCCAGATCTTCTTTATCTTTACGCAGCGCCAGCTCGGCTTTGTCCTGCCATTCGTTAAGCTGAGTTTCACCCTGCTCGATACGGCGCATCAGCTGTTTTTTCTCGGCTAAAGCGCGGGCGGAAGTGGAACGCACTTCGACCAAAGTATCTTCCATTTCCTGAATCATAAGGCGAACCAGCTTCTGTGGATCCTCTGCTTTATCCAACAGAGTATTGATGTTGGCGTTTACGATGTCGGCGAAACGAGAAAAAATACCCATTGTTAATACCCTCACTCTTGCGTTGCGGCGTGCGTTTGGTTCGGCACATCCGTTGTTAAAATGGTTTACTGTCTCGCAAATACATAATCAACTATCGTGCCAACTTTTAAATTAAATTTAATAAATTGATTTATAAGGAAATAATAAAAAACATTGCCATTAATGGGCAAATCGTGATGTGATGAATTTAGCCAACAGATAGCGAAATTCACTAAATGGGATCCTGCGATGTCAGATAATATTGAAAATATGCTCGGCCAAGCCAACAGCTTTCTTGAAGTGCTGGAGCAGACTTCGCAGTTGGCGAAGTTGAATAAGCCGGTATTAATTATTGGCGAACGCGGGACAGGCAAAGAGCTGATCGCTCATCGTCTGCACTATTTGTCTAACCGTTGGCAGGGGCCGTTCGTGTCGCTAAACTGCGCCGCGCTCAATGACAACTTGTTAGATTCCGAACTTTTTGGCCATGAGGCCGGCGCGTTTACCGGTGCTCAGAAGCGCCATTTAGGCCGCTTCGAACGTGCCGACGGCGGTACGCTTTTTCTTGATGAGCTGGCTACCGCGCCAATGTTAATTCAGGAAAAACTGTTGCGCGTGATTGAATATGGTCATTTAGAACGCGTAGGCGGCAGCCAGCCCTTGCAGGTCGATGTGCGTTTAGTGTGCGCGACCAATGCCGATTTACCGGCCATGGCTGAAGCGGGTACCTTCCGCGCTGATTTACTGGATCGTTTGGCTTTTGACGTTATTCAACTGCCGCCGTTAAGAGAGCGTCGCAGCGACATCATGTTATTGGCTGAGCATTTTGCTATGCAAATGTGTGGTGAACTGGGGCTCGCGTTCTTTCCCGGCTTTAGCGATGCCGCACGACAAACGCTGTTGGACTATGGCTGGCCCGGCAATATCCGTGAATTAAAAAACGTCGTGGAGCGTTCAGTCTATCGTCATGGTGATTCACCCGAACTGTTAGACGCGATTGTGATTAATCCTTTTAAACATCACACAGCCAGCTTGCCCTCTTCGGCCAGCACGCCTGCGGCTCTACAAGGGGATGCTCAAACGGTGCAGCCGTCTTTACCCATCGATCTTAAAGATTGGCTGGCAGAACGCGAAAAACAGATCATTATTCAGGCGCTACAAGAAAGCCGACACAATCAGCGTCAGGCCGCAGAGTTACTAAATCTGACCTATCACCAACTGCGTGGGATCATGAAGAAGTTGGGGATTCAGGGATAGTGGCGATCTGGCGGTTAAGTAGTCATATCGCTGGGGCGATCGAGATACACGGGTCTAGCACACCGCGGGGCCGTTATGGAACACATCCTTGTGTTCCACCCTGCGGGCCAACGCTTCCGCGTTGTTCAACTTTGCTCCAAGCAAAGTTGTCGGCGGCTTACGCCGCTACGACCCCATCGGTGTACTCCCCCTAAAATCAAGCTCAAGCTTTAAAATTGCTCTAGATAAGAAGTTTTAGGCAAAAAAAAAGCCAGCACCCGGCTGGCTATAAAGTAGATCTGGAAGCAATGTGAGCAATGTCGTGCTCTTAAGAGAATTGATTGCCCTGAGGAGGCATTCTCTAAAGAACGAGATGGATGATAATGGTTATCACTACCATGTGTAAAGTGGTTTGTTGCGAATTTTTCTTATTTGTATTTGCAGCGTGCGCCAGCTCACATCTTCGTGGCCGCTTTATTACGCAATATTTAGCACAAAACCCCGCTGTTCCGTGATTTCTGACTTATGCTTACCATTAGATTGGTTAAGCAAAAGGCAAATAACCCCTTCATCTCACTGGAATGATTGGGCTGCCAGCCAATGTACGTTACACTAAACACTTTGCTCAACAACCTCTTGAAGCGTTTATGCGTGGTCTAAAAACCCTGATGCTGGCATTAAGTTGCCTGTCTGCCGTTGCGACAGCAGCCGAAATTGCCCCTGTGACCAAAACCAAACCGCTGCCGGATATCCGCCAGAGCGGCTTCATTTATTGCGTCAGCGGGATCCTGAATACCTTCAATCCACAGATGGCAAGCAGCGGTCTTACGGTCGATACCCTCGCCGCGCAGCTTTACGATCGTCTGTTAGATGTTGACCCCTATACCTACCGCCTCATTCCTGAATTAGCCCAGAGCTGGGAAGTGTTAGACGGTGGCGCGACCTATGTGCTGCATCTGCGTAAAGACGTTCCGTTCCAAACCACAGACTGGTTTAAACCAACGCGTAAGATGAACGCCGATGATGTGGTGTTTAGTTTTAACCGCATGTTTGATCCTAACCATCCGTATCATGAAGTGAACGGTGGGCATTATCCCTATTTCGAGAGTTTGCAGTTTAGCAACGCAGTGCAAAGCATACGCAAATTGGATAGCTCAACGGTAGAAATTCGGCTTAAACAGCCGGATGCCTCTTTCTTATGGCACCTTGCCACGCATTACGCGCCAATACTCTCGTCCGAGTACGCGGATAACTTAGCGAAAAAAGGCAAACAGGAAGATATTGACCGCCTGCCCGTGGGCACGGGGCCGTTTATGCTCAATGAGTACCACGCGGGGCAATATATTCGCTTGGATCGCAACGATGCGTTTTGGAAAGGTAAACCGCGGATGCCACAGGTTATTATTGACCTCGGCGCCGGCGGTACGGGGCGTTTATCCAAATTGCTGACCGGCGAGTGCGACGTACTGGCTTACCCTGCGGCCAGCCAGTTGAGTATTCTGCGCGACGATCCGCGTTTGCGTTTAACGCTGCGCCCTGGAATGAACGTCGCCTACTTGGCGTTCAACACCCGCAAGCCGCCGTTGGATAATCTAGACGTGCGCCGTGCCATTGCTTATTCCATCAATAACCAGCGCCTGATGCAGTCTATCTACTACGGCACGGCGGAAACCGCGGCTTCGCTGCTGCCTCGTGCCTCTTGGGCGTATGACAGCGAAGCAAAGATTACCGAATACAATCCAGAGAAATCACGCGAACTGTTGAAACAGGCCGGCGTTACCAATCTGCATTTACAGCTGTGGGTGCCAACGGCGTCTCAGGCTTATAACCCGAGCCCGCTAAAAACCGCCGAGCTGATTCAGGCTGATATGGCGCAGGTGGGAATTAAGGTCAGCATTATTCCGGTGGAAGGTCGATTCCAAGAAGCGCGCCTGAGCGACATGAGCCACGATATGACGCTCTCCGGCTGGGCAACCGACAGTAATGACCCAGACAGTTTTTTCCGTCCGTTGTTGAGCTGTGCGGCAATTCAGTCACAGACTAACTTGGCGCACTGGTGCGATCCCTCTTTTGACTCATTGCTGCATAAAGCCCTGCTGTCTCAGCAACTGTCACAGCGCATTGACGATTATCAGGACGCGCAAAAGATCTTAGAAGAACAACTGCCGATCTTGCCTCTGGCCTCATCGTTGCGCCTACAGGCATATCGTTATGACATAAAAGGATTGGTCTTGAGCCCGTTTGGTAACGCCTCATTTGCCGGTGTTTATCGTGAAAAACAGCCAGAACCGGCTGCCACCAACGATCCTGATGCGGGACCACCGACGCCAGCCTCAGAACCCCCTGTCGTCGTGGAGGATAAACCATGATTATCTTCACCTTGCGTCGCCTTTTACTGCTGCTGGTGACGCTGTTTTTCCTGTCGCTAGTAGGGTTTAGCCTGCTCTATTTCACGCCACATGCGCCGTTAGGCGGCGCTTCGCTGTTCGACGCCTACCGTTTCTATGTGCATAGTCTGCTGCAAGGCGACTTCGGCGTTTCCAGCATTAACGGGCAGTTGATTATCGAACAACTGAAGGAAGTTTTCCCGGCCACCATGGAGCTGTGCATTCTGGCGTTCGTCTTTGCGCTGGTAGTGGGTATTCCGCTGGGCATTATTGCCGGTTTACTGCGCGGCAAATGGCAGGATGGTGCGATTAGTGCACTGGCGCTGTTTGGCTATTCAATGCCGGTATTTTGGCTGGCAATCCTGCTGATGCTGTTCTTCTCGTTGCATCTCGGCTGGCTGCCGGTTTCAGGCCGCTACGATCTGCTCTACCCAATGAAAAACGTGACCGGTTTTGCGCTGATTGACGCTTGGCTGTCAGATTCTCCATATCGTGATGCCATGCTGATGAGCGTTGCCCGTCATATGATCCTGCCGGTAACGGCGCTGGCGCTGGTGCCGATGACCGAAGTTATCCGCCTAATGCGTATCAGCACCGATAACGTCGTCAGCCAGAATTATATTAAAGCCGCCGCCACCCGCGGTTTGTCGCGTTTCACCATTATTCGCCGTCATGTGTTGCACAATGCGCTGCCGCCGATTATTCCACGGTTGGGACTGCAATTTTCGACCATGCTGACGCTGGCGATGATTACCGAAGTGGTGTTCAGCTGGCCGGGACTCGGCCGCTGGTTGATTAACGCCATCCGCCAACAAGACTTTGCCGCAATCTCAGCCGGTGTCATGCTGGTGGGCACGTTGGTTTTAGTCGTCAACGTGCTGTCTGATATTGTGGGTGCGCTGACAAATCCGTTGAAACATAAGGAATGGTATGCACTTCGATAACGTATACCGCGAAAAACGCGTACCGAGCCCGCTGCGTCAGACATGGCTACATTTCCATGCCGATACCCTCGCCATGATTGGTCTGTATGGCGTGCTGCTGCTGATCGCCCTGTGCTTTTTTGGCACCATGCTGGCTCCCTATGCGTTGGATCAGCAGTTCCTTGGTTATCAACTGCTGCCGCCGTCGTGGTCGCGCTACGGTAACGTTTCATTCTTCCTTGGCACCGACGATCTCGGCCGCGATATTCTTAGCCGCCTATTAAGCGGCGTCGCGCCAACGTTTGGTTCCGCGCTGGTCGTCACCATCGCCGCCAGCTTTTTTGGCGTCATTATCGGTATTCTAGCGGGCGTTACCCACGGCCTGCGTTCCGCTATTTTGAACCATATTCTGGATACGTTGCTGTCTATCCCTTCTCTGCTGTTAGCTATTGTGGTTGTCGCCTTTTTAGGGCCGCGCCTTGAGCACGCCATGCTGGCCGTGTGGTTAGCGCTTTTGCCACATATGGTGCGAGAAGTTTATACCTCGGTTCACGAAGAGCTTGAGAAAGAATATGTGGTTGCCGCCCGTTTAGACGGCGCATCAACGTGGTTTATCCTGTGGGATTCCGTGTTGCCCAATATCGCGGGCGTGCTGGTAGGTGAATTTACCCGTGCTCTTTCCATGGCGATATTAGATATTGCCGCGTTAGGCTTTCTCGATCTGGGGGCTCAACTGCCGTCGCCGGAATGGGGAGCCATGCTAGGCGATTCCTTGGAGCTGGTTTATGTCGCGCCGTGGACGGTGATGTTGCCAGGGGCTGCCATTATGGTCAGCGTGCTGCTGGTGAATTTGTTAGGCGACGGAATGCGCCGCGCGATTAACGCCGGTGTGGAATAGGAAACAAAATGCCGTTACTTGATATTCGTAACCTCACCATTGAATTCATGACCGCCGAAGGGCCAGTCAAAGCCGTCGATCGGGTCAGCCTCACGCTCACCGAAGGCGAAGTGCGCGGATTGGTTGGTGAATCTGGCTCAGGCAAAAGTTTAATCGCCAAAGCGATCTGCGGCGTCACCAAAGATAACTGGAAGGTCACCGCCGACCGTTTCCGCTTTGACGACATTGACCTGCTGCGCTTAACGCCGCGTCAACGGCGTCGGTTGGTGGGCCATAACGTGTCGATGATTTTTCAGGAGCCGCAGTCCTGTCTAGATCCTTCTGAGAGCATTGGTAAACAGGTGATTCAGGCGATCCCCGGTTGGACCTATAAAGGCCGCTGGTGGCAGCGTTTTCGCTGGCGTAAACGCCGCGCCATTGAACTGCTGCACCGCGTCGGGATTAAAGACCACAAAGACATCATGCGTAGCTTCCCGTATGAGCTGACGGAAGGTGAATGCCAGAAGGTGATGATTGCCATCGCCTTGGCTAACCAACCGCGTCTGCTGATTGCCGATGAACCGACCAATGCGATGGAGCCAACCACGCAGGCGCAGATTTTCCGTTTGCTGTCGCGCATGAATCAAAACAATAACACGACAATTTTGTTAATTAGCCATGACCTGCAAATGATGAGTAAATGGGCTGACCGCATTAACGTGATGTACTGCGGACAAACGGTTGAAAGCGCAGCCTGCGAAGATATTTTAGTTGCGCCGCATCATCCCTACACGCAGGCGCTGATCCGCGCGATGCCTGACTTTGGCCGCGCATTGCCCCATAAAAGCCGCTTAAACACGCTGCCGGGCGCGATCCCTTCGTTAGAACATTTACCTATTGGTTGTCGCTTAGGGCCTCGTTGTCCGTATGCGCAGAAAAAATGCATTGAGACACCGCCTCTGCGCAGCGTAAAAACGCATAAGTTTGCCTGTCATTTCCCGCTTAACATGGAGGAGACGCAATGAGTACGCTGTTGGAGGTGCACAATCTACAAAAAACCTTCCGCTACCGCACCGGCTTGTTTCGTCGCCAAAATCTTGAAGCGGTTAAACCCGTTAGCTTTACCCTGCGCGAAGGGCAAACGCTGGCGATTATTGGCGAAAACGGCTCGGGGAAATCAACGCTGGCAAAAATGCTGTCAGGCATGATTGAACCCACTGCGGGCGATATCGTCATTGATGACAAGCAGCTGCAGTACGGCGATTTTCGCTACCGCAGCCAGCGGATCCGCATGATTTTTCAGGACCCGTCTACGTCGCTCAATCCGCGCCAGCGTATTGGTCAGATCCTTGACGTTCCCCTGCGGTTAAATACCGAACTCGATGCACCACAACGTGAACAGCGTATCAATGAAACGCTGCGCCAAGTCGGTTTGCGTTCCGACCACGCCTATTACTATCCGCATATGTTAGCTTCCGGGCAAATTCAGCGTATCGCCTTGGCGCGAGCCTTGATATTGCAGCCACAGGTTATCGTGGCGGATGAAGCGTTGGCGTCGCTGGATATGTCGATGCGTTCACAGATTATTAATTTGATGTTGGAACTGCAGCAAAAACACGGTATCGCTTATATCTACGTCACCCAGCATTTGGGCATGATGAAGCATATTAGCGATCAGGTCATGGTGATGCATCATGGCGAAGTTGTGGAGCGCGGTAGCACGTCAGAAGTCTTGGCGGCTCCACTGCATGAGCAAACTAAACGCCTCATTAATAGTCATTTTGGTGAAGCGTTAACGGCCGATGCATGGCGTCGTGACGGTGGCGTTTTCTGAAAAGCGATTTTATCGCCAATTACGGACTAAAATTCAGCCACTGCTCCGAGCAGAGCATCAAAAGCATTCCACAGTGAATCAAGCGTGATAGAATCGCTCGGTTTTGTTTTATTAACACAAGTGCTGGAAGAATTAACAATTCCTGTTTCTATATCGAAGCATGAATCGGTTTTCCTCCGCCTCTATCAGTTTATGCCCTGCTCCTCCAATATTATTGGTATCGCAGTACGGCATAAACTAAGACTACAAGGACTATTTGTATGGGTTTTCTAACCGGTAAGCGCATTCTGATCACTGGCGTAGCCAGCAAACTCTCCATTGCCTACGGTATTGCACAGGCTATGCACCGTGAAGGCGCCGAGCTGGCTTTCACCTACCAGAACGACAAACTGAAATCTCGCGTAGAAGAATTCGCCGCTCAGTTGGGTTCTAATCTGGTTCTGGCTTGTGACGTAGCAGAAGACGAAAGCATCGATGCGATGTTTACCGAGCTGGCAAAATCTTGGCCGAAATTCGACGGTTTTGTTCACTCCATTGGCTTCGCTCCAGGCGACCAGTTGGACGGTGACTACGTGAATGCGGTTACCCGTGACGGTTTCAAAATCGCACACGACATCAGCTCTTACAGCTTCGTTGCGATGGCAAAAGCATGCCGTACTATGCTGAACCCAGGTTCAGGTCTGCTGACTCTGTCCTACTTGGGCGCAGAACGCGCAATCCCTAACTACAACGTTATGGGCTTAGCTAAAGCATCTCTGGAAGCTAACGTTCGCTATATGGCTAACGCGATGGGCCCTGAAGGTATCCGTGTTAACGGTATCTCTGCGGGTCCAATCCGTACGCTGGCGGCGTCTGGTATCAAAAACTTCCGTAAGATGCTGGCTCACTGCGAAGCGGTTACCCCAATTCGCCGTACCGTTACCATTGAAGACGTCGGTAACTCAGCCGCATTCTTGTGCTCACCGCTGGCAGGCGGTATTTCTGGTGAGATCCTGCACGTCGATGGCGGTTTCAACATTGCAGCCATGAACGAACTGGAACTGGATTAATTTCCGTCGTTTATTCTGCTGAAAAATCCCTGGCTTCGGCTGGGGATTTTTTTATCTCTGCGCGGTTATTCCTTTTCAGCCTAGGCTATTCCTTAACAATATTTCATCTCTAGGCCGCATTCGGCAAGGATAGTACCCTGTTTCATAAAGGGTTCCCCCTTTTCTTGCCCGACGTCTGAAGGATATCCGATGGAGCGACCAAACTCGCCGCTGACGATTTTTAGCTCACGCCATAACGCACCGACCTCTGAGGCGGATAATCACCAGCATTTGGCTCAGGGCCGCTTTCCGTTATTCAATGAACGAACTGAACGTGATACCTATTTCCGACAGGTTGGCGATGCCTATCGTGAGCTGTTAGGCTCAGAGCCTGAAGTCTCGCGCGAGTACTCTCTCTCACGCTATGATCGCTTAAGCATTGCGCTCACCGTGGCACAAGTTTCTCAGGTAACGCCTTTGTGCTCTTTTTATGCCAAGCAGTTGGCACCGCTGCATTGCCCGCATAACACCCGTGAAAGCAATCAGCGCTTAGCTCAAATTACCGAGCACGCTCGGTTACTCGCATGGGACCCCACGCGCAGTACGAAACAAACCTTGCGCGCGCTGCGTGCGGTAAAATTGTCCTATCCCGATATAGTGACACTGTCACAGATTGTGGGCTTTGTGGTATTGCAATCTCGCCTTATTGCCGGGACGGCGGCTCTTTCCGGCTGTTCATTACCATCTGAGCCAAGAATATTTCCCACCCTTGAATTGGCTCCGCTAACGGAAGCGACATCGGCGGCATGGCGTCCTTGGCTACCGCTCGGTGCCGATGCCACGCTGGCACCGGTGGCAATATGCGGGGCGCCTTCGGGGCTCGCCATCGTCTTAATGCTGATTAAGATGCATGACGGGGAAGGTGTTGATATCACTAGTGAAATTTTTAGCGAAGGCTATAACTGTAGCGATCTACTGCGTCAACCGCTGCGCGAACTGGCCTTTTTAGTCAGTGCTAGGCTTCTCGGCTGTCATCGCAGTAGCCAGCACCACGCCCGTCGCTTCTTGCTGCTGAGTAAACATCGCCAGCAGGCGGATGCGGTACTCGCCAATCCCGTTACCGCGCTTTCTCAATGCAGTCGTCGAGAACAGGCTATCATTCAGGCCAGTCTGACTCTCACGCAAACCCCCTGCTTGTTCTCGCCCGATCACATTGCGTCTTTAACTCAGTCGGGGCTGTCTGCCGCAGAAATTCTTGAGCTTATCATTGCGCTAGCAACCGGCGCGTGGAGCCAGCGGCTACTCGTTTCGCTGGGGGAATGAGCAGATTTCCACCATTTGCCGATCATTTCATCCACAGTCGCATCATGGGCTTGCTCACAGGCACTGATTCGCGTAAAAATGTGAACCGCTCTTGAGGTCATTCACTTCATCCACCTGCCGGAATCTACGTTTCAATACTATGTTTCAGGATAACCCGCTGCTCGCGCAGCTAAAACAGCAACTGCACTCCCAGACACCACGCGTTGAAGGCGTCGTTAAAGGGACCGACAAAGGTTTTGGCTTCTTGGAAGTTGACGCCCAGAAAAGCTATTTCATCCCGCCGCCATACATGAAAAAAGTCATGCATGGTGACCGCGTTCTGGCTGCTGTTCACACTGAGAAAGATCGTGAAGTCGTTGAGCCGGAAGAGCTGGTTGAGCCTTTCCTGACAAGATTCGTTGGCCGCGTGCAGAAAAAAGACGATGATAACCGCCTTTCCATTATCCCCGACCATCCATTGCTGAAAGATGCAATCCCATGCAGAGCCGACAACAACGTCACGCATGAGTTTAAGCAAGGCGATTGGGCCGTTGCCGAGATGAACCGGCATCCGCTGAAAGGCGACCGCACTTTCTTTGCCAATATCACCACGTTTATTACCGATGCGGATGATGATTTCGCGCCGTGGTGGGTCACGCTTTCCCGTCATGGTTTGGATCGCACGGCACCAGAATGGTCTGGTAGTGAAATGCATGAAGAAGGCTTGGAGCGTGAAGATCTCACCTCTCTGCCATTCGTCACCATTGACAGCGCCAGCACGGAAGATATGGATGATGCGTTGTATGTGCAGGAGAACGAAGACGGTTCTCTGGCCTTAACCATCGCCATTGCCGATCCAACGGCCTACGTTGAACAAGATTCCGAGCTGGATAAAATCGCTCAGGTACGTGCTTTCACGACTTATTTGCCTGGTTTCAACATTCCGATGTTGCCACGCGATTTGTCTGACGATCTGTGTTCACTGCGCCCTAACGAGCGCCGCCCTGCGCTGCTATGCCGCGTCACAATACAGAAAGACGGCGCTATTTCTGACGATATTCGCTTCTTTGCTGGCTGGATTGAATCTAAAGCCAAACTGGTTTACGACGAAGTTTCAGATTATCTGGAAGGCGTTGGCAGTTGGAAACCGGAAAATGCCCAAATCGAACAGCAGGTTCGCCTGTTGCATCGTTTAGCGGATTCCCGTTCTGATTGGCGTCAGCAGCACGCGTTGGTATTTAAAGATCGCCCAGATTATCGCTTTGTTTTAGGCGAAAAAGGCAGCGTGGTTGATATCATTGCCGAACATCGCCGTGTGGCCAACCGCATCGTGGAAGAGTGCATGATTACCGCTAACGTCTGCGCCGCTATCATGCTGCGCGAACGTTTAGGCTTTGGTGTTTACAACATCCATTCTGGTTTCGATCCGGCGCTGGTTGAACAGGCCGTGAGCATTCTGCAAGCCAACGATGTATCTGCCAACGCAGAAGCATTATTGACGTTGCAGGGCTTCTGCGAACTGCGTCGTCATTTGGATTCGTTGCCAACCACGTTCCTCGATAGCCGCGTGCGCCGTTTCCAGACCTTTGCTGAAATCAGCACCGAGCCGGGCCCGCACTTTGGTTTAGGCTTAGAAGCTTACGCAACCTGGACTTCGCCAATCCGTAAATACGGCGATATGGTGAATCATCGTTTGCTGAAAGCGCTGATTGCGAATAAACCCGCCGAACGTCCTGATGACGCTATTACCGTGCAGATGGCAGAACGCCGTCGCCTGAATCGTATGGCAGAACGCGACGTGGGTGATTGGTTATATGCTCGCTTCCTGAAAGATAAAGCGGATCCTGCGATTCACTTTAACGCTGAAATCGTTGATATTTCGCGGGGCGGCATGCGCGTGCGTTTGGTTGATAACGGTGCGATGGCGTTTATTCCATCTTCCTTTATTCACGCCGTGCGTGATGAACTGGTATGCAGCCAAGAAACCGGCTCCATTCAGATCAAAGGCGAAACCGTTTATCAAACGGGCGATGCCCTGCAGGTTTATCTGGTTGAAGTGCGCCTAGAAACGCGCAGTATTATTGCCAAGCCTGTCGTTTAATCTGAAGCATTGAGGCACATGTGGCGCTTGCCCCATGTGCCTCAATTGTTTAAACACTCGGCATTAGATCAACAGACGTTTTTCACCGATAAAAATCAATCCCAATCTGGCGCAAACTCAGGGCTGACTAAACGCTCATTGCGTTCAAGTTCTGCAATCTGCTTCATTTCCGCATCGCTTAAAACTATCGTCAACGCATTTAGATTGCTTGCCAAATTCTCACGCTGGGTGGACGAAGGGATCACCGTGTAACCCTTTTGCAACGACCACGCCAGAGCCACCTGCGCGGCGCTCACACCATGCGCCTGCGCAATCTGATTAATGACAGTGTCAGTTAGCACTTTGCCATAGGCGAGAGGCATATAGGCGGTCACTGGAATACCCTGAGACGCAGCAAACTCGGCCACTTGTTCATTTTGCAGGAACGGGTGGATCTCAATTTGCTGGCTGGCAATATTCTGCGCGCCAACGGCATCGATGGCCTGCTTCATTTGTTCGATAGTAAAATTCGAAATCCCTATCGCTTTGGTTAAACCCATCTGCTGAGCCTGATACAACGCCTGCATACTGTCAGCAATGGTTGGCGATGCATCACGCGTTGGCCAGTGGATCAGGGTTAAATCGACCTGCGCCAAACGCAGTTTTTTCAAGCTTTCTTGCAGGCTTTCAATCAGCTTTTCAGGCGCAAGATTTTCTAGCCAAATTTTCGTGGTGACAAACAGTTCATCACGCGGTACGCCGCTCTCTTCGATAGCTTGTCCAACCTCAGCCTCATTGCCATAGATCTGCGCGGTATCGATATGACGATAACCCAGCTCTAACCCATTGCGCACAGAATCAATCACGACCTGCTCTTTCAGGCGAAACGTTCCCAGTCCCAGTTTTGGCATCAACATTTTAGCGTTGCTCATTTTCTATCCTTTTGATTTTGTAAGATAACAGAGTGATGTTGGGCGTAAGCGTTGCCCTGTTGCTGAGAGTGAGTATGTGAGGAAGTTTTTTTGTTATAAATAGCGTTAATTGCAAATGTATTGTGATCAACAATCACAAATGCCCAGACTAATCTTATTCCACCTTCAATTATTGACTCAAACGCAAAGGTGTTGTGATTCAGATCGCCTATTTTATGAAAATAAATAGTGTGATAATTGCCTCAGTTGCTAATGACATTATCGAATCACAACACGGCGCCACGCCCTATTCTGCGCCGCATGAGGAGTTTCATTATGAGTAAGATTTTCCTGATCAACGGTATGAAAGCGTTTGGCCATTCTAAGGGTCAACTGAATACCACTCTGCATGACGTCGCTAAAGAGACATTGGCTGCGATGGGCCACGAACTGCGTGAAACCACAATTGACCACGGTTACGAAATCGAACAAGAAATTCAAAACTATCTGTGGGCCGACGTGGTTATTTACCAGATGCCGGGCTGGTGGATGGGCGAGCCGTGGATCGTTAAAAAATATATCGACGAAGTCTTCACCGAAGGTCATGGCCGTCTGTACGCCAGCGATGGTCGTACCCGTTCAGACGCGAGCAAAAAATATGGTTCTGGCGGCTTGATTCAGGGTAAGCAGCACATGTTGTCTCTGACTTGGAATGCGCCGCAGGAAGCTTTCGACGATCCAGACCAGTTCTTCCACGGTCAGGGCGTTGATGGTCTGTACATGCATTTCCATAAAGCCAACGAATTCTTGGGTATGACTCGTCTGCCAACTTTCCTGTGCACTGACGTGATCAAGAATCCAAATGTGGAGCACAACATTGCATGTTACCGCGACCATTTGGCAACCGTGTTTGCTAACAAATAAGAGATTGCGATGATTACTGTTATTGCCGAAATCAAAGTTCGTGCGGGACATTTAGACGCTATCGTTAAGCGCTTTCAGGCTTTGCAGGCAGAAGTGCTGGCGGAGGAAGGTTGCTATCAGTACACGCCGCTCACGGATGCCCTGCCCGCTATCGAGCGTCAGAGTTTAGCCGCTGACACACTTTTCATGGTTGAACGTTGGGAATCTCACGCGCATTTGGATGCCCATCTTAAAACGGTACACATGGTTCGCCACCATGAAGAAACGCAGGATCAGGTAGAATCTGTCACCCTGCGCATCTTGACCGATCATTCTGTTTGCTAACAGTTTTTATTGCCACTGCGTCTATGACTTTAGCCGCTGATATTTCAGCGGCTTTTTTGTGCGGCTAAGCACTTAGCCTTTGGCTTTCAACGCGGTTAGCTCGGCGATACGCATAATCACCGATACCGCTTTTTCCATGCCTTCTAGTGTGATGAATTCATGTTTGCCGTGGAAATTATAGCCCCCGGTGAACAGATTCGGGCAAGGTAGACCACGGAAAGAGAGCTGCGCGCCATCTGTACCACCGCGAATCGGGCACATAATCGGCTCAATGCCAACGTCGTGCATTGCCTGCTTTGCTAATTCAATGATATGTGGGTGTTTGGCCACTTCATCACGCATGTTGTAGTAGCTGTCATCTAACGTCACTTCGATATAGCAGTCACGGTGCAACCCTTTACCTACTTTCTTCGCGATATCCATGATGTTTTTCTTGCGTGCTTCAAAGCCTTCACGGCTGAAGTCGCGCACGATGTAATGCATTTCGGCTTTCTCAACCGTACCTTTCATCGATGCAAGATGATAAAAACCTTCATAGCCTTCTGTGTGTTCAGGCGTTTGCTCTGGCGGTAATTCATTGTGAATACGCGCCGCGAGTGACAGCGCGTTAACCATCACGCCTTTCGCCGTGCCCGGATGCACGTTGTTACCCACGATCTTAATCGTCACCGATGCCGCATTGAAGTTTTCACATTCCAACTCGCCCACGCCACCACCATCGACGGTATAGGCCCATTCCGCGTCAAAGGCTTCAACGTCAAAGAATTGAGCCCCCTTGCCGACTTCTTCATCAGGCGTAAACGCGATGCGAATATCGCCGTGCGGAATGTTGTTATGCTTGAGGCGCAGCATGGCGGTCACGATCTCGGCGATACCGGCTTTGTCGTCGGCCCCCAGCAGAGTTTTGCCATCGGTGGTAATCAGCGTTTGGCCTAACAGCTGGTGTAATACGGGGAACATCACCGGAGAGAGAACTTCATCACCAATGCCCAAGGCGATATCACCACCGCGATAGTTTTCAACGATCTGCGGGTTCACATTTTTACCGCTGGCGTCGGGTGCGGTATCCAAATGCGAGATAAAACCGATGGTCGGCGCTTTCCAACTAACATTAGACGGCAGCGTTGCCATCACACAGCCATGATCGCTTAACGTAACTTGCTCGAAACCGAGCTCAACCAATTCTGCCTGTAGCGCCCGCGCCAACTTCATCTGGCCATCGGTGCTAGGAACCTGACGTACACCTGCTTTGGACTGTGTGTCGAAAGAAACATAATTAAAAAAGCGATCGAGTAAGTTATTCATAAAAGTGTCTCGCAATGATTCGTTATTCGTCGCAGTCCACATCATTCCCATAATCGATGGTTAAGAATGAAGGACAAGTGCCGCATTAGATAAATAACCCTGAAATTTTATGCTGGGTTTAAACAATCGACTAATGGGCTAGCCTGACAACGTCAAGTGGGGGCTTTGCAAGGGTATCTCTTCATAATCATGTGATCTGTCTCTTATTATGAAAAATCCCCTAGGCCCTCGCCATAGGTTTTACATTATGCGTAGGGCACAAAACGGAAATATTGCGTCAGGTCATTTTTAGCTAAAGTTAAAGAAAGTAAGGAAAGTAATACCGGATAAAAATAGCCGTTTCGCAGGATTTCTGCCCCATTTGGGGTAAATTAGTGCATCATGGTGCGTCTAAGGCGGGAAAATCAGGTTTTCTTGGCAGGCTGGCTTTTAATTAAGGTTCACACAGTCTATTATTCGCGCCTTAATTTTTGAGTGGCGCCGCTGGTTTTGAGCTACCTGACTCATTGATTTGCTTTGAGTCTTCTGCTTCTACAGTCTTTTTTTTCAGCGGCGGTTCTATCTGCAACACGTAACGGGATAGAGTAGCAAATAAATGACTGAGATATCTTCTCTGGGTTCTAACGCAGCATTACAGCCTGTTGTTCGTTTGACAGGTATCCGTAAGTCTTTTGATGATAAAGACATCATCACCGATCTTGACCTTACTATTAATCATGGCGAGTTCTTAACCATTCTCGGCCCCTCTGGCTGCGGGAAAACCACCGTTTTGCGTCTTATTGCCGGTTTGGAAGACGTTGATGATGGGCGCGTGATTTTGGACGGTGATGATATTACTCACGTCCCGGCTGAGAATCGTTGCGTAAATACGGTATTCCAAAGCTATGCGCTGTTTCCGCACATGACCGTGCTCGACAACGTCGCTTTTGGGTTGCGCATGCAGAAACGCCCTGAAGCAGAAATTATTCCTCGCGCTCATGAAGCGCTGCGCATGGTGCAGTTAGAGGAGTTCGCCCAGCGTCGTCCTCATCAACTGTCTGGTGGGCAGCAGCAGCGCGTGGCGATTGCGCGTGCGGTGGTAAATAAACCCAAGGTGCTTTTGCTGGATGAATCGCTGTCTGCGCTTGATTATAAGCTACGTAAACAGATGCAAAATGAGCTTAAAGCCTTGCAGCGTAAGCTGGGTATTACCTTTATTTTCGTCACTCATGACCAAGAAGAAGCGCTGACTATGTCAGACCGCATCGTGGTGATGCGTGATGGCAAGATTGAGCAAGACGGTACGCCGCGCGAAATCTACGAAGAACCCAAGAATCTGTTTGTCGCCAGCTTTATTGGCGAGATCAATATTTTTGACGCAGAGGTTCTGCATCGCGTGGATGAATATCGCGTGCGTGCCAACGTTGAAGGCCGTGAAT
Organism: Hafnia alvei; assembly: GCF_900095695.1. GTDB lineage: Bacteria > Pseudomonadota > Gammaproteobacteria > Enterobacterales > Enterobacteriaceae > Hafnia > Hafnia alvei_B. Next base: position 430,626 of record NZ_FMIQ01000006.1, on the reverse strand, counting down.
GCAATATTTACGTCAATGCTGAAATGGACGTACAGCCAGGCGATAAGCTGAACGTGCTGCTGCGCCCTGAAGATGTACGGGTTGAAGAAATCCACGATGCCGGACAGGTGGATGGCATCATCGGATATGTGCGCGAACGTAACTATAAAGGCATGACCTTGGAATCTACCGTTGAATTAGAAAACGGCAAGATGGTGCTGGTGAGCGAATTCTTTAACGAAGATGACCCCGACGTCGATCATTCGTTGGATCAGAAAATGGCCGTGACTTGGGTCGAAAGCTGGGAGGTGGTGCTGGCTAATGAAGAAGTCGCGTAAGTATTTTCAAAACGTGGTGATCACAACCGTGGTCGCTTGGCTGGTGCTGTTTGTTTTTATGCCGAATCTGATGATTATCGGCACCAGCTTCCTAACTCGTGATGACACCCATCTGATAAAGATGGTGTTTTCCTTCGATAACTACACTCGCTTATTTGATCCATTGTATGCCGAAGTGCTGCTGCACTCGCTGAATATGGCCATCATCGCCACGCTGTGTTGTTTGGTGATCGGGTATCCTTTTGCCTTTATTCTGGCGCGGCTCCCGGAAAAAGTTCGCCCTCTTCTGCTGTTTTTACTGATTGTGCCTTTCTGGACCAACTCGCTGATCCGTATTTACGGCCTGAAATTATTCCTCAGTACCCGAGGCTATTTAAACGAGGTTCTGCTGTGGATCGGGATTATTGATAAACCGCTGCGCATTATGTATACGCCTGAGGCTGTGATCCTTGGGCTGATTTATATTCTGCTGCCGTTTATGGTCATGCCGCTCTATTCCAGCATCGAGAAGCTGGATAAATCGGTTTTAGAGGCCGCGCGTGATTTAGGCGCAAATAAGTTCCAGACGTTTATACGCATTATTATTCCTCTTACCATGCCCGGAATTGTCGCAGGTTCGTTGCTGGTCATGCTGCCTTCTTTGGGGCTGTTTTACGTTTCCGACCTGCTGGGCGGCGCGAAAAACCTGCTGATCGGCAACGTGATCAAAAGCCAGTTCCTGAATATCCGCGACTGGCCATTCGGCGCGGCCACCAGCATCTGTTTAACGCTGGTCATGGGGATCTTGCTGTATATCTATTACCGCGTTGGGAAACTGATGAATAAAAAGGTGGAACTGGAATGATCGGACGCCTGCTGCGCGGTGGATTTATGTCCATCGTCTACGCCTATTTATATATCCCTATTATTATTCTGATCGCTAACTCATTTAATAGTTCGCGGTTTGGCATCAATTGGAAAGGCTTCACCTTTGATTGGTACAGCACGTTGATGAACAATGATAGCCTGCTGCAAGCGGCTGGGCATTCCATCACCATGGCCGTCCTTTCTGCCACTTTTGCCACGCTCATTGGCTCGTTAACGGCGGTGGCGCTTTTCCGTTACCGATTCCGTGGCAAGCCGTTTGTTAGCGGGATGCTTTTCGTGGTGATGATGTCGCCCGATATCGTGATGGCAATTTCGCTGTTAGTCCTGTTTATGCTGCTGGGCGTCTCTTTGGGCTTTTGGTCGTTGCTGTTCTCACATATCACCTTCTGCTTGCCCTTTGTGGTTGTCACCGTGTATTCGCGCTTAAAAGGTTTCGACGTGCGAATGCTTGAAGCAGCAAAGGATTTGGGCGCGGGTGAAGTGACAATTCTGCGAAAAATTCTCCTGCCGTTGGCGATGCCGGCGGTGGCTGCGGGTTGGCTGCTGAGCTTTACCCTATCCATGGATGACGTGGTGGTTTCATCATTCGTGACGGGGCCAAGCTATGAAATTTTACCGCTGAAAATCTACTCGATGGTGAAAGTCGGCGTTTCACCAGAGGTAAACGCATTGGCCACTATACTGTTGGTGCTTTCGTTAGTCTTGGTTCTGGGCAGCCAGCTTATTTTGCGTGATAGAACGGCCAATAAGTAGAGTGAAAAACGATGCCGGTCGCTATTTGGCCGGCAGTAAACTTTGCTTAACCATTGAAATATTCGCTAAAAAACCGCCCCTCAATAAAAACTTCACACAGCAGATCGCTTTATTGCCCCCAAGATCTATATTTATTGTGTATTCCTACAGCAATTACTATACAAGACTGTTTTAGCTCAAAGCATTGTCGTTAACGCTGGGGCAAGTGTGATCCACGTCGCAATTTGTCATATAATTCATCCAGGATTTCTTTCGATAAAACGACAGCATGCCGTGACGGAACACAGCTAATGCTTGATGTTAACGGGGCTAACATGGCGTCTTCTAAAAAAATCGGGCTCATTGCCTGTACCGGTATCGTCGCGGGAAACATGATGGGGAGCGGTATAGCGCTCCTGCCTGCGAACCTCGCCAAAATTGGTTCTATTGCACTCTTCGGCTGGATCATTACTCTAATCGGCGCCATGTCATTGGCGTATGTTTTTGCTCGTTTGACGACTCGCGACCCGCAGGTCGGTGGGCCAATCGCCTATGCGGGTCGATTAGGCCCTGCATTCGGTTTTCAAACCGCCGTTCTTTACTACCACGCCAACTGGATTGGTAACCTAGCCGACTGTTTGGCCGGTGTGGCTTATCTCTCGATCTTTTTCCCCGCGCTCAATCACCCGATCCCCGCAGGGATCGCGAGCATTGTGATTATCTGGATCATGGCGCTGGTGAATATGATGGGTGGTAACTGGGTCAGTCGCTTAACCACGCTGGGGCTAATTCTGGTTTTAGTTCCCGTCATTGGCACCGCCGTTGCCGGCTGGCATTGGTTTGATCCTGCGCTTTATCAGGCAAACTGGAACACCTCAACGCATACCGACAGCAAAGCCGTTATGCACAGCATTTTGATTTGTCTATGGGCGTTCGTCGGCGTGGAATCGGCGGCAGTTAGCTCAGGTTTAGTTAAAAACCCACAGCGTACCGTGCCTATCGCCACCATGCTGGGCACCGCGCTGGCGGGCATCGTTTATATCTTAGCCACCCAGGTGATGAGCGGAATGTTCCCTGCTGAAGTGATGGCGAAAACCGGTGCACCGTTTGCCGCCAGTACCTCATTGATGGTCGGTAGTTGGGCCGCTCCGGTGGTGTCTGCTTTCACTGCGTTTGCCTGCCTAGCGGCATTAGGTTCTTGGATGATGTTGGTCGGTCAGGCTGGCGTACGCGCCGCTCGTGACGGTAACTTCCCTAAAATTTACGGCGAGGTCGATAGCCACGGCGTACCGCGCAAAGGGATTATTTTGTCAGCCATAAAAATGACGCTGTTGATGGCGTTCATGACCTTTATGAGCTCGAAAGGCAGTAACTCATCCGATATTTTTGGGGAGCTCATCGGGATCGCGGTTCTGCTTACCATGCTGCCGTATTTCTACTCCTGCGTAGCGTTGATTCGTATGGAAGGCGCTTCGCTGAGAAATATCGTGAGCGTAATGGCCGCAACCTTAGGCTGTATCTTCTGCTTTATCGCTTTGTCAGGCGCTGACAACATCAAGCTCACCGCCACCTTTATCATCAGCTTAAGCATTTTGATGTTCTATGCCCGCAAACAAGGGGAACATGAAAAAGCCTATGCAATTCAACTCAAGAAAAATCCACCGCCTGACGATAACTTAGGCTAAGCATTTATTTGGCTCGATTAGCTGCGCCGCCACTGTTTTTTTGATTGGCGGCGCGAATGTCTTTCTCCTCCCGCTTTACCTTTACCCCTACTCCCACGGCTCCTATAATGACCGCCCTGATGGCGCGACTCCCATAAAAACGTTTTGTTCTTGTTGAAGTGTTCCATTCAGGATTCATAGAGATTTTCTCTTTATTTCGACCTTCACTATAGGGATACGCTGAATGAAAAAGTGGTCACCTCTGGTAGCCGCAGGTTTGTTGGCTTTGGGAGTTAATGCCGCAATCGCTGCCGATGCGCCGAAAACGGAAAATGACAATAACACTGTCTATTTCTATAACTGGACTGAATATGTGCCGCCGGGACTGCTTGAGCAGTTCACCAAGGAAACCGGCATTAAGGTGATTTATTCCACCTACGAGTCCAACGAAACTATGTATGCCAAGCTGAAAACCTATAAAAGCGGCGCATATGACTTAGTTGTACCTTCCACTTACTTTGTTTCCAAAATGAGTAAAGAAGGTATGCTGCAAAAGATCGACAAATCTAAGCTGACCAATTTCCATAACTTAGATCCAAATCTGTTGCACAAGCCTTTCGATCCAGAGAACGACTATTCTATTCCGTATATCTGGGGCGCGACGGCGATCGGCGTTAATTCCGATGCCATTGATCCAAAAAGCGTGACCAGCTGGGCCGATCTGTGGAAACCAGAATATAAAGGCAGCCTGCTGTTGACCGATGATGCCCGCGAGGTTTTCCAAATGGCCCTGCTTAAGCTCGGGTATTCGGGCAACACCACCGATCCCAAACAAATTGAAGCCGCTTATGAAGAGCTGAAAAAACTGATGCCAAACGTGTTGGCCTTCAACTCAGATAATCCAGCCAACCCGTATATGGAAGGCGAAGTGAATCTGGGCATGGTTTGGAATGGTTCAGCGTTTGTCGCTCGTGAAGCTGGAACGCCGCTCGAGGTTATTTGGCCAAAAGAAGGTGGGATTTTCTGGATGGACAGCCTGTCGATTCCTGCCAATGCGAAAAACCCAGAAGGCGCGATGAAGTTAATTAACTTCCTGCTGCGCCCTGAGATCGCGGTGCAGGTAGCGAAAACCATCGGTTATCCAACGCCGAACTTAGCCGCTCAGAAGATGTTGCCTAAATCAATTTCTGGCGATAAATCACTGTACCCTGACGCAGAAACCATCGCCCATGGCGAATGGCAAAATGACGTGGGCAGCGCCAGTGAAATTTACGAAAATTACTTCCAGAAGCTGAAAGCAGGCCGTTAATCTCTATCTTTCCCGGCCTCCCTGTGTGGATGCCGGGAATTATCAAACAACAAAAATCATCAAGAAACCGTTTTGAACGCGCGGATTTTTTGCAGGTGCTGCGACAAACTTTTAAATTTATGCGTTTGCTGCTCATCCCAAATAATTTCATAGAACGGCTGCAAATATTCAGCGCTACGCTGGCTGTCTAGCACTTCATCGGTGCGAGAAAGCACCGCTAAACACCGTTCGCGATTCTTCTCACGGAAGTTTTCAACGCACTTGGTCGCAATATCCAAATACTCTTCTGGACGGTCAATCTGACCCACCATATTTTCCTGCGGGAACAAATTAGGATTGAACATCACCTGTCGAATACCGCACAGATAGCCGATACGCTCAGCCCAAAAACCGCCGAGCCCAACGCCGCAAATCAGCGCATGGCTATCGCCTGCCTGCTGAACCACTTTATCGACTTCTTTCAAAAGATGCTGCATATCATGACGAGGGTGACGGGTGCTGTAGCTAATTAAACGCACGTCGGGGTCGATGAATTGCAGCTGCATCACCTTTTCGTGATTGCCCGGACTGGTGGAATCAAAACCGTGAAGATAAATAATCATGTTCTCACTGCTCCCAAAAAGCGGCTAACCCTCAGCCGCTTTGCGTTATTGTCATTTGAGCGTCGAGCTTATGCTTTGCTCTCTTCCCAACGCAGATGAAGTTGCTCCAGCTCTTGATGCGCCGTTTTCCAACGCGGTGAAGCCATTAACTCTTCACGTGTAAATTTACCATTATGATACAGGGCGCTAACGCGTTCTGCGGTGATCGGCGCCAAATTATCTAACACGCTCACCGCGCCTGCGCGATGATTACACACCAGAATCATATCGCAGCCCGCATCCAGCGAGGCTTGCCCGCGTTCAGCGTAGCTACCCATTACCGCAGCGCCTTCCATTGACAGGTCATCAGAGAATATCACGCCGTTAAAGCCAAGCTGCTGGCGTAATACCTGCTTCAGCCAGTATGGCGAACCGCTGGCCGGAAGACTATCCGCCGCTGGGTAAATCACATGAGCCGGCATAATTGCGTCGAGCTTAGCGCGTGAATTCAACTGGTTAAAAATAACCATATCATGATTAATGATTTCTTCCAGCGGACGCGGATCTATCGGCGTTTCTTTATGCGAGTCTGCGGTGACTGCGCCATGCCCGGGGAAATGCTTGCCCGTGGTTTTCATGCCAGCTTCATGCATGCCATCGATGAAGCTTTCCGCCATACGAATCGCAATCTGCGGATCTTCATGGAAAGAACGTTCACCAATGGCGGCGCTGCCGTGGCCGAGATCCAGAACAGGCGCAAAGCTGATATCGATATCCATCGCCATCATTTCGTTGGCCATCAACCAGCCCGCTTCCTGCGCTAATCGGCGCCCCTCTGCATCGCTATTTATTGCGGCAAAAGACTGCGCAGCGGGCAGTCGCGTAAAGCCTTGGCGAAAGCGCTGCACTCGGCCGCCTTCCTGATCCACGGCAATAACCAGACGATTGCGTGACGCCTCACGGATCTGGCGCACCAGCTCACGAAGCTGCTCGGCATCATGGAAGTTTCGGGTAAATAAAATCAGACCGCCTACCAGCGGATGCTGCAAAATCTCACGCTCTTCAGCATCCAGTTCATAGGCTGCCACATCCAACATTACAGGACCCACAGGGATTCTCCTTTATACCCATCATAATTTGAAGCTGCATCCATGTTGGCTACGCCAATTATTCAGGGTGTAGATATTAACTATATTGCGTGATGGCGTGATTTCACGCCGTCAGTGTTTTTATCGCGCATACCGCATCTGTGCTACTTTCCCATTTTTAGCTGTGAAAGCAACAGATTGGCGGTCTCACGAAATGAATTCTGTTTTGATTGTTGCCAACGCACTTCATACCATAACCATGCCATATAATCGACGCGCGGCAGCCATTGCTCAACATGCTGTTGCAATTTTTTCGCATCGCAATAGCCTCCGGCCCGCACGTATCGCTGAGTAAAATCGCGTCGCTGTGCATACTCCCAACCGAAACTACGGTACATGGCGGCCAGATCCAAAGCAATATCGCCCACCGCAGCATACTCCCAATCGATCAACCGCAGCCCGTGACTCGTCAAAACGATATTACCCGGATGAATATCCATGTGCAGCATGGCAATTTTCAACGGCTGAGGGACGTGGCGAGACTGCCAGTACTGATGAATTCTTAATCCTTGCGGCGTCACTCGCTGGTGGGAACTTAGTTGGCAGTAGGATTGGCAATGACTATGAAAATCCCGCGCCTGCCCGCAGGGTTTTATATTATGCAGCGTAACGATTTTTTCGGCTAAAGCTTGCAGATGCGGCTGATAGGTTGTTTCGCTGAGAACGTCGCCCGAAAGCCACTCAGTGACTAACCAACCATCGTGCAGCCCTAAGCTTTGTGGCGCGAGGTCATAACCCGCCGCTAGCTGTAATGCATGAGCCTCACGTTTGCGCTCGATGCCTAGTTGCGCTTTTTCTACGGTTTGGGGACGAATTAAATAAGTGACACCGTCACTCAGTTTTGCCTTCCAATTCACGCCGGTTAAACCTTCAACCGGCGAAAGCTGCCACTCATGCGGTGCTACAGATGGAAAACAGCGGGCCAGAACGGCCCGCACAGAAATCAACGAAGGGTGAAAAGCATTCGACATAGAATCAGCGTGTCACGGCCCCATTGCCAGACCAGATAATCTCACCGGTTTGCACCAGCATCAGCTGCATCGCCACTTTAGGTGACTGTACGTCGCCCTCTACCGTGCTATACAGCACGTATTGAGCGTTTACAATGCGCGCTAAACCAATCGCTTTACGGCGTGAACCTAAGCTATCTTCGGCAGATAAGCCCAGTGACTGTTTGGCACTGGTAACCTGATTAGCGGGAACCAGCGTAAATTTATTGCCCTGCTGCAGCGCCTTTTTCAATTCAGCCGTGGCGTTTGATACCTGCAAGCTACCGTTGGTTTGGTTTTGCACGTTATCCACCAGCAAAACGCTGCCCGCGGTGACGTCTGGCGAGCCTAGCATCTGATTAATCAGCGGCGTTAGACTAGCGCTCCAGTTGAAGCTTTGTACCTTCGGCGGCGTTGGCACCGTAGTCACCGGTGGCTGTTCGGGCGGTGTGGTCGGTGCCGTCACCGGCGGCTGTGTTTGCGTTGGCTTTTCTGGTTCGGTGGTGGTTTCACTACCTTGTTGAGTGATCGTTTGACAACCCGCCAGCACCATCGCCGCGAATGTCACACCTAAAAGCTTCTTCATCATCCCTCTCCCATGAGGTTGTGGCTTAATTTATAGATAGAGGTAGAGACGTACCTGTTTTGCTCGGGTATTCGCGCTGGTGGATTCCAGACGCACTTCTTGGCCTGGGTTTAGCTTAATCGTCCGCGGTGGTTCGTGTGGGAAGATATCCAGACCTTTGGCGTCATACCAATAAAAACGGTAGTTCAGCGTGACAGGCTGTTGCTCTTCACCATAATTAACCACGGCGCTGGCCACAGGATAGATATCCCCCGACGATACGGTTGGATTATCCGCCGTCACGCCTGCCGTGAGTACCGAAGGATCCATCACCACTCGCTGCCCATCGCTGACGGCGATGTGGCTCGGCGTGCTACACCCTGCGAGTAATGCCAGCGGCAAGATCACCGTCAATGTACATCTGGATAATGAGAATCGCATAACGGTGAACTCCAACTGAATATTTTCTGCCTAGCAAAACGCGGCAGGATGACATTAACGAGCGAGCAAAGGACCTAATGAACGGCCGCCCAACAAATGCATGTGGATGTGATAAACCTCCTGCCCCGCATGACGGTTGCAGTTGATAATCAGGCGATAGCCATCTTCAGCAATGCCTTCCTGCTGGGCAATTTTTGCCGCTACGGTGACCATTCTGCCCAGCGCCGCTTCATCTTCTGGCTTAACGTCATTCACCGTTGGGATCAGCTGGTTTGGAATAATGAGAATATGGCTAGGTGCCTGTGGAGAAATATCACGGAATGCAGTTACTAAGTCGTCCTGATAAACGATATCTGACGGGATCTCACGACGAATAATTTTGCTGAAAATAGTTTCTTCTGCCATGACGAATATCCTTTAGCAATCAATTGAGATAAAAATCTTGTGCTTGCAGTATGAGTAGAGCGAGCTCGGCTTTCAAGCCTGAGAGGGAGACAAATCATCAAGTGAGGGAAAATCAGCCGAAATCGCGCGGTGTTTCTTGTTCTATCGCCGTCATAATTAAAGTTGCTTGACGTATCACGGGTATCAGCGTTGAAGGAGCACGTCCTTGTGCTCCATCGCAAGTGAGGCGGTCTAACTAGAGAGGATCCACCTTCAAACACGAAACCGCATGGCGGAAACTCCCCTCCATTAACGGCCGCGTTAATGCGCATTCTGGCCCAGCAATTGGGCAGCGTGTACGGAACACGCAGCCTGATGGTGGATTGATCGGCGAAGGTAGCTCGCCTTCCAAGAGCTGAATTTTTTTATTGCGCTCTAAATCTGGGTCAGGAACCGGCACCGCAGACATCAGCGCTTTAGTGTAAGGGTGCTGAGGATTGTGATACACCTCATCATAGGTGCCGAGCTCAACCGCGTGGCCGAGATACATCACCAGAACGCGGTCGGAAATGTGTTTCACCACGGCAAGATCGTGCGCGATAAAGATCAGCGAAAGCCCCATTTCTCGCTGAAGCTGCTGTAGCAGGTTAACAACCTGCGCCTGAATCGACACATCGAGCGCGGAAACCGGCTCATCACAAATAATCAGCTTGGGTTCCAATATCAGTGCTCGAGCAATCCCGATGCGCTGGCACTGACCGCCCGAGAATTCATGAGGATAGCGGTTAATCAGGTTCGGCAATAACCCCACTTTCATCATCATATTTCTGACGCGATCTTTCACCTCGCTGCGCGCCATTTTGGGATGATATGTCCGCAGCGGCTCCGCAATGATTTCACCGATGGTCATGCGCGGGTTCAGCGATGCCAGCGGATCTTGGAAAATCATCTGGATATCGTGACGGACTTCATGCCAATGTTTGGCGTCCATGCCCAGCAGACTCTTACCGAGCCACGCCACGCGGCCATCGGTCGCTTTCACTAAACCGATTAATGCACGCGCCAGCGTTGATTTACCGCAGCCCGATTCACCAACCACGCCTAGGGTTTCGCCTTCATACAGGCGCAACGTCACACCGTCGACCGCTTTCAAGGTTTTGGCTGGTTGCCAGAACCACGCCTTGTTGTCTTTTATCTCGAAGTGAACCTTCAGATCGGCAACTTCGAGCAATACTTTTTTGTCTTCGTTGCTCATGCCAATTCCTCCACGGTTCTAAAACAGGCGCGTAAACGCCCTTCCCCAAATGACTCCAGCGGCGGCATTTGCATACACTGCTCAGTAGAGTGAGGACAACGCGGCTGGAATGGGCAGCCTTTCGGCAAGCGCAACAGATTGGGTGGATTACCAGGGATGGTTAGCAGAGATTCATTTTCGCCGTCTAAACGCGGCACTGCGTTTAGCAGGCCAATCGAATAGGGATGGCTAGGCGAATAAAATACGTCGCGTGCTTGACCGTATTCCATGGTTCGCCCGGCATACATCACCAACACTTTGTCGCAGATGCCCGCCACCACGCCCAGATCGTGAGTGATCATGATAATCGCGGTATTAAACTCGCTTTTCAACTCATTGAGCAGCGTCATAATTTGTGCCTGCACCGTAACGTCCAATGCCGTGGTGGGTTCATCAGCGATCAACAGTTTAGGCCGACACAGTAGCGCCATGGCAATCATCACGCGCTGACGCATACCGCCGGAAAACTCATGCGGGAACATGCGCATGCGCTTGCGCGCTTCCGGCATTTTTACCGCATCCAGCATACGCACCGATTCTTCGAAAGCCTGCGCTTTGCTCATGCCTTTATGCAGCATCAGCACTTCCATCAGCTGTTCGCCGACGCGCATGTAAGGGTTCAGAGAGGTCATCGGATCTTGGAAGATCATTGCAATCTCTTCGGCGCGCAGTTTATTGAGCTGCTTCTCCGGTAGATTGAGTATTTCACGTCCGTTGAACAACGCGGAGCCGCCGATACTGCCGTTTTGTGCCAACAATCCCATCAGCGCAAACGCCGTTTGTGATTTCCCTGAACCCGACTCGCCAACGATACCGAGCGTTTCACCCGCTCGCAGCGAGAAGTTTAAATCGTTGACCGCCGTGACATCGCCGTCGTTGGTGGTGAAGGTGACGCGGAGATCTTTTACCGCCAGCAGCCGCTCTGCGCTTTTATCTGTTGTCATCATCGTAAACTCCTTAACGATCTTTCGGGTCGAGGGCGTCACGTAGACCATCGCCGATAAAGTTGAAACAGAATAGCGTCACAACTAGAAACGCAGCCGGATACATCAGCAACCACGGAGACACTTCCATTGAGTTGGCGCCATCGCTCAGCAACGCGCCCCAGCTGCTCAACGGTTCTTGAGTCCCTAGCCCTAAGAAGCTGAGGAAGGATTCAAACAAAATCATGCTTGGCACCAATAAAGAGGCATACACCACTACCACGCCCAGCACGTTGGGAACAATATGGCGAGTGACAATTTTGCGTGTGGATACACCGCCCACCAGCGCCGCTTCAATAAACTCTTTGCGCTTCAAACTCAGCGTTTGTCCACGCACGATACGCGCCATGTCCAACCACGACACCATGCCGATCGCCACAAAGATCAGCAGGATATTTTGCCCAAAGAAGGTCACCAGCAAAATCACGAAAAACATGAATGGGAAGGAGTTGAGGATCTCGAGCAGGCGCATCATCACCGAGTCGGTTTTGCCACCCACGTAACCGGCCATCGCGCCATACAAGGTGCCAACGACCACCGCAACCAGCGCCGCCGCAATCCCTACCATTAACGAAATACGGCCGCCAATCGCCACGCGCACCAGCAAATCACGCCCGGAAGAATCCGTGCCAAAGTAGTGGCCTGACTCCATATCTGGCGCCGATGACATCATTCCCCAATCGGTGTCGTCATAGGCAAATTGCGATAGCATCGGGGCAAAAATCACAAATAGCGCGATCAGGCTCAGTACAAACAGGCTCGCCAACGCGGCGCGGTTATGAACGAAACGACGGCGCGCATCTTGCCACAGGCTACGACCTTCCACTTCCAGTTGTTCACCGAAATTTTCGACCACCTGCGCATTTTTTTTATTCAGTAACATTTGCGATCTCCCGAATCAGTAACGGATTTTCGGATCGATGACGGCATAAAGCACATCGACAATCGCGTTAAACAGGATGGTCAGCGCGCCAACCAAAATGGTTAGGCTCAACACCAAGGAGTAGTCACGGTTCAGCGCACCGTTAACAAACAGCTGGCCGATACCCGGCAATCCATAAATAGTTTCGATAACCATCGAACCCGTAATAATACCGACAAAGGCTGGGCCTAAATACGAGAGCACTGGCAGCAACGCAGGTTTCAATGCGTGACGCAAAATAATGCGACGCATCGGTAAGCCTTTCGCCCGTGCGGTACGAATAAAGTTGGAATGCAAAACTTCAATCATGGAGCCACGGGTAATACGCGCGATGCTGGCGATATAAGCTAATGAGAGTGCCACCATTGGCAAAATCATAAACTTGAGCGCCCCGCCGTTCCACCCGCCTCCCGGCAGCCATTTCAGCTGAATGGCAAAAATTAACACCAATAACGGCGCAACCACGAAACTGGGGATGACAATACCGGTCATGGCCACCCCCATAACCGCATAATCCCATTTGCTATTTTGTTTTAGCGCAGCTAACACGCCCGCCGTCACACCAAAAACTACCGCCAATAAAAAGGCTGCAAAACCTAATTTGGCCGAAACAGGAAACGACGCGCTCACCAAATCATTAACGGAATAATCTTTATATTTAAATGAGGGGCCAAAATCACCGTGGCCTAATTGCACTAAATAATGTCCGTATTGTTTCCAGATAGGATCGTTAAGATGATATTTCGCTTCGATATTAGCCAAAACTTCTGGCGGCAAAGCGCGTTCACCGGTAAATGGGCTACCCGGCGCTAAGCGCATCATGAAGAATGAGATGGTGATCAGGATAAATAGCGTCGGTATCGCCTCAAGCAAGCGCCGAAAGATAAATTTTAACATTGCCCTAGCCCTGCACTTCAGCCTTATGGCTGATTATATTTTTGAAAAGTGGCGAGGTTACCCTGCCACTGCTACTTCTATATCGGCTATCAACGCCGTAGCCTTATTTGCTACGGCGTTGATAAATTTACATATATTAGTGCTGAATAATGTACAAGTTTTTATCGTATACGTTATCTTGCGGATCTTTACCGGTATAACCGCCTACATAGGGTTTCACCAGACGCGCATTAACGTAGTAATAGACAGGGACAATGGCAGAATCTTTATCAAGCTGCTGTTCAGCCTGTTGATAAACGGCGGCTCGCGCCTCTTTGCTGTTGGTTTGCAGTGCGCCAGCCATGATTTTATCAAAGGCTGCGCTCTTATAGTGAGGCGTGTTACTGCTGCTGTCAGACAGCATCATGTTCAGGAATGAACTTGGCTCGTTGTAATCGGCACACCAGCCCGCACGCGAAACATCATAGGTGCCCTGATGACGGGTATCCAAGAACGTTTTCCACTCTTGGTTTTCCAACTTAACGTTCACACCCAGATTTTTCTTCCAAATAGAAGCTGCGGCAATCGCCAGTTTTTTATGCAAATCGGAGGTGTTGTACAACAGGTTAAACGTCAGTGGTTTATCTGGGCCATAGCCCGCAGCGGCGAGTAACTTCTTCGCCTCTTCATTACGTTTTTCCTGTGACCAACCAAACCACTCAGGCGGGGTTAACTTAGCGCCATCGGTATAAGGAGGGGTAAAGCTGTAGGCTGGCAGATCGCCCTGGTTTTTGACTTTGTTAACGATAATATCGCGGTCCATCCCTAACTTAAGGGCCTCACGCACGCGCTCATCGTTAAATGGTGGCTTCTGGTTATTAATTTCATAGTAGTAAGTGCACAGATAGGGATCGGCTTTAACTTCCTGCGGGATCTCTTTTTTCAACTTCTGGAATAGTTCGATTGGCATATTATTATAGGTGACATCGATTTCGCCGGTACGGTAGCGGTTGACGTCGGTCACTTCAGAAGCAATAGGCAGGAACGTGACTTTATTAATAACGGTTTTCGCATTGTCCCAATATTCAGGGTTACGCTCTAAGACAATACGCTCGTTAACGACCCAATCTTTTAATTTATAAGCGCCGTTGCTCACGTAGTTTTCAGGCAGCGTCCATTTGTCGCCAAATTTTTCCACCACGGCTTTGTTCACCGGTTTCATGGCGTAATGCGACGTCATTTCTGCTAAATACGGTACGGGCTCGGTTAAGGTAATTTGGAAAGTTTTATCATCAAGCGCTTTCACGCCCAGCGTCGATTTATCTTTTTTTCCCGCAATAATGTCGTCTACGTTTTCAACGTGAGCGTATTGCAGATAGCTGGCGTACGGCGATGCGGTTTTTGGATCAACAATACGCTGCCAGCTATAAACAAAATCTTCTGCGGTAACAGGCTGACCATTTGACCATTTGGCATCAGGGCGAATATGGAAAGTCCATACTTTAAAATCTTTATTGTCCCAACTCACCGCCGTGCCTGGGATAGTTTTCCCCTGAGGATCGTGCTGGGTTAAACCTTCCATCAAGTCATTAGTGACGTTGTTTTCGGGTACGCCTTCAATTTTATGCGGGTCTAATGACTGAACTTCAGAACCGTTATTTTTGACCAGCTCTTGTTTATCGGCCAGCTTAACACCGGCAGGAACATCCGCCGCCTGGACCTGCGCAATACTAAACATGCCCAATGCCGCCATAACGCTTACGGCCAGTAAATTCTTTTTGATGTGTTTGCTCATTGTATACCCACTCCCCTTTAATAAGATGTCCATGAGGACATGCCAACTTTTGTTAGCTTTATGGCCAGATCAGCAAGGAACGAAGTTGCCGACATGATAGGTGGTTTTAAAACGTCATTACTGTTTCAGATCTAGAACTTTTAGCGATAGCAATCTTTGACTCAGGTCAGACACAGAAATATTCAGCGGCGCTTTTTCTGGTAATGCTTCAGCACAAAGTTGTCTCATCAACGCTAAGCGCAGTGATTATGCCCAGAAGCTAACAGATGGTTAAAATCACTGCTAATTATTTTTATAGAAATGTTACGCAATTCTCTTTATTACGACTCTAGCCTTCTGACAGACTGCACTGAGGGAGGGGAAAGATCAATGATAACTCGCTGATATAACATAATATCTTTTCTTCAAGCCATGTTATAAAGCAAATCATTCAGGCTTAAGGAAAGTTATGAAGTAATACATCGTTAAATTAACAAATGTAAGAAGATTCAACCATTGATGATCTTATGAGCATTCTATAAGCCCGTTAATAACGGGTTTCAGCAGAATGTTGTGATGTGATTTTTTGAACAAAATTTGTGCTCATTACGTCAATAAATCATCACGTAAGTAAAACAAACTTATTGAAATAACGCAGGTTTATGGCTGAAGTGCGAAACAACACACTATTGAAGTAAGTATGCGGCCCAGTGAAAAAAACCGCCATCGGCAACGCCGACAGCGGTTTCATCATATCGTGATATTTGATGGGTTATAACAGTCCGGGGAATATAGATCGCAGGCCTGTAACAATAAATTCAATACCTAACGCCATTAATAGCAAACCCATGATTCGCGTGATGACGTTAATGCCTGTTTGACCGAGCAAGCGGACCAGCAACGGTGCAGCCCTAAATAGTAGCCAACAACAGAACGCAAACAGAATAATGGCCAGAGAAAACCCAAGCAGGTTTTGCCAACCGTGGTAGCGAGAACTCCAAACAATCGTTGAGCTGATTGCGCCGGGTCCAGCCATTAATGGCAATGCCAACGGTACAACGCCTACATTTTCTCGGATCGCAGTTTCTGATTTTTCTTGTTTATTCTGCTTATCTTCGCCCAGTTTCCCGCTAATCATCGACATCGCAATGGTCACCACCAAGATGCCCCCCGCAATACGGAAGGAATCAATCGAGATGCCGAAGAACATCAATATTGAATCGCCCAGCAATAAAGAAGAGATCAAAATGATGGCAACTGACGTATTGGCCGTCAGATTGGTTTTGTTGCGTGCCGCAACCGCCTGATAGCTCGTCATGCTAATAAACACCGGCAGAATACCTACTGGGTTTACCAACGCGAAGAGACCAACAAAAAACTTAATGTAACCAGATAAATCCAGCAAAGACTGGCTCACCATGCTCTCCAAAACCAGATTAATAATGCGACTGTCATTTTCAACATTGTCACTAGCAAACCCACTTGGTGAACAATGTTAGCAAATCACAATAGAAGTGATACGTTCTTGCGGCGTAATGTAATGGAAATAATGGCCCCGATCTATGCTCAATGTATTAATTTCTTACTCCATTTACTCAGAAGCGTAAAAAGAGGCTCATTGTTGCAAAATTGTTTTATTTTATCGATACTTCGCTGCAAAATTCGACGCTTTTGCCCGTTAATGATAAAGACTCTCAGTATCATATTGCTGAAAGGTGTCAGCTTGGCATTTTTGTGATTCAAATCACAAAACAACTACCTAAGAATGGGTAAGCTCAGAGTCACAGTAAAGGCCTGCTATTATCATCTGGCCCACTGATTAGCAGAAAGCCAAACCGTTCATGTTTAACACAGGCTTTACTTCTCCACTGCTAGCTAAGCTGTTTTAGCAAATCAGCCAACGGGAACTTTTCAGTAAGTGAAGTTTCTGAAAGAGAGCACATTTATCTGTCTATACTTGTTGCTTGTGCGGCTCATTGACTAAAAAAGTTTAACATTATCAGGAGAGCATTATGGCTGTAACCAATATCGCTGAACTAGATGCGTTAGTAGCACGTGTTAAAAAAGCCCAGCGTGAGTTTGCCAATTACACTCAAGAGCAAGTAGATAAAATCTTCCGCGCCGCCGCTCTGGCTGCTGCTGATGCCCGTATCCCGTTGGCTAAATTAGCCGTTGAGGAATCAGGTATGGGTATCGTGGAAGATAAAGTGATTAAAAACCACTTTGCATCCGAATATATCTATAACGCTTATAAAGATGAAAAAACCTGTGGCATCCTGTCTCAGGATGACACGTTCGGTACTATCACTATCGCAGAACCTATCGGTATCATCTGCGGTATCGTGCCAACAACTAACCCGACGTCCACTGCAATCTTCAAGGCACTTATCAGCCTGAAAACCCGTAACGGTATCATCTTCTCTCCGCACCCTCGTGCCAAAAATGCGACGAATAAAGCGGCAGATATCGTTCTGCAGGCAGCTATCGCAGCTGGCGCGCCAAAAGATATCATCGGCTGGATCGATCAACCAAGCGTTGAACTGTCTAATCAACTGATGCATCACCCAGACATTAACCTGATTCTGGCCACCGGTGGCCCGGGCATGGTTAAAGCAGCGTATAGCTCTGGTAAGCCTGCTATCGGCGTTGGTGCAGGTAACACACCGGTTGTTGTTGACGAAACTGCCGACATTAAACGTGTTGTTGCTTCTATCTTGATGTCTAAAACCTTCGACAACGGCGTGATCTGTGCTTCAGAACAGTCTGTTATCGTGGTTGACTCCGTGTATGACGCAGTACGTGAGCGTTTCGCCACTCACGGCGGTTACATGCTGCAAGGTAAAGAATTGAAAGCCGTTCAGGATATCATCCTGAAAAATGGCGGCCTGAACGCGGCTATCGTAGGTCAGCCAGCCACTGAAATTGCAAAAATGGCCGGCATTACTGTTCCAGCGACCACCAAGATCCTCATTGGTGAAGTGAAAGTTGTTGATGAGTCTGAACCATTCGCTCATGAAAAACTGTCTCCAACGCTGGCAATGTACCGCGCTAAAAACTTTGAAGAAGCTGTCACTAAAGCTGAGAAATTGGTTGAGATGGGTGGTATCGGCCATACCTCTTGCCTGTACACCGATCAGGATAACCAGCCTGAGCGTGTAAATTACTTCGGCGAAAAAATGAAGACTGCACGTATCCTGATCAACACCCCTGCTTCTCAAGGTGGTATCGGTGACCTGTATAACTTCAAACTTGCTCCATCTTTGACTCTGGGTTGTGGTTCTTGGGGTGGTAACTCCATCTCTGAAAACGTCGGGCCTAAACACCTGATGAACAAAAAAACCGTGGCGAAGCGAGCAGAAAACATGTTGTGGCATAAACTTCCGAAATCTATCTACTTCCGCCGTGGCTCTCTGCCAATCGCGCTGGATGAAGTAGCATCTGATGGTGCAAAACGTGCCTTCATCGTGACTGACCGCTTCCTGTTCAACAATGGTTACGCAGATCAGATCACTAAAGTCCTGAAAGGCCACGGTATCGAAACTGAAGTCTTCTTCGAAGTTGAAGCTGACCCAACGCTGAGCATCGTACGTAAAGGTGCAGAGCTGATGAACTCCTTCAAACCAGACGTGATTATCGCGTTGGGCGGTGGTTCACCAATGGACGCAGCGAAAATTATGTGGGTGATGTACGAACATCCTGAAACTCACTTTGAAGAACTGGCACTGCGCTTCATGGATATACGTAAGCGTATCTACAAGTTCCCTAAAATGGGCGTGAAAGCGAAAATGATCGCCGTCACCACCACTTCAGGTACCGGTTCAGAAGTCACTCCGTTTGCCGTGGTCACCGACGATGCAACAGGCCAGAAATACCCACTGGCTGACTATGCATTGACACCAGACATGGCGATCGTTGATGCGAACTTAGTGATGAACATGCCAAAATCACTGTGTGCGTTCGGTGGTCTGGATGCCGTAACTCATGCTCTGGAAGCTTACGTATCTGTTCTGGCTAACGAATACTCTGACGGTCAGGCTCTGCAAGCGCTGAAGCTGCTGAAAGAAAACCTGCCAGCAAGCTACCATGAAGGGGCTAAAAACCCAGTTGCACGTGAGCGTGTTCACAATGCGGCAACTATCGCAGGTATCGCTTTTGCCAACGCCTTCTTGGGTGTATGCCACTCCATGGCCCACAAGCTGGGTTCTGAGTTCCATATTCCACACGGCTTAGCAAACGCCCTGCTGATTTCTAACGTTATCCGCTACAACGCGAACGATAACCCAACTAAGCAGACTGCTTTCAGCCAGTAC
Organism: Hafnia alvei; assembly: GCF_900095695.1. Taxonomy (GTDB): domain Bacteria; phylum Pseudomonadota; class Gammaproteobacteria; order Enterobacterales; family Enterobacteriaceae; genus Hafnia; species Hafnia alvei_B. The sequence continues at coordinate 411,470 of NZ_FMIQ01000006.1, read as the reverse complement.
GACCGCCCTCAGGCTCGTCGCCGCTATGCTGAAATCGCAGACCATTTAGGTCTGAGCGCACCGGGCGACCGTACTGCTGCGAAGATTGAAAAACTGTTGGCATGGTTGGACAACATCAAGGCAGATCTGGGCATTCCAGCATCTATCCGTGAAGCTGGCGTTCAAGAAGCTGACTTCTTGGCTAAAGTTGACAAACTGTCTGAAGATGCATTCGATGACCAGTGTACCGGAGCTAACCCACGCTACCCGCTGATCTCAGAACTGAAGCAAATTCTGATGGATACTTTCTACGGCCGTGAGTTCAGCGAATCACTCGAAGCTGAAGCCGTAAAAGCACCTGCCGCCAAAGCTGAGAAAAAATCTAAGAAATAATTAGATTCTGTTATACGAAAACCCGCCGCTGGCGGGTTTTTTTGTGCCTATTGATACCCACTATTCTCTTAATGTCCTTCTATCATCATAAATAGAAATGCATATAAACGAACACGCAACTCAACATCCAAACATTGGACCTCACAGAGCAATATTCGGCCAGCACCGCGAATCTGATTTGGGATTAAAGATGGGGAATTAGGGAAATGAAATATAGAAGGCGTTAAAGATCGATGCCCTTACACCGGCAACGGCGTTGATATATAGCGAGAGTGGCATCATCAATGCGTAAACTTGAACTAAGGGGATTGGTTTATCATTCAGCACACGCCCTGAGAAGACGTGTGCATCAATATCTATACTTTGCCTACGCTCACACCGAGTATCACGCTAGCGCGTCTTTATAATGCTTACGACAGACTGAGACATAGCTTTCATTACCACCAATCACAACCTGCTCGCCGTCTTTTAACGCTTTACCGTGCTCATCTAGACGTAGCACCATATTTGCTTTGCGCCCGCAGTGGCAAATCGTTTTAAGCTCAACCAATTTATCAGCCCAAGCTAATAGATATTGGCTTCCGCCAAACAATTCACCGCGAAAATCGGTTCTCAGTCCATAGCACAACACTGGAATATCTAAGCTATCGACTACATCGGAAAGTTGATTAACCTGATCTTTGGTCAGGAATTGACACTCATCCACTAACACGCAGTTCACAGGCAAAAGATCATTTTCCTGCCGAATCATATCGAACAAAGGTGTTTCGCTATTATAAAGTTGAGCCTGTGAACTCAGACCAATACGCGAGCTCACTTTTCCCACACCAAAACGATTGTCAATTTCTGCGGTAAACACCAGCGTGCGCATTCCTCGTTCCTGATAGTTATAGGAAGATTGAAGTAACGCCGTTGATTTGCCCGCATTCATCGCTGAATAATAAAAATATAGTTGTGCCACAGCCTGCTCTAAGCCCCATATAGAATCGCGTAACTGGCCGGATTTTATCACAGCCAACGTCGCGATGATGGCATAAAATTATGAAAAAAAACGTCTAGCCAAAGACGTTATTCTTAAAGCCTGAATCTATATCAATATCTGATAAAACAATATTTTGTCTAAAAATGAGAGGGACACAACACTCTGTTAAGAAATGATGTTACACCGAACTCTGATTTTGCTAATTGATGGGATCGTTACTATAAAGGACTTTAGTACACTCGTTTTTCCGATAATTCTCACCGGTTTTTGCCTTATATTAGCAATGAGGAGTGTGACCAAGCTTAAAGATCTGTAGATTTAATCAACAAAAAATATCTACTGTGAAACATAACAATACCGTCAACACGATTATATTTTAATAGACTTCGGTTTGGCGCCCTAGCCTCTTTGAACCTGATGTTGTAATCTGAATAACAAGTAGCTATATTCGTTATAGTGTTTAAAGAAGCATTATTTGCTTATATTACGAAATATTTTGCTAATCTTACAAAATTCACTATTGCGTTAAATAAACTGGCACTCTATTATAATCGAGACGCCCCCCACCAATATAATTTGAGATTAGGACAATGAGCGAAGCATTAAAAATTCTGAACAACATCCGTACTCTTCGTGCTCAGGCTAGAGAATGTACTTTAGAAACTCTAGAAGAAATGCTGGAGAAATTGGAAGTTGTTGTAAACGAACGTCGTGAAGAAGATAGTCAGGCACAAGCTGAGATCGAAGAACGTACTCGTAAATTACAGCAATACCGCGAAATGCTGATTGCTGACGGTATCGATCCTAATGAACTGCTGCAAAGCATGGCTGCTGGTAAAGTAGCGGGTAAAGCAAAACGTGCTGCTCGCCCTGCTAAATACCAGTATGTTGATGAAAATGGCGAAACTAAAACCTGGACTGGCCAAGGCCGTACTCCAGCTGTGATTAAGCAAGCTATCGAAGAACAAGGTAAGTCTCTGGACGATTTCCTGCTGTAATCTTCTTCTAAGCATTACATCTAAATCTGTATAAATAGCCTCTTATGAGGCTATTTTTTTGCCCTTAATTCGTCTATGGTCTTATGCATCTAAACTCTGTTGTATAGCATTTCATTCTTTGCACTTAAATAAATTCGATTTTTAAAATCCATTTTGGATAGCATGGCACCAGAAGCCATACTACTGCCAGTAACAATATGGATCAGAAAACACCGTCTAGCACTACATGCCCTCTTCTGTGAATTTACAGCAGCGCTCCTACACCGCTGTAGGACTTATCTTTCACGCTGTAGTCATTCCTGTAATTACGCCCCTCTACATTAATTTCTCATCGTGGCAGTAGGTATGGAAACAGGTGATAACCATGCATTTAAAATACCTTAAATTGATAGTAAACATCTGAGTAATAAACAACAGTAACTATGGCTATATTGATATAATCAATCTTCAGTAAAGTTAATATTTTTTGATTTACTACCCAACATATACCACAAACAAGGTATGGGATTGTTCCCGTATCGCCTTAATTCAAGAGAAATGCTTTTTAGCGAGACATCATTATTAAAAAAGACTTATCTTTTGATGCTTCTAGGCGCTCTTTAGAAGGCTTGAGAAACCACGGGATGGGGATTAAATCAAAGAGGTCATACATTTAGTCATTATTTGCTTAGAAAATTATTTAAGTGGCCTCACATTGCTAAGATAGCTCGCATAAAAAAAGGATGCCTAGGCATCCTTTACAAAGTTTCTTTAGCCATGATGGCCTTTAGTCGTTCAAGTCTAACGACTTTAACCACGTGGTGAATTCTTTACCTAAAGAAGCGTGGCGCATGCCATATTCAACAAACGCCTGCATGTAACCCATTTTATTTCCGCAGTCATGGCTCAGACCTTTCAGATGATAAGCCTCAACGGTTTCTTTCTTCATTAACATCGCAATCGCGTCTGTTAATTGGATTTCTTCGCCAGCGCCTGGAGGTGTCTTAGACAGCAGTGGCCAAATCTCTGGTGATAGCACGTAGCGACCTACGATAGACAAGTTTGACGGTGCCTTATCGCGTGCCGGTTTCTCAACTACCGCTTTCATCGGAGTGCTCTCACCCGCCTTCAGCTCAACGCCGCTGCAATCTGCAACGCCGTAGTTAGAAACATCTTCCATCGGTACTGGCTCAACCATAATTTGGCTATGGCCTGTTGCTTCATAACGAGACAGCATCTCACTCAAGTTGTCTTTACTTAGATCGGAGGTGTACTCATCTAAGATCACGTCTGGCAGGATAACGGCAAATGGCTCATCGCCAACCAGTGGATATGCGCACAGGATCGCATGGCCTAAACCTTTCGCTAATCCCTGACGAACTTGCATGATGGTAACATGCTTAGGACAAATAGACTGCACTTCAGCTAGAAGCTGACGCTTAACGCGTTTTTCCAGCATTGCTTCTAATTCAAAACTGGTGTCGAAATGGTTTTCGATAGAGTTTTTTGAAGAATGTGTAACCAGAATTATTTCGTTAATCCCTGCAGCAATGCATTCATTCACAACATATTGGATCAGTGGCTTATCAACCAACGGCAACATTTCTTTTGGAATGGCTTTGGTGGCTGGCAACATACGCGTTCCTAGCCCTGCGACAGGTATTACGGCTTTTCTGATTTTTCTTACTGACGTTGACATACAACCTCTCTAATCGTTTAGCTCCGTGTTCATATCCATTTTATTCGGCGGACATGAATGCTAATTTCCAGCGCGAGTATACCAGTTCGTATTTTGTGCGCATTAAATTCAAAGTAATTGCAGACTGATTGGAGATATTACAAGCAACCAGCCTTTTAGATAAATAGCGACCCATTAACTGATTAAATTAAAAAGCAGATAAAGCTGAAAAGTCAGTGTTACGGTGAAGTCAGCATTAAACGCAGATGCCCACCCACGCCCCAGATTTGGCTCTGCCAATGACTACATCGCTGGCTAACCTGATTGACGTGAATTGACCCCATCGTGCCTAAAGGTACACCGCTATTGAGCTGGATCAGATTATCACCCGCATGAATTTTGGCATGTAATCCCGCAGAAACAAGAATCAGATTCTGTTGCTGAACATGATAATACCCAGCCAGCAAAGGAAATTGCCCTTCAAGGTTTGCCTGACGCAGCAGGTGGTTGACCTGTTTAAGAATGGTAGACATTTGAGGCAAGCGCAATTCTTGGTGAGCCAGCTGTTCTTGCAGCAACCCGTTAAAAATCGCCCGCACCATCAGTGCCGCCAAAATGCCGTTTTCTCCTGCCCGCGAAACATCTAAACAATAGAATGCGAGATCTTTACTGGATAACGGCGCAATGTCTAATACCAAACCTGAATTATTCAGAGACGTGAGCTGTCGATAATTAACCTTACAGCCACAAATGTTTTGTTGAACCGGCGGCTGTAACTGTTTTAGCAAACGCGCTGCATATTCAGGATCTTGGCTTAATAACTCCCAATCATGGATAAACTCGTCTTTCTCTAAAGCCGGTGATTCAAATAGATCGGGATAAAAGCAAGATAAAAGCGTTTCCTGCAATCTGCTGAGATCGGTTATTGGCTTGAGCAATACATCACGAACACCAAGCCGCATTGCATTCGCAACGTCAGCCATTTCTTCAGTTGCAGAAATCACAACTACCGGTGTTTGAAAGCCTCGCTCTCTTAACCGTTTAATAAACTCGATCCCGCCCATTTCTGGCATCGCAAGATCGCAAAGGATTGCGTCTGGAGTGAACTCATCCAGTAAACCTAAGGCCTCTATTCCATTGGCTGCTTCTTGGACCAAAGCGCCTTGGGATTGGAGGTAGCCGGCCAGTACACAGCGAAAGACAGGGTCGTCTTCGACGATCATCACTCGCTTACTTTCCAGTGGCAACGCCATTAAGAACCTCCTTTCACTAGTGCTCCTTCTATTCTGGCTCAATATGCAGCCTTGTGCTGCATAGATATTTCTGGAATGACGCGTTTTGCGCACTATTACGCACATTTAACTAAAAGGTCTATTCGTTACAATTATTTATTAGCTACTGATTCAGAATATTATCTCAGCCACACTCCCTCATGGCGGCTGAGATAAGGATTCGATACCATAGTCCCAATTCGTCTTTCAATAAGGTTCGACCACCATGATCCCCACCACATCTATACCGCTTGATAGCCATTCACCCTGCCCGTGTCAAAGCGGCAACGCCTTTGCCCAATGCTGTGAACCCATTATTAGCGGGCAACGTATGGCCGCTGAGCCCGAACAGCTGATGCGTTCACGTTACACCGCCTATGTGGTGCACAACGCAGATTATCTGGTGGATACCTGGCATCCAGAATGTGGCATGGACAAACAACGCGCCGCGATTGAAGAGAGTTTTGCTGATACCGAGTGGCTAGGATTAACGATTGTTAAAACTGCCAGCGGTAAGAACAAGGATGAAGGCTTTGTTGAATTCTTCGCGCGTTACCATTCTGATGCCGAAAATCAAAATAATTCGATTCATGAATGTTCACGCTTTATTCGTTTGGATCAACGTTGGTATTATGTGGATGGAACCAAACCGCAGATCGGCAGAAACGATCCCTGCCCATGTGGTTCTGGCAAAAAATATAAGAAATGCTGTGGTCAATAAGATCATCCGCAATAATAAAAATATCTAGACAGGAAACCAACACATGTCACAACCCGTTATTCAACGCAAAGTTCTCCGCACCATCTGTCCAGATGCGAAGGGGCTCATCGCCAAGATCACCAACATTTGCTATAAACACCAGCTTAATATCATTCAAAATAATGAATTCGTTGACCATCTCACCGGCCGTTTTTTCATGCGTACCGAACTGGAAGGTATTTTCAACGATGAGACGTTGCTGGCCGATCTGGATGGCGCACTACCCTCCGGCTCTGAGCGAGAACTTACGGTATCAGGCCGTCAACGCATTGTGGTGCTTGTCACCAAAGAGGCACACTGCCTTGGCGACCTGCTGATGAAAAGTGCATTTGGGGGATTAGACGTTGAAATTGCAGCGGTCATTGGTAACCACTCCACGTTGCAATCGCTGGTTGAGCGTTTCGATATACCGTTCACGCTAGTCAGCCATGAAGGTCTCTCGCGTGATGAACATGACGCCGCCATGGTGGCTGAAATTAAAAAACATGCGCCCGACTACGTGGTGCTAGCGAAATATATGCGGATATTAACGCCTGACTTCATCAGTCACTTCCCCAACCAGATTATTAATATTCACCACTCTTTCCTTCCAGCTTTCATTGGCGCACGCCCATATCATCAAGCCTATGAGCGCGGTGTGAAGATTATTGGTGCAACCGCGCACTTCGTTAATAACGATCTCGATGAAGGTCCAATCATCATGCAAGACGTTATTAACGTTGACCACACTTATACCGCCGATGAAATGATGCGCGCAGGGCGCGACGTTGAAAAAAATGTACTCAGTCGTGCACTGTACCGCGTGCTGGCACAGCGGGTATTTGTTTATGGGAATCGTACAGTTATATTCTGATTGGCGGTTTTTTCTCTGCTTTTTGTTCACACAAAAGGCGTTAAGTGCAAAAAAACGGCAAACAAATTATTTTTTACCTCCCAATGCTTTACAGCGCGGCGCGATTTGTTATTATGCGCCCCGCTTCCGGTGATAACGGAGCGATTAAAAATCTGGTGGGGTTCCCGAGCGGCCAAAGGGAGCAGACTGTAAATCTGCCGTCTCAGACTTCGAAGGTTCGAATCCTTCCCCCACCACCATCTCTTCTTCAGGATGAGATAAAAAAGCTGTTAGCCGCAGCTTTCCGGAGAAAACCGGGCAACAATTCGTAACCACGAATTTCGTGGTGGGGTTCCCGAGCGGCCAAAGGGAGCAGACTGTAAATCTGCCGTCTCAGACTTCGAAGGTTCGAATCCTTCCCCCACCACCATCCTTTCTTAGCTCCGCAATCCCAAACAAATATTAAAATCGCATATTCCCCACGGGGAAGGTCGAGAACCTTCGATTACGCTCTCGATATAATTTTCTGTTCTCCATCATCCCCTTGAATTCCTAGCATCAATCCGCTATACCACTGCTTTTCTCTCAGCAGTAGGATATGTCATGCGTAACAATATCTGCGTTTTTTGCGGCGCCAATGAAGGCACTCATCCAGCCTATTCCGATGCAGCTAAATTGCTTGGCCACACACTTGCGCAGCAAGGTCGTCGGTTAATCTATGGCGGCGGCAGCAAAGGGCTCATGGGTGTATTAGCTAATGCGGTCCTTGAGGCTGGGGGCGAAGTGCATGGCGTCATACCGCAGCGCTTAGTCGAAGCGGAAACCGCACACTATGGCTTAACCTCGCTGGATATTGTTCCCGATATGCATACCCGCAAGGCGCGCATGGCTGAGTTGTCTGATGGATTTATCGCCCTCCCCGGCGGCATCGGCACTCTAGAAGAGTTATTCGAAATCTGGACGTGGAGCCAAATCGGCTATCACAATAAACCTATTGCACTCATGGACGTTGCTGGCTATTACCAAAAACTCATCGAATTTCTACGCTACAGCGCCCAACAGGGTTTTGTTCGTCAACTGTATGTCGATACGCTGGTCTGTTTAGAAGATCCTGCGGTAATCCTAAAAGAATTCGACCACTATCAACCACATAATTTGAACCGTTGGGACTAGTGGCTGACCGTGATTTTTGAATTGGTGGGCTTTCTGCTACTATTCATTCACAACTGTTGTTTAACAACGCTTTGTTAACATGAACGCTTCAATATGGCCTGCACTTATGAAATTTATCTCTTTTAATATCAATGGACTGCGTGCCCGTCCACATCAACTTGAAGCCATCATCGCAAAACATCAGCCTGATGTAATTGGCCTGCAAGAAACAAAAGTTCACGATGATATGTTCCCACTGGCTGATTTAGAGCATCTGGGGTATCACATTTTCTATCACGGTCAGAAAGGCCATTACGGCGTTGCGTTGCTGACAAAGGAAAAACCACTAGCCGTGCGCAAAGGCTTCCCGACCGATGAAGAAGATGCTCAGCGTCGTATCATCATGGCCGATATTGCTACGCCGACCGGCGTGCTCACGGTTATCAACGGTTACTTCCCTCAAGGCGAAAGCCGCGACCACCCCACCAAATTCCCAGCGAAAACTAAGTTCTATCAAGATTTACAGAACTATCTTGAGTCTGAACAGACACCTGCGGGACAAGTGATCGTCATGGGTGACGTAAATATTAGTCCAACCGATGATGACATCGGTATCGGCGAAGAAAACCGTAAGCGCTGGCTACGCACAGGGAAATGTTCATTCTTGCCGGAAGAGCGTGAATGGATGGAACGCCTGAAAAACTGGGGGCTTATCGATACCTATCGCCAAGCCAACCCCGAGCGTAACGATCAGTTCTCGTGGTTTGACTATCGTTCGAAAGGCTTTGATGACAACCGTGGTCTGCGCATAGATTTAGTGTTAGCAAGCCAACCGCTGGCTGAAAAGTGCATTGATACCGGTATCGATTACGAAATTCGTGGTATGGAAAAGCCATCGGATCATGCACCAATTTGGGCTGAATTTAAGTTGGCATAATGGAAATGACTGCATCTCATAATACGATCGATGTCGTTGCCGCCATTATTGAGTGCCGAGGAAAAATCTTGTTAGCTCAGCGTGGGGCAAGCAAAGATCAGGCTGGTTTGTGGGAGTTTCCCGGCGGTAAGGTCGAGATTGGCGAAACTCAGCCTGAAGCGCTGTGCCGTGAGCTGGCAGAAGAGCTGTCGGTAAGATGCAGCGTGGCGGACTATGTCGCCAGCAGCACACTGAGACTTGAGAATAAAACCATCCATCTGCATGCTTGGCGCGTGCAGCATACCGAGGGTGAATTCACCGCCAACGAGCATGCTGCATTGGTATGGGTAACTCCGCAACAGGCCGAGTCTTATGATTTAGCCCCCGCTGATATCCCCCTGCTACACGCTTATCAACAAAAGTTAGCGCGGTTATCGCAACAAGATGATGAAGCGTAGATAAGTAAAAAGGCCAGAGCTAAACGCTGGCCTTTTTAATTTCATTTGCCCAATAGCCTTGGGATTTTGCAGCGGCTTGCTAACGTTGTGGCATCAACCTTTTTTCAACACAACCCACTTGAGATTATTGGTGCTCAATACATTTTTATCCGCTGAACACTGCAACAATACCCCTTCGGCCTTCACCACCGCACCTTCGGAATAGCTACGATTATCATAAATACAGCAGCGCGGACAATTCACATTGCTGTCGTTATTACTATAGCCATTGGTGTTATTAAAAATTTCTGGAGAAACCGGCACCACGACATCAATACCATTGTTGCGATTTGCCATCGCCGTGGCGCTGAGCAGTACCAACGGCAATACCCAGAATCCTATCGCACTCTTTTTCATGCCTTGTTCTCCTTTGCTTTTGGCTTATATTTTCGCTTGGCGCTTTTTTCAGCCGCCGGAGGTAAACCGCGAAACGCCTGAGGATTTCGATTACTTCTCGCCTGATCGATAAGCTGGTACAAAGTGCCCACCAGCGGCTGCATAAAGTCCTGATAGCGCCGTGTCTTTTCACTGATTTGTGTCAGCGTAGCTTCCCAATCTGCGGTCATATCAGGTCTTGCGGCAATTTCAGGCAAACAATGGATCAGTGCTCTGCCCGCTTCTGACGAATGTATATAGCGACCCTTTTTGTACAAAAATGTACGCCGGAACAATAATTCTATAATTCCAGCACGCGTAGCTTCGGTCCCTAAACCATCGGTCGCTCGTAGGATTTTCTTTAGCTCTTTATCTTGGACAAAACGAGCAATACCCGTCATGGCTGATAATAGCGTTGCATCGGTAAACGGACGCGGAGGCTGAGTTTGGCGCTCCATCAACTCACCTTTCTCGCATAGCAGTTCATCACCTTTGGCAACAACCGGCAGCGGCGAGCCTTCATCCTCATCATCCCGCTCTTTAGCACCCAGCAGAGCACGCCAGCCCGCTTCAGCAAGGAAGCGCGCTTTGGCAACAAATTTACCGCTGGCAATATCTAAATCGATAACGCATTTACGGTACATAGCATCCGGACAAAACTGCATCAGGTATTGACGCGCAACCAAGGTGTAAATTTTACGTTCATCGTCGCTTAAATTGATATTACCTGCACGCGCGGTTGGGATAATCGCATGGTGAGCATCAACTTTCTTATCATCCCAGCAACGATTGCGTTTGTCGGGATTAACGGCGGCAACCTGCTGTAATTCTGGAACATGGGAGGCGATTGCGTTCATCACGGCATGGCGTCCAGCGAAATGCTCTTCAGGTAAATAGCGGCTATCGGAACGAGGATACGTAATCAGCTTGTGGGTTTCATACAGTCGCTGACAGAGATCTAACACCTGCTGAGCACTTAGGTTAAAGCGTTTTGAGGCTTCAATTTGCAGCGCTGAGAGCGAGAACGGCAACGGTGCGGTTTCTGATTCCCGTTTATCATTATAACCGGTGACGATGGCTGGCTGGCCTTCAATCCGTTTGATCACGTGCTCAGCCAGAGCCTTATTCAGCAAGCGTCCTTCTTCATCCTGATGAGGCTCACACGATTCGCTCGGTATCCACATTGCCGTAAAACGCTCTTCCGCTGGCGTCACAATATGGGCTTTAACTTCGTAGAAATCCTTGCTGACGAAGTTTTCAATCTCTTCGTCACGGCGCACCACCAAACCTAATACCGGCGTCTGCACACGACCTACCGACAGCACTCCGTTATAACCTGCATTTCGGCCCAAAATGGTATAAGCACGGGTCATATTGATGCCGTACAGCCAATCTGCACGCGAGCGTGCCAGCGCGGACACGCAGAGCGGAATAAACTCGCGGTTATCACGCAGCCGCGAAACCGCACGTTCAACCGCCTGCGGGTTTAAGTCATTGATCAGACAACGCTGCACGGCTTGGCGTTTCTCGGGAGCCAGTTCTAGGTAATCTAAAACCTCGTCCACCAGCAACTGTCCTTCACGATCGGGGTCTCCCGCGTGAATAACCTGCTGGGCATCACCCAGTAATCGCTTAATGACGTTGAACTGCTTAGCAACAGAAGGCTTAGGCTTTAGCTGCCATTTTTCAGGCACAATCGGCAGATCGGCTAAGTTCCAGCGCGCATAGCGTGTGTCGTAAGCATCTGGCTCCGCTTGTTCGAGCAAATGACCAACACACCACGTGACAGTGTCACCTGAACCACAAGAGATATACCCATCACCACGTCGATGGGGTTTTGGCAGCACGTCGGCAATCGCGCGCGCCAGGCTTGGTTTTTCCGCAATAAACAGACGCATCAGTCACCGTAAGTCTGGCTGGTCGCCAATAAATAGTCCTTAACTTCCGAATAATTGCCTCGGAAGACAATACGCTCCGCCTTCTTTTCCAGTTGATAGCGGTACATCGGGTCATAGTATTCTTGCAACAGCGGCACTAGCCACGCGAGATGCCCATCGCTGATACGCGTTTCACGTTGCTGAATAAGCGCCTGCTCTAGATAGAGTTTAAGTTTAGTATAACGTTCCATGCCCAAGCGCTTACGGATCGCAAACAAACCGTGATGCAGGTATTCAACGTAATTATCCCAACCTAAATCTCGCCCGTAGGCTCGCTCAAATTCAACGCGCATCAGATCAATGTACTCTTCCTGCAGTCGCACAACGCGGATTTCGAAGGGATCGTCCACCACCGCAACCGGCGCTTTTTGCATTTGATCGTAAAAACAGATCGGCAGATGATTTGAGCCAATAATTCGCCCCTCATCTTCGAGAAACCAGTGGCGTATGCCTCGATCTTGTTTCTTTAATATATCGACTGCCAGACGATTTTCAAAATCGATCTGGCTGCTTTGTTTGACCAACGTGCGGCCAAACGATGAGCCTCGATGGTGGGCTACACCTTCTAAATCGATACCCGCCGCCAGCTCTCGCAGCATGCGGGTTTTACCACTGCCGGTATTGCCACCAATAAGCACCATCGGCAGCAGCGATGCTTGCTCAGTGGCTTTCATCGCAAAAGTACGCAGCGCTTTATAGCCACCTTCAATCAGCGGATAGTCCACCCCGCTTTCATGCAACCACTGCTGAACGATATGTGAACGCAACCCACCGCGGAAACAATAAATATAGCCTTCGGGGTGCTGAGCGCATTGTTCGCGCCATGCAGCAAGACGGGCATCACGCACCGCGCCATAAACCAGTTCATTACCCAGTTTAATCGCCGCATCCTGTCCATGCTGTTTGTAACAAATGCCGACGGCTTCGCGCTCGCTGTCTAACATAAGTGGCAAGTTTTGCGCGCAGGGAAATGCTCCCTGAGCGAACTCAACGGGAGCACGAACATCAATTAAGGGGATATCATCAACCAAAATACGATGGTAATCCACGCCGTTGGCTCGCGAGTTAACGCGTGGATTGAACGGCAAAACCATTACTGCACCTCAATCAGAGGCTGTTCTGACTGGCGCGGATGGAGCTCACCGATGGCCGTTAGCGTCAGTCCAAAGCGATTGGCTACGTCTTGGATCTGAGCTTCTGCTTCTGGTAAAACAGCCAGTAACAAACCGCCAGAGGTTTGCGGATCGCACAGCAATTGGCGCTGTAAATCCGTCATTTCGCCCACCAAATGGCCATAGCTTTCAAAGTTACGGCCTGTTCCGCCCGGCACGCAGCCTTCATTAATATAGCTTTCGACATCAGGCAGTTTCGGTATTTGATCAAACCAGATAGTGGCTTGTAAACCTGAGCCTTGGCAAATTTCGCTGAGGTGACCAAGAAGACCAAAACCCGTTACATCCGTCATCGCCGTAACGCCCGCGATATCGGCGAAATCTGCGCCTGGTTTGTTCAGCTGACACATAGTCTCAGTGGCGACGCCCTGATGTTCTGGACGCAGCTTGCTTTTCTTCTCTGCGGTGGTTAACACACCGATACCCAGCGGCTTGGTCAGATAAAGCTTACACCCCGCCAGAGCAGCGCTGTTTTTCTTCACGCGATCGGTGCTTACCATGCCGGTGACAGCCAAGCCAAAAATCGGCTCCGGTGCGTCAATCGAGTGACCACCGGCCAGTGAAATACCCGCCTGTTGGCAAACAAAGCGTCCACCTTCAATCACTTGCTGCGCGATTTCTGGTGCTAGCTTATCCACCGGCCAGCCGAGAATAGCAATCGCCATAATCGGTTTTCCCCCCATCGCGTAGATATCACTAATCGCGTTGGTGGCGGCTATGCGGCCAAAATCAAAGGGATCGTCAACGATTGGCATGAAGAAATCGGTGGTACTGATGATCCCGATCCCGTTACCGATATCATAAACGGCGGCATCATCACGCGTTTCGTTGCCCACCAACAGATTGGGGTCAACAAATTTAGCGTGTTCACTGTGCAGAATGGTTTCTAACACTTTAGGGGAGATCTTACATCCACATCCCGCCCCATGGCTGTACTGAGTCAAACGAATGGCTGGCGCAGTCATATCTACTCCTTTCCATTTAATTTATGGGTGCTATGTTAGCGCTTGGAGCCGAACTTAGTAAGGGAGTGAAGGAAATACCGGAAAGATCTGTGGAATAAATCGCGTGATTGCGCAGTAAACCAGCAAAATAGTTTTCTGCTTAAGATTTTTGGTGGCTATCGCAAGATAACTTTCACTCTGCGGCGAGGCATTCACTGCGCGGCAGAGTGAAAATGACAATAGCTTAGAAAGCGCGGACGAATTGGCTGCTGTCGAGTGGCGCTACACGCGGAGACTTCAGCTGTGGCGTTCCGAGATACAGGAATCCAACTATCTCATCTTGCTCGCGGCAGCCAAAGGCCGCACGAACCTTCTCATCGCTCGTCCACTTTCCGGTACGCCAAATACCGTTAAATCCTTGCGCCTGCGCGGCCATCTGCATGGCCATAACGGCACAACAGGCTGAAGCAACTTGTTCCCAGTGTGGAACCTTGGTTTCCGTATTACAGTGAGCCACAACGGTAATAATCAGCGGCGCACGAAACGGGGCATTTTTCGCTTTCTCAATGCCCTTTTCATCTAATTGTTCTTCCACGGCAATGCCATGTAGTAACTCACTCAAACGCGCTTGGCCTTCACCTTCAACGGTGATAAAACGCCACGGCTGCAATGTTCCGTGGTCTGGCGCACGTAGGCCCGCTTGGTAAATGGCTTCTAACGCATCACCGGTAGGTGCCGGTGCGGTCAAACGTGAAGCCGAACGGCGTTGTAATAATATTTCCAGCGCATCCATAACGATCTCCGAAATTACGTTGTTTCTAATTGATAATTGTTATCAACATTATCACGATTTGTTAACCTAGACATTATCGTTTTTGCATCATGCGCGGCGCCATCAGCGTTCACCCATATGAAAAGCAAAAGCTATAAGAACCATTTATGCTTGTTACAGTAAAATACGGCACGGCAACCCTAACTCTGGCATAGTGCGAGAATCGCAAAATGCTGATGTTTTTAAAAACTGATATTCTTAGAAAAATACGGTCATAAGCAAGACATAAGACAACCCAATTTTATATGGAGAGCACATGCACTTTTTGTGGAGATGCATTTCAGGCGTATTTCGATGGACTTGGCGGATACTGAATTTTATCCGCGAGTTTATTTTGAACGTATTCCTGATCCTACTGATTTTGGTTTGTGTGGGAATTTACTTCCAGATGCAAACCAAACCCGTCGAACCTGTTAAAGGCGCCCTGCTGGTGAACCTGACCGGCGTCGTGGTCGACAATCCTGCCATCAGCAATAAATTTAGCCAAATCGGCAGAGAATTGCTGGGCGCGAGCAGCAACCGCCTGCAGGAAAACTCGCTGTTTGACGTGGTCGATATGATCCGTCAGGCCAAGACCGATCCGAATATCACCGGCATGGTGCTGTCGCTTAATGAATTTGCCGGTGCCGATCAACCTTCGCTGCAATATATAGGTAAAGCGCTGCGCGAATTCCGCGACAGCGGCAAACCTATCTTTGCCACCGCCGATAGCTATAGCCAAGCCCAATACTATTTGGCGAGCTATGCCAACAAAATCTATCTGTCACCACAGGGCGTAGTCGATCTGCACGGCATGGCGACCAATAATCTTTACTACAAAACCTTGCTCGATAAGCTCAAGGTCAGCACCCATATTTTCCGCGTCGGCACGTATAAATCTGCGGTTGAACCGATGATCCGCGACGATATGTCACCAGCGGCACGCAATGCGGATAACGAGTGGCTTAGCGGCATGTGGAATAACTACGTCACAACCGTTGCCGCAAACCGTCAGATCAGCGCTGAGCAACTGTTCCCTGGCGCAGAAGGCGTATTGAAAGGCCTACAGGCTGCGGGCGGCGATACGGCTAAATATGCGCTAGACAATAAACTGGTCGATGGCTTGGCTTCACGCTCAGACGTCGAAAACCTGTTTACCAAAGCCTTTGGCTGGAATAAAACCACCAAAGATTTCAGCGCCATCAGCATGTATGACTACACCCCACCAGCAGAGAAGAAAAGCGGGAGTGAAATTGCCGTTATCTTTGCCGATGGTGCCATTATGGATGGTGAAGCCACGCCGGGTAACGTGGGTGGAGATACCACTGCGAACCAGATCCGCGATGCGCGTTTAAATCCTAAAATTAAAGCTATTGTTTTACGCGTCAACAGCCCTGGCGGTAGCGTTTCAGCCTCTGAGGTTATTCGTTCTGAATTGGCTGCTGCACGCGCGGCAGGCAAACCGGTGGTAGTCTCCATGGGTGGGCTCGCTGCTTCAGGCGGCTATTGGATATCCACACCGGCTGACTACATCGTTGCAAGCCCAAGTACGTTAACCGGCTCTATCGGTATTTTCGGCGTGATTAACACCTTCGAAAATACGCTCGATAGCATTGGCGTTCATACCGACGGCGTGGCGACATCGCCATTGGCCGATCTCACGGTCACCAAAGCGCTGCCTGACGCTTTCTCACAGATGATGCAAATCAACATTGAGAACGGCTATAAAAACTTCATTACGCTGGTGGCCAAAGCACGTAACAAGACGCCTGAACAGGTTGATGCCATCGCTCAGGGCCGCGTGTGGTTGGGTACTGATGCGAAGAAGAACGGTTTGGTTGACCAACTGGGTGATTTCGACGACGCAGTGACCAAAGCGGCAGAGCTTGCCAAGCTAAAAACTTACCAGTTGAACTGGTTTGTTGAAGATCCAAGCTTTGGACAGATGGTGTTAGGACAGTTAACCGGTTCGGTACAAGCGGCATTGCCTTCAGCCGTACGTGCCATGCTGCCAGAGTCTTTAGTGCGTATTTCTGCCCTGCTGAAAGATAAAACCGACTGGATGGCCACCTTGAACGATCCACAAAACCGCTATGCGCTGTGCATGAGCTGCGGTGATGTGAAGTAAAAACACAGAAGTAAAATGCTGGCCCACCAAATTGATTAAGCCATTATTCTGGTTTATCGGCTTGGTGGGCTTTTTTATTTGGCGTTCGCCCTATAATCCACTCCATCTCTAGGCCATTGCGCTTAATCCACCGCGAAAATCTCGCCACACAGAATCCTAAGCCATGCAGAAGAAATCCATTTACGTAGCCTACACCGGCGGTACCATCGGCATGCAGCGTTCAGAGAATGGCTACATTCCTGTTTCGGGCCACTTGCAGCGCCAATTGGCCTTGATGCCGGAGTTCCATCGTCCTGAAATGCCTAACTTCACGCTTCATGCCTACGAGCCGTTGATTGACTCCTCCGATATGACGCCAGAAGACTGGCAGCATATTGCGAATGACATTGAAGCCAACTACGACAAATATGATGGTTTCGTGATCCTGCATGGCACCGACACCATGGCGTTCACCGCTTCTGCGCTGTCGTTTATGCTCGAAAACCTCGCGAAGCCGGTGATCGTTACCGGATCTCAGATCCCGTTGGCGGAGCTACGCTCAGATGGGCAAATCAATTTGCTCAATGCGCTATATCTAGCCGCCAACTATCCGATTAACGAAGTTTCGCTATTCTTCAACAACAAGCTGTTTCGCGGCAACCGCACGACCAAAGCGCACGCCGACGGTTTTGATGCTTTTGCGTCACCTAACTACCCGATGTTGCTTGAGGTTGGGATTAATATCCGTCGTATTGCGCCACTGATCACTCAGTTACATAACGCGCCGCTGAAGGTTCATCAAATTACGCCGCAGCCGATTGGCGTAGTGACGATTTATCCTGGAATTTCTGCTGATGTCGTGCGTAACTTTTTGCGCCAACCAGTCAAGGCTCTTATCTTGCGTTCTTACGGCGTCGGCAACGCCCCGCAAAAAGCCGATTTGCTGGCCGAATTGCAGGAAGCTTCAGATCGAGGGATCGTGGTAGTTAACCTGACTCAATGCATTTCGGGCCGCGTTAATATGGAAGGTTACGCCACGGGAAATGCGCTGGCGCATGCGGGCGTAATCAGCGGTTTCGACATGACGGTTGAAGCGGCCCTAACAAAACTGCACTATCTGTTGTGCCAAAACCTCAGCCCAGAGCAAATTCGCGAACTGATGAAACAGGATCTTCGCGGAGAGCTGAGCATCACCGATTAAGAAAGATAAAAAAGGAACTGCCAATGTCAGCCGCATTATTGCTTATCGATTTACAGAATGACTTTTGCCCTCAGGGCGCACTGGCAGTTTCCGAAGGCGATCGGGTAATACCTATTGCTTTGGATGCGATCAAACAGGCTCAGCATAAAAGCGTGCCAATTATTGCAACTCAGGATTGGCATCCCGCGCATCACGGTAGTTTTGCCAGCCAGTCTGGAGGAAATATTGGTGAGATGGGGGAGCTGGCAGGCTTAGAACAAATTTGGTGGCCCGATCACTGCGTTCAAGGTTCCGAGGGCGCTGAGTTTCATCCATTGCTGAATGCCGCCCAGTTTGACCACATCGTGCATAAAGGCACCGATGCCTCGATCGATAGCTACAGCGCTTTTTTCGACAATGGACGCAGGGCTTCAACCGAGTTGCATCACTGGCTGAAAAAGCACCAAATCGACACGCTCTACATGATGGGGCTGGCGACGGATTACTGTGTAAAATACTCCGTGATGGATGCACTGCATCTGGGTTATCGCGTAGTCGTCATTACCGACGGCTGCCGGGGAGTAAACATTAAGCCTGAAGACAGCAAAATTGCGCTCCAGCAGATGCAAACGCTTGGCGCAACGTTAATGACGTTAAGCGACGTCAAATTCTAAACCTTTATTCTCTTTCATAGGGCGGACGTCAATCGACGCTTCCCCCCTATCGTTCCCAAGCCATGTCACCTGAATAATCACCTAAAGAGAGATTTATGCTTCAGGCTTTAAGCGAATGATGGCATCGCGCTCAAAACCTTTTTTAAAGTCCTGCTTACTTTTCATTTCAATTTGGCCCTGCGTATTAATGCTCATGTGCTGAGGATCGGTGTTATGGCGCGACTGCCACAGCATCACCATTTGCAGGCTGTTTTCTTTTTGCTCTGGCGTCAAACTCACGCCGTCAGGCCATTTGCCGAGTTCAACCGCGGTTGCCAAGCGTTGATAAATTTCTGGCGTCATCGCCGACAGCAAATCGTCAAGTTCCATTTTAAACCTCGCTTAATATGCACTTTGCTGAATCGTTTCTTCTGCGCTATAATAAGCACATAGAAAAGAGTTTGCTGTTAGCCCTGAGTCTGTGTACCGGAGTCTTCATCGGTGAAGCTAAGCGATGCAGAGTTCACGCAATAGCGGTCACCGGTAGGCTGTGGTCCATCAGGGAAAACATGGCCAAGATGCGCATCACAGTGAGCGCAGCGAATTTCAGTACGCTGCATGCCATGTGAGTTGTCTTCAAGGTAGCGGATAGCCTCCGCACTAACGGGCTGGTAGAAGCTAGGCCAGCCGCAGCCAGAATCGTATTTGCTGTTTGAGTAGAACAGTGGACTGTTACAACACAGGCAGTGATAAATGCCTTCTTGTTTATTGTGTAACAGTTTACCGCTAAAAGGTGGTTCAGTACCCCGCTGCTGTGTGACGTAGCGTTGCATTTCAGTTAAGTCATTCGGGTGTTGTGCAGAGAAATCGTCTTTAGCCATTTGTGCGTTCTCGAAGAGTTGTTTTTGATTATCATTGATCACTTTTTTTGGCGATTAATTATAACAAACAGTTAACAACGGTTCAGCCAAATTTGGTCTAAACTGTTTAGCGAATCGGCGGCAGCCTCATTTTTGTGATGAACATCACAAATGAAAGCCAAGATGGCTTGAGACTCAGATGACTGCCCCCATGTATAATCCGAAACAGAGTGTTAAATGGAAGCGTGTGATATGTGCTCAGCCAAGGCTTCGCTTTGATTTACAGCAATAATTGACACGATTCCGCTTGACGCTTTATAAGGTTTTTGTAATTTTACAAGCAACCTTTTATTCACTAACCAATAGCTGGTGGAATATATGACTATCAAAGTAGGTATCAACGGTTTTGGCCGTATCGGCCGTATTGTTTTCCGTGCTGCTCAAGAACGTTCTGACATCGAAATCGTTGCAATCAACGACCTGTTAGACGCTGAGTATATGGCTTACATGCTGAAGTACGACTCTACTCACGGTCGTTTCAACGGCACTGTTGAAGTTAAAGATGGCCACTTGGTCGTTAACGGCAAAACTATCCGTGTTACCGCAGAACGTGATCCGGCTAACCTGAAATGGAACGAAGTCAACGTTGACGTTGTTGCTGAAGCAACTGGTCTGTTCCTGACTGACGAAACTGCACGTAAGCACATCGCTGCTGGTGCTAAGAAAGTCGTTCTGACTGGTCCTTCTAAAGACAACACCCCAATGTTCGTAATGGGTGTTAACGATAAGACTTATGCTGGCCAAGATATCGTTTCTAACGCATCTTGCACCACTAACTGCCTGGCTCCACTGGCTAAAGTTCTGAACGACAAGTTCGGTATCGTTGAAGCACTGATGACTACCGTTCATGCGACTACCGCAACTCAGAAAACCGTTGATGGCCCGTCTCACAAAGACTGGCGCGGCGGCCGCGGCGCATCCCAGAACATCATTCCTTCATCTACCGGTGCTGCTAAAGCTGTAGGTAAAGTAATCCCAGAACTGAACGGCAAACTGACTGGTATGGCGTTCCGCGTTCCTACCCCTAACGTTTCTGTTGTTGACCTGACTGCTCGTATCGAGAAGAAAGCAACTTACAAAGAAATCTGTGCTGCAATGAAAGCTGCGTCTGAAGGCGAGCTGAAAGGCGTACTGGGTTACACCGAAGATGACGTAGTTTCTACTGACTTCAACGGCGAAGTTTGCACTTCAGTATTCGATGCTAAAGCGGGTATCGCGCTGAACGACAACTTTGTGAAACTGGTTTCTTGGTACGATAACGAAACTGGCTACTCAAACAAAGTTCTGGATCTGATCGCTCACATCTCTAAATAATTTAGCGATGAGAAGTTGATGAGAGGGCGACATTTATGTCGCCCTTTTTTTTGGTTTTTTGCACCTAGCATATGAAGGCCAATCTGATGTCACAACAAAATCTGTCTGAAAAGATCTTTACCCTGCCCGTTCAAGAACAAATCACCCCGTACATTTCTCAACGCCAAATCGACGAACTTCCCGTTGTCGTGGTTAACCACCCCAAAGTGCGTGCCGCTGTCACCCTGCAAGGCGCGCATTTACTCACTTGGCAACCTTCTGGCGAGAAACCAGTGCTGTGGTTGAGCAGCGAAACTGCGTTCAAAAACGGCGTGGCGATTCGCGGTGGTATTCCTATCTGTTGGCCTTGGTTTGGTCCTGCAGGTCAGCCAGCGCACGGTTTTGCCCGTAATCTACCTTGGACACTCACCGCGCATGATGAAGATGAAAGCGGCGTTATCTTAACGTTCACTCTTGAGCAAAGCGCTGACAGCAAAAAACATTGGCCGCATGACTTCTGCCTGATTGCACGATTCAAGCTCGGTGAAGTATGCGAAATGGAATTGGAGTCTCACGGTGAATACGAATATGCCGCCGCGCTTCATACCTATTTCAATATCGGCGACATCACCCAGATTGACGTTAGCGGTTTGGGCGCGCCATACATTGATAAAGTCAATCCAGGCACCGGCGAACAGCAAGGCAATTTGACCTTTGCCACGCGCACAGACCGTATCTATACCAAGCCTGAGCCATTCAGCGTCATCACGGACAAAGCACTACAGCGCGTGATTGAAGTGCATCACCATAACAATACTGATGTGGTTGCATGGAACCCGTGGTCTGAGCTTTCTGTCAGCATGGCCGATATGCCAAACGATGGCTACAAGACCATGGTCTGTGTAGAAACTGCGCATGTCACTAGCCCGATGAAAACCTCCGCGAATACCCCGTCACGACTTTCCGTGACGCTGCGTGCGCGCCCTCTGCGCTAATCTCCCTGCCGCTTAGCGCTGATTTAAGCGTATAAAAAAGGGACGCCTATGCGTCCCTCATTTTCAACAGTCAATGCCATGCTTAGAAGGTGTATGTCACACCGGTCCACAGCAAACCGCTGTAGCTCTTATCAATCATTGGACTATCTTTCACTTCATCGCTCAGGCGGATATAACGCCCGGTGAAGAACGCATTCCAGCTGCTATTAATCTGGTAGCGAGCCGTTAGCTCAACATACGGATTCCAGCTGTCACTTGCGGTATAGCGTTTGTAGCCGCTACGGTTTGATTCGCTACCGCTCACGCCAAAGTAGTAATCATTTTGGTTAGAGCTGTTCCAAGTCACACCCGCGCCCGGTGTAAATGACCAGTCTCCGGCTGTAATGGGGAACAAATAAGCGGCATCGGCGATCAGGCCGTTGCTGTTATCCAAAATATCACCGGCGAATGAGGTACGGATGGAGCCCCAGTCTTCTTTGTGGGTATAAGAAACCCCCGCCATCACGGTGGAATGACGGTTACTCAACTGCTTCATGTGACGATCGTCGCTATCGCTCGCCTTGAAGTGTAATGGGTTATAGAAAGCCATCACGCTCAGTTGGTTCTGTTCATCTTTCCACAGGTAATAACCGGCGGTCAGACTGCGGAAATAAAAATCATCGCCTTCATAGTTAATGATCGGAACAGGATATACGCGATCGTTATTACCGCGATAAGGGTCTGGGCTGACTAACGCAGAAGCCCCCAAAGACCACGTTCCGGCCTGAGCGGCACTTGTAGCAGCCAACACGAGCAGACCTAGCGTAGTTAATTTTAAAGTTTTCACGTTTATGTTTTGTCCCTAACTAAATAGTCTATAAACAACGCGCTGATTGTAGACCAAAAACTTGTTTTAAGTCGATTTTTTACAATTTTTCAGGCAGTTTCGGAATCTTTACATCTGTCAAACAGGCTGCGCCGAAACATAACTATTTTTTACGCTTCAGCCTCCATATCTGCCGTTATACAAATACCTTTAATAAATATTTGTTGTAGTGAATTCTGCGAAAATATTGGCAGCGTTATATGCTTTTTAGCACAAACCGTAGATTTATCCCTTTCACACCCACCTTCCTCAGCATTTATATCTAAATGCTTTTCATCATGCCGATAAATTTTATATGAATCTTACCCGTAGGTAACTTGACCAACTGATGAAAGCCGCTCATAACAATATGGTAACAGTTTCAAAATTTTAACCCCCAAAATGAAGACTGTTACTTTTTTGTTCCCAACCATTTTATCAGGACGGGCATCGCTATGAACATATTTGACCACTATCGCCAGCGTTATGAAGCTGCCAAGGACGAAGAGTTCACTCTGCAGGATTTCCTTGCAATCTGCCGTCAGGATCGTAGCGCCTACGCGAACGCCGCTGAGCGTCTGCTTATGGCTATCGGCGAGCCTGCCATGATCGACACTGCGCTTGAATCACGCATGTCACGCTTGTTCTCGAACCGGGTCATAGCCCGCTACCCTGCTTTTGAAGAATTCTATGGCATGGAAGAAGCCATCGAACAAATCGTGGCGTATCTCAAACACGCCGCGCAAGGTCTGGAAGAGAAAAAACAAATCCTGTATCTGCTGGGGCCTGTCGGCGGCGGTAAATCATCGCTGGCGGAACGCCTGAAAGCATTGATGCAGCGCGTGCCCATCTATGTTCTCAGCGCCAACGGTGAACGTAGCCCGGTTAACGATCATCCGCTGTGCCTGTTCAATCCACAGGAAGATGCCAATATCCTGAATAAAGAATACGGTATTCCTCCGCGCTATCTTGGCACCATCATGTCGCCGTGGGCGGCCAAACGCCTGCATGATTTTGGTGGTGATATTACCAAGTTTAAAGTTGTCAAAGTGTGGCCATCAATCCTTGAACAGATCGCCATCGCTAAAACTGAACCGGGCGATGAGAATAACCAAGATATCTCAGCGCTGGTGGGTAAAGTTGATATTCGTAAACTCGAAAATCACGCCCAAAACGATCCTGATGCCTATGGTTACTCCGGCGCACTGTGCCGCGCGAACCAAGGGATGATGGAGTTCGTTGAAATGTTTAAGGCCCCGATTAAAGTGCTGCATCCGTTGCTAACCGCAACACAGGAAGGCAACTATAACGGTACCGAAGGGATTTCCGCCCTGCCGTTCAGCGGCATCATTTTGGCGCACTCCAACGAATCGGAATGGGTAACTTTCCGTAATAACAAAAATAATGAGGCTTTCCTTGACCGTGTTTACATCGTCAAAGTGCCTTATTGCCTGCGTGTGTCTGAAGAGATGAAAATCTACGACAAGCTGCTGCGCAACAGCGAACTGGATCACGCACCGTGTGCGCCAGGTACGTTGGAAACGCTGTCACGCTTCTCCATTTTGTCTCGTCTGAAAGAGCCGGAAAACTCCAGCATCTATTCAAAAATGCGGGTATACGACGGCGAGAGCCTGAAAGATACCGATCCGAAAGCCAAATCCTATCAGGAGTACCGCGATTACGCCGGCGTTGATGAAGGCATGAACGGGCTATCTACCCGTTTCGCGTTCAAAATCCTGTCGCGCGTGTTCAACTTCGATCACAGCGAAGTAGCGGCTAACCCAGTTCACTTGTTCTATGTATTGGAACAACAAGTTGAGCGCGAACAGTTCCCTCAGGACGTTGCAGAGAAATATCTGGAGCACCTGAAAGGTTATCTGATCCCGAAATACGTTGAATTTATCGGCAAAGAAATTCAAACCGCGTACTTAGAATCTTATTCCGAGTACGGACAAAATATCTTTGACCGCTATGTCACGTATGCCGACTTCTGGATCCAGGATCAAGAATATCGCGATCCTGAAACCGGTCAGCTGTTCGATCGTGAATCCTTAAATGCGGAACTGGAGAAAATTGAAAAACCGGCAGGCATTAGCAACCCGAAAGATTTCCGTAATGAAATCGTTAACTTCGTGCTGCGTGCCCGCGCTAATCACAACGGACATAACCCGAACTGGACGAGCTACGAAAAACTCCGCACCGTTATCGAGAAGAAAATGTTCTCGAATACCGAGGAGCTGTTGCCGGTGATTTCGTTCAATGCCAAAACCTCGACCGATGAACAGAAAAAACACGACGATTTTGTCGACCGTATGATGGAAAAAGGCTATACCCGCAAACAGGTTCGCCTGCTGTGCGAATGGTATCTGCGAGTAAGAAAATCATCATAATGCGCGTAACCAAAGCCGCGTCGGCTCATCCGCCGGCGCGGCTTACCCGAGTTGGCATACGGGAATTTACGGCGTATTTCAGACGGTAACGTCGTTTGGGGGAAATATGGCCTATTTCATTGATCGGCGACTGAACGGCAAGAATAAAAGCATGGTTAACCGCCAGCGTTTTTTACGCCGCTATAAGTCGCAAATAAAACATTCTATCGCCGACGCGATCAATAAACGTTCGGTGACCGACGTAGAAAGCGGTGAGTCTGTCTCGATTCCAAATGAAGACATCAATGAACCGATGTTTCATCAGGGACGCGGCGGCGAGCGTCATCGTGTCCATCCGGGCAACGATCACTTTGTGCAAAACGACCGCATCGAACGCCCACAAGGTGGCGGAGGTGGCGGCGGAAGTGGTCAAGGTGAAGCCAGCAAAGACGGCGAAGGTGAAGATGAATTTGTCTTCCAGATATCGAAAGATGAATATCTCGATCTTCTGTTCGAAGATTTAGCACTGCCAAACCTACGCAAAAACCAATACAAACAGCTAACCGAGTATAAAACCCATCGCTCGGGTTTTACCTCTAACGGGGTGCCCGCCAATATTAGCGTGGTACGTTCGCTGCAAAATTCATTAGCGCGCCGTACCGCCATGACGGCGGGGAAACGGCGTGAGCTGCACGAACTCGAAAGCGTGCTTGAAGAACTGCGTCACAGCGAACCGGCGCAGCTGCTGGAAGAAGAGCGTATCCGCAAAGAAATTGCGGAGCTGCGCCAGCGGATCGACAGAGTCCCATTCATTGACACTTTCGATCTGCGTTACAAGAACTATGAACGCCGTCCTGAACCCTCCAGCCAAGCCGTGATGTTCTGCTTGATGGACGTTTCGGGCTCGATGGATCAAGCCACTAAGGATATGGCTAAGCGTTTTTATATTCTGCTCTATTTATTCTTAAGCAGAACCTACAAAAACGTGGACGTGGTGTATATCCGTCACCACACCCAAGCAAAAGAAGTTGATGAGCAGGAGTTCTTCTACTCGCAGGAAACAGGCGGCACCATTGTATCTAGCGCGCTTAAACTCATGGATGAAATTGTGCGTGAACGTTACAACTCGGCAGAGTGGAACGTTTATGCCGCGCAGGCCTCCGATGGCGATAACTGGGCCGATGACTCACCGCTGTGCTCTGAGCTGTTAGCCAATAAGCTTCTGCCGCAGGTTCGCTACTATAGCTACATTGAAATTACTCGCCGGGCGCATCAGACGCTATGGCGTGAATACGAAGGGCTCAAACAACGGTTTGAAAACTTTGCAATGCAGCATATTCGTGAACCCGATGACATCTACCCTGTATTTAGAGAACTGTTTCAGGCTCAAGTTAACAAAAACTAAGTTAGCAACCTTGACCGCCAGCGGAATTCTCCTCCGCTGGCGGTTTTTTGTTCTTTCCGTGCTGACACCTCCATTTACAACTGAACATTTGTGGGATTGTGCTGTCTGTCACAATCTAGACAGCAGTTTTTTTGTCGCTTTGTTTATCACTTTTATTGTCACCATTGCATCAGGAATACCGTCTTATGCAGCAACCTCTTCACCGAACAACACACTGGTCAGAAGTGTGGCAATTGATTAAACCCTACTGGGTTTCTGAGGAAAAAGTCAGCGCCTGGACTCGCCTTATTGCGATCATCGCCCTCACGCTCGCTGGCGTGTATATCAATGTTTTGTTTAACGAATGGAATCGTGTTTTCTACGATGCCCTTCAAAATCGTAATTACGCCGTGTTTAAAGCGCAGCTAATACGCTTTAGTTATCTGGCAGTCATTTTTATTGTTATCGCGATTTATCGTATCTATCTGACTCAGGGCTTGCAGATGCTCTGGCGTCGTTGGATGACCGAAAAATACATGACTAAATGGCTTTCGCATCAGGCTTATTACCACACGGAAATTCAACAAACCATTGATAACCCCGATCAGCGTATTTCGCAGGATCTCAACGCACTCACCAATGGCACGCTCTCTTTAAGCCTCGGCCTGCTTTCCAGCCTGGTAACACTATTCTCATTTGTCGCTATATTATGGACGGTCAGCGGTTCCATTTCGTTCATGTTGAATGACCACCAGTTTGTTATCCCCGGTTACATGGTGTGGTTTGCTCTGCTTTATGCGGGTATGGGGTCGATTTTGATTTGGTGGATTGGGCGTCCGCTGGTTGGATTAAGTTTCGACCAAGAACGTTTTGAAGCAAACTTTCGTTTTGGTTTGATTCGAATCCGCGACAATGCCGACCCGATTGCGCTGTATCACGGTGAGCAGCAGGAAAAAAATCAGCTTAGCGGCCAGTTTGAAAACATTCGCGGAAACTGGTGGTCGATCATGCGCTTAACTAAGCGCTTGAATGTGGCCTCTACCTTTTACGATCAGTTTGCCAATATCTTCCCTATTCTGGTGGCGTCACCCCGTTATTTCTCCAACGCCATTCAGCTCGGTACGCTGATGCAGGTTGCTTCCGCGTTTGGACAGGTACAGGGTGCCCTTTCTTGGTTCATTGGTGCATTTACCGATTTGGCCTCGTGGAAAGCCTGTGTAAACCGTTTGGCCGGTTTTAACGCCGCAATAACGGCGATTGAGCAACACCCCAATAATCTTTCCCACACGACCTGCTCCGACCGCGATGATTCACTCGTCACCCGCGATCTCACCTTGAGTTTGCATCAGGGGCGCGAACTGTTCAGCCATGCCAATCTCCACGCACGCCGCGGGGATAAAATCTTAATCACGGGGCCATCTGGCTGTGGAAAATCAACGCTGCTACGCGCCATTGCGGGTGTCTGGCCTTATGGTCACGGGGAAATTTCACAACCTCCGGCAGACCAACGCACCGTGCTGTTCTTGCCTCAACGCAGCTATTTGCCGATTGGTACACTGCGTGATGCGCTTTGCTACCCGCAGAGTTCAGACGGTTATAGCGACGAAGAGTTGCAGCAGGTCTTGAAAGCCTGCCGTTTACATCATCTACATCAGGCATTAGACATTCGCGCTAACTGGACTCATCAGCTCTCCCCTGGTGAACAGCAGCGTTTATCATTTGCCCGCGCACTGGTGATAAAACCCGATGTGCTGTATCTGGATGAAGCCACCAGCGCGCTGGATGAGGAAACCGAGCAGCGTGTTTATCAACTGATCAACCAAATGCTACCCGACACCACGTTGATAAGCGTCGCACACCGTAGCAGCGTGGCACCTTTCCACAATATTCGCTGGAAATTTGTTAAGCAGGCCGATGCCGACCAAGAAGAGATTTACTACTCTGCCCCATCCGTGATTGAAATTAGCTCGCTTAATCACTAAAACAAACCCCGCGTGCTGACTATCAGTACGCGGGGTTTATTCAATGTATGAACACGCTATTGTTTGAAATCATATCCGTTAGAACTGGTAAACCAATCCTAATGCCACCACATCATCCGTATTCAAATTCAGCGGATTATTGTCGTTTAGCTGGTTTATTTTGTAGTCCACAAACGCCGACATATTTTTATTGAAATAATAGGTTGCCGCCACATCGATATATTTCACTAAATCAGCATCGCCCACGCCCTCAATATCCTTACCTTTGGATTGGATATATCCCAGCGACGGACGCAGGCCAAAATCGAATTGATATTGCGCAATCACTTCAACGTTTTGCGTTTTATTAGCGAGTCCTTTCACGCTGGTATTGACCCCATTAATCACAGATGAGCCTGATATTGGGGTCATATTACGTGTTTCCGCATACATGGCAGCTAAGTAAACATTATTAGCATCATATTTTAAGCCACCGGTCCAAGCATCCGCTTTGTCGCCGTGACCAAATGCAGCCGCCTGCTGCGCGCGAGTACGGTCTGAAGAGGCGTACGCGCCACCGATGGAAATACCATCAACGATTTCATAGGTTGTCGATAAAGAGTAACCATCACCATTCTGTTTGGTAATGTCGCGATCGTTTTCATTTTTACCCTGATACTGCAGCGCAAAATTTAAACCATCAACCAGACCAAAGAAATCACGGTTTCGATAGGTTGCGAGACCGGTGCTACGGCCCGTCATAAAGTTATCGGCTTTGGTATAGCTGTCGCCGCCAAACTCGGGGATCATATCCGTCCACGCTTCAACGTCATAGAGCGCACCGTAGTTACGGCCATAGTCGAATGAGCCAAACTCGCTAAACTTCAGCCCTGCAAAGCCTAAACGTGTTTTCGTTCCTGTCGCGCCATCACTTTCTGCGCGGTTGGCGGCAATTTGATATTCCCACTGACCAAAGCCCTGCATCATATCGTTGATCTGCGTGACGCCTTTGAATCCGAAACGCACATAGGACTGGTCGCCATCAACCGCATTATTGTCAGAAAGATAATGTTCAGCCTTCACTCGGCCGTACATATCCAGCTTGTTACCATCTTTATTGTAAACTTCTGCCGCCTGCGAAACAGATGTTGCCAGAGAAGCAACCGCCAATGTCATCATCATTGCCAACGCGCTTTTTTTCATTGTCTCATCCATCAATGTTGTTATCTGCAATTACGTATTTTTTATGCCTTGCCTATTTCTTCTGAAGGCGCAGATGTTTTACCGGATGTAGATGTAAGTTTTATTGCACAAAAAATACTTTTGATGACAATGAAATAGACCCATATAAAACAGGGCTTAATTTTAGAAAAAATTCGGTTAATTAAATACCTACAGAGTTCTGGGATAATGTGACCACAACCTGTATTTATAAGAGATTTTAATGTTTTTGGCTATTATGTAAAATATCAAAATGTTTGCTAACATTTTTCTAATTATCATCATTCTCTTTTACCGTGGGCAGGCTGAAAACAGGTCTATACTTTTGAGGTTTTACTTTTTTGCACTGTTCAAGTGCATCCTTAAATGCTGACCTAGCTTGGCCTGAGTGTAGGAACTGACTGATGAATAGCTTATTAATTGACGATGTCGCCCAGAATTTATTTCGCAATGAAGTTTCAAAGGTTATCGGCGAGGCCGTCAGTGATTTAGTCGGGCGTGAGGGGGATATCGTTTATGGTAAGTTAATTAACTCGTTAGCTCACTCTGCCGATCAAGAAACCAGCCTTGAACGCAAGACGTTATTATTAAGCGCCATTGACCGCCTTATTGGCGATGAAAATTTGCTGCGCCGCAAGCGACTCTTGCAAACCAAATGATCTGTTCAGTTATGCTCAGCCATGTTCAATTATAGGGGCCATGTTTAGCATCAAACGGCAGCATAAACGTATCGGCAATGAGAGAAAACGGCACATCTAAAGCCGTGACATAACGCCAAGGGCTATCGCGAAGATCCCACTGTACGCCCGGATAATATTGATACCCGTGCCCTTTCGCCACCATCCGGCTAATGATGCTGCCACAGCCGCTGAGCAGCAGCACACACGATAAGAGTAATAGATATTTCAACGCACAAGCCTCTTTGTAAGATAGAGTAATTTGCCTATGCATTCATCATAAGGCCTTTTGCCACACACCTGTAGCTTGAATCAAGCTTAAGTATTATGTTCGCTATACATCAAACTACAGGTTTGTTTATATGATAACTATTGATGCACTGATATGGCTTCTTTGTTTGCTATTTTTGACAAAATTTCATCCAGCATGACCTGCTTATTTTCACCTTCGAGCATGCTCTTATTAAGAGTACACTTCCTATTAAAATCATCACAGTTTATGCGTAATACCACTGCATTTTTATTTTCTTTAACCAACATAACGTCACTTAATGGCACGAGGTAGGTGTCTGAGCAAGGACGCATCGTGATGATTAGCTTATCGTGTATCACGCCAATGGCAATACGATCCTTTAAGCGGAATGTCGTAATCCAACCGATAACCCCTGAAACAACAAGCAACCAGCCTATCGCTGACCCAAACATGATAGCAATAACCCCTACGCCCGCCATAACGAGTTTTAGCATGATAATATAAGATACATTAAAATACAGCGCCGCCTCATTCGAGGGTGTTTTTTCTATAGAAAAAACAGGTAGTTTCTTATTACGCTCCGTTTCATAGCTGAAGACATATCCGGTCAAAAAAATACAGCTTGTGGGTAGCATGATAATAGACCCAACAATAGCCAGCGTTAGACTCATCGTGGTTGATTTAAATAAAACAAACACGCTAGCAATTTGCATTAAGACACAAATAAACCATGGAACAATCATCACAGACATAATCTCAATGAGATTTCGCTCAGAGTAACTTAGTCCATCGTAATATTCTTGCGGCATTGATGATACGTACCATAAGAACACCCCCATGATAATATTTATCGAAAGTCCAATCCAAACAAAAACATTGATCTTTTTCATATGTACGAATCCCTGTTGAGCTTGCATTTCCTATATTTTCAGCAAGCATTAGTTAAATATATATCACGTCAGAATACAGATTTCACATCGATAGATTTATTGCTATTGTATTTTGATGGCAACCCTCCCATTAAAATAAAACCTATTTTCTAATCGAAGAGAATTATCCTCATCAATTAGAAAATCAAGCATCTTTCATCAATTTGAATATTATTGCCTTAGAAATTCATGGGCAAACACGGTGAAAAATGGTTAAATTTATAGCACTTAGCCTCTAAAAACTAACCCAACAGCGAAAACAAGTTCATACTAGATCAGGTCACTTCATTCATCTTTAAGGAGGCTGTTATGTCAGATCCACACCACATCGCCGATTGGGCGCGTCTACGTCAGACATCTGTCGAAATCGCACACGCAATTTTCGAATTAGCTAAAAATGATGAAGTATTAGCTGAAAAAATTTGGGAAGAAGGCAGCGACGAAGTCTTGCCATTAGCATTCTCTAAAACAGATAAAGATGAGCTGTACTGGGGTGAAGAAACCATCTTCCGCGCCAACGTGTAACGCGCCTCATCCCTTCAGACCATGCCCGTGACCGCGGGCATTTTTATCTCTTTTTTTCCTATTTTTGTCGTTAAAGGCTAGGTTATGCACCATCTGATGCTGGATATTGAAACCTTGGACACCACGCCAAGTGCGGTGATCCTTTCTGTCGCAGCCGTATTTTTTGAGCCGATGACGGGGGAACTGGGCGAAAGTTTTACCGCTCAGGTCAGCCCGCAGAAACCTCAGCCACAACGCACCATCAGCGCAGATACGGTCGCGTGGTGGGCGCAACAGTCTGACGCGGCGCGTAAAGAGGCCTTTTCCGGCACCGAAACCCTGAAGAAAGTACTGACTCAGTTCAGCCGTTTTATTCAGATTCACACTACGGATAAAATCCACGTGTGGGGCAACGGAAAAGAGTTCGATTGCTCAATTCTGGAACATGCCTATGGTCAGCTTGAAATGAACTGCCCGTGGGATTTTTGGCGTACGCAAGATGTGCGCACGTTAGTCACGCTGGCGCGCACGCTTGGCTTTGACCCTAAGAAAACGCGTGCTTTTGAAGGTGTACCGCATCTGCCGTTGGATGATGCTCGGCATCAGGCTCGTTACGTCTCAGATATCTTCCGTTCGCTACGTGTGATACCGTCTGCACTTGAAAATCATCAGTAAAAATTTCCCAAAATACAGATGAGAAACACCTGCTTAACTGCCAATCACCATTAAAAAAATTATTATGCGAAACTATATTCTGCTACTGCTTACGCTTGTTTTGTTTGGTCCTTTGGGGATCGACCTTTTCCTGCCGACTATCCCGGCCATTGCCACTGATTTTCAGGTTAAGAACGAAGTCATTCAGTCCACCATTTCCCTATTTTTATTAGTCATGGGGCTGGGTCAGCTTATCGCGGGCCCGTTGGTAGATAAATTTGGTCGCCGCCCTATCGCGCTGGTGGGAATTTCGCTCTACATCGTGGGCTCGATCTTGGCGGCGCTTTCCACCTCTTCCGATATTTTCGTTATTGCCCGCGTAGTTCAAGGCTGTGCCGTTTGCTGTACCGGCGTGGTGTGTTTCAGCGGGGTTCGTGACCGTCTGAGCGGCAACGAGGCGGCAAAAGCCTATGGTTTCCTCAACGGAACGCTCAACATTGTACCGGCCTTAGCACCGCTGTTAGGCGGCATATTGGCAGAGTTATTTAACTGGCGCGCACCGTTCTGGTTCTTGGTGTTCTATGCCGTAGTGGTTTTCATCATTATGGCTATCTGGCTGCCCGAAACTCGCCCTGCGGATACCAAACCGGTCACAGGTTTACCGCTGAAACAATATGCACGTATTCTCAGCAACGGACGCTTTGTGCGCTTTGCCTTAGTGAATGCCGGCGCGATGGGGATGGCAATTACCTATGTCTCATTTGCACCCACCGTTTTGATGACGGAAGGCCAGCTTTCACCGCTGACTTTCTCGCTTATTTTTGGCGGTAATGGTTTCTGGATTTTGCTGGTCAGTCTGTTGGCAAATAAAGTGATTCAACGCGCGGGTCGCCCATTCTGTCTTATGCTCGGCACCATTCTGATGGGGTTAGGCTGCGTCGGCTTATTCGCCGGGATGCATTTACTACCGGAGGCTGCCAGCCAACACTGGCTTAGCTATATGCTACCCGTCGCCAGTGCCTGTGCGGGATTAGCGTTTATTATGGGGCCCGCCACCAGCTATGCACTGGAGCCATATTCCGACGAGGCAGGCATTGCTTCTGCCTTGGTTGGTTTTGTGCAAATGGCGATTGGCTCAACTATTGCGCTAATCGCCATTGCGTTGCCAATGCCGGCTAAGCCTGCGTTGGCGATTGTCATGCTACTCGGTGGCTTATTAGCCTTATCAGCCCGATTATTGAGCAGCAAACTCAAAGGTCGTGTTAAGTCGGTTAATCAGGCCTGATTCGATTAGGGCTCTTGCACCATCAGCGAATGATCACTGGAACTCTCTGCGCTACGGCGCAGAGAAGTTCATAGCCTATCGTTCCCGCAGATTGAGCAACATCGTCAACCGGCAGATTTTGTCCCCACAGTTCGACAGACGCACCCGTCTGCACGTCGGGCAGCGCGGTTAAATCTACCGCGAGCATATCCATCGATACTGCCCCCAACAGCGAAGTACGAACTCCGTTCACCCACACCGGCGTTCCAGACGGCGCATGCCTTGGGTAACCATCAGCATAGCCACATGCCACGATGCCGACTCTCTGCGGCTGATCCGCTTGGTAGCGGCTGCCATAACCGATAGCATCGCCCGACGCCATATTTTGAATCGCAATAATTTCACTGTGTAAGCCCATCGCCGGCTGTAAATTGGCGTCGGCGATGTCCTGCCAGCGCCCAGTTGGCGATGCACCATATAAAATAATTCCGGGTCTAACCCAGTCTGCGTGCGTATGTGGATGCCAAAGCACGGCTGCCGAGTTGGCTAAACAGCGCGGCGCCAAAATATCTGCGCAAGCTGCGTTAAACGCAGTGAGCTGTGGCTCAACGCCAAGATGATTATCAGCGTTCGCAAAGTGAGTCATCAAAGTGGCTTGCCCCACATTAGGCAGCGCACTGACCGAATGATAAGCCGTCATCAGATCCTCTGGCATAAAGCCCAGACGATGCATTCCCGAATTAACTTTGAGATAGATATCTATCGGCTGACTTAGGTGTGCGTGCTGCAGCATCCGTATCTGTCGCTCACAGTGAATCACCGTAGTCAGGCGATATTGATCAATCAGCGCTAAATCCTGCGCGTGAAAAAAACCTTCCAGCAGCAGAATGGGTCCTTTCCAGCCCTGCTTACGCAGCAGGATGGCTTCGTCGATATCCAACAAAGCAAAGCCGTCCGTTTCTTTCAACGCTGACCAGATCCGACTGAGTCCATGGCCATAAGCATTGGCTTTAACCACCGACCAAATTTTAGCACCGCGAATTTGCTGGCGTATCTGACGCAAATTATGGGTCAGTGCCGATAAATGTACCGTAGCGTGAATGGGGCGAGGCATAGCCCTCTCCTGTGAAATTAAAGCAAGATGCAGGTGAACCGCAGCGTTTATGAGTGCATAACCTGCCTCTCATAAACGCGTTATTTTTTATTAATGTGCGGTATGGATATCGCTTAAGCTACGCCCGCTTTGCTGATGAAAACGTTTGTCGTAGCGTGCAACGGAAAGATCTTCCGAAGGTATAGCTGGAGTGACGCCGGAAATAATGTCGGCCAGCAGCTGCCCAGAGCCACAGGCCATCGTCCAACCTAATGTTCCGTGCCCGGTGTTTAGATACAGATTTTTAATCGGCGTTTTGCCGACCATTGGCGTTCCGTCTGGCGTCATCGGGCGCAAGCCTGTCCAGAATTTAGCTTGCTCAATATTGCCACCGTTTGGATAAAGATCGCGAACCACCATTTCCAACGTCTTACGACGCGCATCCAGCAGGTTAGTATTGAAACCGACGATTTCCGCCATTCCCCCAACACGAATGCGCTGGTCAAAGCGAGTGATCGCGATCTTATAAGTTTCATCAAGTACGGTAGAAACCGGCGCACCATCAGGATTTGTGATGGGAATGGTCAGCGAATAGCCTTTCAATGGGTAAACCGGGATCGCCAACATGTCATGCAGCAGAGCGGTAGAATAAGAACCTAACGCCACCACGTAAGCATCGCCGGTAATAACGTCGTTTCCGCACTGAATACCGGTGATCTGGTTGCCCTCTTTCAGCAAACGATCAATCGATACATTAAAACGAAACTCGACGCCTGCTCGTTGCGCCATGGCTGCCAATTGCTGGGTAAACAGCTGACAGTCGCCGGTTTCATCATTGGGTAACTGCAAACCGCCGGTGAGTTTGTGCTGAACCTGTGCCAATGCCGGTTCAACAGAGCCTAACTCGCTCGCCTCCATCAAACGATAGGGTACCCCCGCGTCCTTCAGCACTTCAATATCACGCGCCGCATTCTCAAATTGCTGCGCGGTGCGGAACAATTGAAGCGTCCCTTTTTGACGGCCTTCATAATGGATGTTGGTTTCCGCCCTCAATGCCTTTAAACAATCGCGGCTGTATTCAGACAAACGCACCATGCGGGATTTGTTCAGCGCATAGTGAGAACTATCGCAGTTACGCAGCATTTGCCACATCCAACGCAGTTGATCGCTGGTGCCGTCCAGACGGATCGCCAGCGGTGCATGGCGCTGGAACATCCATTTAATCGCTTTTAACGGAACGCCTGGTGCAGCCCATGGAGCCGCATAGCCAGGAGAAATTTGCCCAGCGTTAGCCGCACTGGTTTCCTGCGCAGGGCCATCTTGACGATCTAACACCACAACATCATGGCCAGCCTGCGCCAGATACCAAGCACTCGCCACGCCGACGACTCCACTACCCAGCACGATAACACGCATAGACGACTCCACATCCCGATGGTTAAAAGCACAATATTCTAGTTACATAAAAACAACCAAATATAAAAGCCTATCCAACATCTCTTGGCGCAAGTGTGAATTAAATCACGATTATTCATAGGGTTCTGTTAATGACGCTTATTTCTCTACATAGAGAAAATTGTCACTAACTCATTGAAATCTAACAATCCGAATCATTATTTATTTTACACGCTTGTAACATCAGTCTTAAGCATATGACATTCTAAACAGCCGTGCTGAGCGCCGAGCTTTACTTTATGTTGTATAAATGTGACTCGTAGTGACTTCTCTTGCTTGCCCAGTATCAAACAGCCACATACATCTACACGAAAGCTAAAAGTCAGCATAAAGTGTCAATTTTCATTTCGTT
This sequence comes from Hafnia alvei, assembly GCF_900095695.1. Classification (GTDB taxonomy): domain Bacteria; phylum Pseudomonadota; class Gammaproteobacteria; order Enterobacterales; family Enterobacteriaceae; genus Hafnia; species Hafnia alvei_B. The sequence goes on along the minus strand of NZ_FMIQ01000006.1, from coordinate 374,686 downwards.
ATCTACAAAATTAACTGAGCAACTACGTTGCAATCAACTGGGTCATATCGTCACTAGGAACAGCACCATGAATAAAATTTAATGCTGAAATAAAGCGATATGCGTGGAGTTAAAAACTATAAAGAGTAAGATTTCTAGCCAACAAAAAACCTTTCTGATAACGCGTTTTCGTCACTTTAAGTGATTGGTAGCACGACAAAACATCTCGCTTTTTCTCCCTTGAGCTACGCTTGTTACAGGGTCTGCATGTCTGACAGATCCACTGACAAAAAGTCCACTGACAATCATGTTTCGTCGGGAGATGCGCTAATGACTATTTCAACTCGCAAGCAGGCACGGGAAGCCACCACATTAAGTGATGGTCCTGATTGGACATTTCCGTTGCTACAGGATTATTTAGATCAAATCGATCGGGTTGCTAAACACTACCGACTGGACACCTATCCGCATCAGATTGAGGTGATTACCGCCGAACAGATGATGGACGCCTATTCCAGCGTTGGTATGCCTATCAACTATACCCATTGGTCATTCGGTAAAAAGTTTATCGAAACTGAGCAGCTTTATAAGCATGGTCAGCAAGGCCTGGCGTATGAAATTGTCATAAACTCCAACCCTTGCATCGCTTATTTGATGGAAGAAAACACTATAACCATGCAGGCGCTGGTGATGGCTCATGCCTGTTATGGGCATAACTCGTTTTTTAAGAACAACTATCTATTTCGTAGTTGGACAGATGCGAGTTCGATCGTGGATTATCTGCTCTTTGCTCGTCATTACATTACTCAATGCGAAGAACGTTACGGCGTTGATGAGGTTGAGCGCCTATTAGATTCATGCCACGCGCTGATGAACTACGGCGTCGACCGCTACAAGCGCCCGCAAAAAATCTCCATGGAAGATGAAATTGCGCGTCAAAAGTCACGCGAAGAGTATCTGCAAAGCCAAGTCAATGAGCTGTGGAAAACATTGCCGCGCCGTGAGCGTGAAGAGCATGCGGTTGAGGCCGCCCGTTTTCCTAGCGAGCCGCAGGAGAACATCCTCTATTTCTTAGAGAAAAATGCCCCGTTGCTTGAGCCTTGGCAGAGGGAGATCGTACGCATCGTGCGTAAGGTGAGCCAGTATTTTTATCCGCAAAAACAGACTCAGGTGATGAATGAGGGCTGGGCCACCTTCTGGCACTATACGATTTTGAATCATCTCTATGACGAGAATCTGGTCAGTGACCGGTTTATGCTGGAATTTTTGCACAGCCATACCAACGTGGTGTATCAACCCGCGTACAACAGCCCCTATTATAATGGTATTAACCCCTACGCGCTGGGCTTTGCCATGTTCCAAGATATCAAACGGATTTGTCAAAACCCAACCGAAGAGGATCGCCATTGGTTCCCTGCTATCGCCGGTACGGATTGGCTTGATACGCTGCATTTCGCCATGCGTGATTTTAAAGACGAGAGCTTTATCAGCCAGTTCTTATCACCCAAGCTGATGCGCGACTTTAGGCTTTTCACCGTATTGGATGATGACCGGAATAACTATCTGGAGATCGACGCGATTCATAACGAAGAAGGCTATCGCCGCATCCGTGAGCAATTATCAGCTCAGTATAATTTGAGTAACCACGAGCCGAATATTCAGGTATGGAATGTCGCTTTGCGCGGAGACCGCTCATTAACGCTGCGTTATGTGCCGCATAATCGGGCCCCGTTGGATAAAGGCCGCCGCGAAGTATTGAAGCATCTGCATCGTTTATGGGGATTCGATGTGTATTTAGAACAGCTAAACGAAGATGGCAACGTCGAACTGCTGGAACGCTGCCCCGCTCGGCCCAATCAGCTTTAACCGTTTTCAGATCGCTGCACGCAAAAAGGGCGCATCATGCGCCCTTTATTTTATTCTCTATTACGACCCAATCAACTAGCGACGGCCTTCCGCCAAATCGCTTGGAATTGATCCTTGCATGCTATGCCAGATAGCACCGCTGTCTTTTCCATAGTTACGAACGTATTCCATGACTTTTTCATAGTTCTGTTCATGGCACAGCTGGCTCAGCTTGGCATAAAAGGTCAACGCTAATTTGCGCGCTTCCGGATTTGAGAAGTAATAGCGCCCAACGCGGGTATACAACCCTTTCAGACCGTTGAGGATCAAACCGTAGATAGGATTGCCAGAAGCAAAGGCTAGACCGCGGAAAATTCCATAGTCCAAATCGGTGAAAGCTTCTGCGTGATCGTCCACTGTCTCTGCCTGAGCCAAGATCTCTTGCACTTTATCTGGATGCTGACGCACCGCGGTACGGATAAAGATAGACGCGATATTGGTACGCACAGACAATAGATTATCAATAAGCTGCGGAACACTATCGTGATCGAGACGAGCTAACGTTTCCAGAATATTTAAACCTGAGGTTTCCCAGAAATTATTCACTTTTGTTGGTTTACCATGCTGAATAGTTAACCAACCATCTCGAGCCAATCGCTGTAGAACCTCACGTAGCGTGGTGCGCGTGACGCCTATGAGCTCAGACAGCTCGCGCTCTGCCGGTAAGATTGATCCAGGTGCAAAGCGATTATTCCAAATGCTTTCAATGATATACTCTTCTGCAAACCCTGCTGGACTCTGCGCCTTAATAACCATATTTTGACGTTCCGTAACGACGATATTCCACTAATAACATGGCGCTCATCATACCAGATCGCCTATGGCTGATATAGCGTTGATGCTTTAGATTCCACGAAACAATAGATCATCCATCACAAAAATAACCTCATTTCCATACGGTAATTATGTTACACACCTGCATTTCTATGTAAAAGATACCATCGACAATTAACACCCCGTTATCAAATAAGAATAAAACTCAATTAGATCTGGATTGCTGATGGCTATGAGAGTTAAAATAACAATCGTTAACAATCGTTATCAATCGAGTTCAGAGGACAGTATGGATCTTGCAGGTATTTTGATTAGCGCATCCTGTGTGTTAACGACTTCCGCCCTACTGGTGACGGTCTATGGGGGCAGCGGTATGCCGCGTTTTTTCCGGAAACCTCAGCCTAAGTCTGAACCACATTATCAACAGTCAATTGAAGCTTGCGTTTTAGAGGATGGAAAATCCCCTGACGTTGGCGATCTCAATATCTCTTTGCCAGCAATGAGCGCTATGGGCGATCTCAATATTGCATTGCCGGTAACGCAAACCGTGATTGGCGATATTAGAGAAGCCTATTAGGCTATTGTGATGTGCATAAAAAAACCGCCTGAACGGCGGTTTTTTTGTGTCTTGCGCAACTAAATTTTGCAGCCTTCGCAGTCGGCTTGATCGTTCAGCTCAACAGGGACTTCATTGGCTTTTTCTTGCGCACGCTTTTCAGCCTGCTCAAGCTGAGCATCAATGTCAAAATCAAAAATATCTTCGTTCATACAGAATACCTCGCTAGATCAATAAACGCAGTATAGCGACGTTATCGATGCAGGTAAAACGTCGCATTCATGTTCATATTCTGTACAGACATAAATTATCCAGATAAAAAACCATAATAATGAAATGATTTTTAAGGAATTATTTTATTCCCGTCAACTTTTACGTCATAGAACAAAAAGAGTATAGTCAGAGCTTCGCATTAAAATATTCTATCTGTTTGTTCAAATTTTGGGTGCAGAGTTGTTATGAACACCACATTTTCTCAGGCTTTCAGCAAAAATTTTCTCGGTAACGCGCCAGACTGGTACAAAATAACCATTCTGCTCTTTCTGCTAGTGAATCCACTGGTATTCTTTTTTGTCAGCCCGTTTACGGCTGGGTGGCTGCTGGTTGCCGAGTTCATTTTCACTCTCGCTATGGCGCTAAAATGCTATCCCCTGCTCCCTGGTGGCCTACTCGCTTTTGAAGCCATTCTCATCGGGATGACTACGGCGGAAAAGGTTAAGCACGAGGTAGCCGCTAATATAGAAGTCGTACTGCTGCTTATTTTCATGGTGGCGGGTATCTATTTCATGAAACAGCTACTGCTGTTTGTATTTACTAAGCTGCTGCTTAACATTCGTTCAAAAATCGCACTCTCATTGGCTTTTTGTATTGCATCAGCCTTTCTATCTGCGTTTCTCGATGCGCTGACGGTCATCGCGGTTGTCATCAGCGTCGCCGTCGGATTCTATGGTATCTATCATAAAGTCGCTTCAGGCATAGATGAATCTTTGGCACTAAATGATGATAGCCATCTACAAAACGCAGGCCGTCGCTCGATCTTAAATCAGTTCAGATCTTTTTTGCGTAGCCTCATGATGCACGCAGGCGTGGGCACCGCGCTCGGTGGCGTAATGACCATGGTCGGTGAACCACAAAACCTAATTATTGCTAAAAGCGCTGACTGGGATTTTGTTTCCTTCCTATTACGTATGGCGCCTGTCACCGTCCCCGTGTTCATTTGTGGGATATTGACCTGCTATTTGGTTGAGCGTTTCCACGTATTTGGCTACGGCACCCGGTTGCCAAAGCGCGTTCGTCAGGTACTCCGTGAATACGATCAAAACGCTACGCGTAAGCGCACGCGTCAGGAACGTCAAAAACTATTTATTCAAGCACTGATTGGTATTTGGCTCATTGCGGCCTTAGCGTTCCATCTTGCTGAGGTAGGTTTGATTGGTTTAAGTGTTATCGTATTAGCAACAGCATTTTGTGGTGTCACCGATGAGCACGCTATCGGCAAGGCTTTTCAGGAATCACTGCCATTTACCGCCTTGTTAACCGTATTTTTTGCTGTTGTCGCCGTTATCATCGACCAGCAGCTATTCTCACCGGTCATTCATTTTGTGCTTCAGGCATCACCAGAACATCAATTAACACTTTTTTATCTGTTTAATGGTCTACTTTCGTCTATTTCAGACAACGTGTTCGTGGGTACAGTGTATATTCATGAGGCTAAAGCGGCATTGGAGTCTGGCGCGATTTCGCTTAAACAGTTTGAGATGCTGGCCGTTGCGATCAACACCGGTACGAATTTGCCATCGGTTGCAACGCCAAACGGTCAAGCCGCGTTCTTGTTTTTATTAACGTCAGCGCTCTCCCCGCTTATTCGTTTATCATATGGGCGGATGGTGTGGATGGCTCTGCCTTATACCGTTGTAATGACACTTGTTGGGTTGGCCTGCGTCCAGTTCACATTAGAACCGGTGACTCAGCTGTTTTACCAGTGGCATTGGCTGTCTGTACCGCCGGTCAATGAGGTATTGTCGAGCATTAATTAGCAACATCATTAATACTTAAACAATGACTAGTTTTTCAATCAAATAGCTGGCAGGTAAGACAATATCGTTTACACTGCGCACATCTAGCTGTGGCATGGAATGGATCTGATATGTTGCAATTTTTGAATGGTTGTTCTCGTGGACGCGGAGCTTGGGTACTTTTAGCCATTACCGCATTAATATTTGAGTTGGTCGCGCTGTATTTCCAGCATGTCATGCTATTAAAGCCTTGCGTATTATGCATTTATGAGCGCTGCGCATTGTTTGGCATTATGGGTGCAGGCATTGTTGGTGCCATTGCGCCCAAAACACCGCTACGTTGGGTTGCTATCCTGATATGGATTTATAGCGCCTATGAGGGCTTGATGCTGGCATGGAAACACACCATGATTCAGCTGCATCCGTCACCGTTTGTCACCTGTGATTTCTTTGTCTCCTTCCCTTCGTGGTTGCCGTTAGACAAATGGGCTCCGGGCATTTTCTCGGCATCAGGCGACTGTTCAGTCCGTCAGTGGGAGTTTCTGACGTTAGAGATGCCGCAGTGGTTAGTCGGTATCTTTGCTGCGTTTTTGCTGGTTGCAGCATTGGTGTTCATTGCGCAGTTTGTGAAACCGAAACGCCGCGATTTGTTTGGCCGCTAACGACCTCTTTAGTATACGAAAGCACCTTAATAGGTGCTTTTTTTACACCTCACCGGTATCAAACTGGCGTAAATCGGGTGGATTGTCACAGTTGCTAGCCTATTTATCCTCGCATCCTTGAATCCCTCGCCTCAGCCCTCTAGTCTTGAATGATGACATCCAACATTCAGAGAGCTAACCTATGATGCACCAATTCAAAGTTGTCTACAGATCGAACAACGAAGTTCATGATTTCATCATGAACGGGCAAGCCACATTGAATAAAGAAGATGGAGAGGTTCTAGAGGCCGCGCTGATTGACGTGGCGCAATACCTAAGCGCCAGCGCGAAAGATCTGCACATACTCTCGGTTGAACGACTACAGCATCTGTAAGTTAGCCATTGAAGCAAAATTTAACGTAAAAGAGCCTGTAGATTATCAACGAATAAAATTCGAAGATATCTACTAGGCTCTTTATCTTTTAGAGATCTCGCACAGATAATAATATTTAAATTCTACTATTAATTAAACCAGCTGCTGGCTTTTTTCTCACGAGACTTCCCTTCACTTTGCATCAACTCTTTACCGCCAACAGAAAGGTTGCGGTTCACATCCGCTTCAGACTGAATAACATCAGTTTTCGCTGCCTGAGATTTTAAGTCCTGATCGATAAAATCATTTTCTCTCTTAGCACGAGCAGCCTGTCGTTCCAATTCTAATTTTCTGGATTGGATTTCTAACTGTCTCAATTCATCTTCGTACGACTGCTCTCTCTTTTTATCGGCATTCGCTACAACCAAGCGCTGTTTTCTTTCTGCTGCATTAATAGCTGCTTTTTCCTGTCGCTTCTTTTCAGCTAAAGCATTTGCTTTAGCTCGTCGAGATTGCTCATTTCTTAATTCACGCTCATATTGAGCCTGCCTTAAATCAGCCTCTCGACTTTCTTGCGCTTTACCTTGATTTTCAGCTTGTGCAACCGCAGAAAGTTGGTCCTGTAGGGAAGACGCGTGAACGAATGCAGGAGAAATCAGCAATGACGTTAGAATATAAAATAATACCTTACGCATCGAGATAAGTCCTTATTTCTTAACAGGGCAAGTTGTATTTGGCTGAATACGGGTTTCATTTTCTTTTGTAGAAATAACTACAGCCAGCCCAGTGGTGAATTGGCAAGCCTTACCCACCTGAGTAGACGTATAGATTTTAGTGCCTTCTTTGTAAGTCAAAGATACACCTTCAACCAATACTTTATCTTTCACTAAGGAGCCAGCGGCTGCGCCTACAGCGCCGCCGCCAACAGCTCCAGCACCGGTGCCTAATGCTGACCCAGTACCTACATTATGGCCAGCTACGCCGCCTGCTACCGCACCAAGAATGGCGCCAAAAGTCTGGGCTGCTTTTTTATTTTCAGTATTATCTACGGAGATTTTCGCAGGTAGGATTGAAATCAAGTTAACAGTTTTCGTCTCCTGCTTGCCATTCAAATTACTGGTTTCATAAACATCGGCTGCATAGCTATCAGCATTTGATTGGCAACCGGTTAACGCTACTACAGAAACCAAAGAAGAAATTAATAAAGCATATTTTTTATTCATTTAATTATATAACCCCAAAGGAAAAAGTGCGGCGATAATACTGAGTTATTATTTTATTGTAAATGTCATACATTAAAAATAAATACTCGAAAAATAACCCATAAAAAACTGATAACTTATTACGTCTTAATTTAAATGTTTTCATAAATTATAAAATAGTGTTCTAAACCGCTTCACACGGCAATTAGAAAGATATTACTTTTTTATTGCATTTACATGAATTCAACACATAGCATTGAAAATTCCAACATTTATTTTAAAAAAATATATTTATATGAACTGATTTTTTTATATTAAATTTAGGTTAATTAAACCCCTGGGTATTTTTTACTCAAAATAAAATACGTAAATTGAGAAATGAATGAAGAAATGAAATAATTAACCTGCTTATAAATAACTTATATTTCTTAATACAGGTTTATTCTAGTCACCCATCACTCGTCTGATAAGTAACACATGCATGGACTAGATCTGTAGGAAAGTGAGAGAAAAATGAATCACAGTTGCTAACGAGCATTCAGTATATACAAGCCCCCCTAAGCTAACACCGTTTCCCTACACGATTAGATTCGCTTCATGCTCGCATTCATAATTTCAATGAATGTATAATGGTCGTCAAATCTAGATCAGCCGAACATACGGCAAATCATCACAGGATGCGACACATTAAATTACTCACTTGCTTGATATTTGCACTGTCTAAGGATGCTAAAGATCTTCGAGAGTTTTGGCGAATCGAGATTGTCCGAAAGGACAAATTTTCATGGCGAAGATTGCTAACTAATAAATCCAACCGCAGACGTAATTTTCTCTTTTGGTGGCGCCTCGCCAGCGAAATGGACAAACACGGCTCAAAGCACCATCAAAAAATTGCATCAAGAATATGCGACAAGTTAAAGACGCGCTATGCAGCAGATGTTGAATTGGGTGCAGTCATTGGACCTGGCTTACACATGCCACATCACGCAGGCGTTGTTATATCCAAGCATGCTCGAATCGGATCCAATTTTATTATTCGCCAAAATACAACTATCGGCGCAGTGCAAGATATGCCGCCAGATTCGATCATTCAGATTGGAAACGACGTCGACATTGGCGCTAACTGTTGCCTGATTGGCCCAATAACCATTGGTGATAACGTTAAAATTGGCGCGATGTCTTTCGTAAATAAAGACATTCCTGCAAATGGGGTTTATATCACCCGAAAAACCTCAACGTTTACTCCGAACGACATGAGTTAACCTGATCAGAAGCCGCAGTAAACCATTTAGGACTGGCTAAAAATGGATAATTAGACAGTCCAGAACAGCGGCTAAAATGAGCTTTTAGTCTTTACGAATCAGACCCATTAGTCGCCCAGAAGGGTTTGTTCATGATGTGATCCTCCCAGTCATTGACTTCGCTTTCACGCACGGCAATGTAGCGCACCGAGATCCGCTCAGCGTGCATCGCTTTTTTAGAGCCTACTTTGAGGGGATGCCACTCTGGCAAGTCTTTTCCTTCATGCACCATACGATAGGCGCAGGTAGGAGGAAGCCATTCGAAGGTTTCCAGATTTTCGCGGGTTAGCTTGATACAGTCTTCTTCATACTCAAAGCGGCGCTCATAGTGACGACACTGGCACGTTTTGATATTGAGCAAGTTGCATGCAACGTTAGTGAAGTAAATTTCGTCGGTATCTTCGTCTTGAAGCTTATGTAAGCAGCACTGCCCACAACCATCACAAAGTGATTCCCATTCGTCATTGCTCATTTCAGCTAATGTTTTTTCTTGCCAGAAAGGGAGAGTTGTCATGCTTGTGTGTCCGATAATTACAGTTGGGCTGCACTATATAGACGCTTTAACGGTGAGATGCAAGTTTTGTCCTTACTAAAACTGGGCTTAGTAAGGACGCTGCTGGCTAGATAATGCGGGTACTCAATGAGTTACCATTGACGGATAGCGTTAGCATATCACCAGAGACCAAAGGACCCACACCCTGTGGCGTTCCGGTCAAAATAATGTCGCCCGCACGCAAAGTAAAGTAGCGGCTCATATAGCTAATCAGCGGCAGAATCTGCGTAATCATGTCACGCGTGTTGCCCTGCTGGCGAATAGAGCCGTTGATACTTAAGCTTAGTTCAGCGTTTTGCGGGTCACCAAACTCAGATTCAGGAATGAATCCAGAAATTGGACAAGAACCATCAAAGGCTTTCGCTTTTTCCCAAGGACGTCCTGCTTTTTTGCATTCAGCCTGAATATCACGCAGCGTAAGATCCAAAGCGACACCGTAACCTGCGATAGCGCGCGCAACACGATCTTCGTTAGCCTGCTTCAGAGGTGTACCAATCAGAATGGCTAGCTCAATCTCATGATGAACAGAACCAAAATCTTTAGGGATAGCGACAGGCTGACGAATATCACAAAGAGCCGTTTCCGGTTTTAAAAATAAGACCGGCTCTGGTGCCTGCATACCGCCCATTTCTTTGATGTGATCGCCGTAGTTACTGCCAACGCAAACCACTTTATTGACAGGAAGCTCCAGTAAGGCACCCTGCCAATCACGATGTTGATACATAGACTTCTCCTGTGGTTATACCCAACGCGATGTTATGTCCACGTTATTCAAGGGCATACTTGGTCTGAAGCGAGAATCGAGCCGCCAACGGCATCTGAGCCTCCTGCCCTTCTTCTATTATGAAACTAGATATGAAGCTAGGTATGAAACTACAGCCGCAATCATCAACAGTTCAATGGATTTGCGCCGAGTTAGCTCGGCGCTCTATATTTATGTGAATAACATCACACTATTCATTCACCAGAAGATTTTTTAGTTTGCTCGAAATGCATCTTTAGCAAACTTTCAGGCGGCGGAGGCAGTTGTAAATAATACCCTTGCTCTTTCAAGGCGCTTTTGACTTTTTCGATGTCAGCAGACGCCAGCTTCTTTTTATTCTCTAAATCGATCATCATGGCTAATTGTGGTTGGCCAAAACTTTTCATCAGTTCTTCAGGCACCGATGAGAAATCGTCTCTTTTTTCGACATAAAGATAGGTCTGATCGCGTTTTGAACTTCTGTAAATGGTACAAATCATTTTTTCACTCTAATTAATTCAGACGGCGACTTGCCTAGATATAGCACTGACTATAACATGCTTAATGTACATCGGAATATTACCCCCTGTGTGGTTATTCCGGGGATTTAAAGTTGCTGAAACTGAGTCAGGATAGATGTCACAATCGCCAATAGAACTAAAAGGCAGCAGTTTTACCCTTTCGGTTGTTCATTTGCATAATTCGCAACCGGAGGTAATACGTGAGGCATTAATCGAAAAAGTTGAGCAAGCGCCCGCTTTTTTGAAAAATGCCCCTGTTGTTATTAATATTGCTAACGTCTCTGAAGGCGCAAGCTGGCAGAAATTACAACAGGCCATTACCGAAGCTGGGCTGCATGTCATTGGCGTAAGTGGTTGCACCGATGAAGGGCTTAAACGTGCTGTAACGCGTGCAGGCTTGCCTTTGCTAAGTGAAGGGAAAGGTATTAAGAAAAGTGCGCCCGTCGCGTTACCCGAGCCACCCGCACCGGTTAAAACCCGAATTGTGAGTACGCCGGTTCGGTCTGGACAGCAAATATATGCACGAGACTGTGATTTGATTGTCACCGGCAGCGTCAGCGCGGGTGCCGAGGTCATCGCCGATGGCAATATTCATATTTACGGCATGATGCGCGGCCGCGCCCTTGCCGGAGCCAGCGGAGATACATCCAGTCAGATTTTTTGTGCTCACCTTGCCGCTGAACTGGTGTCTATCGCCGGTCAGTACTGGTTGAGCGATCAAATCCCTGAAGCTTTTTATGGGCAAGCTGCCAGACTCAATTTGAGTGACAGTGCCTTAACTATACAACCTCTATTCTAGGCCCTTCGACAAGGAACCCATATACATGGCACGCATTATTGTTGTTACATCCGGTAAAGGGGGCGTTGGTAAAACCACATCTAGCGCAGCCATCGCTACCGGTTTGGCCCAAAAAGGTAAAAAGACCGTTGTTATCGACTTTGATATCGGTCTGCGTAATCTAGACCTGATCATGGGCTGTGAGCGTCGTGTAGTGTATGATTTTGTTAACGTGATTCAGGGTGATGCCACTCTCAATCAGGCGTTAATCAAAGATAAACGTACAGAAAATCTCTACATTCTTCCAGCCTCACAAACTCGCGACAAAGACGCATTAACACACGAAGGCGTTGAGAAAGTCTTAAACGATCTCGGTGAGATGGACTTTGACTTCATCGTCTGTGATTCACCAGCAGGCATCGAAACCGGCGCATTAATGGCACTGTATTTCGCTGATGAAGCCATTATTACCACCAACCCAGAAGTATCGTCTGTACGTGACTCAGACCGTATCCTCGGCATTTTGGCGTCAAAATCTCGCCGTGCAGAGAAAGGCGATGAGCCTATCAAAGAGCATCTGCTGCTGACTCGCTACAACCCGGGCCGTGTGAGCCGTGGTGACATGCTGAGCATGGAAGACGTGCTGGATATCCTGCGCATCCCATTAGTTGGCGTGATCCCAGAAAGCCCATCCGTACTGCGCGCATCAAACCAAGGCGAACCTGTTATACTGGATAAAGAGTCAGACGCCGGTCAGGCTTACCAAGACATGGTCGATCGCTTACTGGGCGAAGAACGTGCATTCCGATTTGTTGAAGAAGAGAAAAAAGGCTTCCTGAAACGCCTGTTCGGGGGATAAAACATGGCATTACTTGATTTCTTCCTGTCGCGCAAAAAGCCGACAGCCAATATAGCCAAGGAACGGCTGCAAATTATTGTCGCGGAGCGACGTCGCGGTGATAGTGAGCCACAATATTTGCCCCAGTTAAAACGAGATATCTTGGCTGTAATCTGCAAATACGTGCAGATAGATCCAGAAATGCTGACGGTACAGTTTGAACAAAAAGGCGATGATATTTCGGTATTAGAGCTTAATGTGACCTTGCCTGAAGCAGAAGAAGCAGCTAAATGATTTTATCATTCTGACGTTCTCTTATAGAAATATAAGGGAACGCCTGTATATATAAACAGACCTTTTAATAAGTAATTATCTCAAGAATAGCTATTATCAAGATTATTCCTAATATTAATTAATGCGCCAATGGCTATTAAAAATATTCACGTAGACTACTTTCTATAAGCTTTGTTTTTATATTATTGATTCATTTTCTGAACTGTTCGAAAAAATAAAGACAGCCAATCGCTGTCTTTATTTTTATTGTTATCCTTGGCAACAATCACAATGTAGCCAAAATGGCCCTTACCTGCTCGCCAAGCAAATTTGCTCTCCACCCCTGAAGTAAGTCAGGCTGTTCGTCTTTCAGCTGCCAGTGCCAGCTTAGCAGTGCGTTTATTTGTCTACGCGAAGCAATCAGCTCTGCCGTTAATCCACTACGTTCAGCCGCGTTTTGTACTACGGCTTTTAACTCCTTGAACGCATGCTTATAGCCACTGTGATCAACCAATCGTTCAACCGGCTGTGGCCATTCAGACTCAGGAATATTGGCAGACTCAGCCACCATTGCCACCAGCGTTTTGCCATGGAAACGGATCTCAGGACCGCTCAATCCCAGCTCGCCTAATTCGCCTTGAGAGGTCGGTAGATAACGCGCAACCTGCCACAGGTTCTCTTCACGCACCACGAAATTAACCGCCATGTCACGCTGTCTAGCTTGATTAATACGCCACTCAGCCAGTTTCTGTAAACACGCTAGCTGACGCGTACGCAGCTGCCAAGCGTTGGTAATATCACGATAGGCTAATGCCGGATCCACCACTTCCTGACGACGACGACACAGGGCCAAGCACTCGTCGTTTGCGGCATCGGTCCAGCCGGCCTCAGCCACTTCCGCAATAAGCTTATGCGCTAGCGGCAGCAAATAGAAAACATCAGCGGCAGCATATTCACACTGACGTTCAGTCAGCGGACGTGCCAGCCAGTCAGTACGCGACTCGCTTTTATCTAATTCAACCTGCAAATACTCATTCACCATGGCGGCAAAACCACAGGAAAGCGGGCGACCAGTGAATGCAGCTAAAATCTGCGTATCGATCATTGGCGTTGGCAGCGTCTGAAAATCATGGATAAAAACCTCCAGATCTTCGCTACCGGCATGCAGTAGCTTGGTGACGTCTGGGTTTTTCAACAGTTCAACAAAGGGTTGCCAATCGGTAATCGGCAACGGATCGATCAAGGACAGTGTTTCACCATCAAAAAGCTGAATTAGGCCTAACTGGGGATAATAAGTGCGGGTACGAACAAATTCGGTATCTAGCGCAATGTAAGCGTGGTGGCTTGCCTGCTCGCAAACCTGCTTAAGTTCGCTACTGGTAGTAATTAACTGATAATTCAAAACAGCATTCTCATTTTCATATTTCTGGCGCTATCACAACGCCAGCTGAGTGAGCCGGCACAAACAACGACGCCGGTAGCAACCGGCGTCAAAGTTTATCAGCTCAGAATAATGGGGAGCTATGCGGCGCTTTCCTGCGAGGCCGCTTGCTCCTCACGCAATTTTCTGCGTAGGATTTTTCCTACGTTAGACTTTGGCAACTCATCGTAAAACTCGACCTTCTTCGGAACCTTATAGCCCGTGAGATGTTTACGACAGTGTGCAATCAGCTCATCGCGAGTCAGAGAGGGATCTTTCTTCACAACGCAGATTTTAACCATCTCGCCTGAAGCCCCGTTCGGAACTCCGATCGCCGCGCACTCAAGCACTTTATCATGCATTGAGACCACTTCTTCGATTTCATTCGGATAAACATTGAAACCAGATACTAATATCATATCTTTTTTACGATCGACAATCCGCAAGAAGCCCTCATCATCGACGGTGACAACATCGCCGGTAGATAGCCAACCATCCTTTAGAATTTCGTCGGTCGCCTCAGGACGCTGCCAATAGCCTAGCATCACCTGCGGCCCTTTCACCTGCAGCTCCCCTGCCTCACCGTGCGGGACTTCATTGCCGTTATCATCGACCAAACGCACGTCGGTAGAAGGAACCGGAAGACCGATGCTGCCGCTGTAATGCTTCAAGTCATAGGGATTGCCTGAAACCAATGGCGCGCACTCCGTCAATCCGTATCCTTCCAGTAAATGACGCCCGGTGAGTTTTTCCCATTTTTCGGCTACTGAGCGCTGAACTGACATCCCGCCGCCTACCGACAAACGTAGCGTTGAGAAATCTAATTCACGAAAATCTTCATTATTCAGCAACGCATTAAACAGCGTGTTGACACCCGTTAACGCCGTAAATGGATAGCGGCTGAGCTCTTTCACCATGCCAGGAATATCACGCGGGTTGGTGATCATCAGATTACAACCGCCCATTTCGATAAACAGCAGGCAGTTCACGGTCAAGGCAAAAATGTGGTACAGCGGCAGCGCCGTAACCACTAGCTCATGTCCTTCATTCAGCAATGGGCCATAAGCCGCACGAGACTGAATCAGATTGGCCTGCATATTCCGATGCGTCAGCATCGCGCCTTTCGCAACGCCGGTAGTACCGCCGGTGTATTGCAGAAATGCGAGGTCATTATTGGTGATATCAGGTTTGATATATTGTTGGCGTCGCCCACGTTGTAACGCAGAGCGAAAAGAAATCGCATCGGGTAAGTTATATTTGGGCACCAGCCGTTTAATATACTTCACCACGAAGTTAACTAGCGTCCCTTTTGCCGCAGAAAGCTGGTCACCCATGCGGGTCAAAATGACATGTTTCACCTGCGTATTGAATACGACCTTCTCCAGCGTATGCGCAAAGTTAGACACGATCACAATCGCGCTCGCGCCGCTGTCATTTAGCTGATGTTCTAACTCACGCGGGGTATACAGCGGGTTAACGTTAACCACAACCATCCCTGCACGGAGCACGCCAAACAGCGCAATCGGATATTGCAGCAAGTTAGGCATCATCAGTGCAACGCGATCGCCCTTCTTCAGCCCTAATTCATTTTGCAAATAGGCCGCAAATGCACGGCTGCGCTCTTCAAGCTTACGGAAGGTCATCACCTGCCCCATGTTGATGAACGCAGGCTGGTCAGCAAAACGCGCCACCGACTGCTCGAACATCTCCACCAGAGAGGTGTATTGATCAGGATCGATTTCCGCAGGAACATCTGCGGGATATCGTTTCAGCCAAACCTTTTCCAAGGTCGTTCTCCCGTAATTATTGTTATCTTGTTTAAGCATCGTTTGCATCGCACACCTGAACTATTAGCCATGAGAAACAACAGAACAATATCTAATGTTTAACAAAATTTTAACTCAGCGTACCAGTTCATGTGTAAACAATTTTCAGGTTGCGATATGCATCACTAAAATGGCCTCTACTCAGGTCTTACCCAGCATATATTGAGATAGGCAGGTCGGTATAAAAGCAAAAAGCGGCCTCGTGGCCGCTGTGGATATAATACCAAAAAGAGTAACTTTTTGTAAAATTAGCAATTTTTTAGTCTAAAAAAACATCAACATGCTTATTTTTTCCGCTGTAATTGTGTACTTAGATGGCGACTGTGACCAATGCAACACTCAATATTTCAAGAAGTGATAAATCGCGGTTCGTATCGGAGCTCAACTCATGTATATTCCGCTTTTTATCGGAGGGAACCATGCTGACCAACTCATCGACTCGTCTGAACAAATACATCAGTGAAAGTGGCATTTGCTCACGACGCGACGCCGATCGCTACATTGAGCAAGGGCATGTTTTTATCAACGGTAAACGTGCCGGAATTGGCGATCAGGTTTTCGCGGGTGACGTCGTGAAAGTTAATGGCCAATTGATTGAGCCCCGTGACGCCGACGATCTCGTACTCATCGCGCTCAATAAGCCCGTTGGCATCGTAAGCACCACGGAGAACGGCGAAAAAGATAATATCGTGGATTATGTCAACCACAGCACTCGTGTTTTCCCCATCGGTCGCTTAGACAAAGATTCACAGGGCATCATTTTCCTCACCAACCACGGCGATCTGGTGAATAAAATTCTGCGCGCCGGTAATGACCATGAAAAAGAGTATCTGGTCACCGTGAATAAACCGGTAACCGATGAATTCATTCGTGGCATGGGTGCGGGAGTACCGATTCTCGGTACGGTGACAAAAAAGTGCAAAGTGAAAAAAGAAGCGCCCTTTGTATTTCGTATCACTTTAGTTCAGGGCTTGAACCGCCAAATTCGCCGGATGTGTGAACATTTTGGCTACGAGGTCACCAAGCTCGAGCGCACGCGTATCATGAACGTCAGCCTAGCAGGCCTACCGTTGGGCGAATGGCGCGATTTAACCGACGATGAACTTATCGAACTGTTTAAGTCTATTGAAGACTCTTCTTCTGAAGCCAAACCGGCGAAAAAAGCCAAGCCGAAGGCAAAACCCGCGGTCGCGGCTAAAGGGCCAAAAACCGCCGCTAAAGGTGCAGGAGATGCGAATTCACGCAAGCGCTTTACCCAGCCCGGACGTAAGAAAAAAGGCCGTTAATCAGCACGCACCTAAAATGACAAAGCCCCGAAATCGGGGCTTTGTTTTAACTAAACGCTTAAGCAGATTAATTCTCTGTTACCACACTTTGCACTCTGGCTGGACCTGGGTTATACCAACCCCAGCCGGGACCAAAGCCTGGGCCCCAGAAGCCACCGCGACCGTAGGCACCATAGCCATAATCCCACGGACCAAACGGCTGTGGCGGCATCACGATTTCCTGAGTGACACGCCAGCGCTGATAGCCCTGCACGTCCATCGTGACAAAGGTATACGGCGTCTTACCGATTTTGCCTTCGACGCTGCCGGTAAGCGGTCCGACGACCGTCACGAGCTGACCTTTGAAATCAACCGGATCCAAGAATGTTGCGCTCTTGGCAATCAAACGCCCAACCGAAGGCTGATTCAGGATTGGCCTCGCGGTGTCATCCAATGGCATCACCGCTATCTCTAACATCGTGGCGTCTTTTTGGTTAATCACGTTAACCACGGTGCCGCCAAAGCGAGACTCTTGCCCGACATAAAGATCCGGCGCGTTATGAACCGCAACGAAATTCTGCTGCGGCGTTGCCGACGTGCCTTTGATTGAGTCCGGGATTGTCACACACCCAGACAACAACAGCGGGCTACAAACGATCGCCACGCTGACTAACCGACGAACCCATTGCATTGAAGGCATATTTTATTCTCCAAAAACTAACTATCTTGTTCTTATGACTATTAGTTTAGACAGAAGTTGCCTGAATTATTCACGCCCCGGTAGTTTTTTCCATGTCACTTCATTCCGTAAATAGGTTGGCTGCGCATTTTCGACCGCGGTAACCTTACTTAAGGCAAAATCAGCCAGCGCAAGAGGCAACATATCTTCAGCCTGTGGGAGCAACATCTGGCCGTCAATCAAGCGAATGACGGTATCAGAAGCCATATCAGGATAAGTCCCCCAACCGGTTCCAACGTGTGCCCACTCACCGCTTAACGCCATAATATTTTGCTGCGCGCGATCGGGTGTTAGCACGGCTTCGGTGCTCTCTCCTACCCACACACCATTATCTTGCCGCTGATATTGTCCCCAGTAGACTTCGCCCATACGGGCATCAATAGCGGCTAATACCTGAGTGGCTCCGGTTACGCGAAACGCACCTTGCGCCATGGTGGCCAGCGTGGAAACGCCGATCATTGGCAATTCAGCCCCCATTGCTAACCCTTGAGCAATGCCGATACCAATACGCACGCCGGTGAAACTGCCCGGCCCCCGGCCAAAAGCCAATGCGTCCAATTGGCTCAGCGTAACGCCTGATTCAGCCAACACCTGCTGTACCATGGGCAAAATACGCTGCGTGTGCTCGCGTGGACAGATTTCAAACAGCGCATGTTTTTCGCCATTATTCCAGAGTGCAACAGAACAGGCTTCTGTTGCCGTATCGATCGCTAAAATTCGCGTGGACATGCCAACCTCGGGCGGGACAGTGAATGAATAAAGAAAAATCAGGATGCGGATCATAGCACAGCCTGTGTTTTGATGCTTCTGAAGGGTTTGATGCGCTGAAAAAATCGAGATATGCGAGGAAGCTCGCAGCGGAACAGAGATGAAACGCCTCTGCGTTCCATCTCACTGGAAAATGTTAATCGTGCGCTGCTTGACTACCGGCTTTAAGAAACGTAATCACCTTATTGAGATCGCGTGTGCGTGGCGCTGGCGGTAGGCTGTTCAGGAAAACCTCGCCATAGGGCCGCATCACTAAACGGTTATCGCAAATAATCACCACGCCACGATCGCTGGTATCACGAATTAAACGCCCCACGCCCTGTTTAAGGGTAATCACCGCATCAGGCAACTGGACTTCAGCAAAAGGATCGCCGCCGCGAATGCGGCAGTCTTCAATTCGCGCTTTGAGCAACGGATCGTCCGGTGAGGTAAACGGGAGCTTATCGATAATCACACAGGATAATGTATCACCGCGCACGTCCACGCCTTCCCAAAAACTGCTGGTTGCAACTAACAGTGCGTTACCGGCAGCAACGAACTCTGCCAATAAACGAGGCTTGCTGGTTTCACCTTGTAATAACACCGGCAGCGTCATCGTGGCTCGAAACTCTTCGGCTAAATCACGCATCATGGCGTGTGAGGTACACAGGAAGAAGCAGCGCCCTTCGTTATCCTCAATCACCGGCCTCAACATTCGCGCCAGTTGACGCGCCGCACCGCGCTGATTCGGCGTGGGCAAAAACCGAGGCACGCACAGCATCGCTTGGTTGGCGTAATCAAACGGGCTCGGCAGTAATAAGCTTTTGGCTTTATTTAACCCCAGCCGCGCCGTGAAATGAGAAACATCGTCGTTCACCGCCAGCGTTGCAGAGGTAAAGATCCATGAACCTGGCTTCTCTTTCATTACTTCACTGAATTTTTCCGCCACGGTGAGCGGCGTCAGCGCCATCACAAAATGGCGCGAGTTGCATTCATACCAGTAGCTATAGCCGGGAATCGACACATCGCGCAGGCGCTTCAAGCGATTACGATATAGCGTGGCTCGCTCAAACGCTGCATCAAGTAACGCCGAACGCCCGAGTGACATTTTCACCACGTCATAGCAAAGCTCTAAAGCATCATCGAGCAACACCAGCGCACGCTGCACTTCTGGTAATGCTAAAGCCTCACGTAAATTTCCGCGATAACCGGGATCGCCGAGCGCCAAACGAAAATCTTGAGCGCTCTGGCTTAGCCTGTCGGCGCATTTTTGCAGCTGCGCGGTGTCACGGACTTCAGTGCGATAGGCAATCGTAATATCTTTGGCCAAATCCATCAGTTGGCGGCTGGTCAGCTGCTGGCCGAAATATTGGCTGGCAATATCGGGTAGCTGATGAGCTTCATCGAAAATCATCACGTCAGCATCTGGGATAAGTTCACCAAATCCAGTTTCTTTCACCACCAGATCCGCCAAAAATAGATGGTGGTTAACCACGATGATGTCAGCATCCATCGCTCGGCGACGCGCTTTAACCACGAAGCAATCTTTATATTGTGGACAGTCACTGCCCAAACAGTTGTCATTGGTGCTGGTGACGAGTGGCCAGATCGTACTATCTTCCGATACGCCATGACAGTTGCTGACGTCCCCATCTTCCGTTTGGATAGACCAACCACGCAGATGCATAAGATCGGATAACGCATCAGAAGCCAGTTCGCCGCCGACCATAGATTGCTGTTCTAAACGCTCAAGGCACAAATAGTTCGAACGCCCTTTCAGTAAAGCCAACTTTCCCGTGAACTTTAACGCATCGCGAACGGTAGGCAAATCGCGGGCATAGAGCTGATCCTGTAGCGCTTTAGAACCGGTAGAGATAATCACCTTTGCGCCAGAACGCAGGGCGGGAACCAAATAAGCATAGGTTTTTCCCGTTCCGGTTCCCGCTTCAACCACTAACTCTTCTTTGAATTGAATCGCTTTGGTGACAGCTTCGGCCATATGTTGTTGTGCTTCACGCGGTTTAAAACCCCGTATCGCTTTAGTTAGAATGCCATCGGGCGCGAAATCGTCTGTCACACAGCCTCTCTTTCATTTGGTGAAGGCGTGATTATGCCAAGTGTTGGCACTAACAACCACCTACTTTGCTATAGCCTATATATGATTAAGGCCGCCCGAAGGCGGCCTTAACAGATACATAAATGCGATGATAGCTTAGATCGCCGGTTTAAGGTTTCCCCGGGTGATATGCGTCAGCGGAACGTTAATATCAAAAATGCGGCTGCGAATATCAGTCGCCCCCATTTGCGCTACGCGTTTGATATGCATGGCGGCATACTGTTCTGCACTGGCTTTATCACGAAACAGATAAATACCACCGGCTTCACCAGCATCTACATTCTCAGTCCAGATTTTTGAGATAAAACCCGGCTCCTGTGTGATGCTCTGCGCCAACGGCGTTGCCATTTCGGCCAAGCGATCGCCTAACATGTCTCCCGGCATTTTAAAATCAATTTGCAATAATACGGTCATTTATGACTCCTTATAATTTCTAGTTCTTGTCTGTCTCTTCGAGAATGCCACAGACCGACAGTTGAAAGCAGTGTTTTTCATCCATTTTCTATATACTTTATGGATTGCTTTGCTCTAAACCTAAAAGGAGTTATGTATGTCTATCGAACGTATCAATCCAGAAAAGCGCTGGTCAGACGCCACCGTTTTCAATGACACTATCTATTATACCAGCGTTCCTGAAAACTTGGATGATGACGCCACTTCACAAACGGCCAACGCGCTGGCAGCTATTGATATGATCCTTAATCAACTGGGCACGGATAAAACGCGTATTCTTGATGCCACTATTTTCTTGGCCGATGGCGACGATTTTCAGGCGATGAATGCCGCATGGGATGCTTGGGTACCCGCTGGAAAAGCCCCGGTGCGCTGTACCGTTCAGGCCAAGCTGATGAATCCTAAATACAAAGTTGAAATCAAGATTATCGCGGCACGTTAATGTGCTCGTAAAAAAAGCCGCTCACCATATTGAGCGGCTTTTTCCTGTAGCTAATCTGTTGTTACGCCAGCTTAATCATTATCATGCCAGCCAGCAGTAGGGTTAATCCCGCCCAACCTTTTTTATTCAAACGCTGACCGAACAGTATCCAGCCGGCAGCCACCGTGGCTGCGATACCAAAACCGCCCCACAGCGCATACGCCACGGACAGCTCGATACCTTTCACCGCTTGTGACAAGGAACTAAATGCACCTAACACCGCGGCCAGCGATAGCAATCCCATCCAAATACGGCGGAAGCCGTCTGACCATTTCAGGAAGATATTAGCTAAAATCTCTAATACGACAGCAAATGCTAACCACGCAATATGGAACCACTCAAGCTGTTGCATGATTGCCTCCTACGTTAGCTTTGGTTTGCGCAGGTTTATTTTTCATCGCTACGGCGCTTTTCTGTTCACCTGTTTTAGCAGATGGTTTTTTAGTTTTTACCGTACCCGATTTAACCAGCGCGATACCCGCAATCAGCGTAACCAAGCCCATCAATTTCATCAGGGACATACTTTCGTCAAACCACATTACGCTGAATAAGGTAATAAACAGAATACCAATACCTTCCCACAGTGCGTAAGCAACGCCTAAAGCAACACGCTTCACCGCAAAAGAAAGTAAGATATAAGAGATGGTAATCATCACCAGCATAACGATATTGCCCGTCATACCGCCGCTCAGACTTGCCCATTTCATTGATAGCGTACCGATAATTTCGGCCGCGATGGCACATGCCAAAAAGATCCAATAAATCATTTTTCTCTCCACAGAGTTTTATTTTTTATTCGACCCGTTATTTTTTAATGTTTAACCCTATCAGGCTCGAAAATAGGCGCAGTAAGGCTAAATAACATTACAGAAAACCATAATTGGTGTTCCGATGTTAAATACGGATCGGTAAGAATTATTCGGCTAGGATAAACGCAGACAACATCTGGCTGAGTCGCTGGTTTTATCAGCTACCGTAAGTGGAGAAAGAAGCTAAAGCTCGCTACACCAGTGATGTTCACTAGAAAGCGTTGTAGAAATGAATAAGAGATATGTAGAAGTTTTAATCATCAAGCGATTGTGAGTTTTCATAATAGTTTACATCTTCCCCCCGTACCTACTCCCTACCATACGGTTTGTTCAGTGTCCTCATCAGGTTTAATTAACTGCATTATTTGTATCATAGGCGATTTTATTAAGCAAACCGCCTTTTTGCAAGTTTTCACAGAAAAATGAATATAAATAAGCAAGTTAGATAATTAAAAAAGAAAGCCACCCTAAATGGATGGCTTGATTTCTGTGGAGCCTCAACGAGTTAGCGTTGCTTAACTATTATGCACTGTGCATAAAACAACGCTTTTTGTGCTCACAAAAAATGGACAAAATATTTTACGCTTTCGCGCCTGCAACCGCTTCTTTAGCCAGTTCAGTGATACGTGCGTAGTCGCCGTTATCCAAAGCATCGTTAGGGATCAGCCAAGAACCACCGATGCACAGCACGCTTTTCAGTGCCAGATAGTCACGATAGTTTTGTGGATTGATACCGCCAGTTGGGCAGAAACGAACGTGCGAGAATGGACCTGCGATAGCCTGCAACGCTTTAACGCCGCCGTTAGCTTCGGCTGGGAAGAATTTGAATTCTTTCAAGCCATGATCCATACCTAACATCAGTTCTGAAACCGTGCTGATACCTGGGATAAGTGGGATTGAACCGGCAGTTGCTGCTTTCAACAAATCAGCGGTTAGACCTGGGCTGATAGCAAACTGAGCACCGGCTTCGGTGACGTCAGCCAATTGTTTGGCATTGGTAACGGTACCCGCGCCCACAATAGCTTCTGGAACTTCTTTAGCGATCAGGCGAATCGCCTCAACCGCACACTCGGTACGCAGGGTGACTTCCAGCACACGCACGCCACCGGCAACCAGCGCTTTAGCCAAAGGCACGGCCTGCTCAATTTTTTTAATAACGATTACAGGTACAACCGGGCCGGCTGTCATGATTGACTCGGCGCTTACTTTCCAGTTTTTCATCTGCTTATTATCTCCATGGTGCCTTGCGGCATGGTTTATGGCTGGCGCTGCTGTTCTCAAACAGGAAAACCTTGCTATACCCCTCTTTCTTCATGTGGATCGAATGATTTAGGGTACACAACGCCAAAAAGAATCATTAACGCGAGCTCACATCAGCTCGCGTCATTGAATTAATAGAATTTAATGCAGCTAGCGCCTTCTTCGGCACCGGAGAGCTGCTCACGCAGCGCAGCAAACATCTCACGGCCTGAGCCATCGTGCATTTCGGACAAATCAGGGTGCACCAGTTCACGGCTTGCCAATTCAGCTTCATCCACCAGCAAAGTGAGTTCGCCAGTTTTGCCGTTAACGCGAACCACATCGCCATCACGGACTTTCGCCAGCAGGCCGCCTGAATAAGCTTCAGGGGTAACATGGATCGCTGATGGCACTTTGCCTGAGGCGCCAGATAGACGGCCATCGGTGACTAATGCCACTTTCAGCCCGCGATCCATCAGAACGCCTAATGGTGGCATCAGTTTGTGCAGTTCAGGCATACCGATAGCGCGTGGCCCCTGATAACGAACCACCACTACGCAGTCTTTGTCCAATTTACCCGCTTCAAACGCAGGAACCACGTCGTGCTGGCTGTGGAATACCACCGCAGGGACTTCAATAATTTGGTTATCAGCAGGCACCGCAGAGGTTTTCATCACGGCACGGCCTAAGTTGCCCGTCAGCACTTTTGTACCGCCGTGAGATTCAAACGGTGATGCAAAGCTCGCAATGACGTTGCTGTCATGGGATTTTTCAGGACCTGGGCGATATACCAGCTTGCCCTCTTCCAAGAAAGGCTCTTGGGTGTAACGGCTCAAACCATGGCCAGCTACGGTTTCAACATCTTCATGCAGCAAGCCACCTTTCAACAACTCTTTTACCAGCACCGGCACGCCGCCCGCTGCTTGGAAATGGTTGATATCTGCGGGACCGTTTGGATAGATGCGGCACATCAATGGCACTACGTCAGACAGGTCAGAGAAATCATCCCAGTTGATATGAATGCCCGCGGCACGCGCCATCGCCACTAAATGCATGGTGTGGTTGGTAGAACCACCGGTGGCTAGCAGAGCGATAATACCGTTCACGATGACCTTCTCGTCAACCATGCGACCAACAGGCATGTAATTGCCGCTCGTCTCAGTCATACGAGTTACCTGACGCGCTGCAGCATCGGTTAATGCGGCGCGTAATGGCATATCTGGCTGAACGAAAGATGATCCAGGTAAATGCAGGCCCATCACTTCAATTACCATCTGGTTGGAGTTCGCCGTACCGTAGAAAGTACAGGTGCCTGGCGCATGGTAAGACGCTGCTTCAGCTTCAAGCAGCGCATCGCGACCCAGTTTGCCTTCCGCATACAGTTGACGAACACGGACTTTTTCTTTGTTAGGCAAACCGCTCGGCATTGGACCGGCTGGAACGAACAGGGTCGGTAAATGGCCAAAAGACATCGCGGCCATAAACAGACCCGGCACAATTTTGTCGCACACGCCAAGATACAGCGCGCCGTCAAACATATTGTGCGAAAGACCCACAGCGGCAGACATGGCAATCACTTCGCGGCTCATCAATGAGAGCTCCATGCCGTCCTGTCCCTGAGTTACACCATCGCACATCGCAGGTACGCCAGCGGCCACTTGCCCTACCGCTCCAACCGAATGCAGCGCGGCTTTGATCTGCTCTGGATAGGTTTCATAGGGCTGATGCGCCGAGAGCATATCGTTATACGAGGTTACGATACCGATATTGCTCTTGATCATGCTGGTCAGAGACGCTTTATCATCCTGACCGCAAGCGGCGAAACCGTGCGCCAAGTTGCCACAGGCTAACTGAGAACGATGTACCTTCTTGCTGCGCGCTTTTTCGATTTTGGCCAAGTAGGCCGCACGGCTGTCGCGGGAGCGTTCAATAATGCGTTGAGTAACTCGGGATACTGTTGGGTTCATTGCTGCCTCATGCCGTCCAGTAGATGTCGACCGGCGTTTGTGTTTGCTGTAACACCGCGCGGATCGGCATCTCATTCACATCCGTGCCCTGAATTGCGCGCTGATAAACATCACGCTTGCTGCCACCTACCACATGCAGGTAGATATGGCGGCTATTGAGCAGAGCCGGAAGTGTTAGGGTGATACGATCGAGTGGCGCGGTCAGCGGGGTCATCCCCATGCAGACTCGGCCAGAATCCATCGCGAGAGCTGGGAACAGATTCTCTGCCCCAGGGAAGAGCGAAGCGGTATGGCCATCATCACCCATGCCGAGGATCACGACGTCAAACGGACGGGCAATAGATTGCAACGCACGTTCGGTGTCTGCGGCTCCGGCAAACGGGGTGGCATGACTATTTTTCAAACCAACAAACTTCGCGTTTGAGGCGTGGCCCTTCAGCAAATGTTCTCGTACCAGCTTTTCGTTACTGGAATCATCATTTGCATCGACCCAACGCTCATCCGCTAAGGTGATGGTGACCTTGCTCCACTCAATGGCTTGCTGAGTTAACGCCTCGAACAGTCCTAGCGGTGTACGACCACCCGACACGACTAGACTGGCTTCTCCCTGAGCGCTAATGCTGTGGCTCAGAGCTGCGGCTATTTCCTCTGCAAACTGTTCGTTAAGCGCCTGTGCGCTCGTAAATTCTTTAAACTGTGCCATTTCAACCACTCCTAAACTGTTTGAATCTCAACACACGGAGGGTGTTCCCTCCGTGATACTTTGCGATCAAATAACGTTGTGACGTTATTCGAATTCATTCCATGCACGGCCATCGCGACTGATCATCGCAACAGAGGCTACAGGGCCCCAAGTACCGGCTTGGTATGGTTTAGGAGATTCATTGTCAGCGGCCCATGCTTCCATAATGGAGTCGACCCACTTCCACGCTTCTTCCACCTCATCACGGCGCACGAACAGCGCTTGGATCCCACGCATGGTCTCCAGCAGCAAACGCTCATAGGCATCAGCTAAATGCTCTTGATGGAAAGTATCGGAGAAGCTCAGATCCAGCTTAGTGGTTTGTAAACGATGCTTATGCTCCAGACCTGGCACCTTGTTAAGGATATCAATCTGTACGCCCTCATCAGGCTGCAAGCGGATCGTCAGTTTGTTCTGCGGCAGCTCTTGGTAAGAGTCGCTGAACAGGTTGAGCGGCGGGTTCTTAAAGTAAATAACTACTTCAGAACATTTTGATGGCAGACGTTTACCGGTACGGAGATAGAACGGAACGCCAGCCCAGCGCCAGTTATCAATATCAACGCGAATAGAGACGAAGGTTTCCGTGTTACTACTTTTGTTCGCCCCTTCTTCCTCCAGATATCCTGGTACTTTTTTGCCTTGGACAAAGCCCGCGGTGTATTGGCCACGTACCGTGGTATCACGCACGTTGGAATGGTTAATACGACGTAGTGAGCGCAGCACTTTGACTTTTTCATCACGAATACGGTCGGTAGAGAGATCCGCCGGCGGTGACATGGCAATCATAGTCAAAATTTGCAACAGATGGTTTTGAATCATGTCGCGCATCTGGCCAGCTTTATCAAAGTAGCCCCAGCGACCTTCAATGCCCACTTCTTCGGCAACGGTGATCTGCACGCTGTCGATCATGCTGTTGTCCCAGTTATTCGCAAACAGGGAGTTAGCAAAGCGCAACGCCAGCAGGTTAAGCACCGTTTCTTTGCCCAAATAGTGGTCAATACGGTAAACCTGTGACTCGTCAAAGAATTCAGCCACCTGATTATTGATGGCGCGTGAGGATTCCAAATCGGTACCGAGTGGTTTTTCCATCACGATGCGGCTTGGATCTTTATTCAGACCGGATGCACCCAAACCTTGGCAGATAGCGCCGAAAGTGCTTGGTGGCATAGCAAAGTAGTTGATGGTGACGCGTTTCTTCTGATCCAGCATTTTTGCCAGATTTTTGAAATGCTGAGTGTCATTGACGTCAAGGTTACAGAAATCTAGGCGCGCACTGAGCGTCGCCCACAGTTCTTCATCAACCTTTTCCTTCAAGAAGGTGTCCAGTGCTTCGCGAACGACCTTGGTGTAGGCGTCTTTATCCCAATCGGCGCGACCTACGCCGATGATACGAGTGTCCGGATGGATATGACCGGCTTTTTCTAATTGGTACAGGGAAGGCAGCAGTTTACGGCGGGCTAAATCGCCCTTGGCGCCGAAAATGACCAGGTCACAGGCCTGTGCTGTTGACGTAACCGCCATGTTCATCTCCTCGTTGCAGGATGCTTGTAATTTTATTACATAATTAATGTACTATTTTTGACTATAGCCAGTAAACATGCTTTTTTGTCGAAAATTTAAACATAAATGGTATGAAATTTTCGTTGACCCCGCCGCAGACCGCGTAATGACAGACACATTATGTAATTTTCTGTCAAAACTGAACTAATATTACCATATCGAAAGTTAGACACGCGTCATACTCTGGTAAAAAAAGCCCGCGAAGCGGCATCATCTCGCTGCAAAGCAGTTGTGGCTCGTAGTATATTTTCATCAAACAATCATAGATTTCTCCTTTCTTTGAAATCGTTTTGCTCAATAGATGTCAAAATGTAGGAAGGCGGCGAGCGAACAAGACCCGATGAGCTTACCAGAGTAAGTGATTAGAGCAGCCAACACACCTCCAGTTTGAAAGATGACGGGCATACAATCCATGAGTGAATTTGTATATGAATACGCTGGACAAAATTCAGGCCAACCTGGACCAACTCAGTAAATCCGAGCGCAAAGTTGCCGAGGTTATCTTGGCTGCACCGCAAACCGCGATTCACTCTAGCATTGCGACGCTGGCGAAAATGGCTGATGTCAGTGAACCCACGGTAAACCGTTTTTGTCGTCGTTTAGAAACTAAAGGCTTCCCCGATTTTAAACTTCATCTAGCACAGAGCCTTGCTAATGGGACGCCGTATGTCAATCGAAACGTCGAAGAGACTGACAGCGTTGATGCTTATACCAGCAAAATATTCGAATCTGCGATGGCCAGCCTTGAAATGGCCAAGAATAACCTTGATATGGCCGCGGTTAATCGCGCCGTTGATCTGCTCACTCAGGCCAAGAAAATTTCCTTCTTTGGTTTAGGCGCATCCGCGGCGGTTGCCCATGATGCCATGAACAAATTCTTCCGGTTTAACATTCCTGTGGTTTATTTTGATGACATCGTGATGCAAAGAATGAGCTGCATGAATTCAAACGAAGGTGATGTTGTGGTCCTCATCTCCCACACTGGACGCACCAAAAGCTTGGTCGAAATGGCACATTTAGCGCGCGAAAATGACGCTACCGTGATTGCCATTACCTCTCGTGATACCCCTCTTGCACTTGAAGCGACCCTCCCCTTAATTCTGGATGTGCCAGAAGACACCGATGTCTACATGCCAATGGTGTCAAGAATTGCTCAATTGACGCTTATCGATGCGCTGGCAACTGGCTTTACCCTGCGCAGAGGCGCAAAATTCAGAGATAACTTGAAGCGAGTCAAAGAAGCGTTGAAAGAATCGCGCTTTGATAAAGGACTGGCGCTGCCCCACCATTTCGATTAATGCGGTAAAGGGCTAAGATAGAAAGTATAAGTTTAACGTCAATCAGGCACCAAAGCATAAAAACAACCTGTCATTTTCTGCTAGATAATGAAGATACGGGTATTTATCAACCGCATGCTTTCTTTTGCGGTTTCATGCGAGCAGGCTTGATGAGTTGATCTACCCAGTCATTTTTAAGCGTAAGTAAGAACGTGCCTAATGCTAGCTTAAAAAACAATCGGGTTACGCGGATGCGTAATCAACTGCCTGTTCGTTGTATTGGCACCAACACCAATGCTTCACATGTCAACGGAGTTACACATGTCCAGACGGCTCAGAAGAACCAAGATCGTAACCACCTTAGGCCCAGCAACCGACCGCGATAATAATCTAGAGAAGATTATTTCTGCTGGTGCTAACGTCGTACGTCTCAATTTCTCTCATGGTACAGCTGAAGATCATCTTGCTCGTGCCAATAAAGTCCGTGAAATTGCAGCAAAACTAGGACGACATGTTGCCATCCTCGGAGACCTGCAGGGTCCGAAAATCCGCGTATCCACCTTCAAAGAAGGCAAAGTATTCCTTAACATCGGCGATAAATTCCTGCTCGATGCCGATCTCACCACCGGTGAAGGCGATAAAGAGAAAGTCGGTATCGACTACAAACGCCTGCCAGAAGATGTGGTTCCTGGCGACATTCTGTTGCTCGACGATGGCCGCGTGCAGCTAAAAGTGCTCGAAGTTAAAGGCAGCAAAGTATTTACCGAAGTGACCGTCGGTGGCCCTCTATCCAATAATAAAGGGATTAACAAGTTAGGCGGCGGTCTGTCTGCAGAAGCCTTAACCGAAAAAGATATCGCTGATATCGCCACTGCGGCAAAAATCTCTGTCGATTATCTGGCTGTTTCTTTCCCCCGCACCGGCGAAGACATTAACTACGCACGCCGTCTCGCACGCGATGCCGGTTGTGATGCCAAGATCGTGGCTAAAGTTGAACGTGCCGAAGCGGTATGCAGCGAAGAAGCGATGGATGACATCATCTTAGCCTCCGACGTCGTGATGGTTGCGCGTGGCGATCTGGGCGTCGAAATTGGCGATCCTGAACTTGTTGGCATTCAGAAACAGCTGATCCGCCGCGCACGCAAATTAAATCGCTCCGTTATCACTGCAACCCAAATGATGGAGTCAATGATCACCAACCCAATGCCTACGCGCGCTGAGGTCATGGACGTGGCTAACGCCGTGCTGGATGGCACTGATGCCGTGATGCTGTCAGCAGAAACAGCTGCCGGACAATATCCCGCTGAAACGGTCGCTGCGATGGCTCGCGTATGTTTGGGTGCCGAAAAAATCCCAAGCATCAACGTTTCTAAGCATCGTTTAGACGTGCAGTTCGACAATATTGAAGAAGCGATTGCGATGTCTAGCATGTACGCGGCTAACCACCTGAAAGGCGTTACCGCTATCATCGCCATGACCGAATCAGGCCGTACGGCGCTGATGATGTCTCGCATTAGTTCTGGCTTGCCAATCTTTGCCATGTCCCATCGCGAACGTACGTTGAACCTGACAGCCTTATATCGTGGCGTAACGCCGGTTTACTTCGATAGCACCAGCGACGGCGTGGCAGCAGCTCAGCATGCTGCAAACCTGCTGCGCGATAAAGGCTTCTTGGTTTCGGGCGATCTCGTTATCGTGACCCAAGGTGATGTGATGGGCACCATCGGTAGCACCAATACCAGCCGAATCCTACGCGTTGAATAAATTACGAAAAAAGAAATAACAAAAGGGCGCAATTGAATTGCGCCCTTTTTCTTTGGGATCAGCTCTGAAATCTTAAGCGAAACCTATAGGTCTTTTCGCTTATAAGGCTCAAGCTCGCCCGGCTTGCGGGTTTTTAGCAGCTTCAGGATCCACGTATATTGCTCTGGGTGTGGCCCCATCAGTAACTCAACTTCTTCGTTCATGCGACGAGCCATATCGTGCTCATTCATATCGGCTATATCATCCATCGGTGGACGGATATAGATATCCAACATGCTAGTTTTCCCGTCATACACAGGGAAAAGCGGAATGACCTGAGCACGGCAAAGCTTCATCAAGCGGCCAATTGCAGGCAACGTGGCTTTATAGGTAGCAAAGAAATCGACAAACTCGCTATGTTCTGCCCCATGATCTTGGTCGGGTAGATAATAGCCCCAATAGCCATGGCGTACCGAACTGATGAAAGGCTTAATTCCGTCGTCGCGGGCGTGCATACGCCCACCAAAACGCCGACGACAGGTATTCCACAGCCAGTCCACCATCTTATTCTTTTGATTGTGGAACATCGCGGCCATAGGCTGACCTTGTGCAGCTAGCAACATCGCGGGGATATCAACGGCCCAACCGTGCGGCACTAAAAAGATGGCATTCTTACCGCTTTCACGCAGCGCTTCGATATGCTCCATGCCATGCCAGCGGGTGCGTTTTAACACGCGCTGTGGATCGCGCAGCGTTAGCTCGGCCATTAAGAACATAGACTGCCCTGCACGCTCGAACATGCGATCAATAATGTCTTCACGCTGAGCTTCGGTTAATTCTGGAAAGCAGTACAGCAAATTTATTCTTGCGCGGCGCCTTGCTCCACCTGCGAGTTTCCCGGCCCAGCGCCCAACGGTAGCAAGGATAGGATCTCTTAGGCGCACCGGCAAATAGGCCATCGCAACCATGGTCCCAACGCCTATCCACGCCCCCCAGTATTTAGGCAGCAGGAAGCTTTTTTCAAACTTAGGGATAAACTCCACGTTTGACCGTTGTTCTTTTTCCATAGAAAAGCTCTTTAATAAAACATCAGCTAATTATACACCTAAGTGACATCAATACGTTTGGATATACGTTTTGATATAACTCTTGGGCGTAAAACGACTGAAAAAATTTGCACATAAACAGCGCAAAGAAAAACAGCCGGTTAACCGGCTGTTATAAACGATGTCTAATCTTAATCTAGCTGGAGTTGCGGAACAACCTGACGCACCTGAGCTAAATACTCGCGGCGATCTTTGCCAGACAAACCATCAGAGCGAGGAAGTTGCGCCGTCAATGGATTCACTGCCTGATTATTCAACCAGAATTCATAATGCAGATGGGGTCCTGTGGAGCGTCCAGTATTGCCTGACAATGCGATGCGGTCACCACGTTTTACTTTTTGCCCCGGCTTAACCAGAATTTTTTTCAGGTGCATAAAGCGCGTCGTATATTGGCGACCGTGACGGATAACCACATAGTTGCCCGCAGCACCGCTACGTTTAGCGATGACCACTTCACCATCACCAACGGCTAATACAGGTGTCCCCACCGGCATTGCGAAATCTACACCTTTGTGCGGTGCTACACGGCCTGTTACCGGATTCACACGGCGCGGATTAAAGTTGGATGATACGCGGAATTGTTTTGTGGTTGGGAAACGCATAAAGCCTTTTGCCAAACCGCTGCCCTGACGATCGTAGAATTTGCCATCATCTGCACGCACCGCGTAATAATCTTTACCACCCGAGCGCATTCTTACGCCCAGCAACTGGCTCTGCTCGCTACGACCATTCAGCTCTTCACGCGACATCAGAACTGAAAATTGATCGCCCTTCTGCAATTTACGAAAATCCATTTGCCACTGCAGCGCTTTGATCACGGCATTCACTTCTGAGCGGTTCAGACCTGCAGCACGCGCGCTATTGACGAAGCTGCCGTTCAATGTTCCCGTGACAACTTTATTTTTCCACTCGCCCTGCTGTGACTCAACGGCTTCTTTAAAGTTACCGTTCACCAAATTATAGGTGCGCGTTTCGCGACGATTCACTTCCCAAGTCAGCTGTTGTAGTTCGCCTGCATCATTCACTGCCCACGACAGCGTTTGGCCTATCTTGAGGTTACGCAGTGCTGGGTTTTTCTTCGCTAATGCGGACACCTCTGACATATCAATGCCAAACTGGGTCAAAATGCTGCCAAGCGTATCACCGGTGGAAACCACGTAATCATGGGTACCAGAATCGCTATCTGCTTTATCGTCTAATTCGTCGGTAGGAACTTCATCTTCTGGGGCGGGTTGATCCAGTGGCTCACTAGCCTCAGGGACAAGCGTTCGCAACTGTTTGTTATCCAATGGGATAATTTTAGCAGAAGCGCTATCGCTATCAATATTCGGTTGGTAAACGAATGGCCGCCAAATAGAGACGGCCAACGTGATGACGGTCAGTGACCCTAGCATAACCCGATGTGGTCGGGGCAAGTTGTTATACGCTAGGGCGATAGATCGCGCTATCTGCTGCACTCGGTTATTCCTCTTAATCTCCGTTCAGGCAGCTTGAATACTGTTGCGATAGCTGAGTTAAGAACCTCATGTAACTATCAGCACCCAGTGCGATCGCGCTTCCCAAGGGATCTAAGGTTCCCTGGCGGACTTTTGTCCCCTGCGCAACCGCTGAGATTACTGCTGGCCTGAACTGTGGCTCAGCGAAAACGCAAACCGCTTTCTGCTCAACCAACTGTGTTCGAATTTGATGTAAACGCTGTGCGCCAGGCTGAATCTCGGGATTGACCGTGAAGTGACCTAAAGGAGTCAGACCAAAGGTTTTCTCGAAGTAACCATAGGCATCATGAAAAACAAAATACCCTTTACCTTGCACAGGCCGCAGCATCATACCAACATTTTTTTCTGTCTGCTCTAGTTGTTCCTCGAATTTACGTAGGTTGACATCCAGTTTGTCTTTGTTTTGTGGGCTTTGTAACAATAATTTGTCGTGTATCGCTATCGCGATCTGTTTTGCAATGGCTGGAGAGAGCCAAATATGCAGGTTATATTGCCCGTGATCGTGATCATGATGCTCTTCTGAACCAGTCTCAGCGCCATTTGTAACATTATGTGTAGCAGATTTTTCAGATTTTTCTACATTGCTTTCTGCTGCATGCGCTTTATGGTCATGATCGTCATCGTCATCACCGGCCATCAGCAGGCTGTGAACGGCTGGCAGCCCTGTCAGCATCAGATTCTTGTTATTTTCGAGCTGTTGGACTGGTTTTGTTAGGAAAGCTTCCATTTCCGGCCCTACCCACACAACAAGGTCAGCGTCACGCAAACGTTTGATGTCGGATGGCTTAAGTGCATAATCATGCGGTGACGCCCCATCAGGAAGCAAAACTTCCGTTGTCGTAACACCATCAGCAATTGCCGAAGCGATAAATCCTAAAGGACGGATTGAGGTTAATACCGCAGCCTGTGCGCAGCTGATCCCAGCGCTTGTTACCAGTGCAGCAGCAATAATAGTGCGCTTAAACCAGGCTTTTTTGTGTATCATGTCAAAATTCTCTTCTTCAATTTGGGTGATCGTTATATTATAACATTTCATCCATTCTGCAATATGCAAAAACATGTCGAGTCAAAATACAGTTCAAAACAAAAGTAGTTTGGTATCGCTGAAAGACATTACCGTAAGCTTCGGTGCTCGCAATGTGCTTTCTCACATATCGCTCGATCTCAAACCCGGACGCATTCTGACACTGCTGGGGCCAAATGGTGCAGGAAAGTCTACGCTGGTTCGCGTCGTGCTTGGGTTGATTAAGCCTACCTCAGGCACTATTGCCACCGCAGAAAAGCTCACCATTGGCTATGTACCGCAAAAACTGCACCTCGATGCAACGCTGCCGTTAACCGTCAGTCGGTTCATGCGCTTGCGCCCTGGCGTGCGCAAAGAGGATGTGTTGCCTGCTCTGAAGCGTGTACATGCGGCTCATCTGCTCAATCAACCGATGCAAAAACTTTCTGGCGGTGAAAACCAGCGGGTTCTACTGGCGCGTGCGTTGCTCAATAAACCCGATTTGTTGGTGTTGGATGAACCTACCGCCGGCGTGGATGTTAACGGACAACTGGCGCTGTACGATTTAATCAATCAGCTCAGGCAAGAGCTTAACTGCTCAGTGCTGATGGTATCGCACGATTTACATTTGGTGATGGCAAAAACGGACGAAGTGTTGTGTTTGAACCAACATATTTGTTGTTCAGGTACACCGGAAGTGGTTTCTATGCACCCTGAGTTTATCGCTATGTTTGGCAACCGCGGCGCGGAACAGCTAGCGATTTATCGCCATCATCATAATCATCGCCACGATCTGCAGGGAAAAATTGTGTTGAAAAGTAATGGGAGCCAGCCGCAATGATTGAGTTACTTCTCCCCGGCTGGATCGCTGGCACATTGCTGGCGTTAACTGCTGGCCCGCTTGGCTCGTTTGTCGTATGGCGCCGAATGTCATATTTTGGCGATACGCTGGCTCACGCGTCCCTGCTAGGCGTTGCTTTTGGCCTACTGTTGAATGTAAACCCTTTCTTTGCCGTTATCGTCGTTACGCTGTTGCTGGCCATTGGCCTTGTATGGCTAGAGCGACGCCCAACGCTCGGCGTAGATACCTTGCTCGGCATTATGGCCCACAGCGCACTGTCGTTGGGACTCGTGGTTGTGGCTTTGATGTCAAACGTACGCGTGGATCTGATGGCGTATTTATTCGGCGATCTGTTATCCGTCACCTATGACGACATTATTATGATTGCCATCGGTGTCGCCGTCGTACTGGGAATTTTATGGTGGCAATGGCGACCACTGCTTTCGGTAACGATAAGTCCAGAGCTTGCCCACGTTGACGGCGTTAATCTCGAACGTGTGCGTATGATATTGATGCTAGTCACTGCGCTAACCATCGGCTTAGCGATGAAATTCGTAGGGGCATTAATCATCACCTCACTGCTGATTATCCCTGCCGCCACGGCGCGCCGCTTCTCACGCACGCCGGAACAAATGGCCGGCATCGCCGTTATCATCGGTATTTTAGCCGTAACCGGCGGCCTCACATTTTCTGCTTTCTACGATACGCCAGCTGGCCCCTCAGTGGTGCTATGCGCTACCGCGATGTTTATTCTCAGTTTGAGTAAAAAGCAGAGCGTGTAGAATTACGTAAATATAAAAAGCCCGAGACATTGAAGATGCTCGGGCTTTTTTTTCGACGAGAGAAACTATTCTCTTGGACGAGATCCTCTCTATGAAGGCTATTCTTCGCGGGTCAGACCAAAATGCTTATAAGCGTGATTGGTCGCCATACGACCACGCGGCGTGCGCTGCAGGAAGCCCTGCTGAATAAGATAAGGCTCCAACACGTCTTCAATGGTTTCACGCTCTTCACCAATGGCCGCCGCAAGGTTATCGAGCCCTACTGGCCCGCCCATGAACTTATCAATCACTGCCAGCAGCAGCTTTCTATCCATGTAGTCGAAGCCTTCGGCATCAACGTCCAGCATATTTAGCGCCTGCGTCGCCACATCGCCGTTGATATTGCCATCGGCGCAAACTTCGGCGTAATCCCTCACTCGGCGCAACAAACGGTTAGCAATACGCGGCGTACCGCGAGAGCGACGCGCCACTTCGTGTGCGCCCTCTTCCGTCAATGATAAACCAAGACATTGCGCGCTGCGACCAACAATGTGCTGTAAATCAGCAACCTGATAAAACTCCAAGCGCTGTACAATACCGAATCGGTCGCGCAACGGCGAGGTGAGTGAGCCCGCTCGCGTCGTTGCCCCCACCAGCGTGAAAGGAGGAAGGTCGATTTTAATGGAGCGTGCCGCAGGCCCTTCGCCGATCATGATATCAAGCTGATAATCTTCCATCGCCGGATACAAAATTTCCTCAACGACCGGTGACAAACGGTGGATCTCATCGATAAACAGTACATCATGAGGTTCGAGGTTCGTCAGCATGGCGGCGAGATCGCCCGCTTTTTCTAGCACCGGGCCAGAGGTTGTGCGTAAGTTCACGCCCATCTCATTGGCGACAATGTTCGCCAACGTGGTTTTCCCTAGCCCTGGAGGGCCGAAAATCAACAGGTGATCGAGTGCATCGCCGCGCAGTTTGGCCGCTTTGATGAAAATCTCCATCTGACCACGCACCTGTGGTTGCCCAACGTATTCTGAGAGGCTTTTTGGGCGGATAGCGCGATCGATAATTTCTTCTTCGTTTTGCACTTCCGCAGTAATCAGACGGTCAGCTTCAATCATCCTTCATTTACCTCACTGGCGATCACAGCGCCGCGCGCAGTGCATCACGAATTAATGTTTCGCTATCAGCATCTGGTTTGGCAATTTTACTTATCATCCGGCTGGCCTCTTGCGGTTTATAGCCCAGCGCAATCAGTGCAGCAACGGCCTCACCTTCAGCATCAATTTCAGCGGCCGGTTTCTTCGCTTCAGGCATTGGCAGGTCACTGTGGTTATTAAACAGATCGCCGGTTAAACCTTTAAAGCGGTCCTTCATTTCAACGACAAGACGCTCCGCCGTTTTCTTACCCACGCCGGGTAATTTCACCAGCGTGCTAACTTCTTCACGTTCAATAGCGGTAACAAACTGCGGGGCTGACATGCCGGATAAAATAGCCAGCGCCAACTTTGGCCCAACACCATTAACCTTAATCAGCTCGCGGAACAGTGCGCGTTCTTGTTTGTTGTTAAATCCGTACAGCAACTGCGCATCTTCACGCACCACAAAATGGGTGAAAATAATGGCTTCCTGCCCTACATCAGGCAGTTCATAAAAACAGGTCATCGGCATATGGACTTCATAACCTACGCCGTTGGCTTCCAGCAGCACTTCCGGCGGCTGTTTTTCCAGAACAATACCTCTGAGACGACCTATCACGCGCAATTCCTCTTAAAATGTTAACTCTTTCATTATGGCTTACAGCTTATACCATAAAAAAGGCTGGATGAATATCCAGCCCATTGAGTTCGATACCTAATTACTTTAAACGCCCACGAGCCAAGTTCAAGCGAGTTGGACTGGCTCTCAGCGCATTTTGGCTCACATGACAATGCGTGATTGCTACCGCCAGCGCATCGGCAGCATCAGCCTGTGGGCTTGCCGACAGTTTGAGCAGAGAACGCACCATATGCTGAACCTGCGATTTCTCCGCAGCCCCCGTTCCAACCACGGTTTGCTTGATTTGCCGTGCGGCATATTCAAACACGGGCAAATCAACGTTCACCGCGGCCACAATCGCGGCCCCACGAGCCTGACCCAGCTTTAAGGCTGAATCGGCATTTTTAGCCATAAAGACCTGTTCAATGGCAAAAATATCGGGTTGGAACTGAGCAATGATTTCGCTGACACCGGCATACACCAGCTTAAGACGTGTAGGTAAATCATCGACAGAGGTGCGGATGCACCCGCTGCCGAGATATTCGAGCTTTCGCCCCACCTGGCGGATCACGCCATAGCCTGTGATCCGCGAACCGGGGTCAATCCCGAGGATGATACTCATTCCAGAGTAGCCGCAACCTCGTCGGAAACTTCACCGTTGTGATAAACTTCCTGCACGTCATCACAATCTTCCAGCATGTCGATCAGGCGCATCAGTTTCGGTGCGGTTTCTTCGTCCATTTCTGCCTTAGTAGAAGGGATCATAGAAACTTCAGCAGATTCAGCAACCAGACCGGCAGCATCTAACGCATCTTTCACTTCACCGAAGGTTTCCCACGGAGTGAACACGTCGATAGCGCCGTCGTCATAGGTGACAACGTCATCAGCACCGGCTTCCAGCGCGGCATCCATCACGGTATCTTCATCCAAACCAGGGGCGTAGGAAATCACACCTTTTTTGGTGAACAGATAAGAAACGGAGCCATCAGTTCCTAAGTTACCGCCGGTTTTGGTGAAGGCATGACGCACTTCAGCCACAGTACGGTTACGGTTGTCGCTCAGACATTCAACCATAATCGCAGAACCGCCAGGACCGTAACCTTCATAGATGATGGTTTCCATATTGGTATCATCATCGCCGCCAACACCACGCGCGATTGCACGGTTCAACGTATCGCGGGTCATGTTGTTAGACAGCGCTTTATCAATTGCTGCGCGCAGACGTGGGTTCGCACCCGGATCACCACCACCTAATTTCGCAGCGGTAACCAGCTCGCGAATAATTTTGGTGAAGATTTTACCGCGCTTAGAATCCTGCGCGGCTTTACGGTGTTTCGTGTTGGCCCACTTACTATGACCTGCCATATGTTTCTC
The DNA here is from genome assembly GCF_900095695.1 of Hafnia alvei. GTDB lineage: Bacteria > Pseudomonadota > Gammaproteobacteria > Enterobacterales > Enterobacteriaceae > Hafnia > Hafnia alvei_B. The sequence continues at coordinate 335,509 of NZ_FMIQ01000006.1, read as the reverse complement.
CGGTAAAAGCCGTAGGGCTTTAAAAATGACAAACTTTACGCCTGTTAGGATGAATAGTGACAAACCGCCAAGCTTATTGGCTTAACACGGTTTGCCACACAGGCACTTAATCAATGAACGAGTTCTTCAATCGCCTGCCGGTTGCTCCACGATTTGGTGAGCTGGGCAGCCTGCTCAACGTCTAGCCATTGATAAGCCAGATGTTCCGTCAGTGGGATCTCTCTCTCTGACGGCAGCGCCAAACAGAACCAGTGCTCCAAATTGCGAGTCACACCGGGTGCATAGCGATGGCGCAAATGCGCAAATAACTCAAACTCCACACAGTGCTGACAGTCCATCAATGACAGGCTTTCACCTGAAATATCAATACCGACTTCTTCCTTTACTTCACGCTGTGCGGCGTGCGGCGCAGATTCATTTTCCTCTAAACTGCCGGTAACCGACTGCCAGAAATCAGGATCGTCGCGCCGCTGTAACATCAGCACCCGACCACTCTGGCGGGCATAAATGACCACCAGAATCGACTCAGGACGCTTATATGCCATTAGGCTTTCTCTGCGTCGTCTGCGCTGCCTTTTTTGGCAACCACAGCGATAGAGAGCTCCTGCAACGATGCAGGATTTGCAAAGCTTGGCGCATCGGTCAGCGGGTCAGCGGCAGCCGTTGTTTTAGGGAATGCGATAACATCACGGATATTATCGGTACCGGTTAACAACATCACCAGACGATCCAGACCAAATGCCAGACCTGCGTGTGGAGGCGTACCGTACTTCAGCGCATCCAGCAGGAAGCCAAACTTATCGCGTTGTTCTTGCTCGGTAATACCCAGAATACCGAATACGGTTTCCTGCATTTCGCCGTTATGAATACGCACAGAACCACCGCCCACTTCATAGCCATTCATGACCATGTCATATGCGTTAGCAATAGCGCCAACGGGATGTGCTTTCAGCTCTGCTGGGGAGATATCACGAGGTGCGGTAAACGGATGATGCATCGCTGCCAAACCACCTTCACCATCGTCTTCAAACATAGGGAAATCAACAACCCACAGCGGTGCCCAGCTGTTTTCGTTGGTGATTTTCAGCTCACGACCCACTTTCAGACGCAGCGCGCCCATGGCATCGGTGGCGATCTTGCTAGTATCCGCGCCGAAGAACAGAATATCTTCGTTTTGTGCACCGGTGCGTTCCAGAATAGATTCTAAAACTTCAGCGTTCAGGAACTTGGCAATTGGGCTTTGAACCCCTTCCATACCTGCGGCACGGTCATTGACCTTCATCCATGCCAAACCTTTAGCGCCATAGATGCCGACAAACTGGCCGTATTCATCAATGATTTTACGTGTCAGCTGCGCGCCACCTGGAACACGTAATGCAATTACGCGGCCTTTAGGATCGTTAGCAGGACCTGAGAAGACTTTGAAATCAACGTCCTTAACCAAATCCGCAACGTCAACCAACTCCAGCGGGTTACGCAGGTCTGGTTTATCAGAACCATAACGGCGCATCGCTTCAGCAAACGTCATAACGGGGAATTTGCCCAGATCAACGCCTTTGATTTCCTGCCACAGAGAATGAGCGAGTTCTTCCATCACTTCACGCACTTGTTCTGCGCTCATGAAAGAAGTTTCGACATCGATCTGGGTGAATTCAGGCTGGCGGTCAGCACGCAGGTCTTCATCGCGGAAGCACTTAACGATCTGATAGTAGCGGTCAAAACCAGACATCATCAGCAGCTGTTTGAACAGCTGTGGAGACTGTGGCAATGCATAGAACTTGCCTTTATGCACGCGGCTTGGCACCAGATAGTCACGGGCACCCTCAGGCGTTGCCTTAGTCAGCATCGGCGTTTCGATATCAAGGAAACCGTGGTTATCCATGAAACGACGTACAAACGCAGTAATGCGCGCACGCGTTTTCAGACGCTGTGCCATTTCAGGACGACGCAGGTCAAGATAACGATACTTCAGGCGGTTTTCTTCGCTGTTAGTCTGATTGAAGTCTAACGGCAGTGGTTCTGAACGGTTAATGATTGTCAGAGCATGACCAAATACTTCTACTTCGCCGGTGGACATGTCTTTATTTTTTTGGCTATCTGGACGTGCACGAACGGTACCCGTGATTTGCACGCAGAACTCGTTACGCAGCTCTGAAGCTTGCTGGAACGCTTCTTTATGATCAGGATCGAAGAATACCTGTACCACGCCTTCACGGTCACGCAGATCGATGAAGATTAAACCACCCAGATCGCGGCGGCGATGTACCCAACCGCAAAGCGTGACTTCCTGACCCTCATGGGACAAATTCAACTGCCCGCAATAATTAGTACGCATAACGATATCCTTTGGCTTTCTTATGTACTTCACCGATGCCACATCCGAACATAAGTCCGGATGGGTGCTGCCTGTGCAGCCCTATAATATTTTAAACTCGAGTCGTGCTAATTCTCTGATTTTCCTGACTTCGGCTTGAAGTCAGTGGCATACCATCCGGTTCCCTTTAGCTGGAAACCCGCAGCAGAAACGCGTTTTTTCAGCGTCGGTCTGCCGCACTCCGGACAATCAACCAACGGCGCATCGGCCATTTTTTGCAATTTCTCTAACTGATGATTGCATTCGCTACAAGCGTATTCGTAGATCGGCATAGCAGTGATAGATTACATGTTCGATGAAAAAAGGCGGCTATTATAAAGGAAATTCGCCGCTGCGATAAGAGCAGGCGCGCACTTTGCGCGGATTCTCGCCATCTCATCAAAACAGTCTATACTCTCGCCGCTATGCAGGATACTGCTTGTTAACTTATTGATACAACACATTTTCTTTTTAAATTAACGAATTACAGAATATCGTCACCAAGTCGTTGCTACATCCCGTTACGTTTAACGGGCTTATTTTGCGTTTTCTTTAAACAAAGGCCTTGTTGCACTGTCGCCGTTTTACTGGCTATTTTCACATACCGATGATGAACGGTTTCCCATTTTTGCGCTATGACGCATATCTACGATTTGATAAGAATCAAATAAGTACAATAATCTTTCATTCACAAAGCAAATTCACCGCAGACAAACTCAAGACTTATTGCATTATCAGGGGAGAATAAGAGTACACGCACGCCCTATAGCCTCATACATCACCCACGGATCTCAAAATCGAAATAGAGAACTTATCAATATGCTGGCAGACCTACACACTACGTCTTAGGCACATGAGCGCCAGAATTTATCCATTCCGACCAATAGTTCAACGAAGATTAAATAAAAACGTCAAAAGTCGAGAGATACAACATTATTTTGTAAGTAATGAATGCAATTTAAATACCGATACTTTTATATACTTAGAATCAAATAAAAAACTTAATTCAAATAAATTAAATTCAGATCAAATAGCAATGACTCCCTTTTTTATTTACTAATCGTTTAACCATTCAGGAATAACATACCCTCGAATATCTTATCTAGCATTGGAAATGAAAAAATGAATCTACTTATTACTGGGGCAACTGGTTTTTTAGGCGGTGCCGTACTCGCAAAAGTATTGCTTGATGACAAGCCAGTATCTCTTCTTCTTTTAGTACGCTCAGATAATTCGCAAAATGCTTTAGCTAGGATAAAAAAGAATCTGGTTAATTTTGGCTGCTCTGAAAAAACATTAGAAAAACTAACGAGTGATAATATTCTCATCGGCGATCTTTCTGACCCTGATGGTTTTATTCACGATGAAAGGTTAAACAATATAACTCACGTTATTAATAGCGCGGCTATCGCTTCGTTTGGCGAAAACCCACTCATTTGGAAAGTGAATGTTGAAGGCACATTAAAATTTGCCGCTCACATGTCTAAACATGCGAAACTTCAGCGATTCGTACATGTCGGTACAGCAATGTCATGTGTGCCAGAGGCAGACTCGGTCGTCACTGAAAGCCTGACGTTAAAAGATGAAAACGAACATCTGGTGCAGTATACGTATTCAAAATCTGTTATCGAGAATCGTATGCTGACAGAGTGCCCTGATTTACCGTTAGTGATTGCCAGACCTTCGATTATTGTGGGTCACAGCGAGCAAGGCTGTACACCGTCTACCAGCATATTCTGGGTATTCCGCATGGCGCTAATGTTGGGCAAATTTATGTGCTCAATGGACGATAAAATTGATGTTATCCCCGTTGATTATTGCGCTGACGCCCTTCTCCTTCTTCTACAAAAAGAAAATATGGATGAAAAAATATTTCATATTTCAGCAGGTGAGGCGGGCAGCGTGACTTTCGGTGAAATAGACAGTGCTATTGCTCAAGCAACAGAGACAAAACCGGTTAATCTCTCTTATGAACAAGTAGAATATATCGAATTAGTTAAATCCAGAAAAAGTTTTAAAGGCATATTTGGACAGTGTAACGAGCGACTTATGCTACGAGCTATGCGTCTCTATGGAGAGTTCTCGATTCTGAATGTCCGTTTTTCTAACGAGAAATTACTCCAGCTTGGAATATCTGCACCGCCACGATTCACCGACTATGTTGCTAAGTGTGTAGCCACTACAGCAAATCAATCAATACCTGAGCAAATGGTCGTAGATTTTAAATAATAACCATAGCGTAGATAGGCTTATTTAATTAAGTCTATCTACCCATTTGCCTAGCCCGCTAATATTCATTTTATGTTATATTTCTCTTGCGTTTATTTTAGAGAGATATCGACATCATGATGTTTATCGGCCTTCCACAATGGCAACACGCCGCTTGGCATAAAATCGGGCTCAAGGACCTTGCGGATTACAGCCAATACTTCAACTGTGTTGAAGGCAATACCACGTTTTACGCACTGCCCAAACAAGAGCTTTCACGGCGCTGGCGCGATATGACTGATGATGACTTTCGATTTTGCTTCAAGTTTCCATCGGCAATCAGCCATCAAGCCGCCTTAGCCCACTGTGATACACATCTTCAGGATTTCTTTAGCAGCCTCTCCCCTGTCCATTCACGCATTGGTCAGTTTTGGCTACAGCTGCCTGCTGCATTTTCGCCACAGCATTTACCCCGTCTATGGCAATTTTTAGATTCACTGCCGAAAGAGTTTACCTATGGCGTTGAAGTCCGCCACACAGACTTTTTTGCCAAAGGCGACGCTGAACGTGCGCTTAACCGTGGACTCTATGAACGGAAAATAAACCGCGTGATATTAGATAGCAGACCCGTTCATCATGCTTCACCGCATACTCCAGCAGTCCGTGATGCGCAGCAAAAGAAACCGAAACTTCCCGTACATGCTGTTTTGACTGCTGAAAATCCACTCGTGCGTTTTGTTGGAGGCGATGTGTTAGATGACAATCGTCGCTGGCTGGACCAGTGGGGAAATAAGCTGACTGAATGGGGTAGCACCACCACGCCCTATCTTTTCGTTCACACACCTGACTGTACCGATGCACCACAGCAAGCACGAGCGCTTTGGCCACTTCTTGCCAAATATATCCGCAGTTTGCCGCCTCAGCCCGATTGGCCTTTGCAAACAGATATGTTTTGATAGGTAGCAAAATTTCAATACCTGCATCACAACCCCAACCTGACTGATGCTTTAACAAGCTAACTATTTTACTTACAACGATATTTCCTAAGGACAATGCTCTTTGAGCCCGCTATTATTCATTCGTAGGTAAATTATTGGGCAATGGAGCTAAAAATGGTAAGCGCGCTTTATGTCGTGCTCGGCGCACTGTTGTTGATCAAGCTATCTTTGAACGTTGTAAAACTGCGTATGCAGTATCGTGTTGCCTACGGTGATGGCGGTTTTTATGAGCTGCAAACCGCAATCCGCGTACATGGCAATGCCGTTGAATACATTCCAATTGCGGCAATACTGCTGGTTATGATGGAAATGAACGGTTCGCTGATTTGGATGATCCACGTATGCGGAATTTTACTGATCGCGGGTCGGCTAATGCATTCCTACGGTTTACGTCACCGTGAAATTCGCTGGCGTCGCTCAGGAATGAGTGCAACGTATATCTCACTGGTACTGATGGTGATCGCCAACCTGTTTTATCTACCGTGGGATCAAATGTTTACGCTAGATTAAAACATCGTCTTAACATGCTTTTGTTAAAGGAGGAGAGTTCCCTCTCCTCCTTAGATGCGACCTAAATCAGCTAAAAAATCTCAATGCTGTTTCAAGCAGTTGCAACGCAGCAACCATGAACTTTGCAAGAACTGTGAGCAGTTCTAGAAATTTCATACGCTCTCTCCTAGTCAGGAGCACTAACGATGACCTTGCCTTTCCGCTGCCTATCAGCCATCGGATTGTTGAAAAATACTAACGTGCTTCCTTGAGTTAAGGCACCAATCGACACCACTCGCTATTGGCTAGGACTTTAAACTCGTTGCCCGATTGCGGCTCAAAACACGTTATTCATTTCAACAAAAATGATTATATGCCATGACACTGTATATACAACCAGTATTTATGGTAAGATTTATTAAGTTTGTTGTAACTGCCAATAAATTGACTTGCTTGCCCTGCCGTCTTATATTTGTCTAGTTGAAGAATACTAACGTGCACCGTGGTCACCAGCCGCAGTCACAAAATAAAAAACCTCGCATACCAGCGAGGTTTTTTATTTTCAGCCGAATGACATGGCTAAAAGACAATCCGAAGATTGTCTTTTGCTCAGCGCGTACAGCTTATGCTTTGTTTTTCTTACGAGACAGCATGAAGCCAGCCCACAGAACCGCCACCCAAATTGGAAGTAGGACCACTGAAATTCGGATCCCCGGTGTCATATACATGATCACCAAGATGAGCCCCAAGAAAGCCAGACATAAGTAATTGCCGTACGGATACCAAAGCGCTTTGAAGGCCGTCGCCACACCCTGTTGGTTTTTTACCGCTTTGAACTTGAGATGAGCCATACAGATCATCACCCAGTTAATCACCAGCGTAGAGACCACCAGCGCCATCAACAGCTCAAAAGCCTCGCCCGGCATAATATAGTTAATCAAAACTACCGCTGACGTTGTTAATGCAGAGAGGCCAATCGACAGAATCGGTACGCCGCGACGGTTCACTTTCGTCAATGCCGCAGGTGCATTACCTTGCTTTGCTAGCCCAAACAGCATACGGCTATTTGAATACACACAGCTGTTATAAACAGACAGAGCCGCAGTGAGAACCACGATATTTAGCGCGGTGGCCACCCAGTTGCTATCTAGCGCATGGAAGATCATCACAAACGGGCTTCCGCCCTGTACAACGTTTTGCCACGGGTAGAGAGACAGCAAAACGGTCAATGAACCGATATAGAAAATCAGAATTCGGTAGACCACCTGATTGGTGGCTTTAGGGATACTTTTGCGCGGTTCGCTTGCCTCTGCGGCGGTAATTCCTACCAGCTCAAGACCACCAAAGGAGAACATAATCACCGCCATGGCCATAATTAAACCGTGCCAGCCATTTGGTAAAAAGCCACCTTGAGTCCATAGGTTAGTGATACTTGCCTGCGGACCACCAGAGCCGGAAGCTAACATCCATGCACCAAAGACAATCATGCCAATAATCGCGCCGACTTTGATGATTGCAAACCAAAATTCAGTTTCACCATAAACGCGAACGTTGACCAGATTGACAATATTGATGATCACAAAGAAGCCAGCCGCCGACATCCACGTGGGAATATCCGGCCACCAATATTGGATGTAGATACCCACCGCGGTCAGTTCCGCCATCCCTACCAGCACGAACATAACCCAGTAATTCCAGCCCGCTAAGAAACCGGCAAAACTTCCCCAGTACTTATAGGCAAAGTGGCTAAATGAACCCGCTACCGGCTCTTCAACCACCATTTCACCCAGCTGGCGCATGATCAAAAATGCGATAAAGCCACCAATAGCGTAACCCAGCAGCACCGATGGGCCTGCCATTTTAATGGTTTGCGCAATACCCAAAAATAGCCCCGTACCAACCGCACCTCCGAGTGCAATCAGTTGGATATGCCTATTTTTCAATCCCCTCTGTAGGGTTTCTTCTTGTTGCAGATCGCCCATTTTATCCTCTGTGCGAAAGCGTCATTCGCGCTGTGTGAACGCTGAATCGTGGCGCATCGTATTATTTTATTTACATTGCGGGCTGCTTTGTATCACTTCCGGCCTATTGCAATCAAGCCAAACTTCATGCTAGGCGAGCTAGTTGTTGCCAGTTTATCCATTCGTCAACGCACTCATCAGGCGCTATCTATGCCTTATCACCGCCGCCACATCCCTCTTCTTCGCAAGGGAATAGCTCTCGCAGGGGTTTATCTGCTAAAATGTGCGCCCTTTGTTGAAACCGCATGCACCTGTTTATGTCAAACCGCGATACTCATTCTGATAACACTTTTGATGATAAGAAAGGCGTTGACCGCGATACGCTTTTCTCGGCCCCGATTGCTAAGCTCGGCGATTGGACTTTTGACGAGCGCGTCGCTGAAGTATTCCCCGATATGATCCAGCGCTCGGTGCCAGGTTATTCCAACATCATCTCAATGATCGGGATGTTGGCAGAGCGTTTTGCACAACCCAAAACAAACGTGTACGACTTGGGCTGCTCGTTAGGTGCGGCGACGTTGTCTATGCGCCGCAATATTCGTGCCGAAGGATGCCAAATTATCGCCGTGGATAATTCGCCGGCGATGGTAGAGCGCTGCCGTCGCCATATTGACGCGTTCCGCGCACAAACCCCCGTCGATGTCATCGAAGCCGATATTCAACATATTCACATTGAAAACGCCTCGATGGTGGTTCTCAATTTCACGCTGCAATTTTTAGCGCCCGAAGAGCGTCAATCACTGCTGAATAAAATCTATCAAGGCCTATTGCCGGGTGGCGTGTTAGTGCTATCTGAGAAATTTAATTTTGAAGATAAAACGCTGGGCGAGCTGCTATTTAACATGCACCACGACTTCAAGCGTGCCAACGGCTATAGCGAACTAGAAATCAGCCAGAAGCGCAGCATGCTGGAAAACGTCATGCTGACAGATTCAGTAGAAACCCATAAAAAACGCCTGAATCAGGCCGGATTTGAACACGCTGAAATCTGGTTCCAATGCTTTAACTTCGGCTCCTTGTTAGCCGTGAAGGGAGACGTCGTCGCATGATCGAGTTTGGTAATTTTTATCAACGCATTGCCAATAGCCCACTCAGCCATTGGCTGGAAGTGTTACCGGCACAGCTGGCCATATGGCAACGCGAGTCGCTGCATGGCAAATTTAAAGACTGGTTTAACGCCGTCGACCGTCTCCCTGAAATTACGCCACATGCTTTAGATTTACTTCACGGCGTCAGTGCTCAGGCAGAACCTGAGCTAGGGCCTGGACAAAAAGAAGGCATTGAAAAAATGCTGCGTGCGTTGATGCCGTGGCGTAAAGGTCCATTCGATTTGTACGGCATTCATATCAACACCGAATGGCGCTCTGATTGGAAATGGGAACGCGTTTTACCGCATATTTCTCCGCTGGAAGGTCGCACTATCCTCGATGTTGGCTGCGGCAGTGGTTACCACCTGTGGCGCATGATTGGCGCCGGCGCGCATTTTGCCGTGGGCATCGACCCAATGCAGCTTTTCCTATGCCAGTTTGAAGCCGTGCGCAAATTGTTAGGTGGCGATCAGCGAGCGCATTTACTTCCGCTCGGCATTGAGCAGCTACCCGAGTTAGCCGCCTTTGACACCGTGTTCTCGATGGGCGTGCTCTACCATCGTCGCTCCCCCCTTGATCACCTCTACCAGTTAAAAAACCAACTGGTCAAAGAGGGCGAACTGGTGCTTGAAACTTTGGTTATCGAAGGCGATGAGAATCAGGTTTTGGTGCCCGGCGATCGCTATGCACAAATGCGCAACGTCTATTTTATTCCTTCGGCTAAAGCCTTGGTAAAATGGCTCGAAAAATGCGGTTTTGTTGATGTTCGCATCGTTGATTCTTGTGTGACTACGTTGGATGAACAGCGCCGCACCGACTGGATGATCAGCGAATCATTGGCGGAATTCCTCGATCCTAACGACCAAACGAAAACCGTAGAAGGCTACCCTGCCCCTATCCGTGCGGTCATCGTGGCGCGTAAACCCTAAGCGTCAAACGAAAAAAAGCCCCAACAACAATTGTTGGGGCCATACTGTTTAGTGAGACATCCACTAAAATTCGTACTACTTCTACTGGAACTGCTCAACACACGTCTGCGCTAGGCAGAACGTGGATACGGTTCACCAAGACTCAGCGCGGTTTTCATTGCTTCGACCACTTCGCCATCGACGCAATAATGAGTAAATTCATCAAACTCACTGTCTGAGCACATTGTCACTCCCGCCTTACGGTAGCGCATCGCTGACGGCACCATATGGCCCGCAGAGCTGTGTACTTCACTCAAACCAACCTCTTGGAATTTATGCAGGTTCGTTAAACGCACTCCTGCACCCGCCATAATGACCGGCCCTTGAGTTTCATTAAGCAACTCTTTAAGCAGCGGTAAGCCAACTTCAGCGCTTTGCTGCTGACCAGATGTCAGAATGCGCGCAATCCCTAAATCGGTCAACTGGCTCAACGCAACGAGTGGGCTCACGCACATATCAAAAGCGCGATGGAAGGTGATCGCCATATTACCGCTCAGCTGCATCAGCTCACGCATTCTTGGCAAATCGATATGACCTTCAGCGTCTAACATACCGATGACAGCGCCGGGGAAGCCCATATCGCGGATCATCGCCATGTCATTTTTCATCACTTCAAATTCAGTATCGCTGTAGCAAAAATCTCCGCCGCGTGGCCGAATAATTGGATGTACGGGAATAGAGACCTTATCGCGAGCCAGTTTCAGGGTCCCGTAGCTTGGCGTTAAACCACCGTCTAACTGGCTTGCACAAAGCTCAATACGGTCTGCACCTGCGCGTTCCGCCGTCAGGGCGCATTCCACCCCGAAACAACAAATTTCCAATTTCATAATGAAAAAACCTCCAAAAAAAACCGCCAAAACAGACTACGTTACGTGAAAACTTTTCATTCCAACGTAATGACACTTGAGAAAGTGGAACCTTCTCGCGTAGGCTGACAAAAAACGTGATAAGTATCGTTCCCAGTAACGAACTCTTGATACGCTTAAGAACACTCATACAAACCGGCAGAAAAACGCACATTAATCATCGCCATGACGTTTTTACCGTCTGTTTTACTATTGCCTACTGGGGCAGGAACTAAGCCTACTAAAGGATGAATACTATGACATTCAATTTTGATGAATGGGTCGACAGAAGTCACAGTGATAGTCAGAAATGGAACAAATATGCGAACAAAGACATCATTCCGATGTGGGTCGCTGATACCGATTTCCGTTCCCCACCGGCTGTTATTGATGCGCTGCAAAAACGCGTTGCTGAAGGCGTATTTGGCTACGGTGACCCATCACAGGAATTGGTGAGTATATTTATTGAGCGCATGCGCAATTTATACCAATGGGATGTAAAACCTGAATGGCTAGTCTTTTTGCCGGGTATGGTTTGCGGCTTGAACCTAAGCGTTCGCGCCTTTACCGCCCCTCAGCAGCACACATTGGCGCCCTTCCCAATCTATCCGCCGTTTGTTAAATCATCCCGCTTTGCCCATCGTCAACAGTTGTCTATTCCCGTGAAGTTGCGCGATCAACGCTGGGTAATGGATGTAGACAGCGCTGAGCAACAGCTTACTGGCAATGAAAAACTCATGATGCTGTGCAACCCGCATAATCCGGGCGGTACCGTTTATACGCGCGAAGAGCTTGAGGCTCAGCTCGCCTTTGCACAGCGTCACGACCTCGTCATCTGTTCTGATGAAATTCATTGCGATCTGCTACTAGAACCGGGAGCAAAACATATTCCCATCGCCTCTCTGAGCGATGAAGCAGCCCAGCGCAGCGTCACGCTGATGGCACCATCAAAAACGTATAATATTGCCGGACTCGGCGCGACTATTGCCATTATTCCAAATAAAAACCTACGCGATCGTTTCAACGCTGAACGCGCGGGGCTGGTTCCTAATGTAGATATTTTAGCTTACGTTGCCGCCGAGGCTGCTTACCGTGATGGACAAGCGTGGCTTGACGCTCAGCTTGATTACCTACGAGGCAACCGCGATCTGCTGGTGAAGCGCATCAATGCGATGAAAGGTCTGTCTACCGTTAATCTCGCTGCCACCTATCTGGCTTGGGTCGATGCATCCGAACTGCCGGTTGATAATCCACATGCGTTCTTCGAGCAGGCCGGCGTCGGCCTGTCACCGGGCGCAGATTTTGGTGATGCCAAATTTGTGCGCATTAATTTTGGCTGCCATCGTGATCTTCTGGTCAAAGCGCTCGACCGCATGGAAAATGCCATCAACGCCCTGTAATTTTCCATAAAAAAAGCGCCATGTCCCACAACGGAATGGCGCTTTTTTACTTTGAAACTCACGCTTACTGCTGTTCGCTCGCCACAATTTCACGAATAGAGTAAGGATGGAATTTTATCGTGACTTCACCATCGGTGACCGCCAATGTCGGATTTGGCAAACGCTCTTGCTCCCCTTTTGGGCTGCTGAATTTCAACTTAATGCCCGGCGCCAGCAGTGCCGAATCTGACAGTAATTCTAGCGCGCGCGGATGCAAGGTTTCAGGATCGCCGCCAATAACCAATTCAACATGCTCCCAGCCTTCGTGCGGATAGCGTTTTTCACCCGGGTAAGGCAGCTCCACGCAGTCAATCAGCCACGGTCCCACACGAAGCGGCTGGCTGAGGTCAAACAAACAAATGGGCCGACCGTTAATCATATTTTCAGACAGCAGTGTTCCACAAGTTTCGAACCCCGCTCTCCAGCGATCGGCCGTGGTATTCTGGTGACAGCGTAAAGAGATATGGTCCGCGCTGAAGGCAGATAAATCGAGCTCAAGCTTGTCGGCAAACCCCTGTAACAGCGCAGTAAAACGATCTAAATCTGCATCTAAATCGCGCAGTATTTCAATCTCTGCCAAAAATGTCATTTTCTCTCTTCTCCGCTATCTACAAGGCTGCGTACTTTACCTGCTCTTTTCACAGACTTCCACGCCCTATTTATGGCGGCTATATTCGCTGCATAAGCGCATGCTTGCTGACTCACGCAGCGAATTGACATATAATTATCGGCTGTTTTGGTGCGTATGCGCCTCGATTAACGATCTCACATATAAAACGCCGTCGTCACACACGTCTGGCGTTACAAACTTAAGGTAACCCGGTGAATATTCAGGTACTTCTTTCAGATAAAGTCACCCAAGCTCTGGTGGCTGCAGGCGCTCCTGCTAACAGCGAAGCTCTTGTCCGTCAATCCGCGAAAGCGCAATTCGGCGACTATCAGGCCAATGGCGTCATGGGCGCGGCAAAGATTCTGGGTATTGCTCCACGACAACTGGCAGAACAGGTGCTAACCCATCTTGAGCTAGACGGTATCGCTAACAAAGTCGAAATCGCGGGTCCGGGTTTTATTAATATTTTCTTAGATCCTGCATGGTTGGCAAAACAAGTCGAAGCAGCGCTGGCAGATGAGCGTTTAGGCGTTGCTCCGGTGAAACCACAAACTATCGTGGTTGACTACTCCGCGCCTAACGTCGCCAAAGAGATGCACGTCGGCCACTTGCGCTCTACCATCATCGGTGATGCATCCGTTCGCACCTTGGAATTCCTCGGCCACAACGTTATTCGCGCCAACCACGTCGGCGACTGGGGTACCCAGTTCGGCATGCTGATCGCCTATCTGGAGAAAATGCAGAACGAACACGCGAATGAAATGGACCTTTCCGATTTGGAAGCCTTCTATCGCGAAGCGAAAAAGCATTATGACGAAGATGCCGCGTTTGCTGAGCGCGCACGTGCCTATGTAGTCAAACTGCAGGGCGGCGACGAATACTGTCGCCAAATGTGGCGCAAACTGGTCGACATCACTATGTCGCAAAACCAGAAAAACTATCAACGTCTGAACGTCACCTTAACCAAAGATGACGTGATGGGTGAGAGCCTATACAACAGCATGCTGCCTGGCATCGTTGCAGATTTGAAAGCCAAAGGTTTAGCGGTGGAAAGCGAAGGCGCAACCGTTGTATTCCTCGATGAATACAAAAACAAAGACGGTGAGCCTATGGGCGTCATCATCCAGAAAAAGGATGGCGGCTACCTGTACACCACCACCGATATAGCCTGTGCGAAATATCGTTACGAAACGCTGGGCGCTGACCGCGTGCTGTATTACATCGACTCCCGCCAGCACCAGCACTTGATGCAGGCATGGACTATCGTGCGTAAAGCGGGCTACGTACCAGACTCTGTTAGCCTCGAGCACCACATGTTCGGCATGATGTTAGGCAAAGACGGCAAGCCATTCAAAACCCGTTCAGGCGGTACCATTAAACTGTCTGATCTGTTGGAAGAAGCGGTTGAACGCGCAGGCAAACTGATCGCCGAGAAAAATCCAGATCTCAGCGGCGAAGAGCTGGCTAAGCTGGTTGAAGTTATCGGCATTGGCGCCGTGAAATACGCGGATCTGTCAAAAAGCCGCACCACAGATTACATCTTCGACTGGGACAACATGCTGGCGTTCGAAGGCAACACCGCGCCGTATATGCAATACGCATATACGCGTGTGTCTTCCGTATTCAAACGCGCCGGTATCGATGAAAAATCCCTGACGGGTGACATCGTCCTGACTGAAGATCGCGAAAAAGCGCTGGCGGCTCGTCTGATTCAGTTCGAAGAAACCATTACTCAGGTGGCTCGTGAAGGCACTCCGCACGTCATGTGTACCTATCTGTATGACTTAGCGGGTCTGTTCTCAAGCTTCTACGAAGCGTGCCCTATCCTGACAGCCGAAAGCGAAGTACAGCGTAACAGCCGCCTGAAATTGGCTGCGCTGACGGCACGAACGCTGAAAACAGGTTTGGATACGCTGGGTATCGAAACCGTAGAGCGTATGTAATTCCTCGCGTGTCATTTGACACGCGTTGCCTCATAAAAAAACGGCTCATATGAGCCGTTTTTTCAATTTAGCCTCGTTCCAATACCATCAGAACTGGCTCTCATCAAACAGTCGTAACTTCTTATCAACGGAATAATTAATGCCATTGAAATGCAAGGTATAGTCGGCTTGCTTTTTCGCAGCTTCTGTCTCCGTGCATTCATCTTTTCTCTTGGTTGCTTCACTATGAACCGAGACTTCATGTACGCCAAGATCGGCAAAACCTGAGGTTGAGGTTTTTAAAATAGAGATCGTACGGATTTTTTTATCAAAATAACCGGCACAATCACCATCCCACTCCCCGCCAAGATCCTCAACCGTTAACTGATTCACCATCAGCGGCAGCGCCTTATCCTTCAGGACATATAAATTGAGATTGTTATACTCAATAGGGTTGACTCTTGAAGCCCCATGCCGGTTAAACCGAATACCAAAAGCCCTTAACTCAGGGGTAAGTTGGTAACGAGCGGTATCGATAGTGACGCTGCTCAAAGCGATCGCATCATTCGTAATCGCTCGAGGATGATAGTTACGCGCTAAAATCTTCCCCGACTGTGTATCAGTCACCACGACGTCAACATCGTAGTCAAACAGAGACTCATCAAGCGACTTATTTTCTGGCTGATTAATTAACATCACCATGATGGTTTTATCTGGTGAGTAAGGCCAAACTTTGCACACGCTCAAGCTATCATCATCAACCGCACGGGAGCCGTAAAGCTCGTGGGAGATAGACTTGAGTTGCTCTTGGCAATCAGCCATTGCCATAGGCGTTACCATCATCGCGCCGGCTAAAATCAAAAATCGCTTCAATTTGTCATCCTTAACCATCATCCACAATATAAACGTACGCTACACGCTATACCACGACGTTGCGCGTAAAGTCTCGTACACGGAATCCAAGCAGTGCCAATGCTGCAAAATAGGAGCCCGCACCAACCACTACCACCGCCATTAAGCGTAACAAACGCATCAGCATGTTGCCTGAGTCCCACGCTGGCATAAACCACATCATACCAATGAGCACCGCAGTCATGATAACAACCGCGACCACCAGCTTAACCAAGAATAGGGTCCAGCCCGGCTGAGGGGTGTACATTTTTTGCTTACGCAACTGCCAATACAGCAGGCTAGCATTAAGACAGGCCGCAAGACCAATAGAGAGAGAAAGCCCCGCGTGTTTAAACGGCCCAATAAAAGCTAAGTTCATCAGCTGAGTCAGAATCAATGTGGCGATGGCAATTTTCACCGGTGTTTTGATGTTCTGACGGGAATAAAACCCGGGTGCCAACACTTTTACCAGGATGAGCCCCATCAAACCGACTGAATAGGCAATTAACGCTCGCTGCGTCATCTCGGTATCAAATGCGGTGAACTGACCATATTGGAACAGAGACGCAATCAGTGGCTTAGATAAAATCCCCAGCGCAATTGAGCTCGGCAGTGCCAATACAAAGCACAGACGCAGCCCCCAATCCATCAGGCGGGAATACTCTTCATGCCGTCCACTTGAAACGCTTTTCGCCAATGAAGGCAGCAAAATAGTGCCCAATGCCACGCCCAAAACGCCGGATGGGAATTCCATTAAACGGTCAGCGTAGTACATCCAAGAAACCGAGCCCGACACCAAAAATGACGCGAAGATGGTGTTGATGATCAATGAAATCTGGCTCACGGAAACACCAATAATGGCGGGCCCCATCAGCGTCATCACGCGCCAAACGCCTGCATCACGCAGGTTCAAACGCGGCAGGACTAACATCCCAATCTTTTTCAAATGTGGCAGTTGATAAGCCAACTGCAATACGCCACCCACGGTGACCGCCCACGCCAATGCCATCACCGGTGGATGGAAATACGGAGCCGCAAACAGAGAAAAACCGATCATGCTGACGTTTAAAAAGGTCGGCGCGAAAGCAGGCACCGAGAACCTATTCCACGTATTCAGTATTGCGCCCGCTAACGAGGCCAAAGAGATCAATAAGATATAGGGGAAAGTGATGCGCAAAAGCGACGAAGTCAGCGTAAATTTATCCGGCGAATCGACAAAGCCCGGCGCAGTTACATAAATCACCCACGGCGCTGCCAGCATGCCGAGAACCGTAACCACCGCTAGCACCAACGTGAGCATACCGCTGACGTAAGCAACAAAGGTCCGCGTTGCCTCTTCACCCTGCTGACTTTTGTATTCCGCTAAAATAGGCACAAATGCCTGTGAGAACGCGCCTTCAGCAAAAATACGTCTTAACAGATTCGGCAGTTTAAATGCGACAAAAAAGGCATCTGTTGCCATTCCTGCACCAAAAATACGCGCCACAAGCGCATCCCGCGCAAATCCCAACACGCGCGAAAACATGGTCATCGAGCTGACCGCCGCCAGTGATTTTAATAAATTCATGAGTTAGTTTTTTCAACGGTTGCGGCCCTTACTGAATAACAGCAAGGGCAATTTAGGAGCACTAGTCTACTTATCTCACGCGGAAGATCTAGCTAGAGATGTTACAAACCAAGATGATGGGGATAAAATGCGCGCCAATGCGCCTACTGAGAAAGTAGGCTTTCAATAATTCGCTGAGCGGCAATCGCCTGTTCACCCGAGGTTATTGGCGCCGTTTGGTTCTCAACGCTGTCGATAAAATGATTCACTGCGCCAACAAATCCTCGTTGCTCAAGGGTTGATTGCCAGCCAGAGATAGGCAACTCACTCAAAACGGTATCACGTTCGATGTGCAAGCTCCTAAGATCCTGCGCATCATAAATCGCCCCGTTACTGACAACCTGCATCACTTCACGCTGCGATCCCGCCGCACGGTGCATGGAGGTGGTAACCTGAATCTGCCCTGCGCTAAAGTGATGCTCGGCATAAATCATTTGCCCCACGTCGTTGGTGTGCAAGGTACCCGACTTTAGCTTTAAGTTTTTGCCGCTCATCCATAGCGCCGTATCCACCACGTGCAGATAGTCATCAAGCAAAGTGAAGCGAGCATCCTTGGGGCCAATATTTTGATGTCGATGTTTATCCATGCGAATGGCGGCTATATCGCTGGCCTGCTGTTTTATTTGCACGTAGCGCGGGGCAAACCGGCGATTAAACCCCACCATTAAACGACAGTTTTTCTGCTCAGCTAACGTAATTAATTGCTCGGCCTGATCGAGCGTTTCCGCCAACGGCTTATCGACGTAAACATGTTTGCCGCGCAGCAAAAGCTCGCGCACGACATCAAAATGCGTATTGGTGCTGCTGTGCACAAACAGCGCATCGCACTGTGCGGCAAGTTCATCTAAACGAGAAAATGCCGTCATTCGGTAGCTATCGCAAACTCCCTGCGCCTTAGCCAGCGTGGGAGAAAAACCACCTACCAACTGCCAGCGCTCTGCCTGACTCAAAATAGGCAAATAGGCTTTTTGCGCGATACCACCTAAACCAACAACGCCAATACGTAATTTCGTCATTCTTGTTCTCTTAGTCAGCAAGGTGATCTAGCAGGCTTTGTACGCGCTCTTTTAATTCGGCCACTTCGGCTTCAAGGGCTTCGACACGCTCGGCTAATCCACTATCAGCCGGCGCACTGTAGGTACTTTCAATAGCCGAGGTCGCAACGTTTTCAACCTCACCGCTAAAGAGATGCGCATAGCGGCTTTCACGTTTACCCGCCTCACGCTCTAGACGCACCACAAAAGGGCCATCTTCGCGCGCAGCAAGCTCATTGAGCACCTGTTCAACCTGCGTCACATCGCTAAACTCATGCATGCGGTTGGTACGCGTGCGCAACTCGCCGGGGGTTTGCGGCCCGCGAAGTAATAGGCAACACACCACCGCAACTTCGGCATCTGAGAATTTCAGGTTTCCGAACTCTGAGTTACAGAACCGATGTTCGTATTTCATCACGCGACTGCCGGGAATACTTAATGAACGCACCTGATGCTTTTTCATCAACATATCCAACGTTGACTGCACGTCAGACTCGCTAAGATCCATCACCGGCTCACGGTTGGTTTTCTGATTGCAGGCGGTGGTTAAACCATTGAGAGAAAGTGGATATTGATCGGGCGTCGTGACCTGCTTCTCAAGAAAACAGCCAATCACGCGAGCTTCAAGTGGAGATAATGGGTTTTTCATTGGTCTTAGATCCTTGTGAACGCAAACAGTTAGCGCGGCGCAGTCCATTCTCGATTAACCAGCGCAGTCAAAACGTGATCCTGCCATTTACCGTTGATCAGCAGGTAATCTTTGGCATAGCCCTCTTTCTCAAAGCCCATACGCTTGAGTAAATCCCCACTGCGTTGGTTATGCGGCATATAGTTAGCCATAATCCGATGCAGCCGCTGCTGGCGGAACATATAACGAATCGCCGCCTGCGCACCTTCATACATTAAGCCCTGCCCCTGCCATTTCTCACCGAGCGAATAGCCAAGATAGCAAGCATGGAAAGAGCCACGCAGTACGTTACTGAAATTAGCCACACCTCGAACTTCATTCTCATCGTGATCGAGCAACAAAAAATAGTAGGCGCTACCCTGTTTTTGCAGCTCATTGATGAGTCCTAATCGAGCCTGCCAGCCCGAAGGATAACAATGACTTTCATCGCGTACAGGTTCCCATGGTTTTAGGAACTCGCGGTTTTCTGCGTAATAGTCGGCCAAACGATAGGCATCGCGGTCATGAACCAAACGCACCACCAAACGATCGGTGGTTAAACGGACTTTTGGCCCGCTATTGTGATAGCCAAACATCGATCCTCCAGCCCCACGTACAAAAATTTTATTACTTATCACTATAACCGCTCTTTGTATGGCGGGTAATACCTTAGCTGTAGCAATATTGCGCACTTAGCAGCGGTTAAGGCCTTTTTATTCTATTTCTGCTGTCTGGTTAACGGTTAATTTCTTACTGCTCATAATGAAAAGTATTATTAGGGTGACTATTTGCAGAAAAATATTATTAATCAAACCTATACCCACGCTGAAAATGGGTAGAAAATGAACGAGTCAATCCCTCCTTTTTTATTTTCTCGCTGATGGTGAAACATGTCGCTGGTGTCGCAAGCTAGGAGCTTGGGTAAGTACTTTTTATTGTTAGACAATTTACTGGTTGTACTCGGTTTCTTTGTCGTTTTCCCTCTTATTTCGATTCGCTTCGTCGACCAACTCGGTTGGGCCGCGGTAGTGGTGGGGGCAGCGCTGGGATTGCGACAATTAGTCCAGCAAGGATTAGGCATTTTTGGTGGTGCCATCGCCGACCGCTTTGGCGCAAAACCGATGATCGTCATTGGCATGTTGCTGCGCGCTGCGGGGTTCGCCTCAATGGCGGTTGCCAGCGAGCCTTGGATCCTGTGGCTCTCCTGCGCCCTCTCTGCGCTGGGTGGAACGCTGTTTGACCCGCCGCGCACTGCGCTGGTGATTAAATTGACCCGCCCGCATGAGCGTAGCCGCTTTTATTCATTGTTGATGATGCAAGATAGCGCAGGTGCCGTGGTGGGTGCGCTGATCGGCAGCTGGCTACTACAGTACGATTTTCATTATGTGTGCTGGGTCGGTGCGGCTATTTTCGTGCTGGCGGCGGCCTGTAATGCGTGGCTACTGCCCGCCTATCGAATTTCGACGGTTCGTGCGCCGATAAAAGAAGGCATGATGCGCGTCATTCGCGACCGGCGTTTCCTGCTTTATGTTCTGACGCTGACGGGTTACTACATGCTGGCTGTTCAGGTCATGCTGATGTTGCCCATTATGGTCAACGAAATTGCAGGCACACCAACGGCGGTAAAATGGATGTATGCCATAGAGGCTACGCTGTCTCTGACGTTGCTCTACCCTATCGCGCGCTGGAGCGAAAAGCACTTCCGTCTCGAAACACGGTTGATGTTTGGGCTATTGATTATGACCATCAGTATGTTCCCTGTGGGTTTAGCGACCGAGCTGCGCACGCTGTTTATTTTAATCTGTTGCTTCTACTTCGGCTCAATTATCGCTGAGCCAGCACGTGAGACGCTAAGTGCCTCATTAGCCGATCCGCGTGCGCGAGGCAGCTATATGGGCTTTAGTCGTTTAGGCTTGGCGCTGGGTGGCGCTATCGGTTATACCGGCGGCGGTTGGATGTATGACACCGGCCAAGCACTTGGAACGCCGGAACTGCCGTGGTTTTTACTCGGTGTGGTCGGCGTGCTTACGCTGATTCTATTGTACTGGCAGTTCAATCAACGCAGCATCGCTCCAGCCGTGTTGGGTGGGAGCTAAGCTCCGCTGAAGTACTGCGTTCTGAATTTTCGTCATTATCTGATTCAGAACGCAGTACGTTCCCTCTAAATTCATTTGAACATTTTGCCCATCATCTGTGAAAAAGGTGTTTTTCGTCCGGCGATTAATGCGCATTAACAGGATGAAACATACGTTATTTTTCTCTCTGATAGATCTATGACACAATCAGGTCGATAGCATTAACATGTTAATTAGCACACTTATTTTATTCTGTATTTAGAGGTCAGATAATATGAAAAAGGCGATTTATATTGCAGGGATCGTTGCTGCGGGGCTGGTATTAGTAGCCTGTAATAAACTGACCCAATACACCATTACTGAGCAGGATATGAACCAATATCTGCAAAAGTATAATAATTTTCAGAAGCAAATTGGTATTTCAGGGTTAGTTGACGCCGATATCACCGTCGACCAACTTAACAGCCAAATTGGACGAACTGACCCCAATAAAATTACGCTAACGGGCCATGCCAAAGTCAATATCAGCTCAATTCTTGGCCCACAGACCAGCGATCTACAAATCACACTGCAGGCGCAGCCGGTTTATAACAACGAGCAAGGTGCCATTTTCCTGCGTGATATGGAATTAACCGATTACACGGTTAAACCTGAAAAAATGTCTGGCGTGATGAAAGCGGTGGTTCCGTATTTAAACCAATCGTTAAAAACCTATTTTAACGAAAAAGCCGTTTATACGTTGGATCCGAATAAGAGCGAAAAAGAAGCCTTGGCGAAAAAACTGGCTAAAGGCATCGAAGTTAAACCGGGCGAAATCATTATTCCTTTCACTGATTAATACTCGGCCTGCCATAATAAAAAGCCGGCGCTCATGATTGAACGCCGGCTTTTTTATTGAGCAGTTCGAAAACGTTTATTCGGCGTCTTCGGCAAAGCTCTCATCTTCAGAAAGTTCATCCCACACAGCGCGATCTGCGCCTGAACTTCGTCTTCGGCAGACTGATCTTCCAACCACGATGCGGCAAGCAACAACTCCCCAAACGCATCTGCAGACAGGTTGCCTAAAGGTATTCCACGCTGGGTTAAAAAATCGCGAACGCTTCCACAATGAGTTTACAGTTAACTCAAACTGATACAGCACAATGAGCTGCAGCGCTTATATCGATAAAGGAATGTAGAATTACCAAAAGCCTTTTTGAAATCTATAAAATTTTTCATTATTAGTACTTTCCTAAAGTAGAAATGATACAAGCGTTATTAAAATCCAAAAAACAACAAAAAACACACAAAATATCTTAATTTATAGCAATTTTCTGCAATGACTTTTATTTTAGATTTCAATAAGTAATATATAAGAAAAAATAATAATTAGGACTAAAAATGACACAGACAATCCAGCAGATAGTGACTCAACGTGACATTAAATGCCTACTACATTTCACTCGTGTTGAGAATTTAGAAAGTATCATGGCTAACGGCATAATCCCTATTGCTACGACGCGCCAAAATCAAATGCCAGTACTGAGCAATGATGCGTTTTGATGGGATGGATATCCCAATGCATCCTGCTTATCGATCTCTTTTCCAAACTCTCTGATGTTCTACAAATGCCGTCAAGCTGATACACATGCTGATTGGGTTGTTCTTGGAATAAGCCCCAGAGTGTTGTCAGATAAAAACTGTGCATTTTGCAAACGAAATGCAGCAACAAAAGAAATTAGTGGGCAACCATTGGAAAATTTGCAAACCCCAGCATCGCTAGAAGGCATGTTCGAAGAGATTGAAAATTACAGCTCACGTCAAATGCAAGGTTTGAAGCCAAGCCACACTACAGATGTGCAAGCAGAAGTGTTAGTATTTGATGTCATTGAACCCCAATACATTTTTGGTGCTGTCTTTAACAAACAAGACCTTAAAACCCATTACGACAGATTCCTTGAGGGTAAGCAATCACACCTACAAGGAATTAATAGTGGATATTTTTACCGCCGCTGAGGCTAATTATGGCTCAAAGACCTGTATACGTTCCTATGAGTGAAAAATCACTCTTTGTAAAAACTGAATTTGTAGACTTCACTTGGTTTCCAGGCATGTCCGTCTCCCAAAAACAGAAATCGATAGATTCTCTCCATGAAGCAGCCAAAACAAGTCTGCCTAATGTGAATAAGATTCTTGAAATTTCCAGTAAGTCTCGTGACCCCCTCGGAGTTGCACTGAGTGCTTTCAATCTGTCGTTCACTACGCTCAAACAGCAGCGAACACTAACTATCGAATGTGCGTTTCAGGGTAGTAAAGTATTTCAACGTGGCGGACCATATGTCGATATGTTTGAAATGACGCCTCGTGAAGCAAAAAAAGATAAGCGCCTACTGACTTCAGGTCGTCTGACTGGATTCAAATTTTTCGGTAAGGAATGGGAGTTAGAGCCTCAAACCGCTTTTTATGACTGGCTTTACATCAGCGCATTGAGGAAACAACCAAAAGTTGCCGAGCAGATCGTTGATTATGACGCGTTCACAGATATTGAATTTAATCCAGAACGTTCTATCAATTGCCAAGCTTATTCAGCTGCTCTTTACATATCTCTGTTTAAGTTAGGTATTCTTGATGATGTTATTTCCTCAAAGGAACGTTTTTTAGAGACAATCAAGAGTGTATCTATAAGTAACTCTCAACAAGATGAAACTAATCAATCTGGCTTTTGTTTTTGATGCCGCAAATATGTAGAATTTAAAAATTAGCGAGAAAAATCTTCATCTTTTACTAAGCATATCTATAAAATATTATGGTCATGTAGAGATATAAATCGGTATTCAATTATGAACACCGATTTTTTATTGAGCAGTTCGAAAACGTTTATTCGGCGTCTTCGGCAGAGCTCTCATCTTCAGAAAGTTCATCCCACATGGCCTGAAGCGCTTCACGCGTCAACTCAGCCAGCGTGCGATAAAACGCGGTGGTTGCATGCGCTTCGACTTTACCCAGAAACTTACCGCACCACGGCAATAAATACTCATCAAACAGCGCGATTTGCGCCTGGACTTCGTCTTCGGCAGACTGATCTTCCAACCACGATGCGGCAAGCAGCAGCTGCCCAAAGGCGTCAGCAGGCTGGTCACTCAAAGGCATTCCACGCTGGGTTAAAAAATCACGAACTTCCTGCTCGGTGGCATTCTCTTGATAATCGCTACGATGAATATCAACGGACGCGTCGTCACCGCTAAACATGGCGTCGTAATCAGCGCTTAACGCGGCACGATCTTTCGCTGCGGTTTGCAAACGGGTCAGCAGCGCATCTTGCTCAATTGGCCAAAACTGCTGCAGTTTACCTTGCGTCATCAGTTCAAATACGGGAGTCAATACGGCATCCTGCGGCTGGCGGGAAAACAGGCTTCCCAACAAACGGCAGATGATAGAAAAATCGTTCATCTCTAATCCTGAAAAATATGGCCTGAAAAATATGGCCTGCAAATACGGCTAAAAAATGTGACATTGTCACTTCACGCGAGTTGCTAATTAATTACCAATCGGCCAGTTCTGGGATCGCACCCTTCCCTCGCTCAACCAGAAAATCGAGCAGACGGCGCGGCGTTACGTTGAGCACCCGATCCTGCGGGAAGTTTACCTCATTCATGATCTGGATACAGTGATCAAAACTTCCCAGCGAAAATGCAACATGCGAATCTGACCCTAGCGACAGATAGCCACCGGCATCACGCACCGCTTCCGCAATGGCTCGGCAGTTTGCTTCACTACCAATTCGCGAATGTGTAAATGAGGAGTTGTTCAGCTCTAGCGCCACGTTATAACGCGCAGCCGCTTCAGCAACCGCGCGAATATCGATTGGAAATTTCGGATTGCCCGGATGGCTAATAATGTCAGCATCGCCGTTGGCCATGGTGGCGATCATCGCTTCGGTATGGCTATCGCGGTCGCGCGGTGCAAACACCGGCTCGTGGAATCCCGCAATAATCAGGTCCATCTCGTCTAACATACGGCCCGTGCAGTCAATTTCGCCCTGCGTATTCTTAATGTTAGATTCGATGCCGCGCAAAATAGCCACGCCATCAACAATGCGTGGCCACACACGCATGTTCATGAAATGCCAATAATGCGGCGCATCGGCCATATCAGGGCCGTGATCGGTAATGGCAAAAAGTTTGATACCACACTTTTTTGCTTGGGCGATATAGTCATGAAGGGTGCTGTAAGCGTGGGTACTTGCCACGGTGTGCATATGCAAATCTACGGGATACATGGCTTCTCCTGTCTAAGGCCCGCTGGTTTTGGCACCAGCAGGCGTGTCCCTATAAGGTTAGCAAATAGAACGTATTCATACAGCAATGAATATTTTCTAAAGCATCAATAACCTAAATCCATGTTTACTACACCTTCCGGCGTTTTCCCAGCTTCAATCGCCAAGATGTTTTGTGCGACATAATCCATCGCAACGTCGGGCAGGGTGATAGCGGCGATATGTGGCGTAATCGTCACTCGAGGGTGTTTCCAGAAAGGATGATCGATCGCCAAAGGTTCTTTGGCAAACACGTCGAGCGTTGCCGCGGCAACCTGTCCAGACTCCAACGCAGCCAGCAAATCATCCTCTTTCATGTGCGCGCCGCGCGCCAAGTTGATGATATAGGCACCCGCATTAAGCTGCGCAAACAGAGACTGGTCGAGAATACCCACGGTTTCTGGCGTATTCGGTAGCAGGTTTATCAGCAACTGGGTCCCTTGGAGGAACGACGCAAACTGATCTTGACCGAAGAAACTCTGAACGTCGCTATAGTGTTTTTCCGTGCGGCTCCAGCAGCGAACCTGTAGGCCAAACGAAGCCAAACGCTCAGCCACTTTTCCGCCCAGAACCCCCGCGCCCAAAACCCCCACCACAAACTGCGAGGCGTCATGCGGTGCCAGATACTGCCAGACACCCTGACGCTGTTGCTGCTCGTACTCGTCGAAGCGACGGAAATAGCGCAGCGCGGCGGCCGCCGCATACTCTTCCATCTGCAACGCCATTCCGGTGTCTTCTAAACGCACCAGCGGAACACCTTTCGGCAACGTTCCTGGATTCGCCCTTTCCTGAGCTAAAATCGCGTCAACGCCTGCGCCCAGCGCAAATACGCCGCGTAAATCTTGACGCTTAGCCAGCATCTCAAACGGCGGTTGCCAAACCAGCGCATAGTCTGCGGGCTTATCATCCCCAGATTGCCACTGGCGAATATTCGCTTCCGGTAAGCGTTTCCGCATACCATCCAGCCAAATCTGCGCATTAAAAAACGGATGGTAGTAAATGATATCCACTTCGTGCCTCCAGTTTTCTGTCTTAATCACATTGTTCGCTCGCGCGGTATTATCTAGCCTGATGCTGTTGGGCAATTAATCGACGCAGCAGCGGGATTAACAACACCAACACCACGCCGGTGGCGACAGAACCCCAGCCTAACGCATTGAATACGCTGCTGTAGCCAGGGTTAGTTTCTAACGGTGTGCTGCCGCTATTTTGCGGCATCAACCCTGAAACGTATCCGGCCAGCACGGAGGCCACGCCGGTGACCATCATCCAACAGCCCATCATCAAACCTTGATGGCGTGCCGGCGCTAGTTTTCCGATCATCGCGTAGCCAATTGGCGAAATCATCAGTTCACCAAAGCTTTGCAACACATAGCTCAACGCAATCCATTTGAATGCGACTAAACCATCACCGCCTGCAAGTTGGATCCCCAGCGGCAGAACCAGCATACCTAATCCCATGCAAAACAGTGAGGCACAAAATTGCAAAGGTATATCAATGTTTAAGCCACGTTCACGTAAGCGTTTAAATAGGAGTGCCATCAGCGGTCCACCGACGACAATCACTACCGTATTAATATTTTGGATCCACTGAGGTGCTACGCGCAGACCATAAACATTCAGATCGATATTATGCTCGGAGAACAGCATCAAGCCCATTGGGGCCAGCTGGTACAGCGACCAAAACACTAAAGATCCTGCCGCTAAAATCAGGTAGGCCACCATACGACGACGCTCGTCGGCTTCACGATGACGCAGCGTCATAATGCACAGCATAATGAAAATCAGAATGCCTAACACGACCACGAAATAGCTGCTGAAATCGGCGTGGGTCAGCAGCACACGGATAATCGGCACCAATGCCACCAGCACAACCAAGCCCGCCAGCATTCGCAAATAGAAAGATTTGCGCGATGCCTGCTTGAGAGGAGTATTGATGTCCGCCAAGATGCGCCAGCGCGATAGCGTAACCAGAATGGCAACCGCATTACCGATGGTGGCAAATAAGAACAGTGCGCGATAGTTTTCACTGAGTTGGAAATACCCCGCGACGGCAAAACCGGCAAAAAAGCCAAGGTTCATGCCCGCATAGTTCCACAGGAATGCGCCTTCACGGCGATCGTCGTCTGGGGCAAAGCGTTGGGTCAGCATCATGTTCAGGCACGTGACGTTTAATCCGCTGCCGGTAAGGAACATCGCCAATCCCCAATACAGGCCTGATACGCCCATCTCAGCAATCATGTAACAGCCGATGACCTGCAATACCATACCTAAAATAAAGAGGTTACGGTTGCTCAGGCAACGGCCACCAAGATAGCCGCCAAACAGGTGCAGCCCATAGTTAAACGCACCAAAGACGCCCATCATGGCATTGGCATCGCTTTCGCTGAATCCTAGCCGCTTGGTCGCATACAGCACCAAGGTGGAGTAAAGCACGGCAAAACCAAGCGTTGAAAAGGTTTGGATAAAGAATAGTGCACCAGAGCCAGCCGGAATGGCGCTGCGGTGTGAAGATGGTTGAATGGGTGTCGTCGAGCTCACCGCTGTCCCCTTACTAAATGATGTTGTAGACACTCTTCCTGAGGATTACCTGGGCCTAGGCTCGGCGGGCTTGTTGGCTATTATTCCGTTATCTTTTGTTCAAGCCTCGTTCTCATTTAGCGGGATAAATATCCAAAACACCAGAGTTAATGTTGTTATTTCGTCTGTTTAGTCATTATTTATCCAGTTTATTGGCGTAACTATTCACGTTTGCTGGTTTTAAAAACTTACGTCGCCTTCATGTATACATCTTGAAGCTAATGTTTTTATATACAAAGGCCATTACAATCTGGTTTTCATTATTGATAAGGCTGATTATGCGTCTGCGAAATCTACTCCCTACCCTTTTGACCAGTTTGTGTTTGCTCACCCCAGCGGTGTACGCCGATACAGCGGAACCTACGGCGGCATGGGTGCAAACTCTAAAACAGGCAGAGGGCCAAACGGTTTATTTCAACGCTTGGGGTGGTAGCACGCAGGTGAATCACTATCTCGACTGGGTAACGGCCGAGCTGCAAACCCGCTACGGTATTACGCTAAAACAGGTAAAAGTGGCAGATATTGCTGAGACAGTTAATCGCATTCGTGCTGAGAAAGCCGCTGACAATACCGCAAATGGCAGCACCGATCTGGTGTGGGTCAACGGCGAAAACTTCAACGCCTTAAAACAAAATGGTTTACTGTATGGCCCATTCGTACAGGCTTTACCCAACTGGCAATGGGTTGATAAAAAACTGCCGGTAACGCAGGACTTCACCGTATCTACCGACGGATTTGAAGCGCCTTGGGGCGTCGGGCAACTGGTCTTTATTCATGATGTAAAAGCCACGCCGAATCCTCCTGCCGATCTTTCCGCATTGCTTAATTATGCGAAAGTTCATCCAGGACGTATTACCTATCCACGCCCTCCTCAATTCCACGGTTCCAGTTTCTTGAAAATGGCGCTGATCGGGCTAACGTCGGGCGTTGCGCTAGACAAACCGGTCGATGCAGAGACATTTGCCCGCGATACGGCACCGCTGTGGGCTTATCTCGACGCCCTGCATCCGTTCCTGTGGCGGCAAGGGAAAGTATTCCCAGCCAGCGATGCGCAGATGATCCAGATGTTTAACGATAATGAACTTGATATGGCGATTACGTTCAATCCTGGCATTGCGCCAGCGGCTATTGCCGCCGGTAGCCTCCCGCCCGATGCGCAAACTTACGCATTAAATCAGGGTGCACTCACCAACGTGCACTTCTTAGCGATCCCCTTCAACGCACGCGACAAACCCGCTGCCGAAGTTGTGATTAATTTCCTCATGTCGCCAGAGGCACAGGCACGTAAGGCTAATAGTAAACAGTGGGGAGATCCGAGCGTTTTAGACGTTGAGCGTTTACCACCGGCTGAGCGCGCACTATTTACCGCGCAGAAACCGCTGTTTAATGCCATCGCGGAGCCTCATCCGTCGTGGCAAGTGGCATTGGAAGCTGAATGGCAAAAACGCTACGGGCACTAACAGGGTGTTGTAAAAGACGCCAGCTATCGTTGAGGAAAACAACAATCTGCTGATTGTTTAGCTAAACAGTTGGTTTTGATAAAAATAAAGTTGACGCATCACGCTGTTTTCCCTACATTAGCGCCCATCGCAACGGCGACGCTGCGATAAACGGTGAGGTGTCTGAGTGGCTGAAGGAGCACGCCTGGAAAGTGTGTATACGCGAAAGCGTATCGAGGGTTCGAACCCCTCTCTCACCGCCATATTCTAACAAAAAGCCCTGAATGAAAATTCAGGGCTTTTTGTTTTTCCCCTCATCTAGCATCACACATGCCCATCCTCTCTAATTCGCAAATCGGCATACGATAAAAATACTGTTTTATCTTAATACAAGATACAGATCATTTATGTGTTGGATTTTTGAGTATATAAATAGATACGTTGCTTATTTAGCATAACAATCTATTAAAGCTAAATTTTATGGATGAAAAAAATGGATAATAAAATAGCTCGTATCTGCTGGAATAGTAATGATTGGAAAAAGCCTTCAGGCCCGAATGGAAAAAGTACTGATAACAACTCATTCGAAGTGAACCCTGGATTTGGACACGAGGAATGGTTGTTCGACTATACAAATTTAATTCACGGATATCAGTACTCTTTTCTTCAACCCATTAATAACAATGCTCATAAAGGGAGGGTCTACACGATATATTTATATTACTTTGAGAAGGCATCTAGCAAAAAAATCTGTATAGGTCACATAGCGAATGTGGTCTGTATAGATGAGCATGAAGCCCAAAGTGCTATTAACCACTTCTGGGAAAATGGTCGATTAGCAAAAATGCAGCATGATTTATCCTCAATTGGATTAGAGCCTACATCGATAACTAAAAACACATCAGCCCTTCTAAATTTCAATATAAAGTTCAAACCGGATGATGTTGTATTATATAACAACCCAATAGATATTACAGAGAACATAAAAAACCATAGATATATTTTACTGAATACAGATGAAGCTCCCTTCGAAGGGAAAAAAGACAATATTGATCCATTATCATCAGATATAACTAGCATTCTTACCTCCGATTTGAGCGATACTGAGAAGGATACGCTTATCAAGGCGCGTATTGGTCAAGGCCGTTTTAAAGAGAATGTGATTAAAACCTGGGGCGGGGAAAAATGCGCAGTAACATTAGTAAATATTAGAGAGATGCTAATAGCATCTCACATAAAACCCTGGCGAGATTGTGAAAGCTCGGATGAAAGGTTAGATGGCGCTAATGGTATATTATTGTGTTCTCACATAGATAAACTGTTTGATCGTTATATGATTACTTTTAAATTTCAAGGCTACAAGTGCATATTAAAAATTTCTCAGCATTGTGATAAGCAGCAACTGAAGGGATTGGGTATATGTGATGGCGAAGAGTTAAATCTAGATAATATCAATGTAACTGAGTTAAGTCGTTTTAAAAAATATATAGAACATCACAATGCTATTTTTGACCAAAATAACTAATGCGGGCTCTCTGTTCTAACAAAAAGCCCTGAATGAAAATTCAGGGCTTTTTGTTTTTTATCATTCAGGCGTGCGTGCTAAATGGCTAAATGACGTTCAGTTTCACATCAATATTGCCACGGGTTGCGTTGGAATATGGGCATACCTGATGCGCTTTCTTCACCAGATCCTCTGCCACGCTACGTTCGATACCTGGCAAACTGATATCCAGCTGAACCTCAATCCCAAAGCCTCCTGGAATTTCGCCTATTCCCACGGTACCTTCAATCTGAGCATCGGCGGGAACTTTGACCTTTTCTTTCGAGGCCACAAATTTCAGCGCGCCGAGAAAACAGGCCGAATACCCTGCGGCAAAGAGCTGCTCTGGATTGGTCACCGCACCACCTGCACCGCCCATTTCCTTTGGTACGCCCAACTTAACATCCAACACACCGTCAGATGAGGTGGCACGACCATCTCGGCCGCCGGTGGCTTTCGCTTTTGCACGATAGACAACTTTTTCAATCGACATAACGTTTTCCTTTTGGCTGATTAGAGAATTGTGGTTTAGTCACTTTAATTTGGTAACTCACTTATATTGGGTAACTGTAGTACATCTCGACCAAGGATGATGTCAGAGCACTCCGATTGGCTATTCCCTCGCCAGACGCGCGTTTTTACTGAAATTATTCTTGACCCTGCGAGGGTGAATCCCTATAGTAGCGCCCCGTTGCAGTGCATAGCACGGCAACGAAACGGTGAGGTGTCTGAGTGGCTGAAGGAGCACGCCTGGAAAGTGTGTATACGCGAAAGCGTATCGAGGGTTCGAACCCCTCTCTCACCGCCATATTCTATAAAAAAGCCCCGAATGAAAATTCGGGGCTTTTTTATATCTAAAATTTAGGTTGGGGCATGACTCTTGGCCTCACACTATTCCGTCAGGCCAAGAATCGTTAGCCACCTACTTTCCGGCGTTTTTAGCTGCCAAAGAGCGCAGTAGCACACCCAGCGTAGTGCCGTTATGCAGCAACGCACTGGCGGTTGGCGTTAACCAGCCCAGCGCCGCAGCCAGCATAATGGAACTGTTCACCCACTCCGTTAGACGAATATTGCTGTTGACCAGCTTCATCGCTTCCAAAGAGAGCTCACGTGCGGCCACAATGCCGTGCAGATGATCCTGCAACAGCACGGCGTCTGCCGCCTGCTGAGCCAGCTCCGTGCTCTGGTTCATCGCTAAGCCTACGTTGGCCTGCGTTAGCACCGGAGCATCGTTGATACCGTCGCCCACGAACAAGACGCGGTGTCCCTGCTCTTGTAACTGACGCACCACGTCAACTTTGCTTTCTGGCGTTGCCTGCGCATAAAAACGATCAATGCCCAGTTCCGCGGCTAATTGCTCCGCTTTCTCCGCTTTATCGCCGGTCAGCAACACAACGTTGTTGATGCCATGCTCGCGCAGCTGTGCAATTACCTGAGCAGCCTCTTCACGCACGTTGTCCTGTAGACCAATCATACCCACGAGCTGATTATCCAAACCGATAAACAGAAGATGACGGCCTTGCTGTTCCAGCTCAGCAATTTCATCCGCATACGGGGCAAAATCGATATCATAGTGACAGCTGAGGAAGTGACGGCTACCAATCACCATCTGGTGATCGTCCAACTCACTCAATAGGCCATGGGCAATCACGTATTCAACTTCGCCGTGGTTAATGTGCGGTAATTCGTGATGTTCTGCTGCCGCTACCACCGCACGCGCCAATGGATGATTGCTGTGCTCTTCAACCGACGCGGCAATAGCCAGCAAACGTTCAGCCCACGTGCGCTCCGGATCGAAGCTCACCACATCGGTCACCAGCATGTCGCCATGGGTGAGCGTGCCGGTTTTATCGAAGACGACGGTATCAACCGCTGCCAACTGCTCGATTGCACGACCGCCTTTCAACAGCAGGCCGTTGCGCGCAGCACGATACATGATCGACTTGAACGCGATTGGCGTACTGAGTTTTAACGCACATGAGTAATCGACCAAGAACACCGAGGCCAAGCGTTGCCAGTCACGGGTCATTGCAAATACCGAGGCCCCCACACCCAAGGTGATCGCCACACGGCGATCGGCCATTTCCTGCGTGACCTTCTGCGTCTCACTACGCTGGCTTAATGAGTCAGTGATAAAGCGGCGGATATTGGCCGTAGAAGAATCATCGCCAACGCGTTCGGCACGCACGGCGATATTGCCATCTTGTACCTGCGTACCCGCATAGATCCACGCGCCAACCTCGCGGCGAACGGGAACGCCCTCCCCGGTCATCGATGCTTGGTTGATTAACCCGACGCCACGAATCACGGTGCCATCGGCGGGAATATTATCGCCCGGCCCCAATAGCATCACATCGCCGTTAACCAGAGCTTCAGACTGGATTTCAACGCTTTGCCCATCACGCTCAACCCAAACCGGATGCTCGCGCGGCTGCATGAGGCTTGCCAACAACGCATCGGAATGACGGCTGGTTTCCTGCTCCATATATTCGCCAAGCGTCAACAGCGATTGGGTCAGCATCGCGGTACGATAATCACCGCGCGCCATCGATAACCCTAGCGCCAGCGCGTCCAGCACTTCGACTTTCAGCTTACGCTGGGCAAGCTGATGTGCCCCTTCGCTCAACGTCGATGACGTCAGCAATAAGGTTGGCAACGCCGCCCATTTTTTGGGTAACAGCTGAGAAAGCGCCAGCCCACCGATGTTAAGTAGGTTATCCCCGCCACAGTATTCGGTTTCGTATTCGCCTTCGGTTCGCTGCGCCCAATCGAGGCTGCGCAGCTTAGCTAATAGCGGTTCCTCGCTGGTCGCCGCCACGTCATAGGTGATGACTGCCGAACGTGCCTCAGGCCGCAGGCGTGTCCCCGTCACACCGGGGAATGAAAGCAGCTGACGCTTCAACCATGCCGCACAATCTGGCATGGTGCGAAGCTGAGGAACACGCACGCGCATACGCCCTGGCAGACGGTGTACAACAACAATCATGTCAGGAGAGATAGCTTTCACTCGGCGTCCTGTTCCTTGCTGTGGTAATAATCGAGCTCGGCCTGTAAATCTGCCAGACGCTCTTTGAGCTCTTCCACTTCGCCCCGCACGGTTCCCCATGCTTTGCTCGCTGTGGTGGTGATCCCCTGCTGAACCTGACGATTAGTCAGTAAGTACGCGATAGCTGCACCAGCCACCATGCCAGTTAGCAAGTGAGTACGTCCATTCGCCTGACGATAGTTCGAAGGCTGAGGCGCAGCGGGCTGTGCAGGCATCTGCTGTGGATTAACATAGCCTTGCGCATTGTTGTAGTAGTAATACGGGTAACCATAAGGATAGTTAGGCTGATTCATTGTCATTTTCCTTATTTTTCATTGCGTCCATCAGATAAAGTCCGGCAGCTCCGGCACTGATCACGGTCAACATCGTTAAGAGTGGGCGGCCCGCCGTTGCGCTGGCGACCGCCATCACAGCACCGCTAACCAAACCCGCTTTGGTGGCATCGCTAACCACTTTCGCCGCCGTTTGATTGAGGCTTTTCTCACCGTTCTGATAGCTGCGCCACTGTTCAATACAAGACGTCGTCGTTCCTACCAAGGCGCCAGCAATCAACGCGCGGCTGACGGAACTTAATTCATCACGATTGTTGCTCATCCAGAGATCCTTCCGTCTCTTGCCCTTCTCCCATCGCAGCGGCGGCAGGCGCAGGCTGGCGATGACGTTCTACTGACTCAGTGAAACCATCTTTACCGGCTTTCAGCGTGTCACGAAAAATCGTGCTGCTGGTGGTAGCGGTTTCTTTGATCGTTTCTGCTCCGCTCATCACGCCATCTTTCACTTTCGCACCGCCGGTTTTCAACAAATCGCCAGCGTTAGCCACGGTTTGCATCAACATGTTGCGTACGCTTTCGTTGGTCAACAGCAGCGTGGCAGCTGCGCCGATCATCGCGCCTTTCCAGAATTCTTTATCGTCGGCACCAATTGTGCTGATGATGTTTTTCAGCAAACCAGCCTGTTCGCCCATCATGCCTTCAACCATACCCTGCGCCTGTGAGCTCCAATCAAATCCCGGAGCAGCTGCGTGATGATGGTGATGTGGATGATGCGGATGTGGCATAGCCTGTTGCGGTGGCATCATTGGCTGCTGCGGCATCGGATAGCCCATTGGAGGGAATCCCGGCATCATGTGCGGATACCAAACCGGCTGCTGTGGCCAGCCCATCGGCGGCTGCTGCGGCTGCGGGGGCATCTGCTGAGCAGGCTGTTGTTGCATCTCAGGCATTGGCGGGTAATACGGATAGCCAAACGGTGGATAATAAGGTGCACCCTGATTCATTGGGTTATTGTTGTCGTTACTCATAGTGTGTTCCCTTATTTGCTTTCTGAATGTGAAAGAATGGAGTAAATCTGCTCAAGAGCCTGATGAGCGAGAGCGTCGTCATCGCCAAAAAGCTGATTAAGTGTTGTTGGTGAAATGTGCGCGGCACTGTATTCCAGCACCAGACTTCCCGTGGACGTATTCAGTGAATAGCTACGCAGATAGCCCTCTGGGTGGCATATTTCTTCAAGTGCAGACAGCTTGTTCTTGCTTAAACCTGAAATCAGGCGATTGGTGAAGCGCAAACGAATGCGCCCTGGAATATGATGAGCCACCTCAACAAAGCGACGTAGCGTCATGAGTCCGTTTAAATCTTCTAACTGCATGAAAAATCCCGTTCATCATTGGCGTTCAAGTGCAAAGTACTTTGGATGTCTAGGGCTAATCTATCGTATAAAGCTATAGGTATTCACACTAAAAGTAAGCTTTTAGCGCTATGTTTGCGGTCCATCAATTAATGATCGAAAGTGAGAATTGATACGTTCTGAAAGTGCGGAAAAAGTCGACAAGGGATAGACAGAGTGATTTCATTAATATAAATTATTCTCATTACGGTTATCATGTATGAGGCTCACATGTCACCTTACCTGCACCAAACTCAAAATCGCATCCGTGTACGTTCGGATTTTATTCAGCGCAATCCAAAGCTTGTCAAAGAAGCGATCAAACAACTGCAAGCGACAGATGGAATTGAAGAGATCACTCACCGCCTTTATGCGGGCTCGGTGGCGATTCGTTTTGACTCTAAGCAGGTCAAAGCAGCAGCTCTGCTCGCTCAGATTGAGGCAATGGGCTGGTTGTCTGTGCAAAAGGACAAAGACTACATTGATAGCACCATTCGCCGTAGCGCGGTCTCTTTAGTTAAAGGCATCGCCATTCTGACCTTAAAACGTACCGTGGGTGGCTCACTGGTAAGCGCGGTTACTGCCCTCGCCCGCTAATGTATATTCTTTCTTAAACGCCGTTTCTGCCCGCAGAGACGGCGTTTTGCTATCTAGTGAATTAGATTCGTGATAAGCATCGCGGCTGAATTAACGTTGAACGTGCTGAGTTATAACTAACCGGTCTAGCTCTGCGCTATGCCAAACGTTATGCTGCCATTTTTAGATGAAGGAAAACCCTCAATGAATACTGAAGACGAATTAGCCCTGCTTGCCGCAGAAGAAGCCAACTTGCAGTTTTCTTCATTTAATACCGATAGCGCATGGGAAATTGGCTCTGCGCTGAAAGCCGAAGCTGAACGCCGTGGGGTTGCCGTCAGTATTGATATTCAGTTAGCTGGGCACACGCTATTCCATTACGCCATGCGCGGCACATCTCCAGATAATGCCGAATGGATCCGTCGGAAACGCAACGTGGTTAATCGCTTTCATAAGAGCTCTTATGCTATCGGTCTGCGGTTACAGCAACGCAATTCGACGCTGGAAGAACGCTACGGCCTAAGTTTAAATGACTACGCCGCGCACGGCGGCTGTTTTCCGCTGATCATTAAGGACACTGGATGTGTAGGAACCATCACTGTTTCTGGTGCTCCGCAACTTGACGATCACCAGATAGTAACAACCGTAATATCTCGTTTTCTCAAGTTAACCGCTCGTTAACCGCTATACCGACTAAAAGTAGAAATTGACTTCATTCAGCTTCGCCATTGCTATAGCGTAATATACTGTCTGTATTGAGCAATGGCGCAGCAATAAACCACGATATCTATCGCAAAAAAATAGCGTTATTCACCCGCAATGTTGCTGTCGGCACCACAATTTTCTACTAATTAGTCATTAGCCACCACGGTGTCAATTAAGCATTCGCACCGATATATATTAATTGCTCATCTTTAATTTACGCATGCGCCATTTAAGCGGAGTATTTCGCGCTGACGTTCATCTCTAGAAGACTTACCTACCAGCATCGCTAAAGCACTGGTTAATGACTCATCAGATAGATGAGCGCGGAAGCGCTGAGTATAATCAATAAAAAAACCATGAAAACAAATAACTTAGCTGACGACGTATAGTTCACCCACAAACTCCATTGCTTAAAATAATAGTAAAAAAAATTGAAAAGCTCACTGCTATGCTCAGCCATGTGTCATTAATAGCGCTTTATGTAGACTTATCTAAAAGTAAATAGTCGATGGCATTAGCGTGATAATAATCAAAAGAAAATAGTTTCGCTGGTAGATAACCTATGAGTAAAAGCGATCAAATAACTTAGCGATCCTCAAATTCATGCGAATTTATCTTCTAATAAGAATAAATATTATCATAAGAGTCAATATAGGATTTTTATTCCACTTTTAATTATCGCTAACATAATCCATTCTTTCTCACCCTCATTTTCGCGAGTCTAGGCCCGACTTTGGCATCAGGTTTAATTTGCTCTTTAAGATTGATAAACCAGCTTTTTTTTGACTTTGAGAGAGAGTTATAGACTTTAGTCAAGGCAATTTCAGCCAACTGGGTGTAAACTGTCATGGATGGTGGTTGATTCAGTAACCTAGTTCTAGGTCTGATGAAAACAGTGGTTAGAAATTGTGCCCTTCTTTGAGATTCTGTTTCATCCGTTATATTCCGGTTCCAAAGCGATTCGTCGCTGGAGTGATTCTTTTGTGTGAATCAGCGGATTTATCGCGATAAAGCAAGCTTGGGGTGTACCAAAATTGTGCCCATTTTGTCACCAGCGGGAGTCCATTTGGCCAGATGCCAATGGTGTAGTCGTTGAACCTCTCTTAGGGAGCTAGGTCACTAGCTAACAATTCGTATAATGAAAACGCATAAAATTAACGGTGTGATGCCGTTTAGCGCGCTGATAGAGGCCTGCTGGCGTGAGCCTTATAACGCACAGCGCTTTGTTAAAGATATTATTGCCGGCATCACCGTCGGCATTATTGCGATTCCTTTGGCGATGGCCCTTGCCATCGGCAGCGGCGTACCGCCTCAATATGGTTTATATACCTCAGCCGTTGCGGGTATTGTGATCGCATTAAGCGGCGGTTCACGTTTTAGTGTTTCAGGCCCAACGGCTGCTTTTGTGGTTATTTTGTATCCAGTGTCGCAGCAGTTTGGTCTATCCGGCCTGTTACTCGCGACGTTGATGTCTGGGGTATTTTTACTGCTGATGGGGCTGGCTCGTTTTGGCCGTCTGATTGAATATATCCCCCTTTCTGTCACCCTTGGTTTCACCTCTGGTATTGCGATTACCATTGGAACCATGCAAATCAAAGATTTCTTTGGTTTGCATCTCGAACATGTGCCAGAAAGTTATCTCATGAAAGTCGCGGCGTTAGCGCAGGCTCTGCCCACCATTAGTTGGGCAGATACGCTGATTGGCGTAACCACGCTGGCAGTATTAATTTTCTGGCCTCGATTAGGGCTGCGTTTACCGGGGCATTTACCTGCGCTACTGGCTGGTACTGCCATCATGGGTATTTTTGCGCTCTTTGATACGCACGTAGCCACTATCGGTTCTCGCTTTAGTTACCTGCTCGCCGACGGTACCCAAGGCCAAGGCATACCGCCGATTTTGCCGCAGTTTGTGCTGCCGTGGAATCTGCCATCGGGAAATGGGCAGCCTATTGATTTAAGCAGGAACACGCTCACCGCCTTGATGCCAGCGGCCTTCTCTATGGCGATGTTGGGTGCTATTGAGTCCCTACTGTGCGCAGTGGTTCTCGACGGTATGACCGGGAAAAAGCACAATTCTAACGGCGAACTTATCGGTCAGGGATTGGGTAATATTGCTGCGCCTTTCTTTGGCGGTATCACTGCTACGGCGGCGATTGCGCGCTCAGCCGCTAACGTTCGTGCGGGAGCAACCTCCCCTGTCTCTGCCGTTATTCACTCACTGCTGGTGATCCTCGCCCTGCTGGTGTTAGCGCCATGGCTCTCCTTCCTGCCGCTGGCCGCAATGGCTTCACTGCTGCTAATGGTGGCGTGGAATATGAGCGAAGCGCATAAAGTGGTTTATCTGCTGCGTCGCGCCCCGAAAGACGACATCATCGTTATGCTGATGTGCATGTCATTGACGGTGCTATTCGACATGGTGATTGCCATAACCGTGGGAATTGTGCTGGCATCTCTGCTGTTTATGCGTCGCATTGCACGGATGACGCGCTTAAGCGTGTTGAGTGAGTCGGCCGAAACGTCAACGCTGATGCTGCGCGTTAGCGGGCCTCTATTCTTCGCTGCTGCCGAACGTATCTTCTCTGAGCTGTTGGCACAAAGCGAAGATTACAATACCCTCGTTATGCAGTGGGACGCGGTTCCGGTGCTTGATGCGGGAGGGTTGAACGCATTCCAGCGCTTCGTTGAAGCGTTACCCGAAGGGAAACAGTTGATTATCACCGATATTCCTTTCCAACCGCTGAAAACCTTTGCTCGCGCTCGGATCGCGCCCATCTCTGGCAAACTCGCCTTCTTTTCTACCCTGCCAGACGCAGTTAAACATTTGAACGAGAGCGTTGCCTCTTAGTTCTAAGCTCGTTAGAGACAAAAAAGGCACGCCATCATGCGTGCCTTTTTCATATCCTAACTAAAATCTCAATAAGATTAGTTAGAAGTATCTAGCTCTGGGAAGTTTTTCACCAGATCGTCAATCGCTTTCATCTGAACCAAGAATGGCTCAAGTTTATCAAGCGGCAGTGCAGATGGGCCATCGCAGCGTGCATTGGCTGGATCTGGATGGGCTTCGATAAACAGGCCAGCCAAACCAATCGCCATGCCTGAACGAGCCAGCTCGGTCACCTGCGCACGACGTCCGCCAGATGCGGCGCCAAACGGGTCACGGCACTGCAGTGAGTGGGTTACGTCGAAGATCACCGGGCTACCTTTAGATGCATTTTTCATCACGCCAAAGCCCAGCATATCAACAACCAGATTGTCGTAGCCGAAGTTAGCACC
This sequence comes from Hafnia alvei, assembly GCF_900095695.1. Taxonomy (GTDB): domain Bacteria; phylum Pseudomonadota; class Gammaproteobacteria; order Enterobacterales; family Enterobacteriaceae; genus Hafnia; species Hafnia alvei_B. The sequence continues at coordinate 295,177 of NZ_FMIQ01000006.1, read as the reverse complement.
GCGATCGCACAGAATGATTTTATCGTTGCCGCCTTCTTCAAACTTATCAACGATGTTACCCATTTGACCAGGGCTCAGGAACTGTGGTTTTTTCACGTTGATTACCGCACCGGTTTTCGCCATGGCTTCAACCAGATCGGTTTGGCGGGCCAAAAATGCAGGCAGCTGGATCACATCAACCACGTCGGCAACAGGCTGTGCCTGTTCTGGCGTATGCACGTCAGTGATAATTTTAACGCCGAAAGCCTGTTTGATATCTTGGAAGATGCGCATTCCCTCTTCCAGACCTGGGCCACGGTAAGAGTGAATGGAAGAACGGTTGGCTTTATCAAAAGAAGCTTTGAAAACGTAAGGGATACCCAGTTTTTGAGTAACGGTAACGTAGTGCTCACAGATACGCATCGCCAAATCACGCGATTCCAGCACGTTCATGCCACCGAAAAGAACGAACGGTAAATCGTTCGCGACTTTGATATCACCAATGCTGACAACTTTCTGTTTCATGCTTGCGCCTTAATGTTCAAGTAACCGTGTATACCTTTTGGCTCTGAAGTCGCTGTTGTAACAGCGATAACAAAACGTCCGGCATAAGAATCAATAAATGGAGGCAAAAATAACGAATTTAAACCCCACAAGCGCGGTTGGCGTTCATGGGGAAAAATAAATCAGTGCAGAACAATATTTTTCTGCTCAATGGAATGTATCTGAACCTTAATCACTTCAGACACGGGATCTTCTGGGCACTGTTCAACAAAGTAGCTGAGGTCAGAAACCGCAATATGATTACAATCCAGCTGCGCATAAATCAAGCCGCGGTCACGGATTTCGTAGGGATCTTCCGGGTCGAATTCCAGCAAGGCCTCGCAGGCACGCAGTGCAGATTCGATCTGTTTCTCTTCCATCAGCGCGGCTTTCAGGGTGCTCAACATTTTGCGCACCACCATGCTGTTTTCTGCTTCGTCAAAGTCGGTATCTTCAAGGCTGGCCATTAAGCCAAGATTGCCCTTCAACCAAACTTCTAGCGTATGCTCGTTTAACGTTTCGCCATTGAGCGGGTTAACCAGCCACATTTCTTCATCGAGCCAATCTGCACGCATAATCAGCTGGGTTGGGAAAATAACCGGCTGCAGAGGCAAATCAAGCTGGTGCGCGATATGCAGGAAAACAATCCCTAAAGAAACCGGCGTTCCCTGACGTGAGCTAAGAACCTTATCCAGCCAGAGCGCATCAGAGAGACGATATACGCCGCCCACGCCGCCAAACCCCCACTCATTGAAGAACAGATCGATCAGCCGCTCAAGTTTCTGATCCTGATCTAATTCCGCATCAATACGCGCCAACGCCTGCTCAGACAGCTGCTGCAATGTTTCGCGCACTGTATCGGCAGGGAAATCACGACGTATAGCTTGCGAAACTAGAATAACCCCTTCGCTCAGAGGGAAGCGGTTAAACTCAAAATCAGCTATGGAACTCATACATACCCCATCAGCAACGGCATTTTCGTCATTGCCAGTTTAATAATTAAGTACAAACATACGAGTGCTGCCACAAAAGCAAAGCATCTTACTTTTTGGCTACGTGGTCGTTTGCCCAGAGCAACATAGCCAAGCACGACGTAAATAATAACACCGACCAGTTTTTCCGTCAGCCAAGTCCCCTGCGGGGTAAATGGATAAAATCGAGTGATAAAGACCAAGGCAATACCGGTTACAAATAGCAGGGTATCGTTCACATGTGGCGTAATCTTCACCCAACGGCGCTCTATCATAGCTGAATTACGCCATTTCCAGAAGAAACGCAGAATGAATAGCACAACGCTTATTGCTACCGTCAGCAAATGCAGATGTTTTATCCCAATATAAGCTTCCATACGTTATTTCCTCTTTTTGTAGTCAACGACATTGGGCACGATAAAAACGTGTGTTCCAGCTATTTGCCTATCCACTGACCGAATGAAATCCGGTCATTGTTGCCATAATCTCTCTGCGTGGCGACCTGCACAAATCCACGCGCGTTGAGTAATTGACGTACCGCTTCGCCCTGCTGCCAGCCATGCTCCATGATCAGCCATCCTTCATGGATAAGATGATCGGGCGCATATTCCACGATATGGCGTAAATCCGCTAACCCTTGCTCAGGAGCCACTAATGCACTCGCCGGCTCAAAGCGAACATCGCCCTGCGAAAGGTGCGGATCGGCTTCATCAATATAAGGCGGATTACTCGCGATCAGTGCAAACTGCTGTCCTGCAACCGGCTCAAACCAGCTCCCTGTAACAAATGAAGCATTAGTGAGGTTTAAACGTGTTGCGTTACGCAGGGCAAGCGCAGCGGCATCGGCTGAATAATCAACGCCGATGAACTGGCTATCCGCCCTTTCACTGGCAAGCGCCAAGGCAATTGCGCCAGTGCCAGTCCCTAAATCCAGCGCCCGACAAGGCGTTGCGGGTAGCAGCGAGAGCGCTTTCTCCACCAAGCATTCGGTATCTGGACGAGGGATCAGCGTCGCAGGTGACACTTCTAGCGGAAGCGACCAAAACTCGCGCTCTCCAACCAGATAAGCCACCGGTTCACCCCGTTCGCGGCGCGCCAGTAGATTCTCTAACTGTTGCGCCTGCTCTGGCGAAAGTACGGTTTCGCCAAACGCTAAAATATAGCTGCGTGTTTTGCCAGTAACAAAACCCAGCAGGATCTCGGCGTCACGCTTAGGGCTTTCACCGGTAGACAGCCTGTCAATCGCCTGTTTTAGCCACTGGTCAAATCGCATCAGTCTTGCTCAGAAAGTGAAGCCAGCTGATCCGCTTGGTATTCTTGAACGATAGGTTCGATCAGCGAATCCAGTTTTCCTTCCATCACTTCATCCAGACGATAAATCGTCAGGTTGATGCGGTGGTCGGTCACACGCCCCTGCGGGAAGTTGTAGGTACGGTTACGGTCCGAACGATCGCCACTGCCTAACAGGTTACGACGCGTTGACGCTTCTTCCTGCTGGCGCTTAGCCATTTCAGCCGCACGGATACGCGCGCCCAACACCGACAACGCTTTCGCTTTGTTTTTATGCTGGGAACGTTCGTCCTGACACTCAACCACGATACCGGTTGGTAAGTGAGTAATACGAATCGCTGAGTCCGTGGTGTTAACGTGCTGTCCACCCGCGCCCGATGAGCGGAAGGTGTCAATACGCAAATCACCTGGGTTGATATCCGGCAATTCAGCTTCTGGAATTTCTGGCATCACCGCAACGGTACAGGCAGAAGTATGGATACGGCCTTGCGATTCCGTTGCTGGGACGCGCTGCACGCGATGGCCGCCAGATTCAAACTTCAAGCGCCCATAAGCCCCCTCGCCGATCACTTTGGCGATAACTTCTTTGAAGCCGCCGTGTTCGCCTTCGTTAGCACTCATCACTTCAACTTTCCAGCGACGTGCCTCGGCATAGCGGCTGTACATGCGGAACATATCGCCAGCAAACAATGCGGCTTCATCGCCGCCGGTTCCTGCACGAATTTCTAGATAGCAGCTGCGCTCATCGTCAGGGTCTTTCGGCAACAGCAGAATTTGCAATTGTTGCTCAAGGTCTGCGATCTGATTTTTAGCTTCAGAAATCTCTTCCTGCGCCATTTCACGCATTTCAGGATCGTCTAGCATCAGCTCAGCCGTGGCGAGATCCTCCTGTACCTGTTGCCAGGTCTGGAAACAACGAGTGACGTCGGTCAACTGCGCGTACTCGCGTGACAGCGCGCGGAAACGGTCTTGGTCGGCAATCACTCCGGCATCTCCGAGGTGCGCCTGCACCTCTTCGTGACGCTCTTGTAATGCTTCTAGTTTGGCAACGATAGAAGGCTTCATGCGTGGCTATTTACCTGTATGTAATAAGAGGAACTAATTTTGGTCCAGCCCGAGACTGTCGCGCAACACCTGTAATTTTTCGATGTCGCCGTTACTCGCGGCCTGCTGGAGGGATTTGGTTGGTGCGTGAATCAGTCGATTGGTTAGCCGATGCGCCAATTTATGGATGACGGTTTCAACATCGGCACCCTGTGCAATCGCGGCCAGTGCTTCAGCTTCCGCCTCGGCGCGCATTTGATCGGCCTGTGAACGATAATCTCGGATAGTTTCCACCGCACCTTGGGCTCGTAGCCAGGCCATAAAATTGGCACTTTCCTGCTGCACAATATGCTCAGCCTGAACGGCTGCGGCTTTGCGCTGGGCAAGATTGCTTTGAATGATCGAATGCAAATCATCGACGCTATACAAATAGGCGCTGGCTAGTTTGCCGACTTCCGGCTCAATATCACGCGGAACCGCGATATCAACGAACAGCATCGGCTGGTTACGGCGAGCTTTAAGCGCACGCTCGACCATGCCTTTACCGATGATCGGCAACGGGCTTGCGGTAGAACTAATGATGATATCAGCCTGCGCCAAACGCTCATCAATTTCGGGTAACGTAATCACTTCCGCGTTAACTTCATCCGCCAACGCCTGAGCGCGCTCACGGGTGCGGTTAGCAATCATCATATGCCGCACTTTATGTTCACGCAGATGACGCGCCACCAGCTCGATGGTTTCACCTGCGCCAACCAGCAGCACATTGACTTCAGAAAGCGATTCAAAGATCTGGCGCGCCAGCGTACAAGCGGCAAAAGCCACCGATACCGCGCTCGCACCGATATCTGTTTCCGTACGCACGCGCTTGGCGACCGAAAACGTTTTTTGGAACAGACGCTCAAGGTCAGCAGACATCGACTGCTCACGTTGAGATTCCGTGTAGGCCTTTTTGACCTGCCCTAAAATTTGCGGTTCGCCCAATACCAAAGAGTCCAATCCACTTGCTACACGCATCAAATGGTTCACGGCATCGTTATCTTGATACCAATAGAGGCTCTTGTTGACTTCGTCAGGGGACAGTTTGTGGTAAGCGCACAGCCAATCAACGATCTGTTTATGCAGATCCTGCGGCGGCACATCTTCCGGTTGCTCCATGCTGAGATACAGCTCGGTGCGGTTACACGTAGACAGCACAACGCCAGCCTGCACCAGGGGTTGCTGGCGTAAGCTTTCAATAGCATGGTTCAGTGTTTCAGGTGAAAACGTCACCCGCTCACGGAGTGCTACCGGCGCAGTTTTGTGATTGATTCCAAGTGCAAGCAGGCTCATGACAAATCGTCGAATAGTATCGCTTCAGATACCCTAAGTAATTCGAACTGCAGGCAGGCGGCGAGAGAATGAATCCCGATGGGCTTACATCAAGTAAGTGATTCGGGTGATTGAACGCAGCCAACGCACATGCAGCTTGAAGTATGACGGGTATATTCGTTTATTTATGCGGGCATTCTACTTGATGCGCGAGATCAATAAAAGCCACACGAAATCGGGATGTATCTTATTGAATCAATTTCTCTGACTTTTACCCTTAATATTTGCTACACAACACGCAGAAAGCATTGACGCTGCTAGATAAGACCGCTAGCGTTAGCCGCAATGATCATTCTCCGCCCCACCCTCGAGAATCTGAACGGACAACCCGATGCAAAAACTAAAACTACTTAAATTACTGCCGCTTAGCTGTGTTTTATTGGCTGCTTGTAGCTCTACGCAAAATAAAGGCCCAGCCGTTAGCCCTACCGCACCGCAGTGGCGCGAACATGAGTCTCAGGTTCAGAAAATCGCCGAATATCAAACTCGCGGAGCTTTTGCCTATCTTTCCGATAAGCAAAAAGTATATGCCCGCTTCTTCTGGCAACAAACGGCCCCCGAACGTTATCGACTGCTGCTGACTAACCCGCTGGGCAGCACTGAAATGGAATTAAACGTTATTCCGGGCGTGGTGCAACTGACAGACAATAAAGGCAAGCGCTATGTCAGCGATAACGCTGACGAAATGATCCAAAAACTGACCGGCATGCAAATTCCGCTGCAGAGCCTGCGTCTATGGATGCTGGGCCTGCCGGGTGACGCAACAGAGTTCACCCTCGATAGCCAGTATCGTTTGCAAGATCTGACATACAGTAAAGATGGCCTCACGTGGAAAGTGAACTACCTGAAATATGATGCCGACAGCAAACCTTCTCTGCCCGCTCAGTTAGAAATTACGCAAGGTGAACAACGTATCAAGCTCAAAATGGATAATTGGACGCTGCAAAAATGATGTCGACCACCCGCGTTTGGCCTGCGCCCGCCAAGCTAAACTTGTTTTTATATATCACGGGCCGTCGTCCAGACGGCTACCATAATCTGCAAACGCTGTTTCAGTTTTTGGATTATGGCGATCGGCTCACTATCACGCCGCGTAATGATGGTCAGATCAATTTGCTCACGCCTATCGACGGCGTGCCAAATGAGCAAAACCTCATTATTCGTGCAGCAAAACTGCTGCGCGACAATTTGCCTGAACGTTTTTCACACTGCGGGGCGGATATTGCATTAGAGAAGATCATTCCAATGGGGGGAGGTCTTGGTGGAGGTTCGTCCGATGCGGCAACCGTGCTTGTGGCACTCAATACATTATGGCAAGCCAATCTCAGCGACAGCGAGCTGGCAAAGTTAGGTTTAACGCTCGGCGCGGATGTACCTATTTTTGTTAATGGCTTTGCATCTTTTGCAGAAGGTGTTGGTGAATTGTTACATCCAGCACATCCTGAAGAAAAATGGTACCTTGTTGCACACCCCGGTGTAAATATTCCTACCCCTGCTATCTTCGCCGATCCGGAGCTGAAAAGAGATACTCCTGTGCGGTCTTTGCAGGAACTTCTCCGTATTCCGTACGCAAATGATTGCGAACTTACCGCAAGAAAACGTTTCCGTGAGGTTGAACAGGTCATTTCATGGCTGTTACAATACGCGCCGTCGCGTCTGACTGGCACAGGTGCTTGTGTGTTTGCTGAATTTGACACCGAGTCTTCTGCCCGTCAGGTGCTTTGCAGAGCCCCCGAGTGGATCAAGGGTTTTGTTGCGCGTGGCGTTAATACCTCACCGTTACACCTTGTCCGCTCAGAGCTTATTGAGTCCGTAAAATGATTTTTACGTTTGATGCACCCTGTTCGATACGTGTTTTAAGTATCAGCAACGCATCAATAGCGCGAACTATGAGCACAATTGAGCGCAAGTAGCCACGTTTTGACTCGGCCATTTGTCTTGTTTGGCAAATGAAGAGAACTTAGACATATTCAAAGTCCTGAGCATTTGGTTGCAACCGCTTTGAATATTTGAGTTCTGAAACACCCGTAGGGTATTGCAGCACGCTATCACCACCCCCTGTTTAACGTGTCTGTACTGCCAACTTCTCTGGACGCAAGCCTGAGGTTCTTCTCGTGCCTGATATGAAGCTTTTTGCTGGTAACGCTACCCCGGAACTAGCACAACGTATTGCCAACCGTTTGTACACCAGCCTTGGTGACGCCGCTGTAGGTCGTTTTAGCGACGGCGAAGTGAGCGTACAAATCAACGAAAATGTACGCGGTGGTGATATTTTCATCATCCAGTCCACCTGTGCACCAACCAACGATAACCTAATGGAACTGGTTGTTATGGTTGACGCGCTGCGCCGCGCTTCTGCCGGCCGCATTACCGCAGTTATCCCTTACTTTGGCTATGCCCGTCAGGACCGCCGCGTGCGTTCTGCGCGTGTGCCAATCACGGCGAAAGTCGTGGCTGACTTCCTGTCAAGCGTAGGTGTTGACCGCGTTCTCACCGTGGACCTGCATGCTGAACAGATTCAAGGCTTCTTCGACGTGCCGGTAGACAACGTATTCGGTAGCCCGATCCTGCTGGAAGATATGCTGCAACAGAATCTGGAAAACCCAATTGTGGTTTCTCCGGATATCGGTGGTGTTGTTCGCGCCCGTGCTATCGCTAAACTGCTTAACGATACTGATATGGCTATCATCGACAAACGTCGCCCTCGTGCTAACGTTTCTCAGGTGATGCACATTATCGGTGACGTTGCAGGCCGCGACTGCGTGCTGGTTGATGACATGATCGACACCGGTGGTACGCTTTGTAAAGCCGCTGAAGCACTGAAAGAACGTGGTGCTAAACGTGTATTTGCTTACGCAACCCACCCTATCTTCTCTGGCAACGCGATCGACAACATCAAAAACTCTGTGATTGATGAAATCATCGTCTGCGATACCATCCCTCTGTCTGACGAAATCAAGGCGCTGAAGAAAGTTCGCACCCTGACACTGTCTGGCATGTTGGCTGAAGCTATCCGCCGTATCAGCAATGAAGAATCTATCTCTGCGATGTTCGAACACTAAGATTTCGTTCAACATGCAGCAAAACGGCGGAGAAATCCGCCGTTTTTTGTTTGTACTGGGTAGGACGCAAACAAAAAAACGCCGCGTTGCGAAAGCAGTGCGGCGTTTTAATTTATCAAGCTAATATTCATTTAATCTTATTCACTAACAACTTCTAAAACGCAATCTTATTATTCAAAGCAACCGTTTGTGAAAGGTTAAGAATGACGAGTATTACGATTACAGCGTTTATCAAAGTGGCGAACCCACCAGTAACGGTCGGCAACACGTTCATGACCACCAATACGCGCACCGGCCAACCATAACAGCGCCCCAACGAAGATACTCATAACAGCGCCGTGTGACAGAAACTGAGGTAAATTGAGCTGAGGCAGCTGGGCAAGAACGGAGTAACCTACGCCGCCAACCATGGTGATCAGGCCTAACCCCATAAAAACGTTACCGAGCCTCATGGCAGTTTTACGTTTCATAAATCACCTCCTCAAGTTAGAACACTTAATGTGTTACGCCTTTCGGCGTTCAATCTTTCCTTATGCTTAAAGTATAGACTCATATGGCGTATGGTTATTGCGCCATACATCACAATTTGTGCTTTTTCGCTTATCTTTCTTTACGTTATTTTTACATAAACCTTAACACCACGGGTTCATAGCGTGCTCATGGTTTATCCAACCAATAATTATTTTTTAACTCCCCCTCCCTCCTTTAAGCCAAGTTTTTGCATTCCCGCCGCATAGGGGTAAAATGCGCGGCTGAATTTCTTCTCTGATACGTGGAATAAAACGTGACTATCAAATTAATTGTCGGCCTTGCCAATCCTGGAGCGGAATACGCACAAACACGTCATAACGCAGGGGCATGGTTTGTCGATGCGCTGGCTGAGCGTAACGGCCAGTCACTGAAAGAAGAAAGTAAATTTTACGGCTATACCGCACGCCTGAATCTGGCTGGCAACGACGTACGTTTATTGGTGCCAACCACCTTTATGAACTTAAGTGGTAAAGCCGTTGCCGCCCTCGCCACTTTTTACCGTATTCAACCCGATGAGATTCTGGTTGCGCACGACGAGCTCGACCTACCACCGGGCGTTGCCAAATTAAAGTTAGGCGGCGGAAACGGCGGTCATAACGGCCTCAAAGATATTCAGAGCAAACTGGGTAATAACCCAAACTTTTACCGTCTACGCATCGGTATTGGCCATCCAGGCGATAAAAGCAAGGTTGTCGGCTTTGTGTTGGGCAAGCCGCTCGCCAGCGAACAGCCATTGATTGACGACGCTATTGATGAAGCGCTGCGCTGTACCGAAGTACTGCTGAAAGAAGGCATCGATCGTGCAATGGCGCGTATGAACGGATTCAAATCTACGCCACGCTGATGATATACGCGCGCCCTTTCCCGATGGATGATTCGAGAAAAAGGTACTTTGCGTGTATAATTGGCGGATAATTTCCAATTTCTTCGACATACTATAATTTAGTTGTTGATATTCAATAAGTTAAGGTGATAACACATGGGATTCAAATGCGGTATTGTGGGCCTGCCAAACGTTGGTAAATCCACTCTGTTCAATGCGCTGACCAAAGCGGGTATCGAAGCAGCGAACTTCCCGTTCTGTACCATTGAACCGAACACCGGCGTCGTTCCTATGCCTGATCCGCGTCTGGACAAACTGGCTGAGATCGTAAAACCACAGCGCATCCTGCCAACCACCATGGAATTCGTTGATATCGCAGGTTTGGTAAAAGGTGCCTCTAAGGGCGAAGGCTTGGGCAACCAGTTCCTGACCAACATCCGTGAAACCGAAGCGATCGGCCACGTTGTTCGTTGTTTCGAAAACGACAACATCATTCACGTGAACAACAAAGTTGATCCTGCTGACGATATCGACGTTATCAACACTGAACTGGCGCTGTCTGACTTAGACACCTGCGAACGTGCCATGCATCGCGTGCAGAAGAAAGCCAAAGGCGGTGATAAAGATGCAAAAGCTGAACTGGCTGCGCTAGAGAAATGCCTGCCACAGCTGGAAAATGCAGGCATGCTGCGTGCGCTGGATTTAACCGATGAAGACAAGGCTGCCATCCGCTACCTGAGCTTCCTGACGCTGAAACCAACCATGTACATCGCTAACGTCAACGAAGACGGTTTTGAAAATAACCCGTATTTGGATATCGTACGCGAAATTGCTGCAAAAGAAGGTTCTGTAGTCGTTGCCGTGTGTGCTGCGGTTGAATCTGATATCGCTGAGCTTGACGATGCCGACCGTGACGAATTCATGGCTGAACTCGGCTTGGAAGAACCCGGTCTGAACCGCGTTATTCGCGCGGGTTACGAACTGCTGAATCTGCAAACCTACTTCACCGCTGGCGTGAAAGAAGTGCGCGCATGGACCATTCCTGTTGGCGCTACCGCACCACAGGCTGCCGGTAAAATCCACACCGACTTCGAAAAAGGCTTTATCCGCGCTCAAACCATCGCGTTCGACGACTTCATCACCTACAAGGGTGAACAAGGCGCGAAAGAAGCCGGTAAAATGCGTTCAGAAGGTAAAGACTACATCGTTAAAGATGGCGATGTGATGAACTTCTTGTTCAACGTCTAAATCGCCCCTTCTTGCTCTTGCTAGCTAAAAAAATCCACGCTTCGGCGTGGATTTTTTATTTCATAATGCCTTAGATAATATCTTATAAACGTAGCTAAAATTAATTACAGCGGTGAGTACAATAATGGTATAAAAATACAGATGGCATCGTTATGTTCACCAACACTCAATTTCGCAGATTATAATCCAATAAAAAACCCACCTATTCAATGACTTAAGCAACATTTACCTCGAAGTTAAATCCATAAGCCCAAAGATATGCCGATATAGATTCAGGCTAAGCGAAAACCGTCGTGGTACGCACTGAATATTGAAGAAATAACCTATGGCGTTAATTTAACATACAATGATACAATTGACTGGTGAGTCTGATGCCCTTCTTGTAAGCATCATGTAACTTATTTACATGGGAGATAATGATATAAATGGAATATGTTTATCTTGATTGGAATGTAATCCAGTACATGAAACACTCAACAGTTAGAGATTCAATTAATGGTCCAGAATTCAACAATCTGATAAATCGATTATCTAAAAAATACAAATTTCCATTTTCAGAGGGACACCTGAAAGATCTCGCTATCAGTTTTAACCCAGATAACCAACAAAATATAAAATCAGACTTAGAATATCTTAATAACCTATCGCAGGGATATGCTCTTGGAATTATAGGGCCAACAGAAAAAATCCTTCCTACAAACAATGTTAATATTTATAACTTTTTTAAAAAAATAGTCAGTGAAACTCAAGAAGAGCCAGATATTAAATTATCAGGTGGAAGCTACTCCGTTGATATGAATATTTTGCCAAAAGATGATATTTTTAGACCTTTCTTAGAGAGAAGTGGTGGCATACTTGATTCAGACGTAATGACAGAATTTTTACAGCATATGTGGCTATCTATGGACGACCCAGAGCATTACAAAAAATTCAGAATACAAGTCGCTGACATCAAGAAAAGCCTTAACAATAGAGATACAATTCTTAATAAAAAATCAGAATATGCAAAAAAGCTTATTCCATTTTTAGATTTCATTACATCAGAGCAGCCTGAAAATTACTTACACAACTTTGATGATGTCATCAAATCATTTTGCCATATCAACGGTAGGTCTTTTGATGATATGACTATTGGTGGAAAAATAGAATTATCATACATGCTACTTGATTTTCATCCAAAATTCAAAGATAAAATAAATAAGAAGAATAGACCGTCGAATATAATGCGTGATTGCAAAAACCTTTATTTTGCATCTCAGGCTAAATATTATGTCACAGAGGATAGTTCTACAACAAAGAAAGCTAAATTTGTATGTAGCGCTCTATCATTAAAGGTAAAAATAACAACGATGAGTGAATTTATGTCTAAATTTTGTTGAAATTTATGTGATTTTTACGCTTCAGCGCTATTTGATAGTAAGTTAGGATATTAAGAAAAACATGTGGGGATTACGAAATAATGAACGTCAGAATATCAATCCCCTTTAAATACTACAAAACCCTGTCATCTCAAGCTTCTTTTCACCACGGCTTGTTTTAATAACAACAACGGCGTTAAAGTCGCTTTCTTCTTCGCTGCCTACCTCTGCTTTGGGGTTTTTAATCGGAGTCAGCGTTGTGATGATAGTCGTATTATCATTTTTGAAAACGCTAGTGCCATTGTCTGACGATAATTGCTTCAAGATGGCTATCTTTCCATTCAATTTCATAACGCCTGAGTATGTGCATCGTTCCCCACCGGCAGGGCACATTTCGCCTTCAACAAAGTGATAAAAGTTCTCTTTCTTATTATCGCCTAAATTCCATGTGCAAACGGGATACGCTAAATCAGTAATCACACTAACGTCAAAATCCTCAGTAACGATGCTGCTTGGTGATATATTCTCGGGTATCACAGCAGCGTAAGCAGCAACACACGGTGACATCAGAACGGCAAAAAGCGTCATATTCTTAAACATCTATATCCTTCCTTGAATACCAATAATGTTATTTATCTATATATGAAGTGAGATGCCAGGGATTTGCCCTAATAAATATCTTCTGTAAGCCTGTTTACCTTAGCAATACTCTGGCCTGTTGTGAAATACGTTAATCGGTATATCTTTCATTGCCCATATTGCGACAACAAATATGATGGCAAAACTAAATAAACCTTGCCCCACGCGCCGCTAACGAAGCCGAAGGCTTCTCGTTAAACAGGCGCTGATAGTCAGTAGCAAACTGGCTTAAATGCCAAAAACCCCACTGCATGGCGGCATCCTTCACGGTATGGCACTCAGAATATGGGCTGACCAGTTCGCGGCGTACCGCATTCAAGCGCAGTGCTTTTAGCCATGCATTCGGCCCAATGCCCAGCACCTGATGAAATCCATTTTGCAGCGTTCGGCGGCTGACGTGTAATTCACGGCATAAATCGAGCACCGTCACCGGTTCAGACGTTTGGCTCAGCAAATATTCCCGCGCCTGTGAAACTAAGTGCTGGTAGTTAATTCGGCTATAAACTTGGCGAGTTGAAACTGGCTGTGCGCCTTCCAGTAAGTGGGTCATCGCAGTAAGTAGGTTGTGGCATAACACCTTACGCACGTTTGCCTGCTGCATCGATTCTGGATCAACGCTGCCGTGCGATAACGCCTGATTAATGAAATACCACAGCGCTTCTTTTTGATACGCATTGACTTCGAGCGCGGGGTTATTGTTAAGCAGTTGCAATAGTCGGTCGGGATCGATGAGCGACGAGGCGTGGCTAAACAACACATCGTACGAAACCACCACGCCAAGAATGGTGTAATCATCTGGCGTACTAAGCTCAAACTCTTTGCCTCCGGGACGTACCGCAATTTCTTGCGAATCCAACGGCTGTGAGCCGATAAAACCGTGCTCACCGCGCACATCAGGAATGCCAAACCAGAACGCATTCGGCCACACCATGCAAGATTGACGCAGCGTCAGGTTGGTGTACTCGCGGAAAATCTGCACGCCGTCGAACAGGATTTCGGTGAGTTCGCCTTTAAACTTGCCGGGGCGGAGCTGATCATAAAGTTGCTGCCATGCCGTGATGGTACAGGCATGTTCATACACATCTTGCGACTCGCGCTGATGAACATTTTCACGCTCAACCAGCGGTTTACTGTTTACAGGGTCGATATCCCCCGAAAAAAGATGATGCAAATTACGATCTGGCTTCTTTTTCATATGCGCTCCTCGACGGCAACCACGCGTTAACTCACCAGTTGCTGCCAGAATTCTGGATGTGGGTTAGGCACCACCATGCTGTATACCAGCGCGCCTTTTTCTCCTGCTGATTCACTTGCCGCCTGCGTAGCCGTAGTAACGCCAGCCACATCGCCGCTCATCACCACATAACATTTCCCGCCAATACCGTACGCCATATGCAAGCGAATTAGTGTGATGTTTGCGGTTTTAACCGCACAATCAGCCGCTTCGATACAGGCCGCTACGCTGAAGGTTTCTATAACGCCCACCGCCTGCTTATCGGGCATATCGGTCACGCCGCTGATAGCGGGCAGGACGTCAGGGTGCACGTTGGCCAGCAAAAAACTGTCAACCAACAGCGTGCCGCCCTGATGCTCGCCGGTACTTATCGCCTGCGTCACGGCGGCAACGTCCCCTCCCACCATCACCACATATTTGCCGGGGCAAACGGTCTTGGCCATTAGCAAACCGACGTTGGCGCTTTTCAGCATGAAGTCTGTCACCTGCATCCCCTTAGCGATGCTCGACAGCTCAACCATCCCGATAGCGTTATAAGTTTTCACCCCAGTGATAACCCTGCTCTGCGACACCATAACTCGCTACTCCCTCACCAACGTGATACTGCGTGATCCCACCTGGCTAACCACGCCGGAAATACTGGCGTGTAGCGCTGCGCCCAAAGCACCGTTCTGCATCTGCGCAATGCACTCACCCTGCGTGATACGCTGTCCGATCTCGACACAAGGCGTGGCTGGCGCACCAATGTGCTGATTAAGCGTCAGCTCGACCCGATGAGGTTGCCACGTCGTCTCTTGCATCGGCGCTTTATGCATGAAGGGAGCCAATCCCAAACGCGCCACCAGCCGTTTAACCGGCAGCAGTCGATACTCTGCCATCGGCGAAACTGGGCCTAGTTCACCTTGATAACGAACGCCCTTGGCACGCAGCTCCGCCTTCAGCAATTGATTAATTCGCATCGGGGAGATCTCTACCGGACACGACCACGCCTCGCACACGCCACACTCGGAGCAGGTTAACGCCGCCGTCACAGAAGAAAGTGAAGAGAGCTGACCATAGCTCACCGAACGCACAATCAAATGCGGCGGCAGTTCATGACCCATCAGATGTCGAGGGCACAATTCGGTGCACATGCCACACTGTTCACACACCGTTTTCGCTTGATTGAGCACCGTCCGCTCACTGCGCATTCGACGTTCAATCAACAGGTGATCGCTCGGCAGAACCAGCAGTCCACCGGTCGTTTTCGTGATCGGTTCATCCAACGATGCCAACAAGCGCCCCATCATCGGGCCACCGTTGATAAAGGCAGGATTGGCGACGGTTGCACCGCCGGCCAGCGCCAGCGCCTCGCGTAATGAAGTCCCCAGCGGCAGCGTGAGCGTCATCGGTTCAGCCACCGCGCCGTTAATGGTTAAGGTGCGTTGAGTCACCGGCGTTTGTGTTTCCACCGCTGCGGCAACGTTCAGCAGCGTTTGCACATTGTTCACCACCACGCCAACCGACAGCGGCAGCGACGCAGGGGGAACGCGCCGTCCGGTCGCCAGCCAAATGGTGATCACTTCATCTCCCGCAGGATAGACATCCGGTAAAATATGCAGCCGAATTCCGGCTGTCAGCAACGGCGTTAACGCCTCTATGGCGGCGTGATATTTACGCTTAATCGCAACTATGCCCTCGGTGGCACTCGTGGCACACATGGCATACTGCAGCCCACGCAGCAAGCGAGCCGCCGACTGAGCAGCCAGTTGCTGATCGACCTGCAACAGCGGCTCACATTCAGCGGCGTTGACTAAATAAATCTCCGCCTGCGCCTGAAGTTTCACGTGAGTCGGAAAGCCAGCACCGCCCGATCCCACCACACCCGCCGCTGCTACCCGAGTACGAATCTCCTCGGGCGTTAGCGTCATGCGTATTTGGCTCGGGTTATTCATGCCCCTCCTCCTTCGCCACTTTTATACGATAGCGGCTGCCCCGCTTACGCAGTTTGCCTTCCCGCAACAGCGTTTCTAACGTATGTCTGGTCTGCTTCAAGCTCAGTTGAAAGCGAGCCGCCATTTCACCCGCCGTCATACCTTGGGCATGGCTGGCGATCTCCGCTAGCCATACTTGCGTTACCGCAATTTCATCGTCTGAAGTCTCGGTTTCCGTCAGCGCTGGCTGTGCTATTTCAGGCGCGGGCGCAGCTTCAGGCGTAGGAGACGGTTTTGGCGCTAAACCTCTCAGCCCTAAAATTAACCATTCAGTATCAGGATCGGGGCGGCCAATCTCTTTGCGACTAATCACCATACCGGTTCGGCTGGCTGCCGCCGCACCGGCGTCCAGTGCCGCACGACAGGCCGCCAGATCGCCTTCAATCACCAGCGTCACCAGACCCGGATCAACCACTTCATGATTGAGGACCCGAACCTGAGCCGCTTTCAGCATGGCGTCGGCGGCGTCAATGCCCGCCACCAAACCTGACACTTCCAGTAATCCTAGTGCGTTGATCATGGCCGTCCTCCGTTAAGCGCGCTGAATAGGACAGCGAGCTATTTCCAATACTGCCTCGCTAAACGCATTACACGCCGCTTTGCACGCCGCCTGACTACCGCTTAAAAACGCGGCGGAATAGTTAGTTTCTGACGGCGGTGCAACATAGGTCACCAGCTGCACATCGGCGGCTTTCAGCGCCGCATCAATGCCAAAGGTCGCTTCTAGCGGCGGTGCAACCAAATACGCCAACGGATCGCCTAACCGAATGCCGGAAGAACCAGACAGATAAGAGCCGGTGCGCGAGACCACATGCGCGAGAAACGCCGTGTCTTCGGCATCGCTAGCCCATTGGAAGGCCGGCCCTTGTTCGATCATGGCTTGCATCGCATCTAAACCAGCGCGCACTTCAGCTGGGTTTGGCCCCCCGAGCATAATAATTACCTCACCCGAAGAGGGTGACGGCGAGTGCGCGGCACCGGCGTACAAAGAACGGCCATAAACGACTTCGACCTGAGCCTGTTTAGTGGCCTCATCGGCGGCAATATAAGCCACATCGTCGGAGTCCACGGTAATCAGGCCAAGGCTGCGAATATGCGACGGCAGCTTCAGCTCACGGTGGAAATCTTCCTGCAGCGCGGCAATCACCCTCATCGCTTTGACGCTCGGCTTAATCAAATCTAATGCTGGCATGGTGCTTACTCCTTAACGAGTCATCGAAATACCGGAGGCTTTCTGTTCCAGCATCCGTTTGGCCAAATCCACAATCACCGCTGCTGCTTCTACCGGAGGCGTGCCGCCACGATGGATATTTGAAATGCAGGTACGATCGGCCTCTACCGTGGTAGCCATGCGTGGTGAATAGACCGCATAACAGGAAAGGCTTTCTGACTGCCCCAGGCCTGGACGTTCTCCCACCAGCAAAATCACCACTTTCGCGCCCAATAACTCGCCAATCTGATCTTCTATTTTCACGCGCCCATAGCGCACAAAGAACGGCGTGCCGACGTTCATCCCCGCCTGCTCCAGCCCTTTCAGCAACGGCGGAAGGATCTCGTCATAGTTAGCGGTAATCGCATCGGTTGATAAACCATCAGAAATCACCACCTGTACATCGGGATTGGCTTTGCACTGGGTTTTCAAGGTTTCAATGGCATTAGCGCTAAGACGTCGTCCCATATCTGGACGGGTGAGATACAGATTTTTGTCGCTGATCTCCGACTGCACTTCCAACAGCCCGTGCTTTTGTACCCACTCCGGCGGCACTTCTTTCAACACCGTATCTTTGGAGCGCGAATGGTCAGCCAAAAAACGCAGCAGCGCCTGAGTACGTGGTCGAGGGCCAGCGCGTCCAGTACATACGCGGGCCGCGGTGCTCGCCCGCAGCTCCTGTAGCACGTCTAGGCGATGCGGATTCTTAACCCCGATCCACTGCTTAGCCTCGTCAGAGCCGAGATCGACAGCACAACATTCGCCGCTCTCCACGCCCGTGACGACTCCAGCTGCGGTCGGTTGCGCAGCGGTTTCTGGCTGCGCCATACGTGACATCACGCTGCGCACAATCTCTTCTATTTGCTTTTGATCCATGATGATTTACCTCAGAAATCAGAAAAAGAGCGACGGATCACCGGCGCGCGCAGTCAAACGGCCATTCGCCATCAGCCCCATGGTTTCGAGCCAGCGCTCAAACTCCGGCGATGGACGCAGGTTCAACAGCTGGCGCACCGTAGCCGTGTCGTGGAATGCCGTGGTCTGGTAGTTGAGCATGATGTCGTCGCCCAACGGCATCCCCATGATGTAGTTACATCCGGCAGTCGCCAGCAGGATCATCAGGTTTTCGTTCAGGTTCTGATCGGCATCCGCATGATTGGTGTAGCAGCAGTCGCAGCCCATAGAAATTCCGCTCAGTTTGCCCATGAAATGGTCTTCTAAACCGGCGCGAATAATCTGGCGATCGTTGTACAAATACTCTGGCCCAATGAAGCCGACCACGGTATTCACAATGAACGGATCGTAGTGATGCGCTAAGCCATAGTTGCGCGCTTCCATCGTGACCTGATCGGCACCGAAGTTAGCCCCAGCCGACAGCGCAGAGCCTTGGCCAGTTTCAAAATAGAGACAGTTGCTACCGGCAATTCGGTTGTATTCCGCACCGACTGCGCGTGCTTCATCAAGCATCGCCAGCTCAACGCCAAACTCTTTCAGCCCTTTTTCACTGCCGCAGATACTTTGGAAAATCAGACCACCCGGCGCACCACGCTTGATCGCTTCGATTTGCGTCGTCACATGCGCCAGCACGCAGCCTTGGGTCGGAATAGAAAATTTGTCGATGACGCCGTAGATGGTATCTAACACACGGCTCAGGTTATCGACGTCGTCGGTGACCGGATTCACCCCGATGACCGCATCGCCCAGTCCAAATGAGAGCCCTTCATAAATCTGCGCCACAATGCTCTGCACATCGTCGCGCGTATCGTTCGGCTGTAGACGTGCGCTAAACGTGCCGGGAATGCCAATGGTGGTATTGGCTTTCTTAATCACCGGCATCTTTTTAGCACCGTAGATTAAATCGGCGTTGGAGCAAATTTTCGCCACGGCGGCAACCACTTCGGAGCTGATCCCTTTGCGTAAAAAAGCGATGTCATCCACGCTGGTTTCATCATCCAGAATGTATTCGCGCAGCTCGCTAATGCTCCAGTTTTTTACTCGGGCATAGGCGGTTTCATTGATGTCATCTTGAATAATGCGCGTGACACAGTCTTCTTCATAAGGGATCACCGGATTCATGCGGATATCCGCAATCGTCATCTCGGACAGCACCTGCTTGGCCGCTACGCGCTCTTGCGAACTCTCCGCCACCACGCCAGCTAACACATCCCCCGAACGCAGTTCGTTGGCCTTCGCCAACACCTGCTTCACATCCTTGAACTGATACGACTTACCGAATAGCTGTGTTTTTAGTTTCATAAACAAATTCCCTTAAGAAGGAAAAGCCAGTGACTTGACGGTGACCGGCACCACTGCGCCGCCAAAGAGCGGTGTGCCGATATCGATGTAATCGCCGGTTCGAGTGATCACTTCATCGATCACCGCCAGCTGACGTTGTGCCATCATCGGCCGCAGCAGCATGCCCAAAGCCTTGCCAAAATCCTGACAGGCAACGACCAGCAGCGGATGCGGATTTGAAAAGCGAGTGCTGAATTCCTGCAAGGCGTCGATACAGTGCTGTACCGAGGCATAGTTCACCGGCAGCTCGGTAGGTAACGCCAATGCATAGAGATCGTGCTGGGGCTGTAAATCCATTTGGGTGAGCGCCTGCAACCACGCGTCTACCAGCGAGGTCGCATGACTCGCATCAGGATGAACAACCGGAATATTGCGAATAGGCAGAGATAAGCCATCCAGCCAGATAGTGCTGCCAGAAAGGGAAAGCGTATGCGCCCCCGCGCCGATCACCGTGGCTCGCACGGTTTGATTCGGTACCTGCACCGGCAGCGCGGCAAATCCCGGTTCTTGGTGAATCGCCTGCGCCAACAGCGGGCCGATATCGCCAAACCGGAATGGATTACTATTGTCGTTCGAGCGAAAACACTCGCCCACCCCGCCCGAAAGCGTTAAGGCGTATAGAGAATCACAGGCGGGTAGCGCATCGGTCATCAGTAACCGCTGAGCTAACGGAGAAGGTGCGCCATTGAACACTTCGAGCAGCAGCTGCGCCATGCGTGCGGCAATCTGATCAAGCTGTGCCCGCGTCAGGCTTGTCACGTTAACCCCTGCGCCAAACAGGGAATCCGCGATCCATTGCCCCGCCGGATGGGCACGCAGTACGCGACCGTCGGGGCTGGTTTCAATCAACCGCCCACCCACGTTTAAGCAGGCGGAGCTTATCACCCGTCCCGCTTCAAACAGCACATAGTTCGCCGTGCCGCCGCCGATATCAATGTTTAAAACCCGCGCCATTTTTTGTTCGGATAAGGCCTGTGCCCCCGAGCCAAAACCGGCAATAACCGACTCTAAATGCGGCCCCGCAGTGGCCACCACAAAATCCCCCAGCCGTTGAGAAAGCGCCACGATCGCCGGGCGTGCATTACGGGTTTTGGCCGTTTCACCGGTGATAATAATGGCGCCCGAGTCGATGGTTTCAGGCGCAATGCCTGCGGCCTGATACTGTGCGAGCACCAGAGCCAGCAGCTCTTCTTCGCGCAGAAAACCGGCAAAATCGACCGGTGTAAACAACACCGGGCTTTGCCAAATAATCTCGCGCTTCACGAACTCATAGCGAGGCACCTGAGAAATGGACGCACGGTTCACCAACGACAGGCGCGAGAAGATCACCTGCGTGGTGGTGGTGCCAATATCAATACCAACGCTAAGCAGTTCGAGAGTTTTCACGCTAGGCCTCCTCAGATACAGGTTGCTCAGCGTTAACGGCGACGTCTTCCCCTTTCGGCACTAACATCATGGCGACGCCGATAGCCGTAACCCCACCAACTAACTTGCCGACGATCATCGGGAAAATCATGCTAGGCATATTCGCCGCGGCAAAACCGAGGTGGTCGCCCAGCGCAAAGGCGGCGGATACCGCAAACGCACAGTTGATCACTTTGCCGCGCGCATCCATTTGTTTCATCATGCCAAACATCGGGATGTTGTTAGCCAGCGTGGCGACCATGCCACCCGCGGCCATATTGTTAATCCGCAGAACACCCCCCACGCGCATTAACGGTTTTTCAAACCAACGGGTTAGCAGCAATACCATCGGGTAGGCGCCGAGCAGAACACAGGAGATGGAGCCGATCACTTCAATCGCGCGCATCACCTGACCGGGCTTATCGCCTTCGCTCATGAAGATAGGATCTAGACCAGGAATGATCGTCCAGCCAACGGCAAACTTAGCCACCGCAGCAGCCAACCCCACGGTGATAATCGCCACCAAGATTTTGGCGAAAATCTGAAAACCGTTGATCATTTTTTCGGGGATCAGCTTCAGCCCCAGCGCAACCAGCGCCGCCACGATAAGTACGGGGATCATGTTCATCAGGATCAGGCTAAGCGTAAATACCACCGGCTGACCGTTCACTTCCACGCCGGAATACATCGCGACTAAGCCGCCCGCAATACAGCCAATCGGGATAGTGACAATGCCCGCTAATACACCTAACGCCAAATAACGACGATCTGATTTTTCAATAATCCCCAACGCTACGGGAATAGAGAACACGATGGTTGGCCCCATCATGGAACCGAGAATCAAGCCAGAGTAAAGCCATGCAGCGATGTCTCCGCCCGCCAGCTCTTTGGCAAGGAAGAAACCGCCCATATCACAGGCCAACAAGGTGCCTGCAAACATGGAAGGATTCGCCCCCAGCATTTCATAAATAGGGATAATGATTGGCCCGAGCAAATACGCCAGCACCGGCGCCAGCGCGGTCATCCCCACCATCGCTAAGCCCAAGGCCCCCATCGCCATAAAGCCTTCTTCGAATTGACCACCCGAGCCAGAAATACTCTTTCCTACCGAGCCAAGGCCGATTTTGCCTAAAATCTGTTCCGAGCCGCCAAACTGGGTAAATATGCGATCCACTGCCGCAATCAGCATGAAGATCATCATGATGTACATGATAATTTCGTTAATGCCCATAGCCTGTTCTCCTTCAAAGCCTGTTTAAGTCAGCTCACGAGCCCCGATACAGCGCCACAATTTGAGCCTCAGTGACGGTGCGTGGATTACTTTGAATGCACACGTCTTGTAATGCTGCACGGGCGAATTCGGCGTAGTCAGATTCCTGCCCGCCATAGCTCGCCAGATTGCCGCCCAATCCCACATCGTCAATCAACTGCGCGATTGCACGAATGGTGCCTGCCGCGTCGCAGGTTTCCCGCGTCAGGGCATGACCAATTTCGGCAAACGTTCTTTTGCATACCAAGCGGTTAAAATCCATCACCTGCGGCAGCATGATGGCGTTCGCCACGCCGTGCGCAATGCCATACGCCGCGCCAATCTGATGCGCGCAGGCATGGCATAGGCCTAAACCGGCGTTAGAAAACGCCATTCCCGCCATGTAAGACGCCATCATCAGCGACTCACGCGCAGCCAGATCTTGCCCCTGCCCAACCGCCTGCGGTAATGCCTGACCAATTAGCGTAATCGCACGATGTGCCAACGCACGGGTCAGCCCTGTTACATTGGTAGCCACATAGGCCTCGATGGCGTGAGTCAGCGCATCAATACCGGTGGCGGCCGTCACGTGCGACGGCACGCCCAGCGTTAAACAGGCATCAATAATGGCCATGTCAGGAATGAGCAGCGCGTGAACCAAAACCTGCTTACGGTGCTGGGGCATGGCGATAATGACCGAAACGTTGGTCGCCTCTGAGCCCGTTCCGGCGGTGGTCGGAATGGCAATCAGCGGCAAGCGACGTTTAAGGCGCAAAGACGGAGTCAGCTCAGCAAAATTCAGCGAGGGATTGGCCGCCTGTAGCGCGGCTGCCTTCGCCGCATCCAGCACCGAGCCGCCGCCCAACGCAATCACGCCGTCGCACTGCACCTGTAATAGTTGTGCCACCGCGGCGCTAACATCGGTATCAATAGGCTCACCCGGCGGACAGGCCCAAATTTCATAGGCCACGCCGCTTTGCTCCAGACTTCGCAGCAAAACCTGCGTCATTCCAGCCTGATGCAAACCGCCGTCAACCATCAGAAAGACACGCTCAATGCCGCGATCCACCAGAGACTGACCGCAACGGCTAACCGCCCCCGGCCCCATCAGGGTGGAAGGAGGCACTGCAAACTCACGCACCTGACGCGCATTCATCATGTCCAAGGCCTGATAAAGTGCGGTCTGGACTAAATCGTCCGGTGACGTTTCACATAATGATGCGTTATGCATGGCACCCTTCCTCTTCGCTGATCCCGCAGGCGGCAATCGCCAGCGGCGTCATAAAGATCGACTGCGGTGGCAGATGGATTTGATGTTGCGGAAAGCGCTGTTCAAATAGCGCCTTAACCCCTGGCTGCATACAAGAACCGCCAGCGAGCCAGAGCTCATCCACGCGGTGACCTTGCAGATGCTGCTCAACGATATCCGCCATTTTTTCGTAAACCGGACGCACCGCGGGCCAGATCTCAGCGCCGCGCTCGCGCTTTATTTGCTCGGCCTCTTCTAACGAAATTCGTTGATTTCCCGCAAGCGTAAGAGAAATGTGGTGGCCGCCAGTGGCCTCATCGCCGGAGTAAACCACCTTACCCTGCGCCACCACGGCAATACCGGTGGTTCCACCACCGATATCCACCACCGCCGCGCGGGTTAGGCCCATCATATCCGCCACGGCGGTGGGTTCATCTAACACCATGGTGACGCTGAGCCCTGCGGCTTCCAGCACATTGATGGAAATACGCGGATCGGTGCCCGGAGGAAATGAGGTCGCAGCATATTCAAAACGCCGACCAAACTGCGCCTCTAAGGTGTTTAAGTGCTGGCGCACGATATTGACGGCGCCAAAAAAGTCCCACACCACGCCATCTCTCACCACATCCGCCCAGTCCAAACACACCGCGACGGGAACAGCGTCTGCATCAACCACCATCGACACCACGTCGCAGGTACCCAAATCAATTCCTAGCCAAAGTGGCTGGCTGGTTTCAATTGGCGCGGCGGATCCTTGCTGCAATTCGGCGGCACGTAACAAACGCGGGTGAAGCCATTCCTGTGCGGTTCGAGTCATTGACGCCTCCGTTATACGATGCGGAATGTATCCACCAGCACGCAGCGGCGCAGACGGACAAAGGTTCTGGCGGAAGTCACACCCTCACCGGTTGGCGTGGTAATGGTCATTGACGTCCAGCCTTCACCGCCAAGCCCCAGCCCCGCTATGCACGGCCCGTTTTTGACAAAAATGCTGGTATCAATGGCATTGGCCATCTGGTTGAGATTTTCAATGTGGCGAGAATGCATCGCCGCCGTATGGTGGCAGCCGCCTTCCAATTTCACCGCCAGCGCAATCGCCTGTTCGACGTTGCCCACGCGGATCACCGGCAGTACCGGCATCATCATTTCTGTCACGGCAAAAGGATGTGAAGACGACGTTTCGGCCAGCAGCAGGCGCGTTTTAGCATCCACTTCTAACCCAATCGCCGCCGCAATTTTGGCGGCGTCACGGCCCACCCAGTCACGACAAACCGTTCCTTTGCCATGCTCATCGATATTTTTCAGCAGCAGAGGCATTAGCTGTTCCACCTGCGCCGAGCTCAGTAACACCGCATGTTGCAGCTTCATCTCAGCCAGCAGCTGGTCGGCCACGCTGTCGACGACGATCAGCACTTTTTCATCGGCGCAGATGATGTTGTTATCGAAAGAAGCGCCGTGCACGATAGCGCGCGCCGCGCGAGGAATATCGGCCGTTTCGTCGACGACTACCGGTGGATTACCCGCGCCTGCGGCGATCAAACGCTTGTTAGTATGCTTACGCGCCGACTCCACCACGGCTTCGCCGCCGGTCACGACTAACAAACCGATACCTGGGTATTTAAATAGGCGCTGTGCGGTATCAATGTCTGGGTTGGCGACGGTCACCATCAGGTTGGCTGGCCCACCTGCGGCCACCACCGCTTCATTTAATAGCGAGATGGTTTTCTGGGAGACTTTTTTTGCCGCCGGATGCGGCGCAAAAACCACGCTGTTCCCCGCAGAGATCATGCTGATGGCGTTGTTGATCACCGTTGCTGCCGGATTCGTGGACGGTGTGACGGATGCCACTACGCCCCACGGCGCATTTTCAATCAGCGTTAAACCGTTATCTCCGGTCAGCACCTGCGGCGCTAAGCATTCCACGCCCGGCGTACCGCGAGCCTGAGCCACATTTTTAGCGAATTTATCTTCAACGCGTCCCATGCCCGTTTCAGCCACGGCCATTTCAGCCAACACCTGTGCGTGTTTTTCCGCCGCGTGGCGAATAGCATCCACCGCGATCTTGCGCATACTCACGGTTTTGAGACCCGCAACGGCCGTTTTGGCAGCCGAAACCGCGTCGTCCAGCGAAGCAAAAACGCCTGCGCCGTACACGTGCGTATCGGTTGTTTTAGGTGCCGAAGCCGTTACCGCCGGAGCTGACGCTATGCCAGCGAGTACCGCCTTCACCACTTGTTCGATTTCTTTCTGATCCATGTTCACTGTTCGCCCCGTTTTATGACGGCCTGAACTTAAGCCACCCTCGGTAAGGAATACTTGCCACCTAAGCTCGATTTTAGGGGGAGTACACCGATGGGGTCGTAGCAGCTTTAGCTGCCGGAGCGCCCCGCGGTGTGCTAGACCCGTGTATCTCGATCTCTTAAACGAGCGGCATTACCCACGCTGGGAAATTACTTATGGAAAATCACCTGACTCTCCATCACGGCTTCATCTACGATGCCAATGACGCTGAGATCGACCGGTGACGCCTCGCTGTGCTGTGCGCGGCGGGCGGAACTTCCTCCCACCACCAGCACCCATTCACCGTTGCCTGCACCTATGCTGTCGGTGGCGACGCTGCATTCCCCGCTGGGTTCACCCTGTCGGTTGATGGTCTCAACCAGCAACAGCTTGTCGTGCTCAAGCCCGGGATGCCGCACGGTACATACGATCTGTCCTATCACGACGGCCAATTTCACGTTTAACTCCTTGCTCTGTTAAAAACGTTTTGGGTAAATGCAGGGTAAAAGCGTCCCACACCGCCCGCAGGCAGCAAAAAATGATGTGTTGCTAAAATAGCGTGACGTCAGATGACGACGTCACGCGAACATCGATTAATCCAGCGGGTTGTCGCCAGACATTTTGATAGGGAAAATTTCTTCCAGATCGCCATGCGGACGTGGAATAACGTGCACAGAAACCAGCTCGCCGATACGCTGCGCCGCTGCCGCGCCTGCATCGGTGGCCGCTTTACACGCCGCCACATCACCGCGAACCATCGCGGTAACCAAACCGCCGCCAATTTGCTTCACGCCCACCAATTTAACGCGAGCGGCCTTGACCATGGCATCCGATGCTTCGATCAGTGCGACCAGACCCTTGGTTTCAATCAATCCTAATGCTTCCATGATATATACCTCTCAATGAGATCCCGTTGGGACCGGTTTTATAACCACGTTTTCACTTGATGCAGCAACGCGGGCTACATCAACTCATTTGCAGATGCCGCCATTTCTGGCTGGCGCTGCGTTACTGATTTATTCGCTGTGACTGGCGCGATTGGCGACGTGCACTGCGTTTGTGCCACCAGCACCAGCTCAATAATTTCACGCGCGCTACATCCGCGAGACAAATCATGCATAGGCGCATTAAGCCCTTGAATCAACGGCCCTAAAGCGCGATACCCGCCCAAACGCTGAGCAATTTTGTAGCCGATATTTCCCGCCTCAAGCGAAGGAAACACCATCACATTGGCACGTCCTTCTAATACACTATCCGGCGCTTTTTGCCGCGCAACATCAGGCACAAAAGCCGCATCAAACTGTATTTCGCCATCCACGGTTAAAGCAGGTACGCGCTGACGAACCAGCTCCGCCGCCTGCTGCACTGAGGCCACCGCCGGATGCTTGGCGCTGCCGCGGGTCGAAAATGACAGCATCGCCACGCGAGGCTCTTCGCCCGTAATCGCGTGATAGGTCGCCGCGCTGCTGATGGCAATATCCGCCAGCTGTGCCGACGTGGGCTGAGGAACCACGCTGCAATCGGCAAATCCCAGCGTTTCCCCCTGCGGTGACAGCATTAAAAAGAGCGATGACAGCGTTTGGGTTCCCGCCCGAAGTCCGATAACCCGCAGCCCCGCACGTAATACCGCAGCCGTGGATGAGAGATTACCGGCAATGCATAAATCGGCTTTATCACCGGTCACCATCGCGGCGGCAAACCACAGCGGCTGACGCATTTTCTCTGCGCAGTCGGCGGGCGTTTTCTCACCCAAACGCTGAGTTAGGCGCTGGCAAAACTCATGGTGCCAATCATCGGCGCTTTGCGGATCAATCACCGTTAGGCCGTCCAGCGTTAAACGCTGGCTCAGCGCGAAATGACGTAGGGCAAAGGGATTCGCCAGCAAAATGGGCTGAGCCAAACCGTGGTGCAATAAATAGTGCGCAGCCTCAAGCACGCGCTTATCCAGCGCATCGGGGAACACCACCCGCCGTGGATGGTTCTGCGCTAGGCGGCGGCAGCGATCAATTAACATGAGCCCCTCCGCGTGCGATCGATTGTTTAAGCTGCTCAGCGCTCGGCCATTCACCTTGCTGCCTGTTTTGCCGTACGCACAGGATCATCAGCACATACACCGCGCTGGATAAGCGATTAAGCGCCTGCAGCAAATCGGCTTTCTGCACATGATAATCAGCACCGATAAACACCTTAGCCGCCGTGATTTCCGTTTCACGCACCGAGGCGCGCAGCAAATTCAGCAGCGCAACGTCGCGCCCTTGATTTACGTCGGGAACGATATGATCGTGCCCGAGGAATTTAAGCGGCTGATGCGATAAGCGATGGATCTCATCCGCCGTTAGCCCTGCAATCTCCTGTGCCGCTAAGGGAATATCTAAAGCATCAGCTCGCATGATGTTACCCAGCAGCGAGCGAATATCAGCCAGCCAGTGGGCTGCCGAATCCATCGCGCTCAGTTCACTTTGCAGCCAGACGGCGGTGGCGATACTGGCATCCAAGCGAGCGCGAAAGGCTAAGCGTGGATCGTTTTTAGCAACCATGACCTGTGCATTAAGGTGTGTCAGCGTATCGGGCTTATCCACTACGGCCTGATGACACAGCTCGCAGCTTGCCGCCGCAGCACGATCTTGGCTGGTCAGCCCATGCACCGGCTGCAGCTCAGGCTGCGCTTTATCTTCATCTAGCGACGCTGCGACAAATAATCGCCCTTGCTCATCCTGAAATTTCACCAACAGACGACGCCCTTCTATCAGCTCACGCGCCGATGGCGTCATGCGGCTATCTGACGGCAAACGAATTTCACTTCCCTCACTCAGGGTATGATTGGCTCGTAACCAGTCTTCAGTGATAAAAGTTGTCATAATTGTCCCCCTGCTTAGGGCCTATCCCAGTAGGCTCTTAGCATTCCTGCCAATTAGCGGGCCATGCGACGTAAAGAAAACGCACATGGCTGGTAGTACCAAATTCGATGCTCGAACCGCGCGGGATAAACATCACATCGCCCGCTTTACCCACCAGCGTTTCGCCTTGGTGACGGACGTGCAGTTCGCCTTCCAAAATCATGTCAACTTCGTCGTAGTTCAGCGTCCAAGGGAAAAAACCGTTTTCCCACTGCATGAACCCCGCCGCCATACTGCTGCCGTCTTGGGCCGTGATCAGGTCGGTCAGCCCCACCTGATGCTCTTTCGCCCCGTCAAAACGGCCAAAAGTCACCGAAGAACCATCCACCACTTTGACCCCGCCTTTACCCGTCACAGAACGAAAGCTCGGCTGGGCGCTATTTGATGCAGCCGCTGGCTGCTTCTGCGCACGCTGCTCTTGCTGTACCTTTTCGATAAGCTGCGCGAGGAGTGTTTCCGTCACGCTGCCTTCCGGCAGTTGGGCTAAGATATGTTCGCGGATACGCTGGCGTTCAGCGGCTGAGCTGCCCGCTTGCGACGCAGTGAC
Source organism: Hafnia alvei (assembly GCF_900095695.1). Lineage (GTDB taxonomy): Bacteria > Pseudomonadota > Gammaproteobacteria > Enterobacterales > Enterobacteriaceae > Hafnia > Hafnia alvei_B. The sequence goes on along the minus strand of NZ_FMIQ01000006.1, from coordinate 265,980 downwards.
TGGCACATCCGTGGCGGTGCTTGCCGCAGATGTGAGCGCTGTAGGTGCCGCGGTTAATTGCTCGATAATTTCAACCCCGAGCTGCTCGGCAACCACCCGCGCCTCTGGCGTGACGATGTAGTCGGCTAAAACGATATTGATGCTCTTTTGGCCTTGAACCTGTGCGGTGCGAATGTCATTCGCCGTGATCAGTTTTTTCATCACTTAACCCTTTTGTCCTGACCGTATTGTGCGGTCAAAAATGCCTTAAACTCGTCTAGGCTGTCGCTCGAGTGGCTGTTTACCACGAACATCGGAGGCTTGAATCCGGCCTCTGCCAGCATCTGTTTTGCGCCTGCCACATCTGCATCGGGCAAATCAGCTTTGCTGATCACGGCAACGCGCTGTAAGCGCGGATAAATATCCAGTAACCCTGCTGGAATGCGGCATTCAGGATCGTTGGCGGCGTGAACATAAATCAGCAATTCGCACTCAACTAACGTATTGATTAACGCGTGATAGAGACGTGGGTGACTAAAATATTCACCAGGGGTATCAATATCGCCCTCGTTATTAAACTCAATGGCCTGCGTTTTTCTGGCCAGCGCGTAATCACCCTGTAGCGCATTAAATAAAGTGGTTTTCCCGGCGCCGACCGCGCCCACAAAAATAGCGCGCGTCATCGTTAGCTCCGTGTCAACGAACACACGGCGTAGTTGAGCAAATTGCCCAGCCCGGTGACCGTTTGTTGTAGTGACTCTTCCACCGCACCGACCGAGCCATAAACCACTAACGCACCGGTAAAGCGGTCGAGAAAACCGATTTGCACGTTCGCCGCTTTGGTTGCTAAGTCGCCGGCAATCATTGCGGTTTCACCCGGCGTTAGCGTCATAATGCCAATCGCTTCGGCTCCGGGGACGCCTATCTTTTTGGCTAAATCCTCACCGGGATGCGCAATGATATGAGCCAGAGTCACCTGTTTACCGGGAACAAACTCTTGAATAATCCGTTCCTTTTCCATTGTGTCCCTTGTTTTTTTAAGCCCGATCCCCGCTGCAGCTACAACGGCTATGTTCAGCCCCATAAAGTGATGGGTATCATTTTATGGGGGTTAACCTAACGGCAGCGCCCACTCATCTGAAGTCATCCTCGCAGCAATAATAAAAAGGGAATAACAAAAATCGGCACACAAACAGAAAGGTTGAAGTGGGTCACAACCGGAGGGTTTTGAGCCAGAGGTTTGAACCAGAGTTAAATATTTCCTCACCGTCACACGTAAAACTCGCGCTGGCGCACCGCTCGCTTTCTCTTCTGGCGTATAGTGATTCGCATGCGGCCTATGCTCGGCATCGGCTCCTTGTAAACGCGTTTTTCACGCCGCAATGACTGACATGACAATTCGAAAATTAAGAGGCGATAAATGACAATTTCTCTGTTTACGCACTGCCCCACTCGGTTGCTAAAGCGCATACCTCTGGCACTGATCGCCGCCAGCATCCTAACCACGACGAGCTACGCCAGCGAAACCGTGCCTTCCGGCTATCAGCTTGAGAAAGTGGTTATCCTCAGCCGACATGGCGTTCGCGCCCCGACCAAAATGACGCAAACCATGCGTGACGTTACGCCTGATGCTTGGCCTGAATGGCCGGTCAAACTGGGGTATATCACGCCAAGAGGCGAGCATTTGGTGAGCCTGATGGGCGGGTTTTATCGACAGACATTTCAGCAGTTAGGGATCCTGTCTAAAGATCGCTGTCCGACCGCGAATGATGTCTATGTTTGGGCCGACGTCGATCAGCGCACGCGTAAAACAGGCGAGGCATTTTTGGCGGGGCTCGCACCTGAATGCCATCTGAGTATTCATCATCAGCAAGACATCAAGCAGGCCGATCCGCTATTTCATCCGGTGAAAGCGGGCGTCTGCAGCATGGAGAAAACACAGGTACAGCAGGCCGTCGAACAACAGGCCGGTATGCCCATAGCTCAGCTAAACCAGCACTATCGCCCTGCACTGGCGCTAATGAGCCGCGTGCTGAATTTTCCAAAGTCAGCGTACTGCCAGCAACATAGCGCAGACCAAACCTGCGACTTCGCACAGGCCATGCCAAGCAAGCTCTCAATCAAAGACGACGGTAATAAAGTGGCACTCGACGGGGCCGTAGGTTTATCGTCAACGCTGGCCGAAATTTTCCTGCTTGAACATGCGCAGGGCATGCCGAATGCCGCGTGGGGAAAGATCCATTCCGAGCAAGACTGGAACGCTTTGCTGGCGCTGCATAACGCGCAATTTGATTTGATGTCACGCACGCCTTATATCGCCAAACATAACGGCACACCGCTATTACAAACCATCGTTAGTGCAATCAACTCACAAACGGGCACGCGAGAATTGCCCGAGTTATCAGCGGATAACAAGATCCTGTTTCTGGCAGGGCATGACACCAACATTGCCAATATTGCAGGCATGCTCGGCCTGTCGTGGACACTCCCCGGCCAGCCGGATAACACGCCTCCCGGCGGCGCTTTAGTTTTTGAACGTTGGTCAGATAAAGCGGGTAAAAAATACGTGAGCGTACAGATGATGTATCAAACGCTGGCACAGCTGCGTAATCAAACCCCACTCACGCTGGATGAACCTGCGGGCAGCGTGGCGCTAAAAATACCGGGGTGTGACGATCAAACCGCGCAGGGATATTGCCCGCTAGATACCTTCACTCGTCTGGCGAAACAAAATGAATTGGCGGAGTGTCAATAGTTTAGTTTTACTCTGACTTTCAGCAACGAGATATGTGGGGCGGACCAGGCTATCGCTCGCATAAACCACCCCACATAATTTACAGGAAAGACTAATGCGCCTTTTAATCCTGCTTTTTAGCTTTTTTATCTCAGGCTGTGTGCATCAAAGCGCTGAAAAGCGTACTGAGGATTTTTATCAAAAATACCTTCGTGCTTATGCCGAAAACACATCGGAGATAAAGGATGACTCATCAGTTTCTCACGACTACATTGCCGCCGATACCGCACGGCGACTCACGGAAATTCATGCAATTCGCGAGCAGGAGATAACGGGATCTGACTATTTTACCTACACGCAGGATTATGCGCCAGAATGGATACCGCTATTAAAAGTTGGCCATGCTAGAGATTTTATGGGAGGGAAAGTGGTTGATGTCTGGCTCGGAATAGAGGATACGAAACATATTAAAATTGAGGTTTATCTCCGGTTAGAAGATGGAAAATGGAAAATTTATCGTGTCCGTAATATTTCAGGCAATACGGAGCAATACATTTTCGACGACCGAGCAATCGCTTCAGCAAAAGCCTATGCCGCAACAATACCCACAGAGTGACACTCTATGCAACAAACCTCCGCCCCCTATTTGGGGACGGGAGTCCTATATCATTATCTGCGCACTAAGGAATAAAACACACTTTGGAGTGATTGCTTATTTGCAGCGTCACTTTGCACAGCGTGATTAATTCTACGTTGCTTCTGATATTAAACTTTCGCATCACGCGGCGCTTATGTGCACTCACCGTTTTCACACTCAAACCCAAAATATTCGCAATGCGTGCAATGGTAAACCCGTGAGAAATATAGCTAATGATCTTTATCTCTTGCAGCGAAAGCTCTACCGACTTGCAGTCGCGGCACCCTTTCCGACAGCCGGTTCTTCCATCAACTTTTACTTTTGCACGCATCCATGCAAACAGAATTCGATTCATCAACCGTTTTATCGGCTCTGTTCGATGAATAAAAATCGTATTATCAAAGCAATTCGGCATTAATGATGAGTTTAACGTCTGCATATCCCCTTCATAAATTCCGACCAATAAGCTCCCCTGCTTACGTTCAATCAGCTCTGGGTGACATAATGTCTCTGCCCCTGCGGGATAGGCGCGAATAATAATATCAGCCCGCGTTAATTTTTTCTCTGAGCCTAATAGATGTATTTTTTGATCGGTATGAAGTTCTATAATCTCATGTAATAAACCTAGCAGCCCAAATTTATAATATTCATTCCTATCATCAAAAAAGATGTTTATCACTCAAGAAGCCCCGATAAAATAAAAGCGACATCCACATTCAATCAACTCCCCTATCGCATGAGTCTCATCGCTTTTACTATTCAATAATAAATATCTGATGACCGCTATCAGGGCATTTAAGCATCATTAAATGCCCTGATAGGACTATACGGATGGCGTTACAATAACTTCGTACGTTCCGCTGTAGGTGCCGAGTGGATACGTTTCACTGCGTTTAGCCGAGGTAAACTGCACTTTTACGCCCTGAGACGGATCGGGAATATCCTGAACAGTCGGATAAACAACCTGATTATTCAGTGGATATGATGCTGAAACCTCACCGCCATTCACGCGGATCCATGCGGGGTTAATTTGCATGGTATCGCCGTTATCCCCTACCAGCAGATTCCCTGCTGGCGTATTCAATGAAAGAGAGACTGCGCTGGCATTTCCCACAAAGTTAAATGCCGGCGTAACGCCGTACATATAGCCATTTTTATCGTTGAGCTTCAGGCTAATCGAGCCATTGGTGACATCGTTTCCCGCCACATAGACCCGCACGCTGGTGCTAATTTCAGCCTGCACATCGATGCTGGTTCTCACCGAGATCGCAGCCTGTGAACTGCTTACCGTCGTCAATGACATTGCCGCGAGGCTCAGCGCTAAATAATATTTCATGTCGCTTTTCCTTTTAACTATTTGGCGTAATAACAGCCGTCAACGTATCAATCAGCCGTGTTCCCGCGGCCAATCCACGGGTCGATTTACCGCTCAGTGCAAATTGGATATCCACCCAATCCACCGTTGCCGTGCCGCTGGGTATGGTTCCTCGATATTGAAAACCGGGCGCTATCTCTTTTCCGTCAATGCTTATTCGATACGGGATCGACATCGCGCCTTTCGACGCTCGCAGCTGATAGTGATTATCACGCTGCTGCGTAGACTCGAACGTTAGGATGTAAGGCAGTGCCTCATCGCCGGACTGCGATGTTTTAGCTATCTTCAAGCGCGCGTTAGCCGTGGCGTCGTTGAGTTCGCCCACTAAACCCATCGACAGTGCCGGCTTATCAAAAGAGGCTTGAATGGTGACTGCTTCAGTGTGTAATGCGGTAAGATCCAGATAGATAGGGTAATTTTCGCCATCGCTATCGCCCTCAACGTTAAAGCTGATGTTACCTACCTGCACGCGTGGAAACGCGCCAAACTCGCTGAATGAGCGCTCCCCTTTAACGCTGCGGTTTACCGCCCGCACCCCCACCCGAGTTTCGTTCGGCTGAGCTGAAAATTGCACCAGATCGCCACATACTACGGGGCGTTCCTGCATAAAAAGCTGCAGCGGAAAATGCAGGGTTCCGAGCACCAGATCGCCCCCCTCACAGCGTCCTCCGCCCGCAGGAGAAACCAGTAAAGTCAGCGATTTATGCGCGGGCTGACGCACTGTGAGCGTATCCGCTCCGCTCGCATCGCCGATCCCCTCATGCAGCATACGAATCGCGCCATTCGGCTGGGGCTGAATCACCCAAGCGCCCGCCATCACGCTGCTTGCCTGTAGCAGCAACGCGGCAAATAACACCGGAGATTTCATGAATTACTCCTTAAGCTGGCACTTTTCATAGGTATAAAGTTTGCCATCCATGTTAAATGCCAAGTTGTTATGCACCGCCAGCGTGCGCGAATGCTCTGGATAAACATTGAATATGGCTTTGTCCTTACGCCCATCGATCACTAAATCACGCATTTCACTGCGCACGTTGCCCGTTGCCGTCAACGTCCACTCATTACTGCTACAGCTCACCGCCAGCCCCTGAGTCCGCTTGCCTTCGGGCAAATAACGCAGCAAAACGTCATAGCCGATAGCAAAACGCACCTTACCTTTATCCATCTCTTGCTCTGGATAACTTGGCCGAATACGCAGGCGATATACGGTTTCGCGCTCAACCGGCTTCAGCGGCATAATTCTCACTTTGCGTTCTTCGCCAAAGGGAATAATCAGTTTGGTGGGTGAAAAAACTAGCGTCGGATCTTGAGCCCCGAGCTCTTTCACCTTATTTTCCTTGGTGTCGCCTGGATTAGTAATATGGAATAGCTCCAGCGTGACAAATTCATAGCTTTTATTTTCTGACTTATTAACGTCTACGCTATCCACCGCGCGATACATTGATTTAACGGTAATAAAATTATCACGCGGCGTTTCTTGCTTAATTTCTTTCACGATAGGAAAAACTTCAATGGCCTGCGAGAATCCCGCAGTCATCAGCAAAGCCATACCCACTGGCAGAATTGCCAATTTACTCAGTTTCACAATTAACCTCACGTATTTGCATAATGCCTTGAGTCATTTTGACGTTCGAACTATTTAATGGGCATACATAGCCTTGCCCTTCTTTATTCACCTTCAACTTATCTAACTGGCTATCGGTATCTAACGTGAAGTCACCCACAAATAAGCCTTCAGCATCGGTCATAGCGTTGCCACCCACCACGCGCGCATTGGCTAATGGCACACCGTCGAGATATAAGCGCCCGGTGACCGTCTGATTTTTCGTGGCGTTCACTTTGACGTGATAGACCTGCCCCGGCATGGCCCAGGTTGAAGATGATTGGGTAGAAAGGTTATAAAATGCGTTGGTATCGGTGGTGTAAACCTGCTCAGCCTTCGGTGAAATCTTTTGGTATGGCTGAATAGTCAGCGTGGTTTTTTTGCCACCTTCAACCACCACCGGTTCATTACTGCGGTTACGCACTTCAAAATATTGGTCTTCAGGTAGCGAGCTCGCATCCACAATCAGCGCCGCGGTATTGTCGACCTTACCGTATCCGAACTCACCGTCACCAATAGCAAACCCGCTACGTTGGGAAAGGTATTGTTGGCTATAGTTGTTATTACCAAATGATTTGGAGACGCCGACTGAGGTATAGCCATAATCGTTGTCCATAACGATGCCTGCACCGCTATTATTTTCGCTGTTTGGTCCGTGATTAACGCTGGCATTAACCGTGTATTTCCCACCGCGATCGAACTCTGGATTATCTAAATTAAGTGAATAGTCGGCGCTGTAGATATTTTGTTTGCTGCCCTCATCGCTCATCCGCGAACGTAAATAAAGCGATTGATAGTGGTTATAGCTGCGTTCACGCATACCGAGAGTAAACTGAGCAAAAATTTTGTCTTCCGTGGTGCTGTTATGAGAGTAACGGTTAACCAGCTCATTAATACCCCGGTGATAACCCAGATCGACGCGTAAATTAAGATAATCCGATAGCGTAAAGTCGCGATTTAAATTTACATCCCAGCTTTCAAATTCGGTTTTATTTTGTCGTCCGTAGTCTTGATACAGGGTATTTAAGCCGAAGTTAACGCCTAGGCCGATATTCCAAGGTAAAAACGTATTGGCACCGAACTGCAGATATTCAAAATCATAGGCGGGAACCAAACCATAGCGGTGATAATCCTGCTCATCGCCTTTAAATCGGTTATCGCGGTAGCTCATGTTCATACTCAGGGCATACAGATTTTTCATCAACCCAACCTGATAGCCGGTGCTGCCATCTGCGCCCATAACGCCATCGGCGTAAAGACGTTCGGCAAACCAGCTATTAATGGGCAAATCTAGGCTGGCATTGGCATAACCATCTTCGTTATCAAGGAGAAATCCACTGCCCAAAGACATCACAGAATTAGTGGTATATCCCAGAGATACGCCGGCAAAGTGGCTCGGGCTGCCGTTTTGATTGGGGTCATTGTCATCTTTGTCACAATGGCGGCAGGCGTAGCGATTCGACGAAAACTGCCCCTGATGATCGTCATAGCGCCCGAGCTGAACCACATACTCCAAATCACCGGAGCGAAACGACCCATTACGTTTAAGAAAAGGCTGTAGCTTCTCTTCGCGGCTGCCGTTCACCAGCTTAGACACCAGCAAAACGTCATAACCGCCAGATGGCCACCCTTCAGTCTTTAAATGCTGCAAACCGGCGGGAAACTGCTGCAGATCGATTAAACGCCCGTTGCGATAGACCTCAACCGTACCGGCCTGCGGCAAATAGACGGTCACCGGCGAGGCGGCACCGTCGCCGGGGTTAAGATAGTTATCCGTCATATACCCCAGCGATATACCATCAAAACTGACAGGATTAAAAAAACTGTAGGTGACCGACGGCGTACTGGACACCAGATTGTCGCTTAACCGCTGACGCCCCGCTTTAAAACGGGTATTTTCATGCTCGAGATACAGCGCCAATTCATCCAAATTAAAATCAATCTCTTTGGAATAACTCCATGCGCCTTTCACATAGCTATTACCGGTGAGGTTTAAGGTATCGTTGGAAGATAGACTTAGGCTGTCGCCATAGGTATCAGACAGGTAATTCAGATTATGACTATGCACAAAACCGGCAAGACTGCGGTGTGGAATATAGGTTTTGTCATAGCCCTTATCGCCCGCTTTAAACAACGTTCCGGGGAATATCAGATGCACTGACGCATCCGATTCATTGACCGTGGCGACAATTTCATCCTGTGAAAAACCTTGCTTATTCACCCGACGTAACGGAACAGAAAGCTTTTTGAGCAGTTCAGCGGCGGACACGCTGAGTGCGGGCATATCCACGGCGGTTATTTGATCGACAATCACCTGCGGCGACATCAACAAAACATCGTTTTGGTCGAACTCTACGCCAATAGAACCAATGGATGAGTCTGCATAAATAATATCAAGCACGCCGCTTTGTTTGGCATTAAAAATGTCTTCAAAGCCGGCAGGAAGCGGAATAGAAGACGCCATCAGCGGAGTAAATGCACAGCCAAAACCGACACCAAGAATAACAATGCTGGCAGTTATTTTATTATTCATTATTCTCTGTCTCTATCTATAAAATAGGCATTACAATTAATGTAAAGGTGTTTGCGTATTTACCCTTGGTATAATTTCCGGCTAACAGTTCAGAAATAAATTTGACCTTTACGCCGTTCGCCGTGGTGGCCTGACTAATATTATTTAAAACAGGCACGCGTAGATTTTTAGTAGCGTCGGTTTCTATCCCTTGGTGAATAAAGCTACCATCAAGATTAATGTGAGTATTGCCTCCAAACACCTGAGGGAGAACAAACTGCTTTTCTAAAAAGACAATTTCAGCATTATTCACATTCCCCACTAGGTGAAAAAAGCTCGACGTTTTTTCAAACTTTTGCGAGATGCCGTTAATAGGCAGTGGAAAGTCAAATTCTTTACCACTGAGCGGCTTATCTTCATAATATAAGGCGATTCTTGCTATCGACTCAGCGGTGACATCCAAATCAACCTGCGAATTGGGTACAGAAAACGCTGCCTGACTCCATAACAAAAGCACGGCAATAATTCCGGCGGCACAGTTATTTTTAATCATGTTTTAAACAGGGCCAGCATAATGCTGGCCCTGGCCTGATTTAATGAAGAGGATTAAGGCTTGGCATTGACGTTAGCGTATACAACGCCGGTGTAATGACCTTGGCCTAATGAATCATAGGTTTTATCTGAGACAAATTTAAACATCACTGGCAGTTCGCCGTGAGTACCGTTTGCATTCAGAGTAAAATCTTTGGAATCACCCGATGCAGCGAACTCCTGGCTCCCGGCAGAAGTAATGCTGCTGATTTTATAGGTCATATCGTTGAGCGTGCCGCCCTGAGTGCTATACAGGGTAAACGCATCACCGGTAACAGATTGGCTATCATCCATGGTCAGCGCGACTTCCAGCTTAGTCACGTCGTTGTTCCAGAGTTTCAACGCCGTGGTTTGTGCTTCCATGTAGCCTGATGCCGCTGGCGTCAGCTCTACGTCCATATCAGTAATAGGACGACCACCTGGATCGGTAATCGTTGCACTATCAGGAACGTTGGCGCTAACGTTGAACTTGGTATCATAGCTGGCAGGCGTAGAAGCCATTGCAGAAGCAGACATCACGAGACCGGCCAATACAGACAACATAGTTTTGGTTTTCATTTAAAAATTAAATCCTTGTTATATAAAATGCCTCTTTACAGATAGAGCAATACCTCGCAGGAAAATAACTCACCTTCCAGCTATAATATTTATCCGTTCTATTCTGTTTCATTGCGTAATAGACAGATGACAATACTTAAAAAAAGGCATTACGCGTCATTAAATAAACGATCAACTTCAAATTTAACGTTGCGATGTAATACTCCTTATTACACATTTACCTTTTAGTTCGTATCAGCGTCGTTATATTACGAAAGCAAGCTTACGGAATGGATTAGTTTTATTCTTGAAAAAAACCTCACTTTTCCTCACAAAGCTTCAGCAGTAATTAAAGCGATAAAAGTAAGACAGATGAATTAAGATGAAATTTAATTATCTTTAAGAATATTATGCCCAACCTCTTCAAATACGGCGCGTCGTAAGTCGTCTTCTAACTCGCTAATAGTTTGAGGGAGATAGAAATTTTTATCACCTACGCAGCTTTTCCAATCAACGGTAGGTGAATAGGCGATCCCGATAAATGAAATTTTCCCTACCGATTCGTCCGTACTTAGCACCTGCCGGATCTTATCGCACATGCCTGCTTTAATCAGATTTGGCGTGATATAAACATTGCTAGGATCATCGGTACCATCAGAGACAATCACCATCACTTTTCTCGAAGCTGTCCCTGAGGCTAAATAAGGGACCCCGAGCAACACGCCAGAGCTCACCAAGGTGCCGCCGGAGGCTGTCATATTATTAATCTGATTAATTTCGCTAGGATTACTGGTCAGGGGAACTTTCCACGAAGAACTTTGCTGTAGACATGTGCTGGCGTTCACGGCTGAAAGCGGAATTTGGATATCATGAACCGGGCTAGGGATCGCCGCCACGCTGCCCGCTATATTCACATAGGGCTCCAGCGCTTTGTAATTACCGTTGGAAAGTATATTCGAAGGCACCGGACCGTTACTGACAAATGGAAAATCACAGTTCGCCCCTTCTTTTCCTCCCCAGCCGAAAGGAACGAACCCCACTTTATTGTCAATGTTGTAGGAAAACAGTTCATCCGACAGCTTTAATACAATACGTTTTAATTCGGTCAGCTTATTACTGCCGCCAAACCCGTCATTCATCGAACCGGAAAAGTCGGTCACAAAAATTACGTCCATGTTTGAACGAAATTTACGCGCAGCGCCGTTGTCACCGATAACGACCCGATCGTCAAAGCTAGGAAAAAAAGTAGAAGAAAACCAAGAATCCTGCAAAGTCTGCCCGCTGACGCGATATTCCACGTAGGAGAGATTTTGATTATTCGGTGAAACACCGCTTTTCACAATGACGGTAGGTTTAAACACGTCAACGTCATGGCGCATATAGGCACGAAAATAGTCACTCGATAGATCATAATTTCGCTGTGCGCCGTCGCCGTTATCTTCTGCGGTTAACGCCAGAGCGGCTTGCTCCATCGCGTCGGAAAGACGCGCACGCTCGGTAATATAGCGCGATCCTTCCAGCCCAAAAGCCGCCATGCTAAGTAAAAAACCAGACATCATGACAAAACTAATCGCAAATGCCCCACTACGATCCTGTTTAAAACGTCGGATACTGGCTAACAATGGTTGGTACACAAACATAGTTGCTCCTTAGTATTTAAGGTTCCACGACTGCTGACTTTCTTCCCCGTTTGGCAAATTAAAAACGGCAACGGTCCCGGACGATATTGCGCAACAGCACGCCCAGTTCGGTCATGGATATATTTAATCTCACCGATAAACTCGGGCCCATCAGGGTTTATATCGAAAACATTAATACTGATTTTGGCTCTCAGCGTTGGGCTGTAAAAAAGCATTTAGTTTATTTCACCAATTAACGCCTGCTGGCGCTCCTTCGATGAATCAATAAAAATGACCGCCTGATTTTTTGCCGCATTAACCGGAAGAAACAACAGCAGCAGGCTAAATAAAAGTCCGTATCGCATCATCTATCGCAGCATCACGATGGCGAATGAAGACATCATGGGCGTTTCTTCCGTCGACGTTAAACGCGTAAACCAGCTAAACGTCGGCAAACAAACGGTCACCTGATACAACGGCACCCATCGCCCATAACTACCACGCGGCGTAAGTTGCTGAAGTTGGTTGAGCGGCTGCGGTGGTAAACATTGCCCCGCACTGCCGCTGTCCCACGACTTATACAGTTTGATCTGCTTTCTATCATCACCAAGACGAATGGGGTCTTCAAAATGCATCTCCTCAACGTGCAGGCTCATTTGAGAAAGATCGATAGTGCTATTCATATCGGTGAGTATTTTTTTCGCCAAATCAGCGGCTGCGTCAACATCCTGCTGATTCAGCGTTTCTCTGGCGTCATACAGTTGGATCCTTTCACGCAAAATACCGGCAACCGAATAGGACACGCGGTCTAATTTCCCGACCGTTGCCTGGCGAACCACCAGATCGGTGAGAAAGAAAATAAAAAATATTAGCGCAATAGAGATAAGAACAAATTCGACGGAAACCGCAGCGCGTTTATCAGTCCATAAATTTGGAACGTTCATATTCTTGAACAAAGATCACCTCCCTATTTAATAAGTTATTAACCCAAAATCCGGGGAATGGAAAAAACATTGGCGTATATTTATATTCCAACTGATAGCGAGCCAATGGCTTATAGCGAGAATTTCCTGTATTGCCACCGGTATTAATCATGTCGGTAATTGAGTCAGCATAGGTAATATCCATCGTAACGGCATCAGGACGTGTCAGAAATCCCCATATCGCACCACCTTGTTGTGTGATGCGTGCCTGAAAGCGACTGTCATAGCCCCCGTTATCGGAGGCGGAAGCATTTTTCGATTCCTTGGCGGCTTCGGAAACGGCTAAATCAATCACTGAGGATATATAGGCCATCCTGGCAATCTCAGCGACAAACAGGACCAAGGCGATAAATAATATAACCGTTAAAGAAAACTCAATGGAGGCGACGCCTTTATTATCTCTGACAAAATGTCTACATCGTTTCATTATCCTAACCCTTTTTCTGCGGGATTAATCATGGCCAACGCATCGATTAATTCATCGCCTTTCTCTGATAAACTCTCATTTTGAATAATGTCTCGGGCGTAACGCCGATCGCCAACCTTAACCAAAGATAAAACCAGATTATGCAGCAGTTGAGATTGCTTACGCCCGCGTAAATACTGTGGCAGCAGTAAACTCACCGCATCCTGATAACGGTGATCCAGTATGGCCACCATCGCCATATTGTTAATAGCAACATCGTCCGCAATGAATAAGCTGCGTGATTTCTCAATAGCGGCTAAGCCTTCCGTTAGTTTGCCTGACTGTGCCAGCGCGATCCCTTTGAGGTTATAGGCTTCGGCGCTCTGAGGTTCGCGCTGCAACATTTTTTCAGTGACGCGAATGGCCTGAGGATAATCGCCTAAGGCGATCATATTCTGCGCCTGCAAGGTATAAACATTCAGGTCCGGCGTTTTAAATAGCGGCTGCATAAAATAGATCGACGATTTGTAATCACCTGACTGGTAGTAATAACGTGCGAGCTTCAGACGTGCAGCCGGATCTTCTTTTTTCTTCAGCCAGCTACGATAAAGATTAATTAAACCATTATAGTTTTTTGCCTTAAGTAGAATATCCTCTTGATAATTCATATCACTGGTAGAAGTTGGTGCTCGTTGCACACATCCGCTTAATAAGACGACACACAAAAGTCCCATCGTGATTTTTTTAGAAATGTGCATTTTGCATAATCCTTAGAATACCTGGTGCGGCAATTAAAATAGTGATAGGGAACATAATAAAAAGAATAAGGGGTACGCTCATCTTGGCCGATAGCTTGCCAATTTTTTCTTCTGAGCTCAGCAGCTGCATATCGCGAATATCTTTCGATAGCTCCATCAAATTTTCATACAGCGACGTTCCGTAATGAACACTCTGCTGTAGCGTGGCACAAAACATACGCATTTCAGTCATATCCATTGAGCGATAAAGATCCATGAGTCCCTCTTCTAAACCGCTCACTTCGGCGCGCCTGACTAAATGCGACATCAAATCGGCCAAATTTTTATCCAGATCATCAGAGCGTTCGGCAATAAACTTCACCGAGCTTTCTACCGTCATCCCCGCTTGAACACATACGGCGATCAAATCGACGAAATAGGGAAGCGCATCCATCATTAACTTGATTCGTGTATTAATCGCCGGATTCAACATCATGGCCGGTAGCACCAAAACAATCATGAATACAAACAACATGATCATGGCTAAGGCTTTCATGCTGATAGAGAAAACACCGATAACCGTTAGAACCAGCAATACGCCACCAATAGCGCCACAAATGCGCGCTTTGAGCGGTAGGCTTTTCTCTAATTCATTGAGAAATGTCAGCCAAGGGCTATTGCTAATAATCAACGCACGATAGTCGATAGTAGAAAACTGATTCTGTTGTTTACCCTCTTTTCTCGGCTCAATAATTTCTCGCTGTTTCTTCCAATGCTGCTGTTGGCGTATAGCCACCAGCACCAGCAAAATACCGAGCAGCAGCATCGTTAAATAAAGCATCGTCATTAGAGCGCCCTTCTTAACAGAATCCAGATAATGATCATGCCAATCGCCTCACTGGCAATGACGTAATAAAGGATCAGGCGACCAACGGGATCGTGAACCACAAAATCAAAGTTTTGCGGGCTGAAATATTTCATGCCGCAGAAAAACAGCAGTGGAATAGATGCCACAATTTTGGCCGACGTTCTGGCCTCTGAGGTCATAGCAGACTTACGGCGCGCCATATTTTTGCTGTTATTCACAATCCGCGATAATCGGCCAATTAAAGTGCGCAGCTGCCCACCGTGTTGCAAACTCACCAGCATCACCACCACAAAGAAATAAAACTCTCGGTAGCGATAGTTTTGCCACGCGTCATTAAAAACGCGCTCGGGTTCTTCTCCAAGATTCAAACGACGATCGATGCGATGAAACGTCGCGCCTAAGTCGCCATCAATGCCTTCGCCACAGCGATGCAATGCCTGATGGATGCTGTTCCCAGCGGATACCGCCGCATTGACCACCGATAGCACTTCTGGGAAACGATCTTCGAAATAGCGCCGATGCAGGCTGCGTCCAATTCTCAGCTGGGCAATAAACATCACGATCAACGTCACGGGTAGAAAAAATGAAACGTCAAACTGTAGCCAATTGGCATTCAGAAACAGCAAGACCAGCAGCAGCCCACAGGCAATGATTCCGCCCTTCATACCTTTTAGGCTGTAATCTCCCAGCGCATAGAGTTTCCACTCTTGCCACGTATTTTTGATATAGCTAAATACAAGATACTGTCTGGGATTAAACGTGCTTTTAGCGGCTATCTTGGTCAGCTTTCGCCAGTTATAAAAGTTAAGACCAAAAACCACCAAACCAATAAATAGAATCAGAAACGACATTTCTCACTCCATGCCAAATATATGCTTTAGGTCATCGCTTACGTTGAACATCACCGCATTACGCATCACGGTAGAACGCATTAACAAACCATGGTTGATAAACTCACCTTTAATTTTTCCATTTTCGTCACGGTCAGATTGACTTTGAAAAGTAAAAATATCCTGCAGAATTACGCGATCGCCTTCAATCCCCATAACCTCACTAATGTTCATTACTTTTCGGCTACCATCATTTAATCTCGATACTTGAATAACGATGTTAATGGCGGAGACAATATTGCGGCGAATTGACTCCATGGGAATATTCATTCCAGCCATCATCACCATATTCTCCAAGCGGGAAATGGCATCACGAGGGTTATTCGCATGCAGCGTAGACATAGATCCATCATGCCCGGTATTCATTGCCTGAAGCATTTCAAAGGACTCTTCGCCACGGCACTCCCCAACAATTATTCGATCGGGACGCATGCGGAGTGAGTTAATTAATAACGCTCGCATGGTAATTTGGCCGGTATTTTCAACCCCCGCCAAGCGCGTTTCCATTCTTAAAACGTGGGGCTGCATCATGCGCAGCTCGGCCGCATCCTCCATGGTAATAATGCGTTCACTGGGATCGATATACTTCGACAGCGCATTGAGCAGCGTGGTTTTCCCCGAGCCCGTCCCGCCGGAAATAATAATATTGACCCGGCACCGCGCGGCGATGATCAAGAAGTTAGCCATCTGTCCGCTCATGGCGTTCATCCGAATAAGATCGGACAGCTCGATATTGCTTTTACCAAATTTACGGATAGAGATAGAGGTTCCGTCTAACGCTATTGGCGGGATCGCAACGTTTAATCGACTGCCGTCATGTAGCCTCGCATCCACCAACGGTCGTCCTTCATCGAGGCGGCGACCTACTTTTTGTACCAACCGTTTGGCGATATCGGTTAATTGATTATTATTAATAAACCGGCATTTTGTGAGCTCCAGCTTACCCGCTCGTTCGATATAAATATTTTCGGGGCCATTAACTAAAATATCGCTGACGGTTTCATCTTCCAGCAGCGGCCTCAATGGACCATAGCCAAGGATTTCATCCGCCATCATTTCAGCAAAGCTATTTTGGTTTTGGGAATTCAAATAGATATTTTGCTGTTCAGCCACGCGCTCCAGCACACGATTCATTTCAGCTAGCAGCTGGATACGATCGTCTACTAATGCTTCAATGGTATTAATCTCGATATTTTGTAATACGCCATCGCGCAGTGCTTCTTGAATTTCAACGCTGATGTCCATTTACGCCACCTGACTTTTTTTCAGCAGGCCATTTTTCATCAATCGATGGATGATCGATCCTTTGTGGACCGGAGCCCCGCCGAGAATTAAGCGAGTGAGTTGGTCGATAGGCGCAACTTTGCGATTTAGGCCAGCAAAACGCGTGATACCATCCTTTTGTTTGTTATAGGGAAACACCACATCCATTGGTCGTCCTAATAGCGACTGCAGATCTTCAATACTCAACATATTCATGCTGAATGGTCGACTGTCATTTAGGCATATAAATAGCCTACGCGGTGCCAGCTGGGAGCGATTAAGCGACTCGACGACTTCGATCATGCCGCGCGCAACCCGCACTGATGCCATTGAACGATCCATGACTAAAACTAGGCAGGAGGAACTTTCAACCAGCTGGCGTAGCGTCTCTTTATTGGCGGTATTAATAGCCTCTTCAAACAGCACAAAATTATATTTTTGGAAGCCATCTAATGAGAGATCGGGATATAGCGAGCTGCTGCTGCTCATAAGATCAAGATTCTTTTGCCCAGCCACAATTTCCTGCACCATTTTTTTGCCCGTAAGCAAATCAAGGTCGCGCGAACCGGCCGCGCCCTGAACAAAGAGCGACGGCATTTCTTTGGCTTGCACAATATTACTGATGGTCTGGTAGGCAATAGCGCTATTACCTACCCCACCTTTGCAGCCCAATATGCTAATGCTGACCGCCCAGCGCATTGATTTTAGATTAGTACTCGAAATAGCCGACTGAACAAAAAGCTCACGCTGAGAGTTTAAATTGAAATATTGAATACCATCGCGCAAGAACGCCTGTGCCAGCATAATAGAATCGCTGTCACCAACCACGCAGCACCATACGCCACGCGGCACCATGGCTAAAATAGCGGGCACAATATTATCGATATACTCTTGACGCCCAATATCAATAACGATGCCATAGTCTTTTTCAGAAATAGCCAGATTATGGCTTGAATCTAAATCTTGCAGGACGCTGGTGACCTGATTAAAACCGGCTAATCGCAATAATTGACTTAGCTCTTCATTAATGACCTTGCGCGAGGATAAAACATAAAATGCTTTCTCATTCTGCGCTGACTTAACATCGTCCTTTTGTGGGAATAACAGCATATTTGCTCTTCCTCAGAAATAATATTTGTATGGGCTAACCAGTGAGGAAGCGAGATTGTTGTTAATGGCGCATCCCGTATCATCATAAAGATCAAACTTATAATTCTGTGTCATATAGCGACACTCAGGTAAACGCAGCGTAATTTTTTGAATATGAACCTGAATACCCGAGGCTTCTTGAGTGCGATAGCCGCCGCCCTGATAGGCTAAAGAGATCCTCTCCGGCGTGATGCCTTTGGTAATCAGATCTTGTCTCACCTGCTTGGCGGTGGTCGAAAAATCATCATCAAACCACTCAAGGCGGATATAACCGTTAAACCCACCGCTGGCTTGATTAATAATTTTGCCCACCGCAATTTCTTTAGAAATTTGGTCGCTTGACGTTAGCGCAATGACCTGTTCAGTTATTTGTGGTGAACCGTGCTTTTCTAATTGGCTAGCCCAGCTGGCAGACGATGCCACCGCCATGAATAAAAGAGCACAACGGAATAGAGGTGAGATCCTCATTTAATAAATCCTCCCTGTTCGACAAAGCCTTCAGCAAGTTTTCTATCGCGTAAATTACTGATGCCTTCAAAATTCATAAAACGGGCAAGCGTTGAAGTACGTTGAAAATCTGGCAAAACGATGTCGCGCATGGTGACGGGTTTAACCAGGTTAACGGTGGCGACCACCACCAGTTCGCCGCGTGTGCGCTCGGTTTTCGCATTTCTAAACAGCGCGCCGAGAATCGGTACATCACCAATAAACGGTAGGCGCGAGAGATCTTCGCGTTCGTTATTGCTGATAAGCCCGCCCAGTAGGAAGCTTTCTCCATCGGCAAGTTCAACGGTAGTTTTTGCCCGACGCGTTTGGAATGCAGGGAACGAGTCGCCGGCGTTGGTGCTGTAGGTGCTATCCACGTTGCTGACCTCTTCCCCCAGCGTCACGCGGATACGTTTGCTACTGCTAACTTTGGCGCCCACGTTGAGCTTGATACCAAAATCCTTATATTGGACATTGGACCCATTGGCAGAGCTGGTAACCACCGGCACCTCCCCCCCAACCAGAAACTCGGCGGATTCGCCCGATAATACGGAAAGATTCGGCTCAGCCAGCACGCGAGCCACCGAGTCATTGCTAATGGCATGCACCAGCGAACTCAGCGTGTCGGCGTTGAATTTCACAAAGCGGAACGTGCCGGGCGTAATATTGCCGCCGGTTCCGCTGATGGTTCCCCAATCAATGCCCACGTTATCGCTAAACGTCTTGGTCACCTCGACGACCGAGAGCTTCACGTTGACCTGATTGGTGATCGGCAGTTTTAACTTGTTGATCACCTCCTGATAAACCACCTCATCAAGCCAGGCATTGCTGTTTTCGCTTC
Organism: Hafnia alvei; assembly: GCF_900095695.1. Lineage (GTDB taxonomy): Bacteria > Pseudomonadota > Gammaproteobacteria > Enterobacterales > Enterobacteriaceae > Hafnia > Hafnia alvei_B. The sequence continues at coordinate 246,770 of NZ_FMIQ01000006.1, read as the reverse complement.
CACCCGCGCTGCCGCCGCTCATACTCGGCACATCTTTTTTATTCGCCGTGCGTTTAGCGCCGACGCCTTCACCCACAATTTGATAAACACGGTCGCGATCTTCTTCTGTGGCCACGGTTCCGCTCAAAATGTAGGTTTTGCCCACTTTTTGAATCGAAATTTGACTATCCGGTACCAACTGCCCCACTTTTTTTTGCACCGCGCTTAAAATGGGGTCAACCACCAGCGTGGTTTTAATGAGCTGGTCACCATTTTTATCAAAGGCAATGAGATCGGTTTGACCATCGCTTTTGGCATAAACCATCACGCCTCGGTCACCGATAATTTCATAGTCGGCCACTTTAGGCGCAGAGATGAAAATCGTGTCAATATTTCCGTCGACTTGAATAACCTGAGACTCTCCGGCCTCCATGTAGACCTCTTGAGCATGCGCACAATAGGAGAGAAATAAACCCGTTACGCCCAGCAGCCATAGCGCTCTTGAATTTACTCGTCTTATTTTTGGGTATTTATCGTGTTGCTTTGTTAAACAAAAACTCACTCTCCACCTCTCAACTCTTTAACGGAATTAAACTGGGGCAATACTTCATCCATTCTTATTTTTTGGTTGTTCTCATTCTCATATTCGTCAAACGGGAATAATAGAATTTCACCTGCCTTCTCAACGACCTTGAGTTCAGCCAGCTGTTGACTGTCTAATCTCAATACCACGGTTCCGACCGAATCATCCCCGCTATAGCTTTTGCTGACGGCTTTAGGTGTTTTTTTTATATCTACGATAGAGATGGGCCCCATCACGCGGCTAATTGCATAGCGCTTCATGTTTTTGTCTGGGTTATTACTGCCTTCAGTCACCAGACCCACATTATTTTTTTTGCTTTTATCAACCTCAACTAATCGGATGTAGAGTGAGACTTCATCACCAATAGAAAGAGAAGAAAGAAGATATTCGTCCTCCGGCTTAATTTTATAGCTATAAGGTGTCTCATTGCTTCTCAGTGAGTGAGCTGAGAAGGTTGGACTCTTCGGTGACTCCACCATTTCAGGTAAAATAATGCTGCCTTTTGAAATATTGTGTCTAATTAAGTATCCCTGAAGATCTCCGTTATCTAATGAGGAAATATCACGGCGATCTTTGCTTTCTTTGGAAATCTCAATCGACGTTATTTTGTAATCATCACGATCTAAGATGTCATAAGGTTTTAGCTCCCTTATGGCTTCAGCCACCATGATGGTATGACTTGTCTGAGGCGCAGACTTCACCTCAGCGATCTCTGGCGTTTGCTTTTGCACAAAAATACCGGCGATTCCGACTGCAATAACAATTATTGAAAGAAAAAAAAGCATGCGATGGTTCATTAAGATGTCCTAAGCAGGATTAATAATAAAAAGACGCCACGGGATAGATAAGGATAAATGCTAAAGAAATAGCGACACCGTAAGGCACGCCGTGACTACGTAGATTATTACGAAAAAAAATAAGACCGCCGATAGCGACAATGCCGCCAATAAATGCAGTTAAAAACAAAAAATCATAAAATGCGCTGCCCTGAAAGGAGATTGCTAATACCGTGACCAGTTTGGCATCACCGCCGCCCCATAACCGAGCAATGAAAAGAACAAAACCGCCGGTTAAAGCGATAAGACCGAACAGAATATTTGGCAGGTGTGATTGCAAAAGAATCATTGGCAATAGCGATATGGCGAGTAGCAAAAGACTCGTGTGGGTAATCTTTCTAAAAAAAATGTCCTGCCACATAATAAAAATCAAAATTATGCAGGTGACAATAAAATTAGCTTTGATTAACCACGCCATGTCTATTTCCATTTTAGTTATTAGAAAAGTGAACAATAAAATGCAGCAAGAATATCATCCATGATGTTCTTGCTGCTAAACAGAGAGCCTTACAATAAATACGTTCTAACTTATTGTTAGTGCATTATGGTGTTGTAATCCGTTACGGCGTAGTTTTGCTGATAGTAACGCTTTTGATTGCTTCAGCAATTTTATCAAACGTTTCTTTCAATGCGCCCAAGAAGCCGGAGTTCTGATCGCCAAGAATAAATGCCAACAGTGTAGCCATGGCTACGCCGATTAATGCATATTCAATCGCAGTCACGCCGCGTTGATCTTTACCAAACTCATGAAAACGAACATGAGCAGCCACATAACATTTAGTTAAAAAAGTGTTCATTGGTATTCCTTGTAAATTTAAATCCGCCATTTCGGTGGCGTGTTAATAACCATCTTGTTGTTGCCGATGCCCCATAGGTAACGACGGAGCCATTAGAATATATTGCGCCTCAGGAGTCCTTATTGAGGTCATATTTGTTTTTATAATTTATGATTGATAAACAACGCTGAGAGTTATTTAGCAAAAAATAAGATAACCACAACGACAAGCGTTGATATCCAACACACCGCCAGCAGCGATAATATTGAGATAAAAACATTCCACCGGCGTGAGTGATACCACTCTTTCCCGCTATTCGATGGCTCCTTCTGGTAAGCATATCCCATGGCCTCTAAGGGAGACGTTGGCGCGTCAGTGAGTCCAGTCGATGTGGCTAACGATAGTATTGCCGCGTTAGCCTCAGGACCGCTATCGGGTAGAAACTTTTTTTCACGTAGCACATTCCCCATATACTTAACGCCTTTTCTAGGTATCGTTTTTATAAATGCGCTTGAAAGACCGATCTGATCAAATGACTTTCTCAACATATAGATTTGGCCATAGTAGCTACTGTCACTCACCGAACCCCGCTGCTCATGCCATACCTGATTGATAATATTTTGTTTATCGGTTTCCCCTTCCAATAAAAGAAGCAAGAACCTATAACTATTTTCTGGTAGGTTAATCACTGTACCAAAGTCATTAATCAGACAGCGCTTTTCAGGCTCAAACCGAATGCCATCCCCAAGGATGAATATCGTGTCATCCTTACTTACATCATTCATTAGCCGTAAGCTCCTGTGTGACTTAAACCTTCAATATCATTGGCCTTCGCCGTTAAAAATAGAATCTCATTATCCTCATCCATCTTATCGAATAGCCTATTTAAGTTTGAATTATACAAGAGAGAAATAATCGAATAAACCCTATTAGTCTCATTTGATCTCATTCATAGAAATTAAGAATAATATAGCGGATATTATATCGATACCCCTTTTTTTAAAGGATGTCAGATCGCGAGAAATACAAAAAAAAGATTATTCATTAACACTATTCTGAAATAACCATAAATAACCTCATGTTGATAAAAAATATAACCATTATAAACCCGAATATTTCTTTGAAATTTAAAGAGTGTTATTACTTAGCTGGCGGTTGTTTTTTATCAACATGCCTAATTTATACTCTTAGGAAAATATTATTAATAAGAAAATACTGAACTTCGCGAGATTTATAATTATTTACTGAGAGTTATTGATACATGACGGCGCAGCGCTGCAAGGTTTTCTCATACTCTCACGCCATTTTTCTGAAGATTCCGTGCCAACGATTCTCCGGTCATTTTTCTAGCATACCGCCAGCTTGACGAAGTCACATTCGCCTTTAGGCTGCTGTTCAGGCATAAATTTAGTCCGTGTCATTCCTTTTGTTGAGAACATAGCCTGATCTAACGGCCTCCCTAAGGCGTTCTCAGATATATACTACGGCGGATTAAGGGGGTTCCTGCCTAAATAAATCGTAGCCAAGTTATCAAAGAATAATACCCTGCTGGAAATAACCGGGGTAAATTATCGATCATAGTGATTCATGACAATATAAACTGTTCTACCATGCGATATTTACGCAATATATCAGCAGGTATTTAATTAAACTAAATCGCACTGTTAGATATAATAACTTGAATGATACTTTTCTGATTGTATGATGCCTCCAAGATAAAACATCGATGCAAGGATGCAAGAGCGATGAGCATTTACTCTTCCAGTTCTCCGCATTTATGATTTATTTACACTACCTAGTATTATTTTAGTTATGTTAGCAAAAAAGGGAAATTTAAATGTCGACTAATAAAACTGCACTTCTTATTGCGCTGTCTTTGGCTTCTGCTGCTTCAACATCTGCAATGGCAGCCGATGGCAAAATCAACTTTACAGGTAAAATTACCGATGCACCGTGTACAGTTTCTATTCCAAGTCAGAACCGTGATGTTACGTTAGGCAACGTACCGTCATCACAAATGGCGACTGCTGGCGCAAAGTCAGAATCTAAACAGTTCCAAGTTGATCTGCTGAACTGTAGCGCAACAGTGAAATCAGCATCAATCACCTTTGGCGGATCAGTGGCCACACCAAGCGGCGCTGGCGTAGCGGATCCAACTCTGTTCGCCGTAAACTCTCCTGATGGTTCAGCCACGGGGACCACGGCAAGCAACGTAGGTATCGAAATTTCTGATTCAGCAGGTGCGATGCTTTCACCAAACAAAGCGTCAGCGGCTATGACTCTGACGCCTAAAGCAGCCTCTCAGTCTCTGTATTTCAATGCCCGCTATAAATCTTTGGGTACCGCAACCACGGGTGATGCTAACGCCACAACCGACTTTACTATCGCCTACCAATAATTTAATAGCCTTCATTTAATCTATTTATTGGCTAAAGCCCAAGGGACAACTGTTTTTCATATTTGTACTTGGGCTTATTTTTTATAAGGCGCTATGACCTAAAATCTCATAGGCCAAAAGGTTAATATCATGCACGCTAAATCCGCACTCTGCTCTTTTGTATTATTAGCTATTTCTCACTCCGCATTGAGTGCTGCGACGGACTCAGGGGGCGTGGTTTTAAGTGCCACGCGGGTTGTATACGATGCGAGTAATAAAGAAACCTCTGTTTCTATTAAGAATAAAAATATCGATCAATACTTCCTCGTTCAGTCATGGATTGATGACAATACGGGAAATAAGAAAGTACCTTTTGCAATAACCCCGCCGTTATTCCGTTTAGGTGCAGATAAGTTAAATATGCTACGCATTGTTAAAACATCAGGCAATCTTCCTGATGATAAAGAATCTGTGTTTTATATTAACGTTAAAGCTATTCCTCCCGTGCCTGATGACTCGGTTACACAAAATACGCTTCAGGTGGCAATTAAAACGCGGATTAAACTCTTTTATCGCCCAAAAGGTTTGCAGGGCAAACCTGAAGACGCCTACCAGCAACTTCAGTGGTCTATTCAGGGTAATGATCTGGTGGTGAAAAACCCTTCCCAATATTCCGTCAGCTTTAATGAAATCACCGTTGGCGGTAAAGACGTGAAAGAAATAAACATGGTTGAGGCCAAATCAGAAGCCCACTACCCGCTCTCTGCTGGGCAACGCGGGCAGATATCATTTAGTGCCATTAATGATTTCGGCGGCGTGTCAAAAACTGTAACTGCACACTAATTGCGTATTACCTCGATTGTTTATTAAAGAGACAAACATGTTGCCGTCAATAATATCTACAAAGAAAAAAATGAATGCATTGACTTCTTTGTGCAGGGAAAGCCATAGATATTTTACGTTAAGTACTCTTACCCTGCTGGTGTTGTCGGGGCACTGCTTTGCAAGATCAAACTTTAACCCTGCGTTTTTAGAAAACTTAGGCGCAGGCAGCGATGTTTCTGACCTTTCCTCCTTCGCAGCACAGTCTGACAACCAAATGCCGGGCAAATATCTGGTTGATGTTTATCTCAATGGTAATCCTGTCGATCACCGAGAAGTCGAATTTATCACGGCTCCGGCAGCGGTCGTGCAAAAAGACGCCACGGGATTAATCCCCTGCTTTACGGAAGAAACTCTGCGTAACTACGGGGTTAAAACAGATTCGGCCGAGTCAATGGCGGCAAGTTCAACAACGCCAACAACACCAACAAAGGCGGAGAGTACCGATAAAAAAGACACCGCGTCTTCAGCCACAACATCAGCATCAACCGCACAGTGCAGCAACCTTTTACAGGCTATTCCCGCGGCAAAAACGACTTTTGATTTTGACCGCCTGCGTTTAGATATCAGCGTGCCACAGATTTTTGTCTCTAATTCGGCCAGAGGATACGTTGACCCCGCTTTATGGGATGACGGTATTTCCGCATTATTGCTGAATTACAATTTCACCGGTGCCAATGGTGACGATCAGAATGACTACTATTTAAACCTTCGCAGCGGCTTCAACCTTGGTGCTTGGCGTTTGCGTAACTACTCTACCTGGAACCAAAACAACGGCCAGCGTGAGTTCAACAATGTTAACACTTATTTGCAGCGCACCATCGTTCCGCTTAAAGCGGAACTCACCATGGGCGACAGCTATTCTGGCGCCGACGTTTTTGATAGTTTTCAGTTTCGTGGCGCACAGCTTGCCTCCGACGATGACATGCTGCCAGACAGCATGAAAAATTTTGCGCCCGTGATCCGCGGTATTGCTAAAACCAATGCGCAGGTCACCATCAAGCAAAACGGTTATACCGTTTATCAATCCTATGTCACGCCGGGCGCGTTTGAGATTAACGATCTCTACCCTAGTTCTGACAGCGGTGACCTTACAATCACTATTAAAGAACAAGACGGCAGCGAACAAACCTATATTCAGCCGTACGCCTCCGTACCTATTTTGCAACGTGAAGGCCGCCTCAAATTCAGCGCTACGGCTGGGCAATATCGCAACGGCTATGGCTCCGATAAACCTGAGTTTGCGCAATTCACGCTGATCCGTGGTTTCAGCAAAGGGCTAACGGTTTACGGCGGTATGCAGGGCACGCAAAAATATGCCTCTGCCGCGCTGGGTATTGGTAAAAACATGGGCGATCTTGGCGCTATCTCGTTCGATGTCACTCAGGCCCGCACCCAACAGCCCGAAGATGAAACCGACAGCGGCCAGTCTTATCGCTTTTTATATGCCAAAACTTTCGCTGAGACAGACACCGATTTTCGCTTAGTGGGCTATCGCTATTCCACCAGCGGTTATTACAGCCTGGATGATTCGGTCACCCTCAACGATGACCACGACGATTATGCAGATTTTAACATTCGCACCCATAAGCGCAGCCGCGTCGAGGGGTCGGTCAGCCAGCAACTCGGCGAAAACGGCGGCTCTCTCTACTTTTCTGCCAGCCTGCAAGACTATTGGGACAGCAGTGAAAAAGAACAAACCCTGCAGGCAGGCTACAGCAATACATGGAACAGTATTTCCTACAACATTGCCTATAACGATAACTATGTAGGCAACGAAGAACATGACCGGCAAATATCGATTAATGTCTCTATCCCGCTCGATCACTGGCTAAAATCCGCCTCGGCAAACTACAGCATGAGTCACGATTCTAACGGTCGGGTGCAAAATCAGGCGGGGATTAGCGGTACGTTGCTTGAGGATCACAATCTTAGCTACAGCGTTTCTGAAGGCTATACCAATCAAGGCCAAGGCGACACCGGGAATACCAGCCTGAATTATCAAGGGCAATACGGCAACAGTAACATCGGCTACAGCTACAGCAAGGATTCACACCGGGTCAACTACGGGCTCCAGGGCGGTATCATTGCACATAGTCACGGCATCACGCTCTCGCAGCCGCTGGGAGATACCGTGGCTTTAGTCGAAGCGCCCGGCGCTGACAATGCCCGAATAGTCAATAACACCGGGGTGAAAACCGATTTCCGCGGCTATGCCGTTGTGCCCTTCCTTTCTCCTTACCGTCGAACCAGCGTGGGTTTAGATACCACAACGCTGGGCGATAAAGTGGAACTTGACGAGAGCGCCAAAGATGTTATTCCGTCACGCGGAGCGATCGTTCGAGCTAATTTTAATGCGCACGTAGGTTATCGCGTGATGATGACGCTGAAACGCGAAGATGGTAAGCCGTTGCCTTTTGGTGCCACCGTAACATTATTAAATGAAACGGAAAGCGATACAAAAAATAGTGATTCTATAAGTACAGGCATCGTTGGGGAACAGGGTGAAACATTCTTAAGTGGATTACCTGAGCAAGGATTGCTTATTGCTCAGTGGGGCACTGATAAAAACCGAAAATGTAAAATTAAATATGAGATAACTGCTCAGCAGCAGTCTGAATCATTACCGATCATCATTGCCACTTGCAAACTATAAATTAAAAGGTTTTCTATGTTTAATAGCATAAATAGCAAACTAAAACTTGCTTATTTTAGATTTATCATCTTCATTGTTATTTTTAGTTCGTCGTATGCATATAGCGATGATGTTATAGTTAACATGGGCACTTTGACCGTAAATAATATATCAACAACTGGCAAGGTTACTATTCCTGTCGGTGCTTATCGACGTGAAGGCACGCCTGCTATTGTCAATGATGATAATAAGACGCGCTACGATGCTGAGCATTGCTACGAAGTCATTTCAGGAGGTATCTGTTTACTCAAGATTACCGCAAATACAGGTGGGAAACGCGATGCATATTTGGCCCCAGGAGTAAGACGTGGTCAAACACAGCTTTTAGGAGGCGGTTTCTCTCCCCTTCTGCCTGGGGATATTATGACGCTAGATTTGGTTCTTGATAATAGTGGAATTAAAGGTTCAACCACGTGGGAAAATGCACTGGTGGGGAAATTTTACGATGATAAAAATAACCTTTCTGGATATCTTCGATTTAATGCAACCATAATAATAAACAGTGCCACCTGTGCAGTTTCAACAGCACATGATATGAATTTTACATGGCCCCAATTATCCCCAAGCCAAATAGAAAATGGCTCCGCAGAGGTAAAAAATGCGCCAATCGGTATGTCATGTTCTACTACAGATGAAAAAAAACCAGTGACTGTTACCGTGACATCTGCAAATGGATATGCCAATGCTTCCGACGGGGTTATTAATACAAACAAAAGCAATTTAGGCATTAAACTGACATGGGCGGACTCTGGGGAAGTCATACCATTAAATAAAGGATTATTAATGAATGCATACAATGAATCAAATTTCAGCATTAATGCAAAACCCGTATCAACTAGCAGCAAAAAAATAAGCGCTGGAGATTTTGAAACTACAGTAACAATAAGTTTTGATTATCATTAAGGAAACTTTATGATTAAAAAAATGATGTTTTTCTATTTATTATTAACAAGTAGCCATGCGTTTTCAGCGGCTCCTGAAATAGTACAAATACACTATCGTGGAACGGTAGTGATTCCACCATACACAATAGCAACACCTTTCGCATCTGTTAATTTTGGCAATATTATTGCTGCCGATTTTGCTAGCTCAAGCGCAGCCACGGACTGGAAAGAGTTAGATATAAATTTAACGGATTGCGTCGGAGTTACTAGCTTTACTATTTCGGTAAGCGCCCCAGTATCAACGGCAAACCCAGCATATATTGGTTCAACAGGAACAGCTGAGCATATTGGCATCGAAGGCGCTGCCATTTTGGAGACCGATACTCCCATTTATAATGGTGTTGTTATAGCACGTAATACAGGTGGGGAGTTGAGTCAGACAATCCCCTTAAAGTTTCGTTTACACAATGATGACTCTGGCGAGGCCACCACCGGTACTGTCAGCAGTACAGTTACGTTAACCTACGCATTTCAATAATGCGTTAATTTGAAAATGGAATTACATACTATGATAAACAAAAATATATATCCCCTTGCGCTAGCATTTATATTTCCCGCAGTATTATCCAGCTCCGCAGGAGCTGCCGATAATACCGTGATCAATATTACTGCGACGGTCTCTGCGGCAGCCTGCACCACCTCGGCTCCGGCATCCATCCCCCTCAATTTCGCTCTAAATGCCAATGATGTTGCCGCGTCAAATGCCAACTCGGCCTGGTCTGGTGATGCCACCATATCTTTAAGCGGTTGCCCATCAACCACTAAAAGCATCGACGCCGTGTTTAGCGGCCCGGCCATCAGCGGCGATACCAGCGGCTATCAAATGAAGAATAGCGCCGGCACCGCTGTAACCACCGGCAGTATTCAGCTGGCAAAGTCGGCAGACAGCACCCTGCTCACCAACGCCAGCGGCACCTATAACGTTGCGACAGCCAGCAATGCCGCCTCCTTTAAAGTGAAAGCGCGCATGCACTCTATTACGGGCGCAGTTATGCCGGATACCTATACCACCGCCATCGACGTTACCTTTAACTACCATTGATTTCACTGCTAACAGGAAGCCATTATGTTCATCCTTAGCAAGCAATCTAGGGTTGCCTTAAACAGTTTGCTGATATCAACGCTGTTTACCTCGCTCTCCTGTCTGGCATCGGATACAAGTCTGGGAGTGAGTGCAACCGTGATTGCCTCCTCCTGCACCGTTGAAGCCTCGGCAAATCAGGATGTAAATTTAGGCTCATTTTATGCCAACGTACTTAATTCGCCCGGCAGTGCAACGGATTGGGCTAACTTTACTATTGATCTAAGCAGCTGCCCTGCCTCAACGCGCTCAGTTGATATGAAACTCAGTGGAGAGGCCGAAGGTGCGACGAAATATTTTCAGAACACCGGGGGGAGTAGCACCAACGTGGCAATTGAAATTGCTTCTCAGCAAACCAGCTCAGCCACTATTGGTCCAGGAGATACCATCAGTACTGCCGTGGTTCAAGCCACACATCAGGCATCATTTCCGTTGCATGCCAGAATGATCTCTCCAGCAGGAGGGGCAACGTCTGGTACGATTGCAGGCTCCGTGGAGCTTACGTTCCAATATAAATAAATTCCGTATCACGAATAAATAGCTGAGGTTGTGTTTTATCAACCTCACCTAACATAGAGTTAAAACAGCGAACAGTGCGCATAATAAGTATATGCGGCAATATTATTAGCATGCTAATTCAAAGAATGAGGTTTCTGTCGCCAGTTAATTAACCCCATTTTCGGCTAATGAATTTATTGTCTCCACGACTGTAAGTTGCGTTCTTAATCTTTATAATACCTATAATAAAAACAACGACTCTCTATTTAAGCCATCAGCTTTACAATACCAATAAAGCGTATCACATTTTTAAAAAATCATTTCGCAAAACAATAAAGATAAAAAATTTATACAGTAAATCATTAACCAATACTAGCCACACAATCCACCTTACCATGTTAAATATTGGTTACTTTATTGTTTAATTTTTTGCAATTCAATTGCATGCTCTTTATAGAGTATATTTCCGTTATGAATAGAAAACAGATCATATATTTTTTCAATTGGAATTAAACATATAAAGGAAAATACCATGAAAAATACACATCGCAATCTCTCACCAAAAAGTAAAGGCATTGACTTTAATCTTCTGGTTATCTTTGAAGCCGTTTTTCTGCACAAAAGCGTGACTAAAACAGCGCTTATATTGAACGTGACGCCTTCTGCTATCAGCCAATCACTGAGTAAACTACGGCTCTATTTTTCTGATCCGCTATTTGTCCGTGAAGGAAATACGCTATTTGCCACCACGGTAGCTGAAAATATTTACGATCGCCTCAAGGATGGGCTATCCCATGTTCGTCAAAGTCTAGATTATATCTCAGACGTCAGTTTGCAGAGTTCATTTATCATTCACGCGTCCCCTTACCTCGGGGTGCGTTTACTCCCTGAAATTTGTGCTGAAATCGAAAACAGGGATCTTAATATCAATATCTCAAACAATTACAATGATACAAAAGAAAATAATATCGAAAACATCTTATTACAGAAGAAGGCTGATATTATTTTTGACGTCAAACCTTTTTACAGTTTTTCAACTGTCTCTGAAATCCTGCTCATTGAAGATGTTATTGCCGTATGCGCTAAAAATCATCCTCGATTAGACTCAAAATTAACCAAAGAAGATATACTTGCTGAAAAATCTATTTTCTCAAGCATCGCTCATAACGGAGGATTAAAAGTACAAAGCGATATCGATGATTACTTCCCTAACCGTAAATTTATTTTCTCCAGCAATTCCATCATTACGAATATTGCTATAGCAGAAAAAACCAGTGCAATTAGCTTTATTCCAAAATCGTTTTTTGATAAATTTTCCGATAGCTTTAACATTAAAATGCTTGAGCTTGATATCACACTAGAGCCTGTGAAAATTTATATGTCATATAATAAAATTTCGTTAAAAAATAGAAACTTTAATTCCCTTATCAATATTATCAAGGAGCATGTTTTTCCTTCAATAGTGCATCCTACACAATAATATAACTGGCCTGATAATTATGACCTCATTGTTCTAGCGGCTTATGTCCCTGAAGTTCATAACGGTGGCACAGCACCAACGTGACATAGCATTAACGTGACATAGCATTAACGCGGCACCGCGCCGCGGTTAATTAGCGAATACTGCTAATATTCATCAAGCAATCTACCTTCTATCAACGCGAATACCTCATTTCTTCAGTTGATACTCATAATGGTCCTACTCAGCTTATCATTCATGAATTTAACTCATAAAGGCTAGCGTATTTAGGCATCTAATCGAATAAATCTGTTTGGAGTATGCTTTCTCTATCGTCACATACGGAGGACTGCATCATGCAAACGGTCACACTTAACAACGGTATTGAAATGCCTTTACTCGGCTTTGGCGTCTTTCAGATGACGGACGCAGCTGAATGCGAACGTGCGGTGATTGACGCTATCGAAACGGGCTATCGCCTCATTGATACTGCGGCCTCTTATCAAAATGAAACTCAGGTGGGTAATGTCCTGCGACAAAGCGGGATTGCTCGCGATGAGCTGTTCGTAACCACCAAACTTTGGCTGCAGGATACAAATTATGAAGGTGCAAAGGCGCAGTTTGAGCGTTCGCTCAATCGCCTACAGCTTGATTATATTGACCTGTATTTAATTCATCAGCCATATGGCGACGTGCACGGCGCGTGGCGGGCAATGGAAGAATTACAGCAGGCAGGAAAAATTCGCGCCATCGGCGTGAGTAATTTCCATCCCGACAGACTTGCCGACCTGATAGCGTTTAACCGTGTTGTACCGGCGGTAAATCAGGTGGAGGTCAATCCGTTTAATCAGCAGCTGCACGCCGTGCCGTGGATGAACAGCCGCCATATTCAACCTGAGGCTTGGGCGCCTTTTGCCGAAGGCAAAAATGGTTTGTTTCAGCATCCGGTGTTGACGGCTATTGCCAACCACCACGGCAAAACCGTCGGACAGGTAGTGCTGCGTTGGCTATATCAGCGAGGCATTGTGTCGTTGGCGAAATCCGTTCGCAAAGCGCGGATGGAAGAGAATATCAATATTCTGGATTTTGCACTTTCTGATACGGACATGACGCAGATCGCCGCGCTTGATAGCGCCACCAGCGCCTTTTTCTCTCACCGCGATCCGGCGATGGTGGAATGGCTCACCCAGCGCAAACTAGACGTGTAACTCCGTTCATTTGCCCGCAATAAAGAACTCAATAACAAGGCGATTAATATGCAAAAACGTATGCTAGGTAAATCTGGGTTAGAAGTGTCAGCGCTGGGTCTAGGCTGTATGGGGCTGAGTTTTGGCTATGGCCCTGCTACCGACACCAAACAAGCAATAGAACTGATCCGCACCGCCGTTGAACAGGGAGTGACTTTTTTTGACACCGCCGAAGTCTATGGCCCTTATGCCAATGAATCATTGTTGGGCGAGGCGCTGAAGCCTTTCCGCGACCGCGTGGTCATTGCCACGAAATTTGGTTTTACCTTCGGTAATGATAATAAGCAGCAGATTTTAAACAGTCGTCCTGAGCATATTCGTGCCGCCGTCGAAGGCTCACTGAGCCGATTAAAAACAGACGTCATTGACCTGCTCTACCAGCACCGCGTTGACCCCGAGGTTCCTATCGAGGACGTGGCAGGAACCGTGAAAGATTTGATTGCTGAAGGCAAAGTGAAACACTTTGGATTATCTGAAGCTGGCGCCCAAACCATTCGCCAAGCGCATGCCGTTCAGCCCGTTACGGCGCTGCAAAGCGAATACTCAATGTGGTGGCGTGAACCCGAGCAGGAAATCATGCCGCTGTTGGAAGAGTTGGGCATTGGTTTTGTTCCCTTTAGCCCTCTGGGTAAAGGTTTTCTGACTGGCGCAATCAATGCACAAACCACGTTTGGCGCTGATGATTTTAGAAGCAAAGTGCCTCGCTTTGCCGCCGAAGCGCGGGAAGCTAACGAAAAATTGGTGTCGCTGCTTGCTGCGTTAGCCGCAGAGAAAAATGTCACTCCGGCACAAATCGCGCTGGCTTGGCTATTAGCACAGAAACCGTGGATTGTGCCAATTCCTGGCACCACCAAACTTCATCGTTTAACAGAAAACTTGGGCGCAGCCGATCTGGCGCTGAACGCAGAAGATTTGCGTAAAATCGCCAACGCGCTCGAAACCGTGAAAATCGTGGGCGATCGCTACCCTGCTTCATTGATGGCGCGCGTAGGACGATAAGGGATTAATGGCAGGAGGCCATCGGGTTAATACTCGCTATTTATCAGACCGAGATACACGGCTCTACCACACCGCGGGGCGCTCAGGCGGCTTACGCCGCTGCGACCCCATCGGTGTGCTCCCGCTAAAAATTGGCTTAGATCAGCAGTGCTAATCGTCCGATCATCTGCCTTCATTGACTATTCCCATTTTTCACGCCGTTTGATTGTGTGGGCAAAAATTGAAGTCTGAACATTTAAAGTTTGCACGTAATGTGTCGCTCTTAGTTCAGTACCCATTTGATAATAAGCCCTAACATGAAAAAATTATCCGCTCTCGCCTTAGGCTCCGTATTATCACTGACGGGATGTGCCGCCATCGTTGGTGATGAATCTCAAACTGTTTATGTAGATAGTTCACCATCTCAGGCTCTGTTTGTTATTTCTGATAATAACGGGCGAGTTGCCGCCACAGGAACCACGCCCACAACGGTTACTCTGCCAAAATCAGCGGGTACTTATTTGGGGTGGCTGAGCTATCAGATCACTTTTTCCAAGGCCGATTTCCAGCCTGTTATCATGCCGCTAAAAACGCGACCTAATGCCTGGTATATATTCGGTAACTTGACCACGTTAGGCGCGGGCTGGCTGATCGATCCTTTTTGGGGCGGCATGTATAACCTGCATCCCGATTCCGTTCATATCAATATGCTGCCGTGCCCGGTCGGTAGATTCGGTTCATTCTGTTCTTAATCTTGCCTAAATCATCTCATGAGTATCCCTTCCCACATGGGAAGGGATATTTGTATCAGTAAATATCTTCCGAACTTCGCTTAATATAAAGCGGCGTCGCCTTTAATTGATTCCCAAGGTGTACTGCGCAATTTTGAAATAAATAATCAAACCGGTTCCGTCGATAAACGTGGCAATAAACGGTGCAGATACAACCGCCGGGTCAATTCCCACGCGCTTCAATACCATGGGGATCACGGAAGAAACCACGGCGCTCCACAGCGTAATACAAACCAGCGTTAAGCTAACAATCAGCGTAATTTCGGGGCCAATCCCCATCATCCACGCACGCACACACCCCGCGAGTCCTAAGGTTGCCGCGATCATCAGCGACGTCGTCATCTCTTTACGGATAATTTTACCCAGATCGCGTAACCGCACCTCGCCCAGCGCCATCGAACGCACCAAGGTTGATGTTATCTGCGTGCCACTGTTTCCCCCGGTGCCAATGAGCAGAGGGATAAAGAAAGCTAACGCAATCGCAGATTCCAGTGCTTCTTCAAAATGCTGGATCACGCTGCTGGTGTAAGCTTCAGCCACAAACAGCAGCAGCAGCCACACCGAACGTTTCTTCCACAGCGTTACCGGACTGGTTTCCAGATACGGTTTTTCCAAGGGCAAACTGGCCCCCTGACGCTGCGCATCCTCAGTCACTTCATCTTCTAATAAATGCGCAATCTCTCTTTCGGTAAGGCATCCGACTAATTTACCGCCCGCGACGACGGGCACAATATCGACATCCTCCTTGGAAATACGGGAAATAACCTCAGTTCTTTCATCCGCAGGGCTAACATGAAAAAAATGATGCTCCATTAAATTCTGAATAGTCTGGTTATCATTCATTTCCTGAAGCAATTTTTTAACGGGTAATACCCCGCACAATTGCTCGCCGGCAACAACAAAGACCTGTGCTGGTATATCGTTAGTTTTGAGTTGGGAAAGAAAAACTTTACGTGCTTCTTGCACGCTAAGAATATGAGATAGCATGATGAAGTCAGTTCTCATATATTGAGCGATGGCATCATCTTCAAACTCATCATTATGATTGTGGATCGCATTTTTTACATGGTAAGACATAGTTTGATTCCCTATAGAATTAAAACCTCATAGGGGCGAACAAGACTAAGATAGGAAAGTAGATCCCTACGTCTTGGGTTTAGCACTATACAACGTATTCAGCAATGTATTGATTTTGCTGAAAGTTACCTTGGCAACACCTTGATTCGATGGATGCCTGTATTTCCCTGTGTGGTCTCTCTCGATACCATCAGGGCGATAACTTATGTTTGTATAGGAGCCTCGCCATAACGAGATCGTCATAAAACACGGAAATCCTACACTGCAAAAACAAACCCGTTTTAATAATCCGATTTTGGTTTATTGAATATTTAGAAAAATGCTTTCAAGTTAAACGAAATCTATTTAACTTAAACAACCCTTTACTAATGGTTACTTCTTTTTAGTTATTTACCACTCATTTTTTGAACAGCCATTAGGTTCTAAAACGTTAATCTCGCATTATTTATTGATGCCTTTAGCTGTGTTTTTGTCTGCGGGTAAAATAATCGTTTCAATATCCTTAAATATAGACTCCCACTCGGTTTCATCTATATCCATCAAACCAAAATACCGCAGCATAAATGCGCCCTCGGTCGCTAAAAACGCGATTCGAGCCTGCTTTCCTTGCTCGGAATCGAGGTCTAAATTCGCGATGCGCTCACGATACCAACGGCGCGTATTTTCGAGATGCTCTTTGGTCTGCAATAAACTGACCAATAGTCCTGCCGCCTTGGCGCTGGAAGCCTGATCGTATTTATGCGTGGCCACCACGTGCGCCGCAACGCGATGAGTCGGTGAGTCATCCTGCGTTGCCACCAGATCAAACACGCGATCGTAGGCATTTCCCCAGCGTTCAAACATGGCATCAATCAGCGCATCTTTGTTGCCGAAACAGTATTGTACCCCGCCTTTTGAGATCCCCATCGCACGCGCTACAGAGTCGATAGTCAATGCAGCAGCGCCAAGGTTTGCAATAATTTCTTCCGCTGCATCCAGCACTTTTTCTCTATCGATACTGCGTTGACGTCCCATTTAGACACCCTCGTTTTAAATACGTACGTATGGATTAAAACTATACATTATCAATTATAAACTTTGTTAGCTGAATGATTGTCGCCACCTGCGGCATCACAGACTTTAGAGACAAGACGATGAACGTACATTATCGCTGGTTAACGCTCACACTCGTATCCAGTGCGCTGTTTTTAATCGTTGTTGATATGACGGTACTTTACACCGCGCTACCTAAACTAACGCTGTCACTGAACGCAAATGCTTCAGAAAAACTATGGATTATCAACGCGTATCCGCTGGTTGTCGCTGGGCTATTGCCAGCCACAGGCATGCTAAGCGATCGTATCGGCCACAAAAAATTATTTATCTATGGCCTTCCGGTATTTGCCGCCGCCTCACTGTGCGCCGCATTTTCACCGACCGCGGCAACGCTTATCGCCTCACGCGTATTTTTGGCCGTGGGCGCGGCCATGATGATGCCGCCGACACTTTCGATTATTCGCCATACGTTTACCGAGCCTAAAGAACGCGCCTTAGCCATTGGTATTTGGTCTGCTGTTGCCTCCGGCGGCGCGGCGATCGGCCCCGTCATTGGCGGGGCTTTGCTGGAATATTTCTGGTGGGGTTCCGTTTTCCTGATTAACGTACCGGTCGTTCTGCTGGTTTTCCCGCTGGCGATACACCGGATCCCAAACTGTGGCAGCCTCAGTCGCTCTCCTTGCGACTACCTAGGTTCCATTCAGATCATGGTAGGACTGGTCGCATCGATCTACGCATTGAAAGAGCTCAGTAAACCAGATGCCTCGTGGCCGATAATGTTGCTTTCCGCCCTGATTGGCATCCTGTTTTTGGTGCTGTTTTATAAACGCCAGCGCAGATCCATGTCGCCCATGATTGATTTTTCGCTGTTTAGCAATCGCATGTTTTTCAGCGGCGTCTGCATTGCGTTGGTCGCTATGCTGGCGATGGTTGGCGTTGAACTGGTGCTCAGCCAACGCCTTCAGCTCGTGGTTGGATTATCCCCGCTGCAGGCGGCGTTATACATCCTGCCAATCCCTCTGGCCTCAGCGCTGGCGGGGCCTTTTTCTGGCCTTTTGCTGCCAAAATATGGCGAGCAGAAGATCGTATTGGGCAGCCTGCTGATAACCGGACTTGGCATCATTGGTTTAGCCCTGCGCTATCAGGAAAGCACTATCGAAATTTTTGGCTACTTGATTGCGATTGGCTACGGCATCGGCGGTGCATTTACCGCGTCGTCAACCGCCATTATGTTCAACGCGCCGAATGAAAAATCAGGCATGGCCGCCTCGATTGAAGACGTGGCTTATGAATTGGGCAGCGTACTTGGCATTACCCTGCTGGGTGGAATGATGACGGCGATCTATAGCAACAGCCTGATTCTTCCCGCTGAGTTTGAGGATAATGTTGAAGCCTACGACAGTATCGACGAAACCTTGAGGCTGGCGGGAAATATGGATATAGAGCAGGCGCAGAGCCTAACGCATCTTGCCCATATGGCGTTTGATCAAGCGTTTGTTTCCGTCTTGATTTCTGCCTCCCTTTTGCTGTTGCTGAGCGCCGTTACGCTAAAACGCACTCACTAGCGCCGATATTTTGGAGATTCTCATGGCATGGTTCGAACGCTTTTTATCACAGATTGCCGATCACCCCGCGCAAATTTTTGCCCTGTTGTTTGTTATCGCGCTCGGTAAATCTACCGTGATGATCTCCTCGGTCCTGCCGCCCGCATCCTTGATGTTGCTGGCGGCGATCGCTATCAGCCAGCCTTCGCTTTCTATTGAACTGGTCTGGCTCGCGATCACGCTGGGCGCCACTCTTGGCTCAATACTGACGTTTCATTTTGGCCAACTGATAAACCAGAAAATGCTTTTTCCACGTTTTTTCGCTCGCCATAACGGCAGGTTGCAACGCATCAGCGAAAAACTACAGCATAAGGGTGGCCTGCTGGTCTTGTTCACGTCGCGTTTTGTGGCCGTACTGCGCTATATGGTTCCAATGGCCGCCGGAATGCTGACTTTTAGCCGCACGCGCGTTTACTGTGTTACCGCATGTTCTGCCGCCATTTGGGCTTGCCTCTTTATCGGTATCGTTTCAGGCGCACTCTATTTCACCGCTCCCCTCATTTAGCCATCAGCGTTAAGGGGTATGGAATCGGCCTCATCAATACATGTATGATAAATGAATATTATATATTGATGATGCGGAGAGATTTAGCGATGCCAGACAGCCGAATTCAAAGGGAAAAGCTGACGATCAGAAAAATGATCTCGCTTTATCAGCGCCGCTGCCCGGATGCTCAGCGCGACAACCAGCACTACGACAACTTATATGCCTATGCGGTAAAACGCCTCGATCGTTGTGTTTTTGGCGCAGAAAAACCCGCCTGCAAGCAGTGTCCGGTACACTGCTATCAACCCGCCAAGCGCGAAGAAATGAAGCAAATTATGCGCTGGTCTGGCCCGAGAATGCTGTGGCGGCACCCTATACTTACCATCCGTCACCTGATTGACGACCAGCGTCCTGTACCCGAATTGCCGGAAAAGTATCGTCCTAAAAAACCGTAAACGATGAAACGCATGGGCAGCATACCCGCGCTAATACAAAGGACGCTCTGCCCTTTGTATTCTATGCATCGTTTGTTACGCATCGCTGTCAGGCTGTTTTGAGCGATACCACTTCACGCCGATTAATCCCACCAGCAACGCGACCATCAGCACCACAAAAGCAATGCGCCGTTGATGCTCGTGGGCGAACAAACGGAACAGCACCTCGCTGGCGGCATAGCCAAGCGTGACGATAATAAATGCCCAAATCGCCGCACCGATAACATTCAGCAGCACAAACTTGCGCAGCTTAACGCCCGACGAGCCGATGATGATGGGTCCAATGGTGCGAAAACCATAGGCAAAACGCATCCCTAAAATCAGCAGCGTTTCATGCTCACGCACTCGCTGTTGGAAACGTTGGATTTTTTTCTGCTGTCGCTTAAAACGCGCCAAGATCTGACGACCAAACCGCCGCCCCACCAGATACAGCGTGAAATCCCCCGCCGTCGCGCCCAAGAAAGTCATCAACAAAACCAAAGGATAGGACAGTAGATGCTTGTGAGCCGCTGCGCCTGCCAGAAAAGCGATGGTTTCGCCCTCAATAATGCTGCCAATCACCACCGCAACATAGCCGTAATCTGAAATCCACTGGCCTGCATCCGTCATATTTGCTTTCCTCTCACTAATATCCCTTAATGATACCGCAAAAAAGTCATTCCCTTTGGTTTCAGAAAACTAATGAATGTATTCTCAGCATTTCCCGCGCGGTTAAACGTATCGCCAACTAGCATGATTTAATTGAGCAGACCGTGATAAAAATTCATAAAATAAGTAAAGCTAGGTAAAAACTAATCGATAAAACACATTTTTTTGATAGGCTATATATAGTTTTATCGAAGTATTGATTGGATTTTGCGATTGACCGCCTGCGCATCGTTACACGGAGAATAATCATAATGAAGTCAGAAACTGAAGCATGCCGCGTGAAAACACGGCATAGCGAGTACTCATTAGCTCTACCTGTTATCGCCTTAGTTGTCCTGACTCTGTGGGGCAATACTCAGAGTTTACCCGCCGTTGCCGGCATCAATATCCTCGCGCTGATCGCTATATTGAGCAGCGCGTTTAGCGTGGTGCGTCATGCTGACGTGCTGGCACACCGTTTAGGTGAACCCTACGGCTCATTAATTCTGAGCCTTTCCGTGGTTATTCTTGAAGTCAGCCTGATCTCGGCGTTGATGGCCACCGGCGATGCCGCTCCGGCGCTGATGCGCGATACGCTCTATTCCATCGTGATGATTGTTACCGGTGGTTTGGTTGGTTTTTCATTGCTGCTCGGTGGGCGTAAATTTGCCACTCAGTTTGTCAATCTGGCCGGTATCAAACAGTATTTAATTACGCTGATCCCACTGGCGATCATCGTTTTAGTATTGCCAATGACCTTTCCCGGTGGAAACTTCACCACGGGTCAAGCGCTTATGGTGGCCGCCATTTCCGCCGCGATGTACGGCGTGTTCTTGCTGATCCAAACCAAAACCCACCAGAGCCTGTTTGTTTACGAGCATGAAGATGACGGCGACGATCCGACTGACCCGCACCATGGTAAACCTTCGGCTCACAGCAGCGCCTGGCACGCCGGTTGGTTAGTGGTGCATTTGATTGCCGTTATTGCGGTCACTAAGTTCAATGCCAATCCGCTTGAAAGCCTGCTGAGCACGCTAAATGCGCCACAGCAGTTCACCGGTTTCTTGGTGGCACTGCTGATTTTGTCGCCGGAAGGATTGGGGGCATTGAAAGCCGTATTGGCCAATCAGGTGCAGCGCGCCATGAACCTGTTCTTCGGTTCTGTGCTAGCCACCATCTCGCTGACGGTGCCTGCGGTCACGATTATTGCAACGCTAACCGGCCAGCCGCTGATCTTTGCGCTGGATGCCCCACAGGTGGTGGTGATGGTCGCCGCATTGATGCTGTGTCAGGTTTCATTTAGCACCGGGCGTACTAACGTTCTGAACGGCGCCGCTCACTTGGCGCTGTTTGCGGCTTACCTGATGACGATCTTCTTGTAGTCTTCCTGAAATATCTATCAGCGCGTGAAGCGGAGGAACTTATTCCTCCGCTTTGCTTTTTCACAAAGCAAAGCACGCTATCAGCACAAGCACCGCCTCTAGAGCAATCCTCATTGCACACCAGCATAGCAATCTGTTATCCGCCCTGCTATTATTTACGTATAGCAATTTGTTACCAATCGGAGGTTTCTATGCAAACAACTCCCCGTAAATCTACACGTAATAAGCAAATTAACGTTCGCGCCAGCGAAGAAGAGAGAGCCGTTATAGACTACGCTGCCAGCCTAGTGAATAAAAATCGGACTGATTTCATCATTGAGAAAGCCGTACATGAAGCCCAAAATATCATTCTCGATCAACGTGTATTTGTCTTGGACGATGCCCGTTATCAGGCGTTCATTGAACAGCTAGAAGCACCGGTTCAAAATGTTGAAGGCCGCCAACGCTTGATGGATGTGAAACCTGAATGGGAATAAATATCACGTCTCCTGAGCTACTGACCGAAGAGCACGAACTGCAATCTTTCAACAGTGGAAATGATGTGCTCAATGATTGGCTTCGCCGCCGCGCGATGAAAAATCAGTACCTTAATGCCTCCCGCACCTTTGTTATTTGCCTCGAATGTACCAATCGCGCCGTTGGCTATTACTCTCTTGCGACCGGGTCCGTAAGCCATGCCGACTTGGGACGTGGCTTACGCCAGAATATGCCAAATCCTATCCCTGTTATACTGCTGGGCCGCCTCGCCGTTGACGTGTCTACTCAGGGTCATCATTTTGGGAAATGGTTACTTAATGATGCGGTGATACGTGTTTCTAATCTGGCCGATCAGGTAGGAATTAAGGCCATTATGGTCCATGCCATCAATGAGCAAGCGCAGGCGTTCTATGAATACTTTGGTTTTGTTCAGTCTCCCATTGCGCCAAACACGCTGTTCTACAAAATTTAAACACCGTGTTATTGGGGACCTTTACCTCATGGTGCACGGTATAATATCTTGCACCCTCACCCTCACCCCAACCGCGACAGCATAACCCCCGTCACAATCACCAAGCTGGCGGCGATCCTTGCTTTCCCCAGCGGTTCTTTCAGTAACCACACCGAAAATATCATGGCGAATAACACGCTACTTTCACGCAGCGCGGCCACAACGCCAATCGGCGCCTGCGTCAATGCCCAAATCACAATGCCATAGGCCAGCAGCGACATCGTTCCACCCGCTAACCCCACCCGCCAGTTGCGCTTAATCTGCCCCCAGGTTTTTCCTCGCTGATGCAGCCATAACAGCGGTAGCATAATGATCCCGTTGAGCGTAAACAGCCACAGCGTGTAGGTCAGCGGAGCTTCGGCGGCGCGGGCTCCTGCTCCATCTGAAAGCGTATATCCGGCGGTAAACATGGCGGTGATGAGGGCATAGCGTACGGCTTTACCATTCAGCTTGCTGCGCCCGCCGCCGCGTAGCGCCATTAACAGCACGCCTGAAACCAATACCAGCGCACCGATAACGCCTAGCAGAGGCGGATATTCACGCAAAAACAGCGCGCTGAGCATCATCGCCAGCAGCGGCGCACTGCCGCGTGCCAGCGGATAAATTTGGCCGAGATCCCCTTGTCCATAAGCACGGCTGAGAAACAGGCAGTAGCCGGTATGCAACACCAAAGAGAGTAGCAACCACGGCAGCGATGAGAGGCTAGGTAAACCGACCCACGCTAAGCCACACAGCGAAACCGCGCCGGAGAAAACCGCAATCAGCGCCACGCCAACAAAGCGTTCCTCACCGATTTTAACAAGGGTATTCCAGCTCGCATGCAGCAATGCGGCACACAGCACCGCCAGAAAAACCGTGGTCGTCATACCAACTTCTCACTAAATTAATCGAGATACCAACAGCATAAAGTCTCCACGCTGGATTGTCATAAATACGTCATAGAAGTGTTATGTGTAGGCGTTTAAATAAGCAAGGCCACCCGAAGGTGGCCCTGAGAGCAAAATTGGATGAGGAAAAGCTTATTGGTAGGCGTTTAAGGTGCGCTGGCAAAGCGCCGAGCGAACGCAGTCTTGGCTGTCGAAGCGGATAATACTGACCATCCCATCCTCGGTGAAGCGTTGCAGCGCATCTTCGAGGCCGGATTTCACTCCGCGAGGCAAATCACATTGGGTAATGTCGCCGTTAACCACCACGGTGACGTTTTCCCCCAAACGGGTCAGGAACATTTTCATTTGGCTAGCCGTGACGTTTTGCGCCTCGTCTAGGATCACAAAGGCGTTTTCAAAGGTGCGACCACGCATATAAGCGAAAGGTGCAATTTCCACCTTGCCGATTTCAGGACGTAAGCAGTATTGCAGGAATGAAGCCCCTAAACGTCGAACCAGAACGTCATAGACCGGGCGGAAATACGGTGCAAATTTCTCAGAAACATCACCGGGTAAGAAACCAAGATCTTCATCGGCCTGTAGCACAGGGCGCGTAACGATAATACGATCGACCTCTTTATGGATCAGAGCTTCGGCCGCTTTCGCTGCGCTGATGAAGGTTTTACCGCAGCCTGCTTCGCCTGTTGCGAAGATTAACTGTTTGGATTCAATTGCAGACAGATAAGCGACCTGCGCTTCCGTTCTGGCCGTGACTGGCGCGTTATCACGTTTTTCCCGCGCCATGCCAATGGTTTCAATACCGCCCATCTGAACTAGAGAGGCAGCCTGATCTTCCTCGCGCTGACGTTGACTACGACCATCACGTTTAACCACACGTTTAGCCTCACGACGCGCTCTGATAACAGCTTTCTGTTTTCCCATTTTGGCACCTTACAGTTGGTTTCAATCGTCATTCCACGTTTCATGAACGAACTGTCACTCGCTTATCTGAGAACCTCCTCATAGGATAGAGACGTGCTTAATACGAACCCGCGCGCGAAGCCAATCCCTGCGGCGCGCAGTCGTAGCCAATAGAGTGAAAATAGAGGTATGGATAAATTTTTCGGGGAAGAAAGCCGTGACGCCCATTTTGCTGCGTCGACTTTTTGGCTGTCAGAGACAACCTGTTGAATGGTGCTGATTTGACATCGTGCTAGCCCAGGTAAGGACTGTTTCATCCGCGCTCCTCACAAACCTGCTGGTGCAATAACCTGCGTTGATGTGAATACTTCCGTCGCCTCATGAAAATGTACTGCTTGATAATGACAGTATAATGACAATGTTAATACTTTCGCCACTTATTGTTAATAAAGTTTTAACTTTGCTATTAATTCACTGACAGCCAGCCAAAAGCGCCATAATTATGTTATAAACATGGTTAATATTCTTTCTTTCACGCGGCTTCATGAAATTAACCACCTACACCGATTTTGGCTTACGCGCTCTGATGTATCTGGCCTCAATGCCCTATGGTCAGCGCACCAGCGTGGGCGAAATTGCGACCCATTACGATATTTCGCGTAATCATATGGTCAAAGTGGTGGCGCAGTTAGTGGGCTTGGGTTATATCCATGCGGTACGCGGCAAAGGCGGCGGCATCGAGCTGGGCAAGCCTGCGGCGGAGATTAATATCGGACAGGTGATCCGTGCGTTAGAGAGCAATCTCAGCGGCATTGACTGCAATTCACCCGGCTGCAAATTGATAAAAATCTGCAAGTTACAGGCTGCACTAAAAGTGGGTATGGAAGCATTTTTAACCGCAATGGAAGACTTCACGCTTGCCGATCTGGTCAGCAATCGCGGCGAGATTATTGCAATTCTGGGCATTCCCGCAGAGTAAAAAGCATCAAGGCGGAAAACGTTTCCCGCCTTGATAAAAACCGTCAGAGCGTCACAAACACATTCGTGCTATGCCAGCCTTAGGTGATTAGAAGCCTAAACTTCCCAGCAAATCATCCACCTGCTCCTGATTCGCCACAATGCCTGGGCCGTTTTGATTCATCTGAGGACCATTGAGCAAACCATCGTTGTCACGTTTTGGTTTTGCCGTCACGTCTGGAATGTTTTCGACCAACACCGCCAGCAGCTCTTTCTCGATTTCTTGCACCACGCCCATCATGCGCTTGATAACCTGACCCGTTAGATCTTGGAAATCCTGTGCCATCATAATTTCAAGCAGCTGAGCATGCGTGAACGCCGTGTGTTCTGGCACCGCAGCCAAATAGCTGCGGGTGTCAGAAACCAAAACGCGCGCATCAGAAAGCTCGATAGGATTTTCAAACCACTCATCCCAACGCACTTTTAAATCTGTCGCCCCTTTTTCTAACGTCGTTTGACGTGGCTGAGCCGCTTCAACGCAGTTTAAAGCACGCTCTGCGGCCTGAGCCGTCATCTGCACCACATAATCTAAACGATCGCGGGCGTCTGGAATCGCTTCTGCCGCCTGAGCAATGGCCTGATCCAGCCCAAGTTCTTTTAGGCTGTCGCGTAACATGCGAGTTAATTGCCCAATTCGAGCAATAATATCGTTGGCCGTCGCCGCATCAGTTGCTGGCATAGGATGTTCGTTCATTGTGACTCCTTAGATCCCCAACTTTTCAAAAATCTTATTCAGCTTTTCTTCTAGCGTTGCTGCCGTAAACGGTTTAACGACGTAGCCGCTGGCACCTGCCTGCGCTGCTGCAATAATGTTTTCTTTCTTCGCTTCCGCGGTCACCATCAATACCGGCAATGTTCCCAGACTGCCGTCGGCACGAATCGCCTGTAGCAGCTGCAGACCATCCATGTTGGGCATATTCCAATCGGAAACCACAAAATCAAATGCCCCTGTACGCAGCTTGGTTAACGCGTCCGCGCCATCTTCCGCTTCTTCTACATTGTTAAAACCCAGCTCTTTAAGCAGGTTTCTTACGATGCGGCGCATTGTGGCAAAATCATCGACAACCAAAAAACGCAGATTCTTATCCGCCATACTGACTCCTCAAAAGTCCCCCCATTAGGGAACGTTAAATACGCAGCGCCTGTCCGGCACTAATTTGCGTCAGCATTCGCTGACTGACTTGTTGCAGATCGACCACTTCATCGACGCCGCCCGTTAAAATGGCCTCTCTTGGCATGCCAAACACCACGCAGCTGGCTTCATTTTGCGCGATGGTATAGGCCCCTGCCTGATGCATTTTGAGCATACCCGCAGCGCCATCGTTGCCCATGCCGGTTAAAATCACGCCCACCGCGTTGCGTCCTGCATAGCGCGCCACTGAGTCAAACAGCACATCAACCGAAGGCCGATGACGGTTAACCGCCGGGCCCTGATGCAGGCGCACAATATAGTTAGCGCCGCTGCGCGCCAGCTCAAGGTGCATATCCCCCGGCGCAATATAGGCATGCCCCGGCAACACGCGCTCGCCCTCTTCGGCTTCCTTTACGGTGATCTGGCATAGTTTGTTCAGCCGTTCGGCAAACGAACGCGTAAACCCCGGCGGCATATGCTGGGTAATTAACAGCGCCGGACTTGATGAAGGCAGCGGCTGTAGCACATGACGAATCGCTTCCGTTCCGCCCGTTGATGCGCCAATTGCAATCAGTTTTTCACTGCTGAGCAACGGGGTATGGCTGAGCGTCACCGGCTTCACCGGCATCGTGCCGCGTGCGGGCAAACGCGCTTTCGCCGCCGCACGCACTTTATCGGCAATCATTTCGCTGTAGGCCAACATGCCTTCACGGATCCCAAGCTGAGGTTTGGTCACGAAATCCACCGCGCCAAGCTCAAGCGCCCTAAGCGTAATCTCTGAGCCCTTACCCGTTAACGACGACACCATCACCACCGGCATCGGGCGCAAACGCATCAGCTTTTCAAGAAAATCGATGCCGTCCATGCGCGGCATCTCAACGTCTAGCGTGAGCACCTGCGGATTAAATTTTTTGATCAGATCGCGTGCCACCAGCGGATCTTGCGCCACCGCCACCATTTCCATATCAGGATGGCTATTAATAATCTCGGTCATCAATTGACGCATCAGCGCTGAATCATCAACGCACAACACCCGAATTTTACTCATCGACTCTCCTTGGACAGCCCATACACGGTTTGTCCGCGCAAATAAAACTCTTGGCTGATATGGCTAAAGTTTTCCGAATGCCCCGCAAACAACAATCCGCCGGGTTTCAATAGTTTGATAAAGCGATTGAGGATGCGCGTCTGAGTCTCTTTGTCGAAATAAATCATTACGTTGCGACAAAATATGGCGTCAAACGGCCCCGGTAAATCCCACTGCGGAGCCAGCAAATTCAGCATTTGAAAGTGTACCCGCTGGGCAAGCTCTGGCCTGACACGGACAAAGCCCTCCTGCGGCCCGGTGCCACGCAGAAAAAAGCGTTGTAGCTGTGAAGGCGTGAGATGCTTGGTTTCTTCCTGTCGATAAACGCCGCGCACCGCTTTCTCTAACACCTGTGTATCGATGTCGCTCGCCCAGACCTGCGGCCCCACAGGCGTCGTGCCTAAGGCTTCCGCTAGGGTCATCGCGATCGAATAAGGCTCTTCTCCCGAAGAAGCCGCCGTACTCCACACGCAGTAGTTGTGTGGTCGCTTACGCGCATGCTCCGCCAAAATGGGGAAGTGGTGCGCTTCACGAAAAAAGGCGGTTAAATTCGTGGTTAATGAATTAATAAACGTTTGCCACTCTCCGTGGCTCTGGCTGCTTTCTAATAACGCCAGATACGCGCCAAAATCATTCAGATTCAGCGCGCGTAAACGCCGCACGAGTCGGTTATAAACCATCTCCCGCTTATGGTCGGCCAACACAATCCCTGCGTGTTGGTAAATAAGTTGGCTGATGCGACGAAAATGGGCGTCTGCCAGAGGCACTCTCTGCATCATTAATGCAGGTACCTGAGCATCATCGTTTCCTGACTGTGTAAATAAATTCGCCATCACTCACCCAATTTACAATACGCGAGCAGAGAACCTCCGCCCGCGATTAACTACCTTTTAGCCGATGCTAAATCGGTTGCCATACATCTTTGTCCTTGGGCAGCGACTGCTCTGAGCTGGCAATAGGATTATCGACAGCTCGGGCAGCGGGTGCTGATACCAGATGGAACGCGGCAACAGAGCGGGTCAGAGCATTGGCTTGCTCTTCCACCGCCTGCGTCGCTGATGCAGCCTCTTCGACCAGTGCCGCGTTCTGCTGCGTCACCTGATCCATTTGCGTTACCGCCAAGGCAACTTGTTCTATGCCTCGGCTCTGTTCATCGGAAGCAGAGGAGATTTCCCCCATAATGTCGGTGACGCGAGCTACCGAACGCACGACCTCATCCATGGTGCTACCGGCGTTTTCAACCAGTACCGATCCCTGCTTCACACGGCTGACCGAGTCATCAATCAGCCCTTTAATTTCTTTTGCCGCCTGCGCGCTACGCTGCGCCAGGTTGCGCACCTCTCCGGCGACCACGGCAAAACCGCGACCTTGTTCACCGGCACGCGCCGCCTCAACCGCCGCATTCAGCGCCAGAATGTTGGTTTGGAAAGCAATGCCGTCGATCACGCTGGTAATATCGCCAATTTTCTGCGAACTGGTGGCAATCTCGTGCATGGTACGCACCACATTGCCGACGATTTCACCGCCGGTGGTGGCCGTTCCCGAGGCTTCTTTGGCCAAGCGTGCCGCCTGACGTGCGTTATCGGCGTTCTGTTTCACCGTTGCGGTGAGCTGCTCCATGCTGGCGGCAGTTTCTTCCAGCGAAGCGGCCTGCTGTTCGGTGCGCGAAGAGAGATCGTTGTTACCCGAGGCAATCTCTTGCAGACCGCTATAAATCGCGTCAGATCCTTGGCGGACGGTTAATACCGTTTTCACCAGCGACTGCTGCATTTTTTGCAGGCTGCCAAACAGCTGGCTCAGTTCATTACGGCCAAATACGTGAATTTCGGCTGAAAGATCGCCTGCGGCAATGCGATCAAAATGCGCGCGCATGGTATTCAGCGGCGAAATCAGCATTTTGCGTAGCCAATACAGCGAGCCTAAAATCACAACAATCAGCATTGCCACGGCACCCACCACCATCAGCATTGAGAGGGTGTACGAGTTTTTATTTTCCGTTGCCGATTTTGTCAGCACATCATCTACGTGCTGGGCATAGGCCTGTGTCTGGACTTCAAACAGGTCTTGGACTTTCTGCGTGGGCTGATCCATAAAGCCTTGCAGATCGCCTTTCTCTAATAACGCAATGAGCTCGCGTAGCGTAGTACGCAGATTCTCGTAGCTCACTTTGGTGGTTTCCGTCAGCTCAATACCTTCTTTGGTCACGCGTGGTATGGCTAAGAACTGATTAAAATAAAGATCCGCTTTTTGCAGTGATGAGCGAGTACCGGCCATTAGTTCATTCACTTTTTCCTGCGGGACTTTCAACGCAGCCCTAGTGCCAGCGCGGTTAAGCGTGTTACGCGCCTGCAGCAAGGCAACCCATGACTGATTCAGCGCTTCTCGCTGATCGTTAACGATCTGAACGTTAGAAAAGTTGTTGTTATCGGAACGAATCGACATAAATGACAAGCCGGTAGATCCTAATTGCAGCAGACAAAACACCATCAGCAGCACGAATAGACTGGTTGATACTCGGATTCGGTTAAACACGATGCTTTCCTTTTGGGCCGGTTCGTTTGTAGGGTACCCGGCGCTGTCACGTTTAATGATTTCCAACGCAGTTGGCGCCGTGTTGCCAGCGACAGCGCCAATGCGAGGAAGACATACTCATAATTTCAAGGTGCAGCTCGCTTAAAACATAAAGCAGGTAAATGTCTTTCAGCTTTTCCGTGAGGCCGCTTTCTCTGCCACACAGACGGTGATCTTCGCCACCGTGTTGCTGGTTAGATCGTCATAGCGAAAACTTAGAACGTTTCCCAATTGTCTCCAGTATCCGCTGCCGCGATACGTGGCGCAGGCGTGGAAATAACCGGTTTGACGCTGCGACTTTCGCCGATGTCTTCTTTGAACTCTTGTTGGATACGGAAAACGGACACCGCCTGCGTTAGCATGCTGGCCTGTTCTTCCAAGGCAGCGGCGGCAGAGGCAGATTCCTCAACCAACGCGGCGTTTTGCTGGGTAACGCGGTCCATTTCAGACACCGCCTGACCGACCTGATCGATCCCGCGGCTTTGCTCATCCGACGCAGAGGCGATTTCGCCCATAATGTCGGTAACGCGCGTCACCGCACTGACGATATCGCCCATGGTTTCACCGGCGCTTTCCACTAAGGTTGAGCCGATATCCACACGGTTAACGGAATCTTCAATCAGGCCTTTGATCTCTTTAGCGGCCTGAGCACTGCGCTGGGCTAGATTTCTAACTTCGCCCGCCACCACCGCAAAACCGCGCCCCTGTTCACCGGCGCGCGCGGCTTCAACCGCCGCATTCAGCGCCAGAATATTGGTTTGGAAAGCAATGCCGTCGATAACGCTGGTGATGTCTGCGATTTTTTGTGAGCTGCCAGCAATTTCATGCATGGTCTGCACCACGTTAGCCACCACCTTGCCGCCGCGCTGGGCGGTTTCAGAAGCACTTAGCGCAAGATGGCTGGCCTGACGCGCATTTTCGGCGTTTTGTTTCACCGTTGCGGTTAGCTGTTCCATGCTGGCTGCGGTTTCTTCCAGCGATGCGGCCTGCTGCTCGGTACGTGAAGAGAGATCGTTATTACCGGCTGAGATTTCACTCGCGCCGCTGTAAATGGCGTTAGCGCCTTGGCGAACGTTGCCCACGGTACGTACCAACTCACCCTGCATGTGCTTAAGGCTTGCGGCTAACTGCCCCATTTCATTGGTGCCGCTCACATCAATACTGCGGGCCAGATCGCCATTGGCGATATGCTTGATACTGCCAATTAAGCGATTTAGCGGCACGATCAGCGTTCTGCGGATACCAAACCAAACCAGAATAATTGCGGCGGCTACCAAGGCAAGAACGCCGACTAAGATCCACATCGCCATGCTGTAAGAGCTGTTGTTATCATCAACGGCTTCCTGATACAGGCGATCGTTTTGAGTCAAATAGGTCACGTAGCTTTTCTCAAATCCGTCTTGGTAACCCTGAGTCGGTTGGTCAAAGAACTCATTGATTTTGCCGGTAGACAACAGCTGAATAAGCTCAGATAGCGCACCGTGCAGAATATCGTAGTGACGTTTTAATTCAGCGGTCGCATCTTGGCTTTGACGCGGGTCGATAGGCAGTGCCTCATATTCAGCCCAGCGCCCCTCTGCCTGTTGCAGCGTAGTTTTAGCAATTTGCAGTAAATCATCGACCGTCGCACCGCTGCCCGTTTTGTTAACATCCATCATGTAGCGAATGCCTGCACGGTTTAGCGTGTTTCGTGTTTGCAGCAAGGCTACCCAACTTCCGTTCAGCGTAGACTGTTGCTGCCGGATGGTTTGTAAAACAGTGAAGTTTTCCTTGTCGTTTTTCAGGGCGTTAAAGAACAATCCTCCGGATGTCATTTGCAAAATACCAAACAACCCCAGCACCAACAGCAAACTGGTGACAACTTTTATACGGTTTAACATGGTTTCTCATTCTCGGTACGTCGGATAGAAGGGATATCGGCGTAGCTGAGAAAAACTTTATGGGGAAAGTATTTTTTATTCGGAGTTTTTGTTGCGGAATTTGCGGAGACCCCCTCCCAGCCTCCCCCATCTCAAGGGGAGGGTTGGGGTGGGGTCATTTCAATGGGGCAATATAAAAGTTACACCGTAACACTTTCCACCAGCGCCATCTCTTCGCTGCTTAACAGCTTTTCAATATCAACCAGAATCAGCATACGCTCGCCCAGTGACCCTAAGCCGGTGAGATATTCGGTCGATAGCGTGACGGCAAATTCAGGCGCCGGACGGATCTGATCGGTGGTTAACGACAGCACATCGGATACGCCATCCACCACGATGCCAACCACGCGCTGGCTAAAGTTGAGCACGATCACCACGGTATTGTCGTTGTAGGTCACGTTTTCCTGTAAGAACTTCACGCGCAGATCGATGATCGGCACAATGACGCCGCGTAGATTAGTGACGCCTTTGATAAACGCAGGCGTATTGGCAATACGCGTGACCTGATCGTAGCCACGGATCTCTTGTACTTTTAATATATCGATGCCGTATTCTTCATCGCCGAGAGTGAAAACCAGAAACTCCTGCCCTACAGTTTCTCCCGCCAGTTTGGTTACAGAAGCCAGTCCTGTCATGTTAGTTCACCTTTATGCACAAATTACTTGGGTATAAGAGCCAGCGATCACCCACTGGCTAAAATAAAACGCTCACGCTATGCCGCAGATACCGCTACGCGCTTTTCACGGTTAATGTTTTGCAACGCGGCAACATCCACAATCAACGCCACGCTGCCATCACCGAGGATCGTAGCGGCTGAAATCCCTGGTACTTTTCGATAGTTGGTTTCCAGATTTTTTACCACCACTTGGTGCTGCCCAACGAGCTGATCGACCAGCAAGGCATAGCGACGGCCCGCACTTTGCAAGATGACCACAATGCCCTGCATGGCATCGGTTTTAGCCCCTTGCACTTCAAACACGCTATACAGTTCAACCAGCGGTAAGTATTCGCCGCGCACTTGCAGCACGCGCTCGCCGCCCGCTAACGGATAGAGATCTTCTTCGCGAGGCTGAAGGGATTCCATCACCGCATTTAATGGCAGGATGAAGACTTCGTTGTTCACTTTGACCGACATGCCGTCGAGGATCGCCAGCGTTAACGGCAACACGATGCGGATCGTGGTGCCCTTTCCGCCCTGCGATTGAATTTCAACGTGGCCGCCCATCTCCTGAATATTTCGCTTCACGACGTCCATACCCACGCCGCGTCCAGACACGTCGGTGACCTGTTCTGCGGTGGAGAAGCCCGGCGCAAAAATCAGCAACCCGACTTCGTCATCGGTCATGCTGTCGCTCACCGCCATTCCCTGAGAACGCGCTTTCGCCAAAATACGTTCACGGTTCAAGCCAGCGCCGTCATCACGCACTTCGATGTAGATATTGCCGCCCTGATGTTCCGCAGACAGCGTTAGATTTCCTACCGCGCTTTTTCCCGCCGCGACACGAACTTCTGGCGTTTCGATGCCGTGATCGAGGCTGTTGCGGACCAGATGGGTTAACGGATCGATAATGCGCTCGATCAGGCTCTTATCTAATTCGGTTGAGCTTCCGAGCAGGGTAATTTCTACCTGCTTGTTCAGCTTGCTGGCCAGATCGCGTACCTGCCGTGGGAAGCGGCTGAATACGTACTCCATCGGCATCATACGAATCGACATCACCGACTCTTGCAGGTCACGCGCGTTGCGTTCTAACTGGCCGAGACTGTTAAGTAAATCACCGTGCTCTACCGGATCGAGCATGTCTGAACGCTGCGCGAGCATCGACTGGGTAATCACCAGCTCACCAACCATGTTAATCAGCTGATCGACTTTCTCCACGGCCACACGAATACTGGTGCTTTCTGCCGCTTTGGCTGGGCGTTTTGGCGCTTCGGTCTGACGCGGAGCGGACTGCTCAGGCACCAGTTTTAATTCTGGCGCGGTGGTCGGTTTTGCTTCGGCGGTTGGGGCTGGCGACACGGGCTGAGCAGCAGTCGCCGTATTTTCAGCCGGAGCCATCGCACCGTGATTAA
Organism: Hafnia alvei; assembly: GCF_900095695.1. GTDB lineage: Bacteria > Pseudomonadota > Gammaproteobacteria > Enterobacterales > Enterobacteriaceae > Hafnia > Hafnia alvei_B. The sequence goes on along the minus strand of NZ_FMIQ01000006.1, from coordinate 212,367 downwards.
ACGAAATTTGCTCAGGTTCCAGCACAAAACAGAGTACGGCAGCAATATCATCTTCGCTGGCCGTGGTTTCCAGAATCGTATCCAGCCCGTGCTCGGTTTCAGCGTGTTGGCGAATGGTGCCTAAATTGCCAAGCTCTTCCAGCATCAGCGGCACTTCTTGCGACTTCAGCCCGCACAGGGAAAGAGAAATGCACCCTTCGGGTACTGCCATTTCGCTGGTTTCGTTATTGCTGCCTGCGGTAGTTCCACTCTCTTGCGCGACGACGGTGAGATGCTGGCCGTCGGCGGCCTCGGGCTCGTTGGTTTCTTGAGCTTCTAACGCCAGTTGCCTTAATGCCTGACAGATGTACTCAAAACTGGCGTGATCGGGATCCTGAGTGGATTTATAGGCATCGAGCTGGTCCTGCATAATATCTTTGGTTTCCAGAAACAGGTTGATGATATCGGTGCTCAGTCGCATTTCATGACGACGTGCACCATCGAGTAAGTTTTCCAGCAAATGGGTGGTTTCTTGCAACATGTTGAAACCAAACGTCCCTGCACCTCCTTTGATGGAGTGAGCGGCACGGAAAATCGCGTTGAGTTGTTCAATATCTGGCTCTTCAGGATCCAGCTCCAGCAGGTGCTGTTCCATATCTGCCAGCAGTTCATCGGCTTCATCAAAAAACGTTTGATAAAACGCAGTAATATCCATGCTCACAGGTCACCTCTTTTCGGTCGGTGTTGTTGTAATAATATGGTCATTCATCGGTGCCAATGGACTGGCTTGCACCGGTGATGCCTGTGGCGCAAGGTTTACCGCGCCTCCTACGCTCCACTGCTTCATTGCCGCAGGATTAGAAAAATCCATTTCCTGACTTTCTGAATTCTCATGTTCAATGTTGTGCTGGGCGTTTTTATTTAACACTAAAATACTGATACGACGGTTTATCGCCGCGTCACTCGATTGGGATTTCAAACTCATGGTGTCGGCCATGCCGACTACGCGCAGAATTTTTCCTTCAGCAAGTCCACCGGCAATCAGCTCGCGACGCGATGCGTTGGCGCGATCGGCGGACAGTTCCCAGTTGCTGTAGCCGCGTTCACCGCTGGCATACGGCAAATCATCGGTATGCCCTGACAAACTAATTTTGTTCGGCACGTCATTTAAGATCGGCGCAATAGCCTGCAAAATATCGCGCATATAGGGCTCAACTTTGGCACTGCCGTTTTCAAACATCGGGCGATTCTGGCTATCAATAATCTGAATACGTAAACCTTCGTCCATCATGTTAATCAGCAAATGCGGCTGTAACGCTTTTAGTCTTGGATCGGTCAGGATGAGCTGATCGATTTGCTTACGCAGTTTCTTCAGTCGTTCGCTGTCTGCTTTGGTAGCGGGATCCGGCATAGATTTTGCGACCTCGCCCTCTTTTTGCATCATGTCGTCACCACCGCCTGGGATTGGGCTAGTGCTGGCGCTTGAGCGGTCGCCGTGAGTTAATGCAACAGCCAGCGGCGTTCGAAAGTACTCCGCGATCTTAGTCAGTTCCTGCGGGCTGGCGATTGCCAGCAGCCACATCACCAAAAAGAACGCCATCATTGCCGTCATAAAATCGGCATAGGCGATTTTCCATGAGCCGCCGTGATGTCCCCCCTTATGGGAGGACTTCCGTTTTTTAACCAGAATTATCGGGCGGTTGCCATTTTTCATACTTCCTCTTCCACCGCCGACTGTTGTACCGCAGGCGCTTTCACCTGACGTACATGCTCTTCAAGCTCGATAAACGATGGACGCTCGGTGGAGTACAACGTTTTACGGCCAAACTCGACCGCAATTTGCGGCGCATAACCATGCAGGCTAGACAGCAACGTGGTTTTCACGCACTGCATCATCTTGACGGTTTCGGCACAGTTTTGACGCATCAGAGAGGCCAGCGGAGAGACAAATCCATACGCCAGCAGAATGCCTAAGAACGTACCGACCATGGCATGAGCAATCAGCGCGCCCAGCTCTGCGGCAGGACGATCGGCTGAGGCTAAGGCATGAACCACCCCCATAACCGCGGCCACAATGCCAAAGGCCGGCAGCGAGTCTCCGACCATCGCCAGACTATCTGCCGGACCTTCTGCTTCGCTCTCGAAGGTTTCAATCTCTTCGTCCATCAGTGCTTCAATTTCAAAAGCATTCATGTTGCCGCTTACCATCAATCTCATGTAGTCCGTGATGAACTCAATAAGGATCTTATCGGCAAGAATTCGGGGATAATTAGAGAAAAGTTCACTTTCCTGCGGGTTTTCAATATCGCGTTCGAGCGTGAGCATGCCTTGCTGGCGTGCTTTCGCCAGTAAGAGATACATCAAACCCATGACTTCCATGTACAGTGCTTTGTTGTATTTAGCACCACGCCCCAGTTTGGGTAGCGTGCGTAGCGTCGCTTTGATGGCTTTGCCGTTGTTGCCAACGATAAATGCGCCAATACCAGCACCGGCAATGATGAGCAGCTCAGCGGGCTGATACAGAGCACCAAGATGCCCCCCAACGATCATGTAACCGCCGAGCACGGCGATAGTTACCACGGCATAACCCAATAGAATAAGCACGCGAATTCCTTAATGCTTAGAATGGAAATTGGGTGTAACGCGCTGTCCAAGAGGACGGAGAAGGAGAATTCAGAAGTCGTCAGATGACGGCTCGAAAGGAAGTTAACCGGTGGTTTAGCCAAACAATATCGTTTTTGCTACCCCACCGATTGCCAACCTATAAGACTGATTGCCTCAATCAGGTTACACCACGCGTTTCTCTTGCTCATTGAGCAATTGTGGGAACATATCGGCAAGATTGTCAGAAAGTTTACGTTTTTTTATTGCTCGTGACGGTGGTTGGCACAAACTGCAAACAAACGAGCTGAGCGGTTGGTGTGCATGCGCAATAAACGAGCCACCGCAGCAAGAGCATGGAGAAGACTCCAGCATCCCGCTATCCACAAAGCGAACCAATGTCCAAGCGCGTGTCAACGCCAAAACAGGCTGTTCACCTGGCATGACGGGGCATTGTTCAAGATAGAGTTTGTAGGCTCGTATCACGGCCTCCACGCCACGGCATGATTTACTGTTAATCATGAAGGCATAGACGTTATAGAACATCGAAGAATGAATGTTCTGTTCCCACGTCATAAACCAATCGGTTGAAAACGGTAACATGCCTTTCGGCGGAGGACTGCCTCGCAGCTCTTTGTAGAGCCGAATAAGGCGGCCGCGGCTCAATTGCGTTTCACTTTCTAACATCTGGAGGCGTGCCCCCAGAGAGATAAGCTCCATCGCTAGCTGAATGTCGCGTGCTTCCTGAATAATGCTTTTTTCACTCATTATCAGACTCTTTTGTGAGGGGGGCAGGCATCTGTTGGCGAAAGCTGCTTCAGCAAATGGCTGGAAAGCATAATTCCAGTATGGATCTGCTGGAGATCGTCAACGCGTGACTCTTGCGTCAATTTTTGAATCGTTTCGTGGTCGCTGAAACGGAACTGGCAAACCAACTGATTAGTTTCAGCTAATTTAACCATCTGCGGCAGGGTTAAGAGAGCCAAAGAATCTGCCATTTCATTGTTAATCCCCAGCCTAAACATCGCTGAAGCCTTCTCTTCATGAATTAGACGCTGTGCTAATAACAAATATGACAAATTGATGTCATAAATATGCTTGAGTATTTCAGAGGTACTCATTACTCCCCCTGTAAAATTTGTTCGCCAACATAATGAAACGCACCATTTACTTGTCACGCTCTCGCGGAGCGAAAAAGTAATGGCGCCTGATAACTATCTACTCAAATGAAAGCCTGACCCTATCAAGGCCCCCCCCTAAAAAGAGGAGATTTCAACCGTAATATCTTTGGAGGTTGTATCTTAGATGTACAATTTTTTCAGACTTACAATACTTAGGAATTTTACAATCAAATAAGAATATTCCTGATTCGTGGCAACTCTACCCCCGTTTAAGAGATATATACAACGAGCGCCTCAGGTTAATTTAAGAAAAACGTGACATGGATCACATAAAATCAGTAAATAAATATTACGAATGATTTAATAGTTCATTAATGCGTCAAAGATTACGACTTCCTAACACGAGAGCTAAGCGCTTGAATCTCAAACACATCACATACAAAAAACACATAAAAAAAGCAGGTATTTCGAGTAAAAAAACCTTAAATCTTAAATTAAAAGCTTAAAACGCTACTTATATAGCTTTTGTAGATATTTAGTCCTACATCCTTGTTGAAAGTATGTTTTCTATAAATAACCCATGTAAATTATGTTGCTGCTAGTACAGGTTTCTACGAGTAATTCTAATGTTAAAACGAAACAACATTTTATAATTTTAAACTATCTTTTGTTGAATGTTGGATAAGCGTAAATAATGTGAAATACGTCACGGTGTAATCGGTTTCATTGCAGACTAAAACCAACATAATACCTTTAAATTTATGTTTCATTAAGCCGCCCCGTTCCCTTCTTAATACCTATAGACTCAATATTTATATGTAATAACGTAATCTATTTTTATTTATAAATACGAAATCCCTGACGCTTTACCGCAATATCATCCAACCAGAATACCCATAAAGAGTTAGTGGAAATACATAGCTGGCTCATCAATACATTAACCCATCTGCTTTATGACCTACGTATCCGCGATAACATCCGGCAGGAATTTGATTAGACATAAGTGCTTTTTTCTCATGGTGTAAAACTGGTTGTGATTTTCCCCACAGCTTATCTGTGGTCTATTCTTTATCATGGTTATATTGTCATAGGGAATGGAGGCAGGTATGAGCTACAGGAGAGTTCTCGTTGCCGTTGCACAGGCACCGGACAGCATTAAACTCGTTGAAAAAGCTATCGCAATCGTTCGCCCCTATCAGGGCGAAATTACACTACTGACCTTGTGCAATGAGGCCGACCTTTGTTCTAGTTTTGCTGGGTCGATGCTGGGCTCTTTGCGAGAGCTTATTCACGAAGAGGCCAACCTGTTTTTAGAGCAGCTGCGTTCACAGGCTGACTACCCCATTAGCCGCACTATCGTTTGCAATGGGGAATTAGCTGATGGCGTGATTTATGCGTGTAGTGAAAGCCCGGTTGATTTGGTGATTTGTGGTAACCACTGTGAAGGCTTCCTAAAGCGCATTTTAAACTCGGCAACCCACATTATCGACAAAACCCACACCGATGTTTTAATCGTCCCGCTTTAAGGGCGATTCCTAATTTCTGCCTCGTTTGGATACTTATCCATCAGCAAGGCGATGACGTTAATGCCGTGAGGGGCATTTTTGGCTAATCTTGATCGGGCTACTAACAATACTGGCTACTAACAATACCGGCTACAGTCCATACCGGCTACAAACAATAAAAATGCAGATCGGCTCAGTCTGCTTACTGCAATGTCGTAGGAGAACACCCATGGATCAAGAGCTACAAGATGCGGGTTACCGCCTGTATCACGGCAAAGAAATTGACGTCTATTTTAACCTCAGCATTTGCCAACATTCTGGCAACTGTGTAAGAGGAAATAGCAGCCTATTCAAACTGAACCGCCAGCCTTGGATTGTTCCTGATAACGTCGATGCCAAAACTGCGATTAGCGTTATCAATACCTGCCCCAGCGGCGCACTGAAGTATCGTCAAAAATAGGGAGCTTACGGTGGAAATTCTTGAAGGTACTAACAATTTTTATGTGAATGATGCACAAGGTAACCTGATCGCCGAGGTGGTTTTTGTCCCAACCGGTGAACATCTGGCTATTATCGATCACACAGACGTAGATGAAAGTTTGAAGGGTCAAGGCGTTGGTAAACGGTTAGTCGCCAAAGTGGTTGAGAAAATGCGTAAAGAAAATCGCAAAATTATTCCGCTATGCCCGTTCGCCAAGCATGAATTTGACACCACGCCAGAATATCAAGATATCCGTGCCTGATTGTTTTTCTCATTGGCATAATCATAAGTCTTGAACCGCTTTCATTTGGCCGAACTCGGATGTTCAAGACAGAAAAGGAATTCACATGCGTAGTTTTAAAAGCCATCTGTTTAAGTATGCCATTAAGCGTCATTTTGCTCAGGCCGATCTAGATGACGTGGCTACCATGCGCAAACAAATGGATGAGTTAGGGGAGCGTCTCCCTCTCGCTCAGGGGACGCATCTTAAAAGCGTTGAGCCATCCGGCATTTATGCTGAATGGCTTACCCCAACCAACGCCCACGCTGATGCTGCTATCCTCTATTTACACGGTGGCGCCTATCACATGGGCTCATGTTCCAGCCACAGAGCGATGGCATCATTTATCGCCGATGCCGCCAAAATTCCATTATTGCTGGTCGATTATCGCTTAGCGCCAGAATCGCCCTATCCGGCCGCACTCAATGATGCAGAAACCGTTTATCGCTGGCTGCTGAATCAGCCTGAAATTAATCCCAAACGCATTTTCGTGATGGGTGATTCCGCCGGTGGTGGATTAGCCTTGGCGCTAACGCTGCGAATAAAATCAGATTCAGCGCTTCCACTCCCAGTAGGCATTGCGGTGTTGAGCCCTTGGGTCGACCTTTCGATGAGCGGAGAGTCCGTGAAAACACGTCTGACGCGCGATCCTTTTTTTGCGCATCATCTCCATCAAGCCGAGCGCTGTGTAAAAGCCTACAGCGGTGTTGCATCGCTAACCGATCCGAGTGTTTCTCCACTATTTGGAGATTTGAAATCGCTGCCGCCGCTATTGATTCAGGTTGGAAGTGAGGAGATTTTATATAGCGATGCCGAGCGTTTCGCCCAAAAAGCTGAAATCGCCGGGGCTGACATACGCTTCTCTCGCTGGCAGGGGATGTGGCATGTTTGGCAATATCTGGTACCTCGCATGAAAGAGTCACGCTTGGCAATTGCCGAAATTGGTGATTTCTGCCGCGATCGGCTGCAATAAAAAAGGGAGTGGCAACTTATGCCAACTCCCTGCAAAACGGGGATCATCTACGGTTATTAAACGATTTTTTTCGCCTGATCCAATACCATGCCGCACACTTTGGTCTTAATTTTTGCCTTCATGTCGGCCGTCATAGAGCCTAAGTTGTTCAGATTAACATCATCTTTACCCTGCAGATCCAAAATACCGTTCAAACCATTCTGGTAAGACTGGCTCTCTGTTTGAGTGCCTAATTTACTCAACAACGAGTCTTTAACAGATTCGATCTTTTGGTTACCAGCCGCCAGCACGTTGTTCTTTACGCAGTAGCTCAGCACACCACCAATGTTTGCACTGCTGGTAGATTGTAGTGCCTGAGAGTTTCCTCCCATCAATGAACCCAACGCACCGCCCAGCAACGAAGGGCTGTTTGCGCTAGTTGAAGTATTGGAACTGGTAGACGAAAGCTGTTCGCTTGCGCTTTTCAGTGAGCCCATGAGATCTGCATGAGCTGCGTTCATACCCATAACACCAGCTAAAATCAGCGCAGCACGGCTCAGTTGTTTTAATTTTTGGTTCATATTTAACCTCATTCTCTTAGTGAGACGGATAATAGGGTTGCCTATTAGAGAGATCAATATTTGTTTAATATAATCCACCCATTAAAGAATAATCTGTATCTATGGTTCATTATCAGTACAATGCACCAGACAATTCTCATCACCCATCTTATTTATTTTCTGGCCGTCTCGACGAAGGGCGTTGTGTTCAGGCCTCATGCGGCTTTGCCACAGGGTGAGGTATTTTTAATCATAATATTTTTAATTGTTTCATTTATTTCAATGATGATTGAAGTGCGAATAAATGTTTCATTTTCCTGCCTTTCCATCCTGTCTCTTTTATAGTTAGCGCATTCCAGCATCCCGCTTTTATTATTTTTTTACTGGCACAACTATGCGCAAAAAAAGCCCATCGAATTCACGTGGCAATTATTTTCAAGGACGATTTGTTCTCATCTGTATTGGTATCGTCGTTTTTCTTGTTCTGCTACTTGGCAGAGTGGGCTATCTACAGTTGATGAACCATCCCCTGTTGGAAAAAGAAGCCGATCAGCGTTCGTTGCGCTCGCTCATTACTCAGCCGTTGCGTGGCACAATAACCGACCGTGAAGGCCAGCCGCTGGCCGTTAGCGTGGCATCAAACGATATCATTGCTGACCCTATCCATATATTGGAGCGCGATCCTAACTTAACGAGCACACAGTGGCCTTATCTCAGCACGGCCCTTTCTATCCCTGAAAGAGATATTAAAGAGAAGATATTAGAAAATGCCCATCGCCATTTTCTTTATCTTGGCCGTCAAGTTGAGTCAAATATCGCTGAATATGTGAATAAACTGCACATCTACGGTATTTCTACCCCAGCCGATTCTAGCCGTTATTATCCAATGAGCGACGCCGCCTCTAACCTGATTGGTATCGTCGGTATGGATCAACAGGGTTTGGATGGTATCGAAAGCGGGTTCAATAACCTGTTGCAAGGTAAACCAGGGCACCGTGTGTACCGCAAAGATCGCTACGGCAACGTAGTGAGCCTGATGGAAGACGATCCTGCACAGCAGGCACCCACGCTCAGTTTGAGCATCGATCGCTATTTACAGTACGCGCTTTATTCCCACCTGCGTGAAGGTGTGTTGCTCAATAAAGCCGATTCCGGCGCAGCGGTACTGGTGGACGTTAACACTGGTGAAATTTTGGGGATGGCGAGCTATCCCTCCTACAACCCAAATAACTATCAGGGCGTTCCGCAGAAAGATATGCGCAACGTGGCGATTTCTGACAGCTTCGAGCCGGGCTCAACGGTAAAACCGCTGGTGGTCATGGCGGGCTTAGAGCGTCATTTGATCCGCCCTGATTCGGTTATCGACACAACGCCTTATCCCGTCAATGGGCACTTGATTAAAGACGTCGGCCACTGGTCGCGCTTAACCATTACCGGCATTTTGCAAAAATCGAGCGACATTGGCGTGTCACATATTGCGCTGGCGATGCCGTCTGACGTGCTCGTTAATCTTTATCATAGCTTCGGCTTGGGGGTTTCCACCGGTCTAGGCATCGGCGGTGAAAGCAGCGGCTATTTCCCGCTACACCGCGAACGCTGGTCAGACATTGAACGTGCGACCTTCTCATTTGGCTATGGTCTACGCGTTACACCGCTCCAGATGGCGCGTGAATATGCCACCATTGGCTCTTTCGGCGTTTTCCGTCCGGTATCTATCACTAAAGTCACGCCGCCGGTATTAGGGACGCGGGTCATGGATGAAAAAACCGTGCGTACCGTGGTTCATATGATGGAAAGTGATGCCCTACCCGGTGGTAGCGGCGTGACTGCTGCCGTGCCTGGATACCGTCTTGCCATCAAAACCGGTACTGCCGAGAAGATGGGCGACACCGGTAAATACGACGGCGGCTACGTCAACTACACCGCAGGTGTGGCACCCGCTAGCGATCCTCGCGTTGCGTTGGTGGTGATGGTCAACCATCCAAATGCGGGTAAACACTTCGGTGGCTCGGTAGCCGGTCCGGTGTTCGGTCAGATCATGGGCGACGTTTTGCGCCACATGAATATTCCTCCTGACGCCTTAACTGATCAGCAATCCATCAATTTAAACAACCAAACGCTGACACATAATATACAAAGCACCAACATCGTTCACAAAGGTGCCTAAAACTACGCATCCCGGATGATATCAACCGCGTTGGTATCATCCGGTGAGTATGGTTTTTTGTTCTGTTAACCCTCTGAGCTCTCTAACTTTTCGCTGTAAACACCGACTAAATTTCTGCAATTCTCTGTACTAGAAAATTTGCTTCCTAAATCACACTAAGAACCCGCAGTTTCTGTTGCTATTCGCGCCCGCTCGGCATATCTTCTTGCAGCTTTGCCCCATGAGATTAGGCATAGCGCAAAAAGTAAAATGGAAACTCCCCCATGACACACCAGAGACAATGATGACAGTGACCGTCAACATGCGAGTGGAGATGTATCCCGCGGTTAACTTTGGTGCTCTGCACCCTTTCAGATAATAAAAATGAACTTTACATCAAATCCTTTTGAGCCAAAAAATAAGGCTCGTGAATTACTGAGTCCTTATACCCTGCTCTATTTTGTGCTCGCAGCGCTGATTAATCTGGGCCTCGGCTACGAATTTAGCGTTATTTACGCCGTTGGCCTCGGCTGTTTCTTCCTGCTGCTCGGCAGCTACTTACCACGTCTGCAAAAAGCGGTGCTGTTTGTCTGTACCTTAACCGCCGCATTTTACTATCCGTTTGGCCGCGTTTTCGGCCCGCCAAACTTTAACTCGATCCTTTCGCTTTACTCAACGAACCCAGAGGAAGCCGGTGAGATGATGCAGATTTTCCCCTATTGGGACTATCTGATTGCCGTCTTTATTATGATCCTCGGTATCTTCATCTTGCGCAGAAAAACGCCGCAAATACGCCGTTGGACAATGGCTAAATCATTGTTCTTATTTTCTTTCGTAGGGGCATTGCTGCTCGCGCCGGTGACAAACCTGAGAGCCGGTGGCGAATTTAAACTCAGTGATACTGGCTATCCGGTAGTACGTTTTGTTGAAGACGTATCGCATGGGAAAAAAGAAGTCGAAGCCGAAATGGCTCGCATGAAAGAGTTATCCTCTGTACCGGCGACCTGGCACGTAGATAGCGTGAAAGCAAATCGTCAGGTATATGTGCTGGTGATTGGCGAAAGTGCCCGCCGTGACGCGCACGGCAGTTTTGGCGGCAAGTGGGCCAACACGCCGTTCGCAAGCCAAGTGCCCGGCGTATTCTTTAACGACTATCTTTCAGCAGCACCTTCTACGCAAAAATCACTCGGCCAAACGCTGAATCTGGTTCGTGACGGAAAACCTGAGTACCAAAACAGCATTATTACGTTGGCCAAATCAGCGGGGTTTCACACCTATTGGTTTTCCAATCAGGGGCAGATTGGCCGCTATGACACCGTGGTAGCCAGCGTTGCCAAGCGCGCAGACGATGTGCGTTTCTTGAAGAAAGGTGATTTTGAAGATGGTAAAGCCACGTCTGACTTCGATCTGCTTCGCTTTACCGATGATGCTTTACAGGCAACTACCGAGGGGCCAAAACTGGTGGTATATCACCTGATCGGTTCACATCCGAAGGCCTGCGATCGTACCGGTGACCGCTATGAGACTTTCGTGCACTCAAAAGAGACCTCATGCTATCTCTACAGCATTACGCAAACGGACAGCTTTCTCAGCCAGCTTTATAACCAGCTAAAGAGCAGCGGACAAAACTTCTCGATGATCTATTTCTCCGATCATGGCTTAGCATTCCATGAGAAAGGCACCAGCAACGAGTTTCTATCTCATGATGATAAATACCAGCAAAACTATCAGGTGCCGTTAATGATGCTATCTTCAGATGACACGCGTCATCGGGCGATAAAAGCACGCCGCTCAGCCGAAGATTTTTTGCTGCTGTTCTCGAAATGGACGGGAATTAAAAGCCAAGAAATTGCGGCTAAATATCAGTTTATTTCCAACCAAAAACGCCCTTCGCCAACGGTAATGAATTTTGCCTTAAAGCAGGTGCCTTATAGTTCTTTGGGCAACGATCCTTTTACGCCTAAAGCAACACCGGCAACCATGCATAAATAATTCATCTGATTGAATTTAATAAGCCCTACATTGTTAATTGCGCTGTAGAGCTTTTTTATATCATCTTATTTGTCACTAATACTCACTCATTATAGTTATTTCCCACTGAGCAGAGAGATATTTCTCCCCCTTCTGTCTAAGCGAATAACTATATTAACTCAGATTATTTATAATATTTACGTCACGCAGGCGGCACTCAATGTAGCGTTATTTTTACAGTTTCATCAAATTCAGCTCAGAAAATTCCTATTGAGAATTATTTCTTACACCTCTTCAGATAAGCTAAACTAGCGCCGAGAATAGCGTTCTTAACCCAGCAAATTTCTCTCATCAAAAAAATTAAGATATCGTTTCATATGATTTATTTATTAAATCTCTGGGTGCCTAATAATTAGGGCGAGTACAAAACCAAGAGCAAGACGCTCACTTAAAATTACAATGTTAAAATAAAGTCATTAAGCATTGATATATTGTAAACACATTGCACTGATGGAGTAATGGATATGTTTTTGAAGTTAGCCCCTAAGCGACTTCATACACCGCTTCTCATTTTTTTCACTCTGGCGGTGTTTATTTTCGCTGGTAGCTATCGCAGTGAAAGTGCGCCTGTGAATTTTTACTTTATGCCGGTTTTTTTAGCCGTTTGTGTGCTGTGCGATATCATTATTACCACCATTGCGTTTAGTCACTCTCGGGCTTTCAATAATCGACAAACCTACGCAATCGGCGGTGCATATTTAGCATCTGCAATATTAGCAGCCTTCATTATTGCGGATTATCCGACAGCTTTAGCCGTGGGTGCTACGTTTGATTATGATAGCAACTCAGTTTGGTTATGGTTCTTGTTAGAAATGAGCGCCTCAATTTGCGCTGCGATTCTGATTTCTTTACCCAAATCACTCAGCCTCAGGCGCACGGTGGTGTTTGTATTATTAGGTTGTCTCGTCGCCTCGTTCATTGGGCCATTAGTCTCTCATTTTATTCCACTGCTCACAGAGAAGTGTAATCACTTTCACTGTGAACTCACGATTAGATCGGGATTAATTTATATCTCTGGTTTGGTGAATTTTCTTTGTCTGATCTTTTTGTGGTTTAAATTAAAAAACAAAGGGCTTATCGAACAGTGTTTTCTTTTCACATTGTTCCTGCTGGTTCTGGATGACGCCTTTAGCCTATCGTGGCAAGCCCGCTACACCGTCGGTTGGTATACGTGGAAGATCATGATCATGCTATTAAAACTGGCTATGTTGATGATTGTGTTGCTGCGCATGATGGACGACTACAAGCTGATTGATGAGAATAATCGTCGCCATTATCGTCAATCCATTACCGACGATCTGACTGGGTTACATAACCGCCGTTACTTTGCGCAAAATACACCTGCGCTTTGGGAAGAAAATAGAGCCTCCGGCCAGCACATTGGTCTGATCATGTTAGATGTGGATAAATTCAAAAAATATAACGATCGCTACGGGCATTTAGCCGGTGACCGTTGTTTAGCGAAAATAGGCCACGCACTGGATCTGTCAGGCAATCTTGATGGAAATCTGGTGGCACGCATGGGTGGCGAAGAGTTTGCAATGTTTATTCCGTCAACGGACAAGCAGCAGTTAGCACAGCTTTGTGAACGCGTACGTTTGGCCATTGCAGAATTAAAGATCCCCCATGTTGGAAACCCAGAGGGGGATCACTACGTCAGCATGAGCATTGGCGCGGTCTTGGTTGATCCCAGCCAAACCGCCCTCGACATCAGCGGCACCATGAACCTTGCCGATAAAATGCTTTATCTAGCCAAAAAGCAGGGGCGCAATCAGTCTAAAACAATTAGCGAAGGCGAATTCACTCAGCAGATGAGCGAACAACTCTAACCCGCAATTATAGATCCTCGAGAGGAACCTGTTTTAGTGCCTCTACCTTCATCAAAAACTGATACAACGGTGCTAACTTCGTCAGTTTTTTTGCCAGCATGGTGGCCAGTTCAGGCGTGAAGAGCTGCTCAACGTGATGATCTGTTGCCATCACCGCAAACGTTTTGCGGTTGTACCAGTCAGCAATTTCAGGGGCTTGGTCTTTTATGAGTGGGCGCTTGTACATATCGCCCACCAGCTCAAAGGGCGCTTTGCAACAGGCTCGAGCCGCGGCAAACTCTGCGGGTTGGCGCAGCGCCAAATGACGAAAACGATCCATAGTTCCCTTCGACGCCGAGTAATAGCCCAGCCCATAGCGCAGCATGTCGGGGCTGATTTCGAAGAAAAACACCGGTGCATCGGTCCATTCTTTGGAATGGCGTTTAAACGTCAGCCACATCCGGCTGCGGTAGCGCGATTTATCATGTGAAAAACGGGTATCGCGATGAATACGAGAAAGCGTTTTGCCAATCGCTGGACGCGTTTCAAACAGTGGATCGATTTTTAGCATGGGTTTCGCGAGTTCATCGACTAAAGCGCGGAACGGTGTCAGAACATGTTGCTCATAAATCGGACGGTGTTCTTCAAACCAATCCTTACTATTCTCGATACGTACCTGCTGTAAAAAATTTAATCCCTGTTGGGTAAAACCGTTGAATTTTGTCTCTTTCACACCCTATTCCCTGCTTATCTTTCCACAGGCATCTCGCCTGTGGAAATGGCTCTCAATAACAGCCGTTATAGAATTAAGGCTTCATGGCTGCAATGATTTTTTCACTGTCAGATACCCGTGCAATACGCGGGAAAATATACTTAAAGCTGTGTTGGTGTTGGATATCATCAAAAGCGCTACAGGCGTCTTCGGCTATCACCAAAGCATAACCATGTTCCCAAGCATTTCTCGCGGTAGATTCTACGCCAATATTGGTGGAAATCCCTGCTAAGACAATATTGCGGATGCCACGGCGGCGCAGTTGGAGATCCAAATCGGTGCCGTAAAATGCGCCCCACTGATGCTTAATCACCTCGATGTCTTCCGGCTGCGCATTAAGCGCTTCAGGGAAGTTCCACCAATTCTCCGGCAGCGCGTGGGCTGGCGATGGTGCATCAACCGGCTGTTTAAGCGCTTCGTCAAATGACTCATTCCAACCAACGCGCACCAAAATCACCGGCGCATTCAGTTCACGGAAACGTTCCGCCAGCCGCGCCGAGCGGGCCACTACGTCACTGGCTGAATGAGGGCCGCCAGCAAAAGGCAAAATCCCTTCTTGAAGATCGATAAGCACCAGCGCGGTTTCAGCGGCATTCAATGTCAGCATATAAACTCCCGTTATTCTTTGAATAAATTATCACGCTAAATTTGACCTTAAGTACGGCACTAGTTTAGGCGTTAGGCGATACTCAAGGTGTAAATAAAACCTCCCACGCAGCGAGAAAGTGTTAGTAAATGTGATAAAAACTCGTTGATTCAATGAATTGAAAATAAAACGTCATTTCTTTTTACTTTTTTTGTGTAACAGGCACGTCATTACCAGTGATATTATTACATCGACAATCTTTTCATTTAGCCTTCTCCCCCGCATATTGAGACGTCATGGAATCTTGGAAAATAAACCTCATCTCGGTGTGGTTTGGCTGCTTTTTTACTGGCTTAGCCATGAGCCAAATCTTACCCTTCCTGCCGCTGTACGTTGAACAGCTTGGGGTTCACAATCACGAATCGCTGAGCCTGTGGTCAGGTTTAGTATTTAGCGCCACCTTTATGGTATCGGCACTGGTCGCTCCGCTATGGGGAAGTTTAGCCGACCGCAAGGGGCGCAAACTGATGCTGCTACGCGCCTCATTGGGCATGGGCGTGGTGATCGCATTGCAAGGCTTGGCGACCAACGTATGGCAGCTGTTTGCGCTGCGTGCGCTAATGGGGCTGACCTCTGGCTATATACCCAATGCGATGGCGCTGGTGGCCTCTCAGGTGCCTCGGGAAAAAAGCGGTTGGGCGCTAGGCACACTGTCGACCGGACAAATCTGCGGCGTGATCGCCGGCCCTCTATTAGGTGGCCTGATGGCCGACCATCTGGGGTTACGCACGGTATTTTTCTCCACCGCGACCATGATGTTCGTGAGCTTTTTGGTGACGCTGTTCTTAATCAAAGAACGCCGTGTGGTGGTTCGTAAAGAAGATCAGCTCAGCGGGAAAGAGGTTTTTCGCTCTCTGCCCTATCCAACGCTCATCATCGCTCTGTTTGTCACCACGCTGATGATCCAATTAGCGAATGCCTCGATCAGTCCTATTCTGACGTTATTCATCCGCCAACTCGCCGCAGACACCAATAATATCGCCTTTGTCAGCGGAATGATTGCCGCGGTTCCCGGCATTGCGGCGCTGATATCTGCACCGCGATTAGGCGGGTTGGGCGACAGAATCGGTACCGGCCGTATTTTGATCTTTGCGCTGGGATTCACCGTAGTGCTCTTTGCCATGATGGCCTGGGTGAGATCGCCGCTACAGCTGGGGATGCTGCGCTTTATGCTGGGCTTTGCCGATGGAGCCTTGATGCCGGCGGTGCAAACTTTGTTGCTGAAATACTCAAGCGATCGCGTGACGGGGCGTATTTTCGGCTATAACCAGTCGTTCATGTACTTAGGCAACGTGATCGGCCCAATGCTTGGCTCCAGCGTTTCCGCGGTGCTGGGCTTCCGCTGGGTCTTTGTCTTTACCGCCGTGCTGGTGCTGATCAACATGCTGCAAATTCGTCATGCGTTCAAAAAAATACGTTGAGGACTGACGATTCCGCATTACGGCAACACAACGCCATGTTGCCGTAATATCTGTTGGTATTTAATTCTCAACCGGTACCGGCTTCTTATATTTCGCACATACCGCGCTGAGCATAAAGACCACGATAGTTGGAATAATCCACGCCATACCCTCTTTATAGAATGGAAGGTTTCCGGCCACCCAAGGCAGCTCTTCGGCTGGAACCACGCTTTGTAAAATCCCGATGACGAACGCAACCAGCGTTGCAGGCATGCACAGGGCGACAGAATGATCGCCCGGTCTAGCCAGCGCGCCATATATCACCAGCACAATGAATGGCGGATAGACCGAGGTTAACGCGGGCAAAGAGAAGTGAATAATTTCGGTCAGCCCAAGATTAGACAGCAGCATAGAGGCGGCGGCCAAAATCACCACGAACATCTTGTAGGATTTACCCGTTATCTGACTGAAATAGGAAGCACAGGCGCTGGTTAGGCCAATCGCCGTCACCAAGCAGGCAACGGTAATGATAAAGGCCAAAAATACGCTGCCTTGATAGCCGAACCCATTCACGATGAAGGCATGTAAAACATCAGCGCCGTTAGTGGCTGAACGCGCCAGCGGCAGACTATAGGCACCTAAATAGAACAGGCTGACGTAAACATAGGTCAGCCCTGCTGCGGCAATCAACCCAGTGATAACCATGTAGCGCGTGATCCGCTGTGATGAGTCAACGCCATGTGACTTAATGGCATTCACGATAATAATACTAAACACCAGTGCGGCCAGCGTATCCATGGTGAGATAGCCGTTAATCATGCCGCTGGAGAGCGGATTCTCTACATATTCGGGAAACGTGAACAGTTCGTTGCCTGCCGGACGCCAGAATGCGTACAACCCCAAAGCGCCAAGCGAAGCCACTTTGATCGGCGAAAGAAACTTGCCCACAATATCAATCAGCTTTAGCGGGTTCAGCGAGCATAGAACCACGGCAATAAAGAACAATAGACTAAATACGCTGAGTGGCACATGGCCTGAAAACAGCGGATTAATACCGATTTCATAAGAAACGGTGGCGGTTCGCGGTGCGCCAAACAGCGGCCCCAGCGCCAGATAACAAATCAGTGAAAGGATCAGACCAAACAGCTTACCTGCCGGCTTAGTCAATTCCACCAATGAACCGTTGTTACGCGCCATCGCAATCAGCGCCAGCACCGGTAAACCCACGCCGGTAATTAAAAATCCCCCGGTGGCATACCAAAAATTCTCACCGGCTCTTAGGCCAATAAAGGGGGGAAAGATGATGTTTCCTGCGCCGACGAAGAGCGCAAAAGTCATAAATCCAAGTGTTATAGTTTGTCTAACATTCATAGGTTATAAGCCGCTTTGTGTCTGGGTGTTCTCTGAGCAAAACCTTACCGACCACGCGGCATGCGCACTCATCTAAAGTAATCAGAAATGATTCAAGCCGAAATATCAGCCTGATATATACATAATTTATCACATCGCTGCCCGGTGATGTGTTGGATTCAAATTATCAACGGGAAGTTGAAAAATCAACATTGAGTTGAAAAATAAACCTATGTTAAGGTTCGTCACCTCACGGTCTGTCATACCCATAATCGGCCTGTTCCGGCAGTTTGACCTAGACTTAGCCAACTCATTGACCTTTTGAGACCCGATATGCCTAACCAAAACAAATCTGATAGCAAACGCCAAGATCGGTATCTTGTCGCAGGAACCACTGTTGTGATGCTGGCGCTCTACATCATTATTTTGGCATCTAATCTGATGTGAATGTTTCAGCGTTAGCGAAAAGAGAATGGTAAATAGGTTCGGAGGGGTTTACTGCTGCGGCATCAGCTATCGCTTACACGCTATAAATTTCTTTAAAATGCTGGCACCCTGCAAATCATCCGCAAAGTGCCAACACATCATGAACTTAATAAGCCAAAATGCCCACAGCCGCGGGTAAATAGCGCAGCGAGAATATCAGCTTATCTTTTCCACAGGCTGAGGTTTGGCGCAACACCGAGCTAATTTCTTGCGCCGATGCCGGCTGTGCATGAAAGGCTTTATCGCCTTTGATTTGGCGGAAGATTTCAAAAACCTCACCCGCCGCTGGCGATGTTTTCTCGCATCCTACCGTGGTATTTAAATACAGTGAACGTTCGCGTTGGCTGAGTTTATCCACACCCGCGCCATCCTGAACCCAGATCTTCACCCCAGTCGCCGCAAAATCAGCCACCGTATCGCGGTAAGTGTCTGGCGTCATATTACCGGCAAAAAAGCTACTGATGCTCACCGGTTTATCGGCGACAGCCAGCAACGATTGCTTAGTTTCAGTCAGCCATTTCACGGCCACCGAACGACTTGTTTCATCACGCCAGCGTAAATCATCCAGCTCAGGCGTCAGATACCAACCCGCAATATTTGCGCTACCAAACTTATCTATCCAGCGCTGAGCAACGGCAACATCCTGTGTGCGCTGGCGGTTTAGGTAATTGCCTAATGCCTTCACGGGTTGGTTTTGGCGGGTGAAAAACTCGGGGTCAGCATGCAGACCCACCACGATATGCAATCCGCGGTCGTGCGCAACGCGTGCGCGATCCATCAGCCACTGCTGCTCTTCCCCTTGGCTAAAGGCGCTGCCATATTCGCTCCACTGCAGCACTAAGGTATCGAAACCCGCATCGCGTAATGTGTCCATCAGCGTTCGCCACTGGGATTTATCCGCGCTCATATCTCTAAGCTGCGGCTGATAAATTATGGCGTTCATCGCGTGCGCCCAAGGTGCTATCAGCAAGAGTAATAAGACGCACCAGCGAGAGATTATTGTCATTACCAGCGTCCTCCAAAGGTCACAAAGGCGCCATTTTTAGATTCCACGATTTGGTTCTTCCCACTAAATAAATGTTGGAATTCAATACCAACGCTGATTTTGTGCGGGTAGGCATCATAATGATTTTCGCCTGACCACATATTCCAGCGCACGCCAACGCCACCGAGTTTAGCATCAGAATATGCACCGTTCTGAGTGGCGTTAT
Organism: Hafnia alvei; assembly: GCF_900095695.1. Classification (GTDB taxonomy): domain Bacteria; phylum Pseudomonadota; class Gammaproteobacteria; order Enterobacterales; family Enterobacteriaceae; genus Hafnia; species Hafnia alvei_B. The sequence continues at coordinate 193,038 of NZ_FMIQ01000006.1, read as the reverse complement.
ATTGCAGATGCCCATAGGGTTCCACAGTTTGCGCACTTGGAATATTAGGGATTTTCTGATGCCAGCTCAGTCGATAATCAGCGGTGTAACTTTGGCTATCCTGTTTGACGTAGTGAGCCGCATCCAGATAGAGGTTTTGCGCGATCCAACCGTTCCCATTAGGATGCCATTCATCGCTATACTTGCCGCCGTTAAGGAAGGATGCGCTGGCGCGCAGTAGCATATCCGCTTCGCTTTCATGTCTATCCAGCGGAATTTGCTGTTCTGCCGCTAAATAAAACACCTGCTCGCGCAGCGGTTTCCAGCGAACGCCAAGCCCCATCATCGGTGCCTTAGTGGGTAAGAAGTTACCTTCGTTTCCGCTACCGGCAAACACGCGACTGTAAACAGATAGCAAATCACCATCCACAATTTGGTTGTGTCCGATGCGGTATTCCGCCTCCATCTGCCCGTAACTTCTGCGCGCGGCATACGGCTGGGCCGAACTGCCTAATACACTGCTGTTTGGAATGCTATTCTTACCCGACAGCCCCATCGATGTATCAACGCTAAATGTCCAGCGACGCCCAGTGTCTTCATGCATGCGGCGGAAATTGAATCGACGCTCGTTATCCTGCTCGCTCAATCCCTGCGGCGCATAGGCTCGATCGATATCATCCACCACGCGTTCGGTATAGCTTTGCGCCTGTGGAATGTCATCTAAACGTTGATTTACATAGGCCAACTGTTGAATCAAAGCAGGATCGTCTGGCGTATTTTGTTCCGCCAGTTTCAGCTCATCGCGAGATAGCGCAATTTGATCCGCATCCCATAAGGCATAACCCAACGCCGCATGGTTGGCCGTATTATCAGGCTCTAAGGCGATCGCCTGACGCAAATCAGCCAACGCTAGATTAAGCTGACCTTGTTGGCGATACAGCGCCGCACGGTCGGCCAACGCTGATGCCATCGGTTTAATTTCAATGGAACGATTCAAGTCAGCCAGAGCGCCGGATGGAGCGTTTTGGCTATGAGAATGCAGCCACCAATATTCCGCCGTTTTATCTTGCTGATGCTTCTTCGCTTCGCGAAGCCACCCCGTTAACGCACGAATATCGTGGGCAGCCAGCGCACTATTTGCCGCCGCCATCGTGTCGTTCGCGCTCATATCAGCCACCGGAACCGCAGACCATGCGCGTGTAGCGGCTTGGAAATCTTGAACCGCATAGGCTTGGTAGGCGAGCGAGCGCTTGCTGAAGGTATTCGGTTGACGCCGATCGGCCTGCTGATACGCGAACAGAGCGAGCCCCGGCGAATCAGTGTGATAGCAGTTAGCTAATTGATACCATGCCGTAGCACCATATTCTGGCGACATATCGCCCAGCAAACGACGCACAATCGGGCACTGTTCCTCAGTGTTGAATACCGATGCTTGCTGCATTCGCTGCTGTGGCGTTGGCAACGGCACCGACAATCGTTCGATGTCTTTTGCCGTCAGCAAACGGGGATCCTCTTTTAGCAGAAGCATTAAGCGGCCAGTCAGGTTTTGTCCCGTTGCGCCCGCGTTTTGATATGGATAGCGCACCAGTAACAAGCGGCTAGCCTCTGCCTTCTGCCCGGTCTGAACCAGCTGATAGCTAAGCCGATCGAGTAATGTGAGATCCTGCGGCGATCGCTGATACATCTGTCGTGCAAGCTGCACTATTTGCGCAGTATCGTTTTCCGCTTCGCTCAATTGCAACCGCTGCTCTAACAGCTGATCGCGGGAATATCCCGCCAGTAGGCGTTTGGCCCCCGCAAGATCGTGCTGTGCAATGCGATCCGGGATTAGCGTTTGCGCGATATAGGTTTGGTTTTCAGCAAAGTCAGTGGGGTAGCTGGCTAACGCCTCACTTGGATCCTGACTATATTTTGCCAGTAAATAGAGCCAACCGCGTTCCTGATCCTGTTGTACAAAACGCGGCGTTCGCGTTTGAAGATAGGTACTAAGGCGAGCATTTTCATTACGCAGCGCCAGCGACTGAGCATAATGTAGCTGCTGCAAGGGCGCGTTCATCACGTTGATCCCTTGCAGCGCGACGAGTCTGTCGTCGCTATGCTGTGCCAGTAAAATACCAAACCACTGATTTGACTGTTCGTATGTCAGCTTACCCTGCGTGCGTAGTCGCTCGAAGCTGTCGTCAACGTCATCCCATTTTTTCAGGAAGATCGCCCTTTGCATAATGGCATCCGCCAGCGTATGTCCTTCCGGCGTGGCGTTGAATTTAGCATCGTTAAGCTGCACTTTAGCGATATCAAACTGACCCAGACGCAGTGCATGCTGCCCAACATCGCTGCGACAGTAACTCGTAGGATCGCTGTCGCAATCAGCTTGATAGCGTTTTAAATCTGCCAGCGTATTGATAGTCCACGTTTTTCCCGGAACCGCCTCGAGCGCCGCTTTTAATTCGATATAACCTTGCGCACTGCTTGGGGTTCTTTTCAACTGCCGATCTAATACCGCTTTCGCCTGCTTATCATGCCCAAAGTGGCGATAAGCTTCAGAGAGATAAAGGGCTAAACGCGCACTTTCCGGTGCTTGCCTGTGGGCTCGTTCAAATTCACTGATAGCCACATTTTCACGCTGTTCTTTGAGCGCCCGCATCGCTTTTTCCAGATGCGGGTAAACCATGAAGTATTGGCGGTCACTAATACCGAGATCCTCTGAACTTCCCGGTTCCGGCGCCGCAAAAGCCACCGTGCTCATCAAAACTGAGCCGATGAGCACGCTGAGGTGACAACGCTTAATCATGCGGCCTCCAGCATCTGAATTTGTTCCTGACTTAATCCCGCCTGCGCCAGCAATGACGCGAGCGTTGGCTGTAGTTCTTTTTGTATTTCGAGGGCGCGATTCAGCGTTGCTTGGCTCACCACATTTTCGGTCACTAAAAACTCGCCAAGTGGCAAAATGCTACGCTCGTGTCGAAGCAACAATGCCTTAAGCGAAGCACCATCAATGCTCCCAAGCGATGCCAAGATTTCCGCAAACAGCAATTGGCGCGAAACAAAGTTCGACCAGATTGACTCGCTTTGCTCCTGAGTAAGCCACTTCTCAGCCACCGCTCTTTCAAGCATGGCGTAGTGATCCTTTCCTCGAAGACGCGCATACCAATGACGCAGCCCCACCACCACCTGCCCGCTCGGCGCAATAACGTAGCTGACCCGCTTTCCAACTTTGCGCGCCAGCGCCGCCAACGAAACAGGGTCTATCGCACTTTCGCAAGCGAAGATCATTTTCTCATTCTCTTCGCGTATCGGCAGCGCCGCATAGTGCAAAGCGACAGAGGCAGGCACTTTTTCGATCAGCGCCGGATCTATTTTGCGTTCATCAATAGATTCTGCCGTAACATCATTTTGTACTGCTAAGGCTTGAGCCAGCTGCATTGGCGTGATGATGCCGCGATGTACCAACGTATTGCCCAGTTTTAAACCTGGAATACGGTTGACCAACGCATCTTCGAGCTGTTCCTGCGTGACTGCACCTTGCTCAATCAGAATCGAACCTAACAAACGCAATGCGCGGTTCTGACCCACGCTAGGAAAATCATGGGTGGTTTTGTCCCAAGCCACTCGCCGTGGATCGCCATGCTGAATCACCTGCCTTAACGCACGCCAGTTCGCCATAAAGTTGATCAGATTGCCCCAGAACAAGCGCAAAATCGACATCAAGCCTTGTCGCAGTCCATAATAAACCGTCACGAAAACGACTCGCTGGAACATACGATTTACCATAAGACCAAAGTTGATCCACAGCAGCGTGAACAACCATGTGTCGCCGGTAAAAATCGATAAAAAGCGCCACGCATCGGGCCAAAATCGTTGGTAGAGTGCCAGCAAGGTCAGTTGAATCATTACCAGCATAGCGAAGAAGCTCAGGAAATTATTGATAGCCCCTTTTCTGTCGCGCCAGAGGAAATAATTCATCATCGGGCTGCTGCTCCAATGATGAGTTTTGAACCCTTGAAAGACGATACCAATAATCCAACGTGATTTTTGTCTGACCGCGGTTGAGTAGGTATCGGGGAAATATTCACGCACGCAAATAACATTGGCCGATCTGGCTCGCTGGCCGAACGGCGTTGAATGCGGCTTAACCCCGTCTGGCAATACCGGGAAGCGAACAAAAATCTCCTTCATCCCTTTCTCTTTTAAACGAAAACCAATGTCATAGTCTTCGGTCAAACTTTGCACATCAAAAGCAATACCATCACCATCGGCTAACAACGCCATCACCGCTCGACGGCTAAAACAGGTCCCTACGCCAGCGCTCGGTACCTGCCCCGCGATAACTTCACGTACCGGTACATCTTTGCCGTGCTGTTCAGCAAATTCATCAAGGTAGGTCAGGCTGGTAAAGCTTGTCCAAGGGCGTTCAAATGGATAAACAGGGATTTGAATTAAATCTTTGCGTTCAACCAGATAGTTGAACAATCTCAGCTCCATCGGCGAAATCACATCTTCAGCATCGTGCAGGATAAACCCTGAAAACTTAAAATTGGCACTCTGCTCAAACTGAAGGATCGCATCGAGTACGTTGTTCAGACAGTCGGCTTTGCTGGTTGGGCCCGGTCGTGCACAGACAACTTTATGAATATTGGGAAATCAGGCACAAACCTCGTCGACATCACGCTGGGTGTCTGGGTCATTTGGGTAGGTGCCAACAAAAATATGATAGTTTTCATAATCTAGCGTCGTCGCGGCTAGCTCTGCCATATTGCCTATGACGCCGGTTTCGTTCCAGGCAGGAACCATGATCGCCAGCGGTTTTTCGTCAGGCTTATACAGCTCTTTGTGGCTTAAGTGTTTATGCTTTTTGTAGGTCGTTAGACTGCGCCAAATGCGCCTTGCCCAGTAAACAATATCGATGAAAAGATCATCAATACCGCTGATAAGCATCAGTATTGCTAAGGTTATCGCAATAATCTTTATGCCATAAAGATATGTGGTAAATGCATCAACCATCCAATCCATTAAAAACCCCAAAGTGATTTCAAAGTGGTGCAGAGCCGCAACTGAGCAGGTGACGTGGGCGTATCGTTGATCTATAGGAGATTTTTTTCACTTTGCCCAACCAGAGGGTAAAACTTATAGGAGCCGCAAATCTCAGGTATAAAAAACAGCCAGATGGCGGGCACTATGCAGCGAGCCCCAAGATTGCCACCTACACGCTGTTGGTTGCACAGCGCATAGTCGTTCCGTCGCTGTAACATAGATGGATAATTTGGAGGAAAAGATGTGGGCTACACATAGCAGTGTCTCGATTACCCGCTATATATCGAGGTGCAAACTACTATAAAATATCAATGAAGTAAATTTAGGAATTTTCCACAGTTATTAATTTCTTTATACAACACAACGACTTAATCTCTGTGAAAGAGATAAAAAACGGTATGACGGTGAGTGGATTTCCAACAGATGAAAGCCCTAACTTGCATCAGGGCTTGATAAAAAATTATGGACTCAATGCAATCTTCAAAGTGGACATCTGAAGATTATTTTAGGATCGCCAAACCCCCATGTATTGCCATGTATACCCCAACTAAACCAATAAGAGCGCTAGATAAGTAAGGCGCTTTTTGCGCGAGCATGTTAAATCCATGCCATCTTTTTTGTGCCTGCTTCACCCCCACCGCGGCGCCAACGCCAACAGCAACTAATGTCAGTGCAAGGCCAATACTGAAACAGACAACCATAGTGGCACCCAGCGTCAGCGCTTTGAGTTGGATGCAGATGAGAAGTACGGTAATAGCCGCAGGACATGGGATTAGCCCTCCCGTCAGGCCGAACAGCAGAATTTGTCCATTAGTCACGGTGCTATTTGTGAACCGTTTTTTGATATCATTGGCATGTGCCAGAGCGTGAGCGTCTTGGTACTCTTTGCTCCCTTGCAGCAAACCATCAAATTGATGTACGTGATCGTGGTCGTGGTCGTGGTCGTGGTCGTGGTCGTGGTCGTGGTCGTGGTCGTGGTCGTGGTCGTGGTCGTGGTCGTGGTCGTGGTCGTGGTCGTGGTCGTGGTCGTGGTCGTGGTCGTGGTCGTGGTCGTGGTCGTGGTCATGATGATCGTCAGACTCCATATCCGCCAACCAATTTTTTTCACCTCTCCACGTTCGCCAAAACATCCAAACAGCGGTGGTTAAAATGATCATCGCTGAGATCAACTGAAGCCAAGGTTCAACGGACTGGGCGGTAAACTTCTGACTCACATACATCCCACCAAATGCTATCAACCAAACAATGGTGGTATGAGAGAACGTCGCCGCGAGCCCGAGCATCACTGCCTGCCGAACCGTGCCTTTAATGGCAATAATGAATGCAGCCATCATCGTTTTTGAATGACCAGGCTCTAATCCGTGTAACGCCCCCAAAAGGATCGCGCTAGGGATAAAAAACCACGCATTACCTTGCTGAAACACTGACGCAAAATCGTTCATGATAATAATTCTTACTATTATGGGTGCAAAAAAGCATACTCCCCCCCAGTATCAAATACTACCCCCCAGTATAAATGAAGTGCTATATTGCATACCTGAGAATGTTATGAAGGTGTTGCTGTGTCACATACGATTAGAGATAAAAAAAAGCTGAAAGCCCGCACCAGCAAGCTTCAAGGGCAAGTTGCAGCACTCAATAAAATGCTCGATGAGCCCCATGAATGCTCTGCGGTATTACAGCAGATTGCCGCTATTCGTGGTGCGGTGAATGGATTAATGCGAGAGGTCATTAAAGGTCATCTGACTGAACATATTGTGCATCAGGACAACGTCGCACAGCGCGAAGAAGATCTCGACGTTGTGTTAAAGGTACTGGATTCCTATATCAAATAAGCTGAGATCACGTAAAGAGAGCCTTCGTTCTAGGAAAGCGCCCCCTTCAGCATTAGATATAACGCTCGAATCCCTGCGCATAAGAGCTGATGAAGACGATCAAGATAGCGATTGTTTATATTGATGCAGCGATCTGTAACCAAAGTGCCATCAGATATATTCCTTAAAAAGTCATGTAGAGCAGCATCAGCTGCTACTCTCTTCACATTAGAGGTTCATCGCTCTGAGAAAAAGTGAACCTTTAGGTCAGCCCTGTGCCAAGAGCGGAAGTTGTATGTTCACTAGAACGCGGCAGATTCAGATATGATGATTAACCATTACGCGTAGTTGCCATTTTATCAACGTACTATCCTGGAAAGGATAAAATCCACACGTTCCTCTACAGAAACGCATGGCAATTCATAAGAAAATTTGTCTGCGCATCACCGCTGATTTTTTTATGAAAATTATTTGACTGATCGTTCCATAATCAATACTATGCCGCCTCAACTCATTTCAAGTCCCCCCATCCCTATGAGTGCTGAAAAACCAACCTTTCCAGGTCGTCCACGTAAGTTCGAAGATCAGGATGTCATTGATGCTGCCGTTGCTGTTTTCAGCGCCAATGGCTATGCGGGTACCTCTGCGCAAGATTTATGCGATGGTACAGGATTAGGGCGGGGAAGCTTATATAATGCCTTTGGTAGCAAGCAAGCTCTGTACGAGCAAGCGTTGCTACGCAGCCATGAACAAACTATGTCAGCACAGTTATCAATACTCACACAATCTGGCCGGGTAAAAGAGCGGTTACATACCCTTCTGCTTTGGGGTATTGCCGAAGATCTTTCTCAGCCAGAGCAGCATGATGCCATGGTCTTATTTTCAGCGCTGGAGATGGGCAGTAAAGATGAAGCCGTTGCCAGTCTGAATAATGAATATCGTCAGCATTTAGAACAAACGTTGGTCGCCGTTTTTATCGAAGGTCAACGAAGCGGTGAACTAAACAATAAAGCATCAGCCGTCGAAATGGCGAGAGGCTTTATGGCAGGCTATTACGGTTTACGTGTACTGAACAAAAACATTTCAGATAGAAAAATCCTCGAAGATGTCGTCGCTGGTCTGTTAATCAATTTATAAATTTAAGCGCAAACGTTCATTAATTACTTGTATTCATTATTGTAACGATCATTCCAATACAGTAGGGAAATAAAAAAACATGCCATTAGTTGTATATATTTTAGGGTTAGCCATTTTTTCATTAGGCACAGCAGAGTTAATGGTGGCGGGTATGATGACCACGCTATCTGAAGCGTTTGGCGTTACTGTCGGTGAAGTTGGGCATTTGATTTCGTATTATGCATTCGGTGTGATGCTAGGTGGCCCAGTATTAACTTACGCTTTTCTTAAATTTAAAGCCCCATACCGGGCAACGTTATTATGGATGCTAGGACTCTATGTTATCGTGCAGGGGTTAAGTGTCTTTGTCTCTGATTACAATGTGTTAGTTGCCATTCGAATCGTTACGGGTATTTTGTGCGCGGGTTGTTTAAGCCTCTCACTAGCGACAAGTATGGCCCTTGTGTCTGTAGAAAATCGCCCAAGGGCAGCATCAATAGTGATCGCAGGCTTTATGGTATCCAATGTCTTTGGTGTACCTATCGCGACAATCATTGACCAATACTGGGGCTGGAAAATGAGCTTTGGGTTGGTCGCAGTCTTGGTATTGATATGTTTGTTGGTCTTAGTACGCTTATTACCGCAAATGACAGGCGGCAGTGCTATTAAAATGGCCGAAGAGATAAAGGCATTTAAAAATAAAGCCTACTGGAAAGCCTGTACGACCAGCTGTTTAATTTTAGGCGCAAGCTTTGCGGCATTCAGTTATTTTGTTCCCGTGCTGACTGATGTCAGTGAGTTTACAATGCAGACTGTTCCCTTCATTCTGATGCTTTATGGGCTAGCCAATATCATCGGAAATATGGTAACGGGACGTCTTGCATATCGCCATAGTTTAGCTGTTATGGTTGTCGGCTTAACAATATTGAGTATTTCTTTGCTCGGCATGGCACTATTTGTTCAATATCAGGTTATTGCTATTCTGGCTGTCATACTCATCGGTTTATCAGGCGTGCCAATGAATCCGGCAATGATGGCAAGAATTGTCAGCGTGGCGCATCCAGGTCCAATGGTCAATGCCGTTCATACTTCCGTTATCAATATTGGATTAGGTGCCGGTTCTTATTTAGGTGGGATGGCAATTTCATCAGGATTCGGTTTACGTTCAGCTTTATGGATTGGAATGGTATTAGCAGTTCTGGCTTTATTATCCGTATTACCTTATATCCGTCGCAGTAAACAAGGTTGGAGTTAATAGGTTCTGAAGATAAAAATGCCCTGATTATAAAAAATCACGGGGCGTCGATTTAGCCGTTAAATTTATTCAAAACTAACGGGCCTTTATCATCGAGTAGGCTCTGCGTGCCGGGGTCGTAATCCATCTGGATTTTGCCCTGCTGATAGCCATGTTTGATGCTTACAATACCGGGAGTTTGGTCGAATCCTGCTAGGGAAGATCATTGCGAAATATTTTATACGCTTCGCTCGAAGGGCGCTAAGAAAGCGGCAGAATTACTCGCAGTTCATCTCAGTGAAAGCCGCCTTCGCCTACTGGAATCCATCATTTCAAGCAGACATAGGCTGAGGGCAATATTCTTATATCCTGACCATGAGGCAAATTTCACCACCTCATGACAAAGGACAGCTTTTCGCTCTTAGCGGACTAAACCTGATGCAGGACTAGGCACTTACTTAGCAAACGCTATGGGCGACTCTGAAAACCGCGTGGTGTAGGCTGGCGAAAGCATGTTTCGTTTCATCTGCCAGCCCTTCATGATCCCTTGACCTGCAAACCAAATCTTGCCCCTACCCTTATTGTTTATCTCATCAAGGACCTTCATCAGCGCCTCGCTGTTGGGCTTTGGCCCCAACTCATCAAACAGATTAAGCTGCGACACGCCTTTATCGTAACGTGAAGACGCTATTCACGGACTTCACGCCCGAAACCTTCAAGATTACGGCAATGGCTCACACCACAGAGATCCATGAACGCCTCATCAATCGAATACACTTTCAACACGCGGAGCCATTGCATCAAGCAACCTCATCACTCTCTGGCTCATATCACCATAGAGAGCATAGTTGCTGCTAAAAACATGCACGCTATACTGCTCAATCAATTGTTTTTGCTTGAAGTAAGGCTCACCCATTTTTATTCCAAGTTTTTTCGCTTCAGCAGAACGCGCAATGACGCAGCCATCATTATTTGAAAGCACAACAATTGGCTTACCATTCAGATCGGGGCGAAACGCTGCCTCACAGCTGGCATAGAAGCTGTTCACATCAACAAGGGCAAACATCGCCGAGCCTCATTAATCGCAAACTTAACCACACCAAACGTCTCCTGATCCTCTCCTTCATAAAGCTCAATAGGTAGATAAGCTGGGTTCTCTGCTAAAAGCATGGTTCTTGGGCGAGTGACATAACGTTTTACGGTGAGCTCACCGCCAAGGCACGCAATGATGATGTCGTTATGCTGGGGTCTGATGCTCGAATCTACCAACAGCAGTGAACTGTCGAAAATACCCGCCCCTGTCATTGGTTCACCTGACACACGGACGAAGTAAGTGGCCACAGGGTGTGCAATTAAGAGCTCGTTTAAATCGATGGGCTTGTCAATGTAGTCAGCAGCAGGACTCGGAAAACCTGCCGGCACGCGATTGTCAAAGAGTGAAAGCAATAAGCGAAAGGAATTTCAGACTTGTCAGGATCACTTTATGACAAGCAGGCTATATCAGGACACAAAAATGCATCGCAAACGGCAAGATATGATAGGAAGATTGCGATAGTTCCAGCTGTAGGGGATCAATAATATTATGAAAGTGAATTCTGAAGGGGGAAAAATGGGCACAAAAAAACCGCCTCTCGGCGGCTACGACACTGCTTTATTGCTTTGATTATTCTAGTAAATTTCCTTGGTACCCGGGACGAGACTTGAACTCGTACAGCCTTACAGCCGAGGGATTTTAAATCCCTTGTGTCTACCGATTCCACCACCCGGGCTAAGGAAATTTGGAGGCGCGTTCCGGAGTCGAACCGGACTAGACGGATTTGCAATCCGCTACATAACCGCTTTGTTAACGCGCCAAAATCTTTAGCTTTCTAACTAAACCCGCACTTTCATGCCAGCTTTTAAATTTGGAGCGGGAAACGAGACTCGAACTCGCGACCCCGACCTTGGCAAGGTCGTGCTCTACCAACTGAGCTATTCCCGCTTAGCATTTTAGCTAGTAAATTTCACTAACTTAGCTGCTTGTATCTTCTGGCTTTTCGTCGTTGCCGTCTGATGCGATGCATTCTACTTATCTCACGAACCGCGTCAACATCATTTTTATCTCACAACGACTGTTTGCTGATTTTTAACGCATTTCGATCACGGTTCGAGCAAATCATTCCGCGCAGCGTTCAAATATTGGAACATTGACCAGAATGTCAGTACTGCTGCAATGTACAGTGCGATGACACCCGCAATGATCACATAGGTATCTGGACGCCATAACAGCCCCACTAAGGCCAGCATTTGAGCAGAAGTTTTTACCTTGCCGATCCAAGAAACCGCAACGCTGCTGCGTTTACCAATTTCAGCCATCCATTCGCGTAGCGCCGAAATAATGATTTCACGAGCGATCATCGTCGCAGCAGGCAAAGTGATCCACCAAACGTGATAATGCTCGCACACCAGTACCAGCGCCGTTGCGACCATCACTTTGTCAGCAACTGGATCAAGGAATGCACCGAAGCGCGTTGTTTGTTTCCACCGGCGGGCGAGGAATCCGTCAAACCAGTCCGTTACCGCGGCAAACACAAAAATCAATGCGCAGGCAAAAGAAGCCCAGGTAAACGGAAGGTAAAACGCCACAACAAAAAATGGGATCAGGACAACGCGAAACAGAGTGAGTAAGGTCGGTATATTTAATCGCATAGCGTGAGGTAACTATCTTCCATATGTGGATATTATTTGTATGTTGCTACAATGCCCCTAGTGTTTCAATGCATTGTGGATCTTTTCTGCCAAAGCCTGTGAAATACCTGGCACTTTTGCAATTTCTTCCACGCTTGCATTCATCAAAGGCTGTAGACCACCCATGTACTTCAAAAGCGTTTGACGACGTTTTGGCCCAACGCCTTCTATAGTTTCAAGAGAGCTGGTGTTGCGCACCTTTGCACGTTTCTTACGATGACCCGTGATCGCATGATTGTGGGAATCATCGCGAATATGTTGTATCAGGTGCAGCGCCGGAGAATCAGGCGGCAATGAGAAGCCTTCCCCTTCCGGTTGCAAAAAAAGCGTTTCTAAACCCGCTTTACGATCGCTGCCCTTCGCGATACCCAGCAATAAAGGCCGGTTTTTATCCCAAGGCACATCAAGTTCAGCAAAAACATCTTTTGCCTGCCCTAACTGACCTTTACCGCCGTCGATAAAAATAACGTCTGGAATTTTATCTTCTTCAAGCGCCTTGCCATAGCGCCGGCGCAATACCTGATTCATCGCCGCATAGTCATCACCCGGCGTAATACCGGTAATATTGTAGCGTCGATATTCAGAACGAACCGGTCCGTGCTGATCGAAGACGACGCAAGAAGCAACGGTTTCTTCACCCATAGTATGGCTGATATCAAAACACTCCATACGACGAATATCAGACAGATGCAGCACTTTCTCAAGCTCAGTCAGCCGCTGATGAATAGTCGACTGTTGAGAAAGCTTCGTGATCAATGCCGTCTGCGCATTGGTTTTCGCTAATTTTAGGTAGCGAGCGCGATCGCCTCGCGGCCGTGTTTGAATATTAACCTTGCGGCCAGCAAGCTCTGAAATAGAGTCAGACAGAATATCTTTTTCAGGCAGCGAAAAATCGAGCAAAATCTCGCCCGGTAGCGTACGTATTTGGCTGCCTTGCAAATAAAACTGCCCCACGAAGGTTTGCACCACTTCGCTCAGTTCAGTCCCGCTGGGTACTTTAGGGAAATAGCTACGGCTGCCTAATATTTTACCCTGTCGGATGAAGAGTACATGTACACACGCCATACCCGAGTCAAACGCCACACCAATAACGTCAAGATCATCACTGTTGCCAGAAACAAACTGTTTCTCCGTAACGCGTCTTACCGCCTGAATTTGGTCCCGGATCCGGGCTGCCTCTTCAAACTTGAGCGCTTGGCTAGCCTCTTCCATTCGAACAACAAGTGAATCGAGCACTTGGTTATCTTTGCCGGACAAGAATAAGCGAACGTAGTTTACCTGCTGCTCATATTCCTCATCGCTCACCAAACCTTTGACACAGGGTCCTAAACAACGACCAATTTGGTATTGCAGACAAGGGCGTGAGCGGTTGCGATAGACGCTATTTTCGCACTGGCGAATAGGAAAAAGCTTCTGTAAAAGTGCGAGAGTTTCACGCACTGCATAGGAGTTGGGGAACGGGCCAAAATATTCCCCTTTCGCATGCTTTGCCCCACGGTGAATGGATAACCGTGGATGGTTGTCAGCGCTGAGGAAAATAAGAGGATAGGATTTATCATCGCGCAACAATACGTTATAACGCGGCTGATAAAGCTTTATATAGTTGTGCTCAAGCAGCAAAGCCTCTGTTTCCGTATGGGTTACGGTAACATCTATCTGAGCGATATTTTTAACCAACGTTTCCGTCTTGCGACTTCCCACATTTTGGCGAAAATAACTCGATAGACGCTTTTTGAGATCTTTGGCCTTGCCGACATAGATAACCGTCTCAGTGGCGTCATACATACGATAGACGCCGGGCTGATTGGTCACCGTTTTTAGAAACTCTACAGAATCAAAACGTTCAGTCACTGTTTAACAGGTTCTCTGCATTGCACAATCCATGGCGAATTGCTAAATGAGTCAACTCGACGTCACCGTTAATATTGAGTTTGCTAAACATACGATAGCGGTAACTATTTACCGTTTTCGGGCTCAAATTGAGCTGTTCAGAAATCTCCGTCACTTTGCTGCCCTTAGTAAGCATCAGCATAATTTGGAGTTCGCGTTCGGATAAGCAACCAAACGGCGAATCTGTCTGCGGCGTCAGCTGGCTCAGAGCCATCTGCTGTGCAATGTCAGACGCAATGTAACGCTGCCCTGAATGAACGGCCCGTATCGCGTTCACCACTTCCTGCGGCGCGGCACCTTTACTTAAATACCCAAACGCCCCCGCCTGCATAACCTTTGCCGGCAGCGGATTTTCCGTATGAATCGTTAGCATAATGACTTTGACATCGGGGTTATAACGCAATATTTTCCGCGTCGCCTCAAGCCCGCCAATGCCTGGCATATTCATGTCCATTAATACGATATCTGCGCTGTTACTGCGGCACCACTTGACAGCATCTTCGCCACATTGTGCTTCACCAACAACTTTGATCCCTTTGATATCTTCAAGAATGCGTCGAATCCCTGCGCGCACCAGTTCGTGGTCATCAACAAGAAGAACGCTGATCAAAGAAAAGTCTCCCCAAAGAAGGAATTAATGACATGTTTTTATTGCCAGTAGGCTTCGATAATACTGTTTTTTTTAGCAAGAATGAATAGTTTAATCGCTTAATACTGATTTTATCTTCTTGAAGATACAGTTTTCTATTTCACAACCATTCTCATGTGAAAAAACTGCATGATTAGTGAATAAGAAAGAAGATTACGTGAAAATATATACAAAAAAATCAATAAGTTAATAATAAATCAACATTAACAATATCTTTGTATAATTAAACGTAAACAAGTCGTGAAGTTAATAGTTTTTTTGCTATACACGCGTACAGTCTCCAACCGAAAATATCGTCTTGGTAATGAAATCTATTATTACCAATAACAATCTGAATATATTTTACTCACCCAGAACAAACATTAACCGATTGAAACTATTTAACTCATCAGCAGATAAAAGTTAAACCGATGATTTGATAAAAGCAATCGTGCTCATCCATCCTCAAAGTTTCTAACCTGTGGTATACTCTTGGGCTTAAAAAATCCGCCCTTGATGAACAGTTCTTCCCATGCGCTGACCAATTTAAATGCATTTAGGGCAAAACACACCACTAAAGGTACAATATGAGCAACGTAGATTTCTCAACCGAATCCACTATCGAATCTCTGGCCAATGAAGTCGCGTGCTTAAAAGCCACTCTGACCTTCATGTTAAAAGCCATGGGCCAAGCCGATGCGGGTAAAGTTATTATTAACATGGAAAAATTTGCGGCCCAGCTCGAAGATGCCTCTCAGTCAGAGTCTTTCAAGCACGCTATTTGCCAGATTAAACACGCCTACCGCCAATAATCTGCCTAGATTTGGCTTACACCGCGCTGTAGGCCAAATCTTATGCTGTTCTGTATTGATATAGTTTTTCGCCCTGCTTTATTATGCAATGATAATGCGTAATTATATGAAAATGAGCGTGGCTGAAGATGGGATTGCTGTTCAAAGCATTATTGGGTGCATCAGTCGTTTTGCTGATTGCTATTTTGGCTAAAAGTAAAAACTACTATATTGCTGGCTTAATTCCTCTTTTTCCTACCTTTGCTCTTATTGCCCACTACATCGTTGGTACAGAACGCTCTATTGAAGCGTTGCGCTCAACCATCATCTTTGGCATATGGGCTATCATCCCCTACTTTATCTATCTTTTATCCCTCTATTTTCTGATTGCGCATTTGCGCCTCTCATTTTCCCTCATTATCGCCGTATTTTGCTGGGTTGGCTCTGCTTGGGCCCTTGTGACGTTGTGGAATAAATTTCCCGGCGTTGGGTGATGACCTACACTAAATTTTTTATCGTCAATAAAATCAAACATCTCATGACTAAGGTTAATGTTTTGATGCAAATTAAAAGCCATCATGTAAACAGGAAACTTAGCTAAAGGAGCTTGACGATGGAACCCCTCTACGGATTTGTTATCCTGTTACTCGCCATCCTTACCGTTAGTTTGTTTGCATATTCTCGCCGAGGTGCAATGTACGCGGTACTCAGCGGCCTTGGCATGGCGATCCTAGCTGCTGCTCTTTACTTCGGAGCATTGTATATCTCTGATGGCGCTGAACTCACGGCAGGAATATCCACTTTATTAGCACCTATTGCAGGAGCGTTAATCGTATTTACCACTAGCTATGGAACACACAATGGTGATGAATAAAAGGAATATTATTACTATGGTAAATTTCGGCTGAAATGAGTTTTAGACTTGCCACATACAAAAAAATAAGGCCACCCTTCGGTGGCCTTATTTTGTTAACTTCGGCCCCATCCCGGCGCTTATCTCCGGCACTCACTCTCGGTGGCGTTAGCTCTTTAACGGGGCCAAATCACTATGTCATAATACCGTATGTTATAATTAACAATTATTGCTATTGCACTTAGTCATTAGTTAACTAATAGATGCTCTCTTTACGAAATGACAGCCTGCGCATCAATAAACAACGTTCAATCCGGCGCTTATCTCCGGCGCTCGCTTTTCGCGGCGTTAGCTCTTTATATGAACGCCAACGCACTATATAGACAGCCGACTAAACGCTCTATGAACAAAAAACGATGAATTCCCTTGATACGCTTTCATACTTAGGATTACTCATCATCCGCTAAAAAAAGCAGACAAATCTAGCAACAAAAAGTAACCTTTTACAT
Organism: Hafnia alvei; assembly: GCF_900095695.1. Classification (GTDB taxonomy): domain Bacteria; phylum Pseudomonadota; class Gammaproteobacteria; order Enterobacterales; family Enterobacteriaceae; genus Hafnia; species Hafnia alvei_B. Next base: position 176,466 of record NZ_FMIQ01000006.1, on the reverse strand, counting down.
GTTTTTATATACAGTGTTATTTTTTTAAACTCGATAGAATATCGTTGTTGTAGGCGATAACGCTTCAATGGATGGACGCCTACATATAAATATTGAACAGCTAATTTTTGAAGGAAACAAAAATGGATAAACTCACCTGGTTCAACAATATTGAAGATCGTACACATCCGTGGGAAGGAATGGGCCTCACTTGGCTAACCACCGCGCTTAACGTTCCCAATGTCAGCGCAGCCGTTGATTTTTATACTCATGCTATGGGCATGGTGGCGATTGCCGAACTTGAGGGGGACGATGGTGAGTTACTGTTTGCTCGTATTCGCTACCGTGGTACGAATTTTACGATTAATAAGGAAGGCTGGGACTCTGACTTAAGCAGCCCACAAACATCAGGCTCTTCGACACCATTCATTTTCTATATGTACGTTGATGATGCAGTAACGCTAGTAGATGGTATGCAAAAAGCCGGAGCCACCATATTGAATCAACCAGCAGAAATGTTCTGGGGTGATTTAAAAGCACGCGTGAAAGATCCCTTTGGCTTTATTTGGGACATTGCACAGAAGATCTAGAAAACATGTTTCCGCTCGTCACCCTTGTGATATAAAAGCAAATAGACGTTTTCCTGGGAAAATGCTGCTGCACGGCCCAATAAACAAGGCCTGCGAGTTATCGCAAGCCTTTGGGTTTCTCAGTGGACCGTGGTGAGCTCAAGTCGCCGCCCATTGATTAAATTGTAGCCAAAAGCTAATAGCCGATTAATTCTAAAGACAGCTACTGCATTCTCGCGGCGTCATACCATACTAATTATTTGTCATATCCAACAGCCGCTACACAGAAACAACACAGAGAATTGCCGAAGCCTAGCCGACTATCGAGTGCTCAACGATTGTCCTCGTTACCCCACATACACGAGTTAGGATCAAACATGCTCACCGATATGTCATTAGCCACATGCATCGAATCCTCCATCTTCAGCAACAAACTTCACGTCATTGTAGTTTTCAGCATGAGCTAAATGGCTGTAGTTTCAATAACAATCGGCACAGGACGCCCCAGCAACGACCACACTCCCGTAAACAGGGCGACTTCAGTTCATATATTGAACAAATAATTTAATCAGTGAATATTTATACAACTATCTGCTTGTGGATATATGGTTACGATACTGATAAAATATCGCTCGCCTTTTGGTTTGTTTATTGGTTTAGTTCAAGTAGCATTTTTTAGTGCTACTTTTTTATTGGTTGATTAAACGAGACAAAGATGAATTTCAGATATGATATAAATGGACTACGCTGCTTAGCTGTAATGATGGTTGTTTTATTTCATTTTAAAGTACCATTATTGAACGGTGGATTTTCTGGCGTTGATATATTCTTTGTTATTTCTGGATTTCTCATGTCTAAAATATATCTAAAAAAATTAGACACAGGGCTTATTGGGATATATTCTTTTTACAAAAGCAGATTTTCGAGAATATATCCAGCATTATTTCAACAATCGCAATAACATATCTGTTTTTATACTTTACTGGTTCTCCATTTATATCGACTGATTTTTTCAATGAGTCAAAATATGCGCTTTTGTTCATATCAAATATTTTCTACATGTACAATTCCGGATATTTTGATGTGTCTTCAGATAGCAGATGGTTGCTACACACTTGGTCGTTATCTGTTGAATGGCAGTTTTACATACTATTCCCAATACTTACCTTCTTGTACTTTAAAATATTTGGGAAACGTAGTTTAATTGCACTTTACATTGTTCTTTTCACAATATCATTGTATTTCTGCCTATACTTTTATAGTGAGGATAAAAATACGTCGTTTTATGGAATTGCTAGCAGGTCTTGGGAGTTATTGTTTGGGGCCTTAATTTCACTATTGCCGCAACAAAAAAAACTAAACCCAAGAGTAATTGAGATCTCTGGACTTATATTAATTTTTTATTCATTATTTTTCTTAGCAAACCCACAAAACTGGCCTGATATCAGAACAGCGTTGCCAGTTCTTGGTGCTGGTCTTATTATCTACTCACAAGTAGATAATTCTAAAAGTCTACTTAAGAATTTTATTTTTCAATACATTGGCACAATATCTTACTCTCTATATCTTTGGCATTGGATTGTATTCTCTTATTTAGTAAATAATGAAATTGAATTTAGCCCACAAACTATAACGCTATCAATTCTCGCTTCGTTTGCTTTAGCCCATTTGTCTCACCGATTCCTTGAAAGATTCAACGGAGATAACACTAAGATTTTAGTTATAGCGCCTATAGTATTTTATTCATTAGCAGCTCCAGCCAACTACTTTATGAATAAAAAAATTGAAAAGTTATACTCGTATAAAAATTATGGTGGTTCTCCTCAATCAGAAAAACAATTTGGAGCTAAACCCCATTTATGTTTTTTGACAAGTGTTAACAAATCATTTGATGATTTCGATAAGGATGGATGCTTAAAATATGAACCTAACAAGAAGAACATACTTCTCATTGGTGATAGCCATGCGGCACAATACTCGCTAGCAATTAAAAACCTCTATCCCGGATATAACATTATTCAAGCTACCGCATCTGGATGTCATCCTTGGCCCAACTCGCTAGGTGCCAGCAGATGCACTGATATGATGAATTACATTTATGATACTTATATTGAAGACAAAAAATTCGATAAGGTTATTGTCTCGGCTTATTGGTTAACTGCAGGGCCTCACGATGCCAAAGTTGGTATATCATTAATTACTCAAAAATTTAAACCTATCACTGATAATTTATCCATCATTGGTCAAACACCAGTTTTTAAATCGCCATTTTATCAGGTAGCGATAAAAAGCGACCCCACTGAATACAAGCTTCACATCGATAAAAAAACAACGGATTTCAATGACCTTTTAGCTAACTATTCAAAAGAGGAAGGGATTCCGTATATTAATGTCTACGAGTTGTTTAACGAAAACGAAATGATATCAAAATCAGGGATCCCTTTCATGTTCGATAAAGATCATTTTACACAATATGGAGCAGATAAAATAATACCACATATATAAAATGTAAAAATGATGGCTACAGCTCAGTGATTGCGCGGTCATTTATATCTCCATGTATATTGGCATCACTAGGAAAGGGCTGGTAGTGATGCTTTTATCTGTTTTACTAAGCTTTGTGAACTCTAAACCCCAAAACCAGTATTCAAAGAGATGCGAAACCAGTTTTCTTAAACTATCTATAACAAGTAGAACACCTTTGAGTACATCAGTGCTAGAGCAATACACTTAATCAAAACTTATAGGCTTATCGATACAGTCTGACTCAAGAGGATGGAGAGCCTTTAAAGGAAATAAAAATTTGTAAATAAACAGCCAAACATAAACAATTCACACGATGACACCCTAATTACTGAGGGTTCTATGCGATCAATAGCTGATCAGATGCTCTCCAGATGATAAACTTATGGTAATTCTAACTATATAATTTATATGAAAATGGAAAATTAAGCAGTAACTTCAGGTATGACATTAACGGTCTCAGGGCTTTAGCTGTCATCGCCGTAATGGTATTTCATTTCAATCCTACATGGATGCCTGCTGGGTTTGTTGGTGTAGATATATTTTTCGCTATCTCTGGTTATTTGATGACATCAATAATTTACAGAGGGATTGATAGTGGGAGTTTTTCTCTTATAAAATTCTATGCAGCAAGGTGCAAAAGAATTATACCAGCGCTAACTTTAATGGTTTCAATAGTTGTTTTTATCGCCTATTTTATAATTGAACCATATGACTATCAAAAAATAGGAAAACATGCTAGAGACTCATTGCTATTTATATCAAATATAACTTATTTTAGTGAATCAGGTTATTTTGATGTTGATTCATTGGAAAAGTTTTTGCTTCATACTTGGTCTCTTTCTGTTGAGTGGCAGTTCTACATTATCTATCCTGTAATAGTTTTGCTGGCCTCTATTTTCATTGGAAAAACCCATTTAAAACATTTTATACTTTCATTGCTTTTGGTATCTCTTATTCTTTCATGTTACATAACAAAAACTAACGCAAGTGAATCTTATTTTATGATTCACACAAGAGGCTGGGAAATGATGGCCGGGGGTCTAGCTTATCTATTCCCATTGAAAGCCTCAGTAAAAATAAAACGGATTGTTTTTTATTCGTCTATTTTTATAGTGTTATCTTCAATTTGGATTTTCAGCAGTAAAACGCCATGTCCTAGCTTTTACGCCGCATTACCAGTGATATTTACAGCATTAGTTCTCTCTATAAGAAACGATAAAGAATGGCTTCTAGGTAATTATTTTTCACAGAAAGTTGGAAGCTTGTCTTACTCGTTATATCTTTTCCATTGGCCAGTATTAGTTTTCGCTAGAAAACTAAATGAAGTATTATCATTCCCATCATTTATTATTATCACATTCATACTATCATTTATATCTTACCATCTTATTGAAAAAAGAAGAGCTAAGATTATACATATACTCCCTTTCTATATTATAGCAATTGCTGCTTGTCAGGTTGTATCAATAGATGGAATAGGATCTAGGGTTGATAAAAAAGCGCAGGAGAGAGCGAGTGATTATAACTTATATTATAATCCTTGGATGCAATACAGGAATATCCAAAACAATCCAATTGAGATAAATCATGCAAATGGTTCTCCACAGTATATATTAACCGGAGATAGCTACGCGCTGATGTATGTCAAAGCCATGGAACAACGTGGGATTAGCTTTGATGTATATGCAAACGAATCTTGCAATGTATCGATGCTATCATCAAAATATGTTGGCAGTCCTAGCTGCCAACGAATGAAATTTTTACTAAAGAAAAAACTAACGAGCGATACAAATACGCCATTATTAATATCACAGTCATGGGATATTTATTTAGGTGAACTTGGATATGATGATGCAAAAAAAGAAGTAGAGACTTTTATATCAGAGCTCGCATCAATAAACAAGAATAGAAGAATTTACATTATCGGAACATATCACCAGCCTAGTTACAACCCTTATACATGCATCTTAAATAATATTGGATTAAAATCAAATTTTATATCCAACATGCTAAGTTCAGGAAAATGCCCAGTATCAGAGAGTAGTTCGAGGGATCTGACGAAGTCAAAAGTAAATTTAGATGCTCTTTTATCAAGAGTTGCAGAAAAATATCACAACGTTAAGTTTATATCTATCAAAGATGAACAGTGCAAAAACGATAGTTGCACAATTATTGAAAATGGCGAGCCAGTGATTATCAGACCGCATTTAACTAAATATGGTGCCAATAAGTACACTCAATATATAATAAATGCAATGAAAAATTAATAATACTAGATAGGCATGGATTCATAACCATGTCTATCTAGCCAAAAAAGTTACGTCATTGCTAAATTTTTTGAGTAAACTCTTACCTGAAGACCCTTTTGTGCTTTCTTATAATACCTTTGCAAAAAATGCCACGACTTTCGGCTAGCACATACCACCAGCCCCGCCTAATAACACAAAAATGGAAATTAACCTTAAATTTACGACTATCTTGATCACCCCACAAACCCGTCTGTCACTAAAGGCAGAACGCTTGCTTTCTTGACTAAGACTTAATAGAACAGAGCGTAGGTCGCAATACAAAAATCGTAGGAAAGGATAAGTACACAAAAAATTGAGAATTACTGCTTCAACCAAAAAGAAAACCCATCGACTAAAAATAATTTTTCCTATCCTCTACCACACTTGTAGATGCCAGCTACAAAGTTAAGGTAATCATCTACAACAACTGGATAGCTACAACTATTGAGTTGCTAGCCACGAAAAGTAAATTTAGAACGATAGAAAATGGTGACTCATGGTATACGCCTTTAATAACGTAGCTGCTAGTTTAAGCTAATTCATTTATCGCACAATAGTACTCTCACTAACAAAGAAAGCATGCGTTCAATAGCTGATCACATGCCTCTCAAGTGCTACACTAGCATAGTATGTTTTCCTCAGGGCTAACAGACTACTATCTATTACAGAGATCATTTGTATTTGCATAGTAATTTCACTAGCAGACTAGCCTTATAGTTTGCTTCTTGGCAAGTCATGTGCATCACCATTAATTAAAATAGACTGGCATTTTAAAATGAAAAGAATTGAATCCTTAGACATTTTTAGAGGTATTTGCGCAATCTTAGTAATGTTTTTTCATATAAGAGTATCAGGCACGATTACTGAGTTATCAATTTCAAGAAATGCATTTATATTTGTAGATTTCTTTTTTATCCTAAGTGGTTTTGTTATAGCAATGAAATACACAAATAGCTCTAACACATTCAAGGAATACATAACAAGTCGTTTCTTTAGAATATACCCTCTTTTTTTCATATTAATGACAATATCAATTTTAACTGAAATTTTAAAATACATAGCCCATAAGAAACTAGGCATCGAATTTGGGGCTACTCCATTCACCGGAGGTTCGTCCCCTGAGTTTATACCTTATTATTACACTTTAACTCAGGCGTGGTTTTCGTGGGTAAAAAGTGATGGATTCCTTTATCCATCATGGAGTATAAGCATTGAATTTTATATGTACATTATTTTGTGGATCCTGATTTCAGGGAAATTTTATAAGTCATCATCGTTTGCCTTTTTATTATTTTCAATTTCCATATCGCTTTATCAACACGGAGCATCATATCCAAATGACATAATTAGAGGCATGACTGGTATCCCTTTGGGTGCATTAGCATTTTATTTCAGAGATAAGATTAAAGCGTTGCCATATATGGAACTGCCTATGATAATAATTTGTTATTTTGCTGTTAGTCAGGATTATAGTTACAAATACTTTTGTGTAGCCGCTAGTTTCCTCATTACAATAGTAGTATTTAGTCATGATGCTGGGGTTATTTCAAAGATAATAATAAACAGGCTTTTAAAATACATAGGAAAACTTTCTTATTCTATCTATTTAACTCATGCACTTGTATTATATGCATTTGTCTTATTATCAATATTAATCGGTAAAGCTCTTGGTGTGAATTTCAGCCATTATGAAGGGAGCTCCAGAGTAATTGACTTTGGAAATATATTTATTAATAATACATTTATTATAAGCGCGATTATCGTTACTATTATTACATCGCATATTACAAATAAATATATAGAGGTACCGTTTATGAAGATAGCAAAAAGAAACAGTTTAAATATATTAACAAAGTAGTTTTTATCCAAATTTAATTTAATGGTTGTCACATGGCAACCATCAAATAAATTTGGATTATTGCTGTTATTGAGTTTATTTATGAACACTGCCCCCATAAAAGATACCCTGTTGTAATAACTAGCACTACAGCACTCAACACCAGCCCTAGCTGATACTGATTGTCAGATTGGTAAATATCACAGGTGGGTATTCGTACATGAGGATTCCCGCATTCGAACTAGCGGTGAAGTTGCTCCGAAGTTACGCAAAATGCGAGTCGATAGCAATAAAGCATGGCGATCGGCACTCAAGAGGGCTGGTATAGAAGACTTACGTTTTCATGATCTCCGTATGGGCAAGTTGGTTAGTTCAGTCTGGCGTTCCTATCTCCGCACTACAAGAAATGGGTGGATGGGAGTCTGTAGAAATGGTTCTCAGATATGCACATCTGTCACCTAATCATCTAACGGAGCACGCTAACCAAATCGCCGTTGTTTTTGGAGTTTACAGCACAAATACGACACAAGGGGAGATGGTGGAACTGAAAGAAGTGATGTAACTAATTGAATTTGTTGGTGGGTCGTGGCGGGTTCGCCCCTCCCTGCCAATTGATTAAGAGTGAGTAAAACTACCTTTAAACCAGTGACTTACCGCATCTTCCGCCGCTCACACGCCCCAAGACGGAAAAGTTGTAAAGCCATTGAAGATGCATGAAAACACAGTGAGTCCCATATCTGCCCCAGAGAATTACCGCCGGCCACTCATCTGATGATCTACGAAAATGCTCTCTCCCCTCACATGACACTAATATGCAACGCCCGTGCGGTATCGCGGAAACCAGAGTTGTTCATAGCAAGGTCAACACAAAATGGATACTTCACGTCAATTTTAACCATTTCATCCACTCGATTAAAAAGGTGATCTTACAACCTAGCCAATTCTTTGAATACTTGACCAGAAAACTTATAAGCACATTTTATAATAACTTATAATCGCACTTTATAATTTCCTCTGGAATCATGAACATGGCGTTCAGCCGTTTTACACCTGCTGTTGTCAGCAGTATTCAGGTACCAATTCAGATTATGGTGTATGCAGGACTGTTTGTTTTTTCCGAATGGTTGGTGGTTGTGTGGCATTTGCCACTGCCTGCCAATCTGGTCGGTATGTTGCTGCTGCTATTATTATTGGCCTGCCATATAGTGCCGCTGAAATGGGTGCGAGTAGGTTCTCGCTGGCTACTGGCAGAAATGCTGCTATTTTTTGTGCCTGCAGTGGTCGCCGTGGTGAATTACACTCAGTTATTGATGGTGGATGGATGGCGTATTTTTCTGGTGATTGCAATCAGCAGCCTGCTGGTTCTGGGAACGACTGCGCTGGTTGTAGATAGAGTTTGTCGTTTTGAACGAGCTCGTGAAGCGCGCAAACAGGCAAGCATTGAGCGGGCAGGTGCGTGATGACTAATTTTCATACCAGCATAGCGTGCTTGATTCTCACGCTGGCTCTCTACTTTGCCAACAAAAAACTTTATCGTCGCGTTCACAAAATGCCGCTGATGCCACTAGTGCTTACGCCGATTCTACTCGTTGCGACGCTTGTTTTCGGCCATATCTCTTATCACAACTATATTGGTGAGACGCACTGGTTACTATGGCTTCTTGGCCCAACGACTATCGCTTTCGCAGTGCCAGTGTATGAAAATCTGGGAGTGATTAAGCGCCACTGGATGTCGCTCTCTGCAGGCGTGCTTACGGCAACCACGGTGGCTGTGACTAGCTCAGTTTGGCTGGCACGTCTATTTATGCTGCCGGATGAAATTCAGCGCAGCCTCGCAGTGCGCTCCATTACCACCCCCTTTGCATTAGCCGCTGCGAAATCGCTGGGCGGACAGCCACAGCTCGTCGCCTTGTTTGTTGTGGTGACGGGTGTATTCGGCATGGCAGTTGGCGACGTACTTTTTCTGCGCCTCTCCATTCGTGAAGGTATAGCGAAGGGCGCCGGATTTGGCGGAGGCTCACATGGGGGAGGTACGGCACGATCCTACGAAATAGGTCTACAGGAAGGTGTGGTTGCAAGTCTTGTAATGATGCTTTCCGGCGTGGTGATGGTGCTGGCTGCACCACTGATTGCATTGTTTATGTTCTGAATTGACATTACAGGGTAGTTACGCAAGCTACCCTGTAGTCGCTTAGATTGATTCTCGTTGCTATCTTAGATTTACCCCGCGCAATCCGCGCCTGGCAATAACCATTTGAATCACTTAAACGCATTAGCGATCCACTGGTATTGTCAATGCGCCGGTCTCTTGCATACGAACCGGCGCAAACTAAACGACTCTTCTGCGATTTACTCTTGTTCCATTTCTACTTGTATTGTTTTATGAAAGCCCAAGTGTGTCTGCAGGTGTATCAATAAATGAAGCCACTAATAATGTTACAGGGGTTATAAGCTGGAACAATGACCACACACTGGCGTTATCGAGAGTGCCGGCACTGGTGGAGTGATTACGGCCAAAGTGACGATGAATGGGATAAACAATGAGTTATGGGCGCATACAGGCACACAGGGTGTAGCGTTATCCGGCATAAGGGGGTGCTAATCGCTGAGGTGTTGAGGTAACAGAACGGCCTACCACGTCAAAATTTTATACCCACGAAATTCAAAATCCATTAGAGAGATTTTAGGTCGGAATTTTAAATCTGATTTTTTCTCAGGTATCCCCGAAAAAACAAAAGGCTCGCAATTTTCATGCAAGCCTTTGAATTTGTTGGTGGGTCGTGGCGGGTTCGAACCGCCGACCAATTGATTAAGAGTGCGTAGAACTACCTTTTAAACCAGTAACTTACCGCATCTTCCGCCGCTCACACGTCCCAAGATGGAAAAGTTTGTAAAACTATTGAAGATGCATGAAAACACTGTGAGTCCCAAATCTGTCCCAGAGTATTACCGCAGGCCACTCATGGGTGATCTGCGATAGTGCTCTCTCCCATCAAATACACGGGTTGTCATCGAACTCGCTCATCGTCATATCGTTGACTACATGCGTCACAACACCGAATATCTCAAATCCCGTCTCTTCATCTGCAAACGTCACATCATCATAATTTTCCAGCTTCGCTAAACACGGCACTGGCATAGTCAGTAATCGGCGCAAGACGAACTCACCGCATAGTCCTGCCTATATGTTAAGTAACGTCACTTGATGCATCATTAGTGTACATTTCCTTTAGTATCTAAACCCTAGCAAAACAAATCAGAAACATATTATAACGATGCGTTTACTACAAGCCTGCATTTAGCTACCCTCACATAACCCACAGGACTAGTGGGTGTTTTGTTGCTAAGCAAATAATTGTAAGCAAATCCGAGGATGAAAAAATGAATAAATACCTTTTGGTTGCAGTAAGTTCCACACTCCTTTCTTTCTCAGCTTTATCTCATGCGGCGACTGAAATTACTCGCTCAGATGCTGATAACTACACAAAAATCGGTGTGGTCAGTGTTGATGTGCATGATGGTACCCTAGATGCTGTTGTCAAAATGATTAATAAAGAAGCTGATGAGAAGAATGCGGATGCATATCGAATTTCTTCTCTTGGTGATGCAGGCATGGGTGATACCATGCGTGGAACTGCTGAAATATATAAGAAAAAATAAACATTAGTTAGTTATGCTGGTCACAACCGTGATCAGCATACTTGTGACCACATTCTTTCCTATCTGCATGAATATCAATTAAATAATTAAATCATTCTGGCTATATTCGATTTCCACACTTCGTGACAAATATCACACTCCAACATTAAAAAAACTTATAACTACTATTCTAAACTAAAGTTCTTATGTAATACCCATAATCAACGTTTAACTTAAAAGACATAAGGATTTGAAAATGAGAAAATTAGCGTTAAGTGCAATTGTTTTAACATTAATCTTCAGCGGTACTGCAGTTGCGGAAATGTCGCAGCATTCTGTTATGGTTGGCGGCTCTGCAATGATGCCAAATAAAAATATTGTACAAAATGCCCTCAACTCTAAAGATCACACAACGCTTGTTGCTGCCTTAAAAGAAGCAGGATTAGTTGACACCCTAGAGGGTGAAGGACCATTTACAGTTTTTGCTCCAACTAATGAGGCTTTTTCTAAATTGCCGTCCGGCACGGTTGAAAATCTTCTTAAGCCAGAAAACAAAAAACAATTAACTGATGTGCTAACTTACCATGTTGTCCCTGGCAAATATGATATGAAAAAAATGGCGAAAATGCTTAAAGATGGTGACGGCAAAGCAGAGCTAAAAACCGCTAACGGTGAGGCACTATGGATAATGTCTAACGGGCCTCATAATATTCAAATCAAAGATGCAAAAGGTAATATTGCTAACATTTCCACCTACGATGTTATGCAAAAAAATGGCGTCATTGATGTAATTGATACCGTACTAATGCCATAGTCGGATACTCTGTCCTGTGATTTATTTTAATCACTTAAACGCATTAGCGATCCACGGGTATTGTCACTGCGCCGGAGTCTTGCATACGCTCCGGCGCAAACCTAATTACTCTTCAGTTGTTTTCTCTTGTTCCATTTCTTCCTGTGCTGCCTTTTGTGCCAGATTCCAGATCGAATCCTGTGGCATTTCTACACGAATCGAAATGAATTGGTCAGACGGTATATCAATGGGAGCACCTTCCTCATATCCGTCTTTGATATTTCTGGCGAATTCTGGAGCATCCGGATAGGTACGGTGATAGGTTTTTACCAAAATAGAACCATCTGCATCAACTTCATAATCAAGCCAAAGCAAACGCTGACCATTGCGATCGGCTGGGACTTCAAAGCCACCATCTATGCCGCCCCACGCTCCATCTGAATTCATACCAAGAACATTACTAATCCGATAAACGCCGACGCTTTCACGCGATACCAGTGCACCTTCTGACTCATCATTGGTGTCGAATGTGCCATCGTGGAAAATATTAACGATTGGCGATGCCGTTTTTAACGTTCCATCAGAGGCTACCGTGGTATTACCAGTGTGATAAATCTTTCTCCACGCTTCAAAAACAGACGATTCGCTCCCCCTAAAATAGAGTCGACTCCCCCTGCCGGCAATCTGTAGCTTAAATTCTGCTGGGTTGACGGCATGGGCAATTTGTATCCCCATGGTTCCAGATGACTCAGCTCCATCTATTGCACTTGTCATAATAGTGCTTCGCTGATTAGAGTTAGACCATGCATCATTCAGCGATGGGCCACCTAAGCCATGAGCACCATTAATCATCACCCTGCCTTTAGCGGCATCTCCAACACTTTGCTGAATATTAGCCGTAGATGCCGAGCCTAAATTAGATAACTGATTTGATAAACTATTCCATGATGGGCCTGAGAAGGTACTCCCATCGGGTAATCGAATCGTAATGTTACCATTACTGCTGAATACTAACTGCCAGTTCTGTTTATCGTAATTCAGTCCACGCAACGCCTGTGCTGTTTCTGCTGCCAGTTGTGCAGTTATAGCGTTCATTGCATCGCGCGGTACCGATGACCATGCCGCACCAGCTTGAGTCGGACCGTCATAATTTTTGAGCAGCGTAACGCTAGTGGCACTATTTACAGTTTTAACCGGCAGCGTATAGGTAACACCACCAACAACGGAGACGATAAAGTCCCCTGCCTTTAAATCTGTGGTGAATACCGTTCCTGTACCAGATACCGCCGCTGAGTTATTTGTTAGCGTTATTGTTCCGGCTGACATATTTATTATTCCTCACTAAAACTTAAAATAGTCACTTGCATCAAGCACGATTGATGGCGTAGATATATTTGGAAACTGCAATGTTACGCCGCCTGTATTTATCGTCCCTTCGACAGTTCCCCGTCCTCGTCTAATTTGACGTCCAGATATTTGCAGGCCCATATTATAAACAGTCCAGACAGTTCCGCTTCGCGTTCCCGTTTTCGCTGAGCGTTCAAGAGGAACCATCGGGCGAAGAACACCACTATCCTTGTAGTCATTCGATATAGATACGGATGCACCTAAATTAAATGGGGCGTATTTGCTAGAAAACACAAGACGACCGCTATCATTCCATATGGCAAGCCCCCATGTATCTAACTGCAATGTAAAATCAGAGGCGAATACGCAGATATATATTTCTAAGGTAGTGACACCCGATAATCTAATTACATTATCCAATCCCATTTCAACAACGGCAGAAGCATTGTTCCAATAACAAAACACACGCTTGTTCGAGCCGAGTATATTGCTAGGCGGCGTCCATCCATTGGAAATGTTTAGCTTTTGGGCGTAAACACAATAACCTAACTTCATTGTGTCATTTATCTCGGTATATCCTCTCATTCCTTGTACTGCTAGCCCCCAATGTCCTGATGGTGCCTCAGGAACTTGGTTGTACTCATATACATCAACGGTAAATCCATTAGGAAGGCCGCCCTGTATGCCTGGTACCGCGGGGCTAACGTTAAAAGTGATAGTATTACCAGACCTTGACCATCCTGTAATGGCATAAACCTGATCGTTATAAGGTGATGAGCTTGAAGATGTTCCAATCTGAATCCCGTCACGTGGAACACATAAGGCCGTTGACCCTGCGGTAAACCCAAGATTGAAACTATAGGACGTGCCTGTCCCTGAGTTATGTTTTATTTTTACTGTACCGATATAACTAAGAAGTCCTGCTGTATTTTTATCTATCCTAAGTCGTGTATTTCCATCATCGCCGTAAATAGCCAACCCGAAATCTGACATTAGAACACCCCCGTCAAATAGCCTAGTTGAACTTTTAATTGTCGTGATGCATTAGCAATACTGATTGTTACATTGTCTTGTTTCATCATACCCAACGAATTAGAACCATTGATTTCTATTGACCCAGTTCTAAACCCAATTCTCATACCCGAGCGACCAACAACATAATCATCCGATTGGAGATAGTCGGATATTTTTCCCGAATCAATAGAGGCTTTTTGAATAAACGCATCATTCATAAATACCTGTCCATTGATAACAGCAAACGGAGAATATTGAGTGTCACCGCTGCCACTCATTAATACAAACTGGTTAGCATTAAAACCAATGCGCGTAATGACTGGCTTTCCCTGCTGAGCTAACACAGCAATAGACATACCCGCACTATAAAATACATTATTGATGCGAACGCCTGCTTTAAGTGTATGAATTGCTGTAGCGCCGTCTGCATCTACAGTCGCCGTAAGCTTATCCTCAAGAACAGAGGTGACAACCGCTTGAAGTTCTCGATCGTGGCGTCTACTGATTGGCCGGTGGCCTTCTCCATAGCCAGCGCCGAGCGTGTAACGCTTTCCAACTGGTTAGCGCCAAAAGCGCCAGTGCCTACAACCTTTGCCAACGCCGCGGCCGCCGCGCCCTGCGTTCCACCTGATTTGGCTATGGTTTTAGCCATTTCATTAAGGCGGTCAGTAGTTACGCCAGCGTAATTGCCAGTTAGGATCAGCTGTTTGTTAAACTCTGTGCTTTCTTGGGCTCCTTGATAGTAAGCAACACTAAGCGCTATGGCTGCTGTAGTGATCCCTCCGACTAATAACCGCATTGGGGTTAGTTGAGAAGCTAAAGCCTTTGCTGCGTTACCGATCCCGCCGAAAGAGTCTTTAATCTGGCCGCCCTGTTGAATGGCGACCATATAAACCGGCATATCCGGCCAGATTTCCACGATCACATCGTCGTAATCATCGGGGCTAAAGCCAAAGGCGTTATTTATTGGGATTTCAGGCGTATAGAATGCCTCGGCAAGCGCTATTAGTTTTTTTCGCGGATCGCCATCATTTCGCGGGTATATTCCTGCGCGATAGCATCAAATGCGCGCGGGTAATTTTCCAAAAGCGTGATCAGATTATCGCGGTTGAATTCTTCCGGCAGTTCCCAGCCTTGGCAAATTTCCATTAAATAATCTGCGGTTGGTTCATTGGTGAATTTTTTATCTTCACGCATTGCGACCAATTTTTCGTTTAGCTCTTTTTCTAATGATTCCAAATCTGAGCGGCGTTTATTCTTAAATGTAATGATTAACTCGCCGTCATCAGCGCCAGCGCGGGGAATGGTTACCGGCTTAGAAAAGGTAGGGTTTGGAATTAAAGTAAATTTGGTAGCCATAAAACTATTTCCTATTGAATTAATTCATTTCTAATGATGGGAGTAATAGCCCGTCATTACGGGCTATTAGCGCTAAGGTAACGGTGTTATTTTTTTGGTGCGGCGGCGCTCGCTGGCGCAGTAGCGCTAGCCTGTTTATAGGCAGTCAAACCAGATTGAAGGTTTAGCGTTGCCGTGACCGTTTCAACCGTGTTCACCGCAGTGTTAGGAATATCGTTAAAGGATGCCTTAGCAGACCAGTAGCGATTCTCTTTTGCCTTCGGCACAAACATGTAAGCGGCTAAGGTGTCTTGCGAGCTATCCGCTTGTCGCAATAGGTCATAAAACGGAAGGCTTGAATCATGGGCAATTGTGTATGTTTGGACGCGGGCAGTTTTGAACGTGTTTACGTTGCGCTGCGTTGTATCGGATAAGAACTGAAGCTGTATGCTCTGCTGTTCACCACCTGAGCTAGCCACTTCAGTAATTTGAGACATTTCCTCCCATGACTTAATGACTCGGAAGCTACCTGCGCCGCCACCAGCGGCAAAATCGCCGGTGTTCAACGTATTAATGTCTTCGAGCGTTACAGAGGATTCAGAGGCTTCTTTAACTCGCGCGATAACCTCATCAAGACCAGGCCACGCCGAGCGGATGTGAATAATATCGCCGGCTTTTGCCTTGGTTGCTTCGGCAGTAGTGAAAACAGTTTCGGCCGCGTTAGTTGCTGCGGTTACGGTTTCGGCTTCCGCATATGTTTTAGCAAGATAAACATGCGAGCCGTTAGGCAATGCAAAGCCCATAGGGAATACTCCAATTTTAGGTATAAAAAAACCGCCCTAAAGGCGGTGTGTTTGGTTTGCTTGCTGGGGAATATTTAGCGGCGGATCGCTTGGTAAATACTTCCACCAGGGCGCAGTGCTTTTGAGATACTTTCTTGCATTAATTGCTCTGTATCTTTGTAAGCGGGTTGCTTAGGAGCCGTTTCGGTACCCAGCATGCCAGCTGGCAGGCGTTCAACCAATTCCAGAAGATGGGAAACCTTAGCTAAGCCTGTTGAACCGCTCAGTGCCAATTTTCGCAATTAGATTAGGCTGGTATCCAGCGATGTTTCCCGAGAGGTGGTTATTACAGGGGGCACACTGTTTGTGGCAATTGTCCTCATCGAACCTCAACTCTGGATTAGCGCCAACGGTACGAAAGTGTCCGGCGTGGTATTGCCCATTATGAAGACGCCCACAACTGATACATGGCTCTGCTGAATCACGCTCTCGTATGTAGGCGTTGAATTCGGTTTGGGCTTGTTTTGCGAAGTAACTGAGGGGTTTGACTGATAACTTTCGGATTTTAAGTTTGTCTTTCTTTTTCTTCTGCTCTTGTCGTCGCTTGGTTTCTAATGCCTTTATCGCCTTTTCTCTATTCTTTAGGTTAAGTCTGACGCCTAACTCTTCCCCATGTTCAGGACAGCACCATCGTTCATTTTGGAAGCGTGGGATGAACCACTCTCTACAAATTGCACACTTACGTCGGTGACTTTTTATCATTGATTACCCTTCGATTATTTGATGCTATATTGGGAATAAATCCCAAATAGTTATTAATTGATAAGGAATAATTGATGTACAAAACAATCCTCGTTCCAATTGATCTTGATGAAGATACATTGATCTCTCTGGCTGCGAAGCATGTTGAGGATTTAGCAGAACAGAATGATGCTCGTATCCATTTTGTTTCAGTAATTCCGTCCTATCAGTACGCTGCAACGTTGAGTTTTGCATTTACAATGGATGCTCTTAATGAGAGCAAAGTGAAAGATATCGCTTTAACGACACTCAAAGGAATTGTTAGCAAATTCAATATTTCTGATGACAGAATTGAACACCATATTATTTCTGGCGGAACTCCAAAAGATCAGATTCTTAAGCTTGCAGAGAACCTAAATGCAGATTTGATTGTCATTGGATCCAATCGCCCGAGTATTGCCACATACCTCATAGGGTCTAATGCTGCTGCCATAGTGCGGCATGCAAAGTGTTCAGTGCTCGTAGCTCGCTAGTTAATGGCCCGCTTTATTCAGCGGGCATTTCATATTTGCATATATAACTCCTATACCCGACTAACAGTGCTATCAATTTAGTAAAATTGCCCCTTATCTAGAAGAAGCTCTGTAGCTGATTGAGGATATTTCCGTCTCTCGTTCCGGCGAAAATATGCTTGATGGCTGCGTTAATCATTGCGTTATAGCAACGTTCGAACTCATCCGTTTCCATGTTCGCGTATGACAAGCTCTTGGCCTCAGTTCGTATCTCACCATTTAGCCTTACTGTCTGCTCGTAAAAACCAGCGAGTATCGTTAGGTCTTTTCGAAACCGATCAAACTGGCTGTGCTCATCCATATGCTCAAGACCTGCATTGTTTGCACTCCAGTGCTGAAAGCAGAATTTGAAGAAGACGAAAATCTTTTTGTGAAATGTCGGATTGCGAGTTAGCTTGAAATCAGCGGTGTAGACTTCACCGTTTTTGAACTTGGTTAGGCGGGGTAAATCGTGTTCGAACATTGGTACAAAAACGCCACCGGCATTTTTAACCATGTCAATTTGCAAATCTCACTCCTAAGGTGCCGTTCTAATTTTTGACATCACGCAGCTCCTGAGCTTCGGTTTCAAAGGCATCTGCTCACCAAGAATCAACGCGATCAACCATTCCATCGTAGTGCGTCTCACATGATGTGAATCCGTGATACGTGAGGCCGTCGCCGTATTCGAGATACTGGTGACACATGCAACACTTGCTCATTGCTGACCTCTGCGCGGTAGGTTTAGCTTTTTGCGAATATCTGCAATTTTCTGTAGTCCAGCTTCATTGCTGATCGGAATGTGTAGCTTTTCCAACTGAACAACTGGCTTTGGTATTTCTTCACCAGATTCAATGCGCCGGCCCATAATCACCAACTCCTCAGTGCAACTCTTGCGGAGCTCTGATTCCGACTGGTTCTTACCGCGCATCTGCGAATATAGTTTTGTCACCATCCAGTACGCCGCGTTGCTAGGCCACGGATACGACTCTGGTGACGAGTACAATCCACGGTTAGCGCAGTACTCCATCACTAGGCCATACAGCTCTTCGCTGCTTGGCAAGCCATTAGCTTTCAGAACCCCCTGTTTGCACCATGCGATAAATTGACCGGGTGAAGGCCAGAACGGCGACTCACTGGATCGGGCGTGTTGCATCCCTGCCGATAGCTGCTCTCTGGTTCGGATTCCATTCTCAGCGAATGCAGCAATCCACTGTTTTTTTGCCGCGTTCTCGTCTTCAGGTCTACGCAGGTTGGTTTGGCTTGCTGCAGGGAACACCTGCTTTAGCTGGCGAAACAGAACATCAACCAAGTTTTCAGCATCTGGATTGACAATGCCCTTCATTGCCTGTGTAGCTGGGTTGGACATTCTGGCCAGCGCCGAACCATCTCGGTTTGCGATAGCGCTCATCAGTCGATGTGTCATATGAAATCTGAAGTGGTTACGATCACTAGCATGGTGAGTAAGTACGAAGGTTCATGTTGCCTGCCAGAAGTCGCGTTATACGCCGCGGGGCACCGTGGCAAAACCAAGAGCATTTATCAGGCTAGGTAGTTACCTAGCTGGCTTCAATGGGGATGGTTTTTTTCTATCTACCTCGACTTCTTTAGGAAACTTATACTCGGCACCACACTTATGACATCGCATATATTTATAGGCAAAACTTGCCGATTTATATTGAAGCGTAGACTTCATTCCAGATTCATAGCATGTAGTACAAAGGTAATGCGGTTGATACTCAGAATTGTCAGTAGGCTTCAATATATAGACCACTGTATTGGTAATGGGGTGGTAAAGTTCATAATTAAGCTTCTCATCATCCCACTCATGTTTTTGTTTCAAAAGCTTTTCGAGATCAACGATGTGGTCTTTAGCTTCACCCAGCAATTCCGTTAATGCGTACTGCCCGGTTCTAGCGTCAATTATCTTGTCAAGCAGTTCGATAGTTTTGCTTTTTACGTTGTAATCCACTTGAAGGGCGTTAACTTCTTTTGCTAAATCAACGACACCTTTCAGGGCTCCGGTAGCTCCAGAAGCAGCATCAGTAATTCTTCGAATAAGTCCTTTCTCTTCTGACATGATGAAAATCTCATTACTGTAGGGGGGATTTGATTTTATACGACTTTTCGCGGTAGGGGTACAACGAGAACCACTGCCGCCTGAGGTGGTTAAGACAGTACAGGCACTCATTATTGGCGCAGATAAACAGGCGCCAGAAGATTCGCGGGAAGATCATTCTCTTAATTTAGAGAGGTAGGTATGGCATTTGAAAAGTGCTGGATGGAAATCTTTCGCGAGGCTAAAAACGAATATCGCGAGAAGGCAATTCGCTTCAGAGAATGCGACACCATGCGTCGATGCTACGTCGAGCTGGCTTGGAGAAATAGAGCTAGTCAGCGTGAGTGCAAAATAAAAATACTACAGGTCGCTTAGGCGGCCTTTTTTATTGGGTGAATAAGGGGTGTGAGATGAATACCGCAGATTTACGCAAGATTCTTGATGAACACAAAATTTGGATTGAGTCGTTTAGAGAAAACGGATCACGTGCCAACCTGCGCGATGCCAACCTGCGCGATGCCAACCTGCGCGATGCCAACCTGCGCGGTGCCGACCTGTGCGGTGCCGACCTGTGCGGTGCCGACCTGTGCGATGCCGACCTGTGCGGTGCCAACCTGTGCGATGCCGACCTGCCAGATCACACGTTCGTAATCATGGGGCATAAATATCCAATCACTATAACCAACGGTGAATATGTCAGAGCAGGATGCCAGAACCATACAGTTGAAGAGTGGCGCAAGTACAGCAAGCAGGAAATTGCTGATATGGATGGACGTTCAGCACTGCGCTTCTACCCTCAGCTATTAGACATCATTGATTTTTATCTTGGTAAGGGTGAGCGTCCAGATTGGCTTAAAGAGCCAAGTGAAGAATCTGAGGCCGCCTAGCGGTCTTTTTTATACCCAGAATGGAGATAGATATGAAAGGTGATAACGGGGGACCGGCATTTCCAGTTGCAGGAAGCGAACACAATTACCCGATTGAAGGCATGACAATGCGTGATTACTTCGCTGCTAAAGCAATGGCATCCATTGTGCGCAGATGGGACGGTCATTCATTTGGTGGTGGCCCAGAATCACCACAGTACAAAGAGTTAGCAGAAGCTGCCTATTTCATTGCAGACGCAATGTTAAAAGCCCGTGGCGAGTAATGCACCTAGCAGGTATTCACTGAGTATCTGCTGTGAGCAATCCCGCTCATAACTGGAGAATGACTGCTCTGGTTAGCTGACACGTTTTGCCCCTCTCGTTAGGGGCTTTTTTATGGCTGGAGGAAAGTATGGCTCGTTTCTTACAAATTGAGATGCCCGACGCAAGCAAGTGGGCTGTTCCGGTGCAGAAGATTGCAGAACATCGCGCCACTCACTATGCGCATGAGTTTGATGGGGATTTACAGCGCAGCTTGGATGAAGACACGCTGCCGCTTTTTGCTGGGTCTGAATATGACATTGAAGACTGGGCAATTAACAACATGAACTTTAGCGATTTTGCTGGAATCGCCGTATGCACACAGCTTCCTAATGTTGATTACGAAGAAGGTTGGTGCAACGGAGAAAAGGAAGTAATCGAAGTTACAGCCGCTTGAATGCGGTTTTTTTATACCAAATTTCAGGCAAAAAAAAGACCTGATACGGACGCAGGGTATCAGGTCTAACAAAGCCATATAGCGATATATGACAAGTCAAAGTTCACTTCTTGGGTGAGCGGCAATCATACCAACTAATCTCCCCACAGATTTTGTGCTTATAGCGACCGTTCAGAAAGCGTTGATATACCCCATCTAAACAAACAAAGGAGATCGCCAGTGAGTGAGGAAAAGAACGAAATTGCATTAGTCACTCTGCCGAGCGTACCGGCTGAACTAGAAGCTGCTTTTATCAATGACGAATTCATTGAAGGGTTAATTAAAGACATCCGTGAAAAAGCATCGTCTGTAGTTGGTGACCTGAATACAGTCAAGGGACGCCGTTCATACATCAGCATGGCGGCGAATGTCCGTAGCACTAAGACAGCTATTGACGAGGCTGGTAAGAAGTTAGTTGCAGAGATGAAGAAACGCCCTGCTCTTGTCGATGCCAGCCGTAAAAAAGTTAGGGATTCACTGGACGAACTGGCGGTTGAAATTCGCAAGCCAGTGACTGATTGGGAGGCTGAGCAGAAAGAAAAAGAGTTCAACGCTATGTGGGATGAGGCGTTAGAGCTGGACGCCAAAATTACAGCAGAACGAGCTGCGGCTTTGGCGGCTAAGATTGAAGCCGATCATGAAATGGCTTTACTCATGAACGAGAAGATTGACAGAGAACGCGAAGAAGCACGACAGAAAGGCACCACTGATAAAGGTTCCACAGCCTAAGAATAAGCGCATACGGTGGCTTGAGCCACATGAGGCTGTTAGGTTAATTGATGAGTGTCCAGAACCACTAAAGTCTGTTGTCCGCTTTGCTTTAGCAACCGGCCTGCGCCGATCAAATGTACTTGATCTCGAGTGGCAGCAGATAGACATGCAAAGGAAGGTAGCTTGGATTAATCCAGAGGAAAGCAAATCAGGGAGAGCGATTGACGTAGCCTTAAATGATACCGCGGCCAAAGTCTTGCGGGAGCAGATTGGAAAGCACCAAAAATTCGTGTTTGTTCACACGCATGCTGCAAACCGCTCCGATGGTTCTATTACACCGGAGATTAGGAAAATGCGTGTAGATAGCAACAAGGCTTGGAAGTCTGCATTAGTTAGAGCTGGAATTGAAAACTTCCGCTTTCACGACTTAAGGCATACATGGGCGAGCTGGTTAGTTCAAGCTGGAGTGCCGCTTTCAATTTTGCAAGAAATGGGAGGCTGGGAATCTATCGAGATGGTTCGGCGGTATGCACACCTAGCGCCTAATCATTTAACTGAGCACGCCAAGCAAATTGATGTGATATTTGGCGATTGTGTCCCAAATATGTCCCACATTGGAAATATACAGATGGGAGTTAATTCTAAGTAATTGAATTTGTTGGTGGGTCGTGGCGGGTTCGAACCGCCGACCAATTGATTAAGAGTTTTGATTACTATTATTACCTATCATTACTTTTCCAGTAAAATCAAGAAATTACAAGTTTGCTACCTTCCCCATAATGACCTAAAATACCCTATAATTACCTATCTGAGGTATCCCCGAGGTATCCCCAGATTTTTTGGGATACTTTTTGGAGGTCATGATTTTTTGCAAACTTTCAAATTCACCAAAGCCGCAATAAACGATCTTCCCCCCGCCCCTGCTGGGAAAAGAACCGAATACGCTGATTCAGTCATAAATGGTCTGAGGCTACGTGTAACACACGGCGGAGTGAAAAGCTTTTGCGCTATTCGTAAGCGTGACGGTAAGTTTATCCGTGTAACCCTTGGACGTTTTCCAGACCTCCCCATAGAGCAAGCGCGTGCGCTCGCTTCACAGGCGATTGGCAACGTAGCCACCACTCGAAAAAATCCTAACGAACAGCGACGAGCAGATAAAAATCAGGCAGTTCTGCTATCAGAGGTCTTTGAGCAGTACAAATTATCAAGAGCTGGTCGCCTATCGGAAAAAACCTCGGCTCATTATGAAAGCGCCTTAATTAACTTCTCTGGCGACTGGATGAAGAAGCCAATTGCTTATATTACTCGTGATCAGGTTGAATCTCGGCACAAGGGTATAACAGAGGGAGGAGTTTGGTTCGGTGGTGTATCGCCTCGCGCCAATGTCGCCACTGGTAGTAAGTCGCAGGCTGACCTATGGGCGCGTGTATTACGTGCCGTTTATCGCTTTGCACATGACCATTACAGAGATAGTGAGGGAAACAGGCTTTTGCCAGATCCGCCAACGATGGTATTGAGCAGTAAACGCAAATGGCATGGCACCACACGTAAAACTAGCCGTATACGCAATAATGAGTTATCACGCTGGCTATCAGCCGTAGAAACCGTCCGTGCGCAATCAATGGATATTAGGGATGATTTTGCGGTGTCTGTTTGTGATGCTTTAGACGTAGCGATATTTACAGGGCTACGACGCTCGGAAGTATTCGGGCTTGAATGGAACAGGGTTAAATTTGACGGTCGTTATTTTTGGATAGACAAAACAAAGAACGGGGATCCTCTAGAACTCCCAATAACCAATACGCTAGCAACTATCTTCCGCCGTAGATTATCGCTGCGTATCGATAATGAACCGTATGTTTTCCCCGGTGCAAGACGTGGGGTAATTCAAGAACCACGTAAGGTTATCGCTAGAATCATTGAGGCTACCAGCCCGAACGGAGAGCCTAAGTTATCTTTCACCTGTCATGATGCACGCCGTACCTTCGGAAGCGTGGCGGAGCTGGTGGGTGTAGGTCAATATATTCTTAAACGATTAATGAACCATAAAACCCTGCGTAGCGCTGATGTCACGCAAGGCTATTTGCATTTTTCTGCCGATGAACTCTACGAACCCGCTAAAAAGATTGAACGTGCAATATTGGAACACGCAGGCTTAGTAGAAAAAACAGAAAATATCAATAATCAACTTTTGTCTGCTCTTTCAGATATGAGCGATGAAGAAAAGAGAAAAATTTTATTTTCATTACTCAATAGTACCAAAGGGGTTATGTAATGCTTAGTAAATACGATTGGTTGAATGAAGATCTTGTATGTGCTTTTTCTGACTTGCTAAAAATGGGTGAGATGGCTGTTAATGCTGATATTTTCCTTGGAAAATTACTTGAAATTGAGGGGGTTGATAATATTTTAAGGAAAATACAAACAAAAATTCAAATTCGTCATCCTAATGAGGCTGATGGCATACTCCTCTGGTATTTTGCTGATTTTTTAGGTGTATATAATGGGCTTTTTTTTGAAGCTAATTTCAAAACAAAAAAAGAAAGAGAAAAAAGCAAATTAAAAATAATCAAAGCTTGTGATTCTATCATCGAAAATATGCAAGCATTGGATACTGATAAGTTTGTTGGAAGTGTTAAGTCGGAACACCTTAGCGTGGTAAACTGCGTTGGTTTACAGGGGAAAGATGAGGACTTATTAGTAATTCTTAAAATACGTGATGTGCTTGAAAGCATAAAGGATATTTCCGAAATGGATTTACCTAAATCACTTACAAAAGTATCAGTAAGAGATGCTAAATTTAATTACTTTTGTCGAGAGTTACTTTTGATAAACAATAGATGGTTTAAATCTCCGTACTGGGAAAGTATATCTATATTTGCATATTCTTTTATTGATGGGGCGCCAGAATCAAAAGATAGAATTACATCGGTGAGAAATGCTTGTGGGTTAACATCATTATCTAAATAGATAATGGCACATGTATTTTTTGTGTCATTAAATTATCTTCAACTCACTTGTAGTATGATATGCCTTAAAGTATGAAGATATACACAATGAATTAAATTCCGAAAAACGATGATAATTCTCACCATTGTTACCCATCAAACACTGTGAGGAATTATGAAACTCATTCAATCAACAGATGCAAAACTAACCCGCCCAGAAGCCGCCGAGTATATCGGCGTTGCTCCCCGCACCCTTGCTAACTGGCACAGCTCGGGCCGCGTAAAAATCCCCTTCTACAAAGTTGGCAAGAAAAAAACCATTTATTTGAAATCGGATCTCGATATGTATATGGATTCTGTACGCCAATCGTAATGTTACTGGATAGCAAACCATAATCGTTTATTAGCAGGGTATAAAAATGAAACCAATAGAAAAGCGGCCTAACGGTCAGGGGCTTCCCTACGCCCAAAATCAGGTAGGTAATATTTCGATTAATGACCTACCAGTCATTGAATGGTGCGGCGCTCGTGTCGTTACCACCGAGACATTGGCAATGGGTTACAACACTCAAGAAACAAATATCCGTACCAATTTATCAGCGAACAAGGCTCGTTTTATTGAGGGTGTACATGTATTTACCTGCAAGGGCGTACAGCTGGCAGCTTTGAGAGTCAGTAATACTGACGCACAAATATCGAGCAAAGTTCGCAGTATTACCCTCTGGACAGAACGCGGCGCTGCCCGTATGTCAAAAATCGTTGATACCGATGAGGCATGGGAATTTTTCGAGAAAATGGAGGAAAGCTATTTTTCTCGTGGAAAGAATACCGATATAGCTACGCCGAAATTTTCCGATCCTGCCGCTGCAGCTCGTGCATGGGCTGACGAGTATGAGGCCAAAAACAAGGCAATCACTTACGTACACCGTCAGGCGCGATACATCGGGCATCTTGAAAACCTATTCACCGAGGGGTTGAGCCCTACCCAGTTCTGTAAGCGGTTGAACGGCGTTAACACCAGCAAGGTTAATGCTTTTCTCAAGTCTGCCGGTTGGTTATATGACGATCGCCAAAATAACCACCATTCCCGCTGGCGCGTGTATTCCTACGCCCGAGATAAATACCTAACGGAAACCTCTCACACTATAGCCAAACAAGACAAAGAATCTTTTGAAGCACATAAGCCCATTCTTTTGCACAAGGGGGCTGTGTGGCTGTACCGCAAGTATTTAAAGGGATCGCTACCGATGAAAAAGAATTGGGACGGGGTTTTTACTCACGATAAGGAACTGGAGGACGCTAAAAATGATGATGGCCAATAAAACAAAAGCGGCCTTGCAGGGCCGCCAATGTAGAAACGCTTATCAAATGCGTAGCCAGCTTATCACGCTGATCGATCAGGTCAATAGCTTGTTAGCTGGTGGTGCTAAATCAACTGCGCCATTGCCGCAGGTTGCCGCCGTGACACTGTGTGACACCCGTTGCAATCTCGTTGAACGGAGAGGCAACGGAAAACAAGTTAAGACCATTCAGCCTTTGGGCTCGATACCCTGCCTCAATAGCTCTTTACGTGCCAATGCCTTTAACCAGTTACCAAGGCTTACACCCTCTCGGCTGGCTGCTTCGTTTAACTGTTGGCGCAATTCAGGTGTGATACGGATCTGGAAGGTTGGCGATAGGCCTTCGCCTTTTGGTGTTTTGTCTCTTCTGATTGTTGACATGTACGTACGTAATCCTCTAGTATGGATTTTATTATGTACGTACGTTACCACGGCGTATGTAAAAAAAGCAACGCCCCAGAGTGTTACGAGCACAACTAGGGCGTCTGACCAAACCGTTAATGAGGTAACGATCATGGCTTGTTTTAAGTCTACCCAAACTCACCCTAAATTTCAGTATCGTTTTCTGGCACTCAATCGCCACGACAAAAAAGCTAAACCTTGCCGGCTGTCAGTTGAAGCTACTACTGAGCACGAAGCCCGTCGTATTTTGGCACCGCACTTCATTCTTTCATTCGCCGCACGTCTGCCAGTAACCATAGAGAAAACCTCTACGGTTCAGGAGGTGCACCATGCGTAACATCTCTATTACTGAGCTAAACACTCTACAGATTGAACCCACTATTACGGGACGTATTTTGTTGTACGTTGATGCTGGGCGCGTTGTTTCCAATATTTCAATACCTAGCGATCACATTGTGGCTAGTGTTGATGCGTTTATGGAGTTAGCAGAACGAGCGGGATACAAAAAAAATGCGTATGAATCGATCGCTATTCAAGAAGGATTTACGGGCGATATTTTGGTTCATGCCGAAAATGGCAAAAAGACCCACCAGCGAGAATTACGCCCTAATGAACATGTGGCAACGATACTCGGGCTAATTGAGATTGCCGAACAGGCTGGCTATAAGATCACCGCACGGTAACGGAGTAAAAATTATGACTATAAAAAATTCCGGCTTAGTTGCTGGTGGTCACGCTCAACCTAAAAAGGGCGATAAGTATAAAGATAGCCACGGTTCACTAATAGAAATCACTTATGTTTTTGGTGAACGGGTGACATACAAGCGTCAAGGCTATGCAAATGAATGCGTATGTTCGTTGGGACGTTTACAGCGTGAATTTACCCTTGTGGAAAAAATGACGTTCGCCCAATGGAATGAACGAAATAAGACCGCAGAAAAAATCGAATCCCTACGTGCTGTTCTCACGGCAAAAAAAGAGGCAGGTAAAAAATGAGCGCTGTAAAAAAGATCCCTGATGCTGTTTTTTGCTGTCTCTATCGTTGGATGCAAACGGGCGGCGAGCTGGACAAGGTGACATTATCCGCCGCAGTTAACCAAACGAGTGAAACGGAACCGGTAGGCGTACTGGTACGCAAGCTGGAAGAGCTACGTAAAGCCGGATATGACGATATTCAGGGTGCAGGTTATATGTCTGTACGCCATCCCGAACAGGCGAGAGAAAGACCATTTGAGCTGGTGGAAAGCGTGATCGGAAAATCTGAGGCGGCGGGGATCCTGAAAGATAGCCGTGTGACGTTATTATTCCCGCCAACGCCTGTAGGGATAAAGAAAACAACACTCCCGTTAAGTGTTGGCTCAACGGGGTATGACCGCCAGCAGGACTACACAATAAAAGGCCACCTACCATCAAATAGCCTGTGTAGCGTATATGGTCCAAGTGGTTCGTATAAATCATTTCTTGCGGTGTCGTGGGCTTGTCATATTGCTGCAGGGCTCAAATGGTCAGGCAAGAGTGTGTCTGGTGGCTCCGTGCTGTATATCGTCGGTGAGGGTGGTATAGGTGTACCACGCCGTATTAAAGCATGGGAAAACGTCTACAACGATGCGGTACCGCTCGATAATTTTTATCTTGTTAACCGTCCTGTGTTTCCTGTTCGTCCAGATGAAGCTAATCAGGTTGTAATTGCCGCCAAACAGGTAGAGGCGACAACGGGTGAACCTGTGAAATTTATTGTCATTGATACGCTGGCGCGGTGCTTTGGTGGGAACGATGAAAACGACGCACGAGACATGGGGGCGTTTATTGAGGGATGCGACCTAATCAAGCGAGAAACAGGGGCCACTCTTCTGGTGGTGCATCACTCAGGCAAAGACGAGGGGAAAGGTGCGCGCGGCTCTAGTGCGTTCCGAGCGGCGTTAGATGCTGAGTTTCATGTAAAGCGTGAGGGTGACGGAGGCGCGTTAGTTCTGACCTGCACCAAAATGAAGGATTCAGAAGAACAGCCACAAAGAGCCTACGACCTGCGAACGGCGGAGTTGTTCACTGATGATGATGGTGAGCTAATTTGCTCGCTGGT
The DNA here is from genome assembly GCF_900095695.1 of Hafnia alvei. Lineage (GTDB taxonomy): Bacteria > Pseudomonadota > Gammaproteobacteria > Enterobacterales > Enterobacteriaceae > Hafnia > Hafnia alvei_B. The sequence continues at coordinate 147,899 of NZ_FMIQ01000006.1, read as the reverse complement.
GGTTATCGATGTACCACGTGAGGCGAAAGACGAAGATCCTGAATTGTCTGTCGTGGCGAACCTATCTAAAAACCATACGGCGTTATGGCAGTGTATCCGCAGCCGAACGGCTAGCGGCGAGGACTGCACCCGCGCCCTACTCCGCGACGATATGATCGCTATGTTAGGTGATAACGGGCGTCGAGGGTTTAACCGTTGGTTGGAGAAATTGGAGCGTGACGAACTGATAAAAATCGATGGGGATGAGGTTAGCCCGTTAGGTAGATTGGAGCGTTAAAAAGTGCGCGGAAAGTGCGCACAGGTGCGCGGATTTTTGGGCAATAACCTGTTTTGCGCACTTTTCATGTATATATACGGGAAAAGTGCGCAAACAGGAAAAAACACCCCTGAAAGCCGCGCCACTACTGGGTTTTACTCGTGCGCACCGAGTTATGCAAGTGCGCGGAAAATGCCGGACTTAAAAAGTGCGCGGAAAGTGCGCACAGGTGCGCGGAATTTGTCGGTAATTAATCATAACCATGAGGATATTTTGCAAATATGAAAAGCCAAATCCAGAACGATATTGATAGGTCAAAACGTATGCTTCAGGAAATTACTGAGCATCGAGAAATGTTTGGTATTCCAGAGTCGCTATGGTTGCTCACCGATGATGAGTATCGAGCCATTGTTAATGGAGGTGCTTACTTTTGTGTGGATCACCATGACTGTCTGCGCCATGAGTTTTCCGGTGAAATTATCGCATCCACTCAAGAGCAGGTTGATATTCTCATCGAGAATCTAAAGGCGCTGAGAAAGAAAATGGCTCCTGCTTTGGACTGTACGAAAAAAGATTTGTAAATAAAATATAACCAATAATAACTATGATTACCCATAGTTACCTTGGTAACAATCACCCTATTTACATTATTTTTTTGCTGTATATGTTGATCCGTGGCACTCAGACGTGAGCCGCCACAGGGCCGTTTAATCAAGCTGCGAGAAGTAGCCTGCGAGACGCAGAAAAAGACTAAACGGCCCACCCTCCTCTTTTAGTGCTGGTTTCACGTCGCGTTATTAACCTATGCGAGAAACCATACATGAAAAAACTGTTAGAACTCCGCCAGAAAAAAACCGAACTCACCGCACAAATGCGCTCCATCCTGACCAAATCAGAGGAAGAAAATCGCAGCCTAACTGATGAAGAATCCAAGCAGTTTGATGCGATTAAAACTCAAGCCGAAAGCCTGAATACTGAAATTCAGCGTTTCGAAGATCTGGCAGATGCAGAACGTAAGCAGGCAGAAAAAACGCCAGAAGATAAATCCAACCGCAGTAAAGTCACCAACGACGAATTACGCACCTACATCATGACGGGCGATACCCGCTCTCTGTCTACGGGCGTTCCTGCCGATGGCGGTTACACCGTTATTCCTGATTTAGATAAGCAGATCATGCGCCAACTTTCTGACGATTCAGAAATGCGCCAAATCTGTACGGTGAAAACCACAGGCAGTAATGAGTTTAAAAAGCTGGTATCCGTTGGCGGCGCGGAAGTAGCACGCGGTGAAGAAGGCAAAGCCCGTGGCGAAACTGCGACGCCGAAGCTGGAAGAGGTCAGTATTAAGTTATTCCCTGTCTACGCCTATCCAAAGACTACCCAAGAAATCCTCGATTTTAGCGATGTGGATATTATGGGCTGGCTGACCGAAGAGATTGCTGACACCTTTACTGAAACAGAAGAACTGGATCTGGTATCCGGCGACGGTAGCAAAAAATCGAAAGGCTTCTTGGCCTATCCACGGGCAGCCACCGCCGATAAAACCCGCCCATTCGGTACATTGGAAAAAATGGACGCCGCAGGTGCTGCGCCTACCGCTGATGAACTGATCGATCTCCTATTCAAGCTCAAGAAGAAATACCGCAAAAACGCGGTGTGGGTGATGAACTCCAATACCGCCGCCGCATTGCAAAAGCTCAAGAACGGCAACGGTGATTACATCTGGCGCGATGGTTTGCAAAAAGGTGATCCGGATATGTTGCTGGGTAAACCTGTGCACTATCTGGAGAACATGCCAGATGCAGCAGCAGGCCAACCGGTGCTAGCGGTAGGCGACTTTAAGCGCGGTTACTTCATTGTCGATCACACTACCGGCACTCGAACCCGTCCAGACAACATTACCGAACCGGGCTTTTACAAAGTCCACACCGATAAATATTTGGGTGGTGGGCTGGTGGACTCCAACGCAATTAAGGTTTTGGAGATTCAGGAAGCCACTTCCTAAGTTTGTGAATCAATAAGGGGCTACGGCCCCTTTCTTGTTTGGAGTCTGAGTAATGAAAAATACTGATATTGAGATCCGCGCCGCCAACTTGACCAGCCAAGATAAAAAGCTGACGGGCTATGTTGTGAAATGGAATAGCCGTTCACAGGTGCTGTGGGATGAGTTTGTTGAGCAATTCTCACCTAACGCCTTTCAAAATAGCCTCGTGGGTGGTGCAGACGTTCGCGCATTATATGAACATGATTACACCGCGCTATTGGGTCGCACTACGTCCGGTACGCTGACGCTTGCCGAGGATGCCACAGGGCTACGCTTTGAGCTAACGCCACCCGATACGCAATTAGGCCGTGATGTGCTGACGTTGGTCGATCGTGGCGATATTACAGGCATGTCGTTTGGATTCCGTGCGCTAAAAGACCAGTGGGACAGTACCCAAACGCCTTACGTGCGTACGGTGATAGAAGCTGAACTACGAGAAATTACCGTCACCAGTATTCCAGCCTATCCAGAAAGTGGCGTAGAAGTGGCAAAGCGCTCTCTGTTTATCCAACATCCCGAGCTATCAGGCCAGAATAATGAAATGCGCCGACGCTGGTTAAAACTGGCGGAGGTGTGAGTATGTGGCCTTGGAAACGTAAGAGCGAATCTCGCAGCTTGACCATTGATGATTTCTTGGCGCTGGCGGGTATTCCTAACACTGGTTCAGGTGAGCATGTTTCGCCGTCTACCGCTGAATCACTCCCTGCTGTGATGAACGCCGTCACGGTGATCAGCGAAGCGGTGGCCACAATGCCGTGTTTTCTGTATCGCGTTAAAAATATCGATGGCACTGAGTCCCGCGAATGGATGGCAAACCATGCCGTTGACTACCTCCTTAACGAAAAGCCTAACGACTGCCAGACCGCCTACCAATTTAAACGTACGCTGATGCGGCATTGCTTACTGAACGGGAACGCCTACGCGGTGATTGAGTGGGGGTGCGATGGACACCCGAAGTCTTTACACCCCTATCCGCCGTATGCGGTAGTGCCTAAGCGATTATCCGATCATCGTTTTGCTTACACCGTGACCGAACCCTATAGCGGTAAGGTGAAAACGTATCTGCAAGATGAAATTTTGCACCTGCGCTATGCGTCAGACGATGGCTTTATGGGGCGATCTCCTATCACGATTTGCCGTGAAACATTAGGACTCGGTTTAGCCCAACAGCGCCACGGTGCCAGCATTATGAAAGATGGCATGATGGCGGCTGGCGTTATCAAATCGGGTGAGTGGTTGGATGGTGTCAAAGGGGCTAAAGCTCTCGAGGCATTAGAGCGCTACAAAGGGGCGCGTAACGCAGGTAAAACACCCATCCTTGAAGGTGGCATGAGTTATGAAAAGCTGGGCATGAGCAATCAAGATGCCGAATGGTTAGCTTCCCGCCGCTTCACCATCGAAGATATTGCTCGCATGTTTAACGTGTCGCCCATTTTTTTACAGGAATATTCAAACAGTACCTACAGCAACTTTAGTGAGGCAAGCCGCGCTTTTCTTTCTATGACCATGCGCCCTTGGCTGACCAATTTCGAGCAGCAACTTAAAGCCGCTTTGCTGGTGGCCCCGAGCACGCCTGATATTCGTTTTCTCATCGAATTTGATACTGCTGACCTTCTCCGCGCTAACCCACAAGAACGCTTCCAGAGCTATGAAACGGCGATTAAATCCGGTGTGTTCTGCCCGAATGAAGCCCGCGAACGCGAGGGAATGTCTCCGCGTGAAGGTGGCGACGAGTTCTCACAGGCTTGGAAACAAACCGTCGAGGTTAAGGGTAGCAATAAGGCGGGTGAAAAATGAGAGCAGGAAAGATGAAACGCCGCATTGTCTTTCAAGTATCGGAAGAACACCGCGCCCCGTCTGGGCAGGTAATTTATGAATGGTCAGATCTTGCTACCGTCTGGGCAGAGATCCGCGCTATCAGTGGGCGTGAGCGTATGTCTTCTGGTGCGCTGTATTCCGAGGCCACCGTACGTATTTGGACGCGCTACCGTCACGATATTACTACCGCCAACCGCATTCTTTATCGTTCGCCCAATGTTCGCGGGCAGGTATACGGCATCGTGGCTGTCATTCCTGACGTGGATCACACGCGGCTTGAACTGCTGTGTAAGGGAGGCATTTTCAATGAGTGAGTTAATCAGTCTGAACGAAGCAAAGCTGCATTGCCGTATTGATGATGATTATGAAGATACGTTGATACAGATGTATATCGACGCCGCGCTGGAGGTCTGCCAGAAGCATATCGGCAAACAGTTTGATAACGGTCTGGAGTTTACCCCAGCTATCAAGATTGGTTGCCTGATGTACGTTTCTCAATTGTATGAGTATCGCACCACTATTAGCGACGTTGGAGCCAAAGAGATACCTCACGCAATTTCTGCGCTGTGGTCAGTCTACCGAGATGTGGGGATTTATTAATGCCGTGGCAACCACTGAAACGCTGTACCTATCCAAGCTGCAATAAGCGCGTGAAGTCAGGCCGATGCGATGAGCATAAACGCTTAGCCAATGCCAAGACCACCGAACAGCGAGGAACGCGCACCACCCGAGGCTATTCAAATCGCTGGGGCAAGTATCGCCTAATCTACCTCAAGGCTCACCCGCTCTGTGTCCACTGTGAGCAGCGGGGAATATATACCGCCGCTAAGATTGTCGATCACATCATCCCGATAAATGGGGAGTCTGATGTGTTGTTCTGGCCTGAAAGCAATCATCAAGGGTTATGCCAATCCTGCCATAGCCGTAAGACCACGACACAAGACCCGCTCACTAAGCAGCAGCGCAAGGCGGGTAAGTTCCGTGAGTTAGAGGAAGCCGCCGAGCGGCGTAATGACTGGATATATGAGTACAACAAAAATGCATGAAAAAGAGATAGAGCAATTAATCAATGGATTAAAGCGTAGTCGTGATGGCTTTACCCATCGCCACGGCAAGACACCTGAGCAGGCTATAGGCAAGCGCATGACGAAGCGTGACCGTGAGCTAATGGACGTATTCAGAAACCGATAGTTAGCCGCTCAGATGGGTGGGGGGAGTTTTGAAGACAAAGCCCCCTCACCGGAGGAACCACCCGCCTCCTCAAATTTTTACGCGCGGCACTTTTTTTCACAGCAGTAAGGCACAGGAAAACAGTAATTTATGGCAAGGCCACCAAAAGCCCCCGCTTATTTAGATGATATTGCCACCGCAGAGTGGAAAGCGAGAGCAAAACAATTGATGGAGCGCGGCGACTTGATTGATGCCGATTGGCGTAACCTTGAATTGTATTGCCTCAACTATTCAATGTACCGTCGCGCCGTGGCAGACCTTGCCACTCGTGGATTTTCGGTTGAAGGTTCACGCGGCGCCACCACCACAAACCCCGCTTTAAAAGCCAAGTCTGATGCCGAAAAAATCATGATAAAAATGTCGTCATTGCTGGGCTTTGATCCCGTCTCTCGCCGCCGTAATCCGGTAGAAAACAATGAGGACGATGAACTTGACCGCCTATAACGAGTACGCGTTAGACGTCAAAAACGGCAAAATTCCGGCCTGTAAGCGTCTCAAACAGGCCATTGAGCGGTACTTTTGTGACCTAAACAATCCGCTCTATACGTTCGACAGCGCCACTGTAGAGCGCTTTATTGCCTTTTCGTTGCTGTGTCCTCATGTCAAAGGCCCGCTGCGCGGTAAACCGATTGAGCTATCGCCGTGGATGCAGTTCGCCTTTGCAAATGTGCTCGGCTTTAAAGTTAAGAGCACAGGCCGCAGAAAATACCGCAGTGCTTTTGTACTGGTATCGCGTAAGAACGCCAAATCTACCGCTGCCGCAATTCTGGCTAACTGGTTTTTGGTGATGGAGGAAGGCCAGCAGGATATTTACACCGCTGCCGTGAGTCGTGATCAGGCGCGTATCGTGTTTGATGATGCTCGGCAAATGAGCTTGCTCTCAAAGCCCCTGAGAAAGCGCCTGACCATCCAACAACACAAGATGATATACGGGAAATCTAACAGCCTGTTAAAGCCGCTGGCGGCGAAAGCGGCGACGATTGAAGGGACTAACCCGAGTCTCGCTATTGTCGATGAGTACCACTTACACCCTGATAACTCGGTTTACTCCGCGCTTGAACTTGGTATGGGGGCACGTCCAGAGGCGCTATTGTTCGCTATCACGACAGCCGGCAGTAACGTTGTCTCGGCCTGTAAGCAGCATTATGACTATTGCTGTCAGATTCTCGACGGTGAAGAAACGAATGAATCACTGTTTGCGCTCATCTACGAGCTGGACGACGAGAACGAAGTTGATGATCCCGAACAGTGGATAAAGGCAAATCCTAATTTACATGTTTCGGTTGATGCGGTGGCGCTGGCTGACACTATCAAAAAGGCGCGGGGTATTCCGTCGCAATGGGTAGAAATGCTGACTAAGCGCTTTAATATCTGGTGTCAGGGTGAAACACCGTGGATGGGAACGGGCGCATGGGATGCCTGTAGAGAAGACTACACCGAAGAAGATTTACACGGCCTCGAGTGTTATGCGGGGCTTGATTTGTCTTCAACCAATGACATTACCAGCGTGTGTTACACCTTCCCCGTTGAAAAGCGGCTTTTGTTACTCACTCGGCACTACCTGCCAGAAGCACAGCTCAATAACCCCGCTAATAAGAACCGCGCCATTTATCGCCAGTGGGCAAAACAAGGCTGGATACGCATCACAAAGGGCGACTGTATTGATTATGATCGTATCCGTGATGACATCCTTCAAGACTCCGAGCATTTTTCTATCAAGCTGGTGGGCTTTGATACGTGGAACGCTACACACCTGAGAACCCAACTGCAGGGCGCAGGTTTGGACGTTGAGCCATTCCCACAGACCTACATGAAATTTAGCCCCGTTGCTAAGTCGCTGGAGGTTTTTGTTAACCGTAAGGTGGTCAGGCATAACGGCGATCCGGTGCTGTCATGGGCGCTATCTAACGTGGTAATGGAGTCAGACGCCAACGCCAACATAAAACCAAATAAGAAAAAATCCGCCAACAAAATAGATCCTGCCATCGCTGGCTTGATGAGTTTTGGTACTTGGCAGATTGAACACGAAGATTTCGCTTTTGATATGAGCGAAGAACAGCAAGAACGCCTAAAAGCGTTTAACGGCATTTAAGAGAGGTATCACGATGGCATTTATTGACGTTCCTATTCGTACACTGCGTTTTCATGGACCGCTCATTGCACAATTTGGCAAAGAGTTTAAATACCGCGCACACAACGCGCCAAAGATGATCAGCGCAGCAAAAAACCTGTTACCCAATTTTGAGCATTACATGCTGGCAGCACACAAGCGCGGGTTAACCTTTGCGGTGTTTGTTGGAAAACGAAATATCAAAGAGGATGAACTAGAACTGACAAACGGTACTGACGATATTCATTTGGTTCCGGTGCTTATTGGCAGTAAACGCGCTGGCCTATTCCAAACGATACTCGGTGCCGCTTTGATCGCTGCTGCTATCTTTACTCCTGCTGCTGGATTGGCTGCCGCTGGACTCACGGCGGGCGGGTTGGGGATGGCTGGCGCGTCCCTTGCACTCGGCGGCGTTATCCAAATGTTATCCCCCCAACAGGCTGGGCTACGTATGCGGCAAGATCCAGATAATAAACCCAGTTATGCATTTGGTGGCCCAGTCAATACCACCGCTCAAGGCAATCCGGTACCGATTGGTTATGGTCAACGCGAGATTGGCGGCGCTGTCATATCTGCCGGAATCTATACGGAAGATCAAGTTTAATCATGAAAATGACGCAGGTTGAATATCAAATCTTATGCGCCATGATGCAAAAGCATGACGATCAACATCCAAGACAGACGCCGCGCCAGCGTCGTGAGGTTATGAAGCGTAACAGGTTAGCAATTCTATCGACCCGCAAGAACGCAGCGCCGGATTATGATGTTCGGGCAACCTATCAATGGAAACCAACAAGGCCACAAAGATAAATAGTTACCTATGATTACCGTTCTGAGGTATCCCCAGAGTATCCCCAGAAAAACAAAGGGCTCGCAATTTTCATGCAAGCCCTTGAATTTATTGGTGGGTCGTGGCGGGTTCGAACCGCCGACCAATTGATTAAGAGTCAACTGCTCTACCAACTGAGCTAACGACCCAACGGCGGTGATTATTCTCTTCTGTGATGTTTGCGTCAATCATCACACAATCCCTGAGCGAACGGTTGGTGTCCGCCTAGGTTTACGAAATGTTTAAGAAACACGCATCATTCACCGCAGTGACTTCGCTTGCTGAATCTGACGCACGCAGCGCGCCAGTTCTGTGATGTTGTGATCGGGCATGCTGTGTTGTTCTAGCGCGGAGTCTAAAGAGAATAAATACTCCGCGTTGGTGCCCAGCACACCGCTTGCCTGAGAAATCAGCGCTGCCACGGTATTCAATGCCGAACAAGATTCATATAGCGGGTGTTCACGATCGGTGATAAAGGTAATGCCCTTTACTTCTCGGCCATCCGAAAGAGTCAATGAGCACCACTGTGGAGTGTAAACTCCTGCCAGCATCTCACGCGTCCAAAGTATCTGCAGTTCGCTACGCGCATTTTCGTCTGATAAGCGAAATGCTAATCCACGCGTCTCGCCTCCCGGTTTTAAACCCAACATACGTCCCGGAGTACATTCAGAGCCACGCCCTGCTAATAGACGAATATTAAAATCACGTTGCCAGCCTTTTAAGAACGCGGGCTGCACCTCGGCAAATTCAAGCAGCGGATTCCAAATAAGTGAACCATAGCCAAAAACCCAAATCCCCTGCCCTTCGGGGCAACTCTCAATCACATCATTCAACGACGCATTCAGCTGTGCTGGCGTCCAGAACAAGTTTTCTAATGCTGAGTAGGTTTTGGCATAGTCTTGCGATTCTAATAACTTTCGAGTTAACACGTTAACCTCCCCCGCGCAGAAAACAACGACAGTGAATTTAAACTAATCTATAGATGGTTTTAACTCAACTGTCATCATGCGCCGTGTGGCGGTTGTGAAGTAATCAAATATTTCGAATGATGTATAGGGCGATGGAGGTTTCACAGATAATGATCATAATCGACCAAAACGCCGCCATAAATTGAGATTTGTTTTTAAGAAAAGCATGAAAGGATTGCATAATCGGTTTGCCCATCAGGCGTGACCATTAATGTGTATAACAATGCTACTCCCCCGAAAATATTTCTGCAAATTATCAATTTTAGTTGATAATCCAAAAACTCCCGTCGAATAGTTTTATTCCGTTTTCCATTAACGAATCTCCCTTATATTTTGCCTTTATTTTCTCTTTTATTAGATAACGAGAAGCGTTCTCATCCTTTGTTAATTTATCCCTAAATAACCGTAAATTGTGTTTTGTCACATAGTAGTGGTCATTTTTTATCACTTGGGCTACATTTGTAATATAGGCCTTAAATATAAGAATTATTGAAGCTTTTGCTTTGTTTACGCGTTTCACCAGCTAGGAATTAATTGCTGTTTAGTAGTCTACTTACCATGAGGGACGGATAATGAAGCTACGGTTTATTTTCGCAATCGCAGCTAGCGCTGGCTTGTTTGCCGCACCAGCGATGGCAGCTACGACAACGGGTACCGTTGCCGTAACATTAACACTTACCAACGGCTGTCTAGTCAACGGATCACCTGCGCAAACGGCGGTTAACTTCGGCTCGTTGAACTTTGGAACATCCGTTGCGACCTTTGATACATTAACTGCCACCTTTACCGGCGGAGGCACCGGCGGTAATACGTTTAACGTGCAGTGTACATCTGGCGCAACCTATACCGTCGCGCTCACCAGCAGCCTCAATGCCGCGCCTACTACGGTCTACGGCACTGTTGGCACCCCCGGGCGTTATTTGATCAGCCCAACTGCCACCACGCAAGGTATTGCCTATAGCGTTTATGGAACCTCAGGCATGACAACTGCATTGGCGAACGGCGCCCCGTTAACAGCGGTGAGCACCAGTGGAAACACGAACAGCTATGCGTTATGGGCCAAAATCGTTGGCGTTGCGAACAGCACAAACGTATTAGCAGGTGCTTATGCTGACACGTTAAACATTACCATTACTTATTAATTAGCCGTGATAAAGCGGGCGTGGTGCGCATTAGATATGACGCTTCCACCGCTTTTAGCGGCGACGTTGCTGTGGGGGCTCACGCTGGGGAGCGCCTACGGCATCATCACTGCGCAGTTTAAAGCACAGGCCACCATCGTGGCTGGCTGTGCCGTTTTGGGTACGGGAAGTCTATTTGGCACCTTGAGCTTTGGTACCTATTCCGGCACGGGTACCGGCAGCGTTAGCGGCACTTTTGTGCAAAACACCTCGCTGACGCTGGCGTGTACTCCTGGTGTGTCGCTGAGTATGGCCATCAATGGCGGTTCAAACTTCACGACGGTGCGCAACGTGATGCAAAGCGGAAATAGCCTGCAGTTGCCCTATCGTATTTATTCCAATGCAGCGCACACCAATGAAATCATCGTGAACCAAAACGTTCCACTCAATATTTCCAGCTCCAATAACAATATTATTTTGCCGATTTACGGCGTATTACAACTTAACGGCTTTAGCCCTTCAGGGAGCTACACCGATACATTAACGGTGACGCTTACTTGGTAAATCAAGGAGATAATAATGAGCAACCTCCAGCGCGCTACGCATCATCTTTGTATTATTCTGGGCAGTGCGCTATTAAGCACCATCGTCCCCGTAAATGCCTATGCCGCCACAAATATGTTGATCTGGCCAATCGATCCCGCCTTAGGTGCCAACGATAATGCCACTGAGCTGTGGCTAGAAAATAAAGGTGCCGTGGCCGCCACGATGCAAATTAGAGTTCTTGGCTGGAAACAGGTTGCGGGAGAAGAAAACTATCGGAGCCAACAAGACGTTGTCGCAAGCCCTCCCATTGTGAATATCGGCGCGGGGAAAAAACAATTAATCAGGCTAATCCGTCAATCCCCAACGCCTGCTGGGCAAGAACAAGCGTTCCGTATTCTGATTGATGAAGTCCCCCCTGCCGAGCGCTCTACGGGGTCTCAGGCAGGGGTGTCACTGTTAATGCGCTATTCGCTGCCTTTATTTGTGTACGGCGACGGCGTTAATTTCCAGCGCAATGCGGCAGAACCGGTACATCTTAGCCAAAGCCAACTGAGCTGGAAGATGACCACCAATAATGGTCACCCGGCTATTGAGGTCACCAACCGTGGTACGATTCACGCACGCCTGAGTAAGGTCTCGATTAATGGTAAAACGATGGCCGATGGACTACTCGGCTACGTCCTCGCCGGATCCTATCGGACGTGGCCTTTGCCAGCCGGAGTCACTCGAGGCCAAATGCTAAAGGCTGAAGTAAATAGCGACAGCAATATCTGGCAGTCAGGTCCGGCGCAATAGCCGCCCTTTAAGATGCCGTCGTGAAAGCCATCAGGGTTTGGCGCAGCCACGCTGTGTCACTTATGGTCACATTAAGTTTGCCCGGTATCGCACTGGGCGAATCGGGCAGCAGTGAGCTGCCGCCACCGCCCACGGCCAGCATCGTTAATCAAGACCAGCACTTTCGTTTAGCCTTAGTGATCAACCGGTTCGATACCGGCAAATTGAGTGCTGTGATCCTACGCAACGGTCATTTTTATATTTCATCGTCAGAGCTCATTGGCCTTGGCCTGCCTGCGGATAAATTTCCTGCGCCAGAAACAGATTTAACCGCTGACACAAATATCGAGACGCACTATGACAGCGAAGGTCAGCGTCTGTTACTCCAAGTACCCACTGATTGGCTGCCCAACCAATCGGTATTCACCGGTAATCCAACCCAGCAAACTCAAGCCGTTGCCGGCAGCGGTGCGCTATTCAACTATGACGTTTACACCAGTCGAACATCAGGAGCGGCAACCCTTTCATCGGCATGGAACGAATTCCGTATTTTTACCCCTGCTGCAACGCTGTCCAGCACCGGTATTTTGCGTAAAAGCTTTGGGGGCAACGGTAGCGACGTTGATGAAGGTTATCGACGCTATGACACCACCTTAAGTGGGGTAAACGAAGCGCATGCTTTCAGTTGGCAAGCGGGGGACCTCATCACCGGAGCGCTCAGTTGGAGTAACAGCGTACGATTAGGCGGTATCACCGTCGGCCGTGATTTCTCCGTTCGGCCCGACATCATTACCTATCCGCTTCCTGCTTTTAATGGGCAAACAGCGGTGCCCACCACGGCGGATATCTTCATTAACGGCTATCAGTCGGCCAGCACTAATCTTGAGCCAGGGCCGTTCACGCTTACCAACCTGCCTTATGTTAACGGTGCGGGAGAAGCGGTGTTAGTCACTACTGATGCGCTGGGCCGTCGCGTCTCCACCACTCAGCCTTTTTACGTCGCCAGCACCTTATTAAAACCGGGGCTTTCTGACGCGTCACTGTCGCTTGGCGCAATACGCCGCGATTACGGTGAAAAAGATTTCTCCTACGGAAGCGCCGCCGCCAGTGGCTCCTATCGTTACGGTATAAACGATTACCTCACGCTGGAAACTCACGCTGAAGGTGCATCAGAATTAGCACTCGGCGGGCTCGGCTCATTGGTTAAACTGGGCTATCTGGGCGTGCTCAATACCTCGGTAACCACCAGCACCATGTATGGCAAACGCGGAAATCAATATGATTGGGGATACCAATACAGCAATTCGCGTTTCAATATTGGCACTCAGCACAGCCGCCGCGATAAAAACTTTGGCAACCTCGCGCTGTATGACGAACCACAGAGCAATTCCGACCAGTCCTCATATTCACTGAGCAAAAGCAGCGATCAATACTCGGCGGCAATTTCACTAGACCAGCTCGGCAGCTTTGGTTTGGCCTACTTTGATATTCAAAGCTTCGCGGGCGACCGTACCCGACTGCTGAACCTGTCGTGGAATAAAAGTTTATGGGGCAACAGCACCGTTTACGTATCAGCCAGCCGCGATCCCTCGCAGCAAGATTGGGCATTGGCGCTATCGATTCAAATTCCATTCAACGCCTTTGACAACGTCAGCGTTACCACGCAGCGCAATGCGACGGGCGAAAATCAGCAAACCATCGCCTATGACCACGCGATGCCAAGCGACGGTGGATTTAAGTGGAATCTGGCCTACGCCAACCAGTCACAGCAAAGCAACTATCAGCAGGCCACGCTCGGCTGGCGCAATGAACATGTTCAGCTGCAAGGCGGCGTTTATGGCCCATCGGATAATTATACCCAATGGGGAGAGATGATGGGCGCGTTGGTGTATATGGACAACACGCTGCTTACGGCTAACCAGATCAACGACTCCTTTGTGATCGTCAGCACCGATGGCTACCCCAATATTGGCGTCAATTTTGAAAACCAACCTAAAGGCACCACGAACCGTCAGGGATACATGCTGGTGCCGGGTGTCTCCTCGTTTTACCCATCAAAATTCAGCATCGACACCTTAAGTTTACCGGCTGATATTTACGCCGATACCACGGAGCAACGCATTTCTGTACGCCGAAACAGCGGTTACGTGGTGCATTTCCCGGTTCGCGAACGCCGTGCTGCCAGCGTGATCTTGCACGATCAAACCGGAGCCGCGATCCCTCTGTCGAGTACCGTATCGCAGCAGGGAAAACCAGACACCTACGTCGGCTGGGATGGATTGGCCTATCTGGAAAATCTGGATCGTCAAAACACATTGCGCATACGCACGCCCAATGGACAAAACTGTACTGTTAATTTCAGTCTACCCGACCAACATTCACAAAAGCTGAGTACCTATGGGCCATTTGTCTGCCAACTTAGCGCCACTGCGGAGAACCAGTAACATGAGGATCTTGCTCACCGTTATGACCACGTTAGTTGCTAGTTTCTTTTTCTCTCCCACTGCGCATGCTCTCTGTACGCTCACAAAGCCTGTGATAGTGAATTATGGCACTCAAAGCTCTGTCGTGGTCAACGCCACGTCCCAATCGCAGACGATAAATATTCAATTAACCTGCACCACGGTGCTAAACATCGCAGCGCCGGGATTTATCAACGTCAACTTTGCCAGCGCAACGCCCGCTAACACGCCACGAGCGTTGCTAACCAGCGGCACCACAACGGATACCATTCCCGTTCAACTAAACTGCATTCCACGAACGTGTACGCCGGCTAAGGAAATTCAAGTTGCCGATACAGCCGCAGTTTCCAGCGCAACGCTGCTAACACTATTAAGCAATACCCAGTATAACCTCCCATTTACCATCCAGACTGTCATTGGCCAGTCAGTGGCTGCTGGAACCTATACCGCGTCCCTCAATCTTAATATCAGCTGGAGTATTTGTACCGTCGGCGCAATTGGTATCTGCGCAATCCCCGATCCCGGTTCTGATACCCTGTCTATCCCGATCACCCTTATCGTCGCCAACGACTGCGCCACCATTACCGCGCCCGATATCAATTTCGGCAGTGCGCCAGTGGCGGGTAGCTTTAGCACCCAATCAGGAACTATCACCTTAGTTTGCACCAAGAGCGCAACCTATACCGTGGGAATAAGTGATGGGCAAAATGCCAGTGGTGGCGTACGCAATATGCTTAATGGCGTAGCAAATTTACTCAGCTACGATATCTATCAGTCAACCAGCAATAACCGCTGGGGATCGGTCGGCAGCCAGCGCTGGAGCAGCACTGCAGCCACCACCACCAGCCCTGACACCATGACTAAAACCTATAATTACACGGCTAAAATATTTCCTACCCAGAACACGCCACCAGCCGGCGTTTACAACGATACGCTGATCGTCGACGTGGCCTTTTAAAGCGTGTTCGTTCACTCCTGCAAAACCCAAACGCTGACGCTCCCCGCCGATACGGGGAACTCAGCGCTGGCATCATCACCTGCGGTAACCACATCGGCATGGTTGCCGAGAAAATCATAAAACTGCCGCCCGGCCAAACCCTCTGCCAGTTGCACATGCTTAGATGCCACATCGCCATTGGTCATGATCACCACACAGCCCGGGGCTTCCTCGGTGCCATCGCGCACAAACGCCACGCACTGCGGCGCGTCAAAATAATCGTGCTGCGCGCCGTTGGCAAAACGCTGGCGTGCTTCAATCAATTTTTCAAGCTCAGGAATAACGGGCATGATGATTTCATAATCCTCACCGTCATCGCCTTTATCGGTATAGGTCGCACCAAACAGATCGGGATAAAAAACGCAGGGCACGCCCTGTTCGCGCAGCAGAATTAACGCATACGCCAATGGCTTAAACCACGGTTCCACCGGCGCCTCCAGCGACTGCAACGGCTGAGTATCATGGTTCGCCACCAGCGTTACCGTATTCTCAGGCGCACTCGCCACCAGCGTGTCAGCAAACAGCGTGGAAAGATCGTAATCACTGCCCGATTTAGACGCATGATGAAATTTGGTATGCAGAACAGAATCAAACAGCATCAGTTTGTTTTCTGTTTCTTGCAGATAGTTCTGCAGCGCAGCAACCTCCGGTGACCAATATTCCGCCACGGTAAATAATTCGCGGCCAGAATGCTCACGCAGATGATCGAGCCATTGAGAATAAAACCACGCGGGAATATGCTTCACCGCGTCTAGACGAAATCCATCGCAGGGTACGGAATCCAATAACCAACGCCCCCAGAATTTTAATTCCTCGTTAACCGCCTCATTACGGAATTCAATATCGGCCCCCATGAGATAATCATAATTGCCGTTTTCTTTATCAACATCATCGCTCCAGCCCTCTTCGCCGAAATCGTTCATGATCTTGAAAATGCCGTTTTCATTCGGGTCTTCAATATAGTCCACGCCGCTAAAACAGCGATAATCCCAAACAAACTCAGAGTATTTCCCCTGTCGCCCGGGAAATACGAAACGCGTGTAGGCTAATGCTTCAAAAGAGCTATCATCGATATCATTGCGGTTATGCTCTTCAACGCGGCGCACATGCACGCGCTCTGTCTCATCCGCCCCCAGCTTGTGATTCAACACGGCGTCAAACAGCACCTGCAGACCGTGCGCTTGCAAACACTGCGCCGCATGTTCTAATCCAGCCCTATCACCGTATTTAGTTGGCACGCTCCCTTTCTGGTCGAACTCGCCGAGATCGAAGAGATCATAAGAGTCATACCCCACAGAGTAGCCGCCGCTGGCCCCCTTATACGCAGGTGGAAGCCAAACGTGGCTTATCCCCAATCGAGAAAGAGACTCGGCTTTATCAGCCACCTCGGGCCACAATTTCCCGCCGTCCGGGTAATACCAGTGAAAGAACTGAAACAGCGTGGTTTTTTTCATCGTGAGTCATCCCTAAAAAGGCCGAACCATAAGCATGGATGAAAAATCCACACTCAACCAAAAATATTCACAGAAAGCATCTAACGACGTGCCACGGATCGGTTTTCTCTCTAACGGTAGGTTGTATATTTCATTGAGGTATTTTATTAAATAAAAGAAAAATACATTCATTTTAAATATGAATTAAAAACATAATTACTGAGTTGGAATAAATCTACCGCGCTATATTTGTTTTTTAGAAAAAATAACTCATATCCGCACAACTGCATAAAACAAAAATAATAAAAGCCTTTAATGTTCGCGCACTTATTACTTCACCATTAGATTAATAATAAAATTATACCTAATTATTATTAATTCAAGCCAAGCCATGAATAAAACAAATAAAAAAAGCCCGTCTATTATTCCAAGCCACTCGCTATTACGTGCCAGTTTGCTTATCGCTGTATCTTTAGCCATCGGCGGCTGCGCGATGATCCACTCAGATAAAGCACCTCTGCCGCAAACCGACCTCAGCCAAATACACATCAACGATGCCCCCGCCGGGGCACGGCGTGCATGGCCGGGAAGCCACTGGTGGCAAAATTATCATAACCCTCAGCTCAACCAACTGGTTGAGCAAGCGCTTGCCGACTCCCCCACGCTTGCCGTGGTTCGTCAACGCGTAGAAATAGCCAAAGCGCAAACCGATCGGGCACGCGCCGATGATTTACCCATCGTGAATTTCGGTGCCGACGTTGAACGCCAGAAAATGTCGGCTGAAGGTGTGATGGGGCCTTTTGCCCTTGACGATCCGGCCACCGGCACCACGGGACCGTGGTATACCAACGGCACCTTTGGTTTGCAGGCCAGCTACGATCTGGATTTATGGGGGAAAAATCGCGCTCAGGTCCAATCTGCTCTCGGCGTTTACAAAGCACGACAGGCGGAACTGGCTGAGAGTGAACTGCTGGTTTCCTCCGCCGTAACCCAAATCTATTGGGATATTCAAACCGTCAAAGCACTACAGGCCACGCTCATTGAGGTCAAAGCGCAAGAGGCCATCATCGCCGATACGGATCGCAAGCTTTACGACCAAGGCATTATCTCTTCGCTCGAACAGACCGAGACCGAAACGCAATTTACCAAAATCGATGAACAAATCGATGCATCGCGCGGCAATTTGCTCTTGTTACGGGCAAATTTGCAGGCGCTTGTCGGGCTAAAAACGCCGTTACCGGCGCTTAAAACGGTGCCGTTACCTGACGTCATTAGCACCCTACCGCAGAATTTAAGCTACGAATTACTGGCTCGCCGCCCCGATTTGCAAGCCGCGCACTGGTATATCGACGCGTCATTAAGCCAAGTCGATGCAGCCAAAGCCGCGTTTTATCCGAATATCAACCTGATGGGGTTCTTACAGAACGATGCGCTACACCTCAGCGATCTGTTTCGTGGTTCCGCCCAGCAAATGGGCGGCATATTCGGCTTAACGCTGCCTATTTTCGATGGTGGACGCCTTAACGCCAATCTCAGCATTGTACAAAGCGACAGCAACCTGAATATCGCCAGCTACAACAAAGCGGTAGTGAATGCCATTACTGATGTCACCAAGGGCATTACTCAGCTACAAACCCTCGCCGCCCAAAGTGCCCACCAAACCGAAGTGGTGACCGGAGACCAAAAAATCTGGTCGCTCACCCAAATGCGCTTTCAAGCTGGCGTCATCAGCGGGGTTAACGTGGCAAAAGCCAAGCTGCCGCTGCTGGCAGAGCAAACCAAGCTGATCGAACTGCACGGCCGTTGGATAGACGCAGACATCAACCTCATCAAATCACTCGGCGGTGGATACCGAGCCGAAGCCACATCGCGCAAGTCATAAGCAAACACGTCATCAATAAATAGCGGCAACAAAGTCTCTCTTTGCTGCCGCGTATTCGCCCCGTTGCTACCTCACATGTAAACGGGTTCACAAAATGATTCACAAAACGCCTACTATTTTCTCTATAATTAACGAATAGTTATCATAAAAATGCCTAAATGAGATCCTTTGTACATGCTGAAAATGCTAAAAACCTACGCGCTGTTGGTTATGTTGCTAACAACGCCGCTCATGAGCCATGCCGCTAGCAGCAGTACACAGCAGGTTACAGCGAGTACGCATGTAGACAGCGGCGTCTTGCAGAAAAAACTTGATACCATCAAGCAACAGGTTGCTAACGCCCAGCACGAAAAACTACTCGGTCAACTCAACAGTGAAACGCTGCAACTGGCTGAAGAGGCCGACGCCAAGGCCGCCGAACTCACCCCAGAAATCGCACAAATACAGGCTCAGCTTGACGTACTCGGCCCCAAATCCGCCGATGAAACGCCAGTGGTTACCCAGCAAAGAACAGCGCTGAACCGCACTAAAACCCAGCTAGATAAACAAATTGAACAAGTTAATACGGTAAAAACCAATGCCGCTAATCTCTCCACCCAAATTAATAACCTGCGCCGCTCGGCGTTAAAATCTCAGATCGCGCTTAATTCAGGCACCATTCTAGGACAAAGCTTTTGGTCTCCGATTCTTTCATCACAGAATCACGATCTAGATAAGTTCAGCGATTTTAATCAACAGCTAGCCAACGCTTGGGACAACGCTTGGCAACCCGGCTGGAAAGCAGGATCGGTGTTTTATATCTTGCTGGCGCTGGCCTTTGGCGTCTTCAGCCATGCCGTGTTGGATAAACCGGTCAGCGCCATGATGCAACGGTGGTTACCCGAAGGGCGCCTACGCCGTAGCGTACTCGCCTTCAGCACCACCGTACTCACCGCCGTGATGCTCGGTACTAGCGCCCACTTCCTATGCTATCTGTTCATTCGCTTGCCCGACACGTCGCCGATGCTGCTCGAATTTGCGCACACGCTGGTGCGGTTAACCATCTTTTCTAGCCTGATTGCCGGACTGGGTAGCGCATTATTATCCAATCGCCATCCCTCTTGGCGGTTGCCAAACATTTCCGATAACGCGGCCAAAGCCTTAGCGCCTTTTCCGATCCTTATTGCTACCGCCGTTTTTATTTTCAGCATTCTTGAACAACTCAATAATCTGGTGGGCGCCAGCATCGCCGCCACGGTCTTTTGCAGCGGATTATTATCACTGCTGGTGGCGCTGATTGCGATTTTCATGGCGGTACGCGTCACCCGACTGCGCCACGGACGAAGCACCAATAACGAACAGCCGAGCGCACGTTCGGCGCTGGCCGGATTCATTCATCTGGCGATCAGCGCCACGTCGTTTGCCATTATTATCGCCCTGCTCACAGGCTACATTCTGCTGGCCCGCTTCCTCACCTATGAACTGATCTGGGTATGGCTGGTGTTGGCCTGCTTGTATCTGCTGATTCATCTGATGACTGACCTATGCGAAAGCATATTCACACCCAGCAACCCGTCAGGAAAAATACTCAAAAACACGCTCAGCCTAAGCGACCGCCATCTCTCGCTAGCCGCTACGCTGTTCGCCGCGGTTGGCAAAACGATGTTGGTACTGTTTGCGGTGACCGCGCTGCTGAGCGGAACCTACGGTTCGACCACGCCGCTCGCCCTGCTACAAAAAGTCGTCGAAATTTGGCGCGGCAAAGGGTTAGGCGGCGTCACGATTATCCCGGCACACGCCCTCAATGCCGTGCTGTGCTTGGTTATTGGCTGGTACATTCTACGCACCGCGCGCCGTTGGCTAGATAACGATTTCCTGCCAAAAACCATGATGGATCGCGGCATGCGTGCCTCATTAGTGACGTTGTTCACCAACGTCGGCTACGTGCTGATTATCTTACTCACGCTCTCTACGCTGGGCATTGAGTGGAATAAGCTGGCGTGGATCGTCAGTGCCCTATCGGTCGGTATCGGTTTTGGTTTGCAGGAGATCGTAAAAAACTTTATCTCCGGCCTGATTTTGCTCACCGAGCGTCCGGTCAAAGTTGGTGATTTAATCAGTATCAGCGGCGTTGAGGGCGATATTCGCCGCATCAACGTCCGTGCCACCGAAATCCAGCTCAGCGATCGTTCCACCGTAATTGTGCCCAACTCCCAGTTGATTTCACAAAACGTTCGCAATGCCACCATGGGTAATGCGCAAGGCGTGGTGACGATTGCGCTCACCTTCCCGTTGGATATCGATCCTGAGCAAACGCGCACGCTGCTGCTCGACGCCTATCACCAGCATGTTGCCATACAGCCGGCGCCCGCGCCGTCGGTGAGCTTCAAAGAATTGGGGCCAAACGGCATTGTGCTCAGCGTCACGGGCTATGTGGCGAGCCCTCGCGTGGTGAGCGGTACCAAGAGTGATTTACTGTATGAGATTTTGAAAAGACTCAGAGCGGCAGGCATCAGTCTGAGTCAAAGCCAGACGATGGTAATTGAAAGAGCGCCATCTGCGGCGCTAACAGAAGAGTAAAAACCACGGGCAACACCGAAAAAAGGCGTTGCCCGCTGAAAACCTACAACGACCTCGGTTCCATCATCAGCAACATATAACGACTTTGCAGCTGTTTAAAACGGTTATCGATCTGCCGAACCAACGCCGGAGAAACTGTTCCGGCGTTTTGCTGTTCAGATAACTGCCGCAGCAGCTCCTCCAACGGCGGTGATTTCACCAGCGGCTGTTGAATAGCAAAAATCGACGATTTCAACTCCGAAACGGTCATATATTTCCCCCGCTGCTCGTCTAATCCATTGAGCTTATTGGCCAGCTGTTGCAAACGGGTTTGCGCCAAATGCCAATCATCAAGCGTATCACTGGCCGCCGCCTGCGCGTTCAAATTGAGCAGCCATCCGGCAGCCAGCTGATCGACCGCCGGCGTTTGCGGCCACAGCGTTTGCGCCTGCTTAACCAGCTGAGAAGCATAGTTCAGCGACCAAAGCGCGGGTAATGAATTAATATTTTCCAACTGCTTTTGCGTTGCCGCCACCATGTCATTGGTCAACGTAGGCAGCTTCTCGGCTTTCTCGGTGCGCAGCGTATTCATCTGCGCAGGCGATAACGGCTGCGGTAACGGTTCTACCGTGGCTAACAACAGATTACGCACGGGCTCCTGATGCCATGCATTCCAGCTCCACAGCCCCGCGCTGCCCACCAGCGCCATGCAAATTAATCCGGTTGCAAAACCAAGCCAGTGGCTTTTCTGAATACCGCTTGCGGTATTTTCCACCCGCATGATCACCGGCTTTGCCTCGGCCTGAACCACGTACACCAGCGGTGAATCATCCCGCATTTCAGGCCCAGCTATCGACATCGACGGTCGCGCCGCCAGCGTGCTTCCGCCCTGTATCGCATTATCGCCGTCTAAACTTTCCAACCGAAGCGCGGTGTTATGCATCAGATGATATAACCCATCTAACTGGCTAAGATGCTTCAGCTCCAAACGCGCCAGCACTTCGCTCAGGTGTTCCAGCAGCGTTTCGGTGCGATAAATAATCGGCAAGTCACCATACTTAAACACATAGCCACGCAGCAGTTGCTGCAGGCGCGTGGCGAGCCAACCCAGAATTTCCATGCGCGCATGGGTTTGCGCGGGCCAAAACACCGGCCACTGATGCGTCAATAATCCATCGACAAGCACCAACCCCTCTTCAATGCCCGCCAATCCCGCACGATGCGCGCGTGCCAGCGTGTAATAAGCGGTCGTTTGCAGCTCAACCCCGTTTTGGCGAAAAAGTCCCAGACACAGCTGCTCCACTTTTTGCCAATCGACGTCAGGACGCGCAGGGTGCGTAAGCTTACTCAGCTCATCGCGCAGTGCGGTAAATTCGCTCAGCGTGCGCGGATCGCCGCCGGTACGTAAATGTTGTTCGGAGAAAGAAGCCATGCGTAAGTGAAGCTCCGTAAAAAGAAAGAAAAACTAAGCGGAAACAAACTGCTGCTGTTTGAGATGGCGCACCAATACTTTACCCTCGGGCGCAAACTCCGTGCCGAAGCGCACCAGACCCAGTTCTTTTAACTGAGCCTCGAGGGTGTATTCCAAATGACCGCTGCGCGTTTGGGGCAGCAGCGTAATCGACAGGCTTTCAAGGCGCGGTTCATACTTTAATAACGTCGCCGACAGCAGCGAAAGCAATCCATGCGCTGAGCCCGGCATGCCTTGTAGGATCTGGCTCATATCGGGCAGGCCATAGTCGGGTAAATGCGCCAAGGTGCCAGCGCGGCTATTAAGAATGCGCTGCATGTTATCGAGCACCGATAAAATCACCTGGTCACGCTCGCTCACCCGCTGCAAATCCAGCTCGCCGCCAAAGTTCAGCGTCAGCATTTCATACAATGAAGGATTTTGAGAGGTCATGGCCTAATCCTTCACCGGTTTAAGGCTAAGGGCGTTATTTCTCAGCTCGATAATTCGTGGATCATCGGGCAACAAATCCTCGCGGTCGATAACCAACCGCCAGCTATTTTTCTGCATATCCGGCATACGGAATAACCCAACAACCGCCACAAACTTGGCGTCTTTTTCCATCGGCATATTCAACGACGCGCCGGTGCCCGGTTTCACCACCACTTCACGCTCGCTGAGCAAATCCGCTTTAAGGCTTGCATCGCCGTCTACCAGCAGGCTTTGATAATCCAGCTGTTCGAACGCTTTGCTATCACGCAATTGATAAACCCGTACCAGCGTCGGCACAGACAGCGCACTCATATCCTTCGCGTCGGTGTTAAGCGCCTCGCGGGCGCTGAAATCCAGATGCAGCGTTTTTATCTTTTTGTAAAATATCGATTTAGTCACCGATGCTGTACCGTCTGCGACGCTCTGCGTCAAGCCGCAACCTGCGAGCAACAACACGGACAACGCCATCGCTGTCGCCTGCAATGTACGGGGCTTAGAAGCGAAAATTGACATGCTTAACCTCTCTGTTCGCCGTATTCGGCTGTAATCCTTGATAATGCCCCAAGTTAACCGTGATCTCGTTGGGTAACGCTAAAGCCGCAGGAGCGGCGGCATGCAGGCCTAACAAACCGGTTAAACCAAGCTGAATCGGCGTTTTACCGAGTACCGGCGGCGGCAACATGGTGGTCGGCAGCACCAGCTTCAGCCGTGCATTGCAGCGCCATCCTAGATAAACCCGCAGTAAAACCATCAAATCGGTGTGCAGTTGCCCCCCCGGCAGCCAGCCTTTCGCCTCGTTCAAATCCGTGGTGTGCAGCGTGAGCAACAGTTGGGTATTCACATCGGTGCCGGTTGCGCCCAATACGGCACGCTGCGACAAATTAACCCGCTGCGTTTGCCCCAGTCCGGCCGGCTGTTTGAGCACAATTTGCTGGCGATCGTGCGGCGTGACCACCGCCGTGGTTTTCGGCGCCAGCAGTCTCACTAACGCCATCACCCCTTCGGCGGTGCGCGTGGGTAAGCGCATCACGCTCAGCAGCGCCAAAAACCGCGATACCGGCGTGGCAATATGTGAAGAGGTACCGGGTATCCCCAAACCAATCAGCCCCAATAGGCACTGCGAGGTTTCATCCGTTCCGCCCGTTTGAAACGTGGCCGGATAGGAATACTTGCGCCAAATACGATAAAACTGAGTAAAAATGCGGTGATTGAAGATATCCAGAAACGCTTCCAGCGCCTCATGTCCTTCTCGCCTCTGCGCAATATCGTCGAGGTATGAAGTCGGCAGCGGTGAATCAACGCCGTATAGCCCCAAAAACGTAGTACGCACCGTCGGTGGACGCTCGGGATGAAACTCATCACTTTCCAGCGATTTCAATTCACTGACGGGAAATCCCATACCGGGATGAGGATGAAAACGCACCGGATCGTCATGCGGGCTGGCGGTACTGCCCAGCGCCGGTCTTTCTGGCGCTACCCGCTCCAGCAGCTGACAAAAGCGATAGACGTTAACCTCCGACATGCGCCCTTGCAGCGCTGCCATTAGCCCGGAATGCGCTGACTGTGATTCTCTTTCCATTGCAGACATTTCCCTGAAGGTTGCAGTATCAACGTAAGCTGGTTAAACAGATGAATATCGGCATACAGCGCAAAGAAGCGGCTGAGCATTTCACCAAACAGGCTGATATCCCCCTCGCCGGAAAAACCATTGCTGTCCAGCGTGACTTCAATATCCACGCCGCGCAGCAAAAAGCCTTTTTCAAAGCGCTGGATCAGATGATGTTTCACGTCAACAATCGCCGCTAAGCGACGGCGGTTAAGTTCATCGCCCGTCCAGTCATACAGCGAAAGCGTGCCGCGCAGCACTTCGGCGTTATCCATCATCGGCAAGAAGTTCGAACCAAGGTGGCTTAATACCCGCCAGTGAAAACGATCGCGCGTCGGCGGATAGCACGGCATGGTTGGCGCGCACAGATTTCGCACCGACAGTTTGGTTTGTGTCGACTGCACCACCG
The DNA here is from genome assembly GCF_900095695.1 of Hafnia alvei. Lineage (GTDB taxonomy): Bacteria > Pseudomonadota > Gammaproteobacteria > Enterobacterales > Enterobacteriaceae > Hafnia > Hafnia alvei_B. The sequence continues at coordinate 122,934 of NZ_FMIQ01000006.1, read as the reverse complement.
TATCCAACAGCGTGCTTTGCAGCGCCTTACGCGGCAGTTGACCGTTGGTACCGGTCAGGCTCAGCGACAGGTTTTCTTCCGCGAGCAGCTTATCGCTGTCGAACGCTTCGCCGCCGAGGATCAGCCACGTATCGTGCAGCCCAGAAGCACCGCGTTTCACTCGGGTATGGAAATAACGCTCCGGCGCGTCGTAGCGCATCATGCCGCCTTTATGTCGGAAGCTGCTGAAAGGCACGTAGGTTTGATGTCCGGTGTGTTTCGACGAGACCACGCTGTCGACCGAATAGATCTCAGTGTGTCCATCCTGCAAGCGCATCGGACGCAGCAAATAGTCGGTCTCCAGCGGCGAAAGGCGCAGCGGGTCAGCCTCTAGCGGGAAGAGATTAATCACGGGAACACAGTGCAAACGCAGGTTTTCAGCGTCAAACGGCATGTCGTACGGCCACAGCTCGTTCAGCACAACCTCGATCTCAAACCACGGCAATTCAGCAGGCAGTTCAAGCTGATCCAGCCCGTTCAATCCCACAAACATGAATTTCTGCCGGAAGGTGAAAAACTCCAACAACAGCTGATAGCCGCTAAAGGCACTTTCCCCTTTCGGCCACAGACCGTCCTGCTCGCCAAACCCCAGCGGCGAAAAATAGCCGTCGATACGCTGACGCTCGGCCCGTTCCGGTAAACGCAGGTACATGGCCTGTGTTTGCAGCGTTAACGCCTGATGCAGCGCGCTCGCCACCGGACTATCCGCGTTCAAATAAAGCGGTACACGGCTAAGATCGACTTGTGCCCAGTCGGCCAATTCGCTGCATTCAAAGCGGAAGCGGATCACCGAACGACCGTCCGGCTCAGTGCTCAGCCCCACCTGAGATAAATTCAACGGCAGCAGATCGAGATCCTGCGTCGTGCTATAGTGGCAGCGGGTTTTCTGCTGCCCCACCGGCTGCGACATCACCTCAAAACCGCGAGCCACGCGCTCGCTGTGTTTCATCTGCGACCAGTCCGGCGAGAGCTCCACGATAGAAAGCGACGGAATTGTGCGCAAATAATGCGGCCACAGCAGACTCACTAACCCTTCGGTGAGTTCTGGCAAATCGTCATCCAGCTTTTCGCGCAGTCGCCCCATCAAGAAGGCAAAGCCTTCAAACAGACGTTCCACGTAGGGATCGCGCGCGCCCACCTTATCCAGATTAAGCATGGCCGCGCGGTCAGGATGCGCTTCGGCAAATTCTTTACCTGCTTCACGCAGATAGCGCATTTCTGCTTCAAAATAGCGCAGAGTTAAATCATCCATGCGAATTGTGTTCTCATGAGAAAGGTTAAAAAATAGGGGGAGGTAAAACCAAAATCAGGCCATTGTCTGCGGCAGTATCAGCCACACAGCACGGCGGCTCTCACCGGATCGATGTTCACCAACCCGGCTAACAAGGTTTCCATACGCCGTGCCAGCGCCGCTTTATCGCTATCATTGCGCTGCGATTTCAACCGTAGCAGTTTCAGCAGACGGGCTTTCACCTCGAAACTCAGTGCCGGCTCCCATTCCGCTAGCGTCAGCTGGGACGGGTTAATATCCAGCTCGGTTAACAGATGCAGCGCCATCTCATTTTTACCGTACTGCTCAGCAATACGCGCCATCAACAGCCGCAACAGCCAGCGATTACGCGGGGTATGGATACCCGAGCGGGTGCTTAGCCACGTCAGCGCGGCTTCAACGCCATCGCTATCGGCCTGTGCCAACGCTTCACCTTCCAGCGCCAACACGTCGTCGTCGCCCTGAGGCTGAGTCGACGCCGGCGGCGCAGCCCACTGCTCTTGATTGCCGCTCACGTGCTGAGTGATCCAATCGCGGGTCACCTCATCGGCAAACGGTGTGCCGTCGTTGTAGGTCATCTCTTCCAAACCCGGCAACCGCTCTAAAAACATGCCCAAATCGCGTTTCACGATATCGCCCCACGCGTCATAAGGATGGCCTTGTTTGCTCAGGCTTTGGCAGGCATACCACTGCAAATCGAGCCAAAAATGATTCACGCCTTCGGCATACATACGCTCAACCTGTTCCAGCAACTCATTCCAACTTTGTTGCATATACAGGCGTTTAAGCTGGGCGCGGTTGTCGGCCCGCGGCGGCGTTAAGCGCGTATTCCCCGAGGCATCCTGCGGCGGCAACTGATGCACCGTATCCCAACGCAGGCTTTTCATCAGCCGACTGCTCGACAGCCAGCCCTGCGGCTGATCGCGCAGGTAACGCGCCAGTTCTCGCGCCTGATCGAGCAAATCACGTCCTGATTGGATCTGCTTGAGCGTGGGTAAGCCCAGCGTCGATCCCGCCTCTTCCTTTTGCCCCGCTGGCGCGCTGTTCTGCGGCACTACGGCGTCTAGACCGCCCGCCTGCGCTAAACGTGCATCCAGCGCCGAATAAAGTCCGCCGAGCGAAGGACGTTCTTCCTCTGGCCACACCTGCATTGCGCTGTCCAACAGCGCCAACGCGGCCACCGTGCGCTCCACGTCGGCTTTCACCACTTCCGGATAACGCGACAGGCTATCCAGCACTTTGCTGCTGGTCAGCCACTCCATCGCCACCTTGCGGCTATGCGCACGCAGCGGTAACACCGTATCGCTAAAGCGAGACACCACGCCCGCCAGCAGCGTTAAGCCATCGGCAAGCCCGGTTTCTCCATCGCGATGCAGCCGCGCCCAAAGGTAATAGGTCGCCACCCGCACGTCTTTGCACACGGCGGTCAACAGCTTTTCGGCTAACTGACAGATAAGATCGGTATCAGCGCCCGACAGGCGGTTAACCTCTTCACGCATGCGCTGAAAATCATCGTCGTAGCCCGGGTCTTCCCCCGCAGGCGCATCGGCGCTAATCGGTAACAGCCATTTGTCCCACAGCGCCACCTGCTCGCCCGCCAATGCCAAAGCATCGCGCCCGTTCATGCTGGCGGCGATTAATCCCTGTAGCATTATTCATTCTCCAGCATAGAGTTATAATTTTACTTCGGTAAGTTAACTTAATATTCGATAACGAAAGGTCGTGTATTTTTGATGGGGTTTAACATGCAACTGCAAAAGGGTCTAAATAAAAAATGTGCTATTTATAAAACTGGCGATTTACATACTTTAAATTTAATCTTTACGTTCAAGAGCTTTCATTTTCCTTGCCCGCATTTTATCAATACAACGATGCGATTTATCCATTCCCAACATCCAAAGGGCTATAGATTTTGGATTATCGGCCGCACTCATATCGAACGGATCGTTTGGGTCTATAACACAAGCAGCCTCAACTTCTGGTGTCCAAAAAGGACGTCTGCTGGTATACATAGCAAAAACTCGCCCAGGCCAAGCAATAAGAGCCAACACCATCATTATGGGCATAACGACAAGTGGCGCTCCGTAATACACCGTTAATGCATACCAATAGCCGAAAAAAATCCCCTCACGTTTCTTTTCCACCGGTGGACAAAGTTTAATAATGTCAGCAACAGCCTCGGGGCCTTCTTCCATATAACGACGTATAAATTCCCAATAACGATGCAGCGCAACATGATTTGAGGTCGAGGCTGCTAAACCAAACGTTTTTAGTACGGTCTTACCATCTTTATCAAGAACATGTCCGCGAATATCGTAATTTCTTCTTTTTGTGTGTTTATGCGCTAAAACATCCCCTGTTGTAAAAAATATATCATCCCATTTTACACTGTATATCTCACTCTCTAAACTAAAGACATGTACCAACTTATTTTTACGATCAAAACGAATTGGGTAATGAGTCCTAGCAAAGCTTTCTTTTTTTAACATAAAAAAGGAAACTAATAAAAATATTAAAAAACCGCCTCCAGCAATAAAACTAAAAACATAATAAACTGTTCCATTATTAAATCCATGCATGACAATATCTATTATTGCCTCCCCCCAAAAAGCAAAGATTGCCCATATCGATAATATAAACAGACTCAACATCACACTGGTCAATATTCCCTTGAATTGATAATATTTATCGACTAACTCCATATAGCCAGAAGTTAAGCGGATGACCGACAAATCATCCGCGATACGTTGGCTATTTAAATCAAGAACTACACCTTGCTTAAGTTGGTGATCTCGTTCATTTTGAGTGAGTGTCTGCTCTATGCGCCATTTATAATTAATAATTAAACCATCGTAATCCATCTCAGTGGACGCCCCTTACTAATAATAGTTAGGAAAAATAAAAAATGAAATTATGGTTAAATTTAAAGCACTTATATTAAATGGAGGAGTGCCTTACTTTAATCCAGTCTCAAACCATTACCACCCCTAATTAAAACAGACTACCAACGAACTATAAAAGCAGCTAACAGCCCAAGGTACACTTTATTAAATAATAGCCATTTCAACATATAGAATACATACACCCCTATTTAATCTTCTGTTTAAAAATAGGCTTTAGTCTATAAGTAATTAATAGTAATAGTAGTAATTAACCGTACATTCCCTATCCGGCCAATCCGGCTCATTTTGCTTCGAAGGCATCTCTTTAGACTTTAGTTTTTTCTTCGTTATTTTAATTAAGTCCACTTCTGTCGGCTCCTTGAAGCCTAAAGCCTCGAATATCAATCCAGCTAGGACATAATTCTGTTTCGGGTTTTTCCTTTCCAATCTATCGCTAATAAAATAAATTATTGGCTCAGCGACAATCCAAAATAACACCATATACATCAGTATTCTTAAGGTTAGGTCGCCATTCCAAGCTAGCGGAATGAAAAAGAGAAGGATAATAAATGAGATAACAAACCGGACATACAACCTACAACTTCTAATATAGCCATCTAGTCCCTGATCACAGTTGGGTGTGACACTGATAGTTCTTCTATCTGGATGAGTAACAGCATAAATTACGTACTCCCCATTTTTTTCCATTGCGGCCATTTCGACATAATCACCGACTTGAATATTGGTTTTCCCTAGCCAGCCATAAAAGGGATTACCATTTATCTTGCCGCGAACAAAGTCGCAATAATCTCCCATCCGTTCCGTGCTTTGCGACGTAACCGCAGAACCTGCAGTATTACCGATCATAGCTAAAATCAAGGCACCTACCTGTTCATTCTCTTCATGCTTAGCAAACGCTTCCGGATCATATTCTCGCTCTTGAAAATAACCAACGACTTTCATAACATCAATTTCCTCCACAATACCAACCACCTTCATCAATGGCTTTCGGGGAGGTAACTCTGGAGCAGGGGGTCTAGTGGCAATTAAAGCCTCAACCTCTGGAATGTCTTCTTTTAATATTTTTTCAATCTGTGCTTCAATTTCCTTGCGCTCTTCTGGTGCTCTTTTAATTCTTTTTTCTTTACACCAATATCAATATGCAGTCCACTAAGTTGTAATTCTAAATCTTCGAAGTTAATATAATTATCATTTTTTTTGCTAAGACTCATGCTACTGTTTATCCTACAAACACTTATATCAATAGTAATAATAATAATTCATAACACATTCTCTATCCGGCCAAGTGGGATCATTTTTTTTAACCGACATGTCCTTAGACTTCAATTTTTTCTTAGTAATTTTAATCAAGTCCACTTCTGTCGGGTTCTTGAAACCTAAAGCCTCAAATATCAACCCAGCTAGGACATAATTTTTCTTCGGTTTTTTCTTTCAAGCCTACTGCTAATTGCATATGCAACAGGATCTAATAAAGCATATAATAAAACTAGAAACAGGAGTATTTTTAAGCTTCCACCGTAAAACAAAGGACCGAGGCTCATAAATAAAAATGGGATGGCGTTGAAAATTCGTATATATCGCCTCGTGTTTTTTATGTAAGCATCGAGCCCTTGAGAACACCGAGGTATTATACTAATAGTTCTATTCTCAGGCTTCGCAATAGCATAAACAACAAACTCGTTATTTTCTTCAACAGCGGCCATCTCAACATAATCACCGACATGAAGATTTGTTTTTCCAAGCCAACCACGGAACTCTCTACCATTTATTTTTCCACTAATATAATCACAATAGTCTTTCATTCTGACTTTACTTTGTGAAGTCACTGCAGAGCCGGCTACATTTCCGATAATTGAAAGTAGCAATGCACCGACTTGTTCGTTCATTTCGTGATTTTTAAACGCTTCGGAGTTGTACTCTTGCTCTTGAAAATAACCGATACATTTAACAATATTAACATCATCTAAAATACCACTAATTTTTATTAATGATTTCTGTGGTGGCAACTCCGAAGGGATTGGCTCACGCAATATGATCTCATCTAGTCGTGAAATTTCCTTATGCGATTCTTCATTTTCCTTTAAGACATTAATGCACTCATCTCTATTATTCTCATTCTCAGAAACCCATTTTGAATTTACTTCAATGGATGTTTCCAAGTCATTTTTAATACTCTTTAAATATTCGAATGAAATATACTCATCTCTATTATTCATATAACACCTCATAATGCGCCCCCAAGAGAAACGGATTGTTCTTTATATTTTTCGTTTCTGTTACTCACTGGAAGTAAAAGCATTGTATTTTTTAGATTCTCATCAGGAAAATCCCCAAACACACTTGACTCACACTATTAGAGTTAGATAGATTATTTATAATAATATAAATAATCTACAAAATACCATGAGTCGGGCAGAATCCGATTTTTAATATGACCCATAGTATATTTACCACTTTTTATTTTTCTTAGCCTTTTTTTCGTGATATGTTTTAAATTAACATGTGTAACCATTGGCATGTCAAGAGTTTCAAAAATATCCTCAGCTAATAAAACTGTCGAATTAGGCGATCTAACCATTGATATTGAAACAGCAAGAAATATAGCGATAAATATAACAACCGGGATAAGGATTGATTTCAATACAAATAAAAAAGACACATCTGAAAAAATAAACATTGATGCAGAAACAATGAAAATAAAAATAGAAAAAAACCATATTGAGAAATTAAAGCCATCTTTTAATGCCCCCCATCTCCCCATATCACACCTTGGCGTTATACTGATCGTACATAAATCAGGAATAGCAATCGCATAAACAATAAAAGAGTTTCCTTTGTCTACCACAGCCATCTCTACATAATCACCAACACTAGCGTTCGTCTTACCTAACCATCCTTGAAAATTTTTCCCATTTATTTTTCCTTGAATAAAATCACAAGCGTCGTTTTTTCGAGTACTACTCATACTTGTAACTGCAGACCCTGCAACATTACCCGCAATTGCAAGTAGGAGTCCCCCGGCTAGATCTTTCTTCTCTTGTGTTCTGAACCGCTCCAAATCATACTCTGAATCAGAAAAATATCCGATAACTTTCAATACACTAAACTCCTCTAGCACTCCAGCCACTTTAATTAATGGCGCTCTAGGTGGTAGGTCTGGTGCAACTGGCTCAGTAGAAAGGATATTATCCATGGCTTTTATTTTTTCTTTTAGCTCTCCAATTTCTCTACTTATTATTTGTCTTTCTTCAGGATGAAGCAGCATGTTTTTTTCCTTTATGCCAACCTCAACGAGAGAAGATTCTTTTTCTTGTTTAGTTTTATCAAAATCAATGAATTCTTTCGAGGCTTTACGGTTTTTCACTTTAACATACCTCGTATAATATCTTTCGGTTCAATAATTACTTTATTTCCATCCAGCTTAAAAACTCTCGTTATTGTTTCTTCTGCATAATTGCTAAAAGGTACTTGTTCAACCGTAAAACCTTCATCATTCAACTTTATCGACGAGAAGTTATTTTCATCGTCTGCATTTTGATGACTTACCAAGATCAAACTGTGCAAACACCTGCTCAGCAAAAACTTATTTAACAGGCGACAGATTTCCCCATAAAAGTGAGACCTCTGGCACCGCTAAGAACAACGCCACCATGAGATATTTCATCTCCTACGCGAACGACGCTTTGCATCATTAATCTCTCTATATCTAAAAAAATTCCCCAACGCCCAAACCGCATGAAAACTAAAACGACCTGCTATAAAGAAAAAACGACGGGTGTGATTATATTAAATATATCAAATATGGTGTCATCGTCATCAGTATAAAGAACAGTAACCTTTCCTGAGTAGTTCATTTGAGTTTGCATACTTGAAAAGCCTGATGTGAACTCATGCCTTACGCCTTTATCGTCAACATACTCAACCACAGGCTTATATTGAGTACATCGTGATACCCCTGAATTAGTATGGTGATATATAGCCGGACAGATTCTTTTACTATCAACCACATAACCAGTCGTGCGTTTATATACAAATATATATTGATAATCACGATATATAAAGTACGGTAAAAAAACAGCAGATAGAGTCAGCACTATTACAAAAAAAGCCAGCATGCATTTCTCAGCAATAAGATTATCTGCTTCGATAACTCTGCGCCTTCTTCTTTTTTTATGTTTCATTTTTTAATTAAATTTATTTTACTGGCTCAGGACTATTCACCACGCAACGAACCGTTTTATCCAATGGGATATAATTTTTAGTATTTGGATCTGCATGATATCGAATAACCGTTAATCCACGCCCTGGACCAGAAAAATCCTGACCTCGCATGACTTTCTCATAATCACCACTGCTACCTTTAAATATCGGTTTATTAGGACCTTGAGGATTATTTATTGGAGAGTACGAATAATAATCAGGATCGTACCAGTCTTTTATCCACTCCCAGCCATTTCCTGCCATATCGTAAATACCCAATGGATTAGGCGGACGAAAATCACCGGGCATCGGCGATAATATTCCTAAACTTGAGCCTATTTTACGGGAGTAGTCTTCCCTATCAACTTCACTAGCAACATTAATTCCTTTTCTATTCTCAATCTGTATTGTTCCGTCATTTGTGGGCGCTATTACATACTGTCCGCGGTTACGCGCAGCATATTCCCACTGTGCTTCCGTGAGCAGTGAAAATGGTAGCTTTGTTACTTTGGCTAACCACTGACAGTATGCATCGGCCTCATGCCAATCAACGTGCGCAGGTGTATTATCCATACTACTATACTCTTCCCACATTTCTTTCAGACCTGAGGATTCTGGGATTTCCCTACCACCAGAGCCAATAAAGCTAAGGTAGATCTTATACTCACTATTATTCACTTTGAATTTGCTTATTGAATAACTGTTCAATTCAACCTTATGAAGTGGTTTGCTATCTGGTTTAGCATCATAGGGCAAATGCTCTTTGCCATATTGCTCACCAAAATCCCCCATATTAAACTCGCCACCTTTAACATAAACCAGTTCTGATTTTACTTTATTAATAATAGTATTCAGCTCTGCTTCACGGCTATTGTCCGCCTTCGTGTTGGCTGCTGTTTGATCGCAGCCACTGAGGATGACGATGGCAAAAGATAAGAAACCTGCTATCCTTATTTTTTTCATTTCACTAATCCTTACTCAGCCTTTATTTTATCGGCTCAGGGCTATTCACCACACAGCGGGCGGTTTTATCGCTAGGTAAATAATCTCTGCTTTTAGGATCTGCTTTATACCGAACAACGGTTAACCCGCGTCCAGGTCCTGAATAATCATAGCTACGCATTGACTTATAAAAATAGCCATCATCATCATCTTTATATACTGGCTTATCTGGACCTTGAGGATCTTTCACTGGCGATGATTTATAATAGTCAGGGTCGTACCAATCTTTTACCCACTCCCAACCATTTCCGGCCATATCGTAAATACCCAATGGATTAGGCGGACGAAAATCACCTGGCATCGGTGATAATATTCCTAAACTTGAGCCTATTTTACGGGAGTAGTCTTCCCGATCATCTTCACTAGCAACATTAATTCCTTTTCTATTCTCAATCTGTATTGTTCCGTCATTTGTAGGCGCTATTACATACTGTCCGCGGTTACGTGCGGCGTATTCCCACTGTGCTTCCGTTGGCAATGAAAATGGTAGCTTAGTTACCTTAGCTATCCATTGGCAATAAGATTCGGCCTCATACCAGTCAACGTGTGCAGGTCCGTTGGCTATACCGTTCTTCTCTTCCCAACGAGTCTTAGTTCTCACTCCACCATTAACCACTCTTCCCGGAAGATTATTGTAGTCCAAGTAAAACTTATATTCTGTATTATCCACTTTGAATTTGCTGATCGAGTAGCCCGTTAGCTCCACTTTATGCAGTGGTTTACTGTCTGGATTCGCGTCATAGGGCAAATGCTCTTTACCATATTGCTCACCAAAATCCCCCATCAAAAACTCACCGCCTTTAACGTAAACCAGCTCTGATTTTACTTTATTAATAATAGTATTCAGCTCTGCTTCACGGCTATTATCGGCCTCAGTATTGGCTGCTGTTTGATCGCAGCCACTGAGGATGACGACGGCAAAAGATAAGAAACCTGTTATCCCTATTTTTTTCATTACGCATATCCGTGTACGGCATAGATTTATAAAAATATCCATCATAGTCATGTTTATAAACGGGTTTGTATGGACCTTGCAGGCCCTTCACCAGAGATAGTTAACAATAGTCAGGGTCTTACCAATATTTCCCCAAAAACATATCGTAAAAATCCAGAAGACTAGATGGATGAAAATAATCTGACATCAGCAATAAAATTTCTAACCTTGTTCCTATTCGATTTTACGTGAGTAGTCTTCTCTATCATCTTCACGAGCTGTATTTATTCTTTTTCTATTCTCCACCTGACAAACACCATCCTAAATTACTCCTCCCCCAACACGCTGTTATTACTGACCATCGCATCTGACGCGCCCGCGTTCACCACAAAAATTTTGCTCGGCAAACTGAACCCACGCAGTTTAAGCAATGCCAGCGGGCCGCTGCCCAGTTGAGTGCGCAGGATCCACGACAGCGTGAGGCCGTCCGGCGTATCCAGCGCTAAGCGGTAGCTGCTTTCATCCAGCTTGGTGACTTTGGCTTTTTCTAGCCAATGGATTAGCCCCCAACTGCCCTGATAGTCGCCGAACAGGCGAGCGCCGCCGTTAACGCTGGTCCACGTCAGCATCACGCCCGGCTGGTAGGTGGCGCCCGGCCAATTGAAGCTCTGCCAGCTTTCCATTTGGTTGAAATAGCGCAGACGTTGGCCGTCAATAGCCAGATTGGTTTCCACCACGTTGCGGGCAGGCTGGGCGCGCAGCTCAAAGTGCACGCCTTGGCTGCCGTCGGTGAACAGCACGTCTGCCAGCTGGCTTAGCTGGTTGATGGCCTGTAAAAACTCAGGATTAAACTGAAGCCCCTGACTGTTGATTTGATCCGGCACCCACGTGTTGCCCTCTTTGTGCAGCACGCCCGCCAGCTGACGCGTGAGGAACTGTTCGATTCGCCCAGAGTTCGCGCGAATAAACTGGCCAAGCATCGGCAGAGAAGCGTCGTTACCGCTATTGGCAAACGGATAGCGTCCAGCAAAGGCGCTGTTCCAATTCGCCACAATCGAGGTTTGCCATTGGGTATTTAGGCTGGCGGCAGAAGGTTGCAGCACCGTTTGCCAAGCCTGAGTCAGCGGCTGCACAAACATTTCACGGCCAAAACCGCTCCATTCTTCGCCCAGACTGGCCGCCATCAGGCTGCCGTAATCCTGCGTTTCCGTCAGATCGACCGTTTTACCTTGAAACACCGTCTGCGCCATTTGCTGCGTCATCTGCTGCGGATCGGACGCGTTCGCCACCTGTTGCAGCTTCAGCCGCACCCGCGTAACGCGAGTTAAAAAGGTTTGTAGGCTCAGCGAACTATCAGCATTCATCACGCCGTTCGTGGTAGCGCCCTTGCCCATCAACGAAAGCAAAGGCCCGAAGGTGCTATCCAGCGGCCCCGTTGGCCCGCTGACGCGCTGATCGATCACCGGCGCTTTCTCTTTATGCAGCAGGTTTTGCGCCGATTTCATTAACGAATCCGATAGCGCTTCGCCGCGCTGTCCGGTTTGTCCCTGATAGGCCAACGTATTTAACAAAGCGATCAGCGGAGACTGGCGCACATCGCTCATCAGGGTAAGTTGGTCGGTCACATCAGATAAATTCTGCGCTTTCTTCCAGTGCAGGCTGTTTAAGAAATCCAGCCACGCGCCGCTGAAATCGGTGAAGTAACGCTCGGTGAGGCGCGCTTTGAGCGCGTCAGGAGAGACATCCGCCGAAGCGGGATGTTTGTTATCGCTCAGCACCCAGTCGATCTCTTCACGCCGCGACGACACCGCATCGTCGATGGCTTTCTGCACCTGACCGTCCCACGCCTGGCGCGTAAACATCCCCGGCACCACCTGATCGGTGGTAAACAGCGACTGCGCATCGGTATCACCCACCATCTGCGCCAGCCCCATATCCGCGTAGTTTTGCGCGACGGACTGCAACATGTTTTGATACAGCGTGGCTTCGGCGTTACGCTGCCCAATCTGATTGAGCAACACCTGCCGAACCTGCGCCACCAGCGCGGTATCAGGCTTAATCCGCCACTCAGGATGAGCGGGTAGATTTTCGGCATAAAACGTCCACAGGCTTGGCGCAATTCCCCGCCACAGGCCAGGGGCAACGCCGGTGCGCGTTGGCTCATTGGCGCTCAGCACGCGTGTAAGAAATTCGGCATCGGCTTTGTCTGGATTCGCCATCATCAAATAGGCTTTCAGGCTGTCGTATCCGGCGCGTGCCAGCTTGGCGCGCTTAGGGCTATCGGGCGGCAGCGCGGCCATTTCACTCAGGTTACGATGCAGCTCGGCGGCGGCCTGCTCGCGAATCAACCGCAGACTGGCCGCGTCGTAATGTGGCCACAGCGCGCCTTCTAGCGCGTCATTTTGGCTTAATCCAAACTGTTGATACCACGGCACCGTATGCGCGGCCCGATACTGCAGCTGACCGAGCGTATTGCCAAACAGCTGTAGCGCAACCAGCTGTTCCATCGGTTTAGCATTGGATTTATTCAACAAATCAACCTGATCGCGCACCGTGGCAATCTGTGAACGGTTGGTGAAAAACGACAGAATACTGCCCGCGAACCACAGCAGCGCCAGCGCCATCACGGCATAATAAGCGCTCTGCTCCCAAGAGACCCCCACCCGACGGCCACGCACTGCGCGATCGTTCAACACGCCCTGCCACGCCGCATCCGGCAGCCAGCCGTGCTGAGCAACGCCGGATTTGGCCGCCAGCGGCAAACTGAACATTAGCCCACGCAGCGACAGCGCCGACGCATATTCGCGCAGCATCGGCGTTAGCGCCTGCTGCCAATGAGCGATGCCCTTACGCTCTAAACGATTTGCCAAACGTAATAAAAAGTCATGGCTGTTTTTCAACAACACCTGCGTCATACCGCGCTGACGCAGCGGCGCGACCAGCTTCTGTAAACTGGCGGCCAGTTTCTCCGGCGAGTTTTTCTCGGGGAACAAACACCCCACCGGCTGGGTAATCCGGTCGTCCTGCTGCCACGCGCTGTCACACACCTGCCACAGATAAACCGGTGCCTGCTGCTTTAAAATCTGCCCACGTTTTTGCAGCTGACGGCAGCCCTGATCGATAACGCCAGCCTGCGCGCTCTGCTGCTCATTCATCACCCACACCACGCCATCCAACGGACGGCGACGGCGCAGCTTACGCAGCCCCAACAGCCACGCCTCATCCGGCTCCGCCTGCACACCACCGCCCCACAGCAATAATGTGCCCTGCCCCTCCAGCCATTGCTGGGTGGTTAACCCCGGCGCGATAGCTTCCGCCGCCGTGTTTTCGCCAACGACTAGCAGGATGCGAATTTTATTGCGCCATAGGAGGCCGTGGCGGGCGCGGAGGTGGGTGATGAGTTGCACCCAATCACCCTCTTTTTTTGTCTCTACACTTTTTTTCGTTTTTATATCTGACAAAACACGCGAACGGGCAAGCTTATCCCAAATAAAAATAAACAAGGGACAAAACCAACTCAGTATAAACCAGCACCCTACACCCCATAATAATAACGTTGGCAAAGATAATTCTGGAAATTTAAAATAGGGTCCAACAAATAAATATAGAAAGATGCCAATAACCACTAATAGGAAAATAACGATTAAATAACCTATAACTAAACGCACCAACGAGCTCGGATTATCTTTTTTATCGGTTGCCATAAGGAACGGTCACTCCAATAACCATTTTATTTTCTGTACACTGACTCATCCAGCCACAAGGCTGCTGTATATCTAGCGTGTGAAGAAGCGACATTGATATCGCTATATAAGGAGATATTTCACCTAGCGCCCCCCAATAAGGGGTAAGAATATGTTCAATGGCCGACCATCCTCCAGGCTGAAATTCAGCCATACTTTTCTGGTCCATAGCGAGGCAACATTCTGGCATATCATCCAAATGGGCATAGCGTTCTAGGTGACGAGCAGCTATACCAGCCTCTACATCCGATGCAACATCCATTTCCTCAGCACGATGTAATAGGGCTTTACCTGCTTGGCTCGCTATCCAAGCAAAACCAGCCTCTCCCGCAGGAATAGCGTCAGCAGATTGAGATAAACTATAAGTGCCTGCACAAAGCATCCATTTATTAGCATCGACACTCTGCTGGAAAACATCAATAACGTGGTCTATATCATCAATGCACTTTAAATCTAATCGTACAAATGAAATATTATTGACCGCAGACTTTATTGTCTCAATAAATACCTGAAAACTTGCCTCATCGCCGAACCAACTAACATAAGCAAGGCTTTGCCATCGTGATTTTATTTCTGGACTATTAATCAACTGCTGAGCCAAATGGCGTGCTAAACCCTGTTCTCGTACCATTGGCATATTTAATAACAGTGGATAACGTAGAGATAACAACGTTGGATTATTGGGAGGAGGTGTTCCCCCTGTCATTATTCCAGAATATAACGATTGCTCGTCACCTAATGGGCCTATTAAGTAAACCTTTTCAATGGCAATACCTAGAGAACGTTCTTGCCACCAATCATTTTGCTCTTGTTCAACAACCTGCTGATAGCTGCTGCGATTCTTCAATCCAATCTGTAGCAGTAGGTAGCGGATAGCAAGTGCAAGTGCCCAAAATAAAGTAGGAAAACCTATGATGAAGAACCAAAAGGCCAAACCGGAGGGAGCTTGCTCTGTTGAGCGTAGAAGTAGTGCCAGAAACGAACCGATTAACCAAATAGCAGCGAGCAATATGCCCCATCGTCGCCAACCAATAGGCCCAGGAGTGATATAATCGGGGTATTCTGGCGGGAATTTCATGGTGCAATATCCATCTGAGCCAACGAGCTAACCAGCGTACAACCACATTCGCAACGGTGGCCGTCCAACGCTACGGCCTTTCCATTAATCGTGCTGCCCGATGCGCCTTGAGCAATGCGGGTTGCGCCATGTTTATTACATACTGCGCTGTCACCCACGCAGGATATCGGCTTGCCAAAGGCGTTATAACTGCCGCCCGTCACTTTGCCACCATATTCTTTCAAGGTGTCACCCACACGAATCACCTTTTTCATTTCACCCCCCTATGCCACTTTAGTCACATCACTGGGTTCATCAATGCCGAGGTAGCTGCTCAGATAATCCATTCTCTGATTGTGCTGAGCGCCTATCGCCTGCTGTTTTTGGCTGCTGGCAAGTGCACCAATATCTTTGGTCGGCGCAAGCAGTTCCATCGCATTCGGGAGCAGTGGCACATCCAATCCGGTTGCTAAATCGACAATTTTATACTCTGCCGACATCACACCGATGGTTCCCGCCACGCCACCGAGCACGTTCTGTACGTTTTTCTGCTTCACCGTATAAATCACGCCACCGACCAACGTTGCCGTACCAACAACTTTGCCTGCAACGGCTATCAGCGACAGATCTTTATTACCTTCACTACCGCTGTAGATCATGCGATAGCGAAAATAGCCTGCCCACATTTCACGTGAATCTAATTCATAGTGCATAAACCACGCGCGTGAGTCGTGAATTTGCTCATCATATAGCGCACAAACCAAGGCCATTTGCGGATCTTTAGTCACGCTTCCCAGTCGATCGATAAACAGTTTGGAATACAGGCTGTTACCAGCCGCTTTCATCTCGTTGTATTCAACTTGCACATCATCGCTATTAATGAGGTATATGGCATATTTTGGGATCGTATCGAGGATCACCTGTGCCACGCTATTTTGCTCACGATTCCAATCGTAATAATCGTGTTCAAACTCACGGGCGGCTTCGCGTAGCTGCTGTTTATCCAGAGTGGGTTCAAAACTTGGAATACCTTGCTTATCTTTATCACCCTGAAACTCAGGGTTATCTGGATATTTTCTGGCCATTTCTCGGTCGTTTTTAATACCCTTGACATCAGCTATATACTTTTTCTTTGCGGCTTTCTGCTTCTCATCATCCCACTGCGTGGCATTTGTATAAAAGCCCTGCACCTGATAGCTACCGCGTGCATAACGCCCAATACGCCACGCGGTGATCCACCCCATCTGCTCCGCAATCTTGGTTTCAAGCGAATGGCTTAATAGATGAGGCTCATAGCCCAATACAGTTTTGGTTTCACCACTCTGCTGCGTTTCTTGTTCGGCAAGGATAGTTTCACGCCATGCGTTGAACCGCTTAATCGTTGTTTGGCTAAAATCGAATTCATTTTTAACTTCATTGGGGATATTTCTACTAGGCTGCATAGATTTAAGCGCATCGGGTACCACTTCCTCAGGGACTAATAAAGGTGCCCCTGCCTCAAAAGCGGCCGCATACATATCATGTAATATGATTTGCGATAGTAATTCACCATCTCCCCCCAGAGACTTACCCTGATCTCCCTTAGGATACCCACCGCCGATATCCGAGTGCATACCCGGGTATATAACCTCTTTTGCATAGCTCGGGTATGTGCCATTTGGCCTGCGAATAGTATCGAGGGGGAAGCTTAAGCGCTGCTCATGGGCGGCCACGAAGTGTTGGCAGCATTTCACATACCCAGGATATTTTTTTTCATCAGGCAGTTGCTGGGTACCATCCGCCCAGCCCATATGCCCTGCGGCAAAAGGCGCAACGTGTGCAATACCCACTGAGGGTACGGTATCCAAAATACCGAGAAACTCGATGCTAAGCGGCAATCCTAAAATAGTTTGCTCCGGCAGCTCAGCGCCCTTCGGAGTTGTAAATATTTCGCTTAGCCAATTTACAAATGTGCGTGCTTCCGCCGCCCCGCGAGAAAAGCCATAGACGAACAGTTTAACCTCCAATATTTTAGGGGTTGCTGTATTGATTTCACTTCGAAGTGACTCTAACAAATTATTAAGCACGTTGCGGCGATTCACCTCGCCGGTAAGCGGCCAATGTGCACGCATATCAGCAATTTTCTGCTTAGCAATGGAGTCATCGAATCTTTGCTTAGTAGCTGCAAATGTGAGGGCATCAACTAACATCATCAATGCCCAGTTAATTCTATCTTCTCCCCCGGATGCGAATGCCAATCCTGAACTTGAATAATCTAGTTCACCAATTTTGGGAAATGGCGTTCCAACTCCGGGCATATAATACGAGTGGTATCCTTCTGCCGCACCAGCTTGTATTGAGGCATGATACAACTTAGCAATATTAGTCGGGTGCACTGGATTAGCTTTTGAATCATTTTCGTCATTATTTCCTGTGCCATCAAAAAACAGACTGATATGCAAACTATGCTTACAGGAAAAGCCATTTTTTTTATCTGATGACTGATTGCACTCAAGCAAATATTTTTTCTCTTCTTTTTTTTGCTTAAGATAATTATCTTCAACCTGAAGTTTAGTTACAGGTAGTCGTCCTGTAACCGGAAATAATGGTGGAGCCCACGCTGCACTTTTATTTATCTCGGACATGTTTTCGGCTCCGGCATATTCAATGGTTCTTTTATTGGATACTCAGGACTACCATATCCCCAGCATGATGTTGTGACTTTAACGTTATTGCAGGGCAAAAAATGCACTGTTAGCCCACACCTTTTTTCGCCATATTTCGGTATCTGAACCATCGCACTATGACTTGTATAACGCGATGCATGCTCCGCATAAGCCTTCCTATACTCGTCCGTTCCTAAAGGCGGTAATCGTTCATATGGTTTTGGATCTACACTCCATTTAACCACCGCACTCATACCCGGATTCCATTTATTAGGTAACAAAACACAACATGTATTTCCTCCAACAAAACCGCCGTAACCATTTACTGAAAATCGAGTTATTCCCTGTTTTGTATGATTTACCCCCCTTAAATTTCCACCGGTCATATCATCGTCACTGGCGAATGAGCAGCCCGTTGTCAACAGCGCCAGAAGCACCAGTACACCACCGCAATTCCTTAATGTTTTATTCATTACCCTCTCCTGTTTGGATTAGCACCATTATGGTTATTTACTCCACATTTTAATAAATAGTCATAATGGTACGCATGATATTTATCTCGGACATGTTTTTGGCTCCGGCATATTCAGTGGTTCTTTTATTGGATATTCGGGGCTACCATATCCCCAGCATGACGTTGTGACTTTAACTGTGTCACAAGGTAAAAAATGGACTGTTAAACCGCATCGTTTAGCGCCATATTGAGGGACATCAACTACAGCTAATTTATTGACGGAGTGAGCAGAAATTTTCTGTTTCCATTCTTGAAACTTTTTCTCATCACCATAACCAGGGAAATCAATATTCTTAGTATCAACTGATTTCCATTTTACTTGAACCTTCATTCCAGGACGCCATTTATCTGGTAATAAAATACAGCAAGTATTTCCTCCCACTAAACCTCCATATCCATTTACTGAAAACCGAGAAACTTCCTGTCTAGTATGATTTACACCTCTTAAATTCCCACCGGTCACATCATCGTCACTGGCGAATGAGCAGCCCGTTGTCAACTGCGCCAGAAGCACCAGTACACCACCGCAATTCCTTAATGTTTTATTCATTACCCTCTCCTGTTTGGATTAGCACCATTATGGTTATTTACTCCACATTTTAATAAATAGTCATAATGGTACGCATGATATTTATCTCGGACATGTTTTCGGCTCCGGCATATTCAGTGGTTCTTTTATTGGATATTCGGGGCTACCATATCCCCAGCATGATGTTGTGACTTTAACTTTGTCACAAGGTAAAAAATGGACTGTTAAACCGCATCGTTTAGCGCCATATTGAGGGACATCAACTACAGCTAATTTATTGACGGAGTGAGCAGAAATTTTCTGTTTCCATTCTTGAAACTTTTTCTCATCGCCATAACCAGGGAAATCAATATTCTTAGTATCAACTGATTTCCATTTTACTTGAATCTTCATTCCAGGACGCCATTTATCTGGCAATAAGATACAACACGTGTTCCCTCCTACTAAGCCTCCATATCCATTTACTGAAAACCGAGAAACTTCTTGCCTAGTATGATTCATCCCTCTTAAGTCCCCACCGGTCATATCATCGTCACTGGCGAATGAGCAACCGGTCGTCAATAGCGTCAACAGCACCAGCATGCCACCGCAATTCCTTAATGTTTTATTCATCACCCTCTCCTATTTGGATTAGCACCATTATGGTTATTTACTCCACATTTTAATAAATAGTCATAATGGTACGCATGATATTTATCTCGGACATTTTTTCGGCTCCGGCATATTCAATGGTTCTTTTATTGGGTAGTCCTCTCTACCATATACGGAACATATCGCCGTTGCTTTAACTTGATCGCAAGGTAAAAAATGAATAACTAAATCACATGCTTGGTTATATTTAGGTATATCTATTACCTCACTATGATTTTTATAGTTAGCAGCATGTTTCGCGTAAGAGGTTCTGTATTCATCAGTACCCAGTGGTGGTAGTTTCTCGTTGGGATTGGGGTCTGACATCCATTTAACTTCTACTTTTAGACCCGGCCGCCATTGATCAGGAAGCATTACACAACAGCTATACCCGCCCATTTGCCCCCTATAATCATTGACCATAAAACTGCTAATTCCCTTTTGGGTATGGTTCACTCCGGTTAAATTTGCGCCACTGGAGCTTTCACCAGAAACCACCGTCCCTGAGGTTAATAATGTGGCAAGCATGACCATATTTCTTACCACTATCGTTTTTTTCATTTTATAACGTCCTTGTTGTAAAGATGAGTGAGTATTAGCACTCTAAATGGTGCTGCTCGATAAAATCAGCAATATCGCCAAGAAAACCTTGTTCGGTTATGCGCACTGCCACACGATAGTAATGGGAGAAATTATGTTCCTTGGAAAAGGCGTTATTGCGAAACCGTTCTGAGCTGGCAATATTTTCGGCATCACTCATACAGGCAATTCTCTCAAACTGATTATCATCCAGAGATATCTCAAAATCACTCATGACAAAATTCACTTCTGGATTAAAACTGCCAGCCAGCCAAACAGGTGATTTATCCCTATCCATCCAGCTCCAAAAAAGGGCAATATCCGTTAGCCGTTTCTTTTGTTCAAGATTAAAAACATCCGTTACTAAAAGAGGAAATACGCGGGTATCATAAAAACGCAACAGGCCAAATTGTTCCCCCCATTTAGCGACGGATATTTTTTTCAAATGCTCGCACAACAGATCAAAAGAGAGTGGTGAAACCAGCATTAACAGTCTTGGGGTTCCAGAGAAATGTTCCATTAGCTCAGACAGCCATGCTTTATGCTGCCATATATCCAGTTGAACGCGCATAAGCAAAGGGGCTTGTTCAAGCAGCCCCTCTTCGGGCGTATCATCGAATAACGAAAACCATTTTATTTCTGGTTGCATACGCTGCAAGGACGAGACTATGGGCTGCTGCCAAGCAGCCTGATCGACAAGAATATCGATATAGTTTAAATCCGTCGTCGTACACACTTTTTCGATTTGAGACAGCCAAAGCTGGCGTTTTTCACTCACGTTTTCGTTCCTTCTATTGACGCAATACAAATCCGGCAGCTTCTTCCTGCGCCTTTTTCAAACACTCTTTGCACACCGATTGAGGGAGCTCAGGCAGAGGAAAATCCTCACTCGCAGGCGTATCCCAAACGTGTGTGCCTTTCAAACTTAAACGGCTTGGCCCGTGAATCTCAATCTCACCCTGTGGCGTTAAACGAATATAAGCCCCGCCGCAGCCAATGGTGATACCGTTTTTTGCAGTCAACTGTAGATGCCCTTGCACCGACTGTATGGTAACGTCTTTCAGTGCGGTTAAGGCCATCGTATCAGCATGGGATTCAATGGTTAATGCGCCTTTACCTGAAACTAAACGCATACCTTCCTGCTGAGCCAATAGCGATATTGCCTGACTTGAATTTGCAGAAATACGCTGTGCGCTCGCTAAGTTTATCTCTCCTTGGCTTTGCAGATAGAGCGCTTTGCCGCTTTGTAGCATCACGGTTTCTGGACTGACGGCACCTATTCCCTGTGGTGCACTCATCAGAAGTGCCGCACCGGTTAGCTGCGTTGCTTGTGTCAGATAGTTTTTTAAACTCTCGCTTTCAGGCTGTAAATTGTGATGGGACTGGGTGATGGTTCCCCAATCCGTCATTTGGCTTATGGCTCCCTTGATCAAGCTTACCGCCTGATCCATCTCCAACACCTTCCCACCCGCCTTTGGCTGGCCGTCGGCGCTGATGAAAATTCCCTTGCCCGCCCTTATCGCGCCCCAGTCGTCGGTGCGCAGTTCGAAGCCTTCGCCGCGTTGCTGTTTTTGGCTGTCGACCAAATGGCCGAGGTTGAGCTGGGTTTTGCCGCCGTATTCGGTGCTGAGTTTGATGTGCTCTTTACCGCGTTCGTCGTCGAGGCGCAGTTTGTTGTTGGCGGGGGTGCGTAGCACGTTGCGTTTGTAGTTTTGCAGCGTGACGTGGTCGCCGTGTTTGGAGTCGTGCAGCGCGTAGGCGATGTACGGTCGGTCGGGGTTGCCCTCTTCGAACGCAATCGCCACTTCGGTGCCCGCCAGCAGCGGTGCGTGTAGCCCGTAGGTATCACCGGCATACGGGCGCGCTTGGCGCACCCATAGGCTTTCGCAGCCGGCCTGCCATTCGTCGCGGTCAAAATCAAACGACACGCGGTAGCGGCCATCTTTGTCGATGTGGCTGTAGGTGTCATTCACCACGGTGCTGGTGACGCGGGCCGGAATGGTGCCCGCCATCACCGGCTTGGCGCTGGGCTCGGGGCGGAAACAGACGTTTTCAGAATACGGGATGGCGGTGAATTCAACTTCGTAACTTTGGTCACGGCGCGCTTTGCTGCGGATTGCCACGATCACCGCGCCTTGGCGGAACGCCTCGGGCGCATCGCCATCCACTTTGAGCTCTTGCCCTGGCGACAGCGCCGCCGAAGTGGTGAAGCCGTGCAGCAGGGTCTGTTGATTCAGATAGCGTTCATGACGCAGGCGCGCATAGAACGCGCCGCTCTCAGGATCAGACTGCGGGCTGTTTTTGTCGCCCGCCGCCAGATAATTATCCGCGTAGTGATAGGCTTCGCCGTAGGTGGTTGTGTCGCCGCGGGTGACGTCAACGTCGCCATCCATCCACGATTGGGCTTGGCGGTAGTTGTAGTCTCTGGTGGTAACGCGGTTTTCAACCACCTGATGAGCGCTGGTTAATCCCCATACCGATTCAACGCCAACGTCATTCATGCCCGACGGATTACGCAGCGGCAGGCTGGTGCCGAACTGGTAATGCTGTTGATCGTCATAGAATTCCACAACGTCGATATTAAGTTTAGGGTCAGCGGTGAAGCGGAACCAGATGCCGATTTCGGCCAGCAGGCGGCTGATAAATTGCAGATCGTTTTCGCCGTACTGCATCACCAGTTCACGTTTTGGATAGGTGTGCGCCAGCGTGAACAGGAAATCTTGCCCTTTGAAACCGTGGCGATCGCGCAGGATCTTTTCTACGATCTCCGGCACCGAAAGGTTTTGGTAAATCGCGTGCTGATGGCTTTTCGCCAGCAGCGCCAAGCGCGGAACCAAGGTCACTTCGTAGCGGCTTTCGTCACGGGAAGTAGACAGACGCTTGAAGCGCTGGATCACCCCGTGCACCGTGCGCAGCGGCTGCATAACCGGCGGCGTCATCGACAAAGAAGAGGCCAGCACATTCGGCGTGGCGTTCAGGGTGAACGTGGCGTCCTGCATCAGCATCTGCGCGGGCTGGATGTCTTTGGCCGAGCTGGTGAATTCGATGGTGTAGCGATAAGGCTGGCTGAGATGCTCTTCGCCAGTGAACGCCAGCACGTCCAGCGGAGCCGTGTTGTCCCAGACCTTCAGCACATGGTGGCTGTGGTCGAACATCAGTTGAGCCGCAGTATTTAACATGTCACCCTCGCTTCGGCGGTTATCGCGCCGTCTGAGTTAGCGTTCTTTTTGTCAGCGTTCTTTTCGTCAGCGTTCAGTTCATCACCGCGCTCTTCGTCACCAAAGTCCAGCGTAATGCCGTCTTCGTCGCTGTAACCCAACGTCAGGCGGTTCGGTTTTCGCTGCTGCGCTAAACGCTGTAATAGCTGCTGAGAAAGCACCGGTAAGATCTGCTGATTGAGCAGGCTGTCGATATTGCGCGCGCCGGTATCCGGCAGCAGGCAGGCCTCGACCAGCGTGTCCATCAGGCTTTCTTCGATGTGGCAAGTCAGTCCGTAATGACGCTGAAGACGTTTTGCCACCTGCCCTAATTTGATGGCCACAATGCGGCGGAGCGCCACGGCGTCTAGCGGGCGATAAATCAGCGTCTGGAAACGGGCGAGCAAGGCTGGCTGGAAATGATCGCGCAGGATCGGGCGCAGCAGCTCTTGCAGCATACCGTCCGAGGCCTCTGGCTGTTGTTCTAACAGCGCCATCAGCTGATCGCTGCCCAAGTTGGCGGTCATTAAAATCACGGTATTGCGGAAGTCGATCTCGCGCCCTTCGCCGTCGCGCATAAAGCCACGATCGAATACCTGATAGAACAGGTTTAAAACGTCGCGATGCGCCTTCTCAACTTCGTCGAGTAGCACTACGCTGTATGGTCGCTTGCGTACCGCCTCGGTCAAAATCCCGCCCTGACCATAACCCACGTAGCCCGGAGGTGAGCCTTTAAGCTGGGAAACGGTGTGCGCCTCTTGATACTCGGACATATTAATCGTGATCAGCGATTTTTCGCCGCCGAACAGGTCATCGGCCAGCGCCAATGCGCTCTCGGTTTTGCCCACGCCGCTCGGGCCAACCAGCAGGAATACGCCGAGCGGGCCGTTCTCCGAGGTTAAACCGGTTTTAGCGGCGCGTAACCGCTGCGCCAGCGCGCCTAACGCAGCCGGTTGGCCAATAACGCGTTCGCCCAGCTGATCTTCTAACTGAAGCAGGCTGGTTTGTTCATCTTTCAACAGGCTGCCCAGCGGCACGCCCGTCCAGTCGGCGATCACGTTCGCCACGGTGCGCACGTCAACGTCGAGAGAAAGCAGCGGCTGATTGCCCTGAATTGCACTCAGTTGCTGTTGAATAGCGGCACGTTCGGACTGGCGGCTGAGGTCTTGGCGCACCTCCAGCAGCGTTTGGGTGAGCTCACGCTCTTGCTGATATTGGGCATCGAGCTGCGCCTGTTGGCTGAGCAATTCGGCGCTCAGTTTTTCAATCGTGCCAAGTCGTTCGCTGTCGGCGCCGCTGCTGAGCACCAAATCTTGCTCGATAGCCAGTTTCTCCATCTCCAGCGATGCTAACTGAGCGTTAATCTGGGTGAGCTGTTCAGGCACGGTATCCAAGCTCATACGCACGCGGGCGCTGGCGGTATCCAGTAAATCCACGCCTTTGTCCGGCAGTTGTCGTCCGGTGATATAACGGCGCGACAGCGTGACCGCCGCTTTCACCGCCGCATCTTGGATATGCACGCCGTGGTGGGTGGCGTAGCGCTCTTTCAAGCCGCGCAGCATCAGGCACGCCATCTCATCGTCGGGCTCGTCGACTTTGACCATCTGGAAACGGCGTTCTAACGCGGCGTCACGTTCGAAATACTGTTTGTATTCAGACCAGGTGGTAGCCGCAATGGTGCGCAGCTCGCCGCGTGCCAGCGCCGGTTTCAGCAGGTTAGCGGCATCTGCGCCACCGGCCTGATTACCCGCGCCGATAATGGTGTGTGCTTCGTCGATAAACAGCAGAACCGGTTCGGGCGCTTGCTGTACCGCTTCGATGACGTTTTTCAGTCGCTGTTCGAATTCACCTTTCACGCCTGCGCCTGCCTGTAGCAAACCGAGATCCAGCGTGCGTACGCTCACGGTTTTTAAGCTATCGGGCACATTGCCTTCGGCGATACGTAGCGCTAAACCTTCCACCAGCGCGGTTTTGCCCACGCCGGGTTCGCCCACCAGAATCGGGTTATTTTTGCGGCGGCGCGAAAGAATATCGACCATCTGGCGAATTTCCATATCGCGGCCAAATACCGGGTCGATGCTGCCAGAACGCGCTTTTTCGGTGACGTCGAGGGTGAACTTGTTGAGCACCGCCAGATGCGCTTCCTGCATCGGCGAAACGCCGCTGGCGTTGGGTTGACCCGAGGCCGATTCAGCATTAGACGTTAGCTGCGGTTCAGAATGTGGCTGCGGGTGTTGCAGCCCAGTTTGCAGCTCAGGACGTTCTTCCGACTGGGCATCAAGCAGCGGTAGCAAACGGGAGAGCTGCGTGGTGCTGATACTCAGCAGCGGCCACACGGCGTCCGTCGCCAGTAAATTAGGTTTATTAATCAGCGCAGCGAGCAGATGTGCAGAACGCACGGCGTCGGTGTTTTCCTGCAACGACGCGTCTAACCACGCATTTTTGATCAGCTGTTGGAGCTTGTCGGAGAGCTGCGGTTTTCCCTGAATGGTATGCGGAAGACTGTCTAAATGATTCAGCAGCCCCTGCCATAGGCCGTCCATGTCCCATTCGTAGCGGCGAGCGATCACCGTAATGTCACCCTCACCCTGCTCTAACAGCTTGAGCAGCCAGTGTTCTACCGTGATTTCCGCATGGGCGCGGGTTTGGCATAAGGTGGCGGCGGCGGCAAGCGCCTGAGCACAATATGGATTTAACCGACGCAGTAAGCTTGCTGAATTATTTCCCATTACATTCTCTCTCCCGTTTATGCCCATTGCCTTATTAGGCACGCTACCGCCCATAGCCGTTTTCCATACTCGGAAGCCAAGGCCCATAAGGTCATCAAATTAAATTGTGTTAAACCCGTTCGTTGTTGTGCTCAGCGTCCGAACAAGACCGTTTTGGCACTGAGCAGAAAAACGAAAAGGCAGACGATTTCTCGTCTGCCTGTGGTATTACGCTGAAGCGCGCTCATTCCAAGAGTCAGAATGAATGATGTTGCCGTCTTTGAAGGTCCAAGTGATCTTCTCGTAACGGAACTCAATCTCTTCCAGATGGTTGTGTTTTTCTTTCGATGGGTCTTTGATATCCCACATTTTTGGCGCAACTTTCACGACTTTGACGTTTTCGAGCTTGGTGTTGAAGTATTCCACTTCTTGACCCGCGTCATCGATCTTGTACCATTTGATTTCGGCAGACTTCAGGGTCTGGCCAGAAGTCACGGCTTTGTAGAGATAAGGGCTAGACGCGTCCACTTCTTTGGTGAAGACCAGAGGAGTATGGATACGAGTACCGGTCAGTTTGCCGGTGTTGTTGTCGGTAGGGATGTACAGAGAGTGTTCCAGCGCCACCATTTCGATGCTGCCTTCACGTTTTTGTACGTCTACTGAACCTTTAATGTCTGCGCCGCCGTCGTCTTTCAGCCACAGATATGCTGGAATTGCCATGTAAAACTCCTTGTTACTGGGGAGGTACTTATCGGTACTTGGGGTACTGATAAGTACGCTGTTGTAAGCCGCCACACTGGCGGCTGGTTAAAAATCTGATGCCTTGGCGGGCAGCTTGCAGGCTCCCGCCTCTGGCACCAGACGAATATCTACCCGTCGATTAGCCGCACGGCCAGCGTCGGTTTCATTGCTGGCAATGGGCTGACTCGCGCCATATCCCTGCACCGCAAAACAGGTCATCGGAATATCACCCATGCTGCGCATCCAATCGCGTACCGCTTCGGCGCGTGCTTGGGAGAGCGTGACATTGCGCTGTGGATTACCGGTGGAATCGGTATGTCCGGCGATCACAATCAGCCAGCCCGGCTGCGCTTTGATGTCGACTAGCGCACTGACCAACACCTTGGTGGAACCCGCTTTTAGCTTCGCGCTGTTGGTATCAAACAGCGACAGGCTGTCTAAGCGCACCGCTTTGGGGATCACCACCTTGGCTTTTTCCTGCACTTTTTCCGGCGGCGGTGGCAAATAGGTGGCAATCGTTGCCAGTAACGGCTGGCGCAAGCGCTCACCCGGATACAAACCTAGCCCCATGCGCAGCGGAACACCCTGCCGATAGTTGTTATCCAACAGCACTGCGTCTTGGATCAGCACGTCAACCGCGTGTTTTTTCGCCATGTAGTCGGTCATACGAATCGCGCTGTAGCGCTGGATATCGTCACTTACCTGCCGCAAAAGTTGGCGGTTATGCCACGCGGAGCTGCCTAAGGCGGCAACCGCTGCCAGCGTAAAGAGGCCGATGCCCCATGCCTGCGTGCGGCGCAGCGGCGTAAACCCCGACTGCTGAGGTAACAGGCGTAGTAAGCGATCGGGGAAAGCCAATCCGCCGCTCGTTTCAGCGTGGGTCGTTTCGCCCTTCGCGCCATCGCCGAGCGTGGTTTTACTTTCCAGCCACTGCTGCCAAAGTGAGTTATTGCCCAGCGTTACTGGCAGTGCCGCAATCGGCGAGAGTGCGATCGCCACCGGTCGGCAGGCCGGAGCCGAATGCTCCTGACGCTGGCAGTGTGGTAAAACAAATTCAGCCATCCATTCACGCCAGCTTTTTAGCGTAACCGCGCACTGGAAGCGTTCGGCGCGCTGCGTTTCGTCTTCATCGCTACGATTTGCCGCCAGCCAGTCAGCCAGCGCTCGCGGGGCCGAACGGCCAATGCCAACGCTGCTTTCCGCCTGCCCTGCCAGCCACTCAAACCACAGTTCATCGGGCTGATGCGAATTGGCGATCGCCAAATAGCTGGTGAACAGTACCGGCGTGTCTCGGCCACACAGCTTGCTGACGCGTGAAACCTGATAGCAAAACTCGCGCATTTGCCCAGCCAGCACGGCGGCATCGCTTTGCTGCTGTGGGTTAATCACCCGCAAGATGCTGATTTGTTCACTCCAGCCCGCGCGCTGCGCCAGCATAGAATCAACAAAATCCACCAAGCGTAGATCGGGGGGTAAACGCAGATAACAGCCCTGCGGGGTTTCCCGTACGCTAGCGTTGCCAAACAGCGCATCAACGCCGTCGCCGCACACCACCACCACCGGATGACGGAAATGCTCCGGCGGTAAATCAGCGGTAGCTTCCATCACATGAACATCAACACGCCCTGCGCGTCGCCAACCGATAACCACCACCAGCAAGACAATCACGATGGCGATAATTTGTCCCAACAGCGTCAGCGGCAGCCAAACCAGACACAGTAACAGCGCGAGCAATCCGCCCCATGTCCATAAGGCGCGCTTGTAGGTGGTACTCATGTCATCGTCCCTTTATGGCTTAGCGGGTAGCAGCGTGGTAACCAGCGTCGTGAGATAGC
Organism: Hafnia alvei; assembly: GCF_900095695.1. Taxonomy (GTDB): domain Bacteria; phylum Pseudomonadota; class Gammaproteobacteria; order Enterobacterales; family Enterobacteriaceae; genus Hafnia; species Hafnia alvei_B. The sequence continues at coordinate 94,408 of NZ_FMIQ01000006.1, read as the reverse complement.
TATGGAAGCCCCACCAAACACCGGCCAGAATCACCACCGCAGCAACAACATGAACCCAGCGCGAGTGCAGCCAGCGGTAACGACGCGAAGCCGCGGCGTTGACCAGCAGCGGTGCGCTTTGATCAACGTCCAGCGGCGCTACGCGCTGGCTAAGTTCAGCCACCAGCTGCTGACGCTCCGGCGTATCGTTTTCGCCATAGACGCCGCGAAACCCCAGCATCAACACACGGTGAAAACAGGTCAGCACGGCCATGTTTGGCGCAGGCTCACGCAGCACTTCACGCATGCGTTGATAGAGCAGTTCACCCGCCTGTAGGGTTTGAAAGAAGTGGGCCTGCAGCGGCATCGAGTGCCAGGCAGAGTAGCCATCGTCTTGGGGACGCCCCAGCACCGTTTCATCCAGCAAAGCACACTGGGCGTAACGAATATGATCGATGGCACTCTGATGCATGCCCGCTTCTTTCAAAGTCTGTTCGGTACGTTCGATATTTTTCGTGCAGTGCTGCCAAAGGGTTTGTCCATGCTCGACCGGAACCCCTTGACGCAGTTGGACCACCAGCAGCCAGGTGTCTTGCAGCAGGTCGTCGATATCAATCACACTCTTTTTACTCATGCTCTCAGCACCGCATACAGTTCAAGTTGCACATCCGATAAGGTTCCCGGTACGTAAAACGCGCACACGCCAGAAGCCAACATCGCCGTCGCCGTTGGATGTTTGAGATCCAAAGCGAAATACTGATTTTCCAGACGTAATGGAATGGCCGCAGGAACATGGCTGAGTGGAATAAGCGGAACGCCGTTAAGGGCAACGTTGATCAAGTTATTGACGTCATCCGGCGCGCCCACTTTGCACAGCAGCGGGAACTGGGTTTGCAGCAGATGAGCCGGCAGCGCAGAGCGTACCGAAAGATAGAAATCTGCCTCTTCGCGCAGACGAGCGTCGTTTAACGCGGCCTGCCACTGGTTTGGACGGACCTTTTCCAGTTCGAGGGCGATCACGCGTGACGGCAGGCTGGCTTCCAGCAACGTGCTAATCAGGCTGAACAACGGCGGGAATACTGAGCCTAAACGCGCGTGGTCATAGGCTGGAATAGCATCCATATCGTGCTCTAACGAAAAAGTGAGCAACGCGCCGGCCAGCTTCACCAGTTCGCGGTAAACCAGTTCGGGATGTAACGCCGGATGGGTGAGGAAATCATTCAGCACCGGCTGATAGCTGTTCAGCGCATTGAGCAACCAAAACAGCGACACATCGGCGACGGCAAAATCGGCCATCCGCTGATTACTTTCACGGCGCATGCCCATCAGACGTGTGCGTTTGGCATGTAGCTGGGTTAATAGACGATCCAAGTAGCTGAGCAGCGCAGCGTGCGCGCCGAACTGAAGCAGTGGTGGTACAAACTGTGGATCGACGCCCCAAACGCCCTGCACGTCGCGAACTAACCGCACGGCGGGACACGTTAGGTAGTCACCGTTTTCATCACCATCCAGACGCAGCGTAAGCGCATAACGCACCACCGCCATGGACTCGGTATCGTTACCAAAAATGTCCTGCACTGAAGTCCAATCCTGACGGTAACGAATCGGGCGATCGGCTTTGGCATCCGTCGGTAGGCAGTTACCGCCGTTGGCGTGTTCCAGCGGCAGCGCCAGCAGCAGCGTAGCGCTTTGTGCGTCGGCAGGTAACACCTGCGCTAAATCCAGCGCAGGTGGCAAAAGATCTGCTCGTTCACTGTCTAGCAGCGTACCGTCCTGAAAGCGGACGCTAATGCGATCCGCTTTCAGTTTGCCCAGCCGTAATGCGTCCTTGTCGAACTCAGCAGCCAAGATCCCCCAAGGGTGAACCAGCGCCAGATGAGCAATACACTCATTGGTGTAAGCCTCCCAGCGTGCCTGCTGTTGGAACTGCTGCGGAGACAGTAATGTCCCTGCAGCCCATAACGGACGGTCAATTTTCATCTTTGCGCTCGGTCCCGATTAGGCTTTGGCTTTAGGCATCTGCGAAACCAGAGACAGGTTCACATCCATTCCTTCAACTTGGAAATGCGGAACAGCAAACAGCTTCACGCGGAAGAAACCAGGGTTATCGTCGATATCTTCAACGGTCACTTTGGCATCGCGCAGCGGATGAGAGGCCTGCAAATCATCTGCCGGATCGGTCATTTCAGTCACCAATCCACGGATCCAGTTGTTTAGCTCAAGCTCCAGCAAACGGCGGTCTTTGGTGGTACCGATATTTTCGCGCTGGATCAGTTTCAGATAGTGCGCAATACGCGACAGCAGGAAGATGTATGGCAGACGCGCGTTGATGCGGCTGTTCGCCGTAGCATCGTGGGTTTCATACAACGCCGGTTTCTGGGTGGAGTTCGCCGAGAAGAAGCACGCATAGTCGCGGTTTTTGTAGTACGACAGCGGGATAAAGCCCAAGTTAGCGAATTCAAACTCGCGGGTTTCTGGGATCATCACTTCTGACGGGATTTTCACCTGATTGCCGGTGCCCAAATCGTAGAGATGAATCGGCAGATCGGTGACGGCACCGCCGGCCTGTGGGCCACGGATTTGCACACACCAGCCGTTGTTGATGAAGCTTTTCACCATGTTGGCTGCGAACGCAAACGAGGCGTTGGTCCACAGATATTTCTCGTGATCCGGGCCCTTCACCTCTTCCACGTAGTTAAAACTACGCACAGGGATGGTGTCTGGACCATATGGCAAGCGGCCTAATACGCGCGGCATCGTCAAACCGATGTAGCGCGCATCGTCGCTTTCACGGAAAGATTTCCACTTCAGGTACTCTGCACGGTCGAAGTAGTTACCGATATCTTTGATAGCAGCCACTTCTTCCATAGTGTCTTTGCCGAAGAACGCTGGCCCAACGGAACCAATGAACGGCATATGCGCAGCGGCGGCTACTTTGGAGATATTGCGCAGCAAAGCGATATCCTGCGGGCCACGACCAAACTCATAGTTTGAGATAGTGGCTGCAATCGGCTCACCGCCTGGGGTGTCGTATTCCTGAATGTAGGTATGGGAATACAGGCCGCTTTGCGCAATTTCAGGGGCGTCTTCAAAATCTTGCGCCAGATGATCTTTGCTTACGTCCAGCAGCTCAATACGAACGTTCTGGCGGAAATCAGTTTGGTCAATCAGCGACTTAACACCGCGCCATGTGGATTCCACGCGCTGGAAATCAGGGTGGTGCATCACGGCATCTAGCTGACTGCTAATCTGAGCATCCAATGCGGCAATATGGCCATCCAATAGGGTTTTATCCAGTTTTTCGACTTTTTGCGCCGACTGCTTCAGCAGATCTAAAAACACGCTCACGGCGGCGGTAACACGCTCGTCGGCGGAGGTTTCTGCTAGCCCTTCGTTATTTTGGAAGATTTCAATACCGGTCAGCGATGAGACCGGGCTGAGATTGATTTTTTCAAACAGCGACGCATAAACGCCCTGCATGATAGGCGCTTCATTTTCCAGCACAGCGGTAGCATTACCCTGCGCATTTTTTTCCTGTACAGACATCAGCATTTCCTTCTCTTATCCAACCCGGTGATTAACAGTCTTGCGGCGCTAATGCCGCCAATTCCGCGCGCAGTTCATCGCTCAAAGCGTCGTCTTTGAGAATATTTTCGAGTTCACGGCGGAACGTTGCGTTGTCGAGCAGGTTTGATTTGAGATCGCGTAGCAGGTTGCGCATGGCGAGCAGAGCACGTAGCTGAGGGATCTGGCGAGCTACCTGTTCAGGTTCGAAATCTTTCATATCGTTGAAAGTTAGAGATACCGCGGTATCTGTGCCGTCACCGGCCAAGGTATCTGGAACCGCCATTTTAATACTTGGCTGGAATTCACCCAGTACGCTATTGAAGTTATTTTTATTAATATCGATTTTGCTACGTTCTGAAAGTGGACGTTGTTCTTTACCGTTGCTGTAGTCGCCCATTACCAGTAATTTCAGCGGCAGTTCAACTTTCTTCTGAGCTCCACCGGTATGCAAATCCAATTTGATATTGACGCGAGCCTTGGGTACTTCATTTTGGAAACTTGATGAAGCCATTTACTGTCCCTTACAACTGAAAATTAAGGATAACTGCCAGTCGTGACAAACATTCCCTGCCTTAAATTAAAGCACCGTTGACAGGTGGATTAATTGCGAATAAACGGCGTAGTCAAAACGTTCATCGATTGGCGATATTTAGTATTTCTAGTACATATTTAATTAATAAGGAAAGGTGAGTAAGCAAAATACTCGTGGCTGAGTTTAAGAAGTTTTAGCGTCTATTAAGAAATGGTTAACTGTTACAGGATGTAACGAAAAGATCGTTTTGTGACATAGATCATCTAGTTGAAATGTAAGATATTTCTTACGAGAAAAAGCAATACCCCTTGCGCTGCAAGGGTTTAAGGCATATCGCCTCAGGCTTAATCCTAGTCATTTATTAGAATGTAAAAATAAGATATTTCCTCTATAGCGAGAACGAAGAAATGGTTATCAGGCCACACTAGGAACTTTGCTATGAAAATATAAAAACAGAATAGAATGGGCAAAATCAATAGTGTCAACGGCATTAATGACTTTGTTTAAATTCGATGAAGATAACCAATATGTCCATATAAATCGGCAGATCTGCCACTATTTACAGAACTGTGATAAATAATTACAAACCATTTAGCCTACGTTTAAAAATAGGAGTTTTCATGCTGTCCGTACAGATAATCCGAAATACTCTACTTGAGAGGAGTATTCTCCGTTTATGTCTGATGTATATATCAACCTTATGAATTATCGATAAGTCATTTATATAACCTTTCGCCGTTTGCAGACCCATATAGCGACCTTTTCACTGGGTTTGGCATATTTAGCTTAGAAGTAAATAAAATGCATCAAAGCGCGGGATAAAATAGAGATCAAAAAATAGGCAGATTAAAATTTGAGGCAAAAAAATAGCCCCGCGGTCGGCGAGGCTGATATCTCAGGTTGCTGCGATTGACATAATGCGCAGTGGCTTAGCGTCTAAATGCTTTGACGCAGAGGAGAAGCGGTTTCATTGGGACGATTGGGCTCTTTTAGCATGCCAATCAGAAGATCAATCTCTGTTTTGTTCTTGAGCCCCAGCTTCTTCTTGAGATAAGAGCGTCTGTTTAAAATGTTTTTGTAGTCGTTGCCCTTATGCTTCGCCTGCGAACATGCCGCATCCCAGTCCATCAATAACGCCGCAAATTTATTGGAGATATGCTTTTGCAAGCCAAGATAAATTTGCGAAGACAGCGTATTCACCAAATACCCGTGTGAGCTGCTCTGAATGATGTCAGATAGCGCTTGTAGGTTGCCGATGCACGATATGTTGAGTTCAGGAAAATCTTGCGGGTAGCGGCGCGCTAGCTGAGCGTCTTTATTGTCAACGATCAGAACGATACGGCTGCGATAGCTCTCATCCGCCAAGCGCTGCAGTAGATACTGAATATCACTGTCGCAGGTTAATACCGTATCAACCAGCAGTAGTTTAGGCCGAATGATCAGCACCGCTACGGCAGTTTGGATGGGATTTTGAAACTTGAAGTTGGGGCTGTTTCGAGAAGAAGCTGAACGACATCCTGTGATGTTCGCGATAGCCGACTGCATGATGTGCGAGCGACTGAATAAGAATATGTCATCCATGATGTCCCCCTAGCAGGGTGCTTCAGCGAAGCATTCACTCAACACCGCATTAACAAGATAGAATATTCACCCATTCTATCAATGGGTATTTCGATAATCAATTTCGATCAAATCTGATCTATTGATCGTCAGCATCAATCACAACCAATCAAAATCGCTCAATTGATCGTCATAATCTATCTTTGATTCTTGCCAATAAAATGCATCTAATTGATTTACAATTAAAAAGTTAATAGCCTTATAAATTGCATGCATAAATTGCTCAACATTAACAATGCTAAGCGTTAGGGATTTATTTTTTTCATCCATAAAAAACAAAATTTAATACTATTTAGAAAGTTCTTGGGAATAAACAAAACTATAAGAAAAGTCTAGGCCAAGCAGCTTCAAGGCGGGATAGCAAACCAATCTCTTGCTTTATTGCCGTGCCATACATTGACTATAGTCACTGTGTAGCCAAAGCGGGGAAAATTTGAACATTTCTTTTTGGCGGGGGCGACGCACTACTTTGCCTGCACGGCGAAATCCATTTCAATGGAATAAGATTCTAATAGCCAGCAAAAGGCTACGCCCAGCGGCGTGGCCTTTTACTGACGTTTTCAACGTGCATTACCAATCAATACCTGCCTGTGCCTGAATACCGCTGTCAAAGGCGTGTTTCACCGGCCGCATTTCACTGACCGTATCTGCCAACGCAATGATTTCACGGTGGCAGGCTCTTCCTGTGATCACCACATTTTGTTGAGCAGGTCGATTTTCTAGCGCGGTTAACACCTCATTGAGTGGCAAATAGCCATAGGTCAGCATGTAGGTCAGTTCGTCTAAGATAACCAGCCCATAGGTGGGATCGGCCAGCATGCGCTTGCCTTGTTCCCACGCCGTCACCGCAGCCTGGGTATCCGACAGCTTATCTTGGGTATTCCAGGTAAAACCGGTTGCCATAATATGAAACTCAGCCCCGGCGCGTTCGAGTAGATTTCGCTCGCCGCTCTCCCACTCTCCTTTGATAAATTGCACCACGCCCACCTTCATGCCGTGACCGATTGCCCGTGCCGCTGTACCGAACGCCGCCGAGGTTTTGCCTTTGCCATTACCGGTAAAAACAATCACGATCCCACCGCGTTTCGTGGCTGCCGCAACCCGCTGTTCAACGCGCTCTTTGAGCTGTTGTTGACGTTGTTGATAGCGTTCCTCACTCATGACGATGCTCCTGTTGGCTATTTCTGACAGCCTGCACATGCCTTCATTTGAATCTGGTCGAAGAATGAGTGGCCTTTGTCATCGACCAAAATAAACGCAGGGAAGTTTTTGACGTTCATTTTCCACACCGCTTCCATGCCCAGTTCGGGATACTCAAGGCACTCCAAGCTTTCAATATATTCCTGCGCCAGAATTGCCGCCGAGCCGCCAATACTGCCCAGATAAAAGCCCCCATGCTGGGCGCAGGCGTCGGTTACCTGCTGGCTACGGTTGCCTTTGGCGAGCATCACTAAACTTCCGCCGTGAGATTGGAAAAGTTCAACGTAGCTATCCATTCGCCCACCGGTGGTTGGCCCCATGGAACCTGACACATGCTCGTCCGGTTTTTTTGCCGGCCCCGCATAGTACACGGGGTGATCTTTCATGTATTGCGGCAGCGGTTCACCCCGTTCTAAGCGCTCTTTGAGCTTGGCATGCACGATGTCACGCGCCACAATCAACGGCCCGTTGAGCGACACACGCGTAGAAACCGGATAGCGTGAAAGCTCTAGCTGGATCTCCGCCATCGGGCGGCTGAGGTCAATATTGACCACCTGCCCTTCTTGCTGCTGGCGCATCGCCTGCGGGATCAGGCGTTCGGGATGGCGCTCTAATTTTTCCAGCCAGATCCCCTGTTTATTGATTTTTGCTTTGATATTACGATCGGACGAGCACGATATCGCCATGCCAATCGGGCAAGATCCACCATGACGTGGCAAACGAATCACACGCACATCATGCGCAAAATATTTGCCGCCAAACTGCGCCCCCAAGCCAAACTCGCGTGATGCCTCAAGCAAGCTCTGTTCTAAGTGCGTATCGCGGAATGCCTGACCATATTCATTGCCGCTCACCGGCAGCGCATCGAAATATTTGGTTGAGGCCAACTTGGCGGTTTTTAGCGTTTGTTCCGCCGATAAGCCCCCAATCACAAAGGCTATGTGATACGGCGGGCAGGCTGCCGTGCCCAAACTTTTCATTTTTTCGATCAGAAATGCTTTTAGTTTTTCCGGCTCAAGAATGGCTTTAGTTTCCTGATACAGCGCGGCTTTGTTGGCTGAGCCGCCGCCTTTATTCACGAACAAGAATGAATACTGTGCGCCCGTGGTGGCAAAAATATCAATTTGCCCAGGCAGGTTGGTCGCGGTATTCACTTCGTTGTACATATCCAACGCCGCATTTTGTGAATAGCGCAAATTGTCTTGGCGGAAAGTGTTAAAAATGCCGCGCGACAGCGCTTCAACGTCGTCAGTATCGGTCCAAACATACTGGCCTTTCTTTGCAACAATCGTTGATGTTCCCGTATCTTGGCAGTTGGGCAAAATGCCTTTGGCCGAGATTTCAGAATTACGCAGGAGTTGTAAAGCGACATATTTATCGTTTTCACTGGCCTGTGGATCTTGCAAAATAGCCGCTACCTGCTGCTGATGCGCGGGGCGTAGGAAAAATGATGCATCATGAAACGCCTGTTGAGAAACCAGCGTTAACGCCTCGGGTTCTATTTTAAGCACTTCCTTGCCATTAATCGTGAAGGTAGAAACGTATTTATCGGTAAGTAGGTAATATTCCGTTTCGTCTTCAGAAAGAGGAAATATCTCTTGGTAAAAAAAATCATTTTTATGCATTATTTTTACTCAATAAATTGAAAAAAGTGGCAAAGCGTTCTTGCTAGCCATGGGCGCAACAAAAAAGATTGGTTGAAAATTGAAAATATAAAAGCAGTTCCAATTATTATTTTATTAAATTAAAAATCAAATGTTCAATTTTCAACATATAATGCTTAACCGTGAATACGTGTTTTCTTTAACTCTTCATCCTTTGATTTTTCATGAACCCAGTGGCTAAACTTCTGCAAACTACGTAATCCTCGTTTGCCTTCTTTATAGGTTAAAATAAAGTGATTACCTGTACTCATCGGTAAATCACACGGGATCACCATATCGCCATTTTCAAGATCTTTATGAATCGCAAAGCGCGGCAGCAGCGCCACGCCTAAATTAGAACGCACCGCAGAAATCAGCATAGAGAGCAGATCGAAGCGAGGCCCCATGCGCACCTGCGGGCTACTCACGCCAGATAACGCAAACCAGTCGTGCCACGAATCTAGACGTGTAGTCTGATGTAATAGCCTATACTCATCCAGTAACTGGTCTGCGCGCATCACTTCTTTATCATCACGCCACAGCATTCGGCTACAGACCGGAACTAATTCCTCTTCAAATAAATGTTCATTTTCGGCCCAGGGGCTACAGAAGTCTTCTCGCATAATCACGGCGTCATAGCGTAGATTTAAAAAATCAGCCGGTGTGGTTAACGCAATTAAGTTAAGCACTATCTCTGGATTATTTTCATGAAAGTCACTGAGGTTAGGAATAAGCCAGTGCGTGCTAAACGTCGGCGTCACCGCTAATTCTAAAATCTGCTGGGTAGACTGATAAGACATAATACTTTGTGTATCACGCTCCATCTGCTCTAACGTATCTCTGACGAGGTCGAGATAATAACGGCCTGCGTCGTTAAGAAAAATGCGCTTACGCACATGATGGAATAAAGACACGTTAAGAAATTCTTCTAATGCGGTTATCTGACGGAATACCGCACTCTGTGTTAACGCTAATTTCTCTGCAGCACGCGTGTAGCTTTCATACTGAGCCACGGCTTCAAACGTCACTAATAGATCGGTCTTAGGAATTTTACAGCGCATTTTGATACACCCATTAATTCATAATTTAAAAATCAGTTACGTAACGGCGACGGCGGCAAAGTAAAACCACTGCTCGTTTGCTGGCCCATATCGCAATACATGGCGCAGGCGGCGCTAATCACTGACATAGCCACTGCGGCGCCGCTGCCTTCCCCCAAACGCAGATCCAGATATAAATACGGAACAAGGTCGAGATGCTTCAGCGCCACCCCTGCCCCTTTTTCAGCCGAAAAATGAGAGGGAATGCAGTAATCTCGCACCTGTGGCGCCAGACGGTACGCGGCAAGCGCCGACGCATAAGAGAGAAAACCATCCAGCACCACCGGTACTCCGGCGGCGGCGGCGCCAAGGATCACCCCGGTCATCCCGACTAAATCAAAGCCACCGATTTTAGCCAGCACATCTACGGCATCATCGGCACGCGGTTGATTAACGTCGATGGCCCGCCGCACAACGCTTTCTTTATGTGCCACTCGCGCCAGTGGAAGGTTCGCGCCGATACCGACGACGTCATGAGGGTCGGTGTCGGTCAGCACGCTGATCATGGCCGACGCCGGCGTGGTATTGGCAATGCCCAATTCGCCGACGCCAAAGATCGAGATCCCCTGCGCCACGCGCTCCTGCACCAGATTTGCGCTGGCTATCAACAACTGTTCTGCCTGCTGATAGCTCATTGCTGGCCCGCGAGCGATATTTCCACAGCCGCGCGCCAGCTTCAGCGAACGCAGATCGGCGATAGGATCGGCATCAATACCAATATCGATCGGCAGCACGTGCGTATTGCTACTTTTGGCCAGCGCGCACACCCCGGTAAGCCCCTTTTGCATGTTTCGAGCCTGGATCGCCGTGACATTTTTAGGCGTTACGGCAACCCCTTCCTCAAACACGCCGTGATCGGCGCACATCACGATAATCTCTTTGTTGAGATTGGCTAAATCCGCAATCCCCGACATGCCTGACAGCTGGATCGACAGCTGCTCCAAGCGCCCCAGACTTCCCGGTGGTTTGGCTAACGCATCCACATATCCCGCAGCCTGCGCCATTTTTCCCTGATCTAAGGGACGGATCATTTGAATAATAGAGTCCAATGTGTTCATGCTTTTTCTCGTTATGGTGGCGCATAAGGCGTAATACCGATTCGTTTAAAAGATCGAGATACACGGGTCTACCACACCGCGGGGCGGTTACGGAACACATCCATGTGTTCCTCCCTAAAGGGCAACGCTTCCGCGTTGTTCAACTTTGCTCCAGGCAAAGTTGTCGGCGGCTTACGCCGCTACGACCCCATCGGTGTGTTCCCCCTAAAATCGGGCTTAAGTGAACGACATTACGCATAAGGCGCAGGTTATTATCCGGTGTTGTGGTGGTGCTAAACCCAAAGCAGCGCTAACAGGAAAATCATTTCGCCCATCTCTTCTGCTGCGCCCAGCGTGTCTCCGGTTTGCCCACCGAGGTGATGGCGGAAATAACCCGCCAGCGCGTAAATAGCCACGAAAGTGATCGCCATCGCCGCCAGCGCCTGACGACCGCCCAGTATTGCCACCAGCAAACAGCCGATGACTAACGTCGTCGCTGCCTCAAAACGCGATATTTTACCGATATAAATATTGCCCATGCCGTCGCCTTGGCGGGCGTAGCGCTGCCCATACATCACCAATACCATCGCGGTTCGCCCCGCCACGCAGGCGCAGCTTAAAAAGCCGAATAATACCCATGGCGATGAATCGGAAAGCGACACCACCGCCAGCGTTTTCGTTACCACGCAGAAAATCAGCGCGAGGCCTCCGTAGGTTCCAAGCCGGCTATCTCGCATAATTTCCAGCATTCGCTCGCGTTGGCGGGCAGAGAAAATGCCATCGCAGGTGTCGGCTAATCCATCCAGATGAAAACCGCCGGTCAGCAACGTCAACGCAAACACGTAACCCAACGCGCCAATAAAAATACCGCCGCCTGATTGGCTGATAGCCAGCGAAACCGCAGCGGCTAGCATTCCCACCATCAGCCCCACGATGGGAAATGCTGGAACGCCACGCCCGTATTGCTGAAAATCTACCCCCTGCGCCCAGCGGCTTGGCACCGGCAAACGAGTAATGAATTGCACCGTGGCCCAGAACATCGTTAGCGTCATTAGATGTTGCTCCTGCAAGCCTGACTCATCGCTGTGGTTCCTGATGCTGGCGCATCAAGGCATAGATGCGGTCGATATCCAAATGCACCCGCATGTTGGATGCCAACGCGTCAAACTGCGTCTCTTTGTGATGCGCATAGTCAAAGTTTTCGCTGTCTAGCGGCGTCAGACCTTTTTTCTGCCTTAGCTGATTAAGCAGCGATCGGGTGAACCGATTTTGTTCAAACAGGCCATGCAAATAGCTGCCTGCTACGCTGCCATCGTGATTTAGCGCCCCGTCGAGCCACTGCTGCGCCTGACCATTCTTAACCTGCATATGCGCAAACGGACGGGCATTTTCACCCAGCGTGGAAACCCCCATATGGATTTCGTAGCCCGTCAGGGGTTGGTCACAGCATTGAGCTAACAGACCGTTAAGGTGGGAGCCTGAAACGCCAGCCACCTGCGCGGTTTTTTTACTCGGTTCAAAACAGGTATCCACGTCCAGCAAACCTAAACCGCACATATGGCTTAGGCCCGACTCCACCTCATCGAAAATCTGATTACCCAGCATTTGATAACCACCGCAGATCCCCATAATTGCGGTGCCTGCGCCGTGGGCTTTTTTAATCGCGCGATCCAGCCTTTTCGCTTTTAGCCAACTAAGATCGCCGAGCGTATTTTTGCTGCCCGGCAAGATAATCAGATCCGCGCCCATGATTTCCTGTGGGTCGACGGCGTAGCGCAGGCGCACATCTGGCTGCACCGAGAGCGGATTAAAATCGGTGAAGTTGGCGATGTGCGGAAACTGAATCACCACCACGTCGAGATCGGCTTCTTTGGCGGAGGAATATTTCCCGACCTGCAGCGCCACGCCGTCTTCATCTTCCAGATCCAGCGATAACCAAGGTAGAACGCCGAGAACCGGAACCTGAGTCAGCGCTTCAATTTGCTTAATGCCGGGCTGCAACAGCGTGATATCACCGCGAAATTTATTGATGATGACGCCAATAACTCGCGCCCTTTCTTCCGGTTTGAGCAACGCTAAGGTGCCATAAATAGAAGCAAATACTCCGCCACGGTCGATATCTGCCACCAGCAATACCGGTGCGCCAGCGGCCTCAGCCATGCCCATATTCACAATGTCTCGATCGCGCAGATTGATTTCTGCCGGGCTGCCCGCCCCTTCCAGCACCATGATGTCGGATTCGCTCGCCAGCTGTTGATAGACGGTTCGAATCTGCTGCTGTAGCTGAGGTTTATAGTGGTGGTATTCCACGGCATCCATGTGACAGGCGACTTTTCCCATCACAATAACCTGCGCTTTGCGATCGCTCGTCGGCTTGAGCAGCACCGGATTCATCCGTACATCGGGCGCAACTCCCGCCGCCTGCGCCTGAAAAATCTGCGCTCGGCCCATTTCATCGCCCTGCGCGGTAATCCCTGAATTCAACGCCATATTCTGCGATTTGAACGGTTTACAGCGATAGCCATCCTGCATAAAAATCCGGCAAAATCCGGCAACTAAAACGCTCTTTCCCACGTCGGAGGCGGTACCCTGAACCATGAGTGAAATGCTCATTCTTGTTTCTCCTTCCAGTGCCGCAGCACCGCAATCATTTCCTGTTCGGTTTTGCACAGCGGCAAACCCGCCTCGCAGTGCAGTTTCACCAGCCAAGGCTGTTCTAAACCCGCACTTTCCAGCAGCGTTTTATTCACCAAAACCTCCTGCGGCGAGCCGGAACTCAGCACTTCGCCATCCGATAGTAGGTACAGTCCGTCACAGATTTGATAGATGAGATCGATATCGTGGCTCGAAATAATGATGCGTTTGCCCTGCGCCACGATCTGCTCAATGATCTCCAACATCTTGCGTCGCCCCGACGGATCGAGTCCGGCAGTCGGTTCATCCAAGAGTAAATAGTCCGATTGCATGACCAGCGCTCCGGCAATTGCCACCCTTTTTTTCTGCCCGAAGCTCAAGCATTGAACCGGCGTATGGCGAAAATGTTGAGCGTCAACCAAGCGCAAAGCCCAGTCGGTACGGCGCTTAATCTCCGCTTCCTCAATACCCAGATTGCGCAGGCTGAAGGCAATATCATTTTCTACATCGCTGTAGAAAATCTGCTGGTCAGGATCTTGAAACACCGTCACCACGCTTTGGCGTAGCGCTCGAAGGCCCTTTTTGCTGTAGACCAACGGCTCATCGTCCCACCACACCTCGCCCTCTTGGGGCTGATAAATACCGGAGAGATTCATAAACAGCGTTGATTTTCCACTGCCGTTCGCGCCGATAATGCCGGTGACGTTGAAGTGGCTAAAATCTAACGTTAGGTGCTTTAAAACCGGCTTATCTTGATAGCTAAAACACAGCGTGCGCGTGGCTAATCCACCGTCGATATGAGGTTTGGTGTCCGTTTGCATACTCATAGATGAAAATCACCCTGATAAAGCTTGAGTTCGAGCGCCACAGACATTTGCTGGTAGCGGCTCAGCACGCGAGAAAACAGCATCGAAACCAGCATGGCCAAAGACCGATAGCTGCTTCCCAAAGAGCAGTAACCAAAGCGCAGCGTCTGAGCGTTGTGGATCGCCGCCGCCTCTTCAACAAAAATGAAAATGAACCGCCACGTCAGCAATATTTGTTCAATTAACAGATGCGGCACGCGGCAAAACTTCAGCAGCTTAATCAGCTGTTCAAACGGCATGTTCAACATGAACCAAAAGGTGGCGGCCAATGACGCGAGGCTGCGCCAGAACGTCTGATTAGCGGTCTGTATGCCTAAGGCATCAATTCCCCACCAATAGCCTGCGACCGGATACCCCCACAGCAGCGTTTCTGGATGCTGCGTCCCCGTTAGCACTATCGCGAGAACGCCTACGCACAGAAAACCAATGGGGATCAGCAGCCATTTCAGGTAGCGGAGCACGCTAATATGCAATAAATAGCAGGTCAGAACAGCCAGTCCACACAGCACGCCAATCTGCCCTAACGGCGGTAAAACCATGGCTAGTGCCATAAACACCACGTACATCGCGAACTTGATGCGCGGATCTTTATGGCACCAGCGGCTCTGATAGCTCAGAGTTTCAAGATTCAGCATTTTCGTTGCGGCCACGACGGTAATAGCCCAAGACGTAGAAGATCACCGCCGTTCCCAGACACCCTTGTAAGGTGAAAAGCAGGCTTTCAATCTCGCCGCTTGCCGGTTCATAAATCGACTCAAACCAAGGCTGATAGTGCGGGGCAATCTGTAAGATTTGTGCTTCGGCCTGATCGTCTGAGCCGCCATATTCCCCGCCGTGATCGATAAAAAACGGCATGATAAATAATGCAATCACCAACGCGATCAAGATGTATGTTCTCTTCATTGTGAGAAACTCCATGCGTGGACTAAGCGTCTTTTCACCAACTGGTCATAGATAAGAACGGTTAACAGGCCTTCAGCGATGGCAATCGGAACCTGCGTGAAGCAGAAGATCCCCATAAATTTCAATATCGCCGCCGTCATGCCTAGCTGCGGATCGGGGAACGCTACGCCTAACTGAATCGAAGTCACCGCGTAGGTCACAAGATCGGCAAAGAAGGCACAGAGGAAAACGCCCACGTCTTTGCGCAGCCCCGCTTTGCATGAAATTCGCCAGATGAGATATCCCACCATCGGGCCAATGACCGCCATCGACATGGCGTTTGCGCCCAGCGTGGTGACTCCGCCGTGTGCCAGCATCAGCGCTTGGAACAGCAGAACAATGGCGCCCATCACGGCAACCACCGACGGGCCAAATAGGATCACCGCCAGCGCAACGCCGGTTGGATGTGAGCAGCTGCCTGTAACAGAAGGGATTTTTAGCGCCGACAGCACAAAGATAAAGGCGCAGCACAGCGCCAACAGGACCTTTTGGTTACTGTCTTGTTGCACAATATGGCGTAGCCGAACTATTCCGGCCGCTAAAAATGGCAGGAAAATCAACCACCAGCCAATGGCCCACATCGGCGGTAAGAAGCCTTCCATGATGTGCATCGCGAACGCCTCTTGGGGCGCTAAAATCAACAACACCGCAATGACAAAGCCGGTTAGTGAAAATTTCTCTAAGCTCTTTTGCATGACTTACCTCGAAGCATTCCAATTTTTATTCACTAAGATGGTTGAAAAATAAGGCAGTTCGAGCTGTCGGTCGCACTCATCAAGGTGATACCAGCATTGCTGTGTGGGCAGCGTGGCGTCAGACATCATGATGGCGTGGTCGAGTAACCCCATTCGCCCGAGTAAAGTACGTATCGTGGTGAAGCGGCCATACACCTTCATCAGCACCACGCAGTCATGGGTGCGTAAAGCCTGTTCCAGCTCGTTTTCCGGCGACGTGCACGAGAGTACGGCCAGCGTTTGATTCTCCATCGCCAGCGGCATCGCGCTGCTGGCGGCAATCGCGGCGAAAGACGTCACGCCGGGAATAATCTCCAGCCACGGTTGGTGTCCAATACGCGCCAGCAGTGATACCCAGGTGCTAAAAAGCATGGCGTCGCCCAGCGTGATAAACCCAACCTGTTTGCCCTGCGCGACTTCTCGCTGCATGGCGTCGGCAACCCGATCCCAAACCGCCTCTTTTCGCGCCTGTTCGGCTTTCATCAGGAAGTGATAGGTGCGTATTTCGGTGTTTGGGGAGAGGTACTCGGCCACAATGCGGTGCGCTAAACTCTGCGCATCGGCTTTCCCTGCAGGGGTGTAGAGCACATCAAGCTGCGCAAGCGTGCGCGCCCCGCGAACGGTAATCAGATCGCTTGCGCCGGGGCCGACGCCGATGGCGTATAGCTTGCCGGTCATAACGCCACCGCCGCACAACGTTGCGTCAGTGCAACGGGCTGGTAGCGCCGCGCGTGCATAACCGAACTTATTGGTTTCATAAGAGATGTCCTTTTTTAGCGGGTGTCTGTTCATCTTGATAACAACCTGCGCCGCGCTAGATAACGTACCCGCGCGGCGTAATCATCAATCCATCACTCAGATAGGTTGACTGATTGCCGACGATCACCAGACTGGTCATATCCACCTGTGAGAAATCCATTTGGCTAAAGGTAGTGACCCATTTCTCCTGCTTTTTCCGTCCTGCTGCCTTCACGACCCCCACCGGAGTGGTATCCGTTTTCCACGGCGTCATCAGCTCAAAAGCCTTGGCGAGATGCCCCTCGCGCCCGTGGCTGCGGGGGTTATAGAAACAGATGACGAAATCGGCCTGCGCCGCGGCGATAATTCGTTTCTCAATCACCGGCCACGGGGTGAGTAAATCACTGAGGCTGATATGGCAAAAATCATGCATCAGCGGCGCTCCGAGCAGCGCGGCGCTGGCGATACTGGCCGTGATGCCGGAAACCACGCGCACTTGGACATTCCGGCGTTGTTTGCTGACAAGTTCCAAAATTAGACCCGCCATGCCATAAATGCCGGCATCACCGCTGCATACCATGGCAACATTTTTTCCCTGCTCGGCAAGATCGATAGCTATCTGGCAGCGTTCGATCTCTTTGCACATGCCGGTTTTGATCACCTCTTTGTCGGCGGTCCACTTTTTGACTAAATGGGTGTAGGTTTTGTACCCCACCACGATATCGGCCTCTTGCAAGGCAGCGATAGCTTCTTGGGTCATCATCGCTTCGCTGCCCGGACCTATGCCTATTACGCTCAACATGCCGTTGTTACTCCTGTCATCATGAGGATCATGCTGTTAAGCCTGACGATATTCGTGGCTGAAATCGGCATCGTAGAGTTTTGAATAGTGGAACTGGTCACCGAGAAAAGCGCCGACTAAGATCAGCGCCGTTTTGCCAATCCCGGCGTTATTGACCTTCTCTGAGATATCGGCCAGCGTGCCGCGCACGGTTTGGCTGTCTGCCCAAGTGGCTTTGTAGACCACCGCCACCGGCGTATCGAGGGGATAACCTCCCGCAAACAGCTGGCTGACAACGCCGCTAATGTTTTGCACAGAAAGGAAAATCGCCATCGACGTTTGGTGACGTGCAAAAGCCTGAAGCGTTTCCTTCGGCGGCATCGGCGTGCGCCCTTCAATGCGCGTGATAATCAGACTTTGCGCGATCTCGGGTACGGTATACTCCACGCCAAGCTGAGCGGCGGCGCCTAAAAATGAGCTGACGCCCGGCACTGAGACAAAGCCAACCCCGTGTTGGCTCAGCACCTCGCCCTGTTCACGAATAGATCCATACAAAGAGAGATCGCCGGTCTGTAAACGCACCACCAGCTTTCCGGCGCTAACGCCCGCCAGCATTAGGTTGGTTATTTGTTCTAAGGTGAGCCCTGCGCTGTCATGGCATTGTGCCTCGGCTGGGCAATATTCCAGCAGTTCGGTATTGATCAGAGATCCGGCATAAATCACCACCTGCGCCTGTTGCAACAGTCGGTAGCCTTTGAGGGTTATCAGCGATTTATCACCGGGTCCGGCACCAACAAACCATACTTTTTGGGTATCAAAACGTTCAGGCACAGCCCTTCTCCTTGCGGCAAGAAATGAGGTAAGAGAAATTATTTGGTTTGAAATAGTGACCTTGTCCCAGCGGCGTTAGCGTATTCACCTGAATCTCACGGCAATCGAGGTCTGCGACCGATCGCTGCTGCAGATAGGAAAGTGCCAGTGAGAGGTTTTCTAATAAAATGAAGCTCATCACTAAACGGCCATCCGGCGTTAAGCGCTCCAGCGCCCAGTCAATCAGCTCCCGCAGCATTCCGCCGCTGCCGCCAATGAAGACGGCATCAACCCTCTCGTTTAATGCCATCGGCGCGGTACCGGCCAAAATGCGCAGATTGCCGCAGCCAAAGCGTTGGCTATTTATCGCGATGAGATCCAGCGCATCCACGTTACGTTCAATGGCGATGACGTCTAGATCCGGATAACGTAGAGCGGCCTCTAAACTTATGCTGCCCGTTCCCGCGCCCACGTCGACAAAACGGCGAGCCTCAGCCAGCTCGAGCCTTTCTAGCGCGAGTAATCTCACCGCCTCTTTCGTCATTGGCACACCGCGCTCGCGGATAAATAATTCATCTTTCATCAACACGGCTCCTCATGGGTTCTCATGCCGTTACGTCTGCGGGGAAACGCCGTGAGAAGTCAGCCAAGATGTCATTGACGGGGCGATTTGCACCCAGCATAGGGTTGTCTAAAGAAAATAAGATGGCGTCACATACCGGGCGGTTATGCGAAAACCGCAACATCTCATCGATGCGTTGGCAGATTTTTTTGGCTATTAATTCAAAAACGTTTTGCCAACCGCGCTTGTTAATCAGGTCGATGGCGGCCTCTGTGGTGGCGCACTGCTCTACTGCGTACAGCAATTCAAAAGGCGCACCGAGCAATGCCAAATTGGCGATCAGCACTTCCCTACCGCAATCGGCAACGTGGCTATGGGTATGGAAAATACCCGCGGCTATCTTGACCAGCTTTCCGGCATAACCGACCAGAACCACATGGCGAAATCCCAGCCGCACACACTCTTGCAGCATGTAGCCAACGAAGTTGCTCATCACCACCGCGTGATGCCCACAGGCGGTGAGGTGTTCTGCAATCAAGCACTCTTCGTCATTGCTGGGAACTAAAATGATCTGCTCTAAGCCCTGGGCTCGTTTGGTCTCCAGCTCAATCGCCAGAGCGCGTTTCCAGCTCTCTTCCGACATCGGGTTTACACTATCGCTAGCGCCGATGATGGAAATTCCACCTTCGATCCCCAAATGCACGTTGTAGGTTTTGCACGCGCGCTTTTCCCCCTCTGGGGCAAAAATAACAATATCCGCACCTCGACCAGAGCCAATCACCTCACGAACCGCCAATTCAATCATTTGGCGCGACGTTTTGTGAATGGCCGCGGTTCCCACGTATAGCCCTAGCCCTGCGCGAGTGATGCGCCCAATGCCTTCACCGCCGTCAATCGTAATAACGCCGCTGTTGTTCAAACTGACCCGCGCATAGATCAGCATGTCGTGGGTGGCATCGATATCGTCACCACCGTCGGTGCATATTGCCGCTGTGGCTTGCTGTCCCTCGATCAAAGGATGCTCTACCGATAAGAACAGCGTGACGCCAGCGGATGTGGTAAGCGAAATTTGTTCAATAATCTGCTGACGCAGGATCATCAAAGCCGCGATACGTGCCGCCGCCGTGGCACATGACCCAGTGGTATAGCCTTTGTGCAAGGTTCTTCCTTTATGCCTCTCCATCATTGAATACCCTCGGCTTATCACGGTGCACAAACACCACTGGCTCATTTATATGTTTTATGTTTCGATTTTTTGGTTTCGACGTTTTCGCTTTACACCCTTTATTTTTATTTCGTCAAACACCCTGGTTGTATTTTCCATGTAAATAAAAGGTGGTAACAATTAATTAACTTAACATTTAATTTAACAAATTAGTTAAAAAACACGCTGACACACGCCAATAAAATTGCAGCGTAATATATATAGAAAGCGTATTTTTATTGCATATTAAGAGCCATTTAAATCTCGGTATTTAAAATACACACTTTCATATTTACAAACATAGCAATTGGTTTTTTTTGTGACCAGCATCTTAATAATAATTAAAGTTCATTAATTGCCACAAAAAATCAAAATTTATAAAACAAAAACATAGCCGAGGACATAGCAGATTTAAATACCCAGTTTGCAAAGTAATTACTTTACTCATAAAACCTTAAAAACTAAATGAACAGTAAATAAATTAACTATTAACTTCAACGAGATATAAACAAAAATCAAGAACCTCAAATAATATAAAGAGATCATTCCGTAAAATGATTAAATATTGCGAGCGGCGTCAAACATATATTTTTTTTAGTCATTAATAATAGCGTCGCATCAGTAAGACCCATGAAAATTTATATAATTATAAATCTAGCGGTAATTTTAATTACCCGAAACTTCAGCCATAAGTTTTAGCCATAAAGGTTTGTCTAATGAGGAAAGGAAAAGTTTTACTAGTGGGAGCTGGACCAGGAGATGCATCACTCATCACGGTTAAAGGATTAATCGCTATTCGTGAGGCTGACGTTATTGTCCACGATCGTTTAGTTAATCTTGATCTGATTGCGCAGGCTGCGTCGAATTGTCAAATTATTAACGTTGGGAAAAAACCTAATAATCATCCGATCCCTCAAGAGAATATCAACCAAATCCTCATTGATCATGCCCTCATGGGAAAAAATGTCGTTCGCCTAAAAGGGGGCGACCCGTATGTTTTTGGGCGCGGCGGCGAGGAAGCAGAAAGTCTGGCGCATTGTGGGATCCCTTTCGAGATTATTCCGGGGATCAGCTCGTCTATCGGCGGGTTAGCCTATGCAGGTATCCCCGTAACGCATCGTGACTATGCCTCCAGTTTTCACGTAGTGACGGGTCATATGTGTCAAGGCAACGAACCGCAAAATTGGCAGGCGCTGGCACAGTTGGAAGGCACGCTGATTGTGCTTATGGGGATGACCCGACAAGAGGAGATTTGCCAGTTGCTGATCGATGCCGGTAAATCTCCCGATACGCCTGCGGCGGCCGTTATGTACGCCAGCCAGCAGAAACAGCAGATGGCGAAAGGCACCTTAACCACCCTCAAGGATGAAATTCAGCGTAAAAATCTGCATGCACCTGCGTTACTGGTTATCGGCCAAGTGGTCAATCTCAGCGAAATTCTGTCATTTGCTTCCAGCCAAGTTGATATCAGCCAAGAATTATTGCTGCAGGCGGTATAGCCAACAACATCCGACGTGAAACTGGCAAAATAAAATCTGTTTAGCCTTGCGAACAGACTGTTAACCATCGGCATCAAGGTGTGATTTATGGCTGAAGCATCCTGTCCGGCCTCTTGTGGTGAACTACTGCAGGGGTGGATGGTGGGAGGGGAAAAGCTGATCTCCTGCCCTATCAACTGGTATAGCACCGTTTACGTGAATGAAGGAAAACCGGGTCCGCAAGAGCGCCCGCGAATGCGGCAAATGCTTCAGCAGGTATTGTCCTTTCTCGGTGAATCGCCACGGCTAGCTGAAAGTCTGCGCATTGAGTTTGACTCAACCATTCCAGTAGCCAAAGGTTTAGCGAGCAGCACCGCAGATATCGCCGCCACGGCAGTGGCTACTGCGCGTTTGCTTAACCGTTCGCTAAGCCCCGAACAGCTGGCTGTACTTTGTGTTGCCATTGAGCCAACGGACAGCACCATCTTTAAAAGCCTCACGCTTTTTGACCATCAGACAGCGCAAACCCAGCAGCATTTTCCGTGGCTGCCTACGCTGGATATTGTGCTGCTAGAAAGCCCGCAGCGCGTCATTACCGAAGAGTTTCACCGTAGAGATCGCCAGGCGCTGTTACTCAATCAGGCGCAAAATTTAGAAAATGCCCTGATCCAGTTTCACCTTGCCAACCATCGCCGCTGTTATTATCGCCTTGGCGAAGCAACCACGCTTAGTGCGATTGCCAGTGAATCTTTATTACCCAAACCTGAATTTAACCAGCTGCGCGATTTGGTCGAACATTGGGGACTTTATGGTTTGAATGTGGCCCACAGCGGGAGCATCGTTGGCTTACTCTGCGATCGGCGTAAACATGATATCGACAAAATAGTCAGTGCATTACAGCAGCGAAAAATAGCTGAAAGCTACCCGAGAATTCATGTCGTTAAAACCGTTGCCGGTGGCGTACTTTAGCGACGATATCTAAATAGCAAGTGACTGCATCTCATTTATACCCTTCATTCTTTAAATGAAGTGGTTAAATTTAGGTGTTATTTAAACAGGAATGATCTCTGGTTTAAAATTTCACGCAGTATGGTCTTATCAGTATTGCGAGGTGACGCATTGATAATTATCAATGGTATTTATTCACGGGTGGCAAATTTACGCTTACCTTTTTAATTTTCTTATTTTTTTGAAATTATAAAAACACCCCATAAATATGACAAAGGTCACACTCCACTAAATACTAAGTAGATCACAAAAATGGATAATCATTTAGCACCCTAGCGGGGGGTTATGTATTTTCACAAAAAGCAATAAACACATAACACCATGTTATTGAACGATTTTATTTAATTTTTTTATTTTTAAATAATAATTTATTTATTTTTCAAGAACTCCTGACGAGATATCAATTGTGTTTGATTGGCGCAAAAAGCACATTGTAATGAACAAATATTCAGCGGTTTTTTTTGAATTTTTATCGTCGCGTTATCGCCAACACTTTATATGCAGCATGTCACAAAAAATAACCTCTGGTGAGTTTCAATCATGATTTTGATCATGGCATTAACTTTCCAGTCACCAAGCTAAATATGGACCGTTATCTAAATAGAGGGCTTATTAACATGCAAAATCCAACAATTGTTATTGGCGTCATCGGTGCTGATTGCCATGCTGTTGGTAACAAAGTATTAGATCGCGTATTCACCATGCACGATTTCAACGTCATTAATCTCGGCGTGATGGTTAGCCAAGATGAGTATATTGATGCGGCCATTGAAACCGGCGCGCAGGCTATCGTCGTTTCCTCTATTTATGGGCACGGTGAAGTGGACTGCATCGGCATGCGGGAAAACTGCATCGAGCGCGGCATCGGCGACATTCTGCTCTATGTGGGCGGTAATCTGGTTATCGGTAAACATGACTTTTGCGATATCGAAGCCAAGTTTAAAGGGATGGGCTTTAACCGGGTCTTCGCCCCTGATACGGATCTGGAGCTGGTTTGCTCGCTGATGAGAAAAGACATTGAGCCCGTCATGCAAAACGAACGTGTTGCAGAGGGCGTGCAATGATCAACGTCTCTATCGATATCGGCTCCACGTGGACGAAAGGAGCAGTGTTCGAGGTGGGAGATAATGACCATATTGAAGTCAAGAACTGTGCATTATCTCCAACAACACCGCACCATCTGGCTGAGGGATTTTTTACCGTTCTGAATAAAATCCTCAACGTTGACGATGCACGTCCGCTCTTGGCGTCGGGAAAAATCAAACTCGATTATTCCTCGTCGGCCAAAGGTGGACTGGCCGTTGCCGCCATCGGTCTGGTGCCCAGCATTACGTTAGAGTCGGCGAAGGTCACGGCGCATTCTGCCGGAGCAAAGGTTTCACAGCATTTTGCTTATAACCTGAACAAAGCAGATCTGCGTGCTTTAGAGACCACGCCGCCCGATATTTTGCTGTTTACCGGAGGCACCGACGGCGGTGACTGCGTGCATGGTTTAGCTAACGCCAAGCTGTTGGCCAAATCTAATCTCGAATGCGCCATTATTTATGCGGGTAATCGCGACCTGCAAGATGAGATTCAAGATCTGCTCGGCGATAAGGATTTAACCATCGTCGATAACGTTTTACCAAGCCTGGATAACCCGAGTCCATTGGGTGCTCGCAGCGCTATTTGCGATATTTTCCTGCATAAAATCGTTAAGGGTAAAGGGCTAGACGTCATTGTCGAGCAAACCGGCGAAGAACCTTTACCGACCCCCTACTCCGTTTTCGAACTGGTGGAGCAGATCCGCCGGCACGTCGTGGGATGGGAAACCTTCATGCTTCTCGATATGGGCGGCGCCACGACCGATATTTACTCGGCGAACCAGAACAGTCTGGCACCGGATACCGTTATGCATGGGCTACCAGAGCCCATCGTCAAACGCACGGTAGAAGGCGATCTGGGGATGCGAGTTTCAGCCATCACGGCAGGTGAAACCGGAGCACCGCTGATTGCTCATTATTTTTCTCATCAAGAAAGCAAAATTGCGGCCTTTCATCATTACCTGAAGCATCTGGTGGCTCATCCGGGCTATCTGCCACGTACCGATGAAGAACGCGTCTTTGATCAACTGCTGGCGGGGATCTGTGTGGGTTATGCAGCCGAACGCCACGCGGGCAAAAAAGTACAGGTCTGCACCTGCGCCGGAAATGTCGACCTGCAAGTGGGCCGAGATCTCAATCCGATCAGAAAAGTGATCGGCACCGGTGGCTGGCTCTCGCGCGCCAATGATTTTGATATTCACCACTGGTTGAAATATCGCGATCTGGACGACAACGGCAAGCAAGTGCTGCTGCCTAGTCAGTTTGAATATTACCGAGATACACAGGGTTTACTTCCGCTACTCGCCAATGTCGCTCGTCGCTTTCCTAAAGCTGCCGCCCAGACTAGCGTTCGTATTTTGAACAAGTAAAAATTGGAGTCATGATGGAACTTCGAAACAAAAAAATTACGTTAGACGATTTTATGACCGAGCGTGCCGGTGTTTTACAAACTTGGCATACCGGAAAGGATGTTGAAAAATTTGAGGACTGCGTCAAATACCAGCAAACAATTCCTGAATCCAAAAACTTTGCCAAGGCACTGTTTGAAGCCGACAACCAAGGTATTACGCTCAGCCAGCCACGTGCGGGGGTGGCGTTAATTGAAGAGCATATTGCGCTGCTCAAAACGCTGCAAAAAGACTGCGATCTGCTGCCCACCACGATTGATGCTTATACCCGTCTGAATCGTTATGAAGAAGCCGCCATCGGCATTCAGAAATCCATTGAAGCAGGAACGTCAAAGCTTAACGGTCTGCCGGTCGTCAACCACGGCGTAAAAGCCTGCCGCGGCATTACCGAATCACTCGACAAGCCCCTGCAGATCCGTCATGGCACGCCCGATGCTCGCCTGTTAGCCGAGATTGCGATGGCCAGCGGATTTACCAGCTACGAAGGCGGCGGTATCTCCTACAACATTCCGTACGCTAAGCGCGTCACGCTCGAAAAATCCATCCGTGATTGGCAGTACTGCGACCGCTTGATCGGCGTGTATGAAGAGCACGGTATTCGGATCAACCGAGAGCCTTTCGGCCCACTGACCGGCACGCTGATCCCACCGTTTGTTTCCCATGCGGTGGCCATCATTGAAGGGCTGCTCGCGCTGGAGCAAGGCGTTCGCTCTATTACCGTCGGCTACGGTCAGGTCGGTAACATCGTGCAAGACATTGCCGCCATTAAATCACTGCGCGATCTGTCTCATGAATATTTCCGTGCCAACGGCTATGAGAATTATGAGCTGAGCACCGTTTTCCATCAGTGGATGGGCGGTTTCCCTGAGGATGAGTCCCGCGCATTCGCGGTTATCTCGTGGGGTGCTGCGGTTGCCGGTATGGCTGGCGCCACTAAGGTGATTACCAAGAGCCCGCATGAGGCTTATGGCATTCCAACCGCAGAAGCTAATGGGCAAGGGCTACGCGCCTCTAATCAGATGCTGAATATGGTTCGCGATCAGAAATTCCCGCCGTGCCTAGAAGTCGATCGCGAAGTGGAGCTTATCAAGCGTGAAGTGCGTGCCGTGATGAACAAAGTGCTGGAGCTGGGCAATGGCGACATCGCAATCGGCACCGTACGCGCCTTTGAAGCCGGTGTACTGGATGTGCCGTTTGCGCCAGCCACCTGCAACTCAGGAAAAATGCTGCCGATCCGCGACAACAACGGGGCGATCCGCGTATTCGATCCGGGCTCAGTGCCGTTGCCTAAAGACGTTTTGACGCTGCACCACGACTTTGTTGCCGAACGCGCCAAGGAAGAAGGCCGCGAGCCCTCTTTCCAAATGATCATTGATGATATTAACGCTGTATCCCATAGCAAATTAATAGGAAGACCATAATGAAAATCAAACACGCACTCTTTACCGCTGGCAATTCATCCTTCTATTTTGACGATCAGCAGGCGATTAAAAATGGCGCTCAGTTAGATGGGTTTATCTATAAAGGGAAGCCGGTCACGCCAGGATTTACCTCGATCCGTCAGGCCGGTGAATGCGTTTCTATCCAATTAATTTTAGAAAATGGCGCGGTGGCCGTGGGTGACTGTGCGGCGGTGCAATACTCTGGCGCTGGCGGTCGCGATCCGCTGTTTGTGGCTGCCAACTTTGTTCCGTTCTTGGAAAAACACATTAAGCCGCTGCTTGAAGGCCGCAGCGTAGATGAGTTTTTGCTTAACGCCCGCTTCTTTGACGACGTGACCATTGAAGGCAAACAGCTGCATACGGCGATCCGCTATGGTCTGTCACAGGCGTTACTGGACGCAACCGCGTTAGCCACCGGTCGTTTAAAAGCCGAAGTTGTCTGCGACGAATGGCATCTGCCGGTGATCGCCAAATCTATCCCTCTGTTTGGCCAGAGCGGTGACGATCGCTACATCGCCGTCGACAAAATGATCGTGAAAGGCGTTGACGTGCTGCCTCACGGCCTGATTAACAACGTGGATGAAAAACTGGGCCGCAACGGTGAGAAGCTGCGTGAGTATGTGAGCTGGCTGGCAAAGCGCATTGCCGATCTGCGCGTCGATCCTAACTATAAACCGAATCTGCATATTGACGTTTACGGCACCATCGGTCTGATTTTTGATAAAGATCCGATCCGCTGTGCGGAATATATTGCCAGCCTGCAAGAGCAAGCGGGCGATCTGGAACTGTACATTGAAGGTCCAGTTGACGCCGGTAACAAACCCGATCAGATCCGTCTGTTAACCGAGATCACCCATCACCTTAAAAAGCTGGGCTCTAAGGTCAAAATCGTGGCTGATGAATGGTGCAATACCTATCAGGACATCATCGATTTTACCGACGCCGGCAGCTGCCATATGGTTCAGATTAAAACGCCAGATCTGGGCAGTATCCATAACATCGTCGACGCCGTTCTTTACTGTAATAAAAAAGGCATGGAGGCTTATCAGGGCGGTACCTGTAACGAAACCGACGTTAGCGCCCGCACCTGTGTGCACGTTGCCATCGCCTCGCGCCCAATGCGTATGCTGATCAAGCCGGGGATGGGCTTTGATGAAGGGATGAATATCGTATTTAACGAGATGTCGCGTACTCTCGCTCAGTTGAATACAAAGGCGAACTAACATGTCTAAAACGTTTAAGATCTTGTCGCCAACCGCCATTCTGGGATACGGGTTCCCAGAAGAAAGCTTTATGTTGGCGATGGAGGAATCTCCCGATTTGATCGCCGTTGACGCGGGTTCTTCCGATCCGGGTCCACATTATCTCGGCGCAGGCAAAGCCTTCACCGACCGCGCAGGGGTCAAGCGTGATTTGCGCTATATGATCACCGCCGGTGTTCAGCACAATATTCCGGTGGTGATTGGCACCGCAGGGGGTTCTGGTGCCGCGCCTCACCTTGAGTGGTGTCGCCAAATCATTCTTGAGATTGCCAAAGAAGAAGCGCTCGAGTTTACCATGGCAGTGATCCCTGCCGACGTGGATAAGGCGGTCGTTCACGCAGCACTCGACGCCGGAAAAATTACCGCGCTGGATTTTGTTCCTGAACTGACCCACGAAGCCATCGATGCAACCACCTATATCGTGGCGCAAATGGGTATCGAGCCGTTCCAAGAAGCGCTGGCGGCGGGTGCGCAGGTGGTGCTAGGTGGTCGAGCCTACGATCCTGCCTGCTTTGCAGCCCTGCCTATCATGCAAGGATTCGACGAAGGTTTGGCGTTGCACTGCGGCAAAATACTGGAGTGTGCGGCCATCGCGGCCACGCCGGGATCAGGGTCTGATTGCGCCATGGGCATTTTGGACGAAAGCGGG
Source organism: Hafnia alvei (assembly GCF_900095695.1). Taxonomy (GTDB): domain Bacteria; phylum Pseudomonadota; class Gammaproteobacteria; order Enterobacterales; family Enterobacteriaceae; genus Hafnia; species Hafnia alvei_B. The sequence goes on along the minus strand of NZ_FMIQ01000006.1, from coordinate 66,129 downwards.
TTTACCCTGAAAGCGTTCAACAAAAAACGTCAGTTTACCGAGACCTCTGCGGCGGCGCATACGCTGTATGAGAAATCAGATCCTTATTTCTTGCCGGGTCCTGGCGGAGTGTTGAACCTGAAAGCCTGTCAGTTTAAAGATGCTGGCAATGGCCAAGTCCGTGTGACCGGTTCGGTACATGAAGAAACACCTTATACCGTGAAGCTGGAAGGCGCTCGCCCTGTGGGCTATCGCACGCTCAGTATTGCCGGAACCCGTGATCCAATCATGATTGCCAACATTGACGATATCTTGGTGGAAGTGCGTCAAAGCGTAGAGAAGAACTTGAGCATCGCTCCAGACGCGGTGAAGCTGAATTTCAATCTTTACGGCAAAAATGGCGTTATGGGCAAGATGGAGCCCGAGCCGAATACCACCTCTTATGAGCTGGGGATTTTACTCGACGTCGTGGCGCCTACTCAGGCGATGGCCGACAGTATTTGCTCTCTCGCCCGCTCCACCCTGCTGCATTATGGCTATTCAGGCCGAATTGCAACCGCGGGTAATTTAGCGTTCCCATTCTCTCCGTCAGATATTAAAGGCGGCGTGGTGTATGAATTCTCCATTTATCATTTAATGGAATATACGCCTGAGATTAAATTTAAGTTCCGTTTAGAAAACGTGACGCCTGAAGGAGCGATCGCATGAAACAATCAATCCTAGAGTTGGCTCATGTGGTCAGATCTAAAAATGCGGGTCCTTATGAATTAGTGTTGGATATTTTATTTAAGGATAAAAAAACATATTCCCACATCAAAGAATCAGGACAATTTAAAAAAGAGCTGATTGCTCAGATTTATAAAATAGATCCGAAATCAGTTCATCGCATTGTGTGGTTCGACCCGGCGAATGCCGTTAAGGTGGTAATGCCTCGCAGCATTGTGTCTGGTTCCGTAGGCGATACCGACGTCTATGGCGCTCAGCAGCACGCACCGCTGTTAAAACTTGAATTCGCGGTTTAGCTTTTTAAATATCAAACTGAAACACACGGTGCGAAGCGCTCCGTCGTTCGCTGTGCTTTGCACCGTTTTACCCTGAAAGTACTGTTTTTCTTTACGGCATTTTTTAGCAGCATAACTTTACAACACAACTTTGCACCATGACTTGGCAATAAAGAGGAAATATTTAATACACAAATATGCCGTGGGTAAAAATTTCATTCAATGAAGCACAACATCAGCTCCGTTATTAAATAACGTTAGAGAAATGATACTACCCTACTTATAAATGGAATCATTATGAAATCGAAAAACCTAACCACAATGATCATATTGGGTCTGATAATAGGTGTTATTGCTGGTTTTTTAATAAACGAGTTCTGTAGCCAAGAATTCGCCAAATCCTACGCCTCCGAGATCTCTATTTTTACCGATATTTTCCTGCGTTTAATCAAAATGATTATTGCACCGTTAATCATTTCAACGCTGGTGGTCGGGATCGCGAAAATGGGCGATGCCAAAACCTTAGGGCGTGTTTTTTCTAAGACGCTATTTTTGTTTATCTGCGCGGCGTTCATCTCCATTTTACTGGGTCTGGTCGTGGTGAATCTGCTGAGACCTGGTGATGGTATCAACTTTGTCGCCGCGGGCGCAGGTGTCGTTGATGGCATTGAGCCGGTACCGTTCTCGGCGAAAGTGTTCATTGCTCACGCGATCCCAACCAGCATCGTTGACGCGATGGCGCGTAATGAAATCCTTCAGATCGTGGTGTTCTCTATCTTTATGGGGATCAGCCTTTCCGCCATCGGCGATAAAGCCCAGCCGATCGTCTCCGTGCTTGATTCGTTAGCGCATCTGATGCTGAAACTCACGGGCTACGTCATGCTTTTCGCGCCTCTAACCGTATTCGCCGCCATCTCTGCGATGATCTCAGAGCGCGGTCTTGGGGTATTAGTAAGCGCCGGGATCTTCATGGGCGAGTTTTACTTCACGCTGGCCGGCCTGTGGGTGATTCTGATTGGCTGTTCAGTATTGCTGATTGGCCGCTGTACCCTGCGACTGATCAAAGGTATTTCTGAGCCAGCCCTACTGGCATTCACCACCTCAAGTTCTGAAGCGGCCTTCCCTGGTACGTTAGAAGCGTTGGAAAAATTTGGCGTCAGCAACAAAATTGCCAGCTTCGTGTTGCCGATTGGGTATTCATTTAACCTAGTAGGTTCAATGGCCTACTGCTCGTTTGCCGTTATCTTTATTGCCCAAGCCTGCAATATCCATCTTGGCATGGGCGAGCAAATTACGATGCTGCTGATTTTAATGCTGACATCAAAAGGTATGGCGGGTGTTCCAAGAGCCTCGCTGGTGGTTATCGCAGCCACGTTGAGCCAGTTTAATATCCCTGAAGCGGGCTTGATTCTGCTGATGGGCGTCGATCCTTTCCTCGATATGGGACGTTCAGCCACTAACGTGATGAGTAATGCCGTCGGTGCCGCTTTAGTCGGTCGTTGGGAAGGTGAACATTACGGCGAAGGCTGCCACGGAACCGCTAGGAGCCTCGACAGTATGGTGGATGATAGCCAGCCTTCAGAGCAATTCATCATTGAAGCTGAAGCCAAATAACATTTCATTTGTCATTACCTCAAGGGAGACATGCCGCGGTGTATGTTTCCCTTTTCCTGCCTTACCGTCCCGCAGCAGTTCAGCCTGTTAGGAAACTGATATGAAAACGCTTATGAAAACCAAATCACTTATGCAAACCAAAATACTTATGAAAAATAAGGTTATTTCAGCCTTTTTTATCACCGTGTGTTTGATGGGAACTGGCTACGCAAAAACGGCGCCGAATGCCGAACCTTCGACCACCAACTATTCAGCCATAGTGCAGAATGCCTACACGCAATTTAAAAATGACAAACGTGGTGACGTAGCCGACTACATTCCCGCCTTGGCGAAATATAGTCCTGATAATTACGCCATCGTTGTCGCCACCGTGGATGGGCAGATTTTTTCCGCAGGCAATAAAGACGCACTTTTTCCACTCGAATCGCTTACCAAAGTATTTACTCTGGCGCTGGCAATGGAACAGCAAGGGCAAAAGCAGACGCTGAATAAGCTGGGGGCGAATGCGACCGGCCTTCCCTTTAATTCAGGTTTAGCCGTTGAACTGCGTCCAGAACGCCCACAAAATCCGCTGGTGAATGCGGGGGCTATAAGCTCGGTGAGTTTGCTTAACGCCAAGAACGCTGAGGCCAAATGGGAGCAGATTATGGGTAATTTGAATGCCTTTGCCGATAATCAGCTGCACGTTAATCAAGAAGTGTATCAGTCTGAATCAGAAACCAATCAGCATAATCAGGCACTCGCTTTGCTGATGCAGTCGTACGGTAGGCTGTATAGCAATCCACGTGAAGCCGTTGATCTTTATACCCGCCAATGCTCCGTGGATGCCTCTACCCTCGACTTGGCTAAAATGGGCGCGACGCTTGCCAATCATGGGCAGTCACCTTATAGCGGTAAGCGTCTTATCGCCGAGGAGAATGTGCCAAAGATTCTGGCTGAAATGGCGATTGCGGGCCTGTACGACGGCTCGGGCCAGTGGCTGTATAACGTGGGGATCCCAGCAAAAAGCGGCGTTGGCGGCGGAATTTTTGCCGTCGTTCCGGGCAAATATGCGGTTGCGGTCTATTCACCGCCGCTGGATAAAGAAGGAAATAGCGTGCGCGCGCAGGAAGCCATTGAGTACATCGCCCATGCAACCCAGGCGAATGTGTTTCGCTAGGGGGCTTTCCCTCATGAGATAACGCATTTGGGTTAGCAAAATACCAAAGCAAAAAGGCCACGCTTAAAAGCGTGGCCTTCGAATTTTGGCGGAGGAGTAGTCCGCCAAATAATGCTCGAAAATATAAGCAATAGTTAATTTTTTCATTAATAAACAATATGTTATAAAAAACCATTCGGGGATGTCTTGATACCTCCGAAGAAATCCGACACTTTATGCTGTACCGTATGCCCGGAGATAGAATGAAGGCCGGAAAAGAACACCGTATACCACTGTCTGATACTGCTGTTACCCTATTAAAGGATTTACAATGCTTTAAAGACAATAACAGTGTCTTCCCTGCTCCTCGTGGTGGGAAACTATCAGATATGTCATTGCTAGCTGTCTTGAAACGAATGGGTCATTCAGGTTTAACCCAACACGGCTTCAGTTCCACTTTTCGTGACTGGGCTGGTGAAACAACAGATTATTAACGCGAAGTGATTGAACATGCTCAGGCCCATCAACTTGCAGATAAGGCTGAAGTTGCATATCAATGTGGGGCGTTATGGCCTAAGCGTGTGGCGTTGATGGATGACTGGACAAGGTATTAGTATTAACTCAAGGCCCTCATATGAGCATATGTTAATTCACTGCACCAAAAACAGAACATTTCTAGCCATAGAGTAACTATTTTAAACTCCAATCTCGTTTTTTTTGAAAAGAATTAGACCTCTGTAATTGAAGTGTTTTAAAAAACATGCACCCATGTCAACATCCTGTAAAAAACACATGTTTTATTTATATGTAGAGTATAAAATACAAAAACTATAGTTCTACAGAGAACACGTAATGGCTAGATATTTTTCAATTGGTGAAATGTCAAAGCTTCATATGATAAGCGTACAGGCATTAAGATATTATGATAAAATTGAATTATTCAAACCAGCATATGTTGATAAGGAAAGTAATTATCGATATTACACAATAGAACAATTTTCCGTTCTCGACACTATAAAATACTTGAAGTACTTAGATATACCACTTAAAGAAATTAGAAAGCACTTGACCGATAGTGATGATAAAATATTAGAACTTCTCAAGCGAAAAGTAGAATTTGTTGAGAACAAAATAAGACATCTCGAACTCATTAAAAAGGTTTTAACGACTAAGAAAGAAACCATCCAAAATAGTATATATGCTGAAAATGTAGGGGAAATAACTAGAAAACACATTCCTAATAGGAGTGTTTTATCCATAGGATATGAGCCAGGATTAAACTACGAAGATGCAATGGAATTTTCGAGAAGAAAAATTGCTAATATTTTAGAGGAAAATATATCTATATTTTATGGAGGTGTTAGTGGAATACTTTCAATAAAAAACATTACAACCAATAAAAAAGTAACCTACGAAAATAGTTTTGTTGTTGTAGAACGTGATCTTTTCAACGAAAAAGCGAAAAAGAAAATCATTGAAATTCCTGACGGCGATTTTATCTGCATAACTTATCGAGGGCCATATAAAGATAATTATAACAGTTTAAAAAAAATAATTAATTACGTTGAATACAAAAGAATTCCTGTAGAGGATAATGTATATGAGATTCCTATAATAGATCCGCTATCAACAGGTATAAATAAGGGCCTATTAACTGAGATACAAATAAGGGTTCAAAAACGCGAAATTGATCTCAGATGTCTTGTGTAAAGGTACAGGTCTTAGGGATTGCCGGTATTACTAATTCATTTCAATGATGAGTAACATTACTCACACCAACACAACAAAAAAAGGCCACCAGCAACAGTTCGTTAACAGTCGTAGTGCAACGAATGAAATTAAATAAGTGTGATGCAGCTCTATTATGCTTCTATTGACTCTATAGCAACTATAGACTTTATAGTTTACCGCATATCAATGCTATTTATCCTACTGAATATAACAAGTTATATAACCTACACATGACTTATATATAAAAAGTCAGTGTTACTAGGAGATTAGAAATGAATGATGCTGGTCATGATCTTGATACAAAAATAATTCATTGGGGGCAGCAACCTGATCCAACAACTGGCGCACTTGCCACTCCAATTTTTCAAACAGCTACCTTTGCAGCTACATCTGTTGAACATTTTGAAGAGCTATGTCAAAGCTGGGGATATGTATATACACGCGAATGTAATCCAACACTTACAGTATTAGAATCCAAACTAGCCATGCTCGAAGCAGGAGAAAGCGCAATTGTTAGCACTTCTGGCATGGGTGCTATTGCCTCAACTCTACTTGCACTGGTGAAGGCTGGCGATCACATCATCAGTTCCAACGGGGTCTTCTCTCACACAAACATTCTAATGACCCAATTATTACAAAAATTTGGAGTAGATATAACTTTTGTTGATGCAACAAACGCAGCAAACGTTGAAATAGCACTAAAGCCTAATACAAAACTGGTTTATATAGAAAGTCCTTTAAACCCAACGTTAGATTTAGTAGACATAAAAAAAATCTGTGATTATGCACATGCAAACAAAAGTCTAGTCGTCGTAGATAATACATTTGCGACTCCTATTCTACAAAAACCTATCTTATTAGGCGCTGATTTAGTCATCCATAGCCTAACAAAATTTATTAACGGGCATGGTGATACTTTAGGTGGAGCAGTCATTGGTTCGAAAGAACTTATTGAGGTGATTAGATGGCCAAGCCTATGCTGTTTCACTGGAGCATCCTTGCCTCCAATGAGCGCATGGATGATCTTAAGAGGAATGAAGACATTAGATATGCGTGTAAAAAAACACTGCGAAAATGCGGAGGCCTTGGCAGAGTATCTTAGCAATGAGGAGTTCGTTGAAGTTGTTTAATACCCATCACTTATATCACATCCTCAATATGAACTTTGCCAACAACAAATGAATGGTCATGGCGGCGGAGTGGTCTCTTTCAAGCTAAAGGACGGAATAAATGGATATACAAGAGATCAAGCCAGCAGAAAACTTATCAATGCTTTTGAGCTTATCACCATCGCTACCAGTTTAGGCGAAGAGCACACGCTAGTTCAAATGAATGGAGAAAATTTAATTAGAATATCTGTTGGGCTTGAGTCATCAAGAGATATTATTGGTGATATTCATCAAGCGTTAAGTTTTTTTTAACGGGCTTGGATATGCTATAAGAAAATTTTATATCTTATAGCCCCAATAAGTACGCCAATGATTTTTCATATTTAACATATAGAGTTTTAAAAATGAAAATTAAGAATAACTCAAAAAAGCTTATTATTATATTCTTGTTAGCGTTTGGCACAACAGCAATGTATAGCCTTCCATACATGAAGTCATCATTTTATGAACCTATGCAACTAGCTCTTTCACTGTCGCATACTCAAATAGGTAATGCACTCAGTTTGTATGGTTTCATAGGTATGTTTTCATATTTTTTAGGCGGCTGGTTTGCAGATAGATTCTCGGGTCGAAATCTAATTACGTTCTCTTTAGTCTCCTCTGGTGGTCTAGGTTTTTATTACTCAACTTATCCGTCATATAGTATAATATTGTTAATATCAGGTTTATGGGGAATCACAACGATTCTCACTTTTTTTGCAGCATCAATAAAAATTGTCCGAATGCAAGGAACTGAATCAGAGCAGGGCCGCATATTTGGATTTTATGAAGGACTGTCAGGTGTTGCTGGTACATTGATATCTTTTATTGGTTTGTATTTTTTTGGTAAATTCGCTGAAATATCATATGGATTTAAATGTGTAATATGGCTTTACTCATCCGCATCTGTTCTATGTGGCATTTTTCTATTCTTTCTGATTGAAAAAGAAAACTCCACGCAAGATGCCAATGAAAAAAACCGCTTAAGGTCAATATTTAACGTTGTATCAATGCCTAAAGCGTGGCTCATTGGTGCAATCATATTTTCCACTTATATGATCTTCTCCAGCCTAACCTATTTAAGCCCCTATTTATCTGACGTTTATGCTATGCCACTGGCGTTAGTTTCTATAGTTTCAATTATACGAACCTATGTCATCAAGATGGGTGCATCACCCGCTGCTGGTATTGTTACCGACAAAGTTGGTTCTTCCATTAAAGTGTTATTTTTTGGCTTCATTCTCATGTTATTTAGCTGCGCCGCATTTATGCTCATACCTAAACATGAAAGCTTTATGTGGATTGCAGTTGTTAATATGCTTATTCTTAGCATACTTCTATTTGCATTTAGAGGTATCTACTTCGCATCTGTATCCGAGTCTAAGATTCCATTAGAAAAAACTGGTGCTGTTGTTGGCTTCGCTTCCTTCATTGGTTTTTCTCCCGATGCATTCTACTACACTTTGGCAGGAAATTGGCTCGATAAGCATGGTTCTGATGGCTACACTTATATTTTCTTGTTATCAATTGCCTGTACAATACTAGGAATAATTTCTACGTATTTGCTTTATCGAATGAATCAAACACAGAAAAATGATGTTCCAATGAAACTGCAGCAAGCATAAAACGCCAACGCCAGAAAACAGCTTGCCCGTCGTTGGGCTATACAGCAGCGTGGCATAGCGATTGAACCTATACTGCTCAGCAAGGAACAGTTGATTACAATCCTGTAAAGAAGATCTGCAGCAAGGGTGTATCACCCGACTTTACTGTTTAAACGCTATACGGAGCTAATTACCCGTATTGATGGCTACCTTACACGGTAGCCATCAGGTTCACTTGGATAGGTTTTTGATGAAAAACTCAGATTTTAGATACAAAAAAAGCCCGTTATCACGGGCTTTTTTTGTATCACTTCATGCAGGATAAACCAAAAACTCATTGTAAGTTATTGACTTCCCTAAAATCTGGCGGAGGAGTAGAGATTCGAACTCTAGGAGCTGTTACACTCGACGGTTTTCAAGACCGCTGCCTTAAACCACTCAGCCACTCCTCCGCAACGGGACGAACTATAACGGCACAGGAATTTCTTGTAAAGCACGAGAATGTTCGAATGCCGATAAAATCGCCAATTATTAGTTTGTTTGTTTTATTTTTCAGCGCACTGGTGAAAACATCAACGTTATCGCGCTTTTCTTTTGGATAGTTTCCCACTGTAATCAAAGTAAAGAAGGGTAAAACGCCTTTCGTGCGCGCGTGCTCCTCTCTATTATTTTGCTCTAGATCAATAATTTTCCGATCGATTCATTACACAAGAGAAAAATTCTATGGACCGTATTGTTGTTTCCAGCTCATCTTCGCGCGACTCTCTGCTGAGCACGCATAAAGTGTTGCGCAATACTTATTTTCTGCTGGCACTGACGCTAGCGTTCTCCGCATTAACCGCCACGGCTAGCACGGTGCTGATGTTGCCTGCTCCGGGTCTGCTGTTGATGCTGGTTGGTTTCTATGGCCTGATGTTCCTAACCTATCGTTTGGCCGATCGCCCTGCCGGTATTTTGGCGGTGTTCGCGCTGACCGGGTTTATGGGCTATACCCTTGGCCCAATTTTAAGTTCCTTTATCGCCAGCGGCGCAGGCGATCTGATTATGCTGGCGCTGGGCGGTACGGCGGCGGTGTTCTTCTGCTGCTCGGCCTACGTGCTGACCACGCGCAAAAATATGTCATTCCTTTCCGGGATGATGATGGCAGGCTTTGTTATTTTGCTGGTTGCCGTGGTTGCTAACCTGTTCTTACAGATCCCAGCGTTGTCGCTGGCGATTAGCGCGCTGTTTATTCTGTTCTCTACGGGTGCCATCCTGTGGGAAACTAGCAATATTATTCATGGCGGCGAAACCAACTACATCCGTGCCACCGTTGGCCTGTATGTTTCCCTGTATAACCTGTTCATCAGCCTGTTGAGCATTTTGGGTTTCGCACGCAGTAACTAATTCAGCCCAGCTGAATATGTAGCACGGTTTTACCCAACAAGATGTTTTACCCAACAAAATGTGCCCCGCCAAAAGCGGGGCTTTCTTGTTTCTGAGCTGCGCCCTTCTCCTTCCCTTATTGCTCATTTTGCCGCGCTGCCGCTCCATGAGTTACAATAGCCGCTGATTTGTCGATGAGAGATACAATCCCGATGTTAGAATTTGCTGGCCGCCAGATTGAGACGGATGCGCAGGGTTACTTGCTGAACAGTAGCGATTGGAGCGAAGAGCTGGTGCCTTTGCTGGCGATGGAAGAAGGTATTGAGCTGAGCGAAGCCCACTGGGAAGTGGTGCGTTTTGTGCGTGAGTTCTATATGGAGTTCAATACGTCGCCCGCCATTCGCATGCTGGTAAAAGCCATGACACAAAAATATGGCGAGGAGAAAGGAAATAGTCGCTATTTGTATCGTCTATTTCCTAAGGGCCCCGCCAAACAAGCCACCAAGCTTGCGGGTTTGCCAAAGCCGGTGAAATGCATTTAATCAGTATTTGATTTTAAACTGGCTGAAATTCTGTAGCGAACGCGGTTCTGTGAGTACCTGATCGACTCGGGCACCGCGTGGACCGCCCTGCTTTATCCACTCAATCAATTGCTTGACCGCGTCGGCGTCTCCTTCCGCCACCACCTCCACTCGCCCATCATCCATGTTGTAGGCATAGCCGGTAAGATTGAACGCCCGCGCCTGACGCTGCGTGTTATAGCGAAAACCGACGCCCTGAACGCTACCTGCAACATAAGCCGCCATACTGACTTTTGACATATTGCCTCCCTAAGCTCCGAGTGATTTGGGTATTTGCTTTTCTTGTCCCATAACCGGACAATGTCGCACCTTATTTGTCTGATTCATCATAGATCATAGAAAACTAACATGACCGCACGTTTATTTCTTGCCAAAGGACGCGAAAAGTCCTTACTCCACCGCCATCCATGGGTATTCTCCGGTGCAGTGACCCGCGTTGAGGGTAATGCTGCTTCAGGTGAAACCATCGACGTTTGCGATTTTCAGGGAAAATGGCTGGCCCGTGCCGCCTTTTCGCCTCAGTCTCAAATCCGTGCGCGTGTCTGGACATTTGATCAGCAGGAAGCCGTGGATCGTGACTTTTTCATCAATCGTCTGCAAACCGCTCAGCAGTGGCGTACATGGCTGGCCGAGCGTGATGATTTAACAGGCTATCGCCTGATCGCCGGTGAATCTGACGGCATGCCGGGAATTACCATCGACCGATTCCAAAATTTCATCGTCCTGCAGTTGCTTTCAGCAGGCGCTGAATACCAGCGTGCTAATCTGTTAGCCGCGCTGCAGCATTGCCACCCAGAGTGCTCAATTTACGATCGTTCAGACGTTGCGGTACGTAAAAAAGAGGGGTTACCTTTGGCGCAAGGTTTAGTGCTGGGCGACGAACCACCCGCCTTATTGCCTATCCGCGAGCACGGCATGCAGATTTTGGTTGATATTAAAGAAGGCCATAAAACTGGCTTTTATCTCGATCAGCGCGACAGCCGACTCGCCGCGCGTCGTTTTTCCGCCAACGCCAAAGTGCTGAACTGCTTCTCTTACACTGGCGCATTCGCGGTGTCCGCGCTGATGGGCGGCTGTGAGCACGTTATTAGCGTAGACACCTCACAGGCGGCGTTAGATGTGGCTCGCCAAAACGTGGAACTCAACCAGCTAGATTTGAGTAAAGCTGAATTCGTCCGTGCCGACGTTTTCCAACTGCTACGCAAATACCGCGATGAAGGTCGTAAATTTGACCTTATCATCATGGACCCGCCAAAGTTTGTAGAAAACAAAAGTCAGCTGGCGGGTGCGTGCCGTGGTTATAAAGATATCAATATGTTGGCAATGAACTTGCTGAACAGCGGTGGCATTTTGCTGAGTTTCTCTTGCTCAGGATTGATGCCAATCGAATTGTTCCAGAAAATTTTAGCCGACGCCGCCATAGATGCTGGACGTGATGTACAATTTATAGAGCAGTATCGTCAGGCGGCCGACCATCCGGTTATCGCATCTTACCCTGAAGGTCTGTATCTGAAAGGCTTTGCTTGCCGTGTAGTCGGTTAATCAAAAAGCGATCGCCGCTGCCATGAACGGTTTCATGCAGCGGCATATACCATGGATAAGGTTGAAACGTTCGTCTCCGCCCACATATTTATAGGTAAACCCTGTTCGTGCGACCCGCAACGACAGGGGAAAGAGCAACGGTTTCTCAGGAGGTCATTATGATTACCAGCAAATTTGGCATCGGACAGCAGGTACGCCACAAACTGTTAGGCTCATTGGGTGTGGTGGTAGATATTGACCCTGAATATTCACTCGAAGTCGCACCTGACGCCGACGAGTTAGCCGCAAACGAACATTTGCGTCATATGCCGTGGTATCACGTGGTGATGGAGAATGATGATGGTGAGGCGGTGCATACCTATTTAGCGGAGGCGCAGCTTGATGGCGAAAACAGCGACGCCCATCCCGAACAGCCTTCTATGGATGATTTAGCCGAATCAATCCGTCATCAGCTACAAGCACCGCGGCTGAGAAACTAACGTTCTGAATCTTTCTTTAAAAAGCCCAGTATTCTGGGCTTTTTTGTCTGTGTTTTACGCCTTTTCTAACCCGAAGCGCGGAATATCAATTTTAGGGCAGCGATCCATCACAACCTGTAATCCGGCCTCTGTCGCCAACTGTTCAGCCTGTTCGTTGATAACACCAAGCTGGAGCCACAACACTTTAGCGTTAATCGCAATCGCCTCCTCCGCTACGCCATAAGCCGCTTCCGAATTCCTAAATACGTCTACCATATCAATGGGATGTGGTATTTCAGCCAAGGTTGCATACACTTTCTGGCCTAGCAGGTTTTGCCCTGCCAATTTGGGACTGACGGGCGTAACCTGATAGCCTTGCTCTAGCAGATATGCCATTACCCCATAGCTTGCCCGATGCGGTTTATCGCTCGCACCGACTAACGCTATGTGCTTTACCTGTTGCAGAATAGATTTGATCTGTTGTTCGGTCATGCTGGCTCCATAAGTGGCAAATACAAAGAGTAAGCGAAACGGGTCATTCTTATCACTTTGCTTGCCTAATTGAGTCGTGGTTGTGGCTCTATTTGATATTCATCGGCTAACATGTAAATAAGTATTAACAACAAAATACTTTGACACACCATGAAGGCTACTGAACAATGTCCTTCGCACAGTCTATAGTTGAGGGTTTCATGAGATATCGCGTTTTACAGACAGGTGCGTTGCTATTTTTGCTCAGCCAGTCCGTTTTTGCTACTACCTTAAAGTTTAGCTCAGAAGTTGAACTCCTGGCCGTTGATGGCCAGCAGCTGCCTAGTGCCCTATTTAAAAGCGCCGATAGTTTGGAACTCAACGGCGGTGTTCATCAAATATTGTTCCGCGTGGAGAAAATGGTTCCCCCTGCGGGACAGCACCAGCGGATGTTCACCTCGGTACCTTTAGTGGTGGTCTTTGACGTACGCGACTACACCTCAATCAGCATTAAAATTCCCAAGCTGCTTAATGAACATGACGTTCGCGCGTTTGAGAAAAACCTCAGCTTCGATTTATTGAATAACCGTGGTATTCCGGTGGAGTATAAATCCGATGTTTTGCATATCAGCCAGCCGCTGTTAGCCAACTATGAACAAGCTATGCAGCGCTATAACCTCTCCGATGCCTCAGCCGCTCTGCCTGCGCTGATCAAAAAAACACAAAAGTGATGAATTAATCGTCAAGCAGCCTTTTTTTTTGCGTCTTGTCTGATTATGGTGAGCAACCTTATTGTATTGTGTGTGAATTCATATGATTGGCTAAAGGTCTAGACATGGAACTCACCACCCGCACTATTGCTAAGAAAAAACATATCGCGCTTGTTGCTCACGATCACTGTAAACAGGCGCTACTGAGCTGGGTGCAAGCAAACCGCGATCAGCTGGCACAGCATCAACTTTCTGCTACCGGTACCACGGGTAATCTTATCCAGCGCGCAACCGGCATTCCTGTAAACAGCATGCTCAGTGGCCCAATGGGCGGCGATCAGCAGGTGGGTTCTCTGATTTCGGAAGGGAAAATCGATATGCTGATTTTCTTCTGGGATCCTCTTAATGCGGTTCCGCACGATCCCGATGTCAAAGCGTTGCTGCGCTTGGCTACGGTTTGGAATATTCCCGTCGCTAATAACCGTTCAACAGCCGATTTTCTGATTAGCTCCCCGATGTTTAAAGACGAAGTCGAGATCGCGATCCCCGACTACCAGCGCTATTTAGCCGAGCGTTTGAAGTAAATCTGGGAAATAGATACAAAAATGGGGACTTAAGTCCCCATTTTTTATGGCTTGCGCTGTACCGCTGCGCCCAGCCGCTTGAGCTGTTCAACAAATACCGACGGCTTATCGACATCCTGCATCAGCCACACTTGATGGCGTGCTCGCGTTAACGCAACATAAAGCAATCTACGCTCTTCAGCGTCAGGGAAATCTTCACTCTGTGGCAACAGAACCTGTTCAATGACTGACTCGCCCGTTGTCGCTGGGAAGCCATCTTTACCCTCTTGTAAGCCTAAAATAATCACATAGTCAGCCTGCTGTCCTTTGCTGGCGTGAATAGTCGTAAATTCCATATTGAGTTTAGGCCAGCGTGTAGCGGCTTTATCTAATACATCCGGTTTGAGATACCGGTAGCGCGCTAGGATCAGGATCCGCTCTTCAGGTTTTACGTAGCCGCTGAGCTTGTTTAGCAGATCCTCTAACCGTTCTTGCGGCAGAATCGTCACCGCTTTCTTCGGCCCTTCAGACAAGCTATTTAGTGCTTTGCGTAGCTGATGAGGGTTTTGCTGGATAAAACCATTGGCTATCTCACCGATCCGGCGGTTAAAGCGATATGTGGTATCGAGTTCACGCCGGTCGCTGTCACCAAAATGCTGAGTAAACGCAGTGGTGAGCGAAAGTTCAGCACCGCTGAAACGATAGATCGCCTGCCAGTCATCTCCAACGGCAAACAGGTTTGTGCGTGAGTTTTGCTTACGCAGCGCTTCAAGCAACCTTGCGCGCTGCGGTGAGATATCCTGAAATTCATCGACCAAAATATGTTTCCACGGGCTAATAAATCGCCCTTTATCCAGCACCGCAATCGCCTGCTGTATCAAACCAGGGAAATCCACTGCGCCTTCATCTTTCAGTGCCGCTTTCCACGCTTTGAGTAACGGAGCCATCAAGCGAATGCGCTTTTGGAATAAATCGCGGATTTCTTCTGGCGCACCTTCAATCATCTGCGCCTGCGAACCACCATGCTCACGCATCAACCCTACCCAACGCTCCAATTTGGGGGCTAAACGCATCGCCAGCTTTTTGTCTTGCCAGTAGTTTTCCTCTTCGACCTGCCAATCCAGATCTTCGGTTAACCATTGGCGCCAGCCCTTGGCCTGCGCTTTTTTGGCCGCACACTCTTGCTGCCAGGTTTTCACCAACAGCTTTTGCCTAGCCTGCGCGTCGCCCTCAAGCTTACTGATGTTGATGGTTTTCTTGCCGGTATGATTGATAATTTGCAGCGCTAAAGCATGAAAGGTTTTGGCCTGAATATCTGCCGTATGCAAGCGCTCTTTGATACGATCGTTCATCTCTTCTGCGGCTTTACGCCCAAAGGCGAGCAGCAGGATCTGCTCTGGAGTGGCCTCCTTGCGCAGCAATAACCAACCTGCACGCGCCACCAGCACGGATGTTTTTCCACTTCCGGCGCCAGCCAGCACCAGAACGCCATTTTCACCGTTCACCACGGCCTGTGCCTGAGACGGATTTAACGGCTGGCTTTCTACCTGCTCGAAGAAATCGGCGTGCTCTGACAGCATGCGCTTGGTCCATTGTTGATTACGTTCATCAACCATTTTTAAGCCATACTTCAGCCACTTCAGGCAATAGCGGTAGCGTTCACGGCAG
This sequence comes from Hafnia alvei, assembly GCF_900095695.1. Taxonomy (GTDB): domain Bacteria; phylum Pseudomonadota; class Gammaproteobacteria; order Enterobacterales; family Enterobacteriaceae; genus Hafnia; species Hafnia alvei_B. Next base: position 50,556 of record NZ_FMIQ01000006.1, on the reverse strand, counting down.
CTGTCAAACTCTTCAAGGCGCTGCTGCGGCAAAGGGATGGCTTCGAAACAACCCTTAATCATGGTGCCAATATCGGTGAGTTCACTGCGTTTGAGCCAGCGATCTTGTTGATTGAGCTGTTCTAGCTCGGCGACCTGCGCAGAAAGTACGTCGGCGCTGATCTGCGCCATTTCATCGCTCCACGTCTGCCAGCTTTGCTGGAGGTGGTGATAAAAGCGCTGGGTTTCTTGCCAATCGGTGCCGTGCAGACGCACCACTTTGGCTTCAGGCAGTTCAAACTCTAATTCGCCCCACACAATGCCTCGTTTGCAATGAATGGCGACCAATTGGTTAAACGGAATAAGGTACTCATGGCGATCGCCGCTCACCTCAACGCCCGCATTCAGCAATCTGACGCGGTTATAAGGATGCTGAGCCAGATGTTGGCCCATTTTGGTTGCTCTCAGTTCCATTGTTTCGCCACTGTATTTTCGTTCTTCAGTATCACTATAGTTTACCTGTGATCCTGCAACATACCTAGAACCTGCGTTATAGGGCTTATCTTTATGAATTTTCCCTCTTTTACGCTGTGGGTATAGCAGATGAATATCAGAGAAACTCAAAACAGGGTAAACTGCGCGGTAAAATGCATATTGTTAATGTTGTTATTTAGGTAAAGATCTATGAGAACTGTACTTAATATTCTTAATTTTGTTCTGGGTGGTTTCTTCACGACTTTGGGGTGGTTATTAGCGACGGCAGTCAGCGTTATTTTAATTTTCACTCTGCCACTAACGCGCTCATGCTGGGAAATAACCAAACTTTCTCTGCTGCCGTTTGGCAATGAAGCCGTTCATGTGGATGACTTATATCCAGAACGTAAAAATACGCTGCTTTCTACCGGTGGAACCTTGCTGAATATTGTCTGGTTTATTCTCTTCGGCTGGTGGCTGTGCTTGTCACATATTGCCGCGGGTATTGTGCAGTGCGTTACTATCATTGGAATTCCGGTTGGCATTGCCAACTTTAAAATTGCTGCTATTGCATTATGGCCAGTGGGGCGTCGTGTCGTACCCGTTGAAGTTGCGCAGCAGATGCGTATTGCCAATGCAAGTCGTCGTTTTAAATAAAGGGTCACAACGTGCTCTCTTTTGCACCAGGTTTAAGGCGCTATGCATACAGTAGCGCCCTGCTTTATAACTTTCGTATTTTTATTGCACTTGCAGGAGCCGCTGGCCTGCCGTGGTTCATCGGCGAACCGCGGTTAACCATTCCGCTCACGCTTGGCGTTGTGGCGGCTGCCTTAGCCGATCTTGATGACCGCCTAGTTGGACGACTGCGTAATTTAGCCATTACCCTGACCTGCTTTTTTATTGCATCTGCCTCGATTGAAATTCTTTTCCCTTATCCGTGGCTATTTGCCATTGGGTTGATGGCGTCAACCATCGGATTTATTCTGCTCGGTGCGTTAGGGCAACGCTATGCAACTATCGCATTCGGCGCACTGCTGATCGCGATTTACACCATGCTGGGTACCTCGATGTACCACATTTGGTATCAGCAGCCGTTGCTCTTGGTTGTTGGCGCGGTGTGGTACAACGTCCTGACATTGTTGGGCCATCTAATTTTTCCGATCCGGCCACTGCAAGAAGCCTTGGCTCGTAGCTATGGGCAACTGGCCGTTTATCTCGATGCAAAATCTAATTTGTTCGACCCCGATCAGGAAGGGAACTTCAATCAGCCGCTGATTGACGTCGCAATGGCTAACGGTAATTTGGTCACTACGCTCAACCAGACTAAAGCGTCTCTGCTCACGCGTTTAAAAGGTGACCGAGGTCAGCGCGGCACGCGCCGTACTCTGCATTACTATTTTGTCGCGCAAGATATTCATGAGCGCGCCAGCTCTTCGCATTTTCAATATCAGCAACTGAGTGAGATGTTCCGCTATAGCGATGTTTTGTTTCGCTTCCAGCGGCTTTTGATGCTACAGGCTCAGGCCTGTTCCCAGTTATCACAATCCATTCTGCTTCAGCAGAAATACCAACATGATTTACGCTTCGAACGGGCCTTTACCCATTTAGAGGCAACGCTGCAACGTATCGCCACGCAGCACGGCCATCAGCATATTTTGGTGAAATCGCTGTTTAACCTGTTGCTAAATCTCAAAGCAATAGATGCACAGCTTGCCAATATTGAATCTGAACAGTCTCTAGCTGCCGTGCGAGAAGAGGAAAATACGCTGTCTGACGATCGCATCAGCGGTTGGAATGATATGAAGCTGCGGATCGGTCGGCATCTAACGCCGCAATCGGCCCTCTTTCGCCACGCGGTACGTATGTCGATAGTCTTAGGCGTGGGCTACGGGTTTATTCAATTTACCGGTTTAAATCATGGTTATTGGATCCTGCTGACTAGCTTGTTCGTTTGTCAGCCTAACTACAACGCCACCAAGCGAAGATTAGCGCTGCGTATCATTGGCACGTTGGCTGGCGTGCTATTGGGATTACCAATCCTCTATTTTGTGCCATCACTTGACGGCCAAATGCTGCTAATCGTGATAAGCGGCGTGCTGTTCTTTGCGTTTCGTAATGTGCAATACGCACATGCCACCATGTTTATCACGCTGTTGGTATTGCTATGCTTTAACCTGTTAGGCGAAGGCTTTGAAGTCGCGGGACCGAGAGTTTTCGACACGCTGGTGGGATGTGCTATCGCATGGGCGGCGGTTACCTTTATTTGGCCAGACTGGAAATTCCGCGCATTGCCTGCGGTGGTGCAAAAGACCCTTAACGCAGATTGCCGCTATCTCGACGCTATTCTGGTGCAATACCATCAGGGGAAATCCAACGCGTTGGATTATCGAATCGCGCGACGTGACGCTCATAACTGCGATGCGGAACTGGCGTCAGTGATTTCAAATATGTCCGCAGAGCCGAAAAATGATGCTCAAACGCAAGAGTCCGCTTTCCGCCTGCTGTGCCTAAACCATACGCTGCTTAGCTATATTTCAGCATTAGGCGCACATCGGGAAAAGTTGGATAACGGCGAAGTACTCAGCATGCTTGACGATGCCGCGTGTTATATGGACGATGCGCTCAACTACGATGATAGCATTGCTAAACGTACCGAAGAGGCCATTCAGGGGCTTAAGCAACGTCTGGAAGAATATGCATCTCCCTCTGATAACGCGGAACAGCTGGTTGTACAGCAGATAAGCCTGATGATGGGCGTGTTACCGGAACTAATGCAGCTCAAGCGTGAACTTATTCCGGCCTAATATCTCTATCCTAATTAACTATCTGACGGGAGCCTAGCTATGGCTCCCTGTTGTTGGGCAAACCCCAGTATTATTTCTGCCAGCGATAGGTATTTTGCTTTAGCCATTCATCCAGCGTGGCTCGCACCTGATATGAGAGCGCCGCTTCATGGCATTTTCTCACCGCCCCCGCCAAATCAAAGAGAAGCCGGTTGTGCAGATTGGCATTCATTTTTTTAGTCGAATAAATACTTCTGTCTCACCGATGCTAATCAACTGTTCAGGGCTCGTAATGCCTATTTTTCCCAAGAGGCGCTCCATCGTATTGTTAATGTTTGGCAGCGATCGCAACCCTGTGCTTTCTGCCGCCCGCAGCGATTTTTTAAGCATCACCGATTGCTGTAACGAGGCATTCGCAAGATGCTGCAAGAAAGCCGGGTCATCCCACATGCTATGTTCAACGCGGTAATAGCTTAAACGTACAGGGATCCCTCGTTTGGTATAGATGAACGCCTTCATGCCATAAGTCAGAAATCGAGATTTCAATTCGTTATGCGCCCGTAGATATAGCTCCCCTTCAGAGACCACACCAAACATGGTTTTGTCTAGCCATACACCAAATCCTCCAAACTGCGAGCGCAAAGTCACCGCACCGAGCGAAGAAAAAACTTCATATGCAACGTCGGCCCTTTCAGTCAATAGTCCTTTCATATGTAACTCCCTTAATATGCATTCACAACACTAATAATTACTTTATTTAGCAATAACAGTGAATTAAGAACATAGCGAATTACCGAAAAGCATCCAAACTGAAAGTTAGTTTTCGCTCGTTTTCATCGCAGATTTGCGAAGAGCATTGTAAAAAAGAGGTTGATCTCTGCCGATCACCCATGTACTGTATATTCATACAGTACACACAGCGAGAACATATCATGCGCACACAGTCACTGCATCACTACACCGAACGCTCATCATTTTTAAGCCCGTCAGCGCATCATGAAACTGAAGAGCAAGGGAATGCCTATGCAGGCGTCATCAGTGAATTGGTCTATAGCGAACATCAGCCTATGTTATCTCTCCTTCTGCTGCCGTTACTGCGTCAGCTCGGTAAGCAATCTCGCTGGTTACTCTGGTTAAATCCGCAACATCGGCTGAGCAAACAATGGCTTGCTGACTCCGGCTTACCAGCAAGCAAGGTTATGCAGCTCAATCAGATTGAGCCAATAGAGTCTATCTATGCGATGGAATGCGCACTACGTAGCGGTAACTATAGTGTTGTATTAGGTTGGCTGCCGCCGTTGACCCAAAATGAACGCACAAGATTAAGAAAGGCTGCGCAAGATGGAGAGTGTTTTGGACTGGTTATGCAGCCCGATCTGAATTCGGAACCAGAGCAAGGACAACGAAATCTGCTAAAAATTCAGTCCAAATTGTTTCATTAAGTAAATTTAAGAGAAATCTTATCAGCGCTATTTTTTCACTGCTAATTATTTAATTTTATAGCAGAAACCCGCATTACGCCTGCATTACTGCTCTTTTTTGCGAAAAAAACGACGTTTATTTTTTGAACAAAACGTTAAATGAAGTGTACACGTTAACGGTTTTTTTGTTGAGCTATATCACATCGTACTTGTAAGTTTCTAATCTCGTTGTAGACTTGTTATCGCGAAGGTTGCTCTATAACGCCGAGAAAATTGGCACAGTATTTAATCGAGCGAAAACCTAGCAAAGGATTTTAACCAAGGGCTAATTGTAGCAATCTAGCTCTTTGGCCTATTTGGATGATAACGAGGCGCAAAATGAAAAAGACAGCTATCGCATTAGCAGTGGCACTCGCTGGTTTCGCTACCGTAGCGCAAGCAGCACCTAAAGATGATACTTGGTATGTTGGTGGTAAACTGGGCTGGTCCCACTACTACGACAACAGCATCAACCATTTTGGTAGCACCAACGTACGTCCTGACCAGATGGGTGGCGGTGCGTTCTTCGGTTACCAAGCAAACCCATACCTGGGCTTTGAAATGGGCTACGACTGGTTAGGTCGTATGGAATACCGTGGCGACAACAACGGTGCTTTCAAATCTCAAGGCGTTCAGCTGGCTGCTAAACTGAGCTACCCAATTGCTGACGATCTGGACATCTACACTCGTCTGGGTGGTATGGTATGGCGTGCTGACGGTTCTGCAAACTCTGCAACCAAAGGTCGTTACATCGACAGCAACGACACCGGTGTTTCTCCACTGGCTGCAATCGGTGTTGAATACGCACTGAACAAAGACTGGGCAACCCGTCTTGACTATCAGTTCGTAAGCAACATTGGTGATGCTAACGAAACTGCTGCACGTCCAGACAACACCCTGCTGAGCGTAGGTGTTACCTACCGTTTCGGTCAGGATGAAGCTGCTCCAGTTGTTGCTCCAGCACCAGCTCCAGCTCCAGTTGTTGAAACCAAGCGTTTCACTTTGAAGTCTGACGTTCTGTTCAACTTCAACAAAGCAACTCTGAAACCACAAGGCCAGCAGGCTCTGGATCAGATGTATTCTCAGCTGAGCAACTTGGATCCTAAAGACGGTTCTGTAGTTGTTCTGGGTTACACCGACCGTATCGGTTCTGAACAATACAACCAGAAACTGTCTGAACAGCGCGCACAGAGCGTTGTAGATTACCTGGTATCTAAAGGTATCCCTGCAGACAAAATCTCTGCACGTGGCATGGGCAAAGCTGACCCAGTTACTGGTTCTACCTGTGACAACGTTAAAGCTCGCGCAGCTCTGATCGACTGCCTGGCTCCAGACCGTCGCGTAGAAATCGAAGTTAAAGGCATCAAAGACGTAGTAACTCAGCCACAGGCTTAAGTTAACTCGTTGGTCCTTTAATCAAAAAGCCTCGCATTGCGAGGCTTTTTTTATGCGTTGTTTGTAGGAGTCATTGTTGATACGGGTTCATTGTCACGGTGATTAATGGTAACAAATCAGTGCTATTCTGGGGCCTTACCCAAAAACGACTGCAAATCTTTTTTCAACGATGACATCTTATTCGCATACTGCTCTTTGCGTTCCGCATCCTCAATAAGCTGCACGATAGTTTCAGAAAGCGTACTACCGCGTCGATGCGCCAGCCCTGCCAAACGTTGCCAAACCAGATATTCTAAGTCGATAGACTTCTTACGTGTATGTGTGTGTTCGGCGTTGAAATGACGCTTTCGCCGCGCACGAATGGTTTGTTTCATCTTGTTTTGCAGATCGGGATTCATATGTTCCCTAATCCATTCGTGAACATTAACAGGCTCACTCTCAAGCTTTAACAGCAGATCAACAGCCTGCTGAGCCATACTGGTTTCTAGATAGCGGGTGATCGCTTCCCCTTCTCGGTGTTTCTTCACCAAGTATTTCCACTTCCACCCACTTTCCAGATTTTCAAGCTGTTGGTATTTCATTGAGATATCTGCCAGTGACACGGTAACTTCCCATAAGAATAACAACTTTTTTTAGTTTTGCAGATATTTCATGTTTTATTATTGATTGTTTTTTATTCAGGTCGGCATCGAAATCACTTCCTTTTAACTCTTCTGCCGTTGTTTCCTGTGCAGGGCGGTGGAATCTTGTATAATTGCGGTTTTCCTACTGACAATAAAATTGACGACTTTGAGCAATTATCGACTCGACTGGCAATCGCTACTGCCCGATACGACACCTTATCAGTCTGTTTTCTCTGCGGCGGCACAACAGCCTGCGCTGACGTTCTCAGAATATCAGCCTCGCTTGGAAAACAGCTTGGCCCATTTCTGTCATCCGCAATCGCCTTCACCTTTTATGATCTTGAAGGCAGAGGAGACCTATGAGTATTTGGCAATCCTGCATCGTGCTACCGCAGAGTTATTGCCGGAGCTCAGCCTGCGAGGCAGCCAATATCACATCGATGGTATGCACGTCAGCATCATGCCAGCTGACAATCCTCAGGCGAATTTTGCGGCAACCACAACGTCACTTTTTGCCGACTGGTACGAGGGTGAACAATTGTTTGGCACTGTTCGCCAGTCCAATGGAAAAATCACCCTTGAGCCGGGCATGGTTCATAAGGCAAACGGCGGTGTGTTAATCCTGTCATTGCGTACGATGCTCGCTCAGCCGCTTCTTTGGCTGCGATTGAAACAAATCGTTCTTGGCAGAAAATTCAAATGGTTCTCACCTGATGAGAATAAACCGCTGCCGGTTCATATTCCTGATATGCCGATCGACCTTAAGGTCATTCTGGTCAGCGACCGTGAAGGATTGGCTGATTTTCAGGATATGGAACCTGATTTATGTTTCAACTCAATTTACGGTGAGTTCGAAGCAGACATGTCACTGGTGGATAGCGAGGATATGCAGCGTTGGTGCTCATTGGTAACAACCATTGCCAACGAATACCAACTGCCTCCGATTGCAGAAGATGCATGGCCCATTCTCGTCAATACGGCCATTCGTGCAATTGGTGACCAAGGTACGTTGCCGCTTAGCCCAACGCTCATCGCTCGTACGCTGCGTGAAGCCGCGCTGCACAGCAATGAGGTTATCGATGCTCAAGCTATCAATGAAACACTCGCCTCTCGCCGCTGGCGTGAGGGCTATCTTGCCGAGCGCATGCATGATGAAATTGAGCTAGGCCAAATTCTGATAGAAACCGAAGGTGAGGTCATTGGCCAAATCAATGGCTTGTCGGTATTAGAGTATCCAGGTCATCCGCTGATGTTTGGCGAGCCTTCGCGTATTACCTGCGCGGTGCATTTGGGCGATGGCGAATTTACTGACGTGGAGCGAAAAGCAGAGCTAGGCGGGAATCTGCATGCCAAGGGCATGATGATTATGCAAGCCTTCCTAATCTCTGAATTAGATTTAGAGCAACAGCTTCCCTTCTCTGCCTCAATTGTTTTTGAGCAATCTTATGGCGAAGTTGATGGTGACAGCGCTTCACTTGCTGAGCTTTGTGCGTTGGTCAGCGCGCTTTCTCTCGCGCCAATCAACCAACAGATCGCAGTCACCGGCTCTGTAGACCAATTTGGCCACGTACAGCCTATTGGCGGCGTTAACGAGAAGATTGAAGGCTTCTTTGAGGCCTGTCAGCGTCGTGGCTTAACGGGCTCTCAGGGCGTGATTATCCCGGCAACCAACGCTCGTCATTTATGCTTAAGCACAGACGTTATCGAAGCAGTTAAAGCTGGAACGTTCCATCTTTGGGCCGTCGAGAATGCAGAAGATGCGTTGCCAATTCTGACCGGCGTAGTATACCGTAGTGAGACGGGGCCTAGCCTAATCGGTGCAATTCAAGATCGAATTGCAGCTATCAGTCCACTGGACAAACGTCAATTGCCTTGGCCATTACGCTGGCTAAACTGGTTCAACCATGGCTGATCGGACTTGTTCAGCGTACACGTGTTAGCTAACATGCACCCTTCATTAAAATAAGGCTTACAAGAATTATGGTAGATAAACGCGAATCTTATACTAAAGAAGACCTTGAAGCGTCTGGACGCGGCGAACTGTTCGGTGCTGGTGGACCACCACTGCCGTCTGGCAACATGCTGATGATGGATCGTATCGTTAAAATGACCGAAGACGGCGGTAACTACAACAAAGGCTATGTAGAAGCTGAGCTGGATATCAATCCTGACCTATGGTTCTTTGGTTGCCATTTCGTTGGTGATCCCGTGATGCCCGGATGTTTAGGCTTAGATGCCATGTGGCAGTTGGTTGGTTTCTACCTTGGCTGGTTAGGCGGCGAAGGTAAAGGACGTGCACTTGGCGTTGGTGAAGTGAAATTTACCGGTCAGGTTCTGCCTACTGCGAAAAAAGTCACCTACCGTATTCATTTTAAACGTGTTATCAACCGTCGTTTAATCATGGGTATGGCTGATGGTGAAGTATTAGTTGATGGTCAGGTTATTTATAATGCATCTGATCTGAAAGTAGGTTTGTTCAAAGATACCAGCGCATTCTAATGCGTTAGCGTCTGTGGCTATTGCCATTAACGCATAAGAAAAAGCGCAGCTAGCTGCGCTTTTTCTTTTCTATAGGACCGACACTCCAATATTTACCCTAGCGTAGAACAGAAGTGTTCTGCGTAATAAGAACCTCTTTAACTTTATTCACTAGATCTAATAGCGCCTTATCTTGTTGTGCCTTTTTACTGTAAGACATATAGACTTCATAGGTCCCCAAGTCAGCCTCACAATCTAGGCGCTTAATATTATATATATCTTTAAACTTTTCATACATTGACTCAGGGCAAAAGCCGACATCGTTTGTTTTTTCAATCACGGCTAAAGACGTAATTAATGATGGTGATGCAAAAGACACGGTTCTTTTACCTAAAAGGATATCTATTTTTGTTCTGAACTCATTAATTTTTTTTCTATTTTTGGTAATTGTTGTGTAACGTTCATCCTTTATGCTGCTATTAGTCACTTCACCACTAATTCTTGGGTGGTTTTTAGAACAAACCATCACGATTTTTTCACTATAAATTAGCTCAGACTCAATAGCCGAATTATAGATTGGAACAATATCAAAAATGATGTCCGCTTTATGGTACAGCAGCGCATGCTCTACTTCTATAGGATCCTCAGGCAATAGATTGTGAGCAATTCGACACTTAATCTTTGCCGATGACATAAGGTGACTACAAACATCCGGTATCAATAGCTGTGCTAGATGAGGATCACTCCATATCACCAGATTTCTGATGCTATCCCCCTTATCCGCAAAAATATCAATAATACCGTTTAAGCTTCCCTTTATATTTTCATGCATGCTATCAGCAAAAACCGTAGCAGATATCCCCTTTCCATCCCTAATAAATAGAGGATCAGGAAAATACTGTCTGAGTCTCTGAATACTCTGACTTACCGCTGGAGATGTCATGCCTAAAATATCAGCAGCTTTACTGACGCTTTTATAAAAATAAACAGCTTCAAAAACCGTTAATAAATTTAGATCAAACTTCCTTAATGATTTTAAACTATCCTGATGTTCAAACATCCCTATAACTCCAAATAGCAAACTCCATTTTTGGCGTCATACAATTCATTAAATTAATAATAATTTAAAATATGATAAAGCCAAATTATTCGTCCATGTAATGAATTCACAACACAATAATAATTCATTCAATAATACATTATCTGATAGGTTACAAAAAATAAAGCCCAATTTAACCTAGGATTAAAAACATAAGAAATTGAATTCTACATATATAAATTTTAAATATTTTCTACATATATTCATAACTCAATTAATTCACTGAATAAAAACCTCTGCGTTAACAGAGGTTTTTATTACTAATCCGAATTGATAGCGATGACCATCAGGCCATTACCGACCTGTCTTCCATAGCCTGCCGCCAGCCTCCCAACCAATGTGACCTTGCATCTACCGATTGATATGGGCAAAACTCCTTTGAGCGCCCAATAATACCAGCCTGATACCCACGTGATTGAGCCCGTTCTAGGCGATCGCGTTTTTGTCTCTTCATGCCTCGCTTCCCTCATTTTCAGTTCTGCTGGAAAGAAAACAGTGATGACTTTTTCGCCATCACACATAATCAATAGCCGCTTTTAGCCTGAGGGTCAATGCGCAAAATTCATACCAGTGTCACAAATGTGAGCGACAAGACGCCGCTCTACAGCTGTATTTAACGCGATATCTCACAATCGCCTGTTCTACATAAAGAAAACCCCGGTCAGCAAGATTTGCTCTGACCGGGGTTTATTTAGACAATTTTAGTCTAGGGTATCACTGAACCTGACGTGCGATCTGCTGCGCTTCCTGCTGCCAGCCTTCCGCAAGCGTCTTCACCAGCGCATCATAGCCGTCTTGCGGCACAGGAAGCACCAGATTGAACGCTCGCTTAGTCAGTTGACCATTACGCGTTAAAATCCATTCGCCACTGATAACAGCCTTGCCATCATAGCGGCCATGGAAGCCCGTCACGCTGATATTTAGCGTATCCTGAGCATTACCCAACGGCTGAGATGAAACAATCCAGCCCGGCATTGCCACACTCAGATTCGCGACCATCGTTTGTTGAAGCTGCTGCTCCAACGGGCTTGCCCAAAGATTATTGCCGGCGGTGACAAACTGCACGTCGTTAGTTTGATAAACCACGCCGAGGGCACTCAGAAAATCTGCCACGCTAACACGCTCAAGCCATAGCTGGTGCGTGTCGCTGTTGACAGGCGCTTGCACCACCGCCGTACTAGCCACGGGAACAGGAAGCTGATAGTAACTTTTCTGTGGTTGGCTACTACATGCACTCAGCAGTAACGCAGCCGCTCCCACCATCCAGATTTTCATTATTTTGTCCTCTTAGGCTGCGGATCTTTGCCAGCTGGCGCTTCAAACACCAGTGAATTGCTCTTCTCATTGAGCGTACGTAGTACCGGCTGCAGCTCACGTAACACCTGATCCAAACGCTGCATGTCGCCGACCATATTGTTATAGGCTGGAGACCCCGGCTGGAAGCCTTTCACACTTCGATTCAACTCAGTCAACGTTTTCTGCATATCGCCTGGTAATGCTTGCGCTTCTTTGCTTGAAACCAGTTTATTCAACGCATCCAACGTTTTCTGCGTTTCTGCCATCGTTTTCTGGCTGGCCTTCAAAGTATTAGTCGCTTCATTGATCATTGGCTCAATTGGCAACGAGTTGATTTTATCGAGTGTCGCGGTCAGTTTCTGTTGCAGCTGCGCCAAGCCACCACTTACCGTCGGCACGACCGGCCAACCATCAATTTTGCGAGGACCTTTCCAAGGCTTAGCCTGTGGATAGAAGTCCAAATCAATATACAGTGACCCGGTTAGCAAGTTGGCAGATTTAAGTGATGCACGTAACCCTTCACCCACGCCGGAGAACAGATGTTGCTCAACGTTAAAGTTATCGCCCAATTTTTGCTGAATACGGCCTGGCTCGATATTAACCAAGACCGGGATCTGGTAATCGGAGTCCAACTTCTGGCTTAGGCCAGTCACAAAGTAAGGCGCTTCAGCCACAGTACCTAAGCGAATACCGCGGAATTCAACCGGAGCACCAGCCTGCAAACCACGAATAGAATCACTAAAGAACATCAGCACGCTTTTATGTTCTGTGTATAGCGACTCCTGAATGCTGCGCTGGTTATCAAACAGTGCAAACTGAGACTGATTTGCCGCGGGCTTACCTACTGACCAGCCTTGAGGCACATCAAAGCTTACGCCGCCGCTAAATAGCGTGGTCAATGAGCCCATTTCCACACGCATGCCCTGAGCAGACATATCGAATGAAACACCGCTGTCGATCCAGAAGCGAACGTTTTCCGTCACCAAGGTGTCATACGGCGCAGTGATAAAGATCTGATAGTGGATCTGGCGATTTTTGGGATCAAACTGGCTGGTCTCAACGGAACCAACGCGTAAACCACGGAACAATACGGGATCGCCAGGGCTAAGCTGCCCTGCCTGTTCGCTGTCTAACGTGACGCGGATCCCTTTCGCATCCGGCGGCGCTAGCGGCGGCTGATCAAGCAAATTGAACTCATCATGAGCCTCTTTATTTGAGCCCGGCTGCAGCTCAATATATGCGCCTGAGAGCAAGGTTCCGAGCCCTGAAATACCCTCACGACCAATCTGTGGTTTCACTACCCAGAACACGCTGTCTTTACGCAGAAGCTTTTCCATTCCTGAATTCAAGCGTGCTTTTACGATGACCTGCGTCAAATCCTCATTTAACGTAACGGTTTCAACCATTCCCACGTCAACGCTACGACTTTTGATCGCCGTTTTGCCACCCTCAAGCCCTTCTGCGCTAGAAGTAATCAACGTCACTTCCGGTCCTTGGTGGCTAAAATGATAAAAAATCACCCATGCACCGATCAATGCCGTGACGATAGGGACAATCCAGACAGGGGACCAGCGTTTGATTTTTTCAACCTTAGCTACGCCAGTTTCTTGCTCATTCACTTTGAGGCTCCTTGTACGTTAAGCCACGTTCACGATCCCAGATCAATCTAGGATCAAATGTCATCGCTGAGATCATGGTAATAATCACCACCATCGCAAAAAGTAACGCTCCAATATCAGGGTAAATGCTCATCAATTGCCCCATATTTACCAACGCAGAAAGTACCGCGATAACAAACACGTCAATCATTGACCAGCGCCCAACAAATTCCACAATTTCATAAACAAAATGCATACGCTCACTGTCACCGCGCGTGGCATATTTGGCATCCCAGCATAACCACCCTATCGCTAATATTTTTAGCGTGGGAACCATAATACTGGCGATAAAAATAACCATGGCTACGGGGTAAGAGCCTTCGCCCCAAAGCAAAATAACCCCAGCCATAATCGTTGAGGTGAGCTTGGTGCCAAGTGCTTGCGTTACCATAATCGGCAGAACGTTTGCGGGGATATACAACATGATTGCCGTGACGAGTAAAGACATCGTCCATTGCAAACTATTACGACGTCGCGCGTGGCCTTTGCTATGACAGCGGGGGCACGACAGCTGATCGGCGGGTAAAATAGCAGAACAACATGAACAAGAGCGTAGCCCTTGTTGAAGCCCGGTCAGGCCAACACGTAAATTTTCTGGAAGGTGCGGGGCGGGCGCAATATCACGCCATAGAAGTCGTTTATCGATGACTTGGAATACGCGTACCTGCAGGACGCAAAATAGGCAATAAGGCAGGAAACTGGTCCCCACACCGACATCACCATAGGCCATCAGCTTCACGAAGCTAACCAGAACTCCCGCTAAGAAGATTTCAACCATGCACCACGAGCGACATTTGAAGAGGATCTTCGCCATCATGACCTTGAGTTCTGTCGGCATCGGTATCCGCAAATTAAGCAGAATAATCGAAACCATACAAAATGCAGGCACCAACTGGACGAAAATCATAAACAGCGACGCCATGCTGGCATAGTCTTCTGACACCAGCGTCTGTGGGATCTGAATCAGCGTAATGGCATTGCGGATCCCAGCCACCGACATGTTCACAAAGGGGAAAAGGTTGGCTAAGACCAGCATAAACAACGCGCAAATGGCGTACAACACGGGCTGGCGGCGCGGCTCTCGCCACTTCACCATCAAGGTCGTATGACAACGAGGACAGCTACTTTTAGAGCCCTCTGGCAATACGGGCAGCTCCACCAGCATGTCACATTGCGGGCATAATATTTTGTTTTCTGAATCCTGATGATGTTCAGAACACATGATTTTTTCCCACTATTTGGTTGCTACATAAAATGCACAAAAAAGCCTGACACAACACATCACTCCGCGTTAGTCAGGCTTTATTCCGTCTTAGGCAGATCGATTAAGCATTCTTCATTGCTTCTAGCTCTTCCCAACGCTCAAACGCTGTTTCAAGCTGCTGCTCGACTTCAGCCATCTTTTGCAGAACGTTCTGAGTCTCTTCATGAGATTGGTTGAAGAAATCAGGTTTAGCGACTTTTTCCTGCAAAGTAGTCAGCTCGGTTTCCAACTCTTCAAGGCGTGCAGGAAGCTGCTCTAATTCACGTAGCAAATTATAGCTCATCTTATTGCTGCGCTTTTTCACTTCCGCTTTAGGTGTATTTGCACTCGCCTGAGGTTTAGACGCAGCCTGTTGGCTGAAAGAACGCATGTCGGCTTTTTGCTTGTGCGCGTCATAATAGCCACCCACGTAGCTGTTAATGACGCCGTTACCCTCGAAGATCCAGCAATCAGTCACGGAGTTATCGACGAATTGACGATCGTGGCTAACCAGCATAACCGTGCCTTGATAACCATCAACCAGCTCTTCCAGCAATTCCAATGTTTCGATATCTAAATCGTTGGTTGGTTCATCGAGAATCAATAGATTGCTTGGTTTTAGGAACAACTTCGCGAGCAACAAACGGTTACGTTCACCGCCTGACAAGGCGCGTACCGGCGTCATCGCGCGCTTAGGGTGGAACAGGAAGTCCTGCAAATACCCTAAAACATGGCGTGGACGGCCGTTAACCATAACTTCTTGCTTACCTTCAGCCAGATTATCCATCACGGTTTTGTCTGGATCTAACTCTGCGCGATGCTGATCAAAGTAAGCAATTTCTAGCTTGGTCCCGCAACGCACTTTCCCGCTGTCTGGCGGCAATTGGCCCAACATCAGTTTCAGCAGCGTAGTTTTACCACAGCCGTTTGGCCCAACCAGCGCGATCTTATCGCCGCGGTTAACCTGAACGCTGAAATCACGCACCAGCGTTTTACCTGCGACGCTATAATTGACATTCTCCATCTCGAAGACAATTTTGCCGGAGCGCAGCGATTCTTCAACCTGCATCTTGGCATTACCTTGCACACTACGGCGCTCGGCATGTTCGTTACGCATCGCTTTTAACGCGCGAACGCGGCCTTCGTTACGGGTACGACGCGCTTTGATACCTTGGCGGATCCAGACTTCTTCCTGCGCTAATTTGCGATCGAACTCGGCGTTCTGCATTTCTTCAACGCGCAGCGCTTCTTCTTTTGCAATTAAATAGGCGTCATAGTTGCCAGGCCAAGAAACCAGCTTACCGCGATCCAGATCGACGATACGGGTCGCCATGCTGCGAATAAATGAACGGTCATGGGAAATAAATATGATGCTGCCGGTGAATTCCTTCAGGAAATCTTCCAGCCACGTGATCGTTTCGATATCCAAGTGGTTTGTCGGTTCATCCAGCAACAGCACATCGGGCTCACATACCAGCGCACGGGCCAAAGCCGCTTTACGCAGCCAACCACCCGATAGCGCAGACAGGTCGGTATCCGCGTTCAAGCCCAGCTTAGTCAGCACGTCGCTGATGCGGCTATCAATACGCCATAGGCCTTGATGATCCAAAATCTCCTGCAGCGCAGAAAGCTTATTCAGGTTCTGTTCGCTAGGATCGGATTCGACCTTTTTCAGCAAATCATGATAAGCCTTAAGGTGCTGAGCCTGCTCGGCAACGCCTTCTGAGACAAAATCAAAAACCGTTCCACCGATATTACGCGGCGGATCTTGCTGCAAACGCGAGACCACTAAATCTTGCTCATAGATGATACGTCCATCATCTAGCGGTAACTCTTTGCCCAGTACTTTCAGCAAGGTTGATTTGCCTGCGCCATTACGGCCTACCAGACAAACACGTTCATTTGGCTCGATGTGTAATTCGGTGTTATCGAGCAACGGCGCATCACTAAATGAAATCCATGCACCGGAAAGACTAATTAACGACATATCTTACTTTTCCTCGCCAGCATGACGGATCAGCCAGCAGTTATGGATCTGACGGTTACGGGCAAAGTCCTGAGACAACGTCTGAGCGGTAATTTCTTTCGCTTCCAGACCTAATGCACCGAGCGCTTCAAGATCCATTTTAAATCCACGCTTGTTGTTGGAGAACATAATGGTGCCACGGCGACGCAGCATACGTTTAAGGTTGCGCATAATGTCAATATGATCGCGCTGCACATCAAACGTGGCTTCCATACGTTTTGAATTCGAGAACGTAGGTGGATCAATAAAGATCACATCGTATTGTTCATCGCTGTTATGCAAATAAGATAAACAATCAGCCTGAACCAAACGATGTTGACGTCCGGTTAACCCATTCGCCCGCAGGTTTTTCTCTGCCCACTCAAGGTAAGTGCGTGACATATCCACCGTGGTGGTTGAACGTGCACCGCCTAACCCTGCATGAACGCTCGCCGTTCCGGTATAAGCAAACAGGTTCAGGAAGTCCTTACCGTTGCACATTTCGCCCAACATGCGGCGGGCAATGCGGTGGTCAAGGAACAGACCCGTGTCTAAATAGTCAGTTAAGTTAACCCACAGCTCAGCGTTGTACTCTTTAACCAGCATGAACTCTTCTTTTTGTGCCAGTTTTTCATACTGGCTTTTGCCTTTCTGGCGTTCACGGGTTTTCAAGATCAAGCTGTTAGACGGCAAGTTCATCACCGACTGTGTCGCGTTAATCACGTCAAACAGACGCTGACGTGCTTTTTGCGCATCAACGGTTTTCGGCGGCGCATATTCCTGCACCACCACTTTGTCGGCATAGCGATCGACGGCAACGTTGTATTCTGGCAGATCGGCATCATAAACGCGGTAGCATTCAATGCCTTCTTGCTTCGCCCACTTATCAAGCTTCTTCAGATTCTTACGCAGACGGTTCGCATAATCTTCAGCAATTTGGCCTGCTGGCGCACCCAGCGGGTTCTCTGCGAGCTGATAGTTTTTCTGCACACAGTCCAGCGGGCCGTTTTTCGCCTTAAATTGACGCTCTGCACGGAGCTGTAAACAGCTTAGCAGTTCTGGAGATGCGCTGAATAAAGAGAGCTGCCAGCCGCCAAATGCACCTTTCATGATACGGCCTAACGCATTGTGCAGCGCAATCAGGGCCGGTTCGCTTTCTAAGCGTTCACCGTATGGCGGGTTGCTTAGCACGGTTCCGGTTGGGCCTTCTGGCAGCGGGTTTTTCAGGTTGCTGACGTCAGCCACGTTGAACGTAATCAGTTCGGAAACACCAGCACGACGGGCGTTAGCACGCGCCATTTCAATCACACGGCGATCGTTATCTGAACCGAAGAAACGTGACTGACCTTCCTGTTCTTGCAGACCACGACGGGCACGCACCTGTGCTTCCGCCATCAGTTCACGCCACAATTCAGGGTTATGACCATTCCACGCGGTGAAGCCCCAGTGCTGACGGGTCAGACCCGGCGCGTGATCGGAGGCCATCATTGCGGCTTCAATCAGTAAAGTACCGGAACCACACATTGGGTCGACCATCGGCGTACCCGCTTTCCAGCCCGAACGCAGCACAATAGCCGAGGCCAACGTTTCTTTAAGCGGTGCCGCACCGGTAAGATCGCGGTAGCCACGCTGATGCAGGCCTTCTCCGCTCAGATCCAACGCCACGCTGGCCGTTTCACGCTGTAGGAAAACGTTAATACGAATATCTGGCGTTTGTTTGGCGACGGTGGGACGCGCATCAATTTTGCGCGTGAAGCTATCCACGATCGCATCTTTGACTTTCAACGCGCCATATTGGCTATTGCGAATTTCTTCGTTGGTACCGGTGAAATGCACGGCAAAGGTCTTATCGACGCCAAAAATCGAAGTCCAGTCGATTGCCTGTACACCTAAGTACAGATCCAGATCGCTATAGACTTTAAACTCATTCAGCGGCATCAAAATGCGCGAAGCTAAACGGCTCCAGAGCAGGCTCTGATAGAGCAAACGATCATCCCCTTGAAAATGCACACCGCCTTGAACAATTTGACAGGAGTGCGCACCGAGGGCTTCGAGTTCATTTTTTAACAGTTCTTCTAGACCGCGCGCGGTGCTGGCAAACAGAGATTTCATGTTTTCACTATCACTAAAGAGAATTTACGGAGACTAAAAGCCAGAAAAAGCTTAATAATCAAATGAGTATGCAACTCCATGCATTATAACTAAGCAGCAAGTTGCACCGTTTGCTAGGTTCTGACAAGTGAACATCAGTCAGTTAATTGGCTATTTTAACCTGTAGGACCCTACATTTGATACTTTTCTATGAAAAACCGCCATCCTTCATTTTATCTTTTTGCCATCCCCCTTTTTTGGCCTGTTTTTACGCGATGTCTAATGCATCATTTTTAATCCTTTTTCTTCTGCGAAAAATGTTCAAAATAAACGCCGTTTTAAAATTATAGTTAACGATTTCATAGGGATAAATATTTTTAAAAATTTGATCTAAATCATTTTTTTTGCAAACCGATGATTTTAAAATCTCACACCGAATTCATGATGTACCGATGATATACGATGAAGGAGGAGCTGAAGATGACCCAAGAAAGCGTGACGACATACGATCGCAACCGCAACGCCATTAAAGTTGGCAGCCGCGTCATGGTGAGTGGTACCGGCGAGATTGGTGTAATTACGGCTATTCACGGTGACAACCTACCATCAGCACAAATCCGTCGCTCAAAATGCGTAGATATCGATAATCTCAGCGATCGTTACGTTCCGCTCGACCTTGTTCGCTTAGGGATGAACTAATCCTATCTTGCACGTGAATACTCACCGTTAAGTGCCGGTCGCAGACCTCTTGATCGGCACTGCATCTCTTCCCCACCGCTTCTACACCTACTGATAGCTCTGTACCCATAAAAGAAAACGCCGCGCTATCTGTTCAATATGAAGCAGGTGTCATAAAGTGATCGGCTGAAATTCTTTTAAAACGACGGAACGAGGAAGTGCTGAAATGATCACGTTATCAAAGCTGTATGTTCATCCGATAAAATCCATGCGTGGCTTACAGCTTTCACAGGCTCAGGTTTTGCCAAGTGGTTTAGCATTCGATCGTGCGTTGATGATAACTGAAACTGACGGCACCTTTATTACCGCTCGCCAAAATCCACTGATGGTGACATTCACCCCCTCCTTATTACCGAACGGTATTGCTCTCACCGCGCCCGATGGTGAAAATATTATGGTGTTATGGCAAGACTTTATTAAAGAACAACAGCCTACCGAAGTTTGGGGCAATCACTTTACCGCGCTCATTGCACCTACCCAGATAAACGTATGGCTGAGCCGTTATTTTAAGCGCGACGTTCAGCTTCGTTGGTTAGGTGATGAACTCAGTCGGCGTGTAAAACATCACCCGGAAATTCCGCTGACGTTTGCCGATGGCTACCCTTTTTTATTAATCAATGAAGCTTCGTTTCAAAATTTACAACAGCGCAGCCCAAGCGCTATTCGCATTGAGCAGTTTAGACCGAATATTGTCGTTAGCGGCGCTCAGGCTTTTGATGAAGATAGCTGGCAGGTTATTCGCATCGGCGAGATTATTTTTGATTTAGTCAAACCATGCAGCCGCTGTATTCTGACCACGGTGAGCACCGACCGTGGTCGTAAACACCCTGCAGGTGAACCGTTAAAAACCTTGCAGTCATTCCGCACCGCAGACAATGGCGATGTGGATTTCGGCATGAATATGATCGCGCGCAGCGGTGGGGTTATTCGCCAAGGAGATAACGTTGAAATACTCAGCGTTCGCCCTCCTCGTCTTTATTCGGCTGGAGAAACAAACGAATCTCTATCGGTAGCCAATGTCGGTGAAAAAAGCGTCAAAATTGAATATCAAGGAGAGGTATTTACCGGCAATAACCAACAAATACTGTTAGAACAGCTGGAAGCTCAAGGTATCCGAATTCCCTATTCTTGTCGGGCAGGATTATGCGGTGCTTGCAAATTAACGCTAGACGAAGGGGAAGTTACGCCGTTGAAGAAAAGCGCCGTGGGCCCGAATGGCCGCATTCTTAGCTGTAGCTGCATTCCCAAAAGCGATATTAAATTAGCTTAATGACCGTCGCTCTAGAATAGCTATCGTTCTAATAGTAGAAATATGCGGGATATTCACTACCCGCATATATTAAACGGCGTAGGCTAAAATATCTTGAGCATCACTAGACGGCTGCACCGCAATTAATCTGTCGTGCATCACTTTAATGGCATCGCCAAGCTGCATCGCTTTGCCTGCAAGTTGCAAATAAGGCTGGGCTAAAAGACATAAACTGGCACTATCTCCAGACTCGACCACCAGCAAACGCGCCTGTTCGGCAGTATTAGAAACCTGCACGGCAACCACTTCACCTAACGCCGGATTCACCGAGCAAGACTGCGGGGCAAAATGCCAACTCTTTGGCATCAGCGGTTTAAGAAAACGCTGCGCAACTAACGCATTGAGTATTAACTCTGCACGTTGTTCTTTTTTTAATCCCGTCTGCCGGCTTCGTTCTTCAAACTGATAATAGAGCGCTGCATCATCAACGCAAAATGAGCTCTCTTCAAAAGCATCTGGAGTCAACATTTTGGCTGCAAAGCGGGATCGAAAGATCATTCCGTTGGCTAAATCCAACATCAAACGATCGTGTTCCTCATCAAAATACCAGCGCCAGTTATCGCCCGGTTTTATATTCATAACATCCCTCTTCTGCATCGACCATCAGGATCGTGATTCGACTGTTGCCCATGTCATTAATACGACCAAATCATGCGTTGATTAAATTAGCGTGATTCGTTTGGACAATTAATTGGCAGAACGGTTGAAATATAGACTACCCCGGAGAAGAAATAAACCCCCGGGGCAAATAGGCAGGCAAATAATTAGATGTAGTTAACGATATCTTTAATCAGACCAGGTCCTTTAAAGATAAAACCTGAATAAATTTGAACCAATGAAGCACCGGCATCTATTTTTTCTCTGGCTGCAATGACGGAATCAATCCCGCCCACACCAATTATCGGTAAACGCCCCTGCAACTCGTTAGATAGCCGGCGGACAATTTCCGTACTGTGCAGCTGTAAAGGACGCCCGCTAAGCCCTCCCATTTGATCACAGTAATTAAACCCGTTAACTAATTTGCGATCTAAAGTGGTGTTCGTGGCAATAACCCCATCTATATTATGGCGAACTAAACTATCAGCAACCTGAATCAATTCCTCATGGGAAAGATCCGGCGCGATCTTCACCGCAATAGGAACATATTTATGGTGTTTCTGTTGTAGCTCGATCTGTTTTGCTTTTATCGCGGTTAATAGATCGTCTAATGCTTCACCATATTGCAACGTTCTTAAACCCGGCGTATTTGGTGAGGAGATATTTATCGCAATGTAACCGGCATAGGAGTAAACCTTTTCCATACAGATTAAATAATCGTCTTTTCCCTGCTCAACCGGCGTATCTTTATTCTTGCCAATATTGATCCCTAACACTCCGCCAAAATGAGATTTTTTGACGTTCTCGACCAGATTATCGACCCCATGGTTATTAAACCCCATGCGGTTAATTAAGCCTTCAGCTTCAACAAGGCGGAATAAACGCGGCTTATCATTACCCGATTGAGCGCGAGGCGTTACGGTGCCAACTTCGATAAAACCAAAGCCCATTGCGCCTAGCGCATCGATACATTCACCATCTTTGTCTAAACCCGCGGCAAGGCCAAGCGGATTTTTGAAAGATAATCCCATGCATGTTACCGGCTTAGAAGCCACTGACTGACGAACCAGAAACTCCAATGGAGTACCCGTAATACGGCGAAGCTGCTTAAAGGTGAATTCGTGCGCGCGCTCTGGATCGAGCTGGAAAAGTGCCTTTCTAACGAAGGGGTAAAGCATGGTATCTCCTGAGTCCCGGTGGCAAGTCTGAGCTGTATTCTTCACAACAAATCATATTATCGTATCAATTCAGCGTGTTAGCAGGTTTATCCATCATTTCAATTTCATTATTTCTGTACATTTTTCGACGTTTTAGTATATTTTTTTACTCTCAGCACCCCACACTGCACCCCAAGGTTTTCAAATGGCGTACTTTAGTATTGAGAAAAGAGAGCGAGCCGATGGAACACCACGTTATCGCTGTACTGTTGGTGTTCGGCAAAATGGTAAATATCTTTTCCGAGAAAGTAAAACGTTTGCGCGTCAAGCTCAGGCAAAAAGCTGGGGCGCTCGCATGGTTCAGGAAATTGAAACCAATGGCATACCTGATGCCAGGTCCTCTAAAACAATTGGTGATTTAATCCGTGATTACTTAGAGCACCCCAATATAAAGCAAAAAGTCGGGCGAGATAAATTGGATGTTCTCACTAGACTGCAAAAGTTTGCGATCTCCAACGTACCTCTATCCTCCATCGTTTCAAATACATTTATTGAGCACTGCCGCTTCAGATCAGCTTCCGGCGCATCACCTGCCACTGTTTCTCATGATCTAGCCTATATGGGCTCTGTTTTATCTGCTGCAAAACCTCTCTTTGATATCGACGTGAACCTAGATAGTTTGAGCGTTGCTAGATCAGCTCTTTCGAGCATGGGAATAACTGGACAATCTAAACGGCGCAGTCGTAGGCCGTCAGCTGAAGAGTTCGATAGGCTCTACGATGGAATGCGCGACCGCGCCAAAAGATCTTATAAGGGTATTCCGTACGACGATATCTTTATGTTTTCAATTCTGTCATGTATGCGCGTTGGGGAAGTTTGTGCAATTCGCTGGGATGATATTAGCGAAGAACAGAAGGCGGTACTGGTTCGTGACCGTAAAGATCCACGTAAAAAAGAAGGTAACCACATGATGGTACCTTTACTTGGTGAAGCATGGGAAATTGTTCAGCGGCAACCAAAAAGTGATGACAGAATTTTCCCTTATCCGCCTAAGGGGATCACGCTGGTCTATAGGGATGTTCGAAACGAGTTAGGAATTGAAGATTTGCGCTATCACGACTTACGCAGGGAGGGTGCTAGCCGCCTATTTGAAGCGGGATTTAGCATCGAGGAAGTAGCGCAAGTGACTGGGCATCGAACTCTAAACGTTTTGTGGCAGGTATATACTGAGCTATACCCTAAATCACTCCATGAAAAATTTGCTGCTCTGCAAAAAAAACCGCTTTAATAAAAAACAATCCCTCTCGACAATACTGTATGAATACACATTTACTGTGTAAATCAACAGTGATTAACGAGAGGCGATAACATGGCAGATGTAAAGAAAAAATCCACTAGTGACGTAGCCCAGATCACAAACAAAGACGACAAAGCTAAAGCTCTGGCCGCTGCAATTGGTCAAATTGAAAAAGCATTTGGCAAAGGCTCCATAATGCGTCTGGGTGATAATAAAACTCTTGATATCGAAGCTATCTCTACTGGCTCAATCACTCTAGACGCCGCTCTTGGTATTGGTGGCTTGCCTATGGGCCGTGTTGTTGAAATCTTTGGACCTGAATCATCAGGAAAAACCACGCTTACTCTATCTGTTATCGCTGCGGCGCAAAAAGCAGGGAAGATGTGCGCATTTATCGATGCTGAACATGCCCTCGATCCAATTTATGCGCAAAAACTTGGTGTAAACACAAACGAGCTGCTCATTTCTCAGCCAGATACAGGCGAACAAGCATTAGAAATCTGTGATGCCTTAGTCCGCTCTGGTGCTGTGAACGTGATTATTGTCGATTCAGTTGCGGCATTGACACCTAAAGCAGAGATCGAAGGCGAGATGGGGGACTCTCACGTAGGTCTACAGGCTCGCCTTATGTCTCAAGCTCTGCGTAAAATGACGGGTAACATTAAAAATGCCAATTGCTTGGTGATTTTCATCAACCAAATTCGTTTGAAGATTGGCGTAATGTTTGGGAATCCAGAGACGACCACTGGTGGCAATGCGCTAAAATTCTATTCTTCCGTTCGTCTTGATATTCGACGTATTGGTGCGATTAAAGATGGTGACGAAGTTCTTGGCAATGAAACCCGCGTTAAAGTGGTCAAAAACAAAGTTTCGCCGCCCTTCCGTCAAGCTGAATTCCAGATCCTTTATGGGCAAGGAATATCACATGAAGGCGAGCTCGTTGAGCTTGGCGTAAAGCTTAAACTTATTGGTAAAGCTGGTGCGTGGTATGAGTATAACGGCGGGAAGATTGGGCAAGGTAGAGCTAATGCGATGAAGTATTTAGCGGAGAATTCAGAAGTAGCGCAAGAGATCGAGCAAAAAATCAGAGATCTGGTTCTTGCGAAACCACTCCCTGTCACTAGTGATATTGGTGAGGAGATTGTAGAAAGTACCGCCGAGGAAGAAGTTGAACTTGCCAATATTTAAGGCTGCTTTTCTGAGGTAGATACGGGGAAATCCCGTATCTACACACAATAAAATATCCCATTGATTCTCGTTGATTTCTTAGTTTTACTCCGTACAATCCGCGCCTGACAATATCCATTTGAATCACTTAAACGCATTCACGGTCACGCAATAAATTGCGCTCCCGTTCACCATTTTTGACTGGTTTGGGTGTGAGCTTTAAGTCCTTCGACCTGAGTTCAGACCAAAACCTACCGCCAGTCAGTCTGGTGTATAGTCATGCATGCCGGCTAGAATCGCTGAGCGCGTTTCTGCCGCTTTTTTGCAGGGTAAGCTGCGGCTTTTTTCTTTGTCTTCGCTCTCAAATCGCGCTGAGGGCGTTTTAGCAGTACGGAAAACGGATGTTATGTTCAATGCCATTTTTATCTATGGGTTTATTCACGCACCGTTATAATGTCGTTCTGGATGGATAACAGGCGGTAATCATGGGATTTTTTGACAGGCTTGAGCGGGTTGATGGGACAGTCACCCGGTTTTATGCCCGCCGTAAAGTGTGGATTTGGGGCGTGCTGTCGCTGCCGGTGGTGTTTCTGCTCGGATGGATTGTGTGGGTGATGGTCTGGGCGCCCCCGATGGGCGGCGTGACGCTGATTATTCACAGTAAAATCGATCGGCCTATTCTGGGCTTCAGCGTAAACGGCGTCGCGGGAGGGAATGCCAGTGCCCATAACCCGAATAATAAGTACACAAGTGAAAGTGGCGGAGCAACAACCTGCTGCGGCAGCATCCGCGGGAAGACCGCCGAGGTGATCTGGACGCTCAGCGTCACAGGACCCCAGTACGAGGCGGGGATGCGGCCTGAGCAGCGGCGGGTGGTGATGCCGCTGCCAGAGCGTCAGCGGGGCGAGAATGACCTGCACGTTTACTTTTTACCGGGAGATAAGGTGCTGCTGGGGTGGAGTGATAACGCGTTCTCGCCCTACGATCCGCGTAGCCCGAAGTATACTCCGCCACAACGGCACACAGAGGATAAGTGATCATGGAGATAGATTTAGATGCGGTTATCGCGGCGGCGCACCGGGCGCAGCAGTCCTGTGACTACCGACTCGGTAACTGCTCACGGATACTGCATGTCGGGTTCTTCTTCGACGGTGTGGAGCGCAATATCGAGCAGGATGCGCCGGCAAACCGGCTGAGCAATGTTGCTCGTTTGTTCAGAGCTTACCCAGAAGAAGAAAATAAAACGGACTTAGTGGCATATAAAAAACACTACATATCTGGGCTGGGGACGCCGTTTGACGAGGCAACTGCGGAGCGGCTTCAGGGGATGATGGATAAGTCCCTGGGCTCGCTGCTGGATGACCTGAAGGACAAGCCCGCGGATATGGCGAAAGAGGCCTTTCAGTCGTCGCTGGGCGGCACCAGCGGCAAGGACGTCCTGACGGAGATGAAGGACACGCTGCTGACCCCGAAGGGGCGGCTGGGGCTGCTGAAGGACTCGGCGGTGAACGCGCTGAAGCGGGTGAGTATCGAGGCGACGCCGTGGCTGCGCGACTCGGCCTTTATGGCCTACAATTTTGTGACCGGCGCGGACACGCGCCTGAACAGCACGAAAGCGCGCTTTGTACGGTCATTCGAGGATGCAGTAAAAGACGGGGAGGTTCCCGTGCGGCTGATTTCGGTGTCCGTCTTTGGCTTTGACATGGGTGGCACGCTGGCCCGGCAGTTTATCGATATGCTGCTGGGTGAGATATGTGACAAAAAAACGGGTGGAAACCCTACCTTTCGCGGCGTCCCTGTCGATATCGTGTTTGCCGGGCTGTTTGACTGCTCGCGAGATACGCCGGAGAGCAGCGATGACGGTCTGGACTACGCGGCGTCGGCGGTCAGCTGGCTGCCCGGAGCGGTCGCGAAAACGGCGGGAACGGTGGGGGCGCTGTTTGGGCGTAAATACCTTGAACATATGTCACCCCTGCCGGCAGCCGTCAAAAATTCGCTGCATCTGGTGGCGGCCCATGAGCGGCGGCGCTGGCGGTGCATTTACCGCACCGGTCGGGACGGTTTTGAACATCAGGAATTGCTGATGCCGGGGTGCAGTGAGGATATCGGGGGCGGGCTGAAACCGGATGTACAAAAGCCGAGCGCGGAGCTGTGCAGGGTGTCGCTGCGGAAAATGTACACTGAGGCCATGAAGGCCACCGTACCTTTTCCTGATTTCAGCACGCTGTACAAGACTGACCGGCTAGTATGGGCGTATTTCGACCTGAGTGACGAGGTGGGAAGTCAGTCGGCTGAACAGTGGGTGAAATCGTATCAGAGCGCGGTCAATGCCACCGCGCTGAGTTATGGGGCGATGAACCGGCATCTTGACGGTTATTTTGAGTGGCTGGGGCGGCAGTTTTACGAATACAAGAGCGAGCTTCGGCGGCTGGAGAGTATTCACTCGAGCATTCTGCTGTCTCCGGGCGCCTCGATGGGACTGTCGATTACCCCGCAGGCCAGACAGGCGTCGGGTGAGACGGCAGAAGAGATCCGTATCCTGGAAAAACACTGGGGCTGGCTGTCGGATGTGGCGAATGCGGCCCATCTTTTGCTGACTCAGAAGTACCACTATCCCCCTCAGCTTTATCTGGACAATATCCTTATGCCTGCGCGTGTGCGTGCTAAGTATTTTCTGGAATGCGGTGTCGCTGGACACGATGGAAAATCGCCGCCGATCAGATGGTGTGTAGATTCGTCGGTACTTTATGCGTGGTTTGTGCATGATGTGCAGCGTGCTGAAGGCATCAATGACGGGTATTTTTCCGTGCGCTGGATGGAGCCACGAGGATAACAGAACCGACGCTCTGCGGCGATCCGCTGGTGTTGTCACTGCGCCGGAGTCTTGCATACGCTCCGGCGCAAACTAAACTACTCTTCTGGTTTTTTCAGGCCATTCAACATCCGGCGCTTTACTTACATCCACTCGGCTGGGTAACACAAAGTAGGTTTCCCACACTTTGAGCTTCGCTAATTCTTCATCAGTCGCCATGCCTACGTCTAATGCGGCTTGTAGCGGCGCGATTTTTTGATTCGCCTCCGCCATCAAAGACTCAATTACCATCGAGGCGCTCCATCCTCGCCACTTTCGTGCCACAAACAAATTGACCAAACTGTTCTATATCGTCAAAATACTGATATTCGTCAATGTGATAAATATTTATTTAAAAAATCTTATTTGGGGCTCTATGGGACATTGCAATTATAAATATGATGAAATAATGCTCATCAAGAATAAACTATCGGAAAGCAAAACGCTAAATATTACATTTTGCTTTGATAATAATTTTGCGATGCCATGCGGTGTAGCTATCACATCTGTGATAAAAAACAACCCAAATATAAACCTACATTTCCATCTATTCTCTGAGGATGTTAGCGACGATAGCTTAACCCGATTCTCTAAAATAAAGGGAGATAACGTGTCGCTCACTGTGTATAAGATACATGGTGATATGTACATAAATGAAAAGACATTAACTCAAGGATTATCTAAAGCAACATGCTTAAGATTCCTTGCACCCGAAATTATTGATAGTTCCATTGAAAGAATCCTTTACCTCGATGGTGACATGATATGCTTAGGCATGCTTGATGGATTGTTAGACCTAAATCTTGAGAATAGAATTGCGGCCGTTGTTGAAGATTTAGCGGTAACACAAAAAAAATATGAACTGCAGACTCACTTACCCCCTATAGATAATTATTTCAATGCAGGATTCATGTTTATAAACACTGTTGAGTGGAAAAAAAATAATATCACCGAACATTGCTTTGAAATGATAAACAACGGTACTATCTATAAATTTGCTGATCAAGACGTATTAAATATACTACTTAATGATAAGAAGCTAGTTTTAGCTCGTGAATATAACAGAATTATAACTCTAACACCGTTAAAGTTTTTGGATTCAGAATTTGAATTCAATAGCATTATTATTCACTACACTACCGAAAACAAGCCGTGGTATACAATTTTTGAATCAAGGATTTTTTCAAGATATTTTAATGCATCACCTTGGTCTGATTTCCGTTTAGATGAAGCGCCAACAGCTACTGCCTTTAGACTTAAGGCGAAGAAATATCTAAAGGAAAATAATTATATTTCTTATCTTAAATACTACCTCCGGTATTTAATTAAAAAGCATCAAAGCTGATATAGAACGAGTAAAATGATAGCTAGCCAATTGCTCTGGCTAACTATCATTATAGGCGTCTATGCAATACTAGGTTCTTGTGGCCAATCAACATCCGGCGCTTTGCTTGTGTCCACACGACTTAATAACACGCGGTACTTACGCCAAGCCTTCAAGCTCTCAACCTCAAAATCCGTTGCCATCTCTAAATCAATCGCATCCTGTAAGGTGTTTATACGGTCTGTTGCGAGATTTATCCGCTCTTTATGTTCGCGTACCGCCGCCTCGGTATGAAAGTCTTTCTCTGCCTGTGTATCCCTTACCCACTCTGCACCATCCCACAAATCAAAATCACTGGTCGGTGCTTTTTCAGTAGTATCGATAGGTACATCCCCCAGCGCATATATTTCCTGCACTTGACGGCTTTGGGTGTTCCAGCGAATTTCACCTCGATGATCAGCAATGTATTGCCAAGCGTTTGTATCAGCATCAAACACTAACGCAAAACCCGCTTTTGCCTTTGGCGGTTTAATATTAGTACAGTGGGCAGGTAATCCTGTATTTGCAGGAACAAAGCAATCTCCCACTCCAATCAGTTCGTTGGTATCAGAAGATAAGTTGTAGATAGTTAACGTCTGGTCTTCATTCGAAAATTTGAAAGTAGTCATTACGCAAGCCTCACAATATAGTTATAAGCGATGTTTTTTACGGTGTTCTCTGGGTTGCCTGCGGCATTTACCGTGATGGTGTGACCATGAGCACCTAGGGCAACGGTATGGCTATGTGCGCCAATCGCTACCGTGTGGTTATGTGCACCTATGCCGACCGTATGCGCATGATTACCGGCGTTTTTCGTATTGATATTAAATAACCGGTTATTGATATCACCACCGGCGAAAGCATTATTATCAGCATCTCCAGCCGATCCATTAGTACCGTGAACGTGGTCACCAGTGGTATTAGTCGTCTTTGTGCCATAGTCAAAGGTGCTAACAGTTTTGTTGCCGTAATTAAAACTGCTGGTTGTCTTGGTGCCTAAGTCGGTATTTGAAGCACTGGCGCTGTGGTTATGCGATTTAATGCCGTCTTGCTCTTGCGATAACACGGCACGGCCGCTGGCTGGTTTGCCTTTGATTGTCCAGCCACGCATATCAGGGATAACACCAGCCGGGTAAGCAATTGCTAAAAGTCGATAAACATTTTTATCAAACGTTTGCCCTTGCATCAGTGCATAGAATGGTGGCGCTGAATCTGACGGCCACGGTATAGGCGAACCTACTGGAAAACTATCTTGCGGTGTCCACGCAGTCCACGCACCATCCATATACTGGCTGCGGGTATAAATGCGGCTGCTGTTATACACGAGATATTCTTGTGTGATACCCGCATTCTTGTAGACAAGCAACGTACCAGCCAGCGCTTCAGGATAGTTCAGCGCTAGCGAACTATTAGCGTTTGCCGCTTGGTAATAGATACCCGGTGTTTTGAAATTATTCAGGTTTTGATTAGCGCCAATACCAACAGCCTGAACGTCAAAAATATCCGTTGATGTCACGTTGATGTCAGCACTTAATGCTTTACCATTAACCTTGCGCCCACTCGGTACGCGTCCGTTGGCGTTATCATTAGCAGCTTTAACAGCTTTGGGGGTTGCCGCTTGCGTCTCACTGTCACTATTGGTAGCACTGTTAAGCTGGACAATCCCTTTTCTGGCCGTTGTGGCGTCCTGCGCGGTGTACTTGGCATTCGCTAAATCATAGGTTGCCTTCACCGCTGCCGGTGTTGCAGCCTGAATTTCACTGGTGCTGTTTGTGGCACTATTAAGTTGTACCAGCCCCTTTTGCTTTGTAGACGCATCCACAACCGCCAGCGATTCACGCGCGGTCTTTTGCGCCTGCGCACCGCGTCCGCGGATTTCCGACAAATCCTGATCGATTCGCAAAAACAGTCCATCACCCGTCGCGACATTTAACGTGATATTGGCCGTATCTGACACCGCCAGACGAAACTGCATATTGACGCTGACACCACCTACCGGCTTTTCAATTGCGGCACAGTTCGCCACGGCATACAGCTCACCGGCATCAGTCAGTATCCCGATTTCACGCACGGTAAAGCCGCCCACGTCGGTCGGGAGGACTATTTTTGCCATCATCTGGGTCGACTGATCGGGAGAAACGCTGAGATCCCCAATATCGCCGCGATATTTCTCGTTCACCAGCTTGGTTTGCGTTGGCTTTGGCGGCGTGGCCTGTCCGTTGCCGTCACCGACGACAAATTTCACCAACGTGATTTTAGTTCCACTCGCCAGCGCTTCGGCCTCGAGCTCTTTGCCGCGATTCGTAATAATGCTGTAAAAGTTAGCCATTGGGCTCCCCTGCAAATATATCGATATCAATGTGTGCGGTCGCAGCACCTGAAATGTAAAACGCGCCCTCAGTTCCTACGTCGGTGATCACATCTATTTTGCTCAGGTGGCTGCGGAGGTTCTTTGCGCGATCGGTAAGGTTACGGATCTGCGTGTACAAGGCTTCGGTCACCCCCTGAGTGCTGTAGACCTCAATACGAAAGGTGTACGGGTCTTGCTGGGGTTGGTCTTGCCACCATTCCACCACGGTAGTGGGTAGGCCCACCGCGCTTAGCGATCGCCGCACTGCACCTGCCGTTCCTCTGTGCTGGTGAACATAGGCCGCGTCCGCAATAACCTGCCGCTTTTGTGCCTCGTCCCAATCCGGGTTCCAGTAATCCACTGCATATTCCCATGCCAGCCACGGCAGCAAATGTGCCGGACAGGTCGCGGGATCTTTGACATGACGAATAGGAACCGGCAGCGCAAGAATTTGTTCGCCGTTGGCCTGTTCGAGCGCGCGCTCTTCGGACTTAGCATTAGGCGGAAGTAACGACTTAAACATCATCCGCCTCCAATAAGGTCAACGTGACCGTGCTGCAATACGGCGCGGCGCCTGTTTTGGCTTCAATATCCGCGGTGGGCTGTGCCAAATGAACGCGAGTCACGCCCGGTTGATGCAGGGCGCGGTAAATACCGGAAAGTGGTGCTACGCCGCCAATGCGATGCACCTGCGCCACATAGGTTTCGAGTGCTGCTCTTGCACTCTCCAACACCGTCTGGGCGTCAGGGCCGTCGGGAATATCCAACGTGGCCACCACGGCGTATTCACTCAGGACCGCGCTTTGCACCGTCACGTAATCCGTTAACGGTCGCACTTCATCTTCATTTAATGCGTGACTGACGGCATCGAGCAGCGCTTGGGGCGCGGTACCGCTTTTCGTTCGAGACAACACATACACATCCACTTCACCGGGACGGTTGTGGGTCTGGGGTCCATAGGCTTCCGCATCTAACACATCGGGATCGGCGGATTTGGCGTAAAACCGGTAAGCGTTACGCGCACCGGCGGTGCTGAGCTGTGACCATGACAACTGGATGCGTCCCCGATATGCCTCATCCTCCTCCATCTTGGCTTCAACCGGCGGAATGGCCTCGGGCTGGGCGGGAGTTATTACCTGCCTCGCCACGTTAAATCCGGCGCCAATCTGATCCAAATCCGCACCCAGCGCACTGGCTAGCAGCACGCCACGCACCGCGTCATTGATACGCTGCAATAACAAGACGGTTTGATACGCATTGGCTTCGCCCTGCTTGTAGACCGGATCAGACTCCACCAGCGCGTCATACACCGTATCCAGATCGCGGAGCTTCTCGAGCCAACTGTTAAAAATAGTCGTCGCATCAGGGACAAGAATGGCATCCGGTACCGGGATAGCCGAGAGATCGATAAGGTTAGGACTTGTTGCCATAAATGGTTATCCCTTCAAGCGTGACCGGCTGACCGGTCTCTTTGTTAATGCCCTCGATGGTCAGCTCAAACACACCATCGCCATCACGCACCACCTGTACGCGCTTGACGGTTAACCGCGGTTCCCAGCGTGCCAGCGCAGAGGCCGTCGCCCCCACAATGCGCACCCGCGTGCTTTCATCCTGCGGGTTATCAATCAGGTCAGGTAAATCACTGCCATAATCACGCAGAAGCACACGACTATTTTTAGGCGTACTAAGAATGTCGATAACGGATTGGCGTAGATGCGCATTCCCCGCCAGTCGTTTGCCCGTCTGAGCGTTTACACCCTGCATATCACCTCCATAAAAAAACCCGCCGGAGCGGGTCTAGTTTTTCTGCTTGCCGAAATATTCGGGGCCGGTTTTATCCTTCTTCTCTTTCTTTTTCTTACCGCTTGTCGCCTTGGGTTTGATATCCGTCGCTAAATTAAATGCCACCGAGAGTCCCCCACTGGTTAGGCTGTAGACCATCGACTCAATCAACCATGAGCGATCCTCACGCTGACCAAACCCTTGTGTCGTCACGCGCGCCTCGGCGGTCAACGGTAAGTGTTGAGGACGGCAGGGCGCGGTGATATTCATCCGCTGCTCGTTGCGTTTGGCCTGCGTCTTTTTCGCCTTGGCCTGCTGGTCTGCCTGCGCTTTATGCGATTGGGTATAGGGGTTTTCGAGATCGGGGCCATCATGCTCGGTCTGCGCCACTTTGGTCTGCCCGGTATCCTCATCGTAGTAGTTGACCCCAATCTTACCCTTCTTCTCTTTTCCACCGGACGACGGTTTTCCCGTAGTCGAACCGCGCTGTCCTTCACTGTAAGTCCAGTTCGATACCTCACGCGGGACAAGGGTGACATCAGCAAGCGCCTTGCCGCTGGCGGTTAACGCAGCGCCTTGCTCCAAGAACAACCAATATCCCCCGCTCGGTTTACTCACGGCGTTATGACTCCGAGCCAGCCGCGTCAAGAGATTGGCATCCGACTCCGACGCCTGATCCACATGCGACACCGCAATCGCCGCCAGCGCCGGTGCAACTTTGGGGATCAAACCATTGTCGGTGGCCACCGTTTTCACAATGTCGCCCAGCGTCAAATTATCCCAGCTGCGCGTTTTGTGGCTTTGCACGTTCCCGCTTTGCTTCTGGGCATTCATCGGTGCTGCCGTGGCATAGATCACCACTTTACGCGGTGGACCACTGCTCGAGACACCGCTGACCACAAACCAGCCCTTGTCCACCAGATTGCCGTTAAATCCCAGTCCCAACTGTAACCGCGCCCCATTGCTGGGCAACGGTAAGGTTTCTGATATCAGCGTGATTTGTAGCTCATCGGCTTTGCCTGTGGCCCCGCCGTTGTCGGTGAGTGTCAGTTCTTGCAGGCATTGGCGTAACGCTTTAGAGATGTCTTTACCCTCGGCGGTCACGCTAAACTCAGGCCGGTGCTCTTCTACACTGTTCATGCCTAATCCCACAGTTGAAGGGGTGACGCGGCTACCGGCGTATCCAGATCCGGCAGTGTTATCATCACGCCGGCGCCCTAAACAGCGCCAAGGTCCGCAAGACCCGGATTCGCGTCCAGCACCAGCACTACCGCATCCCCTAAATCAGGCCAGCCATAATGCGCGGCGCAAATCGCATCAAGCATGTCCCCCTCACGGGTTTGATAGATCGTCGGCATAATGTCGTATCCCTATTGAGAAGGTTTTGTGGCGCGGCGTGCCGGCGGGGAGAAACTTCGTGGTGCTGTCGTTAAATTTCTCAATCACCCAATAGCCCAGCACATCACCCGCTCCGCTCACTAACTGCTGCGGGGTAGCCTTATCCGCCAAGTCGTATAAATCATCAATGGCGCCCACCCCCTTGCGGTAAAAAGCATGGGCCTCACCGTGAAGCGTGACCGTTCGTCGCTCTTTGCCGGTAAACTGCAATAAATCCGCCTGCCCGATCCGCTCTTGCGCACTCCAGCGCCAGCTGGCTTCACGCGAAAGTTCGTTGTAGGTCAACGCATCGATAGAGAACTCGAAGCCGCCCAGTATCAGCATCACCCGTGGCGGATCGCTGGCAGCGGACGCACGTTGAACCGATGAGGCGCTTTGTTCAACCGCCGCTAACACTGAAAAACCGCTCATCACCACAGCCCCCCTTTGTCGTACATCGCGTTATTACCGTTAAAATATCGGTCGCTTGCGCTTTGTTGATCACCTCATCAGCAATGGCTGAACCTTCCTGCTCGTTGCTCACATTGATTTCAATCTTGAGCTCCTGCCGACGGCTGTCCGTTATCGCGGTGGGTTTCTGTTCGGTGTCCACACGCTCAATCTGCTGAATGAGTGTTGGCCACGATGATGCTGACTCAGGATCAAGTGTGCCAGAAGGTTCGGCTTTATCATTGCTGTGGATCTGTGGCTCTCGAGGCAACAACGGTGCATCAGGCGTGCGTGGCGCCACATCGAGCAATGTTGTTTGAGGCAATGGCAACTGCAAGCTATTAGCCAGATCGGAGAGTGCTTCTTGAGGCAATGAGAACTGCAGGCCCTGAGTCTGTTCAGGCAGAGGCGTTCCGCGCCCGACATCAGGCGAAGGAAAGGTTAAGCCCAATCCTTTTTCCGGCGGTGTTGTGCCCGTACTTGGGTCGCTCTTCGGCGTGTTTTTGCTCATCTCTGCGGCCCAATCCAACGAGAACGGGCCGTCATTGCTTTTACCGTCCACACTTTCAAGCAGTTGCTGGCGCTCTTTTCCCTCCTGATCTTTATCCCAGAACAACGGGATAGCACCGAGTTTGGACTGTGAGCCCGACCACTGATCACGCAATGATTTTTCCATGCCGGGTTTATTCACATTTTGCGCAAACCAGTCCCCTAAACCGTCCCCCTCGGCTTTGATTTTTGCCACCTCCATCGGCATACCCGAACCGATCGCCGTGAGCACATCGGTTTTGGACTCGTTTTCGTCCGGCAATAGCCATGACAGTTTTTTCGCCGCGGCATAAATAATCTTGCCCACGAAGACCACGCCGTTCCCAAACGTCAGCACGCCGGGGTAAAGCTCGTTCTTCATAAAGTTGACTATCTTGCTAATCCCGCCGTTTTTAAACCACTCCGCTAAATTATTGGTGAGGTCTTTTATCTGAGGAGAAAGCTGTCCGCCGAGTTGCCCCGAGATTTCATCCATCGCAGAAGAGAGTACCGTCTGCAGGTTACTCACCGCGCGATTGCCTTCCACCGCACCCCGCGCACCTTCTTCCGTGACCAGTTGATAGCGTTTCTGTTCGTCCATCAAATCGCGATAGCTTTTGCCGGATTGCTTGAGCAGCATCAGCATTTTGCTCGCCTCGCCCCCAAACAGACTATCGAGGGCAAACGACGCCTTAGACTGATCTTTTAAGGTCAGCGCCCGCTCTACAATTTTGCTGAACTGGTCTATATCACTCAGACCAGCAAGATCACCGGCTTTAAATCCCAGCGTTTCAAACGCATCCTGCAATCCACCCTGCTTGCCGTTCTGTTTGTACTCCCCGGCTTTATGCAGATACTCTTCAAACAGATCGCCAAAGTTCTCGCCGTTCATGCCGTATTGCTTGCCCACCGAGTCCCATGCGTTAAAGGTTTCCACCCCCACGCCATAACTCTTGGCGATCCCCGCTTTCTCGGCGGTTTGTGCATTACGGGCCGCAGGCGCAATCAGTGATCCCAACGCCCCGGCAATCAGCCCGCCGCCACCCAGCGCCAAACCACCGGGAAACATGGACGCGGCGATATTACCCGCTTTAGCAAACGCCCCTTTGCCTAACCCTTGGACGCGTTTAAATTGTTCGGCGCGTTTCAGATCACGATTCAGAGCCTCTTGCGCCGCGCTGGCTTTCTTAATCTCTTTCGTGACACCGGTATAGTCACGTTTAAGCGCGCTGATATCCTTCCCAGCAAGCTTGCTCTTTTTGATTTCACTCGCCAGCGTCTGTTGTTGCTTGGTCAGCTTCTGGGTTTGCTTTTCAACATCTTTAATGCCTTTGTTGATCCCCTGCGTGGAGCGGTTCCAACTGGCATCAAGATTGCCGCCAAAGGTGATGACGGCTTTAAGGTTTTGGTTTAAGGCCACGTTTTACCGCCTCCACTTCATCAAAGAGAAAATCCTTAAACGTGCTAAACGGCATATCGAGGTAGTCACTCATCGCAAAGTGCAATCGACGCCCCAAAAACCTTATGCCTCGTCGGATTTCGCTTTCGGGCGCTTGTCGGGCGGCAGCATAAAAACATTGAATGCCTCCTCAAGCTGCAGGTAATCCGCTGCGGTTAACGCATACACATCCTGCTCATTCATGTTGCACAGCAGCGCCAACATGCGCGCATCTTTTTCCCCTTCGCTGCCACGATCTTTTTCACGCGTGATACGGTCGCGCACCGTGGGCTCACGCATCGCTACCTCGGTCAGCGGCGAACCATTGGCAAGGGTTAACGGGGTATACAAGGTGATCGTTTTTGAATTGGCTGGGTACATAATAGGCTCCATAAAAAAACGGCCCGCAGGCCGTCTGGATAAGAATAATGATTGAGGTTAGAGGCGGATTTTTGCCGCCAGCCCACCCAACTGATCAACACCGTTGATGCGTCGGGTAAAGCGTTCGGTATCGATCTCGATAAGCTCACGGCCCTCTAGCGTCTGCTTGTAATAATTGAGCGCAAGATCGACCGTCACCGACACTTCGGATAAGGATTCGCCCGAGCGAGCATCGCGTGTCACTTTGGACACAAAGCCTTCAAACTCTTCAATCGTGCCGAGCGCGGTGCCGTTGCTCATGTAACCTTCATAGGCCGTAAAGCGTGGCTTTTGCCCCACTACACAGCCCAGCAATGCCAATACGTCGGTATCAATCCCCCAGAACTTCACCTGACAGGTCAACGCCTCCATCCCATCATCCACCGGCGTCGGGGCGTCTTGGGCACCGCTACGTAAATTGGCGACCTGAATACTTAGCTCCGGCGGCGTGTATTCGTGTGCCCCTTGAATGCGCTGGCCTTTGGCAAAAAAGACCAGGCACGCATTGTGCTTTTGTTTCCCATTAGGCGGTCATCTCCTCAACGGCATAATCATTATTGACGCGAACGCGCAGGGTAATGCGCTCGGTTGGCGACTTCGGTCCAAAGTCGTAATCGATATACAACTGACCTGCCGCCAGCGATTCGGCGGTGTTAAGCTCTTCGTCAAGCCATGCTTTGCCCCCGAAAATCGCTTTTAGGCCAACGAGCTGGCGCATATAGGCATTGATGGTGCCGATAATGTCGTCGGCAATATCACGATCGAGCGGTCGGTCGTTATACAACAACACCGTTTCCTGAATGCTGTCTTCGATAACATCCGCCGAGCGGCGTACCGATTCAAAACGCCACTGCGGATCGGTCGTACACAGACGGTTGCCCCAATGCTTAAACCCGTCACGACGCACAATGGTGCTGATATTTTCCATGTTCAGCAGGTTGGCCTGACAGTTCGGCTCACCCAAAATAAACTCGTCAACCTGCTCCACGCCGAGGATGTTGTTAATATCCTGATTGGATTTACTCCACCACCAGCCCTTCTCTACGTCGATACGTGCACGCAGACCCGCTGCGCGTGCCGAATACGGCATATAGACGTTTTCGCCGGAAGCATTAGTGACCAGCACACGAGGACGTAGCAGCTCGACGCGCGCACCGTATTGCTGGCGACGCTGCACCACCTCCTGTGCGGTCGCCATCGATGCACAGTCCACATAGGCCACGCCCCGCAGTTTGTTGGCCTGCGACTCTATGCCTTTGCCCACGGCATCATCTTCACTAAATCCGGTGGCAATCAGCACCCGCGGTTTATAGCCGGTGATTGATTCGCTTTGCGCCCACGCCTGCATCCCCGCAAGTATGGCAGCGCGCTGTTTGGCTTCCTCCGTGACCACCGGCACGCGCACCACGATAATGAGCGCCGCACGCTGATCGTTAATATCGGTGATAGCTTGCTTAAGTGTCCCAGCAGCACCGAGTTTATTCAGTTGGCTCGTTCCCACCATCGCCACTGGCGTATTGATCGGGAAGGGCTCATCTTCGCCGCCGGTGAGAGTGACGCTAAACGGGCTAATAAGGCCCTCCGCCTCGGTAGCCGCCAGCGTGATTTTGCTGTCCGCAATCGCGGCAACTAGCGGGGCCAGCTCGCTGGCTTTTGCCATCACGACGCCACCGGCATCACAGCCGAGCGTCAACGTTAGTACACCGGCGTTATATTCCGCTGACGAGGCCACCGCTTCGGGCGTTTCGGGATCGGGAACGGCGGCAACCGCCACCACCTTGTATTGATTGCCTAAGCGCCCCGGCAGGCTTGCTGCAAATGACAACACGTTATCGAGCAACGCGGTACCGACCGTCGCGGTAGCGTTGGTACCCGCCGAGGCATCTGGGGCCGTTCCGACAAGGCCGATCACGGCGGTCTGGATAGTGGTCACCGCCACCGTCCCCGACGTTAGTTCAATGGTTTCAACGCCATGAAGTTCTGACATAGTTTCTCCTGACATAAAAAAACCCGCCGGAGCGGGTTACATCTTCTGGTTGGGTTCTTTCGTAACGCTGTCGGTTTCCGTGTGCGTATGACCGTTATAGGTCATGCGGATACCACTCATTTTTCCTTTGCCATCCGAGATCTCTTCGGTGGCACCAATATTGCCTTTAACGCTGACACCCGCATTCATCGTGCTTTTTCCCTGCACCGTCAGCGTGTCGGTGATTTCCACCGGTCCGTCGAGCGTCCCTTTGCCGACAATTTTATAGGTACCTCCTTCGGCAATAGTGATGGTCAGCGCATGGGCTTCGCGGTCATAACGCACTTCGGTCCCGTCACCGTAGACCGTAATATGCTCCGACTCACTGCCCTCGGGTACCGGTGCACCACCGGTGGCCCAGCCCGGAAAAACACGCCCGTTGTTCAGGTCGCCCCCTTCTGACAGGACCGTCACCGCATCCCCCACCGCACACGGGTTCACATCAGAGCGAAAGCCCCCAGAGAATCCCTGACACAGCGGTAGCCAATCGGTAACAAGCTCACCAATTGAGACGCGGCATTTAGGGATCTTGCCGTGCTGTGTAGAATGAATCACACCACGCCGCACGATATTGGCAAGACGGCGCTGTAAATCACCTTCCATATCACTCATCGGGCGCCTCATAGATTTTGCGATAATCGGCTACGTGCGCGGCGCCGACTTCTGGCACCTTGCCTAGCCATACCCCTTTCACCGGTACACCGCCGCGCGCAAACGGATCTGCACCAAAGGCGGCGCCCTGCTCAAAGGTGATACGCCACACAAGATACTCATCCATACTGGGGTCGAACGCATCGGGTTCCGCGGAGACAAACACGGCACCATCGATATACGACAAACCAAACTGCTGGCCGTCAATCCACTGAGTTAAATCCGCCGCGGCGGTACATATGTAAATATCCGGTTTGGTGATGGTGGCGCTGGCACGATCGACCACGATATACAGCGATACCGAAAGCGATACGCTCGGCTGTCCGCTGGTATTACTCTTGGGGTCCCAGCCATCCACGGAAAGGTAAACAGCAGGGGTCATCAACTGCGTGGTGTTCTCGGGATAGGTATCTGCGTCCGCCACCCACGGTAGGGCTTTTAAGGTCCCGATCACCGCGTCATGATAAGCCGCCATCGATAAGGGCTCAGCCATTGCGCCTCCTATAGACTGATTTTGGCCTTCACGCGGCCTTTAATATCGGATTGGAAGTGGTGCATAAAAATCGCCATCACATCGGCAAAGGCGTTATCTTCCACGTAATCAAGCATCGGGGCATAAATGTCGATTTCAGCCTCTTTTGCTCGCCGCGTCACCGGATCACGGATAACCACGGTGCGCCGATTTTCACGCCGCGAACGCGCGACTTCGCCGTTGGCAAAGGTGTGTGCTTGCAACATCGTGCCTTTTGGGTCAAACCCCGCCTCGCCGGTAGATTTACGTCGCGCAGCAATATAGCGGCCCGTCGTCGGATCGCGTCGGTCATGATGGGGACGAATACGCCCCCGAACGCGACCTTTCAGATCTTTGACCTTGATGGCGTTTAACCCAAACCAGAGCTTGGCCTCATCGAGCATTGCGCCGCGAGAAATACGAAAAGAGAGCAGACGTTTACGCACCATCGCCAAACTCCGTGGCGCCAAACCGGTTTTTAAATCGGCCAACGCTTGTTTACGCAATGTCACCGCGGTACGTTTCAACGCACGCGAATAAGCATTGCGGTACTGCTTGTGTGTGGCACCGACGGCATCGGCAATTTTCCAGAGTGCGCCGGTATCAATATCCACCAACATGTCACGGCGTAACCGGCTGTCTCTTGCCATCTCATCGACTCCACTGTGTGATATCTTCCGCCGGCTTACCCGGCTCACCCCGCGCCAGTGTTATCGTGCAGGTACCGCCATCATCAGGTCCCACTTTCACGACCCAAAAAGACGATGCCCCCACCCGAACCAGTGCTCTTTTCTTGACCCCCAGTACCAACACCGTTTTTACAAAAAGTGAGGGCGCCACGTCCTGAATCTCACCGGCCTTATGACGTAGACTCACATCCGCGGCAGGCTCATCAAAGACGGCGAGGATAGGTTTCATTTCACTATTAATTTCAATATGAATGGAAGGCGATCCCATGGTGTCCAAAATCACATCGTCAGCACCGCAGAGCGCCTCATCAAAAAGGTTATCGAAAGCCTCGCTCATAGGGACCTCACTGCACCAACGTCACCAGCCCCGCTGTCGCTAATGCATCCGCTTCATCCGCCGCGACGCGCAGCAACTCACCGGTATAAATGAGAGTTTGCACCTCATCACGCTCAGCATGCAGCGCTCGGACATGCAGGGTTTTACACGCTACCGCGCAAACCCATGATGACTTCTCCACGAGGGTGGGCTCATCACTGTTAATCTTTACAGGTAGAACGACGCTAGCCTGTTCATCGCCATCATCGTCATTTAACGCATCTAACTCGTCCTGAGCCTCTCGAATACGCATCTGTAATTCGGCCGCGGTACCACTGATATCAGCATCACGTCCCAGTTGTGCGCTCAGCGCCTGTAGTTGGCCAATCAGCTCATCTTTATTCGGTGTTGCCATACTGCCTCCTAACGCGGGGCGATTGCCCCGCCCTGAATTAAGCCAACGTCACCACAACAAACTCATCCGCATCCGCCAACAGCATTAGCGGCGCCGACTGGGTCATGGTGTACTCGCGTGCAGGGTCACCCGTGGTGATCCAGTTTTTAGGATAGCGACGCGCTTTAGTAATACCTGCCGCCAACGCCTCGGCATCCTGCAAGGCACCATAGGTACGAATACCGCGCGCTTCGGTGTTGCCCAACACCAGTGTGTTATCCGGCAGGAAATTGGTTTTCTTCTGCGTTTTCGGATCGATGTACTGGCCGGAATAGACCACGATGGCCACATCGCCATACATCCCTTTGATGGAAACCACTTTATTGAGGTCTTTCAGCGCGGTTTCCAGATAAGCCACCGAGCCGCGACGGGTATCGAGTTTCTTCTGGACTTTGTCAAAGCTGGTGAACAGCGCCCATGCTTTCGGATCCATCACCATGATATTGATGGCGCCTGCTGCATTGAGAGCATACTGTTCGATATCGGCGGTAGGGTCATAAGTCGCCTTATCTTGCTTACTCCAACCTGCAGCCCCTGCTTGGGTGATATTGTTGGCCGCCGAACGCTGCATATCCACTTCCACCGCGTCAAACTGCTCGCCGTTCATCACGAATTTACCGAACAGCACCCCATCCACCGCCTGTTTTTCTTCCACCTGCTGGATCGCCAACTCCTCATCTTTGAGGTTTTGCATAATCAGGCGTTTACGGCGATAGACCGGATCTTGCAACAGCATCGGATCCTCATCCGGCAGACGGCGCAGCAGCATTTTCGGGTTGATTTCGTGCTTTGGTTTAACGTATCCCGGCTGAAATTGGGTTTGAACACCGCCGCGCGTACGTTCAATTTTTCCGTTGATCGTTGGGGAGATATACACCGCCATCGCGACTTCACCGGGGATTTGGGTTAGGTCCACTTTTTCGGTATCAAACTCGTAGGTTTCACGGAAAAACAGACTTAAAAATAACGGGTCGAACTTGAATTTCTTCTCAGTAACGGCAATCAGTTTACTGGTCGAAAAGAGAGAGACAGGCATGTCTTTTCCTCATAAAAAAACCGCGCTAGGCGCGGCTTGGGAGAATTTAAAATAAACGAGCAGATAATTACGGCGTTACACCACGCTCAATGCGGTACCGGCAAATGCGTTGTATTTCAAGGTATCGCTGACCCCCTCAGGCCACTTCACTACATCAATCCGGAACGTGCCTGATTTGTAATACGTGAGCGTCGTAGCCCCTGCCGCAGCATCAAGCGCCAGCACCCCAATAACTTGGCCTGCATGCGCGCCATCCCAGACCACCAGCGCGTTACTGGTTGCATCCAGCATCAGTGGCGTAAATGCAGGGGTATCCGCGGTCATTGCACCCATACCAACGCCGGTATAGGCAGGGTCATTACTGCCGAGGGGT
Source organism: Hafnia alvei (assembly GCF_900095695.1). Lineage (GTDB taxonomy): Bacteria > Pseudomonadota > Gammaproteobacteria > Enterobacterales > Enterobacteriaceae > Hafnia > Hafnia alvei_B. The sequence goes on along the minus strand of NZ_FMIQ01000006.1, from coordinate 7,093 downwards.
TGGAAATGCTCAAAATTTTCCTGATTCATCTGTGTGTCCTTATACCGGAATATTGTCTAAGTCATCGGCATCCGACAACGCCGCCGCACTGCCCGTGCCTAACGTCTGTGGCGCACTGGCCATCATGGTGTCGAGCGCGGTATCAGTGCGAGCTTGAGCACTGATAGACGCCGACGCCAGCAAACGCTGCGCATCCGCAACGCTCATCCCCGGCGTATTCGCCAGTTCGGCCGCCAGTCCTTCACGTCCTTTGGCCTCTGTACATCCCAAGATCCCCGTCATACGCTCACGTTCAGCGGTGACCGCGGCGTTTAACTGCTCGGTGGTCAGGGTGGCGCTAGCACTTGATGCTGCCGGCACCACATCATTCGTCGTTTGTGCCACAACCTCGGTGGTTGTCGCATTTGCTTTCTGGGGCATTCTCCCTCCTGTCGGGTAAATTTTAGTGTTTAACGTATCGGCCATCAGATTGAGCGCATCGGCATTAATCACCAACGCATCGGAAAGCCCCACATCGATGGCTTCCTGACCGGTAAATACCTGAGCCTCGGTTTTCATGACGGCCTGCAACGATAATCCGCTGTGCTCAGAGACTTTCTGCGCAAACTGCAAGCGGGTTGCGTCGATACGACGCTGAAAATCTTCTCTTACGGCGTCTGGCAATTTTTGATACGGATTGCCATCCACTTTATGGTTACCGCTATAAATCAACGTAATCTCTATGCCAGCCTGCTCCAACTGACCGGCATAGTTGCTGTGCGCCATGATGACCCCGATAGACCCCACGCGCGCAGTCTGGGTTATCAGGCGATGACTGCACGCACTGGCAATGAGTTGCCCCGCCGAACAGTGCATATCATTGGCTAACGCCCAAATAGGTTTATGCTCTCGAAAGCGCGCAATCATGTCGGCGGCATCAAAGGCCCCCGCCACCATCCCGCCCGGCGTATCCATATCCAGCAAAATGCCCTTAACATCCGGATCGGCTATCGCCATTTCAATCCGGGTGATGAGGCCGTTATAGCCCGTCATTCCCGAATACGGTCGCAACGATCCGGCTTTGCTCACCAACGTGCCCGAGACTGATAGCTGAGCGATACCTTGCTGTACGTCATAACCTCTATCTGTACCGATCGATGAGCTCCCCAAATATCCGGCCGTGACCTCCGGCATCTGGGCGGACTCAATCACAGCGCCGCTGCTGTCAATCAATCGGCCTGCCCCAATTTCCTGCCCGAGCGCGCAAAAGAAAACCCGCGCATAGGCGGGTTCAAGTAACAGCGGCTCATTAAAGGCAAGACTGGCAATATGCGGCAAATTACGCGTTTGCATTTTTCTCCTCTTGTGCTGATGGTTGGGACTGTGCACGCATGACATCGGCAACCCATGCCGGCGGGGTTAAGCCCGCCGCTTTGCGTTCTTCAGACTCTCGGCACTGCTGGCGGAAAATATCCTGATAATCTTCCCCGTATTTGCCGCATTCTTTCTCGTAAGTGCTCAGTCCAGCCTCGATAAGCATGATAGATTCTTGCACCTCCTTCACCCCATCGATCGCCATACGCCCTGCACCAATCCACTCTGCATTTCCCCATGCACAGCGAGCCTCTTGGAAGGAGAAACGGGCATTTTTAGGCATCGTGACCACACGCCGCACTAGCGCTTCTTCTAACCAACATCCAAACATCTGGCTCGCCTGACGTGCAGCAATGAATTTGCGACGCCCTAAGAAATAGCGCCACGACTCGTTAGCCGAGGCTCGCGCACTCGAGTAGCTCACTTGGCTGTAATCACGAGAAAGTTGCTCGTATGACACGCCAAGCCCTGCCGCGATATAACGCAGCAATGACTTTTCAAACACCGAATAACCGTTATCAGCATTCTGGGCGGTTTGTAATTGGAGCTTATCGCCGGGGAACAAATGCGGAATTTTAGCCCCGTTAAATTTGACCTGTGCCGCTTGGTAATACACAAGGTACTGTTCGAGCATTTGATTGAGCGGGGAAGCCGTCCCCGGCCCTTTATCAGCACCGAGGATAAACTCAAAGGCTTTCTCAGAATCTAACTCAGACTCAATGGTTGCCGCATACATGGCTTTTACGATGGCACTTTGCAGTTGGGTGTTTTGCAGCGTATCAAGCATTTTCATTTGCTCCATCACGCTGTAGAACTGATTAGCACCTCGCGTTTGCCCATCCTCCACCGGCTCAAAAATGTGGATCATGCTGGGGCGACCGTTCGGTATCTCACGGGGAATACGGACCCATTTCTGTGTCCCAAAATGAGGATAACTGTCCTCACTCACCCAATAAGCTACCGCGGCACCATGGCGATCAATATCTACCCCTGCACGACGCTGCTGCGTATCGGTTCCGTTGTAAGGATTACTGATACGCTTGGGGCTAACCATCTTAAAACGTGTGCGGAATAAGTCGCCATGGCTCTCACTCCAGCACGGCTGCACGCCCAACTCACCATTAAAAGCATGCATGGCCACGCCTTCGCGGATCATCATGGTAAAGGTGCGTTTGCGCTCAACGTCCAAGCAACAGTTATAGTCTTCGGCATATTCTCGCCATGCGGCTTCAACCTCATCCGAAAACGCGCGTGCATCTTGCTCATCAATCCCGAGATAACGCCAGTTTGGACGATGGCTCAAACGAAAGAACGACCCGACGATATGATCCTGGTGTAGCTGAACGCCATTAGCCGCAAATCCATTATTACGCACCAAATCATCAGCGCGTGCATTGCCGCGTTCTAACGTAGGCAATAATGCGGCATCGACACTTTCAGTTTGTGGGATCCACTTCGCGAGTTGCCCCCCAAAGCCACTACCGCCCCCATGGTATCCGGCATATTCACGTAGCGCCGTGCGGCCATCCGGCCCCAACAGTTCCGGTGCTGATGGATTCATAACACCACCCCAGATGGCGGGCGGCGCCGGGAATATTGCCCCAGTTGGCCTTTTAAGTTGTCGATATAATTTTGTAATTGATCGAGAGAGGCGGAAGTAAAATCGACTTTACGCCCGTCTTTTTGCACGGAAACCACACGTTTCCCAATCAGTAAGTCATGCAGCGCACGCTGTGCCGCTGCCAAATCATTTTCAAGGCTCACATCATCCTCCTAGGCTTGCGGCTAAAGCGGCCAAATCTTTAGACGGGGTCTTTAGTGTTGTCGGCGACTGCTGTGCCTCCCAAAGCGCATTCAGGTCTAATTGCCAACGCGATACGCTGATGCGCAGTGCCGCCAGCGCATAAACAAAACAGTCCAGCGCCTCATTGCGTCGTTTTTTAGCATCCCACATGAGCTTCACCTTGCCGTTTTCGTATTTTTCCACCAGCTCTTCAGCGGTTAATTGCTGTGCTTCAATCAGATCAAAAACATCAGGGTTTTTTGGGAAATGGACCACGCCCGCACCCGATTCACTTTCGGCTGGCGCAATCTTAAAGCGGGAATAAATCACTTCTTTCGCCGTATCGGTGCCGATTTCCGTGAGAAACACGCCATCTTTATTTTTCTTACGTGGCATATTGGCCACTGGCTTGCCATATACGCTTGCTCCCTTGATGGGAATGACGCGAAAGAGACCGAGCCTCTTCGAACGCTTATAGACAATGCTGGGGTCAATACCGCCGGAGTCCCAACAAATACGCCCAATACTGACTAACGAGCCATCTTTTCGCGTGTATTGCCGCGCTATCGCCGCATCCACACGTAACAAGGTTTCCTCTTCGTCATGCCGCCCCATGACAATGATGCGATCGATAAGAAAAGCCTCTTCATCCGGCCCCCATCCCCATACTCGGCACTCGTAACGATCGCGTTGGGAGTCGATCCCCATCGTAAGATAGACTGCACGATCAGCGACCTGTGCAGGATAAAACTCAGCGCGTTCATACAGCACATCGGCATCAAGGCGATCGCCAATATCCTCCGACCACGTCTCCCCCAGCGTCGTATTCACAAAGGTTTTACGCTTTCCCGGATCCCCCAACGTCTTACGAAACTCTTTCACCATTTGTACCCACGTGGTGAATGGGCTGTACGCGGTCCAAATGTGGAAGGACACCGAATCAGGCGGGTCAATCTCCGTCCCTGTGGAGCTAAACCATCGCAAACCGTCCGTTGTGGTCATGCCAGTGGTCTCGCAGATGTACCGTCCATCAGCAAAATTCACTTCGTTCTGATGAATAACGCAAGCATTGTGCTCACACAGGTAATAGACGCTCTTGGGTTGCCCTGCCTCCCATTTGAAGCCAAACGGGGTTTCTTTGTCTCCCCACTTGAGAAACTGTTCACCACCGCAGTGTGGACATTTAATGTGGTAACGCATTAAATGCTCAGACTCTCGCGCCGCGCGCTCTATCTGGCAGATGCCTTTAATTTTGGGCGTTGAGCCACGGATCGATTTAGGCCAAACCGAGCCCTCAATACGCTTATCACCCAGAAAGGTGGGGGAGCCCTCTTTCTCGATGTCTTCATCGAAAGCTGCCAACTCGTCGTAACTAACAAAATCAACTGACTTTTCACGGTAGTTCTTCGCCGCTTTGCCGCCCAAACACCAAAAACCGCGCCCATTAGAAAAACGCTTCATCGACAGCGTATTATCTCGGTTCTTTTTGCCATACCACGGCGCTAGCGCAAGTAGTCCGGGCACATCACGGATCGTCGGTTCAATATGCGATTTCATGAAGTTCTCAGCATCACTATCGGTGGGTTGCCAGATAAGCCCGTTACGCTGTTTATGCTCAATGAAATAGCTGATCACGCCCAGCAGCATCTTGGAGTAACCAACACGTGCTGACTTAATAAGATTCACCTCTCGGATATCATCGCTGCCCATGGCGTTCATGATCGCCACCTGAAACGGTAACGTTTCCCACCGCCCTTCTTGGTAAGAAGACTCTTTGGGGAGGTAATAATTTTCGTTGGCCCACTCCACGGCGCACACCGGCACGGGACGAAACAGAACACGTAATCCCGCAGAGACCGTTTGCTGCAAACTACGAATTTGTTTGCTCGATATATTCATTCAACAGCTCCGGCACTAGCTCCCCTGTTGCCGCGGCTTTATTCATCGCTTTAACCACATCGCGCTTTAAAAACTCGATATGCCTATTCTCTAACTCAGGGAAACGACGCTGCATGGAAAGAGGAATACCATCTAAAATACCGGCGATTTCGGCGGCAACACGGGAAAGGACAAAAACACAAAAGGCAGTCTCTACCACTTCCGCCATATCTTTTGCATTCTTTAGCTCTTGGGCGTCAGCTTGCGCTTTTGTGAGTCGCCAACGCTCAAAATCAATATTGACCGCGGGATCATCTTCAGCAGCCGGTTGTTTTTGGCTCTGATGCTCGAGCCGGTTTTCCAAAACAGTGCGCACATCGTAGAGCACTTCGCGACCACGGCGTTCGGTGGGCGTGACACCCCATTTATCAAATGCCTGAACAGAAATCCCGAGACTCGCCGCCATATCTCGCTTATTGAGGCAGACGGTCATGGATCACCTCCTCAGGTTGGTGTTAGTTGTTATGTTTTTTTACGAAATGCGCGCGGGACAAGGCCTGAGGGGGAACAACGAAACAACAACCAACTCTCCAAAAAAGCTCATAAATAGCGATATTTCGCGCGTCTACCGCCCCTCGGTGTATTTAGATGCTAGAAAGGACCCATAAAAAGCCGCCCGTAGGCGGTTATCAATTACTGAATCTTTTAAAATGATAAATTAAGCTCAAATCGATTAATTTCATATGAGTAAAAAAGCCTTGTTTTAGACCAAAATGCTTTCGCTGCATCATCAAGTGGCTCAGCAAAAATACTAGCGATATTCATTTCCATAGCCAAAGATATGATCTGAGAGACGACCTCCGATCCATACCCCTCACCTCGAAATTTATTAAAAATATAAAGTTTGGAGATTTCTAACATCGTTCCATTGTCGGTATCAATGCCGCAGCAAATAACATAACCAAGCAGATGTTTACTATCTCTACAAATGAAGCTAATAAATTCACTGCTTCCTATCAGTCTCTTATGGACGATGAATGGCGCTATGTTACAGCTTTCAGGCTCTTTCCTAAGCGCTTCATTTATCTCTAAAACTTCACTTTTATAGGATAAAATCTTTAGTACAACCAACTCAAAACCCACCCATTTCCAATCATTACAGGATATGCTGCAAGAACAGAACATATTACAATATATTAACAATTGCATGTAATTTGTTAAACATGTGGCGAGGTATATGTAAAAGGGCTGAACGATATGATAAATGACTCTAACGTGACTGAGCACCCCCATTTCACTTAGCGCTGCTCACATTTGATGATGACATTTCCATTTACACTCCGAATTCGGAAACGGAACCACATAAAGCTTTTAACGTTATCATTTGATAAATAGTTTATTTTTTCATTTTATGATTGAATATTTGACTCACCATTTTTAGAAATAGATGCAACGTTGTAACCTGATTTAGCAACCACACTACTAACAAAAATTTAAATCAACAAGCCTCTTTTGTGGTAATGGACATAAATAGCCACAACAATATAATTAAATAAAATCAAATGGTTAAGGAATTATTTGATATTGCTATAGCCTTAGCCCTGCAGGATTCAACATTCTCTTCTATGCTGAATAAGTCGTTTTTATTTTATAAGGAGGCAATTTATGGGTTTGTTTGAGAAAGCTAAAGGTGTAGCAAATGAAGCGGCCGGTCATGTAGAAGAGTCCTATGGTGAAGCTACCAATTCGCATGAACATAGATTAGAGGGGCAGGCTCGACAAATTTACGGTAAAGGTTTAGGTGCTGCATCTGACGTGGTGGATACAGCGAAACAGCAAGTAGAAACAAACCCTCTTGCTTCGGTAGCTATTTCAGCTGGTATTGGTCTAATTCTAGGCTACTTACTTGGTAGAAAGTAATCTCTGGCCCCTAATTTAGGGGCTCTTGCTCTAAATCTTTGAAAACGAAGATTGAGTTAATCGTATTCATACCATTCATGCTTTCGCTTCATTCTCCGTGTCATAAAATTAGGTAAGCCTGATAGCTGTGCACTCATGCGCAGTCGCCCTCTGTTAATT
>NZ_FMIQ01000011.1 GCF_900095695.1 Hafnia alvei | reverse complement strand
GTGATGTATGGGTATTCAGTACTGTGGTTATGTACATTGTATTTGAGTTTAGGCACTGCATTACCGCAAAGTACCGAAAAGCATTACTGTGCTCTAAGGTGGTTTGCGGTAATTTTTTGCCCCATATATGCCCCATCCACCTCAAATGCACGGGTTGTCATCGAACTCGCTCATCGTCATATCGTTGACTACATGCGTCACAACACCGAATATCTCAAATCCCGTCTCTTCATCAGCAAGCGTCACATCATCATAATTTTCCAACTTGGCTAGGCATGGCACCGGCATTGTCAGCAACCGACGCAATACGAACTCTCCGCAGAGGGACGCGACCACCACGCTTCCGTGGACCGGTCGCTTCGAACTGTCGATGACCAATAGCGCATCTTTGAGCACACCGGCGCTCGGACAATGATCTGGACACTTCATGAAGTATGTTGCATGCGGTGTTTTGATGCATAGCTCATCAAGGCTAATTGGTTTGTCTGCGTAGTCCGCTGCTGGGGATGGAAAGCCCATATGTCACCTATAAAATATACTGCTTATGCATACAGTACATTTATGGCGTAGGCGGTTGTGAAGGAGTACAGCGAAGAAATGTGGGAAGATTATGATTAAGAAGGGAATAAAAATGCATCTCATGAATCGAGACATAGCACAGATGTTACCCATGCAAGTGAAGGCTTCATGCGATCAATGGCTGATCAAATGTTTTTCAGGTGCTACACTAATAGGGTTTGTTTCCTTAACATTCAGCTGGCTACCACGCCTACATAGATAATTGGTATTGGCACGGTAATTTTAATAGCATAAAACTTAAACGTGTTTCTTGGTGACCAGAACTTATCACCTTTAATTACAATAATTTGGCATTGAAAAATGAAAAGAATCGAATCTTTAGATATTTTTAGAGGTATTTGTGCAATCCTAGTGATGTTTATACACATACGAGTATCTGGGACGGTGACGGAACTACCGATATCTAGAAATGCATATGCATTTGTAGATTTTTTCTTTATACTTAGCGGTTTTGTTATTGCAATGAAGTATACGAATACTTCTACAACTTTCAAAAATTACATAACAACTCGTTTTTTTAGAATATATCCTTTGTTTTTTGTTTTAATGACTGTGTCTGTAGTAAATGAATCATTAAAGTATATTGCAAACACAAAGCTAGGAATAGAATTTGGAGCAAGCCCATTCACTGGAGGTTCCTCTCCTGAGTTCATACCATATTATTACACACTAACACAGGCATGGCTTCCATGGGTTAAAAGTAATGGGTTCTTATACCCATCGTGGAGCATTAGCATTGAATTTTACATGTATATTGTTTTATGGGTGTTGATATCTCACAGATATTTTAAAGCATCTACAGTGATATTTTTGCTTGCATCATTGTCAATTGCAATTATTAACCATAGGGAATCATATCCAAACGATGTAATGAGAGGTATGATTTGCATCCCATTGGGCGCATTAGCTTTTTATATTAAAGACTATATAAAAAAGATGCCATACATGGAAATACCCATGATTATAGCCTGTTATTTTGCGGTGACTCAAGAATACAGTTTTAAGTTCATTGGAGTTTCAATTTCATTTTTCATCACGATAATAATATTCAGCCATGATTCTGGTGTTATTTCGAAAGTTATCATTAATAGATTTATGAAGTACCTTGGTAAATTATCTTACTCAATATACTTGTCTCACTCCATTGTTCTATATTTTTTCGTACTCATATCTATAATAATAGGTAAGGTTTTAGGATTGAACTTCAGCCACTACGAGGGGAGTTCAAGAATAATAGACTTTGGGAATGTTATATTTAATAATATTTTTATTCTCTTAGCGCTCATTTCAACTATATGTGTTTCGCACATTACAAATAAATACATTGAAGCGCCTTTCATGAAACTTGCAAAGAGAAATAAACTTAAAGCAGTTACGGAGTAACGTTATTTAATAAGAGGATGGTTGCAATCCTACAACCATCCAATTGATTATGGTATTGTCGTTATTGTATTTTGTTTCTTAATTATCCCACCAATAAAAGACGACCCGTTATAATATGTAGCGTTGCAATACTCAAAACCTGTTCCGGATGATGTCAATATATTTTCTGATGGCTGATAGAACCATATTCCATGAGGTAAAAAGTTACAGCCGGACTGCGTTGGAGATAATGAATAGCTTCCTATATTTCCATTGAAATCATAATATTTAAACCCACTACCAGAAGAGCCGTCGAATGAGCAGTTTGTTGACATTACGCACTGTAGCGCCGTGTTTGATGCAGAGGCAACAAGAACCCCACTACCGCCGAATGACATAAACTTACAGTTAATAATCCCAACACCTTGGATGTTTGCATTTATAACGCCATACAGGCAATCAACGCCAAAGGTATTATCTGAGATATACCCAGAGTAATGTCTAAATCCTGCTGTCCCCCTCAAGCATATTCCAGCATCACAATTAAAATCATTGTTAGCGAACTCAACCCTTACCTGCCCCAACCCGCTATTACTTCGGTATATATTTATTCCGTAGTTAAGGTTTTGGAATGTGCAGTTTTTAACCTCAATGAAATCGAGTTTAACGTTGAACAAGCTTAATCCAGCTGACTGATTGGCGAGGTGCGCCCCATTTACTGGGAATACAGTATCGGAGCCCGGAGTCGGTACCGTCATCAATGTTTTTGGGTTCAAGTATGGGTTTTTGCTTGTGCTGTAAAAATATACCCCATCAACTGATAAAACTGAAGAATCAATTACTTTAAATCCAGAAGCATTAAACGGCTTTGCCCCCGGAGATAGTTGAAGCCCAAATCGCTGTCCACCTTCTCTAATCTGCCACTGCCCCCCTCTAACCACTAGCCTTGTATTTCCAATAAATGATGATGAACCTTCTGATATTACCGAATTATCAAGATAAAGCACTGTGTTAGAGAATGCTGATATTAGTATATTACATTTTATTAAGTTATTTGATATTTGAATGTCATCGCAAAAAGCAAAAGCACCTATTCCTGTTTGTGATGATGTATTGTTGTTGTGCGCTTGACAGTGATAAACCGCGCTATGAAAGTATATACTCCAGTGATCTAGTGTGTACCATGAATTACCAATTATTGGTGATGATATCTGGTTATCATGAACATTCGCATAAGCGATCTGCTTATATATTGCTATATCAGAGTCACCAACGCCTGTGGAAGATATTTTATTGTGCGCTATTTCAGCTACTGAGCTTTGTATGCTAAAGCTGATTCTTGGCTGATCATTATCTAAATGATCTTTTGTTGTAATAACGTAGTCGTTGTGAATAAATCGAGAATTGTAACATCCATAGTGCATCTCAACAGTGCAATCTTTAAAATAACAATGCTCGATAACAAGATCAACTTGCGCGAGCCATAGGGTTCGGCGCGTTCCTTCAGTTGGAATTACGCTTACTTTTGAGAGAATAAATGGAGTTAAGTTACCAGTGCACTGCTGCCATTTTGATTTTCCAGATACAAGATTGACAACCAACGGCTCAGCAAGAATTGCTTCGCCAGCTGAGGTATGTCCGATGACTTTAACAACTTGAATATATTGTGATTGATATGAGTTAAGCGAACTAGTTAACGCAGCACCATCTATTGACCCGGGAGTAACTCCAGATGCTAATGCATCATCAATGCAAAAGGTATATCCATTATCAAACCTGATTAGCTGCCCTGTTCTGTCGATGCCGTCGAGCTTTATAACAGAAACACCAGCCCTGACAGATGCTGTTAATAGCACTGCAGTAGCAAAGTCGTATGGTACTGTAGATAGCCTCCCTCCAAGCATTAACGTCCCGCCCTTAAGGCCCTTAGAGCCGGCTGGTATCGTATAATTCACGGTCGTTGTTGCCACGGCACCAGATAAATCAACCTCATACCCCGTATTAAATGCAGCTGTTAACGCCTGCTCATCCGTGACTAGTTCATTCTGCCAATTTAAAAAATGGTTGTAAGCGAAGCCATTAAGGTTACCCAAAGCCTTCCAGTTGCTATCAATAACTTCACCTACCGCAATCACATGCGGCAAAGTGCCAAGATAGCTATAGAACCAACCTGTCACTGCATCCAGAACCACATCCGTTGGCGTGAACACCGTAACGCCTGCAGCAAATAGCCCTTTTTGGCTATGTTTAACTCCCTCATAGGAAATAATTTGCTGAGCGCTGCCGTCTCCAACGCTCAGCCACTTACCCTTCCCAATTCCACCGGAGTTATCGGGCGTAGACCCTGCAGGAACAGTTTTTGGATATGCCCCATCCCAGCGATAGTAGTTTCCATCGCCATCGGGGAGTTTCCACCTTAGGGCCTCATCAAGTGACGTTAATGTTGCCCCGTCCTGAAATGAATCAAGTGTCACGAAACCAAGGCTCTGAATGGCTTGTATAGCCATTCTATTAATTCCCTCGATCGTATAATGCTCCTTGCCAAATCTATCGATATAAACTTGCTCAGGAGATGTAACGAATTCGTCAATTTTTCCCGCGTTAAACTTAAGGTCGCGTGGTGATTCGCTTGGAACTGGTAGGTTGGTAGGAGTAGTGGCCATAATTTTTCCATAAAAAAACCCAGCGCGATGGCTGGGTTATTGAGAGTTGGCTTTAGTTAGACGTTATAGTCTGGTTTCGCGTCGAAATACTCGTCACAGGTCAGGGAGAATGTGCCGTCTGAGTTTGGTTTCTTGTCTGATACTCGCCAGCGCATGGCCTCCATTTCTGCGGTTGTGGCGATTACATAGCGGGATGGGGATTGAACGTTGTAGCCATCAAAGATATTGAGTGTGATGTTCGGCACCTCGGCTGTGAATCCAAACTTTGTGTCTGTGCGTGGGTATGCTCTGATTTTTTCCGTAGAGTTGCCGATCGAATCGGTTACCCTGACATACATGTCACCAGCGAAATTAATCTGCTCGCTAGTATCAAAGTTATTGCCGTTCCTCGCGACGATGTAACCAGCTTGCTGGTTTGTGTCGTATGTATCAGCGACAACAATCATCTCACCTGGTGAAACATACTCACCATCAGCGAGCGTCTTCATGTTCATCTTCATGCGTGAGCTGATAAGCCGGTTAACTTCCAGAAGCGCTCTATCCTCTGCTTGATATTCGTTTCTGCACCCGCTCAACGATATCTTCAACGGAGATAATGCCGCTTGCTCAACAATCCCTGTGTCTGTGATGCGGTATCGGATATAGGTTTTCTTGTTTGTTTTTGGACTGACATACTCAATTTCTACACCGTCGTATCCTCCGGGCATGGTCATGTCGTAACTGATTTTGTACTCATCAGAGACGAGGTTGGCACGATTGAATACAGCAGACGGGAACTCTTTGCGCTCGTCCCTTGCGAACGTAAGCACACCATCATCCCAGTACGCAATGACGCGGCCAGCGTTGCAGATAGCCTCGACACGATTGCCAAGCGATGTGTCCTCATCGTCAAACGTATAGTCAAAGTATCCAAGGCGCGGATCCGGTAATGACTGATAGATGCTGTAAAGCTCGTACAGGTCTATTGTGTCCGCTGGCTGCTTCCCTATCACTAGCCACTCATGAGTAACGGCATCGGCAAAGCTGCGTGACGGCCTGAGCGTGTAGTCAACTGTGCGAGTATTAATGTCATAGCTGATTGTGTGACGCGTAACGAGTGCGTTGTATTTGCGATCACGTGAGCTTGTAGCCTGTTCAGTAGCACGTACCGTTACCTTTACCAGCGTATCGTTCTGATAGGTCACATTCTTGCGGCGTGTTACTGAGTGCGCTTCGGCGATCTGCAGAAGATTGCTATCAGAACTGTTGTTAGTCTTTCGCAACTGGAAAGCATATCGCGCCTTACCATACAGAGGCGTGAACTTGAATGTGCCGTATATATAATCAGCCCGACTATCGCTAGCGTTGAAAACATAGCTTGAGTAGCTGTACTTCGGAGATATCCTATCGTTATCGTCATTTACAGCCCAATACTCAATCAAGAAGTCAGCGCCTTCGCGCTTACCAAGCTGCGCCTGCAGATGTACCCACAGTTCATCACCTTCGATTGCTGCGAAGTATGGCCCGGATATATTCCCTTTGTTTTCAGTCAGCGTGAATATCGTGTTATTGATTGTCGATCCAGATGGAATCTCGACAGGGCTGTTGATTGATGAAAGTTGGAATGTGAAGTAGTTAACAGGGTCAATAACTGCACCATCATCTGACTCAGTAGCCGAATCCAACGACGCTGAAAACGTGACATTCTCCGTCACATCACCTGATGCTAAATGACGTGTTACGTTGACGGTAACTTGCACTGGTAGAGGCTTAGGGATGTCATAGAAGTAATCAAAATCTGATGACTGCACGATTTTAACCGCGGCAGATGTACCAGTGATTGTTCCTGACACCACATCATTCGTTGTTGCCGTAGCGACTTGCTCGCTGTTGTCTTCGTTTGGCCCCAGCACTTCTTGCCCGTCAACATCATCAAATTCAAATCCCTGAATGATTTCTGGAATAACGGTACCGGGAGGATAAAACTGGTAACTTGCTCCGGCGATAGCTCCGAGGCTGGACTCTGAATAGCGCACGCTCTCAACCGTGTAGTTCCCGATCCCGAAATTCATCCACTCTGTGACGTACTTGATGTTGCCAGTAAATTCGAACATAGACTGCTGGATTAAGTCTGGGAATGAGCGAACCTGCCCATAAATATCAGGTCTAGCTTGATATGTGCGGGCGATATTTGTTTGACCGGTCAGCTTATTATTTGGGCTTTCTTTTGCGTTATTATCCGCAGAAGTCGAGAATGAAGGTTTAGGCGCTAAGAACGAGAATACTTTTGTGACGAGTTTGAATACTGGGCTCAGGATATCGCTGACTATGCTGCGCGGCTGATCGAATATCTGGATGCGATGTAGTTCTGTGAGTTCAAACGAAAGCTCGGTCTCCTCGTCTGCCACTTTGCCATTAATAACAATAACAATATCCTTGGCAAAGTCCTGTTGCTCTAACCAATTATAAAAGTTTGAGCCATTTGGCAGATCAATCCTTTCCTTCGGCACTCCCGGTAAGTGCTGTATTTCTAGAAGTGCCATAAGAATAAAACTCCACTTTAGTGAAAACTTTTTCCATTACACGCAGTTTGTCGAGCCTCACAGAGCCATTGAGGCCGCGGCTATGCAACGCCATACCGTTGAGCACTAAACCTACATGCTCAGCTCTACGCCCCATGTAGCCAACAAAAATGCCATCCTCGATGGGGACTTTCTCCCGCTGCCAAAACACCACTTCTTCTCTGTAGCAGGTAAGGAAATCACGGTTACTTTCATACCCAGCCTTGTGATGCACTTCTTTGCCGAGAACATGCCTGTAATACAGCGCGACTAGACCCCAGCAGTCACAAGATTCCATGGAACAGGCACGGTTAGCCCACGGAACGCCGATCATCCGTTTGATAAAGTCAGATTTAGTCATTTCTTATCCGATTTCGAGTCCGGGCCAATCTGCTGGGTCATACAGCAAGGCCACGTTTGTATTGAGTGGGTTTGTCATTGATAGAGAGACGTTGACGTTATCAGCATCGAGAGAACAGTCTTTTGTGTACAACGTCCATGCTTTAACCGCAGTTGTCATATCTTTGGAGTCAAACAAACGGTATGTGGTCGTTATCGGTTTGACTCGGCTATATGAACGCCAAGCTTTAAGTTGCTGCTTAAAGTCCTGAGCCAAACGACTGAACTTAACCGTCGAATCGATGATTGGCGTGCTGCTTTGCTGGCTTTCTGATAACTCGAATCGGCAAGGTTTGTACTCTACTCCGCCGAGCTTCTTCGGGAAGACTTGGTTATTGACTAGCTCAAAGCTACCGAAAGATACATGATGGAACTCAATGGTCTCGTAGATTATCCGGTTCGGGCGCTGAGCCCGATACTCTCTTAGCGTTGGCATTGTTATGGCACCCTCGGCAATGATTCCGGATCACGGTCATCAGGATAGCCAGTGACAATGATATCCAGCCAGCTAGCCCAAGGCGGCGGCAACTCGACAATGATGTCGTCAAACTCATCATCAGCGTTATTCAGCTTCCTGCAGATGACATCTCCAGACCAAGTAAAAATATTTCCCGTCTGGTTCCACGTGGGCCACGCCGTAAAATGCAGCTCCTGCAACTCTATGCCTGTGTCTCCAGTGCCATTGTTCAACCGCATTGAGAACCACTGGTTACAGTTATCCAGATAGTTCGGACTGCGCAGCCACTGCATGAATGCACGGTGCTGTGTGAACGTGAATATCCACTTGAGAGAGAATGACGTTTTTAAATCGTCGGTTAACTTCTGGAAGATTGGCGCGCCTACCAAAGGCTGATCTGTTCTGAATCCGGTATCTGTCGCCGGACTTTTGTCAGACTTCTGCGCCAGTGGCAGCCAATCAGGATATGGAATAGCCATCTTAGCCCCCCGTGGCGCGTGAAGTTGCTGTGGTATTGCGGGTTATCGCAGAATGCATAGGCCCTTTGTTATCCATGTCCATGACAAATGCCTGAATGGTGAGATTGTTGCCATCTTGCGATGTCTGAGCATCGAATGAGTGACTTCCCGATGTGTAATCGTTGAATACTACTGACACTTGAATGTTGCCGCCGCCACCGCTGGAAATGTCCTTATTGCTTATAACCGAGCCATTATCGCCCGGTATCATGTACTGACTGCCATTGCTGGCTCGGAAGATTTCAGGCATTCCTCCTTCACCGACCTGATACATAGATCCTGCAGATACTGGACCGCCATTTTTACGAGCCCCAGCAATTCCCACCGCGAGAGCACCAACCACCGCGCCGATACCAATCGCTGCCGCTCCACCTAATGTACTGATGGATGCAAGCATTGCTGCCGGTGTCCATGCCGCTGTTTGCGTCGCCGCTGCCGCTGCACCTGCCGTAGTTGTTGTGGCAATGCCCGCGGTCTGCGCTGCAGTAGAAGCCGCCACCGCGCCTACGGTTGCAGTTTGCCCCATGATTGCAGACTTAACCCAGTCGACTCCCATTTGAACAAATGAGTTTATTAGCTGGTTCACAACAGAGTTAGCTAAACCACGCATTGCATCGCTTACGCTTTCTGTTCCAGTTAGCATCCCAGCAAATGCGCTTGATGCGTTATTACCCAGTGCATCAAGAGAAGACGCTAGCATCTGATTAGCCTTACTTTGTTGAGAAAATAGCTCCCACTGCGCAGCCGTTCTCTGTGCTTCATACTCAGTGTTAGCAGCATTCATTAATGCCAGTCCATTGGCTGTGATAACTCCCTTCTTAGTTTCGAACTGCTGTATGAGAGCTAACTTTTTAGCATGTTCATTAGCTAACTGTTGGACAGGGTCTATCTGCCCTAATGCTTCCTGCTGTGGAGAAACTGCCTGCTGTGCGCGAATTTTCGCAATATTAGCTTGATGCGATTCTTCTAGTCGCTCCATTGTTTGGTTGTATTGCTCTTGGCTAATTTTTTTAGCTGAAAGAGCTGTATTTAAATCTTGTATATCCTGCTTATAGCTTGCGTTTTCTCTATTCTCAGGAAGAAGCTTCTCCGCTGCCGCCTGCGCTTTTATGGCGTTGGCCGTGTCCCATTTTGCAGCTGCATATTGACGGGCCTCCGCAATCTGCGACTCAGTAGCACCTTTTCCAAGTGACTGCTCCGCATTGAGCATCGCCTGCTCACGACTCAGTTTATTGGTTGAGTCAGCAGCGAGTTCTGACTGTTGTTTCAGGTTCGCCAGTTTTTGGGCAATAGAATCAGCCTGAGAAGCGCCTTTTTTACGCTCTGACTGAAGTGTCTTCTGCGCCTGTGTATTTTTGTACGTAGCGGCAGCGTCATCCTCCATCTGCTTAGCGTGAGGATCACCCTTCGCAAACCCTGCATCTTCTGCAGCATATTGCGCCTGCAATCGCGCGCGCGCCTCTCCCTGAAGCTTTGACAGCGCAAGATTACGCTCGGACTGCTTGATTAGGTTTTTCTGCCCTGAGGTTAGGTTGTCAGTTTCCTGCTTAAGCGCCGCCACGTTGCCTTTCGCAGTAACAGCCTCGCGCGACAGGTTAACCAACGTGCCAATGAATGCCGTTAACGCCGTCTGGCCTTTCTCAGTAGAGCTCTGTGTGTTCTGCAACTCCGCCGCAAGACGTTGCAAAGCCTCTGGAGTAGGGTTTTTAGCAATATCAGAAAGCTGCTTGCTGAACTCGAATGCTTTCTGCTCTGAGATGCCGAACTTATCTGCCACTGCCCCAACAGTATTGCCAATGCTCATCGTCGTAGCATTGAAAGCCTGTCCTGCTCCAAAAGCCTGCTTCATTGCCTGAGAGTAATCATCGGTCGTGATATTCAGGGCAGAAAGGCGATCGTTAAATCCATCAACCGAAGCGTATCCTCCGGAAAATGCAGAGAGCGCCTTGTCACCAAAGGAGAGAAGTGAGCTGGAAGCATCGCTAATCGCTTTCGGGATTTTGTTGATCGCCTCGTTGTATTCAAGAAGTGCTTGGTTGCGCATCAGCGTAGCAACCTCAGCATTCGTCTTGGCCAGCAGAGCATATTTATCTGACAGCGCGGCTACCCCGTTCTGGGAAACGGTAATAACCTTATCCATTGCCTCTGCTGCATCTTTAAGTGCATCCATGGCGTTTTTGCCGCCATTTAAAGATGTAATCAGCGTACCAGCGATGACTGTACCCAATGCAATGACGGCACCAATAACCGCTCCGCCGGGTCCGAACGCCCCCGCCAGCTGCGACCCCAGCTGTGAGAATGCTACAAGCGCAGATTGCCCACCTTGAACCTGTACAATAAAGTCCTGAACCTGATAACCAGCTTGTTGCATACTGGTTTTCCATTTTCCATGGCTTTTTGATCCAGTCTCTACCCCAGTCTTCATATCGAAAAGGCGACCAGTTAACTCGCCTATTTTTTGCTTCTCTTCATCAGAAGCTTTTGAGCCAGCTCTCAACTGAGCGGCAAGTACGGCAGCACTACGAGCGCCATTCTCCTGAGCTTCATCCAGTACCGCTAACTGATTACCTAGCGCTTCAATGATAGATTCGGCACGGCTAAATTCACTGCTGGCTCCCCCTGTACCGCTGCGAGCCTCTTCCATCGCTCTTGCAATACCACTGACGTTGGTGTTCAGCTTGCGCAACTGGTTGTCCATGGAGTTGGCGTAACCGGCAAGTTCTGTAAACGCAGATCCGGTTTGCGATGCACTCTGGTCTAGGTTATCCATCCCCTTTCCTGACTGCTGGGCGGCAGCATCTAATTTATCCAGAGCATCAATGGCCTGCTTCCCACCTTGCAGCAGAGGCTCAACGTCGGCGCTGATTTCATAAACGATGCTACCGGCACTTTTTTCACCTGCCATATTTTTCTCCAGGCAATAAAAAACCCCGCCGAAGCGAGGTTTATTTAATTAAGAGCTGTCATTTGCAATATAAGTTGTAATTTAATTCGTATTGCTTGTTTTCTATCTTGATTTGGTTCTTGCCTAACTCTCCAGATGAGCGAAGTGATGCCATGGGGAATTTTGAAGGCTTGATCGTCACATGGCCTGTTTTAACCTCATAAACGAAGCGAGCACCTATTCTGCTGAGGTCCGTTCTTCCACTAACGACACCACATACCGACTCTTTTCCCGCATAACCTTTTACATCTAACGAGCTGAAATCCAGTCCATACTCAGGGTTGAAGTCATTATCACATTTTGCGATAGCACTCTCTTTTGCAATAGAGCCGCCTGACGCCATCAACTTCCATTTGTCACATTCACCAGACTTATAGCGAGATTCTAAGTTCTTTGTTACCGCATCTCTTGCTGCAGAAACAGCATCAGCATTGTTCGCAAAACACGGTGCAGCAATTAAAAGAATCGCAGCCACTAAAAGTTTCTTCATATCCCTATCCCCTTCGATAAATGTGCCAAAAGAGTAGCAGGGATCTGGCAATGAACAAACTGCATTATATCTTCTCCTTCGCCCGACGCGCGGCCTGTTTCTTCAGATATTCATCAGCTACAGACTCGTACTCTTCTCGAGTGAATCCCTTCTGATCGGGGTACTTAGCTGCCAGCAGAAATTGGAACTCTGTCATCGTTAATTTGGATGCTTCATCACGACTCATTCCGAAGTGACTCCGTGCAGCGCTGATATAATCGAATGCACTGAACGAATTGGTTGTTTCTCCGGTCTCATGGCGCTGCAATCTTCTTACCTTCGCTTTTCCAACAACGCCGTGCTGTAGTAAGTGCTGCGCCATGACAATGATGTCATTTCGTGGCATTTGACCTGGTCGATACACCACACAAGATCTCCACCCCTTCCATTCTCCGATCATTGGCGCTAAATCATCCTGACAACAGGCCTGAATAACCCTCATTGATGTAGAAAGCATTTTCTCTGCCACGCGGTATAGCGAAGATGAAAGCCAATCAGGAAGTCTCCCAAAAGCACTCGCATATCCGGTAAGAAACCCGCTCAGTTCACTTCCATGGACAATGGCGTATGCCTCAACAATTTCATTAGGATTTCCAATGCGCGTCATGGCTTCAAATGATGGGCTTAATAAATAATCCTTTCCCCCGTCTCGACTATCACTAATCGAAACTTCTCCTATATCAATTAATGCTGTCATGACTCATTCCAGTGAACGGTTATTATCAAGGGCAGCACAGCCACCCTTTGTAATAGCTGCTAGCTGACGGTTACGGTGCATGCCGCAGAGGTGATTTTCTGCGCCGGCAGTGATGCATCAGTTACCTCGCAGGTATAAACACCTGCATCTCCAGATGCCGCACTGGCTTTGTTAAAAGTAGCCGTAGTCTGCCCGCTGACAGCTGATCCATCCTTTTTCCAGACGTAGGTGTATGGAGTGACACCACCTGAGGCAACAACCGACATATTCAGCGCAGAACCAGTTGCAACTGACTTTGTGGGCGTCAAATCTGTGGTGAAGGCTAAAGCATCAGCGGCATTCACTTCGATTGTGCTTGCATCGCCAACCTTGAACTCAGTAGAGAAAGTAACGATATCGTTAGTCCCACCATCTGAGCTCAGCGCTGTGATGTTCATATACCCAACAAACTCAACAGGGCCGTAATCCATGCGCACCCAAATACCTGGCTGACGCTTAGCTTTAAGCTCACCGGCAAAATATTCGATGAACTTGCCGACACCGTACTGATCCAGTTTGTCTTTCTTGCGAACCTCACCTTCAAACGAGATGGTGAAATCACTGTTGGTGATGATGGTTTCAACGTAACCGCCGCCATCATCTGCGTCAGACGTGACAGTGTTTGGGTTGAAGTCGAAGCCCTTGGATGTGCCAGCGGCCAACGCTTTCCATTCGGATTCTGACGGAACTGTATCTGCGCAGCCATCAGCAACCTCAAGAACGACTGCACCGCCGAATAGGCGCTCATTCGAATTTTGGCAATTAGCCATTTGTGATTCCTCTTTCGTATAAAAAAGAAAACCCGCCGAAGCGGGTGATTTAATATGTTTCTGGCTATTCGCCGTAAGTGCATGAGAACTGCAAACGAAATACAATCCGACCTTCGTCAGTTAGCACTGGTGCTGGTATGGCCCCCATGTTTTGAATATATCCGACACATTCATCAGCCATTGGATGCTGTTGGATGTAGTCAATAATGCGTTGTACTGCCAGAGCAGCCTCGTTTCGTTTCGTCCTAGCACCCACGACATCGACCAAAACGTAATGCTCTGCGCCTAGGTCGTTACGAATCGCTGATCCACCGTTAGACCTGAAAACCATTACAGCCTTTGATGGGTCTTTTGGATCGTCGAACATTAGCAACTGGTCAGTAAACCCATCCGTTAGTCCCGCATTGACAAACATATTCCTGACACGTTCATACATCATTGGGATCATAACGAGAGCTCCTTTAACATCACCTTATCGATGGCCTCTCTCTCCTCATCAAACCCTTTGCTCAGGAATTGCGGTTCGGCGTGAGGGTCCCAGTAATTTCCTTTTTCCGTTCCGCCGCCAAATGATTTACCTTCTCGTGTTTTACCAAAGTGCGCACGAGGTTGACCTTTTAACTTGCCTGACATCTCGTGAACATAAGCAGCATAGTTTGCAGAGTACCCAACCCGCCCAGTAATCAGCAAGCCACTAAAGTCCATTTCTCTAAACTGAGAGTTGATAAGGGTAGATGTATCAATGGGCGTGTAATATGCCGCTCGGGCTGAACCAAGAATAAGCGCTGATTGAATCGCTCTAACGGCCTTGCGCCCCTTAACGTCATTAATCAAATCGTTGAGGTTCTTTTTGGCGTTAGATATTCCCTTCACCTTGAGTCCCATGGCTATACACCTGTGATTAATGCGTAATCATCGGCTAACCGCTCAAAGGTATCTGCGTATCTAATTACCTGTCTAATTTCGTCAGCACCAGCCGCTACAGGGTCTAATTCTGCCGATTCACCAAATAACAAGTAATCTCCAGCGGTGGCTGATGAATACTCAGTCCATATCGTATTTTTAACGACGATTTCTGAGCCTAGGCTGCCAATGCGCTTACTCAGCCCGCTCTCGTAATCACACATGATGATTTCTGGAGCAGACCAGCCAAGCGGATCGCCATAATCGTCAGTTCCGATGCTACGCCAGATTGTTGCTTGTGCGGTATAGCTCCAGTTGGCTGTCGCTGTCATTCTCGCCACCTCTCAACTTTCGCGCCGCTATCACGAATGCGCTTGCAGCTAATCACCCACTCACCGGAGCTATTCACGTAGCCGGTGGTTTCACGTCCGGTATCGGTGCGAACCCATACACGAGAGAATGGTTTCGGACTGCGTTCTGTTACGTCAATCCACGCCATCATCAACCCCCGACAACCATGAATAGGCCAACGCTGTTACCTGCACTAATCGGTAGCTCACTGGTGCATCCGCTGGTATCGAGTTTCGCCAGCGAGTCTCGCAGCCAGGTGATACTGTCATCACCATACTCAAAGGAACGGGACGCACCAGACGGAGCACCCTGCGATTTAATACGGCGTGCACCAGACGATGTAGCCATTAATGCAGCTGCATACATCAGGATGAGTTTTGCGGAGCAATCGTCATATCCAGCACCATTGAGGCAAGGAATAATCTTGTTTACGACGCATAGAATCGGCTCCAGCAGAGCTGATGGTATGGAATAACCCAACTCACCGAGAAACTGTTGCACGTCTGCCTCTGTAATTGGGTTAACCATATTTATTTACCCTTCTTCGATTTGGTAGTGGCTGGCTGCTCTGGCTGCTCTGGCTGCTCTGGCTGCTCTGGCTGCTCTGGCTGCTCTGGCTGCTCTGGCTGCTCTGGCTGCTCTGGCTGCTCTGGCTGCTCTGCAGAATTATCGCCTGGCGTCGCTACTTCCAACTCCTGCGTACCAACTTCAGCCATGATAGATACTCGACCAGCGAACGCTGCCGGTACATCTACAGCGACGAACTCGTGACCAACCGGAAGTTGCTGAAAAACACCATCAATCACTCCCCAGCAGCCAGCTTTCTCGACTTTTAACTTTTTCATGATCTCTCCCGTAGAAAAGGGGCCGAAGCCCCTTAACCCTGTGCGTTGAATACTTTCGAGCGGCCATTAAAATCGCGCTTAATCTGCAGACCGACAGCACTCCAAACCAGAGTGTTGTAGTTATCGAACGGATTTTGGCGCGGGATCATGAAGGTGCCCACTGGGGCCGCAATGCGTGTTTTGATGTACTGAGAGTTGCGCACATACGCAATGAAGTGGTTGCCAGTCAGCTTGAAGGTCTGGTTAACAGACTCAATACGGCCGTAACGCAGGATATACTCCAGCACTGTGCCTTCTTTAAAGCCAGCAGCGTCAGAATATGGCTTGTTCAGGTTACGCATGATGTCAGGAGAGGCCCATAACTTAACCTTTTCCTGTACGTAATTGTCATCAAGCAACTTAGCAAACGGACCAGTGAAGAATGCGACGGTTTGATCAGGCGTTGAAGTGGTTAGGTCGATGTTCAGGCCGGATGCGCTTAAATCCACTTGATTGGTATTAGCATGGTTGATAATACCCGCGCCGACGTAACCTTTCACCTTCACCTTAGCGTCACCCGACAACATATAATCAGCCATGTCCTCACGGATGGCGGCAACATGCGCCTCCTGATCATCAGCCATAGCGTCTAGGTTCTCTGACTGCATGCCGTTCCACTCACGCCATTCACGGCTATATCCAGTGTTGAAGATTGGAATTGGGTCGCCAGCTTCATCGTAGATGACTTTATCCAACTCTTCCGGAACGTGACCGGTGAGGGTACGGTGAACCTTACCAGCATCACTTGATACTCGGTACAGGGCGGCGGTCTTACCGATGGAGATCGGCGTACCAAGACCCAACAGGTCATCTAGCAAACCATTACCTTCGTCGTTACGGAATACGCGGGTAGTGATATTGTCCACTTCGCGCCAGTAATCTTTGGAGATCAGCGCCGATTGGTTAACCTCCAATGCACCACCGTACTGTGCAGAAATGTTTTTCTGATTAACGTTGAAGGACTCGCGCTGCATCAGCAGCTGATTCCACGCCTGTTTCACCTGGTTATATTCGGTGACCAACTTCTTATTGAATACGATCATGCGGTTGCTTTCCCTGATTTGCGAACTTTAACAAGCTGAACTTCAGCGCCAACAGTGATTTTTTCGCGTGAGTAAAAGAGGACAACATCAGTGTCTGGAGCAGCTGATTTCTTGAGTGTGCCGTCACCAGCAGATACTAAGCCTTCGTTCTCCAGCAGTACCTCGCCGGCCTTAACTCTCATGTGATAATCAACATCGTCTTCACACATGATTGCTGCGCCAGTGTCACCGGCAGGAACGGCATCACGAATATCGCCACCACCGATATAGTTATGCTGAAGTGCCAGAGCAACGCCTGCTCCACCGGCAGTAGAGTGAACTGCCAACTTCCCAGTGCTGTCTAGCATCACAAGAGAACCAGGCATAACATCAGCAGCCATGATTGCTTCAATGACCTGCGGGTCATTCTTACGGGCGGGGCCCGCGATTACGGTATGGAAACGAGGAGCGAGTGCCATTATTCAGGTGCCTCCATGGTGAGAATATCGCTTTGTGCACTGTTACCCTGAAAAGCAGGGTTAAGACCGGTGCTGGTCTGGCACTGTGAATACATGTCGTTCAGCGCATCGCCTGAAAGCGAGTTGATCGCAGATTCGGTCATGAATGGGAATTTCGTCTTTACCGCTTCACGCTTCGTTTTTAGGTCTTTTTCGGCGTTGGCCTGCAATTGAGTTTTCAGGGTGCTGATCTCCTCGGTCAGTGGTTTCAACGCCAGATTGACAGCCGCGGTAATAGCTTCAGAGTTAATCTGAGGCTGACCTGGGTCACCACCACCTTCTTTCTTCAGCGCTTGCTGGTTATAGGCGTCCCAGACCTGATCGTCGGTCAGCCCCTCGGTTTTAACGCCTGCGGCATTGAGCGCGGCGATCATCTTTTCTTTCATCGGGTTTAGTTCCTTATTTGTGGTTTTTACTTCTTCGTACTCGGTTGGCTTGCGCACGACTTCTAAGGGATCGCCAACAAGCGTTACAACCTTGTCAGAGATGAGATACTTCTGATCGAAGAGCTTAGGTTTGGTGTTACCTCCATCCTCTTCGTAAACAAAATGGTCAGGCCAGACACTGACGACATAGCGCCACTTCTTGTCGTCCTGCTTGATTGACATACGTAACGCCTGGTAGATATCGTCGAAAGACATCTCTGAAGCGTTACTCATGAAGAACTTAACTTTGTTCCACCATCCGTCTTTCATGCTGTTAGCCGATTCGATTAGGCTCGTCGATTCAACATCTGCCTCTTGTCCGTCAGCGTTCACGAACATCCCCACGCCTTCATCAGGTGTTCCGGCACCAGGCTCATCAAGCAGGATTGCGATGTGGTCGAACTGCATGTTGTGAGCTACCCATGCATATTTCTTCTGCTTCGACTCACCTGATTTTTGCTCTTTGTTCAGCAGCAGTCCGGTGGATACATGAATGGGGTCGGCATTGTTGCCGGTAATCATGTCGTCCAGACGCTGAATAAGGCGCTTACCGTCAGGTTTGGTATCAGCGACAGCTTTGTTGACGTAAACGTCCATCACGACTTTATCGTTGGCTTTGCTTACGTTCTGCGCCCATGCCCCAGCGTAGTAATCGTTGACTGCTTGTGGGTCGTTAGCACTGACGTATTTACCGTTCACCATCGGGTGACCGATCGGCATTAACTTTCGCTCCATCGTCAGGTAACTGTTGTTAATCTCCTCCGCCGGGTACAGGCCACCATTCATCACGATGTCATCGACGATAGGGACCGCACCACGAATGACGTAGTGTTCCTGACCGTTGATGGTTGTCGTTGAGATGTTGGAGGCGTTGATGGCGAGGGATTTAACGTGGATGCTGGATAGCTTCACGTGGCGTCCTCTTATCGGTTTTTGGGTGGTGGCATCACTTTGCCTAATGAGGTTGTTTTACTCGGTTGATACCCGCTCAATGGTGCTGGCCGGCAGCGTTCGCAAAACCTAGCTGGCGCAGGAATATATTTACCGCAGCGACGGCAGGAGCAAGTTTCAAGAGCTCCTTGACTGGCAGCAATTACGATACCTACCACGATGATCAGTAAAAACAGGGTGATGACTGCGATCATGCGGCCTCCTTAGTTGTCCACTGCTTACGCTCTGCTGCCAACTTATCAGCCAAACCTTCATTGAAGATGCTGCCGTCGTCGTTTAGCAGAACCGGAATCTGGCTGCAGTAGCAGTTATACCGGTTGCCGTTCTCGGCGTAGAAGTCTCGCACCTCTTCAGTGGTGTAGACTTTTCCATGGCGACTGGCGTGCCAGGAGCGCGTAGTTGGTTTAAGCGCTGACAGCCACAGCAGCCCAGTATTAAGACCTAGCCGGTCAGCAGCCCAGTCTGTTTCATTCCATTGGGCCTCTCGCAGCGCACCAACCTGCTCAGTCTGAGCGATGGTCTTGGCCTTCGACATACTGACATCGAGACGCTTGCTGATAACGCTGGCCGTCTCGCGAGGATTCACGCCGCGAGCCACTGCGTCGGTGATGATGTTGATCAGGTCGCCGCGAGCTGTATCGCTGATGACTTTCCAGTCACTGAACGTTGTCAGCCTTGCCGCTGCAATCTGGTTTAGATAACCAGGGCTGTTTAAAAGTTGCTGTAACGTCGTCTGGCTGGCGTATACCTGCGACTGCTGCGAGAGGTTGTTGAATGCCTCCAGTGTGCCGCGCTGTGCTTCTACGGCGACGAAATCCATCGCCCATAGGTTTTGTTCTCCGCCATCCAGCAGGTAATCGTCGAGAATGCCCTGCACAGCCTCTAGCAGGTCAGCCAGCTCTTGCGCCGACATGTCGTAGATGAACTTGCCAGCGTTGACTTGGTAGAGCCGCATATCCTCGCCGTTATCGTGGCAAAGAAAGTGCCAGTTATGGCTATTTACCTCTCGCTCTCGCCCGGTCAGGCGCTGGTCGAACAAAGCTTTCAGCGAGCGCTTGATGCCGAGATACCTTTCCTCGATATCACGAAACATTGCATTCACTTGCTTCGCCGAGCGCGTAGGGTCAACCTTACTGCGCGGAACTATCGGTAGCCCCACCTTTGCCGTCTGTTCTGGTGTCATCGGCCAGTGGATCATCGGTTGTCACCTTCTCATAAGGTTTCTGTGGCTCTTGCGGATCAGGCAGTGGGTCAAGCCCAACAATCTCGCGCAGCTCATTGGCCGTGAATGGTGGTTCACCACCATAGAAGCCAGATGTTTTCTGCACGATGTCGGCAAGCTTAGAAGCATTCTCGATTTTCTCTTTCTCGCCGGGTGCTAGCAGGTCGCTCCATGAGATGGTTACCTCGCCTTTTGTCGGTGGTTCAATAACTCCCAGCGTCCATAAGCGTTCAAGCAGTGCAGTGATGCGGTCAGTCAGGAAGCCATTGCGGCGAGTATTACGACGAATTGCCCAGTCTGTTTTATCCTCGTCGCTAGCCAGTCGCCCGGTCTGCTGACCGAACAGAATTGTGAACGGGATTTGTACTGATGCCGCCAACTCGTTCGCGGTGACTTCCCACGTCGGTCCCGGATCACCAGGTGTCACACTCAGAACGTGCATTTGTCCAGCCTGCATAACTGCTGCAGCGTCGGTGCCTCGGTTAAGTTTGTTAACCTTGTCGCCCATTGCTTCGCCGAGGTCGGCATATCCAGCTTTCTTAGCCTGGTCAGCCAGCGTGTTCATGTCGGTTTCTTTGCTGAACTCAACGGCAATCTGACGACTAGCGTTCTTAAGGAAGCCTTCTGCCCCACCTCCTGATACTTTCTCAAGGTCGAGGCCTTTGTTGTAGCCAGCTTCAAGCAGAGGGATGCCAGACAGGACATTGTCATCCTCGGATCCTTCACAGAACAGAATTACGCGGCTCGGGTGTACCGGCTCCCCTCGCATCGGCCCAACGAAAGCCTCATCACCAACCGGCTGCTCGTTGAAGTTGAACATATTGGGTTGACCGAACGTTTCAGACTGCCTGTCATTATCCCACTCAGCGACGGTTAGCTGCGGCTCCCATACTGGAATAAGCTTAACGAGAGCGGCCTCCCCCAGGCTTTTAACCAAGGCCGTGTTAACTTCCTGATCCCAGTCACGATTATCTTTAACCTGCAGAAGCAACGCAGAATAGCGCCCAACCATGTTGCGGCGATCGGCGTCCTTCACCTTTGGCCACCACTTCTTCATAAATTTGGTAACGTTCTTTTCCCAGGCGTTTGTTTTTTCAGCCTCCTGAGCTTCGTCACCATCAACGATGATTGGATAATCTTGCCAGCAACCATCAAGTAGACGATGCACCACAGCGAAACCAGCAGCGTTGCGGCGGTACATGTTGTAGAAGTCGTTGAAGGTTATCGTGCGCGGATATCCAAATTCATGGTAAAGCGTCGGGCGCTTTGTATTACCACCACCAATTCCGATGGAATTAAGGTAGTTAGCTCGCCGCATTTCAGTGGCGAGGTTGTTCACAGCCATCTGAAGGCCGTTATTTTGTTCGCTCACTGGCGATGCTCCTTAAAAGAATACTGTGCCGATCTGCTTGCGGTTGTTCTTCGCTACTGCGAAATAACGGAATCCGTCGGAACCGTGTGATGTGAAGTCATGAAGTGGTTTATCTTTCCAGCATCCGCGCTTGTCATCCCACTCTTTGCGGTAACCTTCCAGATGAGATATGCCTTCAGAGCACTTATCTTCATCGAAAACGCAGCGCGGTAGAATTTCACGGACTGATTCAATGCCGGTATCAACACCAACTTTTGGCACGACTCTGAATGTCATCGTGTACATCTGCCCGTCAATCTCATAGCCCTCTCTGGCCAGCTCGCGGCGAGACTTCGCGTCAGACCCAAACTCACGGTTATCTATGTCATGCGGTCCCCAGTGTTCGCCGTACTCGTAGCCTTTATCCTTCAGCACCTTCATGTAGTGCCTCAGACCCTCACCAGAGTTCTCGTAGTAGTCGATGACATGAAACTCTTCACCAACTTCACGCACGAACCAGATTGCCGTGGAGTCGCCCACGCCGATATCCCAGAACGTGTGAACCGGTAGGTGTGAGTTGTCTGGTAGCTTGCCGATTCGGCCATTCTCGTACAGCCAGCGGAATTGTTTGGCGTAATACGCGCCTTCAACTGACTGTTGGAATGCTTCAGGGGGTATCGAAGGATATTCACGCTTCATGTCGTCGCCGAGCGTTTTCTCTTTCGCGAGATACCACGCCTTCTGGCGCTCATTCAGCACTATTCCGTACTTACCCTGTAGCTCAGCAAAGTATTCGCAGAGCCGTTCTGGTAGTTGCTCTACTGGGTCGATGGCATAGAGTGGATTCTTCCACCATGAGAAGAAGAAGAACTTCCAGTCGAGGTTAGATAATGCTTTCTTCTGTATCGCCGCTTTCTCTGCCGTCTGGCAGTAGTCAAAGAAGTAACCAGCGCGCCCCTCGGCGGTGCTCTCGATTGTCGTGAAACAATCAGTGGATACCGCTTCAAACGCACCAGTGACAATCTCACGAGCCTTGTCTGGATACTTAGCGCATATCTTCCCGAACTCGGAAACATGTAGGTAGCGCAGTGTGCCGCCACGGAATGATGTGCTTACGTAGACTGACCCGCCATTATTGAACACTAACTCCCCAACAGAGTCATTCTTTGCTGGGTTAGCTTTTCTGATGATCGCTGGGAGGTTGTCATATGCGTATTTCACTTTCTCGCGAAATAGGCGTTTAGCATCATTCAGCGTGTGAGCTATCAGCGCACACTTTGCGGACTCAAACAGCGCCGCATCAAGCTGAACAATACAAACTAGAGTAGTAAATCCTAACTGACGGGCCTTGAGGATGATGTTGCGCGTGTGCATCCCATCAAAATACTCAAGCTGCTCAGGCGTCATCCTGAACTTAATTTTCTTACCACTCTTATCGGTGATGTAATAAAGATTGTTTAATCGCCAGAACCTATTTTTAAGGTTCTTTTTCATCTCCGCAAAACGCTGACTGATTGCTGACATTTATCACGCCTCTGATGATATCTCCCGCAGAAGCTCAGCCATCTCGTCATCAATGGAGAGTTTGGTTTCTAACTTATCGGAGAAAGCCTGAACGCTGATATGCTTGCCTAACAATTCGAGGTTCTTCACTTTATCAGGCCATTTAATTTTCTTAAGCAGAGAAGGTACATCGCCGGATGACTCAACCACATCAATCCCTGAAAGTGTGGTTCTCCATACCTTGGGCCAATCTTTAATCGGCTTTAGCTCACCGTTTTCAAGCAGAATGTCAGCTACGTCCATCTGATCAATTTCAGCAAGGCGCTTTAGAACGTAAGCAGCATCAATGCCAACCTGTTCGTTACGCTCCTGCTTAAGCTGAATAATACGTTCGGCAATGTTTGGTTTTGTTAGGTTTTCACAACCAGTTGCTCGGGCAGTTTTCTCACTGTACCCCGCACGAATGGCCGCTTGTGTTGCGTTCAAATCAACGAGGTACTCGCGACAAAACATTTCTTGTTTGTCGTTGAGCGCCATGATTACTCCTGAGTTTCTTCCACTACCGGCTTGAATGTGATTTCACTTAACTCATCCGGCTGAATGTATGTCCATGATCCGTCATGTTCTGCAATAGCGAATAGACCGTTAACCAGTCTTGGCTCTTTGGTTGTCATGACGCCTTCGTATGTGGTTCCGTCTTTCTTTGTTGCTTTGACGTTGTACTTATCAGCCATAAGCGAACATTCCTCTGATTTTTGAGTATCCGCCCTCGGGCGCCATGTGAACTAATGCTGCAATATCGTGTGCTCTCAGTGAAAACACACTGTATTGCTCCATGATTCTTCTGCCACGGTTCATGTAACCGCCATGAGAGTCGCGTGGTGGGCGCTCGGCATTGGTCGTTATTGATGTCTCTGTACGCTCGCGGCTAGGAGAGGGACCGGTTATTGCTAATACAGAGATGCTGCGACAACCCTACGCAATTTGATATTCAGATGTTTTCCATTGTTTTTTCATAGTCACGAGGTAAAACTGTCGCCGTTGTAACTATGGAGTAACCATGAAAGCCGTTATCGTTAAGAAAGTAAGAATGCAAACCAGCCCTCAGTTCGTGCTCATCGTTAAGCGCGGTAATTTTTATTGCTTACATGTGATTGGTATTGCGGTCGATTTGGATGCCGGAGATGAACTCTCATCGGATGCTGAACGCCGAGGAGTATGGCGCATGTCTCGCACTGGTGAACTATATCAAGGTAATTTCATACCTAACTTCTCTCTGTCTGAAGCCGAAGAGGCCCTTTGCCAACTTGTTAATAGTTGATTCGCCAGACTCCCCCCGCTTCGCAGAGGTGCTAACTGACTTACGGCTTACCCGTTGTTGCCAGTACTTACCTATCACTGTTATTAAATGGGTTTTCAAATCCCATTTAGGCGAGCCTTTGTGAAATAGGCTCTCTAACTATTTGTATTTGCAGCAAAGCGTAAATTTGCGCTTAGGCTGCCTTGCCTTGTAACTGGCTGGCAGCCCAAAGCCCAGCTATCCACTGAATACCTTTTGGCGTGAATTTCACTTGAGTGAATGCGTGGCCGTTATGCTGGTTCTCGCCCGTCTTAACAGCGAATCGGCCTGCATCAAGGTGCTGTGAGTATGGGGTTAGCTTCCCAGCCAGCTTGTACATGATCCCGTTATCAATCAGGAACAGGCGGAAATCGTTTTCTTTTATCTTCAGAAGTTTTGCTGTCTCTCTAAATCCCATCAGCCCGGATGCTTCAACGTACTGATCAACAAATTCAGCCTTTGGTGCTGCTACTGCTAACTTATTTTCGAGAGCGGCGTTTTGTTCAGCAAGACGAAGCGCCTCCGGCAGTGTCTGCGGGATTTTTACCGGATGGCTTAAGCTCTGCTCCAGTTCCTGCCAGCGATCGACAAGTCTGGCAGTAAATTCAGGTGAAAGCTGAGCGACTACGATGATGCTGTCACGCTTACCTCTTTCACCCTCAAATACATAAACAGCTACCGGTCTGCCTGCCGTTTGCTTTTCCTCAATTTGAGGAGAAGCTATCGTGCCTCTTTCAATGAGGGTTTCAATGGTTCGTTTGACGTTATCATGTCGCTTCTCTACCAGTTCTGAAATCTCAAGACTGGTCATAATTGCTGGGTGATCATTTACTGGATATTGCATGGCGAATACCTTCAAAAAAGAAACCTCTGTTCACCAGAACGCCCATACCCGATCTCACCATGCTTCGATGGAGTTCTCAGAGGTCGCTTTTGTGAAGGGTTTCGGGGTTTACGATGCGCGGTGAAAGCGCGGTGAAATGCAGATGTAAAAAGCCCCGCGAATGCGAGGCTATCAACACAAGATGAAGTCTCGTAAAAACTAATACTAAATAGAATTGCTATAAAAAGTCGCTGGCGGTTTTATCAATCCAACAATAAAACATTAATGATGAACGAGTCTTATTTTAAAATTTCGACTCCATCAATATGCCAGTATGTAGAATAATAAACCCAGTCAATACAAACAGACTTATTTAAAACATAAGACATATTCAGTATTTTAATTATATTCGCGTCAGTAGCTTCATAACTGCCAACGTTTGATTCACTTATTCTGTTCCCTTCCTTATCCACCAGGGTATATCTATAGTCACCCGCGTAGGCGCGTATTTCGGATACATACGCACCACATGCGCGATCAGTAGAATTGTCCGGAGTGACAGTGCTGGCAGCAAATGAAGCCAATGGAGAAAGAGCAATACAGGCAATTAAAATTTTAGCGATTTTCATATCTGACATACCTCTGTTTACTGGATATTTAAGGGCGGGTGGAATAAAAGATTCATTTTATGATTTACCACGTAAAACCATCAGTTTTAACTTGCGGGAGTTATATTAAAAGCTTTTCGAGTTTGACAATAGAAAAGTGGCAACTTTTCTTAGGTTAACTGTCAACAAGTTTTTATCATTGATTTGTATACACAGTAATGCTACTCAATGGCCGGAATAAGTAAGGATTCAAGCCTAATCACATTATCTGAATTATCGTTACGAGACTTATCACTAAAAAAACCAAAGCAGGCACCTACCGTGGGCATGGCACGAAGAACCCACGTAAACCGGTGTATCACGCCATCTGATTGCGAGCCGAAAGCAGAGTTATTCGCATGAGTATCTCTGGCAATATAGCCAGAATTAGGATATACGTCATTTTGCCATTGATAAAAACGGGTTGCACTTTCAATATTCTCCGGGAGAATACGATTTAAAGCTAAATATTCATGAGCCTCTTCCTGAACAGTACGATTTGCAGGACTTATCCGGGCCTCAGGGTTATCCCTTGCATAAGCATCCAGGGATTCCATGCCAGGATAAAAACCTGCATCAGCACGAATACGGTAAAGATAAACCGGTTGATCTGGTGACTGCATGGATAACTGAAGTGCCCGGGCAGTACTCCAGGTGATATCTGAACTTGTGGCAATAAATGCTGAGTCGCGTTCCGAACCTTCAACCTGAATGCATGATCTACCCCCTATATGAGCAAAAACATTTTCATTATTACCCCAACTGGTAAACCCATTTACAAAAATATCGCTGGGTGGTCGGGTATCAAATCTGTATACAAATTTAGGCGGGGCGGCCATTGCAGCTGACTGAATAAGCATTACCGACGCAACAAGAGCCCCCAGCAAAAGCTTTATCGATTTGTACATTATTTCTTCCTCTAAGATGAGTGGATAAAAATCACAACTAATATTTCGTCTGTCCTCCGATTTAAGATTTCAGGGAACACACTGTGTCTTTATGTAATCCTGAAGGTATTTTATTTTTGCCTGGTCGCTGATAATTCCGCCCCTGATACCGAGAACGTTTCGTCCAGCAGCAGGAGAGAGTTCGACGGTGGCATCATGGCCCATGCGGGCGGGGCGGGCGGTTTGGGTTGCGGCGGACATTGGACACTTGCCTCTGACGAGCACCCGGCCACCAGCATCAAGCCTACGGCGTAGAGCGTCAGTTTCAGATTGCGCATCGGCTAACTCCTTTGTGTACTTGGCATCCAGAGCAGCAACGTCGCGCTGCCGGATTGTCATATCAGTGATGGTGGCATTAGCCGTCTTCAGCTCATTAACTTTGTCGTCACGCTGTTTTTTATATTCAGTTGCGTTTGAGTGATAGCAATCGGTTAGAAATGCTAGGGCGGCGATGATAATGATGAATACAGGCGTTAGGTTAATCTTGCTCATTCATCCAATCCCCAGCATGCCAGCGCACTTTCCTGATCGCGTCTTTCCACTTGACCATAACAGCCATTCTTTTGGCCTTTGGTCAGGCGGCAATCACGGCCACCATCTTTAATCCACCAACGGATTGCCTCACAAGCACCTTTCCGATCGCCTGAATTAAGTCGCTTATAGAACGTTGAAGGGAAGCATTTACCGGGGCCGATGTTGTAAGGGCAGAATGATGCAACGCCTGCTTTCTGTGGTTCGGTAAGGGGGGCATGAATATTCCGCTCTACCCAAGCTAATGCCTTGTCGCGTTCTATGGCGTTTACTTGGTCGCATTTGGACTGCGTTAACTTCATTCCCTGAACGACTGGCTTACCATCAACCATCGTTGCCCCACGACATATCGTCCATATGCCACCGCCATCTCGGTACGCCGTTAGGCTGTTTCCTTCTTTCTCATTCAGAAACTGGTCAAGCAATACCGGAGCAGATGCACCTGATACGATGAGGGTAATCACTGCCGCGCTTAATTTATTTCTCAGGGATGGATTCATTACTCACCCCTTGAGGCTTTACGCCTGTCTTCTTTTACCTTGAAGTAGAGATTCGTTAGAAACGTCAGGAGGCCAAATAGCAGGCTTCCAAGAACGCCAAACGCTGCCCACTGTTCAGGTGAGAAGCCATCAAGGAGTTGTTTAAGCCAGAATAAGGCGCTACCGCCTGACGCTCCGTAGGAAATACCTGTTGTGATTTTGTCCATACGTAGCATCGTCTCACCTCCCCGTAGGGTTAGGCGCTGTGTAATTAATTAGGGAATAGCGTCACCCGTCCCCATGCCAGACAAGGAATGTGTGAGTGCGATTGGTTGGTGTGGATGACGCTAAATGCAAAAAGCCCCGAGCTATTAACTCAGGGCTTCGTGGATTGATACTTATCTTTGGTCTAGTTAGATAACTTGAAACTCTAACCGCTTACCGAGTACCCGCATGGCTTTTTGAACCGCATCGATTTTAGTCGCATGCTTCAGATCGAATAGCCGAGTGATCTCTTGTTTCTTCACGCCCATGCGATTAGCCAGCTCGGTTTGCGTCATGCTGGAATCAATAAAAGCATTAAGCATAAGCACTTTTGAGGCCACGCTAAGCGGCACATCAACAAACTCGCCGGTTACTTCACTGGGTAGCGGTACTTTTCGGTTATCTTCAAAATAGAACTCAAACGCTGTAACTAAAGCATCGAGCGCCATTGATAACGCGTCTTCGCGGCTATCGCCCTGCGTGAGTGCCTCCGGTATATCTGGGAAGCTTACGAAGAATCCGCCGCTGTCTGGTTCTAGATTTACGGGATATCGCATATTGTTATGATGAAGCCTGCAAGTACCAGCCCCTTTCGAGGCTGGTTTTATTACAATCCTAACTGCTTAATGATTGCTTTTCTTAGCGGCTCTTTTATCTCAGAACTGGGATGCCTTGGCATTACACTTCGCTTCCCGTTTAGTCTTAGCTTCAAGTGATTCGTACCATTTGAAACCTCAACCCCCTGAGCTTCGAGCCATCTTCGAAACTCGCTTTGCTTCACCACTCCTCCATTCTGTTGAACATGTTATTATAGTAATCATTTATGTTTACTGTGTCAACATTTTTGATTACTACATATCAGAGAAGAGGATTGAATTGATACCGACCTTCCAGCCGGTTAGGGGGGATTGCAGTCAATGAGACGAACTTACCCACTGTGCGATTGTTTTCTGGCGTCGCACCGGTTATCCAGAAAGCAAAAAGGCCAGCGATTAAGCCAGCCTTTCTTGAAATCCACGTTAAACATCTTCACGGATTTCTAGTGTTAGAGCTAGATTATTCTAGTTTAGTGCATTTTGCAAGTAGCAATCGTTGTCGGATTTCAACTTTCTGCAATTCTGCTCGTAACTTTCTTGAGTTGGCTATCAGCAAAACTTTCCTCCTTTTCGATATGGGAAATTAGCTCTTCATAAAATGGCTTTGCTCCACGCTTCCACACATCAAGGGTTAGTGTTGGCGCAAGCACTGATACTGCTCTGAATGCTTTTGTGGTTGGGATGCGTTCATAACCACGGCCTGAGCATTGCTTACAGGTATGTTTTACAGGCACTCCCTGCCGCTCCGTCTCTTCGCGATTAACGGCTTCACCGCGCCCGTTGCACTTACAACATGCCACGGAGACTTCACCCTTTCCGTTGCACTTCTGGCACATCGTATGGGTAATCTCCTCCACATATTTAGGCGGAGTCTTCCCACATCCGGCGTGTTTCATGACCATGGCCTTCGACCTGATAACTCGCGCACCTTTGCAGCAATCGCACTGTTCAGTTCCTGCTGCAGATCGGCAATAGTCTTTGTATGCAAACTTTGCGAGCGTTTGCACGACCTTCACCTTAATATTCATATCAAGCTTGCGTAAGGCGGCAACCTTATCGCAGTGCTTGAGTCCGTATTGAGTGAGTAACTGTACCGAGCGTTTTTTATCGTTTTCGCTGATGTTCATTTTCCCGTTGAAGGCAGCAAATCCGAGTGGCGCTCTACTCTGCACCATCCCCAAAGCGCACATGACATCAGTGTTGGTTAAGGCGTCTGATGCTGTTGCGCGAGGGGAGTCGCTTATCTGAGTAGATTTCGGTGAATGAAATTTGACTGTGCTTTCGATATTCATCGCTTACCCCACCTGTTCTTCCCACTATCACCGCGAGCTGTCATGAATACACCGTTAACTATGGCGTGGTGTTTGGCCTCTTTGTCGTTGAGATATTTTGATATGGTTTCCCTGTTGATGTGTAGGCGTCGTGCTAGCTCGCTCTGATTACCGTATGTATCAACTAACATGTCGGGTATGGTTCGGATGTCAGCATCCATAATGACTCCCACAAGGTTTCAAGCGAATCAATGTATAGGCCGCCGAAGCTGTATCGGATTTCATTGCATACGCATTCGTTGGTGGCACTTGGGAAGAAGTTGAGGAAAAAGGTTTCTGCCTTTTTGCATTCCTCCATTAAATCTTCCGCACTGTTTGGCCTGATCACGAAAACCACATCATTGAAAATTGCCGCAGTTTCACATGGGTAAATGATTTTTCTCACGCCGCCTCCAGTTCGGTAATGACCACTTCCAGCTTGCCGCCCTTCACTAGCTCACCGCGCCGCACCCTGAAATCATCAATCTGCTCGTCGTCTTCCATAAATCCAGCATGCACAAGCGAATCAAAGACGGCCTTTTGCAAGTTGTCTAAGTCTCGGCGGCGTTTGTCTGGTACATGGGCAGTAATTAAGAATTTGAGTCTGGAGGTGGTGTGAATATCGAGTTTTTGCTGCTGAATGATGGTGATAATGTCTTGTCTGTATTTTGTGCCTTTCTCGCTGATGTAGTGCCGTTGCCTTGCGTGTCGCCAATATGTGTTTAGGCTTGGCGGGTACGGCAGCGTTAGCCGGTATTCCTTCATAGTTTTAGCTTTCCCTCTGCAATCAGCGCAGCCTGAGTTCGTATTACGCCCTCAAGATGTGCCATATGCGCTTCACCAGCGTCTGTGCGCCTTGTCCTGCGGTCTATTTCATCGTGACATGCAGAGCATGCCCAAGCGCCGAATAGGTCGTTAGGCTTCATCCCTACGCCGCATAATCCAGCCATTCGAAAATGAGCCAGCACTACCGTCTCGCTGTTGCCGTTGCATATGCCGGGCAACCGCACTTGACATTCTCGGCCTTGAGCTTCTTTCCGAAGGTTAGCCATGTCTATTCCTCGCTCGCACTCTAAGCCAACGCACATCATGCAGGTGGGCGCTGTAGTTGAAAGTTACTGTTGATATGGGTTGGGGTTTACTGCGGGGAGTGGATTTGTTGAAGATTAAATTGTCTATCGCTATTTGTGTCGGACTTCGCTGTCGCTTCATGCTGCCTCCGGTGGTTCGGGGTCGGCGCTTGATACAAGCAGCGGCTCGACACCTGTCTCAAAGAAGCTCAACTTACCTTTCATCGGTATGAACGGCAGTGTTTTGGCATCGGCCAGTACAAAGCCTTTCTCACCAAAGAACCATGGAGAATCGCTTTCTTCTACGCAGTCGGTAATGGTTGCAATGCCAACAATGCCACCGGTCTGTAGTTGATCGATTGGTGGAAGCGGTATCCCATGCTCACGGAGTTTTTGGTGAATGAGATTGCACGCTCTGACGTACTCGATGGACTTAACTCCCTGTGAAGCGTGAATCAGTACAGGGCCACGGTATTTAGTGCGCCAAGTTCGGTTCTCAATATCTTTGTAGCCATTGACTATTAGCCAAGCCCACGGCTGCCTGATGCTTATTGCTTTCATGCGGCTGAACTCCTGTTGTGTTGTTGAGCCCAGCGCATTGCGGCTATGGCATCATCACCGAACTTAACGTTATGCTCTGCACCAAATGCCTGTATCAGCTCTATCAGGTCACGCATTTCACCCACAGTCATTCGACTAGTTGATTGCCCAAGCACAACAAAGCCGCCCTCAATACCCGGTGCCGACCGTTGGCCTTTGAGTGATGCGGTGAATATGTGCTTCCAGTCTTCACTGCTGAGCGTTAACCCATGCCAAATGACTTGCTCACTGATATCGTTAAGCATTGCCCATAGGCGCGCGTTCTGGTCTAGGGTTCTGGTTCGCTCTTGGATGGTTACTACGAGGGGTGAATCTGGATTGACTGGGAGTGACTGGATGAACTGGATGGCGTTTTGCTGTCGGTGTCGGTCTATCAGAAAATAGGCCTGTTTATTCATCACTCCCCCTTACCCTTGATGCCATTCTGTCGGTTAGAGCGGCATACCAACGCCCAGAAATTCATATCGCAAATCAGTGCTACGCGTATTTCCGCTGTTAAGCGAAAACCGAGCTTGTTTGACTTACCGACTGACCGACGACGCTTGCGCATCATCTTTCGTGCATGAGCCGCCTGCACTTCAATCTGACGCCGTCTTGAGGCATAAACACCCTTTGCAGGTATTTTTCTAGCCTGTTTTTGATACGCGGTTAACAGGTCGTGTACGTCTGATGATTTAGCCATTCTTTTTTTCTCCTTCGATAACCTTGATGCCAGCGGCGCGGATAGCCTCGGCGCATTGCTCTAATGCAGTGTTAAATCCATCTGGCCAGTCAGAGTCTTCTGGTATCAAAGCTTCATCTTCGCTGATGAATTTCTTATCTGGTAGCTCCACCTCCACCGCCTCGCGGCTTGCTTGCCATGCCATCCACATGGATTGATAGTCACGTCCTGACAAAGTGGAGTTTCTGTAATTATCACCCTCCCTTAATCCAATAAGGGTCTGCTTTGATATGCAAATAATACTCATAACCCACGCTTCAAACTGTTCACGACTTGTCATGACTATCTCCTACCAGCTGCAACACGCTGTGTTTGTATTCGTTGAAATCATCCGCAGTGATACCTGGTACCATGCAGTCACCAAAAATAACCTCTCCATCATGGGTAAGAACAAAGCGGAACTGTTTGAAATACGAAACTGATATTTCTTTTGTGGGGCCGCCGTTTGGAACTGAGGAGGGGAATTCTGGAAAGTGTTTGATTAGGTATTCAATGGCATCCGTTCGCTCTATGGCCTCACGATAGTTCATAAACATCAGAAGCCTCCTTTCTTACGCGGTTTGTCCTCTCTTTCCTTGGATTTTCTGGCTGCTTGATCCTGGTCCACTTCGTAGATAATTCCGCTTCTCTGTTCTACGTGGATAACGCCAGACTCACCATGCCGGTTAAGACGCAACAGATATTCTGTTTCTGCCTGGCTAGCCTGTTCGTCATAGGCGCCCTCTCGATAAATACCAAGCCAGTAATCACAATCTTGCTCAATCTGCCCAGTATCTCGGCTGTCGCTTGGCAATGGTCGTTTGTTTACTCGTTTCTCCAAGTCGCGGTTTAATTGCGTAAGTAAGACAACAACGCAGTTCAACTCTTTCGCCAGGTTCTTTAGCCCTTTTGTTATGACTCCATATGCCAGATCGTTACGCTCAGCCTTTTCAGCTTTCATCAGTGTGAGGTAATCCACCAAAACCATGCCAACAACCCCGCGCTCTCGCTTAATACGGCGGCACTCAGCAACGATATGAGAAAGAGATAGCCCTGGAGTGTCATCGATGTATAGATTCCCGTTTTGCGCCAACTCAAATCCTTTGGCAGATGCCATAGCAAATTTGTTGTCTTCGTATCCATCCAGGTAAAACACTTTGGAGTTAACCCTGGAGTTCTGGCTGATCATGTTTTCTGCAAGCTGTAATTTTGACATTTCAAGGCTGAATGCCAGAGCGGGAAGGTTTTCATTCATCGCGCAGTTAATCGCCATCTGGGTGTAAAGCGTTGTCTTACCCATTTTTGGTCTGGCGCCAATGACAAATAATGATCCTTTCACGATAAGCTTTGGGTTGAGCATGTTATCCAGTGCTTCAATTCCCGAACGCAAACCAACCGCCGAAGCATCTTGCTGTAGGCGCCGGTCTATCGTATCTAGCCAATCACTAAACACATCCGAGAACGGAGTTAACCCCTGGTGACTTCCAGATCTGGACTTTTCGTCAATCTGCATAGATAGAGCCTGGATAGCGTCACGTTTCTGATCTGTAGTCATCCCATTTCTGGAGTAGAGAACCTCGAGCATTCGGTTAGCTTGCTCAATCATCATTCTTTCAGTTGACGCATCTTTAACGGCGTTAGCATATGCGATGACGTTGGCCGTGGATGGAGTGTTCTTCTGGATTTCAG
Organism: Hafnia alvei; assembly: GCF_900095695.1. Classification (GTDB taxonomy): domain Bacteria; phylum Pseudomonadota; class Gammaproteobacteria; order Enterobacterales; family Enterobacteriaceae; genus Hafnia; species Hafnia alvei_B. The sequence continues at coordinate 13,379 of NZ_FMIQ01000011.1, read as the reverse complement.
CCAGGTATCCAAAGCCGCCAATGTTTTGCAATTCACCCATTGCATCCAGGCGATCGCTCACAGTCAGCAAATCTATGACCTCGTTAGCCGAGTTCATGGAACGAACGACTTTGTAAATCATCCCGTGTCTACGGTTGTAAAACATTTCCGGCGCCAAGAAAGAAAAAACGCGCTGAACTCTATCACTCTGCGCGTCTAAGGTTATTGCACCGATCACAGCCTGTTCAGCTTCTGCATTGCTCGGTGGTAATTTGTAATCATCGGTCATCATGGGCTCCTTCACGAACTTTGGCGTAGACACTGTCGTCTAACAGATACTCAAGGTCTTTCTTTCTCCAGGTGGTGCCTCGGTTGGCATTCTGGCGTTCTTCAAGCATCCACCGGCAGTTAAGCGATATGTACTCCAGGTAGTTCCTCCAGTCCTGCATTGAGAACGCATGACCATCTAGCTGCCTGGTAACAACGCCAGCCTTCTTCCAGAAAGTGCGTACCTTGTTTTTTCGCTTGTCAGTGAGGACTCTAACCTTTGGTGCTTCAGGTAGGATTTCGTGATAGGCATCAACTACGTCCTGGCAAGAAAGCTTTGGTTTTTCCTGCTCTGATTTTTCTGCTGCTGAGACACTCTCTTTATCTTTAGATAAAGAGTTATTAGTTATATTGTTGTTTATGGACAACCGTTGGACATTCGTTGGACAAACACCGCTGAGAGGCTCGTCATTACTGGTGTTTTCGTTGGACAACCGTTGGACATTCGTTGGACAATTTTGAGACTGAAAATCATCGTATTTTAGGATGGTAATCAGGCTGAATTTACGTCCCATAGCTTCGATTTTCAGCATGCCTTTCGACTCGAAACTACGGAGCAAACTCTTCACTTTGTTGTCAGGAATGAAGGTTTCCGAAACTAATGTTGGGCGCCCAGTTATCATCTGCCCTCGCCCTACCATCATCTCTCCAATGTCGGTATTAACGATTGCCGGTGCATAGTTGGCTTTAAGTATCAGATGAAGCCATAGGTGTACTGCCTGAGAATCCTTGTACAGTCTGCTATCCATGAATTGACGGTGTATCAAGGCAAACCCCTTACCGGTTGCCTCCGGTTTCTCTACAGGTCTTTCCTGCGTTCTGTAGTCATCAATATTTCTAACGACGCTTAACATGTTCCGTCTCCTTCAGCCGTAATCGGATGATCCCCGTTAACCGCTCTGCAAAAGCACGGTTATTAGAGGCAACAACAACCAGACCATCTGGAGAGTCGGGGTAACGCCGTTCCTCTTCTCTATTGCTTTTTCTACGTTTTGACATAGAATTACTCCTGTGAATTGATCCAGTACTAGAAAGTCATAGTGATCTGAGAGTCGTCAGCTGTTCCCGCAGTTGGCGACTTTTTCTTTTGTGGCAATACCGATTCCACAGCCTGACGCGCTACCTCACGAATCAAACTGGTTTCCCATACCTTCTCTAGCAGTACGAACATCGTTGCCATGTCGCGGATATTGAGGCGGCTTACTTTCGATTCGTGCCACCCTGCTTGCTTTGCTAACTCTCGGTTAGTCTTCTGCATCATCCTGCAGCGGAGTTCTGTCTCCACTTCGTTGATGCGCTTGCTATAACTTGCATGTTCCATTTGTGATACTTCCTCAGTTGAATAAATAGTTACGCCACCGGTGAAGGTGGTTTGGGTTTCCCCACATTGCGGCAGGGAGGCCATGACTGTTAAAGAGCGGTGTTGCTTAGGCTGCTTTGCTGCCCGATTTCATAAACTGTTGCGGGTAGAGAATTTCCATCGCTGAGATTGCTCCACCGAAGAATTCGGCTATTTTTTTAGCCTTATCAAGTGATGTAATCTGCTTTCCGCGTTCGATGCGGCTTAAGTTTCCAACATCAATCTTCGTCGCTAAGGCTACTTCTGCGATTGTTAAATTTTTCTCTACACGCATTTTTCTAAGTGGTGTTTGCATATAAAACCTCCATAAATGCGCATTACGCATATTATGACACATATTTAATTTGCGCAATACGCTTTGCGTCAAACGCATAAAATAGTTAAGAATTAAGCTATGAATAAAGTAGGCAAAAAGATCCGACAGCTTCGCAAGGCGAAGAAAATGACAATCCTTGAACTGGCAAATGCGGTGGGAAGCGACGTGGGCAACATATCGCGACTTGAGCGTGGCATTCAGGGATATAGTGAACTCATGCTCAGAAAAATAGCCGATGGCCTCTCAGTTCAGGTTTCTGAGCTATTCTCAACTGATGAAGATGGTGATACTGTTGATTCATACAGTGTTAAGTCTCTATCTGATTCAGGGAGAAAAAATGTGTATCGTGTTGATGTCCTTGACGTTAGTGCTAGCGCCGGAGATGGTGCAAATACTGGAGATGTAGTAGAAATCATCCGTTCTATTGAATACGTTCCAGAGTATGCTAGAACGATGTTTGGCAATAGGCCGCAAGGCTCTGTCATGCTGATCAACGTCAGGGGTGATTCTATGATTGGAACATTAGAGCCGGGTGATCTGATATTTGTTGATACGCTTGCCAAATTTTTCGATGGTGATGGGATCTATGTGTTCGATTTCAATGGAGATACATTTGTTAAGCGTCTTCAAAAAGTTAAGTTTGAGCTTAAAGTAATATCCGACAACAAGGCTTACGAAACATGGTCTGTAACTCCAGACGAAATGGATATGCTTCATATTCAAGGTAAAGTATTGATAAGCCAGTCACAACAGATTAGAAGGCATGGTTAAATAGAATGAGATTACCAGCGCTATTTATCATTTCGCTTTTAGCCATATCAGGATGCGATCAAAAAAATGATGCGGTATTTGGAGTTAAATGGAACACTTCTCCAGATAGATATAGATATGAAAAACTGCCTACTTATCAGGTAATTCCACAGCGAGATGGTGGAGCGCTCGTATACGTAACATCCCCTCCATCTGGAAAGATTGGCACTGGAGAATATCGCTTTTACTTTAACGATAGCAAGCTGAAAAAGATTATTTATAGAAGCTATGACATGACAGGCAATGACAGCGTCGAGACAGCCAAGAAAGAATATAACCGCTTGAAGTCTATGCTTGGTCAACAATTTGATAGTCAGCCAGTAGTATCTGAGCATGTATACAATACCTCATTCGCTTTCTTTCCATGCGTAAGCAATCCTGAGTGCGGAAGTTGGTCTTCAACATTCTCGAACAAGGACACAACTGCAAAACTATCTATAAGTATGGGTAACAACGGAAATGGTTATTCTGAAGACAGAATTGCAGGATCTGTTTCTATTGAGTACACACCCAAATAACTGAGCTTCAAATATATAAACCCGCCTCGAGCGGGTTTTTTTGTGCCTAAAACTCCTCATAAGTAATAAAAAATAAATTCATCATTAAAACAACAACATGCGCATAAACCTCATAAATTGCACAAATATGCGTTTGACGCATATGCGCAATACGCATATATTGATTTCACACAAAGCAGGACGCACTAACCAACAGGAAGTTGGATGCTCTTTAACAATCAGGAGGTATGCCGAGAGGTGTACGAAATATCTAACCAATAACAGGAGGTGCCAAGTGGTGCACTAAAGCGGTTAGACCGCAGCCGAAAGGTAATGCAGCAGTAATAATGCTGCCCTGAGTCGCCATTGAGCGAGCCTGCTTAGCATCGGGTTAAGGTTTCTAATTAAAAGTAGCTTCGGTGAAGCAGCGCGAAGGCCAGACGCGCACCGGTTATTAGCGGCGATTGAGCGACAGAGGTCTCAAGGGCATGGGCGCGCTCACTGCGAGAGTGTGAGTCAAAGAAACTTATTTATACGAGTCATAGCTCGTATAGCTGAGTAACTTGGAGAAAAGCACATGGGCGAGAATATCAAAAGAATCCCCTTGCCTAGCCAAGAAGAGTTATTGAGCGAATTCAGATATGACGCAGATAGCGGCCTTCTCTGGTGGGCAACCCGTAAACCCGGTCGGGTGTTAAGTAACAGCTGTGGGACTTTAAATAAAAATGGATACATGTATGTGAGGTTTAATAGCAGGCTCTATACATTACATCGTGTGATTTGGAAGATGCTGACAGGGAGAGAACCTGATCATATTGACCACATCAACGGATGTAGGATTGACAATAGAATCAAAAACCTAAGAGAGGTTACAAGAAACCAGAATAACCGAAGCATTGGTTTAACGAGAGCTAATCGTACGGGTTATATCGGTGTTTTTTACTCGAAAAGGTATAACCGCTGGATGGCTTCAATATCGGTAAATAAGAAAAAAATATCTCTAGGTATGTTTGTTGATAAGCGTACCGCCGTAGAGACATATAACAGAAAGGCCATGGAGATTCATGGTGAGTTTGCCATGAGGAAAGTTCAGCACAATATTTTAATTCTCTCTAAAGAATTCGGAGAAATCCATGAACGCAAAACAACGCTGCAAATTACGCCGTCTAGAGCGCCGTAGTGAAGAAAGAAACTCAGCCAATGCAGAGCGCCGGTTTGCAAACAAAATCGCTACCACGCTCTCTGGATGCTCAGAGAGAACAGTAAAAGCACTATCCCTACCGACACCAAGAGCAGCTAAAGAGTTGGTAGAGGTAGAGCATAAGCAACATCGGGTTGTGTCCGGCGTCAACATTTCAGCGTTCGGGCGTCAGAAGATTCGCGGGAAGAGCATTCCCTTAATTTAGAGAGGTAGGTATGAAGCTAATTTACACAGTTCTAGCGGGGAAGCATGAAGATGAAGGCGAGAACATTAAGTTCATTGATGGCGCCGAAAACATGGAAGAGGCGCAGCGCATGATTCAGGAGAAAAACCTTTATACCTATCCGATATGCCGGATAGAAGTAACTGGATTTGAGGCTGCCTGACGGCGGCCTTTTTTATTGGGTGAACAAGGGGTGTGAGATGGGGAATATCAAACGCTACACGGTTGATTATGACTGGAAGGCCGAACTTGAAGTAGAGATTGACCACGACGTCATGACAGAAGAAAAGCTTCATGAGATTAACAATTTCTGGAGCAATTCCAAGAGTCGTATTGATAAGCATGGCTCTGTACTAAACGCAGTGCTCATTATGCTAGCTCAGCAATCAATGCTTATCGGTGTATCCAATGACTACAACGTTTATGGGGTAGTCAGTGAGTTCTCATGGGATGAAGGGAACGGTCAGGAGGGTTGGCCGCCAATGGATGGAAGTGAAGGCATTAAGATAACAGGATTCGATACTTCAGGTGTATTCGACACAGATGACATGACAATCAAGGCCTCCTAGCGGCCTTTTTTATATCCAGAATGGAGATAGATATGGAGTGGGTGAATTATTCAGAACGCAAGCCAGAATCTGCGGGCGTGTATTTGTGGCGCATGGGCAGCCGTGTAGCTAAGGGTATTACTGTCATCGCGAGGGCAAAGTTCAGGCTTCGCGGGGCTGGATATGACAATGTTCTTTCTCCCGAGTTCGATCGTTGGAATGGATACTCGGTACTCGTTCCTAAAGAACTGCAATGGGCAGAAGATGATGCATCATTTCCAGATGTTTCATTTGAAAACCTACCAGATGCTAGAGAGTGCCCATTCTGTAATCGTAATCCAACTATCAAGGCATTCGAATGGAACCAAGGCTGCCGATTAAGCCCTGAACCCTACATCCTCAATAAGTTTCAGTTGAAGTGCTGCGGGTGGATTGCTGCTGTAACTTTCGACCATCCAGTGACTGCAATTGAATCATGGAATTCCAAGTTATCCGGATGAACGGTTACAGCGTAGAAATCGAATAGAAGTCGAGTAATGCACATCGCAGGTATTCACTGAGTATCTGCTGTGAGCAATCCCGCTCATAACTGGAGAATTACTGTTCTCTGGTTAGATGACACGTTTTTCCCCTCTCGTTAGGGGCTTTTTTATACCCGGATTTCAGGCAAAAAAAAGACCTGATACGGACGCAGGGTATCAGGTCTAAAAAGGCCATATAGCGATATATGACAAGTCAAAGCCCACTTCTGGGGTGGATGTCCATTATATCAGTTTATCCATAGTGATTTTGTGCTTACGCCTGTTGTTCATAAAGCGTTGATATACCCCATCTAAACAAACTAATTCATCGCAAAGCGTAGGCGTTTTGCAATGAAACCAACAATCAATAACTAGGAGTTACCCATGATTTATGCAATCGCGGGTTGCCCGAACATGGGCAACCTCAAACAGTCGCACTTACGTAATTTAATCGAGCGAGCGAAAGATGCCGCCCGCCGTCTTATCGACTTATTGAATCAGCCCGGTAATCCCTTATGAGCTACTCAGTAAAGCTACTTCGAGCATTGGCTATGGAGTCATGCCGGTTACGAGATGGTGTCTTATGGGATATAGCAAGCGACCTAGCAAGGGTTAACGGAGGTGTGAAGTGAACGCATACCAGTTGCAGGATTACATTGAAGATCAGCGAATAAAGCAAAGCGACGCCGAACTTGAGCGTCAGAATTGGATTGATAATCGCGCAGAAGAAATCCTTTCAGAGTACCCAGATGGGCCAGAGTCATTTGCTGGCTTTAACCTTCCTGAATCGGTTCGGATGGGCTTGTATACATCAAAAGCTAAAGATGCATACAACGAGTTCATCACGGTAATGGCATGGGAACGAGCAGAAACCGAATGGAACGATAAGTATGGATGGGCGGCATGATAGAAACAGGCATTTATTATGATATTTCAAACGAAGATTATCATGCTGGTGAAGGGATTAGTAAGTCGCAGCTGGATGATATTGCAGTAAACCCAGCTTTTTATTTATGGCGTAAAAACGCCCCAGTTGATGAAGAGAAGATTAAATCTCTCGACATGGGCTCAGCTCTACATTGCTTGTTACTTGAGCCTGATGAGTTCGACAAGCGATTTATCGTGGCCCCTGAGTTCAATCGCAGAAGCAATGCAGGGAAAGAGGAAGAAAAGGAATTTCTTAAGCAATGCGAAGGATTGAACAAGACAATCATGACCTCTGATGAGGGACGTAAATTAAAGATTATGCGCGAAAGCGCCCTCGCCCACCCTACAGCAAGATGGATGCTTGAAGCTCAAGGGGTTCAGGAGGCGAGCATCTATTGGGAAGATAGTGAGACAGGCGTTTTATGCCGTTGCCGACCTGACAAAATGATAACTGAGTTCAACTGGTGCTTAGACGTTAAGAGCACAGCGGATATGGATAGATTCGGTCGATCATATTACGACTACCGATACCACGTCCAAGACCCGTTCTATTCAGATGGGTATCACAAGCAATTTGGCGAGCATCCTACCTTCGTATTCCTCGCGATCAGCACATCAATAAATTGTGGTCGTTATCCAGTCAAAATCTTCACTTCAGATGCACAGGCTAGACAGGCTGGGCGTGAAGAATATAAGAGAAATCTACGCACCTATTCTGAATGTCTGTCCACAAATGAGTGGCCGGGCATCGAAACATTATCACTCCCTTATTGGGCTAAGGAATTAAGAAATGAGTAGCCAGCCACCAATTGCAACCGCAGACCTGCAGAAGACACAGCAATCCAAACCGCCAGCAGAAAAATCCCCAGAACAAACTCTTGTAGCATTCATGAATCAGCCAGCGATGAAAAATCAGTTGGCAGCCGCGCTACCGCGACATATGACTGCTGATCGGATGATCCGCATCATCACTACCGAAATAAGAAAAAACCCGGAGCTGGCAGGTTGTAATCAGCAGAGCTTTATCGGTTCCGTAGTTCAATGCTCACAACTTGGCCTTGAGCCCGGAAACTCTTTAGGCCACGCATACCTCCTGCCATTCAATAAAAATAAAAAGAATCCATCAACGGGGAAATGGGAAGTCGTTAGCAAGGATGTGCAGTTAATCATTGGGTATCGCGGGATGATTGACCTAGCACGACGGTCTGGTCAGATAGTTAGCATCTCTGCCCGTACAGTTCGTGAAGGGGATGAGTTCAAGTTTGAGTACGGGCTAAATGAAACCCTGACACACATACCGGGCGAGAACGAAGATGCAAAAATCACTCATGTTTATGCTGTAGCAAAGCTGAAAGATGGCGGCGTACAGTTCGAAGTTATGACCTTCAAGCAAGTTGAAAAGGTTCGCAGCCAAAGCAAAGCAGGAAACAGCGGTCCGTGGTCAACCCACTGGGAAGAAATGGCGAAAAAGACCGTCATTCGCCGCCTATTTAAGTATCTTCCAGTCAGTATCGAAATGCAGAAAGCCGTCATTATGGATGAGAAAGCCGAGGCTGGACTTGATCAAGAGAACGCCTCAGTAATTCACGGAGAGTATTCAGTAGTTGATGGAAGTAGCGAGGAATAAGCCTTGTGGCATCCTCACAATGATATCCGAGTGGGGAAAGTAACCATTCCCTACTCAGGAAAAAACAACGGCTGGTTACTCCCCGATAACACCTTCACATCCAATCCAATAAAAGCCCAGCGACTAGCAGAAAAACATAACGCCTTTCTAACGAAACTGGCGCGCGAGCTGCATTGGTCCGCATAGGTAGATATTCATGAACAACCTACCAATAGAGACATACGAATCAGTAGTTCAGCAGCGTGATGCGCTAGAGAAGAAGCTGGCTGATATGGCGGCTGAGAATGCTGCGTTAAATAAATTTATAAAAGATGATTGCTGGGTATGGGATGACAAAAACGAGACATATTTTGATGCAATTGACGGCATTCCTGAAACCCCAGCCACCGAAAAATTCACCAGAGAGCTGATGGCAAAAGGTGTTGATGCTTTGGTTGAGCAAGAAAAAAGTGAGTGGATGGAATCCTACATCAAATCCGCAAAAGATTTCGCCGCCCAGCTTCGCAAGGGGATTAATGATGCACAGTAACAGCAAAGAGCGCGGCGCAAGCGAATACACATTTGTCGTTGAGTATGAAAAAGGCAAAGAGCCGGCGGTAAGCGGTGCTACAGAAATACTCGGTGGAAGATTGGTGTATGTGGCATTCGAAGATATTAGGGATAACCAGCTAACACCAGAAGAAGCATCAGTTCTATCTGATTTTATCGGGTCTGACGGCGATAGCTTCTTAGAGTATTGCGAAAACTACGACATTAATCCTGATCACGTTATCGAAAAACTTCGCAGCGCAATTTGAGGAGCAGAGCAATGACTAAGTTAACAAAAGAACAAGTTAAGTTTTTCATCGAAACAATGACAGACGATATGCATAACACTACACAGCATAAAATTGCTGAAACTCTTCTTTCTAAGTTCGGTGAGTGTGAGTCGTTACAGGCAAAGCTTCTGGCATACGAGCAAGCAGCTAAGAATCCGATTGGTTCGTTCCACATATCAGGCGGTCAAGTTGAGGCCACAACAGATTATTGCCGTGATGGGGAATGGCCTGTGCAAGATGGCGAGGTTCTGGTTTATGCAGCACCGGTATTACCTAAACAGCCTGAACTTGTAGATTTGAGTCAGCAAGTGGAAATACTAAACAGAATCTTGAATTGGATATTAAAAGAGCTTCCAGTTCCGACTCAAAAAGCCTCGGCAATGGCTATCCGATTAAGTTCTGTGATTGACATTATTTCAGACCTTGAGATTACAGCACCCGCACAACCTGTAATACCAGAACAGTCAGAACTACGCTACGGCGATAACGTCCTGTGGTTCTTGAATGAGCTTGCGGCTTTTGATGCATCTGACATCGATAGTGATGATTTTGACGTCTACGGCGAGGATCGGAACGGCATGGAAGGTTGCGCCACTATCAGCATTACAGAACTGGCAGCAGATGCCGCTAAGTTGTTATCAGCACAACCTGTAAGCGAGCCTTACAAGTTGCCTCAAGGCTGGAAGCTGGTTCCATGCAAGCTAACGGCAGAGAACGGAGCCAAGTCATGCATGATTGGTGAATTCACTGAGCAGACAGAGATTAGCTGCCCCGAATGCTTTGGTGATGATGAGTGTGAAACTTGTGATGGTAGCGGGATTATCGAGGTTACGGTTCCCGTCCGTTGGACAACCATCAAGGATATTTGGTCTAAAGGGATTGAACACTTTGCCGCAGCCCCTGCGCAGGAGAGCGAATAATGGCAATTCTTAATTATGACCCAGCAGATCCGGACAAAATGAAACTGCCAGTGGGTAAAGCGTGCGGTGATTGCGTACATATTCGGCGTTGTAAAGCCATTTTCGGGCACGCTGAATCGGATACGTATTGCGATTGGTCACCCTCTCGCGCTGCATTTTCAACGCCTACAGCACAGGAGCAGAAATAGATGACCGTCACATTTAACGGATTTTTAGCATTCGAAAAGTATGAGCCGAAGCCAGAAGATGTATGCAATTTCTGCAAAGGAATTTGTGGCAAAGAAAATATGGTTGGTGGGCCTGATGGATTATCAATATGTCTACCATGCATTGAGCTTTGCAATGAAATTGCTCAGGAACGCAAGGCTGCGGAGCGAGAGAAGCAAATCAGCGAAATTACCAGCTTGCTAGATGGATTGCCTGACTCCTGGCAGAACCATGAAGCGGCGGCAGCTCTCTATGATGCTGGCTGGCGTAAGGTTGATAAGCCATGCTGATAGCCGGTTATATCCTTCTAGTCAGCGCCTGCGGATTAGATGCTTGCGATGCCCTCCCCGTTACACCTGAAGTTATGCCAAAAGAAACCTGTGAACAATGGATAAAGCTGATTCATGAGAAGCGGCCTAACCACGTTCTAATGTGCTTACCAGTTAACCAAGATTAATAGCCGCCTAACCAGCGGCTTTTTTATTGCCGGAGGATGCATGCGACACATCATCAAGGGTAATCCAGAGAGTACAGAAAGAGCGGCTATAAAGGCTGCTCTCAATCTCCATCAAGCCAAGTACGGAGACTATGGGCCAACCAAGAAAGGCGTCACGTACACAATCAAAGTTAGCGAAGAGAAATTCTTCATAGAGATTATCAACCGAGAAAAATCATATGTGGCTACATCGATGATGCGCCCTAGGGATTTATCCAAAGTGTGGGGGAATGCAGCGTGAGTGAGTTTGCTAGCAATACGCCGCTAGAACATAAAGACCGGTGGCAGACGCCGATAGAGGTATTCGCCGCGCTTGATGCTGAGTTTGGTTTCTATCTCGACGCGGCAGCCGACCACGGAAACGCCTTGTGTGCCAGATATCTGACAGAGCGCGATGATGCATTGAATAGCGAATGGGTAAGCTACGGCGCTATCTGGTGCAATCCGCCCTACTCCGCAATAACTCCGTGGGTAGAAAAAGCCGCTGAGCAGTGCAAAGCACAAAGCCAGCCGATTGTGATGTTACTCCCCGCTGATACATCAACCGGCTGGTTTTCTCTGGCGCTCGAGTCTGTTGATGAAGTTCGTCTAATCACAGGCGGTCGGCTGTCATTCATCAATGCTGGCACCGGCAAACCCGGTAAAAACGGAAACAGCAAAGGCAGCCTGTTATTTATCTGGCGGCCATTCATCAAACCACGTTGCCAATTCACAACCGTATCACGTGACGAACTGATCGCAATCGGCAGCGACATTATGGCGGGAGTGAAAGCGGCATGACATGACAGCAGAACATGACAACGCGATAAGAAATGTGGCGCGGAGATGCAACGAAGCAATGAAATCTGCAATAAAGTCCGCGCCAAAAAAAAACCAACATCGACACAATCACCCGCCCCATTCTTCTCAGCCACTACGAAACCATTAAACCTCTCGGAATTCCATTCGTTAGGTTCCTTTGGACTATTGGTGTTTTGAATGGGCAGTTTGAGGATAAATGATGGATAACAACGTAATTCAGTTAGTACCAGCTAAATGGGTATCAGAAAGCGTTCTAATGGGGATAACAGGCCTCAAAAAGAACACCATAAAGAAAGCTCGTGAAGATTGCTGGATGGAGGGACGAGAATACAAGCACATCTCTCCAGACGGACAACCACGAGATAACAGCACCTGTTTTTATGATTGGAAAATGGTTGAGCGCTGGATGGACGGACAGCCAGCAGCGATCCCTCGTCGGAAATCTGCTTAAATAGCTTCCCCACTAACTTATGAGGATGTGTGAATGGCTAAATACCCAACGGGTGTAGAGAACCATGGTGGCAATTTGCGGCTATGGTTCATCTATAAGGGTGAAAGAGTCAGGGAGTCATTAGGTGTCCCTGACACACCTAAGAACAGGAAGATAGCTGGAGAGCTTAGAACTTCGATTTGTTTTGCAATAAAAATGGGGACTTTTGATTATGCAGAACAGTTCCCAAGCTCGCCTAACCTAACAAGGTTCGTGACAACAAAGCGAGAGATTACGATCGGAGATTTGGCTGATAAATGGCTTTCAATCAAGGAGACAGAGATTGCTGGAAGCACTCTGGATAGATACCGGTCTAAAATAAAAAACTCACTTCCATTCATCGGTTCTAACCGCTTGGTTTCATCAATAACTCAAGAAGATATTCTTAACCTTAGAAAGGAGTTACTTACCGGATTTCAAACCCCCGGTTACATGCACAAAGTGATCAGGAAAGGCCGATCTGTTCCAACGGTAAATTCCTATATATCCGGACTGACATCATTGTTCCGTTTTGCTCTGTCCAATAATTATATTACTTCAGATCCAACTGCAAACATTACTCCTCTGAGGAAAGGAAAACCCGAACCAGACCCTCTAACCAGAGAGGAATTTGTGAGAATGATAGATGCCTTTAGAGAACGCCAGATTAGAAATATATGGTCACTAGCAGTCTATACAGGAATGAGACATGGGGAGATATGCGCGCTGGCGTGGGAGGATATTGACCTAAAAGCAGGGACACTATCCGTCCGTCGAAATCTTGCAAAGGTTGGAGAGTTTACCCTTCCAAAAACTGCCGCAGGAGAAAGAACCATTAATCTGATAAGGCCAGCGATAGAAATTCTTCGCGACCAGTCAGAGCTAACTAGACTGAGCAAGCAGCACGATATCCCAGTAACTCAGAGAGAGTATGGCAGGAAGACTACTCACAAATGCACATTTGTATTCATACCGTCAGTTTCCGCCACAAATGGCAGATCAGGAGACCATTATTCTGTTGGTTCGATCAGCCAAAGTTGGGATACTGCGTTAAAGCGCGCCGGACTAAAACATAGGAAAGCGTATCAGTCCCGCCATACGTATGCATGTTGGTCTTTGTCTGCTGGAGCTAACCCAAACTTCATTGCATCACAAATGGGCCACACTAACGCCCAAATGGTTTATCAGGTTTATGGAGCTTGGATGGAGGAAACAAATAGCGAGCAAGTAGCCATGCTGAACCAGAAATTATCTGACTTTGCCCCACCCATGCCCCATAGCAAAGTTAGCAACAGTTAAACTCTTTATAAAACAATAGCATTACCATGCTAG
>NZ_FMIQ01000046.1 GCF_900095695.1 Hafnia alvei | reverse complement strand
CGCACAAGGCCGCGCCGTGACCCAAAGTAACCCCAACGGGCTGGATTATCAGTTCGATTACGCGGCAGAGAGCACCACCGTGACCGACAGCCTGGGCCGTAGTGAAACCTATTATTACACCGGTGAAAAAGGCCTTAAACGGGTGGTGAAACGCACCTACGCCGACGGCAGCGAAAGTCACAACGAGGTGGCGGGCTATCTGTTGATGGCGCAAACCGATACGCTGGGGCGAAAAACGGCGTTCACCCACGATATTACCACCAGTCAGCTCACCAGTATTGTGTCCCCCGACGGCAACCGCACCCGCTTTGCCTACAACATCCACGGTTTACTTACCCAGACGATACTGCCCGATGACCGTCGCCTCACGCGCAGCTATGACGCGCTTGGCCGCCTGACCGCAGAAAGTGACGCCCTTAACCGCACCGTGCGCTATGCCTATGCCGATGACGCCAGCTCGCAGCCCTGTACGATTACCGATGCCGGCGGCGGGCAAAAATCCCTCACGTGGACACGCAGCGGCCAGCTGGCCCGCTACACCGACTGCTCGGGCAACACCACCGAATACCGCTATGACCGCTGGGGACAGCGCAGTGAGATTTGCCGCCCCGCGGGCCTCACCTTACGTTATGCATACGACGCTCGTGGCCGTCTGATAAGCACGGAAAATAGCGCCGGTGAACGCACCCAGTATCACCACAATCCCGCGGGCGATTTAATCACGCTGACCGAGCCCGACGGCAGCCAAACTGACATGACCTACGATGACAACGGCCGCCTGCTCACGCGCACCCACGGCGGTGCCACCCAGCAGTTTGCCTATGACGCCGCCGACCGACTTATCCTCCTCACCAATGAAAACGATGCCCAGATGCGTTTTAGCTATGACGTGATGGACCGTTTAGTGGAAGAATTTGGCTTTGACGGACGGGTTCAGCGCTATCGCTACAACGCGGCTGGGGAATTAATAGAAAGCGATGATGCCGGCCTGATAACCCAGTGGCAGCATGATATTTTGGGTCGATTGGTGAGTCGCACCCACGCAGTGAGTCACGATACAGAAAATACAGAAAGCGAGATAACACGTTGGGAATATAACCTCGACGGCCTGCTGATGGCCGCGCATCACGTCAGCGAAGGCTACCCCGTCAGCGTGTTGTTCGAACGCAACCTGTCCGGGCAAATTAACCAAGAGCAGCAGATTGTCAGCGCGCCCGACGGCAGCGTGTTGTGGCAGCACCGTATCCAGCACCGTTATGATGCTAACAGCGCCCTGCTGTTCACCACGCCCGACGGCCTACCCACCCTGCACTGGCACACCTACGGCCCCGGTCATCTGCTCGGCGTAGCGCTCGGCGAGCAAAGTCTGTTGGAATTTGACCGCGATAAATTACACCGAGAAACGCAACGCCGCTTTGGCGAAAGTATCTTAGAGACAAGCTATACCGAGGTCGGACGGCTGCACAGCCTCACGCTCAGTACCCCCAACGCCGACCCACGCGCACAGGAATACCGCTATACGCCGCGTGGCCAGCTGAGCGATATCGTCAGCCCGCTCTCATCCCAGCATTATGAATATGACGCCGCCGGCCGCCTCATCCACGAGCACAGCACCCATCGCAGCGCGGACTACCACCTTGACCTTGCGGGCAACCGGCTCATCAACCGCTACATGCCCGAAGCTTTTATGGCCGACATGCGCCATCCGGGTAATCGCCTGAGCGAAGATGCGCATTATTATTATCAGTATGACCAGTACGGCAACCTCAGCCAAAAAACCCGCAAGCACGACGCGGGCGAAGTCCATAACTACCGCTACGACCGCAGTCATCGGCTCGTCAGCTACCTCTGTTATCAAGACGGTGAACTCCTGCGCGGCGGCCGCTACTGCTACGACCCGCTGGGGCGGCGCATCGGTAAACAGGTCATGCAGCGCAACCAGCCCAAGCACATCAGCTGGTTTGGCTGGGACGGCGACAAACTGGTGCTCACCGAGCGCGATGGCACCCGCATTCACACGGTCTATTTGCCCCACAGCTTTGTGCCCCTGCTGCGTTTTGAAGGTGATAAGCCGCCAACAGTCACTCCGCTGGCCGACAAACTTGAGCTGGAAGTGGGTATCACCCTGCCGCCCGATTTCAAGCAAACCCTGCACCACATCGAGCAGGCGCTACGCGACAACCGCCTCAGCGAGGAACAACACGCGTGGCTCAGTCAGGTTCAGCTCAGCCCGGAATATCTGGCCACCCTGCTCGACCCGTTGCCGGATACGCCCTACGCCGCCCAGCTGTACGACTGCAACCACCTCGGCACGCCACAACAGCTCATCAACCTCAACGGCGATATCGAGTGGTCCATCACGCTGGACGCCTGGGGCAATGCGCTAAGCGAAGAAAACCCGCATCAGCTGCACCAACCAATACGAATGCAAGGGCAACAATACGATGAAGAATCCGGCCTACACTACAACCGCCATCGCTATTACGATCCGACGATAGGACGGTATATTACCCAGGATCCTATTGGGTTGAGGGGGGGATGGAATTTTTATGATTATACATCCGATCCGATTCAGCAAAGCGACCCATTAGGCCTAAGTGATAACTGGGATGCACTTTCCTCGATGGGAACAATAGGCGGAATTGACTATGGTGAAGCAGCCCAATCAGCTGGGAGCATTTTGCCATCTGGTGAATCTACTACAGCATTAAATAATATGGCATCAACCAAAGGAGCTTGGAATCCTGGGGCTGACTATACAAAATCTTGGGCAATCGACACTCCGAATATTGTGCTTACTGCAATCTTTGGGCCGGCAGCCTCTATTCCTAATGTTTTAAAAAGTGGCACAATTTTTTGTGCATCAAATATGACATATCAATGGGTTGAACACGGAGAAGTAAAAACTTCAGATGCTACCGCAGCTGCGTTGACTGGTGTTTTATACCCTGGACGCTCACTTATGGCTAATACATTAATAGCTTCAGGGATTGCTTATCTGAATAGTAGTAGTAATAGCGGGGCCGCAGGGGCTGGAGTAGGAACGATCGTAAGTGGTATTTTAGGGAAAATACCTTTGCTTTCTAATATTGTAGGTGACTATGCTACAGGATTAACGTCTGAAGGAGTTAGTGATAACATAGGAACATATATAAATAAGGATGATAATAATGAGTAAAATAATATTTTTAAAAAACAATAATGGGATCAATAAAGAAATATCGATGATCTCATATATTATAATGCTTTCATTACCAATATTTTTTCTATATTTGCAATGCTCATCGGGATTGATTACTTCAACGATAATGGATGGTATTACAATCAAAGTGGTGTTTTAAGGTTAGTAAAAATAACTTCAATAAGTACTTTTTTTTCCATCATATGGAGCATCTCAACCATTTACACTGAGAAAATAAATATAAAAAAAATAGTTTATAAATTTGAACTTGAATTCAATCAGGAAAAGTCCACTGATGAACTGAGCTTCATGCATAGCATGAGCAATAAGATTGCACGTAATATTCCTGAGGAAATTAAAAAGATAAAATCTCACTATGGTGAGATAAAAAAACTAGAAATTCAGACAATCTGTTTTATCCTAAAAGGTATACATACAAAGACAACAGAGTGTAATGTTTTTTGTATTATTTTATTTTCTTTAGAAAAGAATGAAAATATTATTTTTAATTTCCAATCTATAAACAATGGGGATTTAAAATTGCAGAATATCACTTTCTCAACTGTTCCCGAACTTTCTGAAGCCCAAAAGGATTAATAATGAACAACTGATGATGAGCAAGATCCTTATTTACAGTGGAATGGATGGTGAGCCGATGCTTGTTACAATGAGAAAACCTACCGGTACCACTGCGGCTATCGGGAACAGTCACTGCCAGAACTCGACGTTGGCGGAGGCATAGCATGGTATGCAGAGTTTGATGAATGGGGAAATCGGCACCAACCAATCTGAATGCAAGGTCAGCAATACGATGAAGAATCCGGCCTGCACTACAACCGCCATCGCTATTACGACCCGATGATAGGCCGGTATATTACTCAGGATCCGATTGGGTTGAGGGGGGGATGGAATTTTTATGCGTATCCGCTGAACCCAGTGCATGGTATTGATCCATTTGGGTTAAGTCCCGCAGATGTAGCGTTAATACGAAGAAAAGAACAACTAAACCATCAAAAAGCATGGGATATATTATCTAATATTTATGATGATATTAAGAGATTAAATTTAGGCGATACTGATCAATTTTTCCATTGTATGGCATTTTGTCGAGTGTCTAAGTTAAATAATGTTGGTGTTAGTCGAGCAGCGAAAGAACTGGGTTATGAAAAAGAGATTAGAGATTACGGATTAAATCTGTTTGGTATGTACGGTAGAAGAGAAAAATTATCCCACTCTGATATGATTGAAGATAACAAAAAAGACCTAGCTGTAAATGAACATGGGTTGACATGCCCATCAACACAGGATTGTTCAGATAGATAGATGTATTAATTATATTAATCCAGGGCATAAGAAAACGATAAAGGATTTACAAGATGCTGACTATCTCAAATAATATATCAAAAATGATGGCATTTTTTTCTTCTATTATGATCGTTGTTTTTCTATGTGTAATTACGTATCTTTATTTACACAAAGATGAAGATCTCGTAAGTAAACATTACATTAACTACATGGCAATACCAAAAGGTGATGGAGTTTTTACATGGCTCCCGGATTTTTTCCCAAACACAGCGATGGATATATCAATATATACAAACGTAGAAGATAACTATTTTTTTCTTATTTTACTTTAACACACGACGGTGGAAAAAGGTTTAAAAAAACATTGACACTAAAGGCCATAAAACAGGTGGCGAAAATCGTATCAGAGAATAACAAAAATATACAAAATGTGTGGTGTAAATATGGAGAAATACCAGGACAGGGAGATGGTATGAACCTTTTTTTTGTTGGTGAAATTGATTTGACACATTATTTTATAACAAATATTGGAGCTAAATCACCTGAGGTTTGTGTAGAGTGAATACTTAGATTAAGAATACGCCAATTACGTTCCAAAAATAGGACAGTATATTACTCAGGATCCGATTGGGTTAGGTGGTGGGTGGAATGGGTATATATATCCACTTAATCCGATAATAAATATAGACCCATTGGGTTTAGAAACACTCAAGTGTATAAAACCATTACATTCTATCGGATGAGAGGGTGAAAAAAGTGGCCCAGATATTTGGGGTACCCCCTTATACCATCAATATCTTTGCGTTCCAGATGGAAAAAATGGATATATTTGTGGGGGACAGGATCAACGGGGAAAACGGTCTTCGGATGGAATATTTGGACCAGGAAAAGCGAGTCAGGATAGTAAAAATGGTGCTGGTCGGTGCGATACACTCGAGCCCGATAATAACTGCATCGGAAATTGTTTGAAAGAGAAATTTAAAGGGCCAAGACCGTTTTATACAGTGTTGCCTGACTGGCTATTTCCGGTGAAACTTGGGCTAACAAAAAATTGTCAAGACTGGTCAAATGATGCATTTGAAACATGTAAAAACAAATGTAATGGAAATAATTTCAAAAAGCTAATAAATTACTTGTACAAAGGTATCTTATAATGAAGAAATGGTGGATTACTTTAATTAGATTATTGTGGGTCGTCTTATCTTTTGCAATTTTAATTTTCTCTTTAAATCGATTGCCTGTATTACATTCAAATCATGACATAAGTGAACTGATAAGTATCATGACATTTGGAATGGTCCTAATATCATTTCCAATGGGTGTCATGTTTTACATCGCCTTAATTGTTTTTATTTTTATATTAAATTGCACAACCCATACCCTTGACAATAAATACATTTCAACAATAGTAACATGGAGCTGGTTGTTTTGGGGGGGTAAAATCCAATGGTTTAATTTAATGGATAAGATACTAAATAAATTCAATTAACTAATATGATATCCATACTATAACCCTCAAATGACAAAAATTTTAAGCCACTATTTGGATATACTGAACTTAGAAATAAGAATAGGCAATGCGAAAAGCTCTTTTAAAGAGGATAACTGGTCTATTATTTATGCGGAGACATGGGAATCTTATGAGCCATTGCTTATTTATAATGGGGATCTACTTACAACAAATTATATTTCACTATTTAGTGGTCCTGTAAGAGTTCAAGACGAAGACAGCATGAAACAATGGGTGAAAGAAAAAGCACCAGCGATGCCATATAAATTAGCACAATGTTTTTTATGGTATGCAAAATACAGAGATAATTGATAGGTCAATGCGACTGATATCCTTATTACTGTTTATTATAAACCAATCACACATATTTTCCCCCGAGCATTTCATCTATTGCTTATTGCTGCGCGATGCGTATACAAAGCCAAACAGCAGGATACTCTCACTCGCGAAAGAAGTACGACTGCAGCTGCTAGTTATGGCGCCATGAACTAGGGCGCCATAACTTAAAACCTAAGGCTGGAACGGCTTACGGTGGAACTGGTCATGGCCGCATTTTGGGCACAGCGGCAAAACTTCAGGGGTATAGAAATCAAGCGTGTAGTGGCATTTTTCGCAGACGAGATGTCCCAGCCCGACCACTTCCCCGCTGTGATAAACGCCATGATGGCTGACGTCTTTGAAAACCTCACGCCATTCGAGCTGAGTTTTGTCGGTAATATCGGCGAGTTCCTGCCATAGGCTCTCTTTGATGACGCGCATAAATACGCTATCGGTTAGCTCATCTTTGCTTTCTTGGTAGCTGCGGGCGAACTCTTCCAGATCGCGCCGCACAGCAAGCTTAATCTGTTCTACTTCATCATGCGTGAGATCTTCAGCTTTGTTTAAGTGCTTTTCAGCGCTCTCAATCAGCGCATCAATGTCACGCTCGCCGTTTTTCAATCGTTCGGTTAATGCCGCGACCCATTGACGGTAATACTGAGCAACCTTGTTCATACCAAACCTCCGCGTGACGTGAATGTGATCTGATTCGTACCCTTAACCTAACCTACAATCATTTTAGACGTAAATACCTGAGTCTCTACGATCTTTAGGCTGTGATCGACATCGCAACGCAACGCTTTTGTCCTTAATCACAAAGAATTGCCCTCTTGTTGACGCTTCTTGGTTGTTGCACGCCGCGCTTATCGGCTATTCTATGGCGATCGGTACTAAAGCCAAACTTCATAAAAAAACGTTTTTTAAAAGATCACAGTCGTATACCCAACGTCTTTCGGTAACAGCCAACAGCGCTGCCCCCGATAGATAAGAGGTATTGCTGTTTTTAACCAACAGGACCCCCAGCTGCCATGCAAGAGCAATATCGTCCAGAGGACATAGAATCACACGTCCAGCGCCATTGGGATGAAAAGAAAACCTTCCAGGTTACCGAAGATGCAAGTAAAGAGAAATATTACTGCCTCTCTATGCTCCCGTACCCATCCGGCCGACTCCACATGGGTCACGTGCGTAACTACACCATCGGTGATGTGATTTCCCGTTACCAACGCATGCTGGGTAAAAACGTTCTCCAACCAATCGGTTGGGATGCATTCGGTTTGCCAGCAGAAGGCGCTGCGGTTAAGAATAAAACAGCACCCGCTCCATGGACTTACGACAACATCGAATACATGAAGAACCAGCTTAAACTGCTGGGCTTCGGCTACGATTGGAGCCGCGAAATCGCGACCTGCGATCCTGATTACTATCGTTGGGAACAGTGGTTCTTCACTAAGCTGTACGAAAAAGGCATGGTTTATAAGAAAACCTCCGCTGTTAACTGGTGCCCGAATGACCAGACCGTACTGGCTAACGAACAGGTTATTGACGGATGCTGCTGGCGTTGCGACACCAAAGTTGAACGTAAAGAAATCCCTCAGTGGTTCATCAAAATCACCGCTTATGCAGACCAACTGCTAAACGATCTGGATACGCTGGAAAACTGGCCTGAGCAGGTCAAAACCATGCAGCGTAACTGGATCGGCCGTTCTGAAGGCGTCGAAATTACTTTCGACGTTGCAGACAGCGATGAGAAAGTGACCGTTTATACTACGCGTCCAGACACCTTCATGGGTGCGACCTACGTTGCCGTCGCTGCGGGTCATCCTCTGGCTCAGCTTGGCGCGATTAACAACCCTGAATTGGTTCAATTCATCGACGAGTGCCGTAATACCAAAGTTGCCGAAGCAGAAATGGCAACCATGGAGAAAAAAGGCATGGCCACTGGCCTGTTTGCCATTCACCCACTGACTGGCGAAAAACTGCCGGTTTGGGTAGCAAACTTCGTTCTGATGGAATACGGCACCGGCGCCGTGATGGCCGTTCCTGCTCACGATCAGCGTGACTGGGAATTCGCCACCAAATACGGTTTGCAGATTAAGCCCGTTATCCTGAATCTAGACGGTAGCGAGCCTGACGTTCATGCAGAAGCCATGACCGATAAAGGCGCTCTGTTCAATTCCGGTGAATTTGACGGTTTGAGCCACGAAGCTGGCTTTAACGCCATCGCTGACAAGCTGGTCGAGAAAGGCGTTGGTGAGCGTAAAGTAAACTATCGTCTGCGCGACTGGGGTGTTTCTCGTCAGCGTTACTGGGGCGCACCAATCCCAATGGTCACTCTGGAAGACGGCAGCGTCATTCCAACGCCGGAAGATCAATTGCCGGTTATTTTGCCTGAAGATGTGGTGATGGATGGGATCACAAGCCCAATCAAAGCCGATCCTAACTGGGCAAAAACCACCGTTAACGGCCAGCCAGCGCTGCGTGAAACCGATACCTTTGATACCTTTATGGAATCTTCATGGTATTACGCACGCTACACTTGCCCTCAGTACAATGAAGGCATGCTGAACCCAGACGCCGCTAACTACTGGCTGCCGGTTGATCAGTATGTGGGTGGTATCGAACATGCCATCATGCATCTGATGTACTTCCGCTTCTTCCATAAACTGATGCGCGATGCCGGTTTGGTCAGCTCTGATGAGCCAGCTAAACGTCTGCTGTGTCAGGGTATGGTTCTGGCTGATGCCTTCTACTACACCGGCGTAAACGGCGAGCGCAACTGGGTTTCTCCTGTTGACGTCACCGTTGAGCGCGATGAAAAAGGTCGCATCACCAAAGCCGTTGATAACGAAGGCCGTGAAGTTATTTATGCTGGCATGAGCAAAATGTCCAAGTCTAAAAATAACGGCATCGACCCTCAGGTCATGGTTGAGCGTTACGGCGCAGATACCGTTCGTCTGTTCATGATGTTTGCTTCTCCGGCTGAAATGACGCTGGAATGGCAGGAATCAGGCGTTGAAGGTGCGAACCGCTTCCTGAAACGTGTTTGGAAACTGGTTTACGAACATGCCCAAAAAGGCGCATGCGCTGAACTGAACGTTGCCAACCTGAACGAAGATCAAAAAGCGCTGCGTCGCGATCTGCACAAAACCATTGCTAAAGTCAGCGATGATATTGGCCGTCGTCAGACCTTTAACACCGCTATCGCGGCAATTATGGAACTGATGAACAAGCTGGCTCGTGCTCCACAAGGGAGCGAGCAAGACCGTGCGCTGATGCAGGAAGCTCTGCTGGCCGTGGTTCGTATGCTGTATCCGTTCACCCCGCACGCCAGCTTCGAAATGTGGACGGCGTTGGGCGGCGAAGGCGATATCGACGTTGCTCCGTGGCCACAAGCCGACGAAAAAGCGATGGTAGAAGATTCTAAGCTGATCGTGGTTCAGGTTAATGGTAAAGTCCGTGGCAAGGTAACCGTTGCGGCTGATGCCACTGAACAGCAGGTTCGCGAACTTGCAGGTCAAGAAGCTCAGGTCGCTAAATATCTCGACGGCGTGACCATTCGTAAAGTGATTTACGTTCCGGGTAAACTGCTGAACCTAGTTGTAGGTTGAGCCGAGGAGGAATTGTGCGACATCGTACTATGACGTCGTTGTTAAAAGTTGCTGTTCTGGGGCTGGCGGTTCTTACCGCCGGTTGTGGTTTCCATCTGCGTGGCAACACGTCGGTGCCAACCGAATTCCAGAAAATCACGTTTGACACTAGCGACCCGTATGGCCCACTGTCACGTTCTATTCGTGAACAGCTCCGTCTAAGCGGTATTACTATCGTCGATCCTAAAGCTGACGACTCGAAAACGACGGGCTCTGCTAGCAGCACCAGCATCGTGGATAACTCTGCGACGGCGGCAAAAGCGGCCGATGGTTCGGATAAGCTGCCATCACTGCGTATTGTTGGCGGCGGTGAGTCCAAAGAAACCGTGTCAATCTTTAAAGATGGTAAAACGGCTGAATATCAGATGGTGCTGAGTGTCAACGCGCAGGTACTGGTACGTGGACACGATCTCTATCCATTGACCGTACGTGTTTATCGTTCGTTCTTCGACAACCCATTAACTGCACTGGCAAAAGATGCCGAGCAGGATATGATCCGTCAGGAAATGCGCGATCAGGCGGCACAGCAGCTGGTTCGTAAACTGCTTTCTGTTCATGCAGCCGAGTTGCAAAACAACGACAATCGCATGAATGCTGAAGTGGCTGCGCCAAAGGTGCAAAGTGCCAATGACTTTAATTCAGTCAGCACTGATACCACTGTGCCAACCACCGCGATTAAATCTACAGGCAGTATTAGCGCACAATGACTCGCGTTTATCCTGAGCAACTTGCCGCGCAGCTCCGTGAGGGGCTGCGCGCTTGTTATTTAGTTATGGGCAACGAGCCGTTGCTTTTACAGGAAAGCCTTGATCTTATTCGCCAACAGGCTCAAGAGCATGGTTTTACTGAATACTTCACCTTTGCACTCGATGCTCATACCGATTGGGAAAGTATCTTTAGCCTTTCTCAGGCGATGAGCCTGTTTGCCAGCCGCCAAATTATCTCTCTGACGTTGCCCGAAAACGGCGCTAATGCCGCAATCGGAGAACAGCTAACAAAGCTGTCTACCTTGCTGCATCCCGATCTGCTGTTGATTATCCGGGGTAATAAGCCAACCAAAGCACAAGAAAATGCCGGATGGTTTAAAACGCTGAGTCAAAATGCGGTTATGGTTAGTTGCCAAACGCCAGAGCAAGCCCAGCTTCCGCGCTGGGTTGCCACCCGAGCCAAACAGATGAATTTGCAGTTAGACGAAGCGGCCAACCAGCTGATTTGCTACTGCTATGAAGGCAATTTGTTGGCGTTATCTCAGGCTTTAGAACGTCTTTCGTTGCTCTATCCAGACGGAAAATTAACGCTACCTCGCGTTGAGGAAGCCGTTAGTGATGCGGCTCATTTTTCACCGTTCCACTGGGTAGATGCCATTCTTGCTGGTAAAAGCAAACGTGCATGGCATATTTTGCAGCAGCTACGCCAAGAAGACATGGAGCCTGTGATCTTGCTGCGTACCGTTCAACGCGAAGTTTTGTTGCTGATGACGCTAAAAAGCCAGATGAGCCATACCCCACTGCGCAATCTGTTTGATCAGCACAAAGTTTGGCAGAACCGTAGACCAGCGATGACTCAGGCGTTACAGCTTCTTAGTCTTCATCAGCTTCATCAGGCCGTCGCATTGCTGTCACACATTGAAGTCGTTCTCAAACAAGACTACGGTCAATCCGTGTGGAGTGAACTGGAGTCACTGACGCTGCTGCTTTGCGGAAAATCGTTGCCGGAGAGCATGCTTAATGCCGAATGAACACCTTCAGGCTGCCGCTAAACATCGCTTAACCGCGCTCTTTGGCGGTACTTTTGATCCCATTCATTATGGGCATCTTAAGCCGGTCACCGCGATGGCGCAGGAAGTTGGCCTGCAGAATGTCACTCTATTGCCCAACCATGTTCCTCCGCATCGTCCTCAGCCAGAGGCCAATGCGCAGCAACGTCTAGCGATGGTTGAGCTGGCTATCGCTGGCAATCCGCTATTTTCGGTTGATGAACGGGAGCTGCACCGCACTACGCCCTCCTACACCATTGATACGTTGATTGAAGTTCGCCAAGAGCGAGGTGCGGCGGCACCGTTGGCCTTTATCATCGGCCAAGACTCGTTGTTGACGCTGCATAAATGGCATCGTTGGGAAGAGATCCTGCATTACTGCCACTTGCTGGTATGTGCGCGTCCGGGATATTCCGATCGTCTAGATACGCCTGAGCTGCAAAACTGGCTCGAGCAACATCGCGTTTATGGTGCTGCACAACTCAGTCAGCAACCCCATGGCTGTATCTATCTCGCTGATACGCCTCTACTTGCTATATCAGCTACTGATATTCGCCAGCGTCGTCATCAAGGCATCAGCTGTGATGACCTTCTCCCGCGTGCGGTTCAACGCTATATCGAATTACAGGGGCTGTACCGTTAGCTCTGGTCGCGTGTTATACTCCGCGGCCTATTTTCGCAGAACCGATATCACAGCCGAATCCATTTCGTTATGTGATATGCCATGGTTCTAACTTTAAAGATTTGATTGCCCGAATAAACGATTTGATTTGAAAACGTTATTCCGAGCAATACTAGCTCCAACCCGAGGGGGAACCTTTGCAAGGTAAAGCGCTCCAAGAATTTATTATTGATAAAATTGATGATTTGAAGGCTCAGGATATCGTCGCTATTGATGTCGCTGGCAAATCAAGCATCACTGACTGCATGATCGTATGCACCGGTACTTCTAGCCGCCATGTGCACTCTATTGCTACTCACGTAGTACAAGAAGCACGTATGGCTGGCCTATTGCCTCCGCGTATCGAAGGCGAAAACGGCGCCGAGTGGATCGTGGTCGATCTGGGCGACGTGATTGTTCACGTTTTACAGGAAGAAAGTCGTCGCCTGTACGAACTGGAAAAGCTCTGGAGTTAATCGGTGAAGCTGCAACTGGTCGCCGTGGGTACCAAAATGCCAGACTGGGTACAAACGGGATTTACCGACTACCTCAAACGTTTTCCTAAGGATATGCCGTTCGAACTGATTGAAGTTCCGGCAGGAAAACGCGGTAAAAATGCCGACATCAAACGTATTCTGGAAAAAGAAGGCGAGATGATGTTAGCCGCCGTGGGTAAAGGTAATCGTATCGTCACGCTCGATATTCCTGGAAAACCGTGGGATACGCCAGAGCTTGCTTCGCAGCTAGAACGCTGGAAGCAAGATGGACGTGATGTTAGCCTTCTCATCGGCGGTCCTGAGGGATTAGCACCGGCATGTAAGGCTGCTGCCGAGCAAAGTTGGTCGCTATCCACGCTGACGATGCCGCATCCACTGGTGCGCGTTCTGGTTGCAGAAAGCCTGTATCGCGCATGGAGCATCACGACGAACCATCCGTATCATCGTGAATAGCCAGTATCAACGGCGCTAGCCACTGGCTTCGCCGTTGAGCTCTCTTATTTATCCAAGCAATCACCCAGAACACGACGGAATGGAATGAAAATAGACCGCAACCCTTTTCGTGATTATTCAGCAGAGTCCGCCCTGTTTATACGCCGTGCTCTCGTTGCATTTCTCGGCATATTGATTCTGTCTGGCGTCTTGGTCTTTAATCTGTACCATCTTCAGATCCTGCGCTTTGAAGATTATAAAACCCGTTCCAACGAGAACCGAATCAAACTGGTGCCGATTGCACCTAGCCGCGGCATGATCTATGACCGAAACGGCACTCCTCTTGCGTTTAACCGCACAATTTATCAGCTTGAAGTGATGCCAGAGAAAGTCGATGACTTGAAGGCAGAACTTGATGCTTTACGTTCTATCGTCGACCTTACTGACGAGGATCTCGATAACTTCCAGAAAGAGCGCAAACGCTCGCGTCGTTTTACCTCAATACCGGTGAAAACAGCGCTTAATGAAGTTCAGGTTGCGCGCTTTGCCGTCAACCAATTCCGCTTCCCTGGATTTGAAGTCAAAGGCTACCAGCGCCGCTTCTACCCTTATGGCTCAGCCCTCACTCACGTAATCGGCTACGTATCTAAAATCAATGACAAAGATGTCGAACGTTTAGATAAAGACGGCAAGCTGGCCAACTACGCCGCGACCCATGACATCGGAAAACTGGGCATTGAACGCTATTACGAAGACGTTTTACATGGCAAAACGGGCTATGAAGAAGTTGAAGTTAACAACCGTGGGCGCGTGATCCGCCAATTGCACGAACAGCCACCGCAGGCGGGTAAAGATATTTATCTGACGCTGGATCTGAATCTGCAACGTTACCTTGAACAGCTGCTAGCCGGTAGCCGCGCCGCCGTGGTCGTCAGCGATCCTCGCACCGGCGGGATTCTGGCGATGGTGTCAAACCCAAGCTACGACCCAAACCTGTTCGTGGACGGAATATCCAGCAAGGAATATCAGCGTTTACTGAATGATCCAAACCGCCCGCTGATAAACCGTGCCACGCAAGGCCTCTATCCGCCGGCCTCAACCGTTAAGCCGTATATCGCCGTTTCAGCGCTTAGCGCAGGCGTCATTACCAAAAACTACAGCCTGTTCGATCCCGGCTGGTGGCAGCTACCTGGCTCAGAGAAACGCTTCCGTGACTGGAAAAAATGGGGCCATGGCCGTCTGAATGTCACCAAAGCGCTAGAAGAATCTGCGGATACCTTCTTCTATCAGGTTGCCTACGATATGGGCATCGACCGTCTGTCTGAGTGGCTGAGCAAATTCGGCTACGGACAATACACCGGTATCGATCTGTCAGAAGAGCGTTCAGGCCTGATGCCAACGCGCGAATGGAAGCAAAAACGTTATAAAAAACCGTGGTATCAGGGTGATACCATTCCTGTCGGCATCGGTCAGGGCTATTGGACGGCAACACCAATCCAAATGTCCAAAGCGTTAAACACGCTGATCAACGACGGGAATATGAAAGTTCCTCACCTGCTGAACAGCACGCGTATCAACGGACAATTGGTACCGTACAAACAGCAGGATGCAGTACAGATTGGTGATATACATTCCGGTTATTGGGAAATAGCCAAAGATGGAATGTATGGCGTCGCCAATCGCGCCAACGGAACGGCACATAAGTATTTCGCCAATGCACCGTACAAGATTGCCGCTAAATCAGGTACCGCGCAGGTCTTTGGATATGAGACCTACAACGCCCACACCTTAGCCGAGCACTTGCGCGATCATAAACTGATGACGGCGTTTGCGCCGTACGACAACCCGCAGGTTTCAGTTGCCATCATTCTTGAGAATGGTGGCGCAGGGCCGGCCGTCGGGACTATCGTGCGTCAGATCCTCGACCACATCATGTTAGGCGATAACAATACGACGCTCCCAAGTGAAAACGCGCCGCCTCCGGGCGTTGAAGGCGACTGATGAGGCATACAGGTTAATCATGACAGAAAACCAACAGAAACGTTCTATCTGGGCGAAGATGCATATCGATCTGCCCTTTTTGCTCTGCATTCTCTCGATCTTGGCCTATAGCGCCTTCGTGATGTGGAGCGCCAGCGGCCAAGACGTTGGCATGATGGAACGTAAAATCGGTCAGATTTTCATGGGGCTGTGCGTCATGCTGGTCATGGCCCAGATCCCCCCGCGCGTGTATGAAAGCTGGGCGCCCTATCTTTACGTGTTCTGCGTTATCTTGCTGATTCTGGTTGATGCTTTCGGTCAGATCAGTAAAGGCGCGCAGCGCTGGTTAGATTTGGGCTTTGTCCGTTTCCAGCCTTCTGAGATTGCCAAAATTGCGGTGCCGTTGATGGTGGCGCGTTTTATCAACCGTGACGTCTGCCCGCCATCGCTAAAGAATACCGGCATTGCCTTAATCTTAATCTTCATGCCAACGCTGCTGGTCGCCGCACAGCCAGACCTCGGCACCTCGATTCTGGTTGCCGCTTCAGGATTGTTTATCTTATTCCTTGCGGGGCTAAGCTGGCGGTTGATTTTGGTCGCCGTGGTGCTGGTTGCCGCATTTATTCCCATCTTGTGGTTCTTCCTGATGCACGATTATCAGCAGGCTCGCGTTATGATGCTGCTGGATCCTGAGAGTGACCCGCTGGGTGCGGGATACCATATTATTCAGTCTAAAATTGCGATTGGCTCCGGCGGTTTTGGTGGCAAAGGCTGGCTGCACGGCACCCAGTCGCAGCTTGAGTTCCTACCTGAGCGCCACACCGACTTTATCTTTGCCGTACTGGCGGAAGAACTGGGCTTAGTGGGTGTTTTGGTGCTGCTTGGGCTGTATCTGCTCACTATCATGCGTGGGCTGATGATTGCCGCCAAAGCGCAGACCACCTTTGGCCGCGTGATGGTTGGCGGTTTAATGTTGATTTTATTCGTTTATGTTTTTGTGAATATCGGTATGGTCAGTGGAATTTTGCCCGTGGTTGGCGTACCTTTGCCACTGGTCAGCTATGGCGGTTCCGCCCTGATCGTTCTCATGGCCGGGTTTGGTATCGTTATGTCGATCCATACTCACAGAAAAATGTTATCTAAGAACCTATAGAGGTCGCGATGCGAATGGCGCATAAATCATGGCTTAGTGCTGGTTTACTCAGTCTGTTTTTGGCGGGCTGTACCAACACCACAACCACCGAGACCCCGGCTCCTCAGCAGCCTGCGTATAACGGCCCGGTAGAAGAAATTAGCGGTGCAGAACCACGCTACGAACCCTTTAATCCTGCAACCAGCCAGGATTACAGCGTTAACGGTACGAAATACAAAGTCGTGCAGGATCCGTCAAACTTCTCACAAGTAGGCTATGCAACGTCCTACGGTGAAGAAAACGGCGGCAATATGACCGCTATTGGCGAACAGTTTGATCCTAATGCAATGACCGCTGCGCACGCCACGCTGCCTCTGCCAAGCTATGTGCGCGTTACCAACCTGGCTAACGGACGTCGCCTCGTGGTGCGTTTGAACGATCGCGGCCCCTACACTTCCGGTAAGGTGATTGATCTTTCACGCGCCGCCGCCGATCGCTTAAACATTTCGAATAACACTAAAGTGCGCATCGACTTCATCAACGTTGCGCCAGACGGCACGATGTCTGGCCCTGGTACGATTGGTACCACGATCGCCAAACAGAGCTATGCGCTGCCTTCACGTCCAACTATCGGCCAAGAAACAACGCAGGTATCAATAAGCCCATCGCCTTCGGATACGCCGGTTGCGGTGCGCCCTGTAGCAAACCCAACGCCAGCAGCGCTAGGATCAGACGGTGATATGCCGGTTTCTGCGCCAGCCAGCAACGCCAGTGGCTTCCTTGGCGCTCCACAGCCATTGCGCACCGGCGTGTTAGAAGGCAGTGAACCCGTTGCGGCGCCAGCACCTGTTTCAGCCCCTGCGGCCGTTGCGGCACCGGTAGCATCTTCAGCGCCGGCGGCATCTGCTAATGGAAAATTTGTGGTGCAGGTAGGTGCGGTAAGCGACGGTGGTCGCGCCCAGCAATGGCAGCAAAAATTAAGCCAGCAGTTTGGTGTGCCGGGTAAGGTATCACCCAACGGCGCCATGTTCCGCGTGCAATTAGGGCCGTTCGCAAGTCGCCAAGAAGCCGCGGCACTTCAGCAACGTTTAGCCAGCGAAGCACAGCAACAGTCGTTCATTGCTAGCGCACAGTAAGCTTAAATGCCCGCCAAAACGGCGGGCTATGCAATAATTAGTCACACATTGCTTATGTAAAGAGTCCTGATTGGTGCCCGTTCGGGCATGAACCGTAAATCGGCTTCTGTTATAGTGTGGCTCGTTTTTTTCACTTAATTCACGGATGTTGTAGTCCTTATCATGAAATACAATCTCACTTCCCGTTCGATGAAACGCATTGCGCTCAGCAGCCTTCTCGCCATTGGCATGATCAATGTTGCCCATGCTGATGACGTCAACCTTAAGACTATGATCCCAGGCGTGCCGCAGATCGATGCGGAAGCCTACATTCTGATTGACTACAACTCAGGCAAAGTTCTGGCTGAATCTAATGCCGATGCACGCCGTAACCCTGCTAGCCTGACAAAAATGATGACCAGCTACGTTATCGGTCAGGCAATGAAAGCCGGTAAATTTACCGAGCAGGACGTTGTGACCGTGGGTCAAGATGCTTGGGCAACCGGCAACCCTGTTTTCAAAGGCTCATCGCTGATGTTCTTGAAACCAGGCGACCGCGTACCGGTTTCCTTGCTGATCCGTGGTATCAACCTGCAATCTGGTAACGATGCCTGCGTCGCGATGGCTGATTACGTTGCCGGTAGCCAAGACGCCTTTGTGGGCCTGATGAACAACTACGTGAAAGCGTTAGGTCTTCAGAACACCCACTTCCAGACCGTTCACGGTTTGGATGCCGATGGCCAGTACAGCTCTGCGCGCGATATGGCACTGATTGGTCAGGCGCTGATCCGCGATGTACCAAATGAATACTCTATCTACAAAGAGAAAGAATTCACCTTTAACAACATTCGCCAGATGAACCGCAACGGCCTGCTGTGGGATACCAGCATGAACGTTGACGGCATCAAAACCGGCCATACTGAATCTGCTGGCTTCAACTTAGTGGCTTCCGCCACCGAAGGTCAGATGCGTCTGATCTCTGCGGTATTAGGTGGACACACCAGCAAAGGCCGTGAAAGTGAAAGCAAAAAACTGCTGACCTGGGGCTTCCGTTTCTTTGAAACCGTTTCTCCGCTGAAAGCAGGCCGCGAGTTCGCCTCTGAGCCAGTATGGTTCGGCGATACCGATCGTGCACAGTTGGGCGTTGATAAAGATGTTTACCTGACCATCCCTCGTGGTCGCATGAAAGATCTGAAAGCAAGCTACACGCTGAACTCAACCGAACTTGATGCGCCTTTAGCTAAAAATCAGGTGGTAGGTACCATTAACTTCCAACTGGATGGTAAAACCATCGAGCAGCGCCCATTAGTGGTTCTGAATGAAGTTCAAGAAGGTGGTTTCTTCAGCCGTATGGTCGATCACATCAAACTGATGTTCCATCACTGGTTCGGCTAACCCGGCCTCTTGAAATGGGGAAAAATCATCCCCATATAATGAATAACAATAACTCCCGCTTCGGCGGGAGTTATAATTTATAGATTGAAGTAACACGCTGGAGCGCAACATGAAAACTAAACTGAATGAACTGCTCGATTTTCCATGCTCTTTTACCTATAGAGTCATGGGTTTAGCGCAGCCTGAGCTGGTCGATCAGGTGGTCGAAGTGGTGCAGCGCCATGCACCCGGCGACTATCAGCCGCAGGTTAAACCAAGCAGCAAGGGCAACTATCACTCTGTCGCCATCACCATTAATGCGACCCATATTGAGCAGGTAGAAACGCTGTACGAAGAACTGGGCAAAATCGAAATCGTCCGTATGGTATTGTAATTACAGTTCTTTAACGAATTATCCCCTTTATTTATCCTAAATAATTGGAGTTACATCAAGGCGACAAGAGAGCGAATCCCGATGAGCTTACACAGGTAAGTGATTCGGGTGAACGAACGCAGTCAACACAGATGTAACTTCAAGTAGGAAGGAAAAACGGCCCGATATGGCACAAATGCCCTATCGGGCCGCTCTTTTTTGGATGATCAGCACTGGTCGCTGAGGGTTCATCTCGGTATAATGGCTTTACCAATTCTGTAACCGGATGATGACTCGTTTGCAACAAGACAAGATCATACTGCGTCAACTGGGGTTGCAACCCTATGTTCCCGTATCACAAGCTATGCATACCTTTACCGACCAGCGTACGGAGAGCACGCCCGACGAGCTTTGGTTGGTTCAGCATCATCCGGTATTTACCCAAGGCCAAGCAGGCAAAGCCGAGCACGTATTAGCCGCGGGTGATATTCCCGTGATCCAAAGCGATCGCGGAGGGCAAGTCACCTATCACGGTCCCGGCCAGCAGGTTATGTATGTTCTTGTCGACTTAAAACGTAATAAATTCGGCGTACGCCAACTGGTGACGGCCATTGAACAAACCGTGGTTAACACCTTGGGGAAATTCGATATTGATGCTCATGCCAGAGCTGACGCCCCCGGCGTTTACGTTGGAGAACAAAAAATTTGCTCGCTGGGACTACGCATCCGTAAAGGCTGTTCGTTCCACGGGCTTGCACTGAACACCACCATGGATCTCGACCCGTTTAGCCGAATTAACCCCTGTGGTTATGCCGGTATGCAAATGACACAGATCAGCGCACTCAACCCCGGCGTTACGCTTGAAGATGTACAGCCGGTACTGGTCGAGCAATTTATTCAAATACTTGGCTATCAATCAGTCGAGTCAAGCAACTGGAACCCGCAAGATTATGAGTAAACCAATTCTGATGGAACGCGGCGTCAAATACCGTGACGCAGACAAAATGGCCCTGATCCCGGTAAAAACCGTGGCCGTCGAAAGAGAGCAGCTGCTACGCAAACCTGAGTGGATGAAAATCAAGCTCCCTGCGGATTCCAGTCGCATTCAAGGCATTAAAGCCGCCATGCGTAAAAATGGCCTGCACTCGGTCTGTGAAGAAGCTTCCTGCCCTAACTTGGCAGAATGTTTTAACCACGGTACGGCAACCTTTATGATCCTCGGCGCTATTTGTACCCGTCGCTGCCCATTCTGCGACGTGGCACACGGGCGCCCGGTAACGCCAGACGCGAATGAACCCGAAAAACTGGCACAAACTATTGCCGATATGGGCCTGCGTTACGTGGTGATTACCTCCGTTGACCGCGACGATCTGCGCGACGGCGGTGCTCAGCATTTTGCTGATTGTATTCGTGCCATCCGCGCCAAAAATCCTACCATCCGCATTGAAACGCTGGTGCCTGATTTCCGTGGTCGTATGGAACGTGCGCTAGATATCCTGACGGAAACGCCGCCGGACGTATTCAACCATAACCTTGAAAACGTACCACGTATCTATCGCCAAGTGCGCCCAGGCGCAGACTATAACTGGTCGCTGAAACTGCTGGAAAACTTTAAGGCTGCACACCCAGAGATCCCAACCAAATCGGGTCTGATGGTGGGCTTGGGTGAAACCAATGCGGAAATCATTGAAGTAATGCGCGACCTGCGTGCGCATGGCGTAACGATGTTAACGCTAGGCCAGTATTTACAGCCAAGCCGCCATCATCTACCAGTGCAGCGCTATGTTAGTCCTGACGAGTTTGAAGAGATGAAGGCCGAAGCGATGGCGATGGGCTTTACCCATGCGGCCTGTGGTCCGTTCGTGCGCTCTTCTTACCATGCTGATTTGCAAGCCAAGGGCATTGAAGTTAAGTAAAGTTAAGTCTGTTTCCGTAGAAATATTTTTTTACAAGAGAACGGGCTGACAGCCAATATTCTGAGGTATCGGCGAGACTCACTGCAATCTCAATACTTGGTAAACAGAATAGAAAAAACCGTAGAGGGCTCACTCTCTACGGTTTTTTTATTGGTCACTCAGCAGACGCTGAAAAACCGAATTAGTCTTTATGGTCAACGCGAGGTGCGGCGCTATCGGCATCCGCACTTGGTTTAGCTGTGTCGTCATTCATCGCTTTCTTAAAGCCTTTCAGCGCGGCACCTAGGTCACCGCCCAGAGTGCGCAGTTTGTTTGTACCGAACAGCAGAATAACCAGAACCGCAATCACCAACAATTTGGTAATACTGATACCTTCCATAAACACCTTCTTAATGAATACATCAGACGGCAGTACCGACTGACTAAAAAACGGTCGTAATAATGTGTCTATTAATATCCAATTTGTCCCTATTAGCAATGTGAATATGTAACAGAGTTAAACGTATTCTGAACAATAGAAATTGCTCTCAACCACAATTAACCATAGACGATGGGCATACGCGTTGCAGCATTTTGGGCGGGATATAAAGTAAAAAGCCGCTCATCATGAGCGGCTTGGGTATCACGTCAGTCAGGTTTTCCCTTAGTGGGTTTCTGGCGCCGACACCGAAGAAATATAATTATTAAATGCAGTCGCCTCCTGAGCTAAAGCCTCAATATGCGCTCCAACCATCTTGAACTGCTTTAACAGCGGATTATTTTCTGGCAAAGAGCCCATTTCAACCAGCTTGCGTGTCAGCTGTTCATTCTTAAGCAGGAGAGCAGCTTCGCGCTGACGCGCCTGTTCGAGCTGCATGCGTATTCCTTCGCATTCTTGTTGCCATACGAGACGCTGTTGCTCAAAGCTTTCTTTAAGATCATCTAAAGCCGCTAGCGAATTACGCAGTTGCACTTCCAAATCAGACATCGCGTTTCTCATCCCTCGACAGGTTAGCCATAGAGTATACCTAATGGCCTCCGACGCACCAAAAAATAGATTGTACCCAGCATAATTCGAATTGCATTAAAGAGCTTCATCAGCGATTAGAGTGTGTGAACACAGCCAATAAAAATGCAGTTTGGAGCATGATAGGTATACGTTGGCAATCATAAATAGCTTATTAGCTAAAAGCTAATTTTGATTAAGGAATTTTATTCTCATAAGAAAGTTCTTATATTTCATAGTATTCCTTCAATATGCTGCAATTTCCATTGGCTGTCATACACATCGCAATAACCTCCTGCTTTTAAATGCTTTTGTGATCGCCATCGGCCCAACCTGCTAAATTCTGCCATCCCTACACCTTGTGCGGCAGCTATCCGAAGGTGTGAAATCTGCACACTATTTAGACTCCTATCGTCAAAGAAGTGGCGCCCTACACACTGATGCACCCCATTGCCGCTTCTCACCAATAACAAAAAGGATAGGACCAATGAACGACTCTATTGTTTTGGGAATCATCTGGCATCTGGTTGGCGCGGCCAGTGCAGCATGCTTTTATGCGCCGTTTAAACAGGTAAAAAGTTGGTCGTGGGAAACCATGTGGTCCATCGGCGGATTTGTATCGTGGCTGGTTTTGCCTTGGTTAGTAAGCTACATCCTTCTGCCTAACTTTTGGGCTTATTACGGATCGTTTAGCTTCTCGGTGCTGCTTCCGGTATTTCTATTTGGCGCCATGTGGGGCATCGGCAATATCAACTACGGCCTAACAATGCGCTACCTTGGCATGTCGATGGGGATCGGCATTGCCATCGGTATTACGCTCATCATTGGCACCTTAATGACGCCGATTATTCAAGGCCGCGTTGACGTTCTATTTGGAACTCCCGGTGGAAGAATGACGCTGTTGGGCGTGTTAGTTGCTCTTATTGGGGTAGCAACGGTCAGCTATGCGGGGTTACTCAAAGAAAGAGCCTTAGGGATCCGCGCTGAAGAGTTCAATCTGAAAAAAGGCCTGATTCTCGCCGTCATGTGCGGAATTTTTTCTGCGGGTATGTCGTTTGCCATGGATGCCGCTAAGCCAATGCATGAAGCCGCAGCTGCGTTGGGAATCGACTCTCTTTATGTCGCATTGCCGAGCTACGTGATCATTATGGGTGGCGGAGCCGTTATCAACCTCGGTTACTGCTTCATTCGCCTTGCTACGCTCAAAAATATCTCGGTCAAAAACGATTTCTCATTGCCACGTAAACTCATCATCACCAATGTGCTGTTCTCCATGTTGGCCGGTCTCATGTGGTATCTACAGTTCTTCTTCTATGCATGGGGACACGCCAAAATTCCAGCCCAATACGACTATATGAGCTGGATGCTGCACATGAGCTTCTACGTATTGTGCGGCGGAATTGTTGGCCTGTTGCTCAAAGAGTGGAAATGCAACAGCAAAAAACCGGTCAGCGTGCTGTGCATTGGCTGCCTGATCATTATCTTAGCGGCCAATATCGTTGGCCTAGGCATGGCCTCGTAGGAAATCGCACAATGAAAAACCCTCTGAATATTTTACTTTTTGGGATTGGGCTTGATACTTATTGGCCACAGTTTCATGGTTTAAAATCACGTCTCGAAGGCTATGTGGGTGAGATTGAACAATGGCTGATGAACCAGCATCACGTTCGCAACGGCGGACTTATTGACTCCATCTCCTCGGCTGATGCCTTGCTAAAAACAGCTCGCCACCAGCCCGTTGATGTCGTTGTGCTTTATATTAGCACCTACGCCCTCAGCGCTACCGTATTGCCTCTGGTACAGGCGCTGGGCAAACCAGTACTCGTGCTCGCATTACAGCCTGACCTCGGTCTGCCCTATCAGCGCATTCGGGAAATGAGCGATCGAGGGCATCGAACAGGTGAATGGCTGGCGCATTGTCAGGCCTGTAGTGCCCCGGAACTGGCCAACGTTTTTAACCGTGCCAATATCAGTTTTCAGCTTTTAGTTGGCGCGCTGCATGACGATAAAGAGGTCTGGTCTGAGCTAGAAGAGTGGCTCAGGGCATACCAGATACGAACTGCTTTAGGTCACACTCAAGTCGGTCTGCTTGGGCACTATTATGACGGCATGTATGACGTTTACAGCAACCTAACCAACCTGTCTGCTCGTTTAGGCGTGCGCTTTAAACCACTAGAAATGTGTGAGCTAAATCAGCTACGACAAGAAACCACTCAAGCGGCCTTGAATAATAAGCGTGCTGAAATGGAGCTAGCATTCGTTATTGATGATCAGTGTTCTGATTCTGAGGTAACGCGTGCGGCCCACACCGCTTGCGCATTGGATTCTCTGGTAGAACGGCATCAACTCGGCGCACTGGCTTATTACTATGAGGGCAAAAACGGTAACGACTATGAAAATATCGTCACCTCTGTGATTGCGGGTAATACGCTGCTGACCCAAAAATCAATTCCAGTTGCTGGCGAATATGAAGTTAAAAATGTGATAGCGATGAAAATATTCTCCCTGCTCGGTGCAGGCGGTTCGTTCTCTGAACCGTATGGCATCGAATTTAGCGATGATGTTGTGCTCTGGGGCCATGACGGCCCAGCACATCCGCTGATGGCTGAAGGCGAGGTGAGGCTTGTTCCTTTACCCGTTTATCATGGCAAACCGGGCTGTGGCGTATCCATTCAGATGTCGGTAAAAAATGGGCCGGTCACATTTTTATCTGTTATTGAAGAGCGCAACGGTGACGTCGTTTTACAATATGCCGAAGGTGAATCTGTCGCGGGAGAAACGCTAGATATCGGCAATACCAATAGCCGTTACCGTTTTAGTATAGGGGCAAGAAACTTCACTCGTGACTGGTCGATGGGAGGCCCCGCTCATCACTGCGCGATTGGTTTGGGTCACTGGGGATCACAGTTAGAAAAATTGGCTTCTGTCTTAGATATTCGCACCCAGCAAATCGCCTAGTCAGATGAGGGACTGAGGGCGATATTTTTCCGATACAAACGCACGGGCTGGTCAGGATAGTCCAGCCCGTCGCCAATATACTGCCAGCCAAAACGTTCGTAATAATCGGCAAAGGTCGCGTAGAGATAAAGTTCTTTGAATCCGGCTCGGCGGCTAAAGTCCTCCACGTAACGCTGTAGCTGAATGCCTAATCCTCGGCCTCGCTGGCCTTCATCAATATAGAGTGCGGCCAGCCATGGAAATAGGTCTTGGCGGCTAATCAAATCACAGCGCCACAATCCCACGGTACCCACTGGCTTATCGTCTTGCAAAGCCACAAAAGTTATCGGCAAACCTTCAGGGCGCAGGCTACTACGCACAATGCTGGCAAAAAAATCTCGGCTATTTTCACTGCCAAAAGATGTGAATAACCAATCAGTTATCAACTCACGGTGCTCTGGAACTTCAGACAGCGGTAATATTTGGATCATATGAAATTATGGTTAGA
This sequence comes from Hafnia alvei, assembly GCF_900095695.1. Lineage (GTDB taxonomy): Bacteria > Pseudomonadota > Gammaproteobacteria > Enterobacterales > Enterobacteriaceae > Hafnia > Hafnia alvei_B. The sequence continues at coordinate 113,750 of NZ_FMIQ01000046.1, read as the reverse complement.
AAACAATCAAGGTGAAGATACTACGCCGCATTGATTGAAATGCGAAATAAAAAACAGCCTAGAGGGCTAATCTCTGACTGATGCACACACAACGCCTGCCACCTAAACTTATGGCCGCTCGTAACCCACAGTACGAACAAATGCATAACAACGTGCGCGGTAGTCATATTCACTGCGCACGTTGCCATAAAAAAGGGACACCTTTCATGCTTTGTCAGAAAAGCATCCCTCTCATTAGCTCAATGTTATAAAAGTTAAACAAGCTCTTACTTAGCAACTTTAACATTAATGCTCGATTAAGTTTTTATCAAAATCATCAAATGAAATCTGTAAATCATGAATAAAGATTGTAAATTCTAGTTTGCATTCTCATCTTGGCTGATGAAAAAATAAATATGGCATCTTTTAATATTTACATTTCAGAAAAAACACATAATAACAATATTAAATGTACCTGAAACATGCTAACGACATTGCGTCACTTGGCAAAAATCATAAAATAGGAACATTCTTGTAAATCTGCGAGATCTTCATTATTTGATCTTTTTATATTAAGGTAATGATTCCGAGTTACCCTTCATTGTTGCAAACAAAAAACCGCCTTGTTAGAATCATTTGCAATTTCTACAGGCTCTTCAGATAAAAACCACCGATGGTGTTTTTGCATTTTATCCCTAGCAATCCTCCCCTCTTTTTCCAAAGGAAGAAGCAAATGCCTGACTCTATAAATCGAGACTTCACATAGTTCGGCTAATTGCCTTGTAGACAGCCCCTCTGTTCTATCTCTTTCTAATAAACGGAGAATCAATCCCTGTTCCGGCACGCTAACCATCATGTGGTTACTTAAATTCATTGCTGCCGCCAACACTCTAAGATTATCCTGTGGAACACGTTGTCCTTGGAACAATAAAGAAGGATGAGAAGAATAAGATTCAAGTTTCATTTGCCGAGCTCCTTGTTATCAAATGAGCCCCAGTATGCTTCCCGCCTGCACAGGCAGCAAGATTAGCCCAGGAAATCAATAATAACGATATTTTTACCTGATATTTATGTGTTTTTTATATTAAAAACCTAACCAAGCTAAAAAAACTTGATTTAGTATGGAGATTAACATGAGGTTCGATATAGAGGGATTTGTCACCTTTGATACTGAAGATGCGTCACTGGTCAATATTATTACCGGAGATTGTATCGAACTATCGCAAACCTCTAATCGTCTACTTACTGAGTTACTGCAGCACCGTAGTGATATTCTCTCTCGCGGGGAAATATTTCAGTCCGTATTTGACAAATATGGTGCTAGAGCATCTAACAGCAATCTAAACCAGTATATCTCTACGTTAAGAAAAAATATGAACCATCTCGGCATTCAAAAAAACATCATCATTACCGTGCCAAGAATTGGTTTTAAAATTGCTGAAGATGCCATCATTACGTGCGATCAAGAATACAATTCTTTTTTTACACCTACACCAATAAAGCAAGAAAAAACTGAAAAAATGGATTCTTGGTTGCGCCCTATAGCAATATCAGCAACAATAATCACCCTTCTTTTTTTGTTACTCACGGTTATTATTAAGTTCACAAATAACAATAAAGAGGTAGGAATTAAAAAGATCACAAAAGAAAGCTGTATTATATTTATACCTTCAAACCTTCCGTTTAATGATGTGATAAATAATGAGCAGTTGGGACATTTGTCCTTAGATAAGCTTGACTGTTCGAGTAAGAAAAAGCTCTACATTTATAAAAAACAGAGAAATAGTGTTCTAGGAACCAACATCCAGATTTTCATTACAGAATGTGATGAAGAAAAAAACAGGTGTACAAGTCACTATTATAGAGAAAAGAAAAATGCATAAGAAAATTTATCTATCTATCATATTTCTCTGCTCTACGGTGGTGATTTTATGGGCCGTATTAAAATATCATGCACCAGATAGTTTTATCTGCGACGCAGACTTCTCTATTGAGCAAAACATTAACGATATGCATACCATTTCAACAGGTATGCTCTCGATAGAAACATCACAAAACTATCTCTTTATTAATGTTGATGGTTTATTAACCCGCAACAATGAACGATACATTATTTCCCGAAGCATTCAGGTTACCTACAAAGCCTACAACAAAACCTTTCACCTCTATAAAGTGACGGCGATAAAGACCTCTCGATACGACTCCGACAACATTGATGATAATACCGCCTCTGAACTTTTTTTTAGTAACAGCGATAAAAACCGCATCATTTACATTAACAAATCTTATGATGGCGTCATGCTATTCGGTAACTCAATTTTTCCACAGTATGGTTGTCACGTAAGATAACTAGTTATTAATTAAAAGAAAAAACATAAAAACCACTCACCTCAAATAAAAATAATCATGGATATAAACCTAATACATACATTAGCCTGCATATCGAAAACCATTGATATGATAAACCCAAAGCTGAACATGCATCATGTTCGAACGGCATTCATAGCTTGGCATCTAGCCAAAGAAGCGTCGTTCTCACCCGCAAGCTGTCGTCAAACGCTTCTGGCTGCGCTGTTACATGATATCGGCGGCCTGAATGAGCAGTCCAGACTAGCGCCGCTCAGCTATTATGATAATGATCATAACAATCATGCACTTATAGGTGGTTTGTTATTAGCTCATATTCCACTATTCAAACCGCTTAGCGATTTTGTTCGCTATCATCACACCAGCTGGGATTACGGCACCGGCAGCATTATTGACGGTGAGCAAGTGCCCGAAGAAAGCCACATTATCTACTTGGCCGATCGCATTGATGTGCTGCTGGCACAATATCGACACCAAGATCTGTTTGCTCTACGCGATGTGCTAACAAAGAAAATTCAGGAAGGCATCAATGTATTGTATAAACCTGAATTTATTCAAGCCTTTACGAAAATCGCTGCACGTGATGATTTTTGGTCTGTGATTCAATCCTCTAACTACCTAGATTACATTAGAGAAATCCCCCGGATTCATAACAATACAATCTCGTTGCATAACTTCCGCGATATTATGAATTTGCTGGCTTTTATCATCGATCAATTCAGCGAAGATGATGATTGCCATTCACTGGTCGTGGGACGTCTGGCGGGTTATCTGGCAAAAGAATCAGGTATTTCCCCCACACAGTGTCTAAAAACAGAAATCGCTGGCTTTTTGCACAACATCGGCAGCCTCGATCGAAGTTCACCAAACTCCCCTCAGCATATTTGGGAGATACTTCAACCGATTGAAGGAATGAGTGATATCGCTGAATGGTGCATGTTGCTGTCATCCTCTAAAGAAGAAAGAACAAGCGGCTCTGCCGAACAAGATATTTTATCCGTCAGCCATCGAACCGCTTTGGCGCTAGAAAAAAAGCTTTCTACCCATGAACTTATCGCTGATTTAAAACTGGCCGTACGGCAAAGTGAAATACCACCAGCTCTTTTTCGTCTAGCCTGCGATCGCGCCGCCATGTTGGTGCAAATTTATCAGGTAACGACGCGTGAAAGACGCGCATTGGTGCAACATATCGATAAACTCAACCACGCGTTAAATCGCGAAAAGCATGAATAAAAACATACTTAGTTAATCGATATGCTCAGGCCATTAAGCGGACAGCCCGCCGTCGAGAATAAGCGTTTGTCCCGTTAAGTAATGGCTATTTTCACCAATTAAAAACTCTGCCGCTTTAGCGACTTCATGCGGATGCCCTAAACGGCGCAGCGGGATCTCCTGCCGCATGGCTTTTAGCTTAGATTCAGGCATAGCTTGAGTCATACCGCTATCGATAAGCCCCGGCGCCAAGCAGTTGACCCGAATGCCAAAACGCCCCACTTCGCACGCCAACGAACGCGCAAGCCCCATCATTGCCGCTTTGCTCGCCGCATAGGCGGTCTGACCACGGTTTCCCTTGATAGCGCTCACCGAAGACATCAACACCACCGCCCCCTGCCCTTGCAGCATCATCGCCGGAAGCAATATGCGGTTCCAATTGATAATCGCCACCAGATTGGTCTCCAATACATCACGCCAAGTCTCAGCGTCTTGATGTATATGCAGTGCGTCTCGCGTCACTCCAGCATTGTGAATAATAGCGCTCGGCGCGCCAAATTTATCGACTAATCGTTGGGCCAGCAGGGCAACCTGTTGTTCATTTTTCCCATCGCAGGCATAGCCTTGTACCCAGGTGTCAGTTTGAAGATTTTCGGCTCTTCTCTGCGTTCCCACCAAGCTTTCCGCGCTGCGACCCGTAAATACCACATTCCAACGGGGCAGTAATTCAGTGACCAGCGTCTGCCCAATCCCCCGACTGCCGCCGGTGATCAATACCCATTTCTGCGTCATGTTAGGCCACTGACTCCTTATCGATAAATTCACACACTTCGCGCAGCGTAATATTTGGATGCTGAATAAAGAGTTCGGCGGTTAAGGTCACACCGAATTCTCGCTTGGCTAAGATGATCAGTTCCACGTAGTCCAAACTATCCAAAGAAAGAAGCGCAAGAGGCGCATCGGGCTGTATCTCTTCGCGCTCTAAATCTTTGGCATCGGCAATCATCTCACTCACTTTTTCATAGATAACATCATACTGACTCATATTTTTCCCTTATTATTCAGCGGCTAATTAGCCAATTTTTAACGTAATCGCATTGCTGATAAACGCATTCTGATAATGCGTATGGGCGGCAATACGCACCAGCGCGCTGCCCGGTGCATCGTTGATGAGTAACGCCGGCTCAATGTGGATAACCAGCGCTTCAGGTGAAATCGGATTGGCCCATGAAGCGAGCAAGCGACGATCGAACACCAGTTCCTGATGAGTCTGAACCACCGGAAACTGGGTAAAAATAGCCTCAAATGACGCCAGCGCATTCTGGGGGAAATAGTGGCAAAGCACCTGCTGGCGCAGCAGCCCACTATCATGAATCAGATAACGAAACAGCAGCGCGTCCAAAAATTGCCACTGCTGGGCATATGGCTGTAAGGAAGCAAACGTCTGCCCGTGGCGGATGATATCTTCAGCCTCAAGCGTTCCACTTTCTCCCTTATCACCATCGACCAGAGACTGCACCGCGCTCACCTGACATGACATGCTCGCCGTTCCTGAATCAGGATGAACGATGGAAGCCTTTCGTCCCGTACCGATCAGTTGATAGGGCGTATCGCACCACACCGGCTGGCGTAATCGCGCGACGCAGCGTAGATAAGCCGCCGACTCATCCAAGCCCAACGCCGCACGCGCAATCTCCTGCTTGATGTCCAGCAGTGCGCGCATGCCATGAACCCTAAGGCCTTCACTGCGCTGCCGCGCCAGCTCAAGATCAAAATGAATCGGGTTATAGTCACCGGAGAATTCGGCCCAGCGGTTGGCATCTGCCAAAGTGTATTGAACGGAAGTCACGGATGTTGCTCCAGAATCAATGCCGCATTCGCGCCGCCAAAGCCAAAACTCAGGTTCAGCGCACGCGCCACTCGCCCAGCCCGGTGTCCTTCAGCGATATAATCAAGATCGCACAAAGGATCAGGCTCCGTCAGATGCGCGGTTGCGGGCATAATCTGGTGCTGCATCGTCTGTAAACAGATAATGGCTTCAAAAGCGCCTGCGGCAGCAATCAGGTGGCCTGAATATGATTTGGTGCTCGACGTTGGGATCGCATACGCCGTTTGGCCTAAAGCCAGCTTCAGCGCTTGGGTTTCATTGAGATCGTTAAGCGGCGTAGAAGTGCCATGGGCATTGATATAGTCCAGATCTTCCGGTGCCAGCCCCGCTTGCTCTAACGCATGCTTGATCGTGGCTACACGGGCAACGCAGTCTTCCGCCGGAGAGGTGAAATCAAAGGCATCGGAGAAATTACCGTATCCGGTGACTTCGCCTAAAATGGTGGCCCCTCGTGCCAACGCGCTTTCTCGCTCTTCCAAACACAGCACGCTGGCGCCTTCTGAAAGCACAAAACCGTTGCGCTGGGCGCTAAATGGGCAGCTTGCACGCAGAGGATCGCTCGGCTCGTGACACAAAGCGCCGAGCACGTCGATGTTCCACACAGCACCATCGCCCGTTAAAGATTCACCGGCACCGGCGAGCATCATTTTGGCGCGGCCGCTGCGGATAACCTCGAAAGCATCGCCAATAGCGACCGTTCCCGTTGCGCACGCGGCCACAACGGTATTTTGATAGCCACGCAGATTCCAATATTGGCTGCATGCAGCCGACGTCACGTTCGGCATGGTGTAAAAACAGTTGAACGGAGAGGAAACGCCCTGTAAGGCAAACTCTCTGGCAGCATAATAGCTTTCGTCGAGTCCACCCCAGCCGGTTCCCATAATGGCGCCACACATCAGGGGAGAGTAAAAATCAAGCGGCGAGTTTTCACCAAACGCCATGCTCATGGCCTCACGCGCGGCGCCTAGCGTCAGCCGAGCAAAACGCGGCAAACGCCGACGGATCGCGGCCGGAACGCCTTTTAGACTGGGTTCTTCCGCGATAAGCCCCAGAAAGTGCGCCTTGATACCCAGTTCGGTTTTATCCACGTAGCCATAGCCCAACTGATAATCCATGATGGCCTGCCAGCTGGCCTGCGCATTTGAGCCCAGCGGCGTGATTGCGCCATAGCCGGTCACCACAACGCGTCTCATCTCATTATTACGCTGCATTTTTGATTGTCCTTGGTTGCGAATTCCCGCCGCCCTGTGCCAGCCATAGCTGTAGCGTGGCATAGAGGTAGTCGTACTGCGCCTGCGTCAGGCTGTTTTCCAATGTGAGCTGTACATCCTGCGCATCGAGCAACGTTTGGTAGTCCACTGCGCCTGCTCGATAACGGCTTTCAGTCAACGCTAAACGCTGTTTTCCTAACGCTATCGATTGGTGTAAACGGCCACGCTGTTCATCTGCACTCAGCCGCTGCTCCATGGCGTTATCCACTTCAGAAAGCGCGGTATAAGCCGTCTGGCGAAACGCCACCGCCGCCTGCTTGATCTGCAAATTCGACTGCTCGATGGTGAGCTGCACGGTGTTCCACTGAATAAACGGCAAGGCGACAGCGCTGCCCACGGTGCGGGTCGGATTGTTAAACCACTGACTGAAAACCTGACTTCCGGCGTTCATGGTCGCGTCCAGCGAGAGCGAAGGATAAAAACTCAGACGCGCGGCGTCGTAGCCCGCCAGCGCCGCTCGTAAACGAGACTCGGCCGCCTGAATATCAGGACGCTGGCTAATGACCGCCAGCGGCGTGACCGCAGCGATAGCGACCTGTTGTTCGGTATTAAGCGTGGCGAGTTCATCGGCATGCTGTTCTGCGGGACGGTTAAGAAGCAGCGCCAACGCATTGCGAGAGGCTTCGCGCTGCTGCAACAGCGCCCGCAATGAATTCTGGCGACTTAAACACGTTTGGCGCGCCTGCAATACGTCGAGCAAACCGACTTTGCCCACCGCATGCCAAGACTCAATCTGCGCCAGCGTTTGCTCGGCAATTTCCAAACTATCGCGCAAATTACCGATCTGCTGATTAAGCAACGCGATAGTCCAGTAGATTTGCGCGGTTGTACCAATGGTTGATAGCACCGTCGCCCGATAATCTTGCTCGCTCGCGGTGGCCTGCCACTCGCCTTGCTCACGTACCCGAGCCAATTTCCCCCACAAATCCAGCTCATAATTGATCGACAAAGACGCCGCGTAGCTCTCCTGCGCCGCCGAATGATGGCGCACCGATTGACTATTGCTGGCCGATCCCCCGAGCGAAACGTCTGGGGTTAAATTGGTATTGGTGAGTCCAGCCGCCACCCGCGCCTGCTGAAGCGTAATCGCCGCGACGGCTAAATCGTTATTGCTCGCGAGAACTTGGTTAACCACCCGCGTCAGACGCGGATCGTTAAACCCTTGCCACCAGTTTGCCGAGCCCGATGCCAACACGTTGGGATCTTGCGCCATTTTTTTCTGCCACTGCGTCGGATAAGAGATCTGTGGACGCTGATAGTCACTGCGCGTCAGGTTTCCGCATCCCGATAGCAGCAAAATGATGGAGATAACGTAATGAAGTTTCATTCGCGAGCCAGTGCCTCAGTGGGGTTGAGCTTCGCCGCGCTGCGTGCTGGAAAATAGCCGAAGGTCAAACCGATGAGCGCAGAGAACGCGCACGCGATCGCCACCGGAAGCCAAGTGAACGCCATCGAAAACTCATCGGTTATCAAGGCAAATATCTGAGCCGCAATCCACGAGCCCCCCACGCCAACAAGGCCGCCCAAGGTGCAAATCATCACGGCTTCGATTAAAAACTGGTGCATGATGTCAGAAGGACGCGCGCCCACCGAAAGCCGGATCCCAATTTCGTGGGTTCTTTCCGTTACGGAAACCAACATGATATTCATCACTCCGACGCCGCCCACCAGCAGAGAAATAGCGGCAATCGCGGTGATCAACAGCGACATTGAATCGGAGGTTTTCTGCATCGCCTTGGTGAGCTGATCGTCGGTCTGAGAAAAGAAGTCTTTCTTCCCGTGCTCACGCGTCAGCAGATGTTCAACGGTCTGCATCGCATCCTGCGGCGTTAGGGACTCTTGAAAGCGCAGAACGATGGCTTCTAACGGCTTGTCGCCGGAAATACGCTGTTGCAGCGAAGTATAGGGCAGCCATCCCGCCATAAATCCGCCCACCACTTTTGGCCCTGGCTTCACCGCCACGCCCACCACGCGCCATGATGCGCCAGCAATCTGCACAATTTGGCCGAGAGGATCTTCGCCATCTTGAAACAGGGTATCGCGGCTGGTTTCATCCAGCACCAGAACCGGTTCACCCTCGGCAACATCACGGGCGGTAAACCCATTGCCTTGAATAAAACGAATGCCCTGTAGCGCAAAAAAATCCTGTGATACGCCGGATAACATCATCGACGAGTCATAACCTTTGCGCACTGCGGTCGCCATGCTGCTCACCTGCGGAGATACGCCCTCTGTCCACGGCTGCTTTTGCAGACTCGCCACGTCATTGAGCGACAGCGCGCGTTCCATATCGGGCCGCTTACTGCCCCAGCCAGTCCCCGGACGAATCTCTAGCGTGGTGTTACCTAACTTGCCAATTTCATTCATGATGGTTTGGCGCGCCCCTTCCCCTACCGCCATTGAAGAGACCACCGATGAAATGCCAATGATGATGCCGAGCATGGATAAAAAGGTGCGCATGCGATGCCCCAGCAGAGAACGCCAAGCCATCCGCATCGATTCATGAATGCTGCGCCACAGCGAAGCTCGCCCGTTATCCCGAACCACGGGAATATGCTGCGCCAAACGATCTTCTGGGCAGGACTGATTAATTTCATCCGCGATAATGCGGCCATCGCTGATTTCAACAATCCGCTGCGCCTGCTTTGCAACGCCGTGATCGTGCGTGACAATAATCACCGTATGTCCATCCGCATGCAGCTGATGAAGAACGCCCATCAAAGCCTTACCGCTGACGCTATCCAAAGCGCCGGTCGGCTCATCCGCGAGGATCACCTGCGCCCCATTGATTAACGCGCGGCAAATGCTTACGCGCTGCTGCTGCCCGCCAGAAAGCTGCGCGGGGCTATAACCCAAGCGACTTTTCAAACCCAATTTTTGCCCCAGCATCTGAATACGCGCTTTGCGTTCATTTTCGGGCATAGCGGTATACAACGCAGGGATAGCGATGTTTTCTTCTGCGGTCAGATAAGGCATCAAATGATAACGCTGGAATATAAACCCGAGGTAGCAGCTGCGTAGCTCAGCAAGCCGATCGTTATCCGTTTCGTTAACGCTGATCCCGTTGATCAGAACCTCGCCCCGCGTGGCTTTATCCAAGCAGCCAATGATGTTCATCAGCGTCGATTTTCCAGAGCCCGAGGCGCCAATAATGGCAACCATCTCGCCTTGCGCAATCGTCAGCGTAATATCATTGAGCACCACATTAGTTTGGTTACCGGCAACAAATTCGCGGTACACGTGGCGCAGCTCAATAATGGGATTCATCTCCGCCATCGCACTCATCCCTGAGCCCCATCCGCTGACATCAGCACACGATCGCCCAGCTGTAATCCCTCTAGCACCTGAGCAAACTGGCGATCGTTAATGCCAATGCGGATCTTGCGCTGCTGTGGCTTACCGTTTTCAAGCACGGTGATCAGGTAGCTGTCGGTGCTCAGTGCCCGTCCCAGCGTGGAGACGGGAACGCGCAACACATTCTTCGCCTCGGCAACGCGCACAAAGACCTGAGCCGTCATGGAGGTTTTCAGCTCTCGCTGCGCGTTATCGACGGCAAACGTACCGTTGTAATACACCGCGTTGGCCTGCTGGCTTGCTGTGCTGCTGCCGCTTGCCTGCTCTTCCAAGGCTTCTTGAGGAGCAGGCTGAACAAAGCCCATCCGGCTGGTGTATCGTTTCTCAGGGTTGGCAATTACATAAAACCACAGCGGCTGACCGGGCTGTATTTTCTGAATATCTGCCTCTGAAATCCGCGTTTGAACCAGCATTTTATCGAGGACGGCTAATACCAGAATGGTGGGAGCCGTTTGTGATGACACAATGGTTTGCCCTTCATTGGTCACAATGCCCAGCACTTCACCGCTGATCGGCGCAATAATGCGGGTATAGCTCAGGTTAGCGTTGGCGGTTTTGACCACCATTTCAGCCTGCACAATCTGCGCATCATTCATCTCAACCTGCTGGCGCTGAGCGTCATATTGCGCCTGCGCCTGCTCCACATCGCTTCGCACGCCGGAACCATCGCGCATCATGGCTTGTTGGCGGTTCAGTTCCTGGCGATAGCGCACCAACATGGCCTGCGAGGCCAATTTTTGCGCTTTGGCGCTGGCTAACTGCGCGGTCGCATTACTCAGATCGGACTCTTGCAGCGTGGGGTCGATCTCTGCCAGCAACTGCCCTTTCTCAACCTTGTCGCCCTGACGAACATACAGTTCTCGTAGCTGCCCATTAACCTGCGCCCCGACGTTGACCTGCATCGATGGCTTAAGCGTACCGGTCGCCAAAACCACTTTTTCAATGTCACCCCGATCAACCTGTTCGGTCATTACCGGTTCTGGCGCAGAAAAACCGCGCGACAGGCCAATCGCCGCCAGCAATATGATCGCCCCGGCAAGCAGCGCGAGCAGCCAGCGCGAGGTGACAAAAGCGCGCCATTGCTTCATGCCAAAAGCTCCACGTTAGCCATCGGTTTGGCCTCAGCTGGCGCTACAGGCGCAAGCTCGCCGTCGGACAGGTGATAAACCTGCGAAAACTGCGGCAGAATGTGCTGGCTGTGAGTCACCACAATCAAGGTTTTGCCGGTTTTACGGCAATGTTGTTGCACCGCGGCCATCACGGTGCGCGCGGTTTCGTTATCCAAATTGGCCGTGGGTTCATCCAGCAGCAAAATGGGACGCGAGCTATACAGCGAACGTGCCAGCAGCAGGCGCTGACGCTGGCCAAGCGAAAGCGCGGCATGGCTTTCACGTATTAGCGCATTGATACCGCCGGGCAGCTGATGGATCACCGGATACAGCGCCAGCGAGGTGAGTAATTCCTCAATGCGGCCGCGATCGCTGTCTCGATAATGAGGGTCGAACAGGGTGATATTTTCTAAAACGGACGCATTAAACAGAATGTCTTCTTGGCTATGCAGGGATACCAACGAAGCCAACTGCTGAGCCCGAACGGGTTTTCCATCCACCAGCACGTCGCCCTCTTGAGGGGTGAACAAGCCCGCGATCAGCCGCAGTAAAGTACTTTTCCCCGCCCCCGATTCGCCGACAATCGCGATTTGCGATCCCGCAGGCAGATCGAGAGAAATACCCGTGAAAATCGTTTTCGCCGGATCGTAATAGAATCGAACCCGCTCAAAGCGCACATGCGGCGCGACCGTACTTAGCTCGGTGCTTTGCGGTACCGCATGTTGATCTTCATTGGCCGAGAACAGGCTGTGAGCGCGGGTATCAATCACATGCAGCTGTGATTTTTGAATAATCGAAAAGAAAATACGCGTCACATAAGAGCTAAAAATCTGACGTAGGAAGCTATAGGCAAAAAAATCGCCCAATGAGATCTGCTTGCTGTTCACCATGGGCAGAACCACCAGCATGAAGACCACCATCTCAAGGCTGCTCACCAGTTGATACAGCCCCTCTTTGACCTGCTGATAGACCTTCTGTCGCTGCAGGCAGCCAAACAGATCGCGGCTGAACCATGCAAACTGAGCCTTACGTTGGCTCTCAAGCCCGGCCGTTTTGATGGTTAAAACGCCTTGCAAGGTTTCCATAAAAAAGTCATTGAGCACTGCGCTTTTAAGCTGTAGCTGCTGGGTATACCAACGATCGCGCAGCACCGCCCAAATGCTGATCATCCCCATGGCTATCACCCCCACGCCTGAAATCAGCGCCAGCACGGGAGCAATCCAAAACATAATGCCCAACGCAATAAGGCAGATAACCCAATCGCTACGTAAACCGTTATCCAGCTCGATTTTCTGCAACAGCCCGCCCTGCCAGGCAATAAATCGGCTAAAGATGTCGCCCGGTGCGCGTTTTTCAAAAAATCGCAGCGGATTAGCGAGCAATCGCGAAAAGCCCACGCTGCTATTGAGCAGGACAAAACGTTTGATAAAGCGCTCGCTGATCACGCGCACACCCAGCGCCAGCAGCGTTGAGGCTATAAACGCGGCAATAAACCAACCGTAGGGGAAGCGGCTGTTACCCACCTCAGCAAACGCCTGATTAATGGCGTTACTCACCATCGAAGGCATGAGGAATAACGTGAGAGAAACCAAAAACGTTATCAACATCAGCCCATACATACCGGGCACCGCTGCCGTTTCTTTCAAACTCATCGCATGCGGCAATGCGCTTTTCGTCGTGCCTGCTTCGGCGCTCTTTTCGGCGGTAACCAACGTTTGTGGGTCGAGAATGAGCGCATAGCCGCTGATTTCAGTTTTCAGCGAGGCAAAGGGCAACCATTGTTGGCCAATCGCGGGATTCATCACACACACCTGCTGACCTTTGCGATAGGCCAACACCACATAGTGGCTCGCGCCATAGTGCAAAATGGCCGGCAGGGGCAATTCACTGAGCTCATGGTGCTCAAAAAGCACGGGAGCCGAAGCAATGCCAAGACTCGCCAAAATGGAGGATAAATCGTTCAGTGAAGTCCCATGATCCGAAGCAGGGAAACACGCTCTCAGCGTGTCCAGATCGGTTTTTCGTCCCTGCGTTTGCGCCAGCATGGCAATGCACGCCAGCCCGCATTCGTTGGTCTCTTCCTGAAAAATCAGATCGGGTATTATTGGTTTCATCATCATCAGTTATTGATTGATAAAATACAGAGAGTGGCTATGCCAAAGCAGCCAATCATGTGGATGTTGCTGCAGCGCCTGCTCGATGATTTCTGGCAGTTTCTCCGCCACATCGCGCGCTTTTACCGGCTCATGAATATGGATACGCAGCCCGTCTTGCTCATAGAGATGATAGAAAACCACCTGTGCAGAAACGGCCCGCGCCAAACGCACAATACCGCTATGCAGCCCCGCGACGCGTCCAAACAGCCGGCAGCGTAGTTTCCCCGATGCGGCCTCTTCGGTTTGCACGGTATAGTCCGGCGTAATATCAGGAAAAATAATGAGGTTCTGCTGCCCCATCGCGACGTCGCTAAGTAATGCAGTGAGGCTGGAAGCCAGCTGTTTACTATCTTGATGAATAGAGCAGTAGGAAAGATTGACGCCCCCTAAGGCACGCGCGCGGGCGTTGTACTGTTCAGCGCTGGAAGAAACGATAACGCTAGCGCGCCCCGGCGTTACGCCAGCGCCTACCATCGCAGCGAGCACATCAGAAATACTGTGCAGCGGCGCCAATATGACCGCATTTTTTCGCAGGCGAAGCGGCGCCACGGCCTCATCAAGCTGCTGAGTACAGGCGGCAAGCTGCTGTAGCACTTTTGGGTTTTGTGCCCACGTTGCGCTGGCCTCTAGAATTTTGCGCCGAACCGCAATCCATGACGCATCGATGCGCCCTTTTTGCCCCGTCAAGCAGTGAAAGTTCTGGGTCGCAACCGGATTCTGATGACGAAACTCCCGCCCAAGCACGCCCAAAAAACAGAGCCCGCGAGCGATAGCCAGCACAAGGCGCACGTTACAAAAACGCAGCACCCAGCAAAAGAATGCTTTCAGCGCGGAAAATAAGCGATCAGCGATTTGACGCAAATATTCGCCGATATTTTTGGTGCTGAAAACGATCCAAACCAGCAGAAACCGGGTCATCGCCATTACTTATCCTTTCCAAGCAAATTCAACATACGTGTTGAGAATTCGGGGAAAGAACTATCTTGAGCGACAACAAAACGCTTATTAATAATAAAGATCGGCGTGGCCGTAACGTCATAAAAATCTGTAATAGCTGACATTTCATCTAATCGATGCTTAACGGCTTCACTGGCTCGCACGTTTTTATATTCAGCAATATCAATGCTATTTTTAACCAGCCATTTATCTAATTCCGCGGTATCCGTTAGGTTAATACCCCGGGCAATAATAGCGTTATATGCACTATCACGTACGGCAGGTTCTACGCCCATTTCTTGCAGCGTGGCAAAAATAGGGGCAAAGGCAGATAACCCACTTTTTTCCGTATTGATATGTATTGATTCAAATACCACACCGTCAGGCAGTTTTTTAACGAACTCCCTCACATTATCCTCATTCGCGGCGCAGTAATGACAGCCATAAGACATCACTTCAATAATGCTATTATTTTCTTTTATTGGGCTTTTCTCTGCCTGCGCAATAGTTAACTCTTTCTGTGGCGACGTTTGATTATCGTTATCACTGGAAAACGACTTGAACACAAATACATGGTAAAACAACACGGTCATCAAAGATGAGACAATGACAAGCAGCAATGAATAGCTAATAACCGTTGTGCGTTTAAACTGCATAATTTTAATGTCCCAACATTGATCGTCGAATAAATACATGGAGAGAAACTCTCCATGTATTGGTAACTATTTATTTAGAAAACGAGAGAGATTAACGATTTGGCACGCGGCACAGGTTCATATCGGCATCTTTCATGGTGGTCGTGGAACCATGTTTGTCAGTGCAAACTGTCACTAACTTACAAGATGCTACGCCGCCAACTACCACGGTTTCATAAGAGCTGCTACACGTTTTGCAGTTGCCACCCACGATCTGTGCGGCTTCCGCTGCATTAATGTGTTTCATATATAATCCTTACCTTAGTTTATTAAAAATATGCAATGAATTGCATGTACCTACCGATGAACATTGCACCAGTAATATTTAAAAATCGTTAATAACTCAGTCGTTCCGAGGTGTTGGCACAATACATTTAAAAACATTAAATAAAGCAACATTGCTGGTGACATTAAACCGCTTCATTAAACGTCGTTTGTAATAACTCAACCTTCTAACGTTAATATTGACTTCGTTCGCAATCTGCGAAAGTGATTTACCTTTAAATAGCTCTTCCATTAGCCACCACTCATCGCTTGAGATATAGCACCCCGCATCGGCGGTTAACCATTTCATTCGGGTGTAGCTCACCAATGAGGGACTAAAAACCGTTTGCCCTATTTCGCTACATTTCAGCTCATTAAAAAACAGACTCACATTCTGTTTAGACTCACTTTTTAATAGCCAATGTGCGCCGGGCAATAGCGAGTGCAGCGCAAAAAAAAGCGGGATGTTATTTTCGCTCAATAAGATAACGAGTTTCTGCCTATGATGGCGGTAATACATCTTGATCATATTGAGCACATTAAACCGCCCCTGAGGAAAGCTTTCAAAATCACAAATCACCCAGCGCTGTTCTCGTTCATTCCTTTGCTGTTTAAGCACCTCAACGAGCTGATGTATATTATTGGAGCTGGTAAATTGGACTCGCATTGAGTCATCACAAGCATCCTGAATAACGAACCTCAAGCCTTGTGAGAAAAAGATATTTTTATCAAAGAAAAAGCACTGATAATTCATTTATAAATACCTTCTCAGCAAGTCACTGATAATTTAGCGTGTAGTTAGCTGTTGCAGTGAAAGCACCGGTCGTTAGCGTTCCATTCGCTAATGCCTGTGGTTCGCCCTCCACGAAGGCTTGGAAGTTCAACTGCATCACGCTATCGGTGATCGCCGTTGCGTTGGTTGGCGTATTAAGTTGAATCGGTGAACCATCGCTTTCTTCTAAGCCAATACCTACGCCGCTCGCGCCGCTTGGCGCCACGGACTTAATGGCCAAACGGTCGGTCATGTTCGAATTTCGGTCGCCGTCAAAGGTGACCGTTACCGAGTCAAATACGCTGGGGTTGCAGTCTTCTAACACAATCGAAAACGCAATGGGGGTGGTTTTCCCCGTGGCATAAAGTGACTTGGTAGAAATCTCACCAAAGTCCACCGGCACTTTTTCCGAGCCCGGAGCAATGCTGCAAGGCAAAGCGACAACCACGCCTTTAAACGTCATCGCGCCGCCCACCAGCTCTCCCGCCGCTTCAACCGCGCTACTGAACATCAGCGCTGCTAGTACAACCAGTTCCATCAGACGCATACTCTCTCCTTACTGGAACTCTGCAACAACGGTTGCGGAAGCCTGAAAATCACCTTCCTCAATGTTGGTTCCGGCGTTTGCAATCGGCGCGGCGATGAGGTTCCAATCTCCCTCGTTATTGTTAAAACCGGGGACGTTATAAAATCTATTCGGCGTAATGGTCGAACCGCTCTGATCGGTCAGTTTGATACCCAAATTTGAACGATCGCCCGAGCCGGTGGTTCCCAGATAGTCACTGTTAAAGCTGGCTGGGCTGGCCTGCTGAATCGCCAATTTGATATTCAGGCTGCCGGTGGTAAAACTCCCGCCTTCGCACTTCACGTGAATCGGCACGTTATGGCTGTAGTTATTGCCATTGAGCTTGCTGCCCGTACCTGGAATGGTGCCGAAATCCACCACGATCGGCGTTCCCTGATTCACCACGCATTTATCAGGTACGGTAAGCACACCCGAGTTGATATAAACCACCGACATTGGCACTGAGCCAATACCGGAGGCCGTTGAACCTATCCGGCCATATAACTCGGCAATTTGCGTCCCGACCAGATTGACGCCGTTGATAATAGGTTTCGTGATCATAAAAGTGACACGCCCCTTCGACCCAGACTCAAAGTCGGTGTACTGCACCGATGGCGGCGCACAGGTGTTCTGGTACGCACGGTTGCTTTCATTGTTGAACGGAACCGGTAGGTATTCGAGACGGTTACCACGGATGTAGATTTCAATTTTGACATCCATATAGTCGTTCAATCGCAGATAGCCGGGGTTATTGCCCGATTCAGCCAACGTCGCACGCGAGGTAAAAAATACCGGCTGATTCGTCATCGGCGTATTGCAGTAGGCTGTCCCGGCATAAAGCCCACCTAATGCAAACTCCGAGCTAATCAGAGAACCCGCCACGTTAGAGGTAATATCCTGATTCCCCACATCGATGTTGTATTGATGTGAGCCACCGACCGGGATAATTTCGCCATCGATATAAGCCTGCGCGCCAACGGGAAGTAGCGATAGAACGAGCGCGCACGTTTGGCGTGAGAATAGGCCAGACAGTTTCATTACAAATACTCCATTTTCACGCGCAGCAATCCTTGAAACTCACCGGCGGTGACCGAGTTTCCCGTCGATTCCAATGCGGCCATAAAGGTCAATACGCTATCGCCGTATTTCACCAGAGAAGGCGTCTGGGTCTGATTAATCGCCAGCTTATTGCCAGACATATCCATCAAACGAATGCCTGCGCCTTGCACCATACCGGTGGTGTGTAATAGCGCGGGGTCGGCTACGTCGGACTCACCGATAAAGGTCATCTGCACGGCTTGCTCGCCGGTGGTATAGGCTCGCCAATCGCTTCCGGTCGTCTTAGACGCCAAGCTACTCCGCGCCATTGATGCCCCTTTGAGGCAATCGCGTAAATAGATTTTGATCAGCACCGGCTGGCTGCGATCGCCAGCACGATGAAAGCTACGCGCCGTCATTTCGCCCATATCGATATCTTGCGTCCGGCTCTCCCCCGCCATCACGCACGGAGAGGCATATACAGAACCATGGAACCGAACAATGCCGCCATCCTCACCGGCATGATCCCGATCTTGATGTTGTGGCAACAGCGGCACCGTAGACTGAGCCTGAAATACGACGCCCAGTGCCAGAAATGCGCATAACGCGAATCGATTTTGCATTGTCGGGTCCTTATGGTTATTCCTGCTGCGCGCTAGGTAACGCTTTACAGGTGCTGCCTGAACAGCTGAACTTCAGTTCTGGATGGCCGCCATAATCATTGACATACATCATGGAGAACGCGCTCACCGACGCATCGGTAACCGCAAAATCAAGGCTCGATTTCGGGGCGACCATAATTCCTGGGAAGCGAGTTATTTTGCTGCCCGCGCTGTTCGTTAAACCAATAATCGTGACGTAGTACGGCGTTGGGTTTTGTGCCGTCATCGTGCTGCCGCTTTTCTGGAACACCACTTGGTTTTGCCAGATCTCATTTTTGCTGGTGGGGATAATGGCCGCCGGGCGATAGAAAAGCTTGATACGTGACTGCATAGCGAGCTGCAGCATGTTGGGCTTGTTCGGCTTAGGCGGGATTTCACGCACGTTGAGATAAAACAGGCTTTCGCGATCCTGCGGCAGCGTGTTCACCGCACTGGTTTTGGTTACGCGTGCAATCCCTTTCTGCCCACCGTTGATTCGCTGTAGCGGCGGTAACACCATTAACGGCGAGGTGATCTTGTGACCTTCCGCGTCCTCTACCCATGACTGAGCCAAAAAAGGAATATCTGGGCTCGTGTTAGACAGGTTGGCGCTCGATGAGCTCTCTTTTTCGGTAATAATGATCCGCGTGCGATCCAATGAAACGCCCGCCTGCGCGTAGCCGGTTAGAACCGTCAGAGCCATCGCCGCTATCCAGCCGCATCCGCTTTTTTTCTTCATGCTCATTTTTAGCCTTTTATGACAGTTATGGATTTGTTGCTTCGTCATAGATTTGTTGCTTCGGTTTAGCCGCATCGCTTAATGGCAAGGCAGCAAAACAGAATTCGAATAATTCGACGCCTTTGCCGGAATAGTGACTTTGCACTGTGTTTTCCCGTTCCAAATCACCTTGAGCGTTTCATCAGGATTAACACCGGCAAGCCACGCCTGACCGTCATCAAGCACCATCGCCACGCTGACACCGTCGCCATTAAAGACTTCAGCGCCGAAAGGCGGTGTGCTGCTATCAGAGCGACGAATGTTTGCCATCATCTTCATCCCTTTTGCCATTCCGAAAGACTGATAGCCGATAGCGCCTTCGGTCAGCGTGGTCGTGCTAATGGCTTTCGACGGCTCGATATCACTGTCCATCGCATCGACGTCAACGCGGGTATCAAAGCTGTTGTAGCTGACTACGTCGGGTACTACCGCGATGCCAAATCGGTTGGTTCGCGATTTGCTTCCGTTTAGCGGAACGCCTGCAATGCCGTTGGTATCTACCATCATGCGAGCCGTATTGAGCGTGGCTCCGCTGTTATGCAGCGCGGCACCGTGGCGTGTCGCCGTGAAACCACCGCGCAGCGTGCTGCTTAGCGCCACATAATGGCTTTGCTGATAGCTGAGGTTGCTGTTGATTTCTGCCATCTGCGAACGGTGCTGGTAATAGCCATCCATATTGGCGTTGCCGCTTTGGCTGGCCCCTGCGCGCACTCGCCATAGGTTGTTGTTGTCGCTATTGTCGGTGTACGACATCATCGGGCTGGTTTTGCCGTTATTGGTTTGCATATCCAAACCGGCCCAGCGGCTATCGCCAACCGGCACAGAGATTGAAATCGCAATCGAATCATCACGCCGATCTTTGTAGTCGGTGCGATACGCCGAGAGATTGGCCGTAATACCGTTAATTTCGCCGACGCGGAAAGTTCGTCCCAGTGACACGCCATAGCGATCTTGGCTATTTCGATCCCAATAGTTTTGGTGGGTATAGGTCAGAAAAGTGGTCAACGTTTTGCTCGGCTCATCAGCCCAGAACGTTTTGTTACCGGTGATGGTGTATAGCTCTTTCTCACGCCCGACGTGGTCGTAATCCTGATAGCGTTCATCCATGTATTGCGCCATCGAGCGGAAATCTTGCTGCGAGAATCGATAGCCCGCAAACGTGATGGAGCTGTTGTATTCGTCGAAGGTTTTGGCGTAGCTGAGTTTGTACGACGTTCCTTTCAGGCGCTCCCCGTCACGGTTTTGGCTCCATGATTCAGTGGCATCCACGGAAATAGCCCCAAACATGCTGAGATCTCGCCCAATCCCCATCGACATGGCGTTGTACTCTTCACCCGCCGTTTGCAAACCACCATACAAAGACCACGCGTTGGAAATCCCCCACGAGAAATCCCCCGAGACAAAGCCCGGCCCTTGGGTTTGGTGGGTATAACGAGAAGGCTGCCCCGCAGCGATGTTGTAACGCACGTAGCCTGGGCGCGTAAGGTAAGGGATATTGGCGGTATTCACCTGAAAGGTAGATACCGAACCATCCTGCTCTTCAACTTTAACGTCCAGCGTTCCACGCACCGAGCTGCTCAGATCCTGAATGTTGAAGGGACCGGCTGGCACGGTAGTTTGATAGATAATTCGACCGCTCTGGCTCACCGTTACTTTCGCGCTGGTGCGCGCCACGCCGTGCACTTCTGGCGCATAGCCTTGTAGGCTTGGCGGCAGCATACGCTCGTCGCTGGACAGATTGACGCCGGTGAAACGCAGCGTA
Organism: Hafnia alvei; assembly: GCF_900095695.1. GTDB lineage: Bacteria > Pseudomonadota > Gammaproteobacteria > Enterobacterales > Enterobacteriaceae > Hafnia > Hafnia alvei_B. The sequence continues at coordinate 92,963 of NZ_FMIQ01000046.1, read as the reverse complement.
TCGAAGACCTGCGAGTTAAGGTAGATTTCGCCCAGCGTCAGTTTGGCCGCCATCATAGGCAGCGGACGGTAGGCATAAATCTGGTTCCAATCAAAATCAAATTGGTGAGTTGAGTTGTAGTAGCTGGTCTGATATTCGCTGCGAAAACGCCAGCCGGCCAAATTAAACCCCGCCTGACCATAGCCGGACAAAGAATTGTAATCTTCACTGTGATCGAGCTGATGGGTAATCTGCCCTGTCAGGCTGTAATCAAAAATGACGCCAGCAATACCGTTATCCCAACGCTCCGGTGGCGTCCAATTGGGATCGTTATATTTCATCCACGCCTGCGGCACCGTAATATCCAGCGTCCCCGCATAGTTGCTAAGCTTAGCCCCCGGTAAACTCTGCAAGACAAAGCAGTTTTCCGTAACCTGCTCAACTTTAAGTCTGGCCTCTTCCTTCAATGCCAGCTTATCCAGCACGGCCTGACTGATGCAGGCTTGCGTACTTTTACCATCGGGTAACAGCGCGTAATGCACCTTGTCTTGGCCTATTGGCTGGCTGTTAATTTTGATATCCAACAGGTAATCACCGGCAGCAACATAGTTGTCTGAAGCAAAACGGGATAAATCAACATGGGTGCGATCGGACGCATCCAATACGTCGGTATTAAATTCAACGAGATCGTCTGCATATACCGTATTGGCATAACAGAAAATAATCACCTTTAAGGCCACTATTTTTAATTTTGTTTTTAGTGTTACCGACATGACAATTTATCCCGAATTAATCGACGGAATACGCCGAATACCCCAAATGGTATTGGTTAATTTTTTAGTTATAATCAATAAAAAAACGTGCAATAGCATAAAACTCACCGGCTTTAATATGTTTATTAACCGGAACCAGCGAGGCGGTAAATCTCAGAATATTATTCCCGTTACTTAAATCATATCCGGGAGAAGGTTGTCCTATTGTCAGCATACTTCCATGCTGATTACGTAAATGAATCCCAAAGCCTTCCCCTTCTCCGGTAACTAATAGAGCCGAGGCATCATGAGGAGCTGAATTGCCAATAAATGTGATAGTGGCATAAGGAAAACTGTCATCATCAGCCACTTTATTTTTAATAACTCTGCACCCGGTAAGGTGAATATTAAAATCTTTGGTGAGGTGACTTTCACTATCCATATTAATGTCACGTGCAGATACTTCACCAAAATCAACCCAGATCTCACGCGAATCAGGATCAATGCCACAGGCAGTTTCAATCAGCTCACCAGACATTTCTACTTTCCCTGGTGTAATACTGGACGCCAGCGTGTCAGCGGAAAAAAGCAGCGCATATAAAAAAAGCATCACTGATATTTTTTTCTTTATTCCTGACATCATGCTCGCTATCCCTACTGAATATTTCGCAGATAGAATACGGGGGATAAACTCCCCCCGTATGCACCACTTCTAGGCGATTACTGGTAATCGATCTGGAAGTTGATCGTTGACTGGAAAGAACCTGCGGTTACAGGGTTTGCAGTCTGATCCGCGCTGTCTGCTTTAACATAGGCAACGAATGGAATGGTGTTAGCACCGTTAACCAGCTGTACAGCCGTGGTGCCCTGGCCCCAAACCACATCCTGACTTGCGCTGTCTTTCAGACCGATACCGGCATTAGCCGCGGTGCCTGAAGTGAACGCAGCCAAAGTTGCATCAGCTGGGTTTACGCTAGTTGGGGTGTAAGAAACAACGGCGCTAGTCGCAACCGTAGTATCGCAGTCCTGCAGTTCGATGTTTTTCTGCACGTTACCGGCATGAGCGCCGTTAGCCAGAGCTGAAACTGGGATCTGACCAAAATCAACAGATACTGGGCTAGAATTAGGTGATAAACCGCAGGCAGTATTCACCAATTCACCTTGGAATTGGATTTGGCCATTGGTGGTATCAGCCAGAACAGACATAGAACTTACAGCAGCGGTAAATGCTACGGCTAAAGCAACTTTATTCAATTTCATAAAAATTTCCTGCGTAATATAAATATCCTAAAAAAAGATAAAGAGCATTTAAGCCACAGGACGCAATCCAAGCGACAATAGAAGCTCTCTGTGTTATTGGTATAAATCCTTTTAAATAATTAAAGACGCCATGTGTTTATCATAATTATTATCCTGCTCCATCGGACGAACAAAATGCTATCAAATCCCATTCATCGTTAAAAGCCTTACACCCAAAGAGGATTAAGTACGTATTTAAAACTCGCAACAATGCTATATGCGCTATTTTAATCTCGCGAAGTATTTGGAATCATCCTAGTCGCGCCATTTTTTAATCTCGGAAAATACTTGGATATAATTTTTCCTATAAAGTTAATACACGTCAGCACACCACATACGTGTATTAATAATTAATAGAGAATGAGAACCGTTAAACGAAGTCGTATTATGAAGATGCATTAAGAAGATATATTAAGAAGTGATATTAAGAAGTAGCAATAAACTTGGAGGCTGTTTGTTGTCTCTAGAGAACAGCCAGAAAACTGGCTGCTCTAGAACATCTAATAGCGACAGGGCTTATGGCAGCTCGTTACCGGCTGCGCGATAAATTTCATACCATTCTTCACGCGTTAACGTGATATCGCAGGCCTGACAAATTTGTTTAAGGCGCGAAGTGCTCATCGTACCTGAAATCATCTGCATATTGGCTGGATGGCGTAAAATCCACGCCGTCGTAATGGTGGTATTGGATACGCCATAACGCGCCGCAATCTCATCAATTTTCTGGTTCAGTTCAGGGAACTTAGGATTACCGAGGAATACGCCTTCAAACATACCGTATTGGAACGGAGACCATGCCTGAATAGTCACGTCATTTAAACGGCAATAATTCAATACTTCGCCGTCGTGATCGAGACTCGACGCGTTTTCCATATTAACGTTAATGCCGCTGCGGATCATACCGCTGTTGGTGATACTCAATTGGAGCTGGTTCGCCAAAATCTTTTGGCTCATAAACTTTTGCAGTAAGGCCATCTGCATTGGGCTTTGGTTGGAGACACCAAAACGACGCACTTTCCCGGTATTCAGTAAGTGATCGAACGCCTCTGCCACTTCTTCCGGTTCCATCAGCGCATCGGGGCGATGCACCAGCAGCATGTCGAGATAATCGGTATCTAAACGTTCTAAGATGCCGTCTACCGATTTTAAAATGTGCTCTTTAGAAAAATCGAACAAGCCTTTACGGATCCCACATTTGGACTGCAGGAAGACCTTCTCACGACGGTCATCATTGAGCTTGGCTGCGCGAGCAAAAATACGCTCGCATTCGCCGCCGCCATAGATATCTGCGTGGTCGAAGAAGTTTGCGCCTAAATCCAGCGCGGTTTGCACAAAAGTTTCTGCCTCTGCGGCTTTCAACTCATCCATACGCATGCAGCCCACCACAATGGCAGGAACATGCAGGGTAGAACCACCTAATTTAATTTGTTTCATCAAACTGCCCTATCTGGTTAACGGTGCGTTATCACGGACACCGCTATTGATGATGACGAAAATCGTCGCAAAAAACTTAATGTAATACCTTGGTTTATACCCAAAATAATTTGAGTATCAAGTATGAAGGGTATGCATCGCTCGCTCTGGTTCAGTCACAAAGCGCTGGCGATACTCTCGCGGAGTTAGCCCGGCATCACGGGTGAACACCACGGAAAAATAGTTGCTGTCTTCAAAACCACAGCGCGTCGCAATTTCACTGATGCGATACTCGCTGCGCCTCAACAATCGCTTAGCCTGACATAAACGCAGCTGACGCAAATAATGGCTGATCGACATCCCAGTTTGCTGGCGAAATAGCTGTTTCAGCGAGCGCTCCACCAGCTGATGTTCTGCGCAGAAAGCCGCTAAGTCAAAATGGCTTTCGAGTCCACCTTGCAGCGATGCCATCAGCAAATCAAGTTGTTCGCCAGCCGGCAGTAAATAAACACTCTCCGCCGTGTAACGATAACGTTTTAGCACAATGGCTAACTGTAGCAGCAGAGCTTCGGTCAGCTGAATAGAAAGTGCGTCGGTTTTGCGGCTCTCTTGCGCCAGCTGAGCAATAATCGGCCTCGCCTGCGCTAAACCTCCGGTGCTTAAACGCCAGTGATTTTGTCGAGTAGACTCGTCGAACGGCGGCAATAACAGATTCCATTGCGCGTTTAAACGTAAGCGCTCAGGGCAATAGATGATATTGTCGAGAACCAGATCGTTCACCGATTCGTAGCTATGGCAGTCCTCGGCGTTGATGTAGAAAATATCGCCGCAGGTTATCCGATACGGGCGATCGTTGAGCACGTGCAAACCGTTGCCGCGCCAAACAATCACAATCTCGCAAAACTGGTGGGAATGCTCGGCAAAAACCTGCTGCGGATACCGATCCGCCACGGCGACCGGCATCTGTTCTGAAGGAAAATAATCCCGATTCTCCAGCACTAACAGCTTTCGCATTCCCAGCCTCCCACGCTTATTAAGCCAGAAAGTATTACAGAATCATCGTGGTTTTACGTTGACGGCTTTCTCGATTCCGCACATTGCATTCAGCCGTTAAGTAACAAAATATCACTTGGATTAACGTTATCAGATAGCTATCCCTGATAACGCAAGGCTCGGGGAGATTGGTCGAACTCGCGTTTGAAAAGCGTAGAGAAATGATTGCTGTCACCAAAGCCACACTGATAAGCAATATCCGTCACGCTGCTATCGCTGTGGCAAAGCTGGTGACGAGCTTGCAAAAGCCGCAGGCGCGTCAGATAACGCTGCGGCGTCATGCCGGTGTGATTCTTGAGCTGGCGGTGTAAGGTGCGAAGCGGCAAAGAGAAACGGTCAGCTAATTCGGTCCACTCCACAGATTCGGCGTAGTGATGCTGCAACCAGTCCAATAGCTGGCGCAAACGCCCTTCCTGATCGTCCCCCACCTGAGCAGAACACCCCTGCCAAAGCTGTACAATAAGCTGCATAAAGACGCTTTCATGCAATGCAATATCCTCGGCTCGCTCGCTGGCTGGTGTTTGTTCGAGTTTCGCCATCAGCATTTTTACCTGCGCTAAGACCTGCTGGCTGATACGCCAATGGGAGGGATAAACCCCTTCGGATTCTTGCGGTAAAAATTGCTCTACGCCCGATAAAAACTTAAACGCATCCGGCGCGCGAAAAAGCACATTGGTAAGAAAAAGGCCGTCGGTATGCTCAAATAAATGGCGATCGTGATCGCGAACGAAACATACACAGCCGCTGTTGAGCGTATAGGGATTGCCGTTAAAAACGTGCACGCCGGCCCCCTGCTCTACAATCACAATTTCATAGAAATCATGATGATGCTCAGGAAACTCCGGCTGCGGAGCGCGAGGTTCTATGGCCACAGGAGCATAGCCAGAAGAGAAAAAATCGATACTGTGCAAAACCGTCATCGTCAGACTCCTTATCTTATCGGGGTATCAACGCGGGTGATTTTTCCAGCGGTTTGCTATGGCTCGATAGTAGAAGAAGGCCGAAAAATGAACCTTAAACTTTTGACATCAAAACGGCTTTTAGCGTTCGTTTATTTAAGAATGCGCGGCCAATATTAAGAAATGCGGCGAACATCACAGGCCAGCGCATCTAAGAACTGTGACCTACTTCACTTTCACCTTTGCTGTATTGCCATCGCCATAATTTCGCTGGCATTCATGAGAAGGTGCCCTTGTTAGCAAGTTTCTACACTGGCCGTCATTGATAAATAAGAATGTTCAACGACGGACGGTTCAACATGACGACACGCCATATTGCCGCGATCGATCTTGGTGCCTCCAGCGGACGCGTGATGCTGGCAAGTTACCATGTCGGTACTCAACACCTTACGCTAAAAGAGATCCGCCGCTTTACCAATCGGCTGGTACCCCGCGACGGTTTTGATACCTGGGATCTCGACGCTCTTGAGCACGAAATTCGCACCGGGCTTGAGCAAATTGATGCTGAAAATATCCCGCTGGACAGCATTGGCATCGATACTTGGGGCGTGGATTTTGTGTTGCTGGATGCCAACGGCGAGCGGGTCGGCCACCCAGTCGCTTACCGAGACGATCGTACCCACGGCCTCATGGCACAAGCGCAAGAGCGCTTAGGTAAACCGTTTATCTATCAGCGTACCGGCATTCAGTTTTTGCCCTTCAATACCCTTTATCAGCTGCGTGCGCTCAGTGAACAGCAACCAGAGCTGCTGGATCGGGTAGAACATCTATTACTGATCCCCGACTATCTGCATTACCGCTTAACTGGGCAAATGAACTGGGAATACACCAATGCCAGCACCACGCAGCTGTTGAACATCAATAGCGGCGATTGGGATACTGATTTGCTGGATTATGCCGGCGTTCCCGCCCGCTGGTTTGGCAAACCCACCCAGCCCGGTAACCGCATCGGTTGCTGGCAAAGTCCTAAGGGGCAACAGGTTCCTGTGGTTGCCGTTGCCACCCACGACACCGCCAGCGCGGTGATTGCCACTCCGATGCAAGACAGCGATTCAGCCTATCTCAGCTCAGGAACGTGGTCATTAATGGGCATCGAAAGCCGCACACCGCTCACCGACAGCCGTGCCTTGCAGGCCAATATCACCAATGAAGGGGGTACGGAAGGCCGCTATCGAGTGCTGAAAAATATTATGGGCTTATGGCTGCTGCAGCGCGCAACCCAAGAGCTGGGTGTTCAGTATCTTCCCGATCTGATTGCAGAGGCGGCTCTGCGGCCTGCACACCATTTTTTGATTAACCCAAACGACGAGCGCTTCATCAATCCGCCCAATATGTGTTTGGAAATTCAAAACGACTGCCGCGAGCGTGGTGCTCCGGTGCCCGAAACACCGGCAGAACTGGCGCGCTGTATCTTTGACAGCTTGGCGAAACTCTATCAGCAGGTAGCCGAAGAGCTCTCCGCGCTGCGCGGTAAGCCGATCAGCCATTTGCATATCGTCGGCGGTGGCAGCCAAAACCGTTTCCTCAATCAGCTGTGCGCCGATCTCTGCAACATCGAAGTCAGCGCAGGTCCGGTGGAAGCCTCAACGTTAGGCAATATCGGCAGCCAGTTAATCGCGCTGGGTGATATTGCCAATGTGCATGATTTCCGCAGCGTGGTGGCACATAACTTCCCGCTGGAACATTTTTTACCTAACCCATCTCACCACTCTTTATCCGCATCGCTTAGCAACGGCGCTGCGCAAACATCTGCCCAATTCAAAGGAACATGTGTATGACCACTTCAATCGATCAGGCTTGGGAACTGGCTAAACAACGTTTTAACGCTGTTGGCGTAGACGTCGAAAATGCACTGAAAACCATGGAGAGACTGCCGGTTTCGATGCACTGCTGGCAGGGCGACGACGTCGCCGGTTTTGAAAATCCTGAAGGTTCACTAACCGGCGGTATTCAGGCCACCGGCAACTATCCGGGCAAAGCGCGCAACGCCGCAGAGCTGCGTGCCGATTTAGAGATGGCGTTAACGCTGATCCCCGGACCAAAACGCCTGAATCTGCACGCAATTTATTTAGAATCTGATACGCCGGTCGCGCGTAATAAAATCGAACCACGCCATTTCTCTAACTGGGTTGAATGGGCTAAAAAACACCATTTGGGCTTAGACTTTAACCCTTCCTGTTTCTCTCATCCGTTGAGCGCAGATGGTTTTACCCTCTCCTCCGCTAACCCTGAAACACGCCAGTTCTGGATTGAGCACTGCCAAGCTAGCCGCCGCATTTCAGCCTATTTTGGCGAGCAGCTGGGTACGCCGTCCGTCATGAATATCTGGATCCCAGACGGCATGAAAGATACGCCGATTGACCGCTTGGCACCGCGTCAACGCTTAGCTTCGGCGCTGGATGAGGTCATCGCTGAAAAGCTTAACCCCGCACACCATATCGACGCCGTCGAAAGCAAACTTTTTGGCATCGGCGCTGAGAGCTATACCGTGGGCTCGAACGAGTTTTATCTCGGCTACGCCGCCAGCCGCCAGACCGCTCTGTGTCTGGATGCCGGTCACTTCCATCCAACAGAAGTGATCTCCGACAAAATCTCCAGCGCCATGCTTTATGTGCCCCGTTTGCTGCTGCACGTGAGTCGCCCAGTACGCTGGGACAGTGACCACGTGGTCTTGCTTGACGATGAAACGCAGGCCATCGCCAGCGAAATCGTACGCCACAACCTGTTTAACCGCGTGCACATCGGGTTGGACTTCTTCGATGCTTCCATCAACCGCATTGCAGCGTGGGTGATTGGCACCCGCAATATGAAAAAAGCCCTGCTGCGCGCATTGCTAGAACCTACAAACCATTTGCGCAATTTGGAAGAAAGCGGTGACTACACGGCGCGTCTGGCTCTGCTGGAAGAACAAAAATCGCTGCCTTGGCAGGCGGTTTGGGAAATGTACTGCCAGCGCAACGACGTTCCCGTTGATGCCAGTTGGCTCAAAGCAGTACGCGAATATGAAGAACAAATTTTGTCTCAGCGTTAAGTGATAAATAAAAGGAATAAAAACTATGCAATCTATCATCGATTCCTGGTTCGTTCAGGGCATGATTAAAGCCACCAGCGACATGTGGCTCAAAGGCTGGGATGAACGTAACGGAGGCAACGTTAGCCTGCGTTTATTAGAGGAAGAAGTAGCGCCGTTTCGCGCCGATTTTGCCTCACAGCCGCGCTGCGTTGAGCTGACGCAGCCCGCCACCGAACTCGCCAATAGCTGGTTCTTAGTCACCGGCTCAGGCAAGTTTTTCCGCAACGTACAAATTGCGCCGCAGGAAAATCTGGTGCTGTTACAGGTTAGCGCCGATGGCATGGCCTACCACATCCATTGGGGATTAACTAAAGGCGGTCTGCCAACGTCTGAACTGGCCGCACATTTCCAATCGCATATCGTGCGTATGCAGGTTACCGGCGGCGATAACCGCGTCATCATGCATTGCCACGCCACCAATTTGATTGCGCTTAGCTACGTGCATGATTTAGACAACGCCAAGTTTACCCGCCTGTTATGGGAAGGCAGCACCGAGTGTTTAGTGGTGTTCCCTGACGGCATTGGCATCGTACCTTGGATGGTGCCGGGCACCGACGGTATCGGCACGCAAACCGCTGAGCAAATGCGCCAGCACGGCTTAGTGCTGTGGCCTTTCCACGGAATTTTCGGCAGTGGCCCAACGTTAGACGACGCTTTCGGCCTGATCGATACCGCGGAAAAATCAGCGGAAATTATGGTGAAAGTTCTGTCTATGGGTGGCAAAAAACAGACGATCTCCACGCAGGAGCTGATCGCGCTCGCCGCACGCTTTGGTGTAACGCCGATGGCAGCGGCGCTTGAAGATTAACCGTTGAGAAAGACCGGTCGCATGCGCTTCTTTTCAGGAAGCGCATCACAACGGTTTTTCATTTTCAGGAGCAATATCATGAGTTTCATGCTGGCATTACCGAAAATCAGCCTGCACGGCAACGGCGCTATCGTCGATATGGTGAAACTGCTTGGCGACAAAAAGTGGGGCAAAGCGCTGATTGTTACCGATGGTCAGTTAGTGGAAATGGGGTTGTTAGACAGCCTGTTTAGCGCGATGCAGCAGCAAAACCTGCCGTACGCGCTGTTTAAGGATGTATTTCCAAATCCAACCGAAGAGCTAGTGCAGGCAGGTTTCCAAGCCTATCAGCAAAACCAGTGCGATTACCTGATCGCCTTCGGTGGTGGTAGCCCAATTGATACCACCAAGGCCATTAAAATTCTGACCGCCAATCCCGGCCCTTCCACCGCCTATTCAGGCGTGGGCAAAGTGAAAAATGCCGGTGTGCCGCTGGTCGCCATTAATACCACGGCGGGAACCGCCGCTGAACTCACCAGCAATGCGGTGATCATTGATAGTCAGCGTCAGGTGAAAGAGGTGATTATCGACAGCAATATTATTCCTGATATTGCCGTCGACGATCCGGCGGTGATGCTGAATATTCCCGCGTCGGTAACCGCCGCAACCGGTATGGATGCGTTAACCCATGCGATTGAAGCCTATGTTTCCGTGGGCGCTCACCCATTGACCGATCACTCCGCGCTGGAGTCCATTCGCATGATCGCCGAATGGTTACCGCTGGCGGTGGAGAATGGGCAAAACCTTCAGGCGCGTGAAATGATGGCCTATGGGCAATACCTGGCAGGGATGGCCTTTAACAGCGCCGGACTGGGATTAGTTCATGCATTAGCGCATCAACCGGGGGCGACTCATAATCTGCCACACGGCGTATGTAACGCCATTTTATTACCGGTGGTTGAAGCCTTTAATCGCCCTAATGCGGTTTCTCGCTTTGCCCGAATCGCGCAGGCAATGGGGGTAAATACGCAGGGAATGGATGAGGAGCAGGCCAGCCATAGCGCTATCGCAGCCATTCGTGAGCTCTCGGCACGCGTTGGTATTCCTTCTGGATTCCATTCGTTGGGTATCAAAGAAAGTGATATCGATGGATGGTTGGACAAAGCGCTGGCCGATCCCTGTGCGCCGTGTAACCCGCGTAGCGCAGATCGTGAACAGATTCGGGCGCTCTACCTACAGGCGATGTAAGGAGAAAATATGATCCGTAAAGCCTTTGTCATGCAGGTTAATCCCGATGCCCACGCAGAGTATCAGCGCCGCCACTCACCGATTTGGCCAGAACTGGAAGCCGAATTAAAAGCGCATGGCGCACACAACTATTCAATCTTTTTGGATGAGAAACGCCATCTGCTGTTTGGCTTCGTCGAAATTGAATCCGAAGCGCGTTGGAATGCAGTTGCGCAGACCGAAGTCTGTCAGCGCTGGTGGAAACATATGGCCGATGTCATGCCAAGCAACGCCGACAACAGCCCAATGAGCGATGAGCTTAAAGAGGTGTTTTATCTTCGCTGAGAGGATCTTATTTTTTTACTAAAAATGAGCAAAACAGCAGGTGACCTACTTGCTGGATGACTATATGATCCCTGCGTCTGTTTCGGGCGCAGGGATCCGTCTATTTAAATCAGGCATTCCCTTCGACATGGTCGTCTAACTAATGAGTCCTATTCTATTTTAATGGATATAGGCTGGCGTGCTCACCAATGATTTCAATACTCAAACACCCTTCGCGATTTGGCATTATGCTGCTATTGCTCTTCTTAGCGGGCTGTTCAAGCAAACATCATTATAAAAAGTATGACACCCATGCCTACGACGATGTGATCGAAGATGCTGCCGATGACTATAAGGTCGATCCAAAACTTATCGCCGCGATTATTCAGGTGGAGTCCAGCTTCAATCCAGAAGCCGTCAGCCCTTCGAACGCCATCGGTCTCATGCAGCTCAAAGCCTCAACCGGCGGGTGTGATGCCTATCGTTATAAAGGTAAGCGCGGCTGCCCTGACGACGATGATTTACTCGACCCCGAAACCAATATCGATTTAGGTGCTGCTTACATCAGCGCGATCCAGCATCAACAGCTGAACTGGATTGACGATCCTGTGACTCGTCGCTATGCAACTGAGGTAGCCTACGCCAACGGCGCAGGCGCACTGCTGCGAACTTTTTCAAGCAATCGCAAAACCGCGATTCAGATGATCAATCAGCTTTCACCAGAAGCCTTCCACTGGCACGTTCGCCAATACCATCCTGCCGCGCAGGCTCCGCGTTATATGGCGAAGGTGGAGCAGGTTTATAATAGTTTGTGAGAGTTGGAGTAATACCCCCTCCCAACCTCCCCCTTTGACTGAGGGAGGGGCAGATCGAGTTCTCGCATCCAACGCCGAATCGGTTCCCTCCCCAGCCAAGGGGAGGGTTAGGTGCGGTCATACAACACGATCGGCTTTAACAACATCAATCCTCTTCACCTCTGCCGTTTGCCGGTTCTCCCACATCACCGTGAGTAAGCGCTGCAGCCCGATAAAGGCGAACAATAAAATCCCTATCGCGATTTTGGTCCACCATGAGCTGAGCGTGCCGTCGAAGTTGATATAGGTTTGAATCAATCCCTGAATCGCAACGCCAAACAGCGTGCCCAAAACGGTTCCCACTCCGCCGCTAAGCAGCGTGCCGCCAATCACCACCGAGGCGATGGCATCCAGCTCTACGCCCATTCCAGCTAGCGCATAGCCCGCAGAGGTATAAATAGAGAATACGATGCCCGCTAACGTTGCCAATCCGGTTGAAAGCATATAAATACGGATGGTGGTGCTGCGGGTGGAAATCCCCATCAGATTAGCCGATGTGGCATTACCACCAATGGCATACACCTGATTACCAAAGCGGGTACGGTTGGCCAAAAAGATCCCCAGCACAACCACCGCCAACATCAATAGCGCCATGGCGCTCAAACGCCCTCCTCCCGGAATTTTCCACGCCAATGAGGAGAGCGTGGTGTAAATCGGATGATCGATAGGCAACGACTCTTCCGAAACCAAATAGCTGGCACCGCGCAGAAAAAACATGCCGGCTAGCGTGATGATAAACGCCGGAATTTTCAGCGCATCAATTAGCCATCCCATGAAAGCACCGAAGCCGCATCCCATCACCAGCACCAACGGAAAAGCCACCAGCGGCGACATGTGATAATCGCCAATCATGCGCGCTAAAAATACGCCGGTAAAAGCGATCACCGAACCAACAGAAAGATCGATACCGCCTGACAAGATCACAAACGTCATCCCAACGGCAACAATACCGAGAAAAGCATTATCCGTGAGGATGTTACAAATCACGCGCGTGGTGGCAAAACCGGGAAACTGGCTCAAACAAAACAGATATCCCAACACAAAAACCGCCAGCGTAATCATTAGCGGTAAATTACGTTTAAGCATGGCGCGGCTTCCTTCTGATTGCGGCGAGAAAACGCGGTGACTGGAACACTAAAACAACCAATACCACCACGGCTTTAACCACCTGATTCAATTCTGGTTGGAATCCTGAAAGCAAAATGCCGGTGTTCATTCCTTGGATAATTAACGCCCCAAGTAGCGATAACAGGAGATTAAATCGGCCTCCCATCAGCGATGCACCACCGATCACCACGGCTAAAATGGCATCCAGCTCCAGCCATAACCCGGCGTTGTTGGCATCAGCGCCGCGTATATCCGCCGTCACAATAATCCCCGCAATCGCCGCGCATAGGCCACTCAGCATGTAGGTTCCCATGACGATCAGCCGCGTATTCACCCCCGCATTTTTCGCCGCCCGAATGTTAATCCCTACCGCTTCAATAAAAAGCCCAAGCGCGGTTTTACGCGTCAGTAACCAGAAGGCGAGCAAAGTCAGTAACGTGATAATCACCGGCGTGGGGAGCAAAAATAGCGAGCCGCTGCCCAGCCACGATAGCGAGGGGGAATTGAATGTGACAATCTGCCCTGCCGTAATCAATTGGGCTACGCCTCGCCCTGCAACCATCAGAATCAGCGTGGCGACAAACGGCTGAATTTTGAGGAGTGCCACCAAAATGCCATTCCATAGCCCAGATAAAACGCCGACGCCTAGCGCGGATAAAATCACGATTGGCAAACCATAACCCTGAACCGTTAACGAAGCGGCGGTCGCCCCTGAGATTGCCATCACCGCGCCCACAGAGAGATCGATACCGCCGGTTGCAATCACCAGCGTCATACCTATCGCCAACAGCGCCACGGGCGCACAGCGATTGAGAATATCGATTAAGCTGCCAAACAAGCGTCCATCTTGAATATGAATAGAAAAGAAATTATTGGCGACCACGCTATCAACCAACAGCACCACAACCAACGCCACAATTTGCGGCATGCCCGTTGGCCAACGTAGCCGTGAGGTTTTGGGTAGATTGGCATCGGGTAAAGAACCGGACATGGCGTTCATCTCCTTATGCCGCAATGGCATTCATAATGGCGGCAACGGAAAGCTGCTCCAGCGGAATTTCGGCGATTTGCTGGCGATCGCGCAGGATCACCACCCGATCGGCATAGCCCACGAGTTCTTCAAGCTCCGATGAAATCACCAGCAGCGCTAAACCATCGGCGCACAGGGTTTCTATCAGGCGAATAATCTCGGCGTGAGCGCCTACGTCAATCCCGCGAGTCGGCTCGTCTAAAATAAGAAACTGGGGTTTGGTGAGCAGCCAGCGCGAAAGTAAAACTTTTTGCTGGTTGCCGCCGGAAAGAAACTCGATGGGCTGTTCGGTGCTCGGGGTACGGATCCCCAATTGACGAATGAAGCGTTCCGCAATGTGCTGCTGCTCTTTGCGGGCGATGGGACGCAGCCATCCACGCTGCGCCTGAAGCGCTAGGATAATATTTTCACGCACGGATGCCGCCGCGATAATACCATCGGTTTTGCGATCTTCAGGGCAGAACCCCAATCCGTAACGCGATGACTGGTGTGGCGAACGTAGCGTTCTTTGCTTGCCTTTAACCTGTGCTGTGCCGCTGTCTGCCGGTTTGATACCAAAAATAACCTCAGCCATTTCCGTACGACCAGAGCCGAGTAACCCGGCTAACCCCACAATTTCACCGGGGCGAACTTTGAGGTTAAAGGGCGCGATAACCCCTTTTTTGCCGTAGTTTTCAAACTCAACCGTTGGATTTTCACTGAGTAAGGTGCGGCCCGCGCGCTGTAAAGCATTGTTGTCCAGCTCACGACCCAGCATCATTTTAACTAATTCGATATAAGGTAATTCTTTGGTGTTTCGAGTACCCACAAACTCGCCGTTGCGCAGCACCGTGATGCGATCGGTAACGGCATAGACCTGTTCGAGAAAATGGGTCACAAAAATCAGGCTTATTCCTTGATCGCGTAAATGGCGCATCAGAGTAAAGAGCATTTCGACTTCGCTGGTGTCGAGACTGGCGGTGGGTTCATCAAGGATGAGCACCTTGGCAGAAAGATCGATAGCGCGGCAGATCGCCACAATTTGCTGCATGGCGACAGAAAAGCGCCCGAGCGGCTCCGTGACATCCAGCGAAAATCCGTAACGTTGCATAAGTTCTGTGGCGCGGCGGATCATTTCACCACGTTGAATAAAACCAAAACGGCGTGGCTCTCGGCCAATAAACAGATTGTCTGCCACCGACATATTGGGCAGCAGGTTAACTTCTTGATATACGGTGCCAATACCCAAGATCTGCGCATGAGCCGTATTCTTTGGAAAGACCTCGGCGCCGTCTAGCCATACGGTACCGCTATCTCGTTGGTAAACACCGGTCAGCGCCTTAATCAGGGTTGATTTCCCTGCGCCGTTTTCTCCGAGCAGCGCCATAATTTCGCCGCGACGTAGGCTGAAAGAGACGTTATTGAGCGCCTTCACGCCGGGAAAATATTTACTCAAGCCGTCGGTACGCAGTAACACATCATCATCGCCGTCGCCGTGCATGCCATCGCTCCTAGCTTCGCTGAAAATAATGGGCAGAAGCGATAGCCTCTGCCGGTGAAATGACCAATAGGATTGAAAACGGGATATGGAATTAATATCCCATATCTTTTTTCTTATCTAACTCAGCTTGCGCGCTGTCAGGTAGGAACAGCTTGGATTCGGTTTTGGTAATTTTCGGTGGCAACGTGCCGTCTTTTTTGTACTTCTCTAACGCATCAAACGCAGGCCCGGCCATGTTTGGCGTGAGTTCTACGTTGGCATTGGCTTCTCCTGCCAGCATCGCTTTATAAATATCAGGTACGCCATCGATAGATCCAGTCAGGATATCTTTGCCCGGTTTAAGCCCCGCTTCTTTGATCGCCTGAATAGCGCCTATCGCCATATCATCGTTATGTGCGTAAACCATGCAGATATCTTTGCCGTTGTTTTCGGCTTTAATAAAACTCTCCATGACCTCTTTGCCCTTGCTGCGGGTAAAGTCTCCTGATTGAGAACGTACAATTTTGATGTTTGGCGCATCGGCAATCGCTTCAGCAAAGCCTTTTTTGCGATCGATTGCTACGCTCGCACCGACGGTTCCCTGTAGCTCCACCACGTTACACGGCTTTCCTGCAACCTGTTTCACCAGCCAGTCGCCGATCAGTTTGCCTTCCAACACGTTGTCTGCGGTGACAACGGTCATATACAGTGATTTGTCTTTCACGGTGATGGCGCGATCAAGTAAGAAAACCGGGATATTCGCCTCTTTGGCTTCCTGTAAGACGGGTTCCCATCCAGTCTGAACAACTGGGGCAATAAAAATGGCATCAACGCCTTGAGCAATAAAGGAGCGAACGGCTTTGATTTGGTTTTCCTGCTTTTGTTGGCCATCCGCAATTTTCAACGTAATACCGCGCTTTTGTGCTTCGCTTTTTGCCACGCTGGTTTCAGCGGCGCGCCAGCCTGATTCCGATCCGACCTGAGAAAAACCAACGGTCATCGACTGAGCCAACGCAGCTGAAGAGAGTGCAGCAGAGACGGCTGTAACCAAAAGTAAACGCTTCCACATACTGAGATCCTCATTGAGCAATGATTGGATAAAAAGCAACCGAACAGGGATCACTATAGTCAATGCATTGAAGTGAGATTTGGGTTACATCACAGTATTGAAAAATTAACAAAGTGAAAACATCTCGGCTTTATCTAACTTTTTCTTGAGGTTATGGACGGTTTCACTTCATGACGCTACGGCTGAGAAAGAGAAATCCAATGAGAACGGGGAGTTGCATTCACAGCAATGAAAACGATTACACTTATTCATGCCGTATATGTACTTTTTACGTCACAGAATCAGAGATGCTGGGTAATCTAGCTTTTGTAATTTTTGCGAGATAGATCTCGATACATCGAGGATATATGCAAAGCGGAGTGGAAAACTTTGATGTAAAGGCCTGTGACACAACATCACAGGCCTTTACTTTTTGATTTAACAGTCTTTATTTTTATTCTTTCGCTTTGCTAAAGCGACGGCGCACAACCAC
Organism: Hafnia alvei; assembly: GCF_900095695.1. Taxonomy (GTDB): domain Bacteria; phylum Pseudomonadota; class Gammaproteobacteria; order Enterobacterales; family Enterobacteriaceae; genus Hafnia; species Hafnia alvei_B. The sequence continues at coordinate 76,106 of NZ_FMIQ01000046.1, read as the reverse complement.
AAAGAATACTGGGACAAAGAAAATAGCCAATAGCGTTGCCGTCAGCATTCCCCCCATCACGCCTGTACCTACAGCGTTTTGCGCACCTGAACCCGCACCAGAACTGATAACCAACGGCAGAACACCCAGAATAAATGCCAGCGACGTCATTAAGATTGGCCGCAAACGCATTCGTACCGCTTCTAAAGTGGCATCGATCAGCCCTTTGCCTTCTTTATCCATCAGGTCTTTAGCAAACTCGACGATTAAGATGGCATTTTTAGCTGAGAGGCCGATCGTGGTTAACAACCCAACTTGGAAGTAAACGTCATTGTTCATACCGCGTAACGCCGCTGCCAATAAGGCACCGACCACGCCAAGCGGAACAACTAGCATTACCGAGAACGGTATAGACCAGCTTTCATACAGCGCCGCCAAGCACAGGAATACGACTACCAGCGAGATGGCATACAGGGCAGGAGCCTGATTTCCAGACAAACGTTCCTGATAGGACATTCCCGTCCAGTCGTAGCCAATACCCGACGGTAACTTAGTCACAAGTTGTTCCATCATTTGCATGGCATCACCGGTACTTTTGCCCGGTGCCGCTTCGCCCAGAATTTCCATCGACGGTAAACCGTTATAACGCTCTAAACGCGGCGAGCCTGTAATCCAACTTGCGGTTGCAAAGGAAGAGAAAGGCACCATTTTTCCACTGTCGCCACGTACATACCAATTATTGATATCACCAGGCAACATACGGAAACGTGCATCGGCTTGGGCATAAACCTTCTTCACACGTCCGCGATCGATAAAGTCGTTAACGTAGGTTCCGCCTAGAGCAGTCGAAATAGTTTGGTTGATATCCGACAGCGATACACCCAACGCCTGCGCCTTTTCCTGATCCACGTCCAGCTTGTACTGCGACGTGTCTTCCAGTCCGTTAGGACGCACTCGCACCATCACTTTTGGATGCTGAGCGACCATTCCTAACAGTTGATTACGCGCCTGAGTGAGCTGTTGATGACCTAGGTTTGCCTGATCGATAAGCTCGAAGTCAAAACCAGTCGCGGTACCGAGTTCAATAATGGCCGGTAAGTTGAACGGAAACACGAGGCCATCTTTGATCTGCGTGAAAGATTTCATCGCGCGGCCAATGATCGACATCACGTCGTTTTCTTTCCCCGAACGTTCGTCCCACGGCTTTAAGCTGACAAATGCCAAGCCGGAGTTTTGTCCCGAGCCACTAAAGCTAAAACCGTTAACCGTAAAGACCGACTCAACGTTAGCGTGCTCTTTAGTCAGGTAATAATTCGTCACCTGATCTAACACCTTCTGGGTTCTTGCTTGAGTCGCCCCAGCAGGCAACTGCACCATGGTCATAAAGACGCCCTGATCTTCTTCGGGCAAGAATGACGTCGGTAGGCGCAAGAACAACACGCACATGCCGACGACAATCAATACGTAGATGACAAGGTAACGCCCCGTGTTTCGCAGGATCCCCCCCACGCTATCCGTATAATGGTGCGTGCTCTGCTCAAATTTGCGGTTGAACCAACCAAAGAAGCCTTGTTTTTCACCATGGCCTTCAGCAGAAACGGGTTTGAGCAACGTGGCGCACAGTGCCGGCGTTAAGATAAGCGCCACCAGCACAGACAGCGCCATGGCGGAAACAATGGTGATGGAGAACTGGCGATAGATCGCACCGGTTGAGCCGCCAAAAAATGCCATCGGAATAAACACCGCCGACAGCACCATGGCAATCCCGACCAACGCCCCCTGAATCTGGTCCATCAACTTTATCGTGGCTTCTTTTGGCGGTAGATGCTCCTCCGCCATAACGCGCTCGACGTTTTCCACCACGACGATGGCATCGTCAACCAGCAAGCCTATCGCCAACACCATCCCAAACATAGTTAGGGTGTTTATCGAATAGCCAAACGCGGAAAGGATTGCAAAAGTTCCTAGCAGAACAACAGGCACCGCGATAGTGGGGATAAGCGTTGCGCGGATATTTTGCAAGAACAGATACATGACCAAGAAGACCAAGATAATGGCTTCAAACAGGGTTTTGACAACTTCGTGAATCGAGATTTTTACAAACGGCGTGGTGTCATATGGATAGACAACCTTCATGCCCTGAGGGAAATAGGGTTGTAGCTCTGCCAGCTTGGCTTTAATTGCGGCTGCCGTATCCAACGCATTGGCGCCTGTTGCCAACTTAATCCCTAAGCCAGCCGCAGGTTGTCCGTTGATTTTCACCACGATGTTGTAGTTCTCACCGCCAAGCTCAATGCGAGCCACATCTTTCAGACGTACCTGCGAACCATCCTGGTTTACCTTCAGCAAGATTTTGCCAAATTCTTCGGGGTCTTTTAATCGCGTCTGCGCAATGATGGAAGCGTTAAGCTGCTGATTGCCCACAGCGGGCGTGCCGCCTAACTGCCCTGCCGCAATTTGGTCATTCTGAATTTTTAGCTGGTTAACAACGTCAACCGTGGTCAGTTGATACTTGTTCAGTTGATCGGCATTCAGCCAAATACGCATCGCATACTGCGCACCAAACAGCTGAACATCACCAACGCCGCTGCTACGGCTGATGGGATCTTTGATGTTTGAGGCAACATAGTCAGAAATATCATCCTGAGTCAGGCTTTTGTTGTCTGATATAAAACCTGCAACCAACAAGAAACTGCTGCTGGATTTTTCAACGCTAATCCCTTGCTGCTGGACTTCCTGTGGCAGCAACGGGGTTGCCAGTTGGAGCTTATTCTGAACCTGAACCTGAGCAATATCGGGGTCTGTCCCCGAATTGAAGGTTAAGGTAATGGTTACACCGCCCGCAGAGTCACTGGTTGACGACATATACATCAGATTATCGATGCCGTTCATGTTCTGTTCGATAATCTGCGTCACCGTATCCTGAACGGTTTTCGCATCAGCTCCCGGATAGGTCGCCGTTATCGCAACCGCAGGAGGGGCAATCGTTGGGTACTGGGCAATCGGCAGTTTTAAAATCGCCAATCCCCCTGCCAACATAAGAATAATGGCAAGTACCCAAGCAAAGATCGGGCGCTCAATAAAAAACTTAGACATACGCTCGTTTTACCTTGTATGAATTATCGCCGTAGCGATTACTGTCCCTGAGACGCATTCGCCTGCAGATCCTGCTCTTCCGCTTTTACCGTCATTTCAGGGCGTACTTTCTGTAGCCCGCTGACGATCACGCGATCACCGCTGTGTAATCCTTGCGTCACCAACCATTTGTCACCGATTGCCTGTGCGGCGGTCACACTACGCACTTCAACCTGACTCTTGGCGTTAACTAACATCACAGTGGCCTCACCACGTGGGTTGCGTGTTACCCCCTGCTGCGGAACCAGCAGTGCATCTTTTTGCATGCCTTCATCAATGCTCGCGCGCACAAACATCCCCGGTAAGAGATCGTGTTGAGGGTTTGGGAACAACGCGCGAATCGTTATCGAACCGGTGCTTTCATCAACGCTGACGTCCGAGAATTGCAGCTGGCCTTTGAGCGGATAAGGCTGACCATTTTCCATCACCAGCGTGACCTGAGTTTGCAGTGCGCTTTTTTCAAGGCTGCCTTGGATGACGGCCTGCTTAAGACGGATGAAGTCGTTGCTCGATTGGGTGACATCAACGTAAATAGGATCAAGCTGTTGCACGGTTGCTAGCGCATTGGCCTGTTCAGTGGTCACCAGCGCGCCTTCGGTAACGTTAGACTGTCCAATGCGCCCATCGATAGGAGAGGTCACCTTGGTGTAGGCTAAATTGATTCGAGCCGTTTCAACATTGGCTTTTGCCGCCTGTACATCGGCATCGGCTTGCTGCGCGTTTGCCACCGCCGTGTCGAATTCTTGTTGGCTAACATAGTGGTCGCCAACCAACGGCTTATCACGCTGAACGGTTAAATGCGCCAGTTTTGCTGCGGCAACGGCTTTGGCGAGCTCACCTTGCGTGCTGTCATAAGCCGCTTTGTAAGGGGCAGGATCGATTTGATACAACGATTCGCCACCGCGAATATCACTCCCTTCAGTGAAGTTACGCTTGAGAATAATTCCACCTACCTGCGGGCGAACTTCAGCAACACGGTAGGCAGCTGTACGTCCTGGTAACTCGGTCGTCACTTGCAAAGGTTCAGCTTTCAAAGTCACAACCCCCACATGAGGCTGCGGCAGAGGCGCTTTAACCTCGTTATCATCACACCCAGACAACACAAAGCAGGCGGAAAGGAGAATCACTGAGGGCAGGAGAATAAACTCACTGTATTTCTTCATTGCTATTCCTTAAATATTTCGACACGACGCCAGGCGTACATAAAAATGGTAATAAGCTGTACGGGTATAATTCACACATCGTTCTTCTGATGGTTATAAACAACGTAATCTGATAGAAAACAGCAGGTGTAACACCACTGACAAATCACATTAGTGATTAACATTAAATAAAAACCAAGCCTACACGGCGGTATGAAAACAAAGTCGCAGGCTGCTATTTTTGAGGAAAAATAGAATAACATCCAGATAAAAAACAAGAACACCCACCTAATTGTGTAAGTTTAATTATCAAAATCACTTTATCTTTACGTTCAGCTTTACGTTTGAATCTAAATAATTCCCCAGAAAAATACATCACATCTTAAATATATAAATTAATTATCATGCACCACCTATGCCTGCATATCTAATATGATTGCGAATAAACACGTTGGCTAGTTTTATTACAACCATTAATGGATGGCCACATAATAAAATCAGAATGACAAACTGAACGTGTAGCGAATAGAATGAGGCCCATCCTACAAAACCCTATCCTTCTCTGTAAATCACAGTCTTGGTTATTTGGTATCACTATGGCACGTAAAACTAAAGAGGATGCATTTGTTACTCGTCAAAGAATAATAAATGTAGCAATCAGTGAATTTTCAATACGTGGATTTTCATCTACAACGTTAAGTGATATCGCCTGCTCTGCGGGGGTTACTCGAGGTGCGATTTACTGGCACTTTAAAAACAAAGAAGAGTTATTCAACGAGATATGGCAACAGTCTGCACATTACTCATTGTATATATCGGAAAAAATACACAGTGAAAACAAAGATAATCCTTTAAATGCATTGCAAGAAACCCTCACCTATCTTCTACGCGCAGTGGTTAGCGACCCCCAACAAAAATCATTGATGGAAATAATATTTCATAAATGTGAATTCACAAAAGAAATGACACCTAGACATGAAATACGGCGCATGGTTTATTTTGAAGAGGAGCGTTTAACGAATACGTTAAAACGTTGTGTTACATTAAATCAATTGCCATCGACATTAAACATTCCCCAGTCAATAGTTATAATTCGCGCATATATGAGTGGGCTTATAGAGAATTGGTTATTACCTTCAGAAAACTACGATCTCGGCAGCAACGCTTCAGGGTTAGTGAATAACTTAATTACACTTCTTAAATTACAATAAAAATAAAAAGGCCGCAGATAATGCGACCTAATTAAAAAATGAATGCTAACTGCAAAAAACATTAACTACCACGATATGTTGAATAGCCATACTGGCTAAGCAACAAAGGCACATGTAAATGTTGGTTAGTTTTAATGACATGAAACTCAACAGGTATTTCTGGGAAGAACGTCTCTTGTTTAAGTTTTGAGAAATACTCCCCCGTTTTGAACGTCACTTTATAATCACCCAGCGCCATGCTTTGACCCTGCGGATAAAGTGCAGGAATACGCCCATCGTTGTCAGTCACCCCACTCGATAAATTGACCCAGCGATCGCCTTCTTTATGCTCTAGCGTGACGGCAACACCGGCAGAAGGTAGCCCAGTCTGTTGATTTAAAATATGCACGCTAAGCGGATTTTTAGCCGGCTCCGCAGATACCGCGGTAGACAAAGAGATAAGCGAGGTTAGAAGCGCGATTTTCAACAATTTCATCCGTTAATCCTTTTTGTTTTGTCTTGAACCGTGAATCTAGCACGCGAAAAACGCGATCTGCCTTTATCACAAAAAGTTTAACAATGAACGCATGACCATGATGAAACCGCAGTTCTGTGGTGTGTAATACTATTTGCGATACTGCTCGTCCGTCACTTTCTCCATCCATTCCACCACGCTACCATTCAATGATTCGGCAATAGCAATGTGCGTCATAGCGGTTTCTGATGTCGCACCATGCCAGTGTTTAACGCCAGCAGGGATCCACACGATATCGCCTGGGTTAATTTCCTGAATCTCTTTGCCTAATTCCTGTACCCATCCACGACCTTGGGTAACGATCAGCGTTTGTCCCAATGGATGTGTATGCCACGCGGTGCGTGCACTAGGTTCAAAGGTTACCGTGGCACCGCCGACTCGCGCTGGGTCTTCAGCCTGAAACAGGCCATCAATACGTACGCTGCCGGTAAAATAATCGTCTGAGCCAACCAGTGAAGCTTGCGAACCGTTATGGATAATTTTCATATTTTCCTCTTCTTTAAACTCACACAGCTAAGCCGAACAAAAGCGGAAGCTGTCGGTATTCTGTTTGGTCTAAACGTTACCCCGATTCACACTGCGCAACTAGATAGCTAAATGCGCAAGGAGCTATGAGTAAAATTCATAAATAGGCCTATACTTGCGCTATCTTGAGCCAAAAGACCTGCAAAATGCTGAAAGAAAACTTTAATGATCTGATCTCTTTTCTCGTTGTTGCCAGAGAGCGCAGTTTTACCAAAGCCGCGGCGAAATTAGGCGTGTCACAGTCGGCGCTTAGCCATTCCATTCGCGGGCTTGAAGAGCGTCTCGATATTCGTTTACTCACGCGTACCACGCGCAGCGTAGCGCCAACGGAAGCCGGCGAGAAACTCGCCAACAGTCTTGAACCACGGTTTAGCGAAATTGAAAGCGAGTTAGATGCCTTACGTGACATGCGCGATACCCCTGCGGGAAATATTCGCATTACCGCCGGAGAACACGCCGTAGATTCTGTTCTGTGGCCATTTTTAAAATCATTCCTTGCCAACTATCCCGATATCAACGTTGAAATCGTGGCTGATAATTCCCTAACCGATATCGTCAATGGGCGCTTTGATGCCGGTGTTCGCCTTGGCGAGCAAGTGGCTAAAGACATGGTTGCCGTGCGTATTGGCCCAGATATGCGAATGGTCGTGGTAGGAGCACCTCAGTATCTCCACCAGCAGGGCAGCCCTTCAAAACCGCAAGAACTGCAGAACTATCGCTGTATCAACATGCGTTTACCCACTCGGGGTGGGTTATATGCGTGGGAGTTTGAGAAAGAGGGTCAAGAACTCAGGGTTCGTGTCGATGGACAACTGACTTTTAACAGCTTACGCCAGCGCATTGATGCAGCCGTGGTTGGCTTCGGCTTAGCCTATGTACCTGAGGATTCAGTACAAGACGAGCTCGCCGATGGTCGATTAGTTCAAGTGCTTGATGAGTGGTGCAACCGATTTCCTGGTTACTATCTTTATTACCCAAGCCGCAAACAACACACCACAGCATTTTCCTTGTTTGTCGACGCTCTGCGCTACCAGTCTTAACATTTGACCAGCGGCAAAGCCCCCGCGGAAGAGGTGCCTACATGCGCGTTGAGCGACAGCCGTGGTCGGAACAGCGCATAGCAGCGGTTTAGACGCGGTGAGGATGATCGCCCTCGGTGCCGATTCCGTATTAGTAGGCCGCGACTCTTTAGTGCAGGAAGGCTGGAGTTAATTTATTCGTCAAACTCCCCCCAATCATGAGGGGAGGAATATCGCCAACGGCTGAATTATTGCGTTTTATTGGCGTCAACTTCCTCGATTTCAGGCTGAATACGAGGATATTTCCATAGCCAGCGACCGCTAACCATCCGCCAATAGAAGCATACGCCGCGCACCGCCCAGTCAAAGAACATCCCAAGCCAGACGCCAACAACCCCCATGCCGAGCACAACGCCTAACGTATAGCCAGCCACTACGCGACAGCCCCACATTCCGAGCATCGAAATCCACATAGCAAAACGGACATCGCGCGCGCCTTTAAGCCCTGCAGGAAGCACCCACGACGCAGCCCAGATCGGCATAAACGCGGCATTAAGCCACAGCAGTATTTTAACCACATCGATAACGTCAGATTCTTGCGTGTAGAAGGACGCAAACAGGCCCGCAAAAGGTGCCGTTCCCCAAGCGATGATGGTCAAAACGATGGTTGATAGCCAGAAAACATAGCGAAGCTGACGTTCAGCTTGGCCTATTTGTCCTTTACCTAAGCGTCGTCCAACGATGATCGTTGAAGCAGAACCCAACGCATTACCGGGCAGGTTGATTAATGCCGCCACTGAAAAGGCGATAAAATTACCCGCAATAACGTTGGTGCCCATGCCCGCCACAAACATCTGGGTGAGCAGTTTACCGCCGGTAAACAGCACCGACTCAATACTGGCAGGAATACCAATACCCAAAACTTCCCATAAAATATTCAGTTTCAGCGGTTTAAAATAACTTTTCAGCGAAATACGCAGCGCAGGGTTAAAGCCCTTTAAGAGAACGTAAATAATGCAAGCCGCACCGATATAACGAGAGAGCGTTAACCCAAGGCCTGCACCGATAAAACCAAGCCCTCCCCAGCCAAATATGCCGTAGATCAGAACACTACTGATCATGATGTTCAGGATATTCATCCCGCCGTTAACCAGCAGCGGGATTTTAGTATTACCCGCACCGCGCAACGCCCCGCTACCGATAAGCGCAATGGCTGCAGCAGGATAACTCCACACCGTGGTCTGCAAATAAGACAGCGCTAGCGCTTTCACCTCTGGCGTCGCGTCACCCGCGATCACGTCAATAATATATTCACCTGCCAGATGAATACCGGCAGCTAGCAGCAAGGCGACAGCCGTCATCAATACCAGCGATTGCCTTGCGGCGGCGCGCGCCCGACGACGATCGCGCGTCCCCAAACTGAAGGCGACCACCACGGTCGTACCTAAGTCAACGGCGGCAATAAAGGAAATAATCACCATATTAAAGCTATCGGCAAGCCCAACGCCTGCCATGGCTTCTTTGCCAATCCAGCTAACGAGAAAAGTACTGAGGACGCCCATCAACAACACACAGGCATTTTCTACCAAGATAGGAACCGCAAGCGGCGTTATTTCTCGCCAAAATAGCACACGATAACTTTTTCTTTTCGCATACCAACGCGTATTGGCTACGCGCTGACGCAGTACTGCATGTAAGTTCAAGATTAGCCTACAAAATTGGAGTGAAACCACGTTTCAAATAATGATTTATAGATACTTATTCTGCAAAGTATTTTTTGTATCCTACTGTTGTTGCGAGAACGCGGCGGAGGCAATTTATAGCGTAACAAAAGGGAATAGAAAAGAGCTTACATAAACTAAGGTATTGTAAAAAAAGAGGATTAGCGTGAGGGGGATAATAATTTCGGTAGCAGGGTTATAACGTAGAAAAGCATAATGAGATATTGGTATACGTTTTTATTATTAATAGAAAATGATATTTGAGACACGCTAAATTTCAATAACCGAACATCGCATGACTCAGAAAAGCGAGGGCAAACTCAAAGCCTGCCCCTCATCGACGTGGTTATACAAACGCCGCCAATGGATCTGCCGCCGCAAAAGCAACATCGCGCTCCGCTTTTGGTGGGTAGATCAGCTCATTGGTAATTGAGATTTTAATCTTTTTAGCTTCGTCGCGAACCGACTCAACTTTTTGCTCCCAGCCCTGCGTGAAGACCGCACCCCACGCGCCTAAATCTAGGCAGGTCACATAGTTTTCCTGACGGTAAGCCACAGCAGATACGCCAATAAGATCGGCTGCAACGTTATTACCGGCAAATTTCCCCAGCTGAATCGCATGCTGGCAAGTCATCAGCGCCTTATGCCCTAAATTATCGGTTGCTGCATGGGCAACGTCTCCCGTGGCATAAACACCCGGTAATCCTCGAACCTGCAAGTTTTCATCAACCAGCAAACGGCCTTGGTTATCGCGTTCAGCCTCCAGCTGCTGTGTTAACGCGCTGGCTTCTACACCAACGGTCCACACCACGGTTGAAGCATTAATGCGGGTTCCATCCTTCAACGTCACGCCATTGGCATCAATAACTTCAACTTCCGCATTCAGCTTCCACTCAATACCTAACTCTTCAGAAGCTTGGGCGATGACATCGCGTAATTCCGCGCTGAAACGACTGCCGATTTCGACACCACGTTCAACTACGATTACTTTAGTCTTCGTATCCTCACCTAATAACGCTTTAAGGCGTGAAGGAAGCTCCGTTGCCAACTCAATCCCGGTAAACCCACCACCGCATACCACGACGGTATTACGCGCTTCACTCGGCTTTTGATTTGGCAAATTTAACAGGTGATTTTCAAACTTCTGCGCCGATTCTAATTGATCAATATCGAAGGCATATTTCTGCGCGCCCTCAACCAATGACTTCTTCACACGGCTACCGCTTGCCAATACTAAACGGTCATAAGATACCGAAGCGGCACTCCCTGAAGCATCACGATATGACACTATTTTATTTTTTGAATCAATATGTTCTGCATTTCCCTGAAGGAAATTAACACCAATTTCACCAAACAATGGCAGCAAAGGAGAAACCAGCGTGGCCACTTTATCTTCATAAAACCGCGGACGAACGCGCAGCTCTGGCTGCGGTGCTAATACGGTTATTTCGATATCACGACGATTATTCAGATGCGCTAAACGCGCCGCGCTGATAGCGGCCCACATGCCAGAAAAACCAGCGCCAACGATAAGAATACGGTTATTCATGTTTTGCTACCTTTTGATTATTTGCTCATCCACTTCAATAACTACGACTATACATGTCGCCGTTAACTCCGACAACAGGTTTCGGAGTTAGTGTTAATCTTCACGCGGACAATTATCATAATTATTTGATTTTAAATAAATTAAAATAATACACCGAACTAGCCAGCATGCATGCCTTTGCAGATTGTGCGGTTCCATGTATTCTTACTAAGAATTTACTAAGCGGAGTTTGATATGGCATTCTATAGTTCAGGCGTGGAATATGGCCTTCATAGCCTGTTATGCATGGTCGACAGCAAGGGCGACGATCGTGAAATGAATGTGCGCGAGATGGCTGAGCTTCAAGGAGTTCCCTTCGATTACCTAGCCAAAATTTTTACCCGTCTTTCACGTGCTGGGTTAGTGGTCAGCAGCGAAGGTAAAGGGGGAGGATTTCGTTTAGCGAGAGCGCCGGAGCTTATCACCATGCTTGACGTTGCGCAGGCCATTGATGGTTCCAAGACAGTGTTCGAATGCAAGGAAATTCGCCAGCGCCTAGCCGTTTTTGAGGAATCTCCTCCGGCTTGGGCGTGTGAGGGCCCATGCAACATTCGCGCGGTGATGGATAGCGCGCAGCAGCGCATGGAGGAAGAGTTAGCTCGTCACACAATTTTAGATTTGGCACGACGTACATTCCGTAAAGCGCCAGACACTTTCGCCATCGAAATTCAGGACTGGATTTCTGAACGCCGCAGTTCGAAATAACATTTCAGGAAATTTTCGCCGGATACGTCTGAAGTAAGTAAAAGACGCCCGAGAGCGTCTTAAAAAATTTATTGCGTATAGAGTTATTTTCAGAAAGGAATAATCTCATGCCACGCTATTATTTCTAAGATCATTTAAACTTTGGCGTTGTTGACCATTCTCATCAAAGTTATCCTGATTAAGCCAAGAGACAAGCGCATTCCGAACTTCTGGCCATTCTTCATCGATAATTGAAAACCACGCGGTGTCTCGGGTTCTTCCTTTATACACCGTTGCATTACGGAATAGGCCTTCGAATTTGAACCCCAATCGCAGCGCTGCTTTATGCGATCCTTCATTCAGGGAATCGCATTTCCATTCATAGCGGCGGTAATGGAGATTATCCATAACATATGACATCAACAAAAACTGTGCTTCCGTCGCCATACGGGTGCGCATTAAAGCTCTTGAATAAACTACCCACCCCATTTCAATCACGCCATTTTTCGCATCAATACGCATGAGCGCAACAGTACCAATCGCCTTACCCGTCGCTAAATCAATAACCGCATAGTGCAGTGGATCCACAGAAGCTAAGAGTGTATTGAAGTGCCGATCGAAGTCCTCTCTATTCTTAAATGGCCCAGCAGGAAGATACGTCCAATCCTTCTCTGAGCCAGGCAATTGATAAGCATCAAACAGATCATCGCCATGGGCAGCGGATATCCTTTCTAACCGACAATACTGCCCGTTAAGCACAGACTGGGCTGGCACTTCACATCCGTGCCAATGAGGTAAGCTACGCCCTACAGGCTGATTGAACTGATTATATTCTTCATTCATAACTGATCTTTTCTCTGTGCAAGGTGTCGTGGTGATATTGTATCGCACTATCATCAAAATAATAGCCATATGAAAATGCATTAAAATATCAGCCTTATATTTATGCATAAAAAAAACTCCCAATATACTTTGCAGCAATCTCCCGCAGAAAAATCACTTCCTATAATAAAAACAATCTTTAATGGTTTATCCTTTTTAAAAATTTAAAAAGCCACTTCATTTAAAAACATCATTACCCAACGAGTAAAAATTAATTCGGAAGTTTATTTATTCTTTAACTTAATTTTAGTATTTAAACTTAATTTTTATGCCGTAAGTAATATTTCCATTTTTTGGAGATAAAGTTGACACCGTAGAAATAAATAAAATAAAAATCATATATTTCAATAAATTAAACTCTGGCACAGACCTTGCTATATCCATTAGGACAATACCTAACCTAATGAGGCAACGAAGTATGAAACTGCACGATAAAGGCTATAACACTAAAATCATCCATGCAGGACAGCATCCAGACGCAACAACCGGTGCGCTAGCCACACCTATTTTTCAGACTTCTACATTCGTATTCGAGAATGCTAAGCAAGGAGCGGCTAGGTTTGCCCTCGAAGAGCCGGGATATATCTACACACGCCTCGGAAATCCGACACAAACCGCGCTCGAAGAAAAAATTGCCGTACTAGAGGCAGGTGAAGCGGCGCTTGCCACTGCATCAGGAATGGCTGCTATTTCATCAACGCTGTTAACGCTGTGCGGGCAAGGCGATCATATTGTAGCTTCTGAGGCAATATATGGCTGTACCCATGCATTATTGTCACACAGCATGCCTAAATTCGGGATAGAGGTTACTTTCGTCGATGCAGCCAACATTGAGAATATCAAAGCAGCAATAAAGCCAAATACCAAAGTAATTTATATTGAAACTCCAGCTAACCCTACGTTGTCCATTATTGATATCGAACAAAGTGCCAATCTGGCTCACGTCAACGATGCATTATTAGTTGTCGATAATACGTTCATGTCACCTTATTGCCAGAATCCACTTAAATTTGGTGCTGATATCGTGGTTCACAGCGTGACTAAATACATTAATGGGCACGGCGATGTGATCGGCGGCGTTATCGTTGGTGACCAAGAATTCATCAATCAAGCGCGTTTTGTCGGCGTTAAAGATATAACGGGTGGCTGTATCAGCCCTTTCAATGCGTGGCTTACGCTGCGTGGATTGAAAACATTGGCCGTCCGCATGGAGCGCCATTGTCAAAATGCCATGCAGGTGGCGAAGTTTTTATCCTCGCATTCAGCTGTCACAAAGGTTTATTATCCCGGCCTGCCAGATCACCCAAACTATGAATTAGGCAAAAAACAGATGTCGAATTTTGGCGCTGTGATTAGCTTCGAAATTAAAGGGGGCGTTGAAGCTGGGCAAACTGTGATGGACTCCGTTGAACTTTGCCTGCTTGCTGTCAGCCTTGGCGATACTGAAACATTAATTCAGCACCCTGCGTCCATGACGCATTCACCTATGTTACCAGAGGAAAGAATGAAAGCCGGTATTACCGATGGGCTCATAAGAATATCTGTAGGGCTTGAAGATCCTGAAGATATCATCGCTGACCTCGAGCAAGCTTTCAATAAGGCGATTTATTAACCTTCGATAATTTATCCTCTTATTGGCCACTGCATCAACACCATAGGCAAAGCTATCATCATGCAGTGGCTTTCCTAAGAGGAAACAGTCGAGTGCGCGCATATAAAACAGATAGGCACCGGCTGCAATTTTGACTCTCTCGATTATTCAGACAGGAGTAACTCATGTCGACCATTGCTTCCTTAAGTGAAACAAAGCGGCAATACAAAAGCATCCCCCTTACAGCTTATGATATTGGCTGGATATTGCTGTGCATCGGCATGGCTATTGGGGCAGGAACCGTGTTAGTACCTGTACAAATTGGTCTGAAAGGTATTTGGGTATTTATTGTCGCATTTTTAATCGCCTATCCAGCGACCTACATGCTACAGAATCTTTATATGAAAACGCTCTCTGAGAGCGATATCTGTGAAGACTACTCCAACATTATTACCCAGTATCTTGGTAAAAACTGGGGGATCGCGCTAGGGATCATCTATTTCATCATGCTGGTCCACGGCATGTTTATCTATTCTATTTCAGTGATTTACGATAGTGCGTCATATTTAAAAACGTTTGGGGTAACAGACCAGATTCTGTCTGACTCCGCAGTTTATAAACTCATCGTTTTTATGGTGTTAGTGTTCATTGCTTCCCGAGGTGAACGCCTGCTGTTTAAAATATCAGGGCCAATGGTTGTCATCAAAGTTGGCATTATTATTTTGCTCGGCTTAGTCATGATCCCCCACTGGGATTTAAACAATATTACGGCATTTCCTGAAATGGGTGTTTTCTGTCGTGATGTGTTATTAACGGCGCCCTTTGCTTTCTTCTCTGCTGTCTTCGTACAGATCTTAAACCCTATGAACATTGCCTATAGAAAAAGAGAGGAAGATAAGCAGCTAGCCACCTATAAAGCAATCCGTGTGCATCGGATTTCCTATATTATCCTCATTAGTATAATTATATTTTTTTCATTCTCCTTTACCTTCTCAATGAGCCACGAGCAAGCCGTAGAAGCCTTTAACCTAAATATTTCTGCTCTTGCCATGGCTGCAAAAGTTATCCCTGGAACACTCGTCCACGTTATGACTACGCTGCTCAACATTTTTGCAGTATTAACGGCTTTTTTGGGTATCTATCTAGGTTTTCAAGAAGCGGTTAAAGGCATTTTAGTTAATATTATTCAGCGCTTCATTCCAGAAGATAGGATCAACCATAAAGCGCTTGGGCTTGGTGTTTACGTCTTTATCGTCCTTCTATTGTTTGCTTGGGTTTCTCTCGGGTTCTCTGTGGTGATATTTTTCCATATCGGCAGCCCACTTTACGGTATCGTATCATGCTTAATCCCATGCTATCTTGTCTATAAAGTCAAAAAACTACATAAATTCAAAGGAGTGCAAACCTGGTGTGTGTTGGCGTTTGGCATTTTGCTGGTCATATCACCGTTCCTTAAATTTTTTGAATAGCGGTTAGTCCATTCCAAAAATCTCTCAGTATTGTGATGTCCGGCGGGTACCAAATCACTCGCCGGACAATCTGCAATTGCCCAACGAACAAACATTGCTACCATAGTCGCCATACATTTGACTCTGGTGGTTATCATGCTTACCGTTGGATGGAATATAAAAACTATCGATCGCACTGCCATGATTGCTGATGTAATTAGTGAGTTCAGCAACATGGATATTTATATTGATACTTTGCACGTATCATCTTGTGAAATTTTTATTCGTTTTAGCATTCCCTCGGAAAAAAAACTTCAGTTTCTTTTAGGCAACCTTCTGGTTAATAATGATATTTTGAGTATTTACCCGGCTAAAGACGAATCCACTGTATTATCACTGTCCAACTATGCCCATATCGTTATTTCAAATTATGGCGTCATTAATGACTTTAGCCCTAGCGCAGAGGCAACATTCAACCTCTTACGCCACGAAGTGATTGGTAGGAATATATCTACACTTATTGACTGGGAGGAAGTTAAGGATTTTCGCTGTGGTAAAGTCAGCACTAAAGAAATTGGAAACAAGATAACAGGGGCATTTATTAGCTGCACTATCCGCCCCATTTTGCATAACAACAAAATTACTGGTGCCAATATCATTCTTGGCAAAGCCAAGAATGCATCGCTGACACACAAGCCCAAGAGTAAAAAACTATCTTCTGATTTCGATGAGCTCATTTACGCAAGCCCCATTATGGCTGACTGCTTAGCCGCAGCACGCAAAATAGCGCAAAGCAAATACACCGTCCTCATTCGCGGCGAAACGGGGACAGGTAAGGAGCTGATTGCGCGATCTATTCACGATTCCAGTGAACGACGCAATAATGCATTTGAAGCCATAAACTGCGCTGCGATCCCCGAATCTTTAGTTGAAAGTGAACTGTTTGGCTATGAATATGGCGCTTTTAGCGGTGCACTTAAAGGCGGGAAAATGGGTCTGTTTGAAAGTGCCAATCACGGCACTGTTTTTCTTGATGAATTTGGTGAGCTTTCACTTTCCCTTCAAAGTAAGCTCCTGCGAGTGTTGCAAGACGGAATGATTAAACGCGTAGGAGGACTCAAAACACAGCATGTTAATGTGAGAGTGATTGTTGCCACCAACCAAAATCTAGAGCATCTGATTGAACAGAAGCAGTTTCGTGAAGATCTCTATTATCGTGTAAATATCCTGCCTATCGTCATCCCTCCACTTAGAGATCGTAAAGAAGATATCCTTCCACTAGTCAGCTATTTTTTCCAAAAATACAGCCTAGAATTGGATAAAAAGCTCACTCTGCTACCTAGCGCTCTCGCGACGCTAACCGCGTACTCATGGCCTGGGAATGTTCGTGAATTAAAGAATATCCTACTCAGAACTATGCTATTAGCAGATAAACAAGAGATTGCTGATATCGATATTCCGTTGCCACAAAATAATAATCTAGAAATGCATACTCACGATGATAGCATTAAGGCTATGATTGAAAAGCAAGAGTACGAGATTATTAGAAAACATCTAGTTTCATTAGGTTCTGCCAGAAAAGTCGCAGGCCAAATCGGGCTATCCCATACCACAGTGCTCAATAAAATTAAGCAGTATCATTTAGAGCATTTGCTATCACGTAACAGAAAGTAGCCTCTTGGGGTTCAAATATCTTTATTATTACTATGTTTTATATGAATAAGATTATTTCTACCTCAAATTGAGGCCCCCCACATTTACAAAGTGAATTACACAGATGACCCCAGAGGCACGAAAAATTCATTCATAGCCAGATAAGGTCACAGTCTCCCCGTACTATCATGAAGTAGCCAACTGCTCTATGTCTAAAAAACATTAAATTACGATTATTTATATCGTTAAATTTATTTTCGGCGAGATAAAAACCCATATAAGGCAAAAAAACTCAAGCCTCAATAAATTCCTATTAAATATAATTAAAAATTATTTCACCTCAGTATTTTCCTATATCTCTGTGCCTCCGTATCCGAAATAAAAAAATAACGTTAGAATAGTCGTTATTACGGATATACATAGAAAGGATCTCCTAGTGGTACTACTATCAGCCTATAACGCTCCTTTTCTTTTCGCGCTCGCATTCATCATTTCACTAGGTGTATTAGAGATATTATCGTTATTAATAGGCGCAAGTGCATTCAGCCATATAGATTCCTCTCTAGAAACTCATCTTGATCTTGCTAGCGGAGATAATCTGCTAGTACAAGCGCTAAGCTGGTTGCATATTGGCAGGCTTCCGTTGCTGGTTGCACTCGTTTTGCTACTGGGTAGTTTTGCTATTATTGGCATCAGCGGGCAATACCTAATGATTAGCCTGCTTCAAACGCCGTTATCTGCAGGGGCAATGGCCCTGATTTCATTTGCTCTATCGCTGCCGACTTTACATTTCATAGGTCGATGGCTTGCCCCTTATCTTCCGAAAGATGAATCCTTCGCCGTATCAGAAGATAGTTTTGTTGGCTCAATGGCTCTCGTTACTCAATCAGCAGAGCAACCCGGCATGTCTGCCGAATGCAAAATTATTGATACCTTCGGCCAATCTCACTATTTATTGATTGAGCCAGAAAGTTCAGACGTTATTTTTATCCGAGGAGAACGTGTGCTAATTATTGCCCAAATAACGGCAGCGCGATTTTTAGCAAGTAAAAACCCTTGGCCTAATTTACTGTAGTTCTATATTACTTAATGATATCAAAAGGAAATTTTATGTTTGAAATGGATAGCATCCCTTATTGGGGATTTGTTTCATTTGGCGTATTAATCGTATTGTTGGTGATCGGGATTATTTTTTCTCGACTCTATGAGCGTGCTTCTGCCGAGCAATCTTTTGTTCGAACCGGTTTAGGGGGGCTGAAAGTCGTGATGAGCGGAGGTGCTATTGTACTTCCTATATTTCATGAGCTTATCCATATCAATATGAATACCCTCAAGCTGGAAGTCAGCCGCTCCATGAAAGACAGCTTGATCACCAAAGACCGTATGCGAGTCGATGTGGTCGTCGCATTCTTTGTTCGTGTTAAGCCAACGATTGAAGGCATCGCAACCGCTGCACAGACTTTAGGACAAAGAACGCTGTCCCCAGAGGATCTGCGGATCCTTATCGAAGATAAATTTGTAGATGCACTGCGTGCAACGGCATCACAAATGACCATGCATGACCTGCAAGATACCCGCGAACACTTCGTTCAAGGCGTACAAAATACGGTCGCAGAGGATTTAACCAAGAACGGCCTAGAGCTGGAAAGTGTTTCATTAACCAACTTTAACCAAACCTCAAAAGAGTTCTTCGACCCTAACAATGCGTTTGATGCAGAGGGGCTAACCAAGCTGACTCAGGAAACCGAACGCCGCCGCCGTGAACGTAACGAAGTCGAACAAGACATAGAAGTGGCCGTGCGTGAAAAGAACCGCGATGCCATGTCACGTAAGCTAGAAATTGAGCAGCAAGAATCGTTCATGACCTTTGACCAAGAGCAGCAGGTGAAAACCCGTAGCGCTGAGCAAAGCGCCAACATTGCTGTATTTGAGGCTGAACGTCGTCGAGAAGCTGAACAGAGTCGTATTAGTACTGAACGTCAGATCCAGGAAGCAGAAATCGCGCGAGAGCAGGCTGTTCGCACTCGTAAGGTGGAGGCTGAACGTGAAATTAGAATAAAAGAAATTGAACAACAGCAAGTTACCGAAATCGCAGCACAGGACAAAGATATTGCTATTGCCAGTAAATCTGAACAGCAATCCCAAGCTCAAGCAAGGGCAAACGATGCATTAGCCGAGGCAGTCCGAGCCGAAGAGCATGTGGTGACAACCAGAGAAACTGCAGAGGCGGATCGTGCAAAACAGGTTGCATTAATCGTTGCTAAACAATCAGCAGAAACCGAAGCCGTACAGTTAACGCTAAAGGCACAAGCCGAGAAAGAAGCAGCGGAACTGCAAGCATCAGCCATCATTAAACTTGCTGAAGCAACATTGAAGAAAGGGTTGGCTGAAGCTGAAGCCCAGAGGGCGTTAAACGATGCGGTCAATATACTGTCGGATAATCAGACCAGCTTAAAATTCAAATTGGCGCTATTGCAGTCCCTGCCTAGCATCATTGAGAAATCCGTTGAGCCAATGAAATCTATCGACGGAATTAAAATAATTCAGGTTGACGGTTTAAACCGTAATGGTTCTGCCACAGCCGGAAGCTCATCAGAACCAAGCAACAATGGTGGCGGTAATCTCGCAGAACAAGCGATGACGGCTGCATTATCCTACCGTACGCATGCACCTATTGTAGATTCTCTGCTCAAAGAAGTCGGCCTTTCTGGTGGTTCACTAGCCGCACTCACAGCAGCATTACCCAACACTCTTGGCCATGCAGACCTAACAGCGGCTGAGCATCCTGTACAAGAAAATATATCGGTTGTTAGCAACGAAAATCCTCCGCTACCTGCTTAAGATATTTTCAGCATAACTAGGCCGTGTCAGACGTTTTTCAGTAGAGTTTTGCGATAAACATCTGACGCGGTCTAGCGTCATGCCACAAAAAATGGCCTACTAAGACTAGGGCTAATTTGACGCACGGGTAAGTGGCCGCCATTGTAGCGATGGGCGCGTCGTGTGACCTCCTCACGTACAATCAGCGGCCGCATGTTTGCGAATCAAAAATTATTCTTGGAGTCACTATCTTGGAATGATGCGTTAGTCCATATGGACCAACCAAAAATTGAGTAGCGGATAGTTCCCGTGCTCTAAAATCAACAAGGAACGAGGTTTTTAATGAAAACAGCTTTGAAAAATACTTCTCAGGCTTTTAATGCTATGTCTTGGCTGGCACTGGGCGGTGGCGTTGTGGTCTACCTGATAGGACTCTGGCGTTCTGATATGGCATTGAACGAAAGGGGATACTATTTTGCCGTGATGTTGCTCGGATTATTCGCATCAGTATCACTGCAAAAAACGGTGCGGGACCGTATTGAAGGCATTCCTACCAGCCACATCTATTACATCTCTTGTGTTGCCTCTTTTGCCATCTCTATTGTTCTGTTGGCGATTGGCTTGTGGAATGCCGGGTTGTTGCCAAGCGAAAAAGGCTTCTATGCCATCGCCTTTTTCCTGAGTTTATTTGGTGCTATTTCAGTACAGAAAAACGTCCGGGATTCTCAGGCTGAGTACGGCGATGTCATTCAGAATAAAGTGAATGAAACGCCGCTTGCCGAAGAAGAGTAATTCTTCCAGTGTGCAGGTATTCCTGCACACACAAAATATCAATGGTGGGTAGCAACGGAAACGATAAGAAACTGTAGAGGTAGCGTCACCACGTCTAATGCTAGAGTGACCGGCAACAGAACCCAAGCCGATCTTGGTCCAATGAGGTCTCTTTTATACTGATAGAATTCAACAACAAATGGGTGGTAAAAAGGGAGAAGTTTTACTGCATTCTGATCGCTATTTTTCTGATGGATAGTTCCGCTTAAATTGTTTATCGATAGTGAACATGTGATGGCGTTATCTTTACAAATAAATCCATATCCTATCGCTGCAGTTTTATCTTTTTCATTAGTCCACGTGTAGCTTAGCGTAATTTCTCCCTCGAATTCTTTTTTATCTGGATTAATTAGAAAATGTACGTTGTTAGCAACCTTTATTTTTTCCCGATAGATAGCGGGATCCATTAACAGTTCAACAACGTTATCCCCGCCTTTTGTAAGAAGGTAGTCAAAATGTTTTCCGACAAATACCCAACCGGTTATTCCGTTACTATTTTTGCCTAACGAGAGCGCGGTGATGGTATCGGATTTCCAAGTTGATTTATGGAAATCGTTACTCCGATCGGTAGAGAGCATCAGACCCAATGATATACAGCCTGATAACGAGGAACAAACTAGCAAAAGGCATAATATTCTGATAATTAATTTTTTGTAGCAAAACATACTTTAAATTTTTCACGAATTGAATTGGTCTAGCCACGTTACTAATAAAAATTAATATTTGCAACCCATGCAGAATAAATTAGGAATATCGGATATTTTTTCATATCAACCACATGAAAATAAAGAAGTTAATAAAATTAATGAAATTGACGCCACTATTTTTTAATGGTGCTCACAGATAAAAAATCCATATAAACACATCCATTATAAATAACGCAAGACTTCACTATAAGCTTGGCAACTTAACGCACTAGATTGAATTAAAAATTCATTTATCTTAAAAAATAGAGCCGTAATGAAATCAAACTCGGGAATAAGCTGAAATGAAAATAGACGTATTTATGATGATGCCTTATAGCGCTCAATGACATTATCAGAACCACATTCTGGCATGTCGTTGTCATATTCATTTATCCCTTCATCACGTTAAAAAGAAAATAAGCTCAAGCTATATGGTAATTGCTTGGCTGGAAAGTGGCACAAGGTGAGAACGACGCAATTTCATCATCTCAATAACCCACCAAGTACACTTATCGAAATCTATCCAACCATACGCAACGAACGCCTGTTAGCATCAAAAGCAGTGTAGCCAACCGCGTGATGGGGCTACCGGTATACATGGCGAGTGCTTGAGACAGAAAAATCCAGTGATTTCAGAGAGTATAAAGGAGAAAAAGCGAATTCAGTTGAGGTGTGTTGACTTGAAAATGGTACCCTACAGGATTCGAATACACCAGTCATTCATATGTTTTATATGAATAAAATCGTGTTCGATGAAATTTGTACCAACATTTATACCAACAGATAAGTTTGTTAGAAAATATAGACCATTATCGATGGGCCAACATGCCCGGATAATGATTGGCAATGATATCATTCATTCGCTCAATCAGCTCCGGGCGCTTGAATGTCAGATGAGCGGTTCCCTTCTGAAAGTAACGAATGCTGAAGAATTCATCTTCGTAAACGTCCTTAGTCGGATTATCACGAATATACTCCATCATACGGGTAGAGATATCACTTCGGTTGTCAGGGATGGATTTTCCATCCAGTAGAAACAGCATTCGCTCCAGGTCCGCTAGTTGATCCCGTCGCCAACCCCAGTTCAAACTAAATCCCCAGCGATTGTGACTCACCAGATTGTTGACGATGATCTTTTTACCAAAGCTGCAGGGACTATTGGTTTTGTAATCCCACGACAGGCCTTTGAAGACGTTAATGATGCCACGTTCAAAGACATCCCTTTTATTCAAATGTAACTGCTCAAAGGTACTGAGGATATTGGCTTCGCTGATCTCAGGAATGTTGTCACTCTCAAGGTTTTTGTCCCACTGGTCACGTGCCTGAGCGTCCATCAACGAGATCATCCCTGATCTTTGCATCAAATCTCGCCAGATACTGCGATCAATATTACAGGTAATGGTACTCATTGCGGTTTTCACGTTTTCCATGAGCCAGCAGCCACAACGAAAGTCCTGACGCATCGCCCAGTCACGGGCCGCTTTGCCACCGATGCTACTTGTCAGCGTCGAGATATCATCAAGTTCACGGATAAGGCTTTCAATCCGTGTCAGTGCAGTATTACGGCCTGTGACAATGCGTTCAATGCTGGTGGAGCAAATCACATCGGTGTATCCGGTTAACACTTCGGGTTCAGTGACATTTTGCACGACCATTATTTTTCTCCTTTATAGTCAGAAAAACACCAGCCGGTCAGGGCTGGTGTTTATGTACTTTCTGGACTCGGTTCGTTTTCTCCACATCATCGCTTGTCTGAAGTACTGACCTTCGGAGGTTGTCCTCTAGTAATAGCCGTCACCTCATTATACGTGCCACGGTTCATCAGCCCCGTTGCCTTTCTGGCCCGGAGGATATCAATGGCCCTAATAAATGGAGACTGCTCCATGATGCTGAAGCCTGGCCGGTCAGTGCGGACCAACTCGTACTTTTCAACAATAAAATTCAGGGCATCGGCCAGCAAGATACCCGCGTCGATATGCTGCTGAATCACCTGCTCATTACTGAACGGCGTGTCATTAAGCGTGAGACCATAGTGGTGTTCCAGCAGGCAGGTCAGCAGGGTCTGCCAGACACACACGGGAGACGGGCGTGACGATGCCGCCCGCATGAAGGGTAATGTAGTTTGCATAAGCGTTATCTCTTTAGTGGAAGACGTATGTGCTGGAGGGCTAAGTGTTACGGTGTTATTTTGTGGTGACGGGGGTGGGATAAATCGCGATATAAACATAGCCGTGCGAACCGAGCGTATCGGCTTCACAGGTCAGACCTTTTGCATACAACGTGACACAGTGCTGATGACGGAGGTTCAGTTCACCACTGGTGAGCATTAACTCCAGCTGTTTGAGCAATACCGGGAACGCCTGGTCAAGATGGCGTAAATCTGCATCACAGAACTGTCCGCTAACATTCGCCCGGTCAGCCAGGTAATGCAGGCGGTTTCCCTCCTGGACCAGACGAGCCCCAAAACACGGGGAAACTGCGCCTGAGCCCCCACCAAGGTTCGCTGATATCATGCGTTGTTATCGTGGTTTTCTTCGACAAAATGTAGTTCTCCTTAATCGTGAATTAATTCAGGCTTACGCTGCGAAATACGACATACGGGCCGTTGCAATCTTGGCGGCGCTCAGCGAATAAAGCCAGTACACCGCTGATATCTTCCACCTCGCGACCGGCATAGTGGCAGATGCTGCCGGACCACGCGTATTTGCCGGTACAGAAGCGAAACAACCGGGACTGTGGATGCTCGCGATATATCGCCATTGCCTGACGTTTACTGATAATTTTCATTAATAATCCTCTCTTACAACCAGCCCCGTTCAGCAAACGAGACGATATCCATACCGCCGATAACGAGGTGATCCAGGAGACGCACATCCACAAGGTCCAGAGCGTTCTTCAGTCGCTCTGTCACCCGTCTGTCAGCCTGGCTGGGTTCGGCATGGCCTGAGGGATGACAGTGAGCAACAATGACCGCTGCCGCATTGTATTTCAGGGAGGCTTTCACCACTTCCCGTGGATGGACTTCGGTGTGGCTGATGGTGCCTTTGAACAGCGTTTCGTGCGTAATCAGCCGGTGCTGGTTATCCAGCAGCAGCAGAACAAATGCCTCTCTTTCCTCCATTGTCAGCTGAAGACGTAACCAGTCACGTACTGAGCTGCTGGAGGTAAACGACGCGCCGGGCTCGCGTAACTGGCGCTCCAGAAGAGTCAGCGCCTCACGGATGGTCTGTTGTGCGGAGTCTGTCAGTTCATATGCAAACAGCGGTAACTGTTTTTCCATGGTGCAGGGCCTCAGTCGATGATGTGCATAATGGCGTTGCACTCAGGGTGGTTCAGCGCATAGTCGCGCAGACGGTAATAATGCTCCGTCATGGCATCGCACTCCGTGCGGCAGGCGTGGTGGCTGTAAGCCATCAGACAGGCCGCAATACCCGCAGCTTCAGCGCTCATTTCAGCCCCGTTACCATTCAGGATATTAAACAGTGACCAGAGACCGTCACTCTCTTCCGGAGCCATGAAGGCACCACCGTTGCTGAGAGTGTAAAAAGCCCAGACGCCACCGCTGTAATCCGCACACAACCGGTCCATCAAGGCAAAGATGCAGGGCTCAAGGGTTATCCATTGCGGGATGGAGCCAAAGTGCTGAGGCCAGAAAAGAAGGCGCTGTTCATCCGGTACAACAGTGGCCGCGAGGATGAATGGCTCTGTCACCCCAGGGGTCAGTGAAATGTGTTTATCCATTGATATATCACCTGTAATCAAAATGACTGGCATCAGCGGTCAGACAGGGCCAGCATGTTTTCGGTCATCACCCACAGGGCCCGGTTGAGCTTTACGTCCCCGTCAATGCCGTTCACGGCACGGGTACGACTGCGTTTACCCTGTGCGGTTCGTCCTGACAGCCCTCCCTTCATCAGGTTCTCCTGCACGCGCTGGTAAACGTTCCAGAGGTCATCGCTGCGGTCTTCAGAGCGACGGGGTGAGAGCACCTGCGCGGCAGTCACCGGCTGGTGGTCTTCACCAAAGCGATACGCCAGCGCGGCCTGCGCCAGTACCTGCTGTGCGGGTGGCGGTAATATCAGGGACTGCATCGCATCGCGCTTCTCCTCCACACGGTCAAAAATGCCCAGCACCTCGTAAGCCCCTTCAATGACTTTTTCCACCACATCTCCTTTATGCGGCACCCGCACTTCCCCGAATGACTGCCCGCAGACCAGGCCGTTGGTACAGACACCACGAAACAGGCCTGGCAGCATCTGATAGCTGGATGAGCCGTCATGGCTGTTGAGGAGGATAATTTCGGGCACCTGGTGGCCGGTTAACTGTCCGGCACGCCGCAGTCGCAGCATGTGCTTTGTGTGCTCCCGTCGGCTCTGGTCCCGAACGCGTGTCTGGCAGGCAAAGAAAGGCTCAAAGCCTTCACGCTTTAAACTGTCGAGTAGAGTAATGGTAGGGATGTATGTGTAACGCTCACTGCGGGATTCATGCTTTTCTTCGCTGAACACACTGGGAACATAGCTCATCAGCTCTTCACGTGTTAAAGGACGGTCGCGGCGTATCTGGTTCACCCGACCAAAACGACTGGCTAATTTCATGGTCAATTTCCTTTCTCAAAGAAACAAAAGAAAAGGCCATGCCCCTTACGGAACATGGCCTTTATTTCTGATTGATATAAAAAACAGGTATTGCTCTCAGAGACTGCGAAACCAATGCCGCAGCGAGTTAATTCGTGGGGACCCGCTTTTCTCAGTCAAACAAGATGCGATGAGGGATAATATTACCACTCACCTGCTCATCGTCATCCTGACCGAAGTTAAGTTTGTACCAACCAGTCTCTGTTATACAGATAGATTATGTATTCCTGAATTTTTATGCATGTTGCCTGTACCCCCTTACTTGATTTTACTTTTTAACTCAGGATTGAGATTCTGGATTTTAATATTTGCGGGCTCATGATAAATGCTGATTTTCAGTTCAGGATTAACATCGCTGTATGGCGCATAGCGGTGGAGGGAATATGAATCCTCCGTGCTGCCATTTTCAGTATACATAAGTGCCCCCTCAGGGTGCACAAAAGGAGAGCGTGGCGATTCATCAGAGAAAACCACATCATTCTTTTCATACTGCACACCAATAAAAAAACCGCCTTTATCAGATGACGAAGACTGATGAATAAAAAGAAGATGTGAATATTTATTCCTGCACCACCCTTTTGTCGCTACACTTTTGAAAGAGTGGTATCTGACAGAACTAAAATCAAGATGGCTCATTGCATTACAATATTTTTCTTTCAGAGAGGCATGTTTATTAAAACTAAAAGGAATGCAACATATATCACTAGCTTTGTATTTAACACTGACCTCACTGGAATTGCTCTCCTGCCTTTCAACTTTATACTCAACATTTATTTTGTTAAAAAAGATCAACCACAAATCGGCAAATGTAATCCTTGCGCTGTCGAACACACCCTCCCATTCATGGGGCTTCATTCCGTTTATTTTATCTTCTATAATTTTTCTTAATTCTTTTTCAAAGTCCAGGGCATTCAATTTTTCATTATTTATATGATTAACAGTAATAGAGCCCTTACCGGATAAATCCCCAAAGACTTTATAAAGACGTACGTTATGTTTTATATAAGGAGTACGCAAAGCAACACTGAACTCACCATCGTCTTTCTGCTGCTGTTCCATGACAGTCTTACTGGCATCACAGAAAGCATCAATCACCGGATCACCGTTGCTCTCGAAAAGCCTGAATGAAACCAGTTTCTCGATGACTTTCGAGTAACTCATATGGTTTTTTTCAGCGATTTCAACAATCAAATCCCTCAGTTTTTTCGATGAAAAATTGACGATCATTCGGTTTTTTCCTGCCATTAGTACCCTCCAGATTTTCTGTACCACCCTAACAAAGGGACGCACTTTTTACATTTTTATAATTTTATTTTTTGTTAAAGAGTGAATCACAACAAAGTGACTCACTTTCTTTAAAAACATATAGTTATTAAAATAACGCAAAAAAAACAGTTTCTCCAGCATTCGTTGATGAGAGGGGTTCTATCGGTGATGGATCACAGGTTTATCGTAAAAAATACTGGAATACTCCCTGATGTTTCTTCCCGCCAGTCCACATCTTCTTCACTAATCGATGGTTTGAGCGGTAGGTCTAAAACCAAGAGATTTCCTGCTGCTAACTACGGAGTGATTTTCAGGTGTATGTATGCTCTTTCTGAAGGTTTTCTTCTTCTATTGCAAATCCCCTGCTCCAGCCCTTCTGGGCTCCGTATTGTTAATAATGACCTGACAGTATTCACAGACAAACAGTAGTAATGCACCAGTAGTCACCCCCAAGGGGAGATTAGACATACAACGGTGAGCAGAAGCACTTGAGCAGACGACAAGAGGTATAACCCTGAGCAGAAGGGATAAGCATCAATTCGTAAATCATTACCAGAGATCCGATGAACTGAAACTAATCAGCTAAGGACTCAACGCAATGAGCAAGAAGACATCATGTAAAAACGTCTCTAATCAGTACTACGCCCGGCGTATAACAGAAACCATTGATAAAGCTCTGGAATACTATCCCCGGTTGTTGGCTGTCAGGTTTGACCTTCGCTTTCCTGACGAAGAAGAACGTCGGGACTGCCCTACACAGTGTTATGCAGGCCCAGACGTTATATCCCGCTTCATTGACTCAGTGAAATCCCAGATAGCCGAAGACATTAAGCGCAAGAGAAAAGCCGGTAAAGGATCGTTAACCTGCAAGATGAGATATTTCTGGGTAAGGGAGATTAATCAGGAGGAAACAAAGCACCACTATCACGTGGTTCTATTGCTTAACAAAGACGCTTATCCGTGGCCGGGCAAAAGACATACCGAAACGTCATTCGACCGCTACAGTGTTTTTCAGAAGGTCATTAATGCCTGGATACGGGCTATTAAACGTACAGACTCTGATAAAGACTTTCATGGACTGATTCACCTTCCTGTTTCTGGTTTTTACCAGTTAAACCGCAATAACCCTGACTTCAAAGCTGATTATGAAGAACTAACCGAAAGAGCCATGTATCTGGCTAAAGAGCGCAGCAAAGATAAATCAGACGGTTATCGTAACTTTGGTTGCTCTCAGAACTAATCCGTAAATCATTACTGGCAGGTGGATGTTGAGAAGGAGAATGCGTCAATGGCTAAATATCACCAGCGCTTCTCCATATCTCATTATCTCTATGGAGACAGCCATCATGACCACTCAAAATAACAACACCAGCCTGCTCAACGACAAAATGGTTGATATGGCATTCATTACCCGTTTTACGGGATTAACCGACAAATGGTTCTACAAGCTGATTAAAGACGGTGAATTTCCGAAGCCTATCAAACTGGGCCGCAGTTCCCGCTGGATGCAAAGCGAAGTGGAAGCCTGGGTTCAGCAGCGTATCAGTCAGTCACGGAAGTAATTAAATTCCAACAATAACAATCAATTAATCGTCCCCCCATTGGGCAGCCTGTAAAGCCTTGTAAGACCATCACACCATAAACCCAGTATATTTCATCGCGTTAATCATACCCCCTCTCAAAACGCCTTATAGCGCGTTTAAACAACATCGACGGGAACGGCGGTGTATTGAATAACACGAATAGCGATTTCAAATACCTCATAAACCACAATCATCCAGCATCTGAGAGTGAATAACTATGCATAAGTCCACGTTACACAATCTGAAGTTATACCTAAATAGCTGCGTCTAATAGCGCTCCACTTTTGCCAGTCCGTGTTTACTGCCCGGGAACGGGCTGACCGTTATCATAAAGTGGCGTACTTTTTTCAACAGTTGCCACATTGACCGGCATTGATGATTGCGTGTAATGGTATCGTGCAGGGCCTGCCACAGGCGCTCAACATGATTGACCCACGGCGAGTAAACCGGCTGGTAAATCACCCTGAACTTTGGATTCTGTTTCAGCCAGCTCAGCGTTTCCCGGCTCTTGTGAATAATGTAGTTATCGACGATGAGGGTGATAGTTTTTGCCCGCCGGTATGTCGCCTTAAGATGCTTTAACAGGCTGATAAATAACACTGAACTTTTACTGCTTCCACCCACGTAACTGACTTTTCCGGTGCCACTGTGAAGAGCTCCCGCCAGATAATATTTTTCATTCTGACCCGGCGTGACGACCTTTTTTTGCTGCCCCCTGAGTTGCCAGTCGGCTCCGATTTTTGGATTGAGATGGATGTCCACCTCATCTTCATAAAACACGGGATGTTCCTGACTGCACTGCCCCAGTGATGCGCTTATCGCTGCCATTTTCTCTTCTTTATTTGGGTCACGGATACGGAGAGTTGGCGCTGCGCGCCTCCATACAAGCCCGGCGGCGGAAAGCCAGCGCCTGATTGTTCCGGCATGCAACCGACATCCGGTTATCTCATTGATTTTTATTGCTATAAGTTCGGTGCTCCAACGGGAACGCTGATAAACACTCCTGATGCTCAGTGGTTCTGTCCCTCCTGCTATTGCCCTGTGAAACTCCACAACGATACCTCGGGAGAGGATGCCTGGTTTGTACACAACCCCGATGAGGCAACAAAACCGCTATTGGCGAATTGTGGTTATCTCAACACTGAAATCAAAAGGCGTGTCTTCATCCTGCGGTTACGCACGATGATTGACGAACTGGATACGCTGACAGCAACGCGGTACTGGTTCTGTGTATGGTGTAAAGCGCATTATGAAGGGGAGAAACACTGTAAAGCCTGCAACACAGGGATATACAGCATCAGCCATGGCGACTGGTGCTGGAATTATAACCAGAAGGAAGATACGTCAGAAATCATCGGCCATACAGCCACCAACTTAAATCATCATCACCAGACAGCCTGTACCCCATCCTGACTGCGTTAACCGGATCAACCCTTATGTTTCCCTGCCCTTAGCGTGAAAATCGTTTGCAGCGTATTTCACTGACGACAGGCATGAAATTACTTCATTGTTTTAATTTATTATTTATTAAAAAGAGAGAAGGAATATCCGTTATAAAAACTGTGTGGAACTGAATGTCCAGCAAGCTTCTCTCTGCATCATTGGGTCGGAGCGTTGCATAAGGTCGAAACACTGGCAGAAAGGACACCAGGTAACGTGGTTGAATGGCTTGCCGGGATAATGCTGCTGAAAGGCTTCACGAAAAGACTCATTCAGCAGCCACGTATTGACGATGCTGGCCCGGCAGAATAATTGTTCCAGAACAGCCTCGACAGTCTGGCCCTGCTGCCTGGCAAGCTCCCGGAGCACCTTGTTAACCATGACGGTGTGTTCTTTCTTGTGACTCATACCGTTATCCCTTCCTTTTGCCAGTCATAATCTCAGGGCTGAACACCGCGTTCAGGCCACCTTGCTGAAATGCCATGATAACATTAGCTTTATCCTCCGTATCCAGAGCGTCAAAAATCAGAGTCCACCACTTTTTAATTTCTTCTTCTGAAAAGCATTTTTGCCTAGCGTTGTCAGTAAAGGGGTCTCCCTCACCAGTAATGAGCCAGGTCAGAGAACGCCCCGTGCAGGCAGCAATCATAGCCACACTGTCGATACTCGGCACGGTATCGGTTTTAAGGTATTTCCTCATGGAGGCTTCGGAAACCCCACAATCCCTGGCAAAAGAGGCGACAGACTGTTTCCCGATAACAGTTTTCAGGCGCTCACCAAAATGCTCAGGTCCTTTTGGCAAAGGAAGTTCTCCCCAGGTCATCTTATTCTGATAGCTTTCCATACGAAGTTACTACCTCATCGCATTCTAACCATTTAAGATGAGTTAATATCATTAAAACGTAATAAAGTAATTAAAAATCGCATTAATAAGATGAAAACAACTAACAACCGGAATTTAGTACGTGAAAATATCAATAAACTTACTCAATAAGTAGCATGCAACTCTCCAGTATGACGCCTCTCGCTGGCCTGAAAATGAGATTTATGTGTAATAAATTTAAATTCAATTGACTTCATCGTGTGATTCGATACACTCATCATACAGATTG
Organism: Hafnia alvei; assembly: GCF_900095695.1. GTDB lineage: Bacteria > Pseudomonadota > Gammaproteobacteria > Enterobacterales > Enterobacteriaceae > Hafnia > Hafnia alvei_B. The sequence continues at coordinate 44,642 of NZ_FMIQ01000046.1, read as the reverse complement.
TAATTTAAGTTTATTCAATGAAAACTGAGCCAGTCCCCTATTCCACCGTTGCTTCATTTACGCCCGGTGCCCATGTCAGTCGCATCAGACAGAATGATGAGGCTAAAGCATGTCGTTTTTACGCGACCGAGCAGTTTATGAGCGACTGCTGGCAACCGGGTAATACCATCAACGGTGATAAAGAACAGGTTGTGCGCCCCACTCAGGCTGTTCTGTCAGTCAGGACGGGAGATGTGGTCATTAGCCTGATTCATGGTAAGGCCGCTATCGTCAGCCCCGAGCATGCCGGGCGTCTGCTCAGTAATAACTATGTCAGGATCGAGGTTGACGGCAGTAAGGTTGTTCCGGCGTGGTTTGTCTGGCACTTCAACGAAAGCAAAGAAAGTCGCCGCCAGCAGGCGCTGGCAACGCAGGGGTCAACGTTTGTCTTGCGTTTGTCTCTTACTGAGGTACGTCAGTTTACTGCAACGCTGCCTCCTCTTAATAAGCAGAAGGCAATCGGTGGGCTCTATCTGGCCACCATTGAAAAACGCCATTACCAGGAGCGCCTGGCCGCCCTTAACGAACAACAGATCCTGAGCCAGCTCAGTGATATGATTCAGTAATTATCCCTTAACCGGGACTTACAAGAACAACAGGAAGAAGTATGTCGCCCCAAATTGAAGCACAGAATTTAAGTGAACTGCAAAGTCGTCTCTGGAATATTGCTGATACGCTACGTGGTAAGATGAATGCCGATGAATTTCGTGACTATTGCCTTGGTTTCATCTTTTACAAGTATCTTTCGGAGAAGTTTGTCACCTATGCCAACAACATCCTGAAGGAAGACGGGATTAAGTATAACGAGCTGACCGCTGAACATCCGGCTTATCAGGACATCATTGATGCAGTAAAAGATGACAGCATTCGGACGCTGGGTTACTTCTTGCCACCGACAAACCTGTTTCACACCATGGCTCAGCGTGTAGCGAAAGATCAGAAAGGTGCTGGAGAAGGTTTTATCCTCGAAGACCTGGCTACCACTCTGCGCAATATTGAGCAAAGCACCCTGGGCACAGACTCCGCAGATGACTTTAGCAACCTGTTTGAAGACCTGGATTTAGGCTCCAGCAAACTGGGTAATACTGCCAAAGCTAAAAATGAGCTGATTGGTAAGGTTATCACCGAACTCGACAAACTGAGTTTTAATCTGAGTGAAGCCAGTTCTGACATTCTGGGCGATGCTTACGAGTACCTGATTGGTCAGTTCGCATCCGGTGCGGGTAAGAAAGCGGGTGAGTTCTATACACCGCAGCCGGTTTCTACGTTACTGGCAAAAATTGTTACCACACATAAGCTCAAACTTAAAAACGTCTATGACCCGACCTGTGGCTCTGGCTCTCTGTTGCTGCGCGTAAAACGTGAAGCCTCTTCCGTAGGTAAAATCTACGGTCAGGAGATGAACCGAACCACCTACAACCTGGCACGTATGAACATGATTTTGCATGGTGTTCACTATGCTGACTTTGAAATCATGCAGGAAGATACCCTGGAGCACCCGCAGCATACCCATCTGAAGTTTGATGCCATTGTTGCGAACCCCCCGTTCTCAGCCAAATGGAGTGCCAGTTCGCTGTTTATGAGCGATGAGCGCTTCGCACAATACGGCAAACTGGCCCCATCCAGCAAAGCGGATATGGCATTTGTGCAACATATGTTCTATCACCTGGAAGATGACGGCACGATGGCAGTGGTTCTGCCTCATGGGGTCTTATTCCGTGGTGCGGCAGAAGGACACATTCGCAAGTTCATGATTGAACAGCTGAACTGTATTGACGCCGTTATCGGGCTACCCGCGAATATCTTCTATGGCACCAGTATCCCAACCTGTGTGCTGGTGCTGCGTAAGTGCCGCAAGCACAACGACGGTATTTTGTTTATTGACGCCAGCAACGACTTTGAGAAAGTGAAAACCCAGAATCGCCTGTTGCCGGAACATATCGATAAGATTACAGATACTTACAACGACTGGAAAGCGCTGGAAAAGTACAGCCATATTGCTACCCTCGAAGAAGTCCGCGATAACGATTACAATCTTAACATCCCTCGCTACGTCGATACCTTTAAAGCGGAAGAAGAGATTGACCTCAACGCCGTGGCGCAAGAGATTCGTGAGCTGGAAGGGAAAGTGGCGGAAATCAATAAGACTATTGCTGAATTCTGTAAGGAACTAGGGATTGATAAACCGTTTGTGTTGGCTGAGGGGGATAAATGATGGTACCAAAACTGCGGTTAAGTTTATTCAAAGATAATAAATCCTCAATATGGTCTCTAGCTAATCTTGGTGAAATCGTTGAATTTAAAAAAGGTAAAGGTATATCCAAAAGTGATATATCAAAAAATGGGACATATCCATGTGTTCGATATGGTGAATTGTATACCATTTATAACGAAAAAATTGATAAAGTTCAATCAAAAACAAATTGTGATCCTAATGAAAATGTTATCAGTAAATCTGGCGACATCCTTATCCCAGCATCTGGTGAGACTGCAGTCGATATCGCTAGAGCTAGCTCCATATTGAGAGATGATGTTATTTTGGGTGGGGATATTAATATTCTTACACCTAGATCAAATAGCCTTAATAGCCTTTTTTTGTCTTATTCCATTGTAGGTAAAAAGAAAAGAGAATTAGCAAAAATGGCTCAAGGGAACTCAGTAGTTCATTTATATTCGAGCCAACTAAAGACACTTGAAATATGGATTCCTTTAATTGACGAGCAAACCAAAATCGCAAATTTTCTTGCATCTGTTGACGAAAAAATCACGTTACTGAACAAGCAACACAACCTGCTGTGCCAGTACAAAAAAGGCATGATGCAGAAAATATTTACTCAGGAATTGCGGTTTAAAGATGATAGCGGGGGCGAGTTTTCGGACTGGGAAGAGGTAGAGCTAAAAAAAATAGCCTCTAAGGTAAATACTAAAAATAAAGATAATTTAGTAAGTACAGTTCTAACTAATTCTGCTACGCAAGGCATTGTTAGCCAAGAAAGTTATTTTGAAAGAGAGATTGTTACAGAGAGTAACCTAAAAGGATATTACGTCGTTAGAATCGGTGATTTCGTATACAACCCGCGTATATCTTCAACGGCTCCCGTTGGTCCTATAAAAATGAATGAAGTGACTCTAGGAGTTATGTCTCCTTTGTATACGGTTTTTCGTTTTGAAAAAGGATTGTTGAAATTCTATCAATATTTTTTTGAAAGTTCAGTTTGGCATGATTACATGAAAAGTGTAGCGAACAGTGGCGCCAGACATGACCGTATGAATATTTTAGGAGCAGATTTCTTCGATCTTCCGGTACCCCAACCTTCTGATGAAGAACAAACTAAAATTGCTAGATTTATCTCTGCCATTGACGACAAAATCACTACAAAAAAAACAGAACTGGATAAGTTAAAAACCTGGAAGCAGGGCCTGCTCCAGCAAATGTTCGTATAGAAACTATCCGGCCCGGCCTAACTCCGGGCCAGCACAATAACTAAAGGCACTACATACCGATGGCAACGCAAAGCGAATACGAGTTAGAAACGCAGTTGGTTAATCAACTGGTTGGTATGCACTATGAACTAGTGAATGTGACCGATGAATCCAGTATGAAAGCCAACCTGCGCAAGCAGATTGAAATTCTTAATCGACTGGAGGCTGCCCCACTTACCGACAGCGAGTTTAACAATGTTTTTCTGCATTTGACCAAAGGTAATGAAGTGATCGATCGTGCCAGAATCCTGCGCGATCGCTACCAGTTGCTGCGTGATGACGGTACTGAAAAATGGCTCAGCTTTATCAATAAAGATGAGTGGTGCCAGAACGAGTTTCAGGTCACCCGTCAGGTTAAGCAGTACAACGCCGAACAAAACACACGCAAAACGCGCTTTGACGTTACGCTGCTGATTAATGGCCTGCCGCTGGTACAGATTGAGCTTAAGCGGCGTGGGCTGGGCCTGAAAGAAGCCTTTAATCAGATTGACCGTTACCATCGGGATGCCTTCTGGGTTGGCAGTGGTCTGTTCCAGTATGTTCAGTTGTTTATTATCAGTAATGGTGTTGATACTAAGTATTACGCTAATAACCGGGCTAACCATTTCGAGCAGACCTTTTTCTGGACAGACGAGAAAAATGACCCCATTAAGTCGCTGGAGAAGTTTACAGAAACCTTCCTGAAAGTTTGTCACATTGCAAAAATGATCACTCACTACACGGTGCTGAATGAAACTCGTAAGTGCCTGATGGTCATGCGCCCCTATCAGTACTATGCCTGTGAGGCGATGATCCGTCATGTTAAGGACAGTCTCCATCTACAGGGCAAACCCCGTAACGGCTATATCTGGCATACTACAGGTAGTGGGAAAACGTTAACCAGCTTTAAGGCCAGTCAGGTGATCATGTCCATGCCTGAAGTTGATCGGGTTATTTTCGTCGTCGATCGTCGCGATCTGGATTATCAGACAGCAAAAGAGTTCAACAGCTTTGCCAAAGACAGCGTAGATACCACTAACAACACTAGTACGCTGATTAAGCAACTCAAGGCTAACAACAGTAAACTGATACTGACCACCATTCAGAAACTGAACAATGCCATTACTCATGAAGGCTATAAGGCACAGCTCGAGCAACTGCGTAAGGAACGTATTGTCTTTATCTTCGACGAATGCCACCGCAGTCAGTTCGGTGACACTCACAAGGCTATCGTCAGTTTCTTTGAAAATGCGCAACTGTTTGGTTTCACCGGTACACCTATCTTTGCCGATAACGTCAATATTACTAATGGTATCAAGCAGACTACTGAAATGCTGTTCGATAAATGCCTGCACAAGTATGTCATTGTCGATGCCATCCGTGATGAAAACGTATTGCGCTTTGCCGTGGAGTATGTAGGAACCTATCGCCGTAAGGAAACCAGTAATGAGATCGATATTGATGTGGAAGATATCGACGCCAGAGAGGTCATGGAAAGCGATATCCGGCTGGGCAAGATAACTGACTACATCCTGGCTCACCACAATGCAAAGACCCGAAGCCGTGAGTTTACTGCAATGTTCTGCGTGGGCTCGGTGGATATGCTGATTAAGTACTACAAACTCTTTAAAGATAAACAAACAGAGCTTCAACAGGCTGATCCGGGTTACAAACCGTTGCGTATCGCAACAATCTACACTTATGCAGCCAACGAAGCGGACAAAAGCGATAAGGAAGCAGTTAATGGCTTACTGGATGAAGAAGACATCAGCCTGCCTCAGGGCGGGAAAATCGATATCTCCAGCCGGGATCATCTGGACAGCTTCATCAAGGATTACAATACGCTGTATGGCACCAGCTATTCAGCTAATGATTCGCAAAGCTTTTACAATTATTACAAAAACATTGCACAACAAACCAAAGAAAAAGGGATTGATATCCTGCTGGTGGTCAATATGTTCCTGACGGGATTTGACAGCCCGGCTCTCAATACGCTTTACGTGGATAAAAACCTGCGTTATCACGGATTAATACAGGCATTCTCTCGTACCAACCGTATTCTTAATGAGAAGAAAAGCCACGGTAACATCGTCTGCTTCCGCAACCTCAAGAAAGCCACTGATGATGCCATAGCGCTATTCTCGAACAAAGACGCATCCTCAGTCGTGCTGGTTAAACCTTTTGAGGAGTACCTGAGCGACTATCAAGCTGCTGTAGATACCCTGTTGACCCTGACACCTACAGTGGAAAGCGTGGACAGCCTCCCTGATGAAAAAGCTCAGCTTGCTTTTGTGACGGCTTTCCGTGACATGATGCGACTGAAGAATATCCTGGAGAGTTTTGCTGATTTTGATGAAGTGAGTAAGCCTTTATCGGATCAGACTCTTGCCGATTACACCAGTAAATATCTCGATATTTATGATAAAGTGAAAAAACGCACTGGCAAAGATAAAGTCTCGATTCTGGATGAGGTCGATTTTGAAGTGTCGCTGATTCATCGTGATGAAATTAATGTCGGTTATATCCTGAGGCTACTGGCTGGTATCCAGGCTATGCCACCTGAAGCGCAGCAGGAGCAGAAGAAGAAGGTCATGGATATCGTTGACAGTGACGTCACGCTGCGCAGCAAACGCGAACTGATTGATAATTTCATCGAAGAAAACCTGCTGCATGTATCGCATGATGAAGATATTACCCAGGCCTTTGAAACCTACGTTGAACGTGAAAAACGTAAAGCGGTTGCAACGCTATGTGCTGAAGAAAATCTGGATGAAAGAAAAGTTGCCGCCTTGCTGGATAACTACCTGTTTACTGATGTGACCCCACGCGAGGACGAGGTAGCCAGGGCTCTCACATGGACGCCCAGGATCCTTGAAAGGAAAACAGTTCTTAAACGTGTTTATGAAAAGGTTTGTGGCGTGATTGAAACCTTTATCAACGGAATGCGTGGGTTCTGAGGATAGCGAAGCCTCACTTGGGGCTTCGCTATTGATAATTTATCCGGTTGAGCGAAATATCGTAAGTAGAAAGTAAATGATTAATTGATATACTATAAAAATTGTACGCAGCATTTGATACAGGAAAAACATTATGATAATAAACTTCCTCTTTAGAGTTCTTTTAACATTTAACGCAACATCATTGTTGGTTATAATTTTCTTTGTACAAAAGAAGTATACTTTATATTATTTTTTTCAAGGATTTTAACACAGCCATTGGTTGAGTTTCTTACCACAAATTACATCATACGTATTTTACATGCTAATACCCATATTACTAACTTGGGCTAGTTTGTTTTTAAGTTCTAAACTGGGCAAGGATGAATTTAGAGAAGGTGAGGTAGTTTCTGTGGAGCATGCAAACAACTCATTCCTTCCAAGTTATCTTGGTTATTTTTTTGTCGCTTTAAGTATAACGAGTTGGTCTGCCTTATTTTTTGTTTATATCGTTTTATTTATCTTTACCTTTATGTCTCAAGCATTATATTTCAACCCTTTATTTTTACTTTTTAGATATGAGTTTTATAATATTAAAAACAAGAGCGGTGCATCCATTTTTTTAATTAGCCGACATAAATACAAAACTCCTAAAGACATCAAGATCCCCGTGGCTTTTAGAATAAACAATTATACCTTTATCGAAAGGAAAGAATGATGGATAATATTTTTGCAAAAGTAAAAGGACCGCGTAAGAAACCTTTTTTTAAATTGGTATCAGACTACACTTTGTTTGACGCTTTAGATTTATCTACTCTTAGTCTCATTCCATATAACCCAGACCATAATCTCGATGAAGATTCATGGTTCGTTATTGAGAGATTTAGTCAGCAACCATTCTGCTTATCGTACATCACAGCAGACTTTGATTCTAAAGATTATGATGATTTAACCAAGAGATACTTTACTAAAATATCATACATATTCTCAAATCAGGATGATGATTTTTATTTCCAGAAGATAACTCCTTCATTATTTATCAAGAGAAAAACAATTGCTTTTGGTGAATCAGCTGAAATAGAAGAAAATGAAGGGCGACTAATTGTTAATTACACTCCTGATGCTGTATACCTCAAGGACAGAGATATACTAATATTTAGAAACTTAGCTACAATTTCAAGCATATTTAAAGGCATTGATGTTCTCTATAAAGAGGCAACAGAAGAGCAAGTCAATACCTTTTTAGGTGAATCATTCATCGGTCTTTCACCAGATTATGATATGGAGAAGGTGTCAAAACCTAATCGTAGGAGAATTGCATTAGCTATGGATACTCTTACAGAAATGCCTGCTGGAGACAGAAATGAAATGTTACTTTATATCAATGATTATTGTGCGGAAAAACTTAAATACGACGCCGCAGGAAATAAATTTGAAGTTTTATCAGAGGAAGAGTTGAAATATCTATTGTACGGTATTGAACAACGATTTTACACGACGAGATTTGGCAATGAGAAAAGGTTGGCTAATTCGATACTAAGACTATAATAGCGGACGATTCTTATAGAGAAATGAGTGACTGAACAGCGTAAAAAAATAAATAGAAATGGGGGGAAGACGCCTCCCCCATTGAAATCACTTAGCTTCTGCCTCCGTATTACCGATATTGTAAAGAATTTCAGTAACAGCGGCTTCGGCTTTACTTTCCATGCGCTCCCGTTCAGCTGCAACATCAACACTGCCAGTACGGGCCGCTCTCACTACTTTCACAGTAGAACGAACATCCTCACGAGTGATCGAGGCGTCATGGCGTTGGAATGCCCTAGTCGTTACGGATAAAGCCACATCTTCGTCGTAATCGTACTCAAGCATTTCATACTCACTCAACTCATGAGTTGCTCGTGCAGTACCGGTACTATCAGTACCTTTTTTCTCTTTACCTGCCATGTTGACCTCCTTAGTTAGCGTTGGACATAGCAGATAGATCTATGATGGCGATTTAAAAAAAATCAATAGCTCATGGCGGGAAAATTTTAGTCTGCTAGCCGAACAATAAACTTTGAACAACATGATAAGAGCGCCATTACGGCGCTCATTTTTTATAGGTAACACAATAACTAATCTTGATGCTGGCTAAAAATAATCTTGTGTTTCTGGTATTCAGATTCCATGCTGTTAATGCAGTAGACGATATAATAAACGTTGAAGATAAAGGTGTAGAACATGTTCATTTTGAGTTCAAACTTGTATTCTTTCAAAACGTAAGCCTGTAAGGCTACCTTAGCTTTAAACCCCCACACGATGTACATAACAACCGATGCAAAAGAAAGCAGTGTGGAGATATGATCAAATAGATTTTCATTTTCACTAATCGCAATGCCAACATCAGACAACAACCACCCCAAGCCCGTAGCAACTGCGATCCATAACGGGTAATTATTATCGACAAAGTTATCGTTCATGGACTCGGTTAACTTTCTCTGGTTGAGATATAACCACATTAGCGGATAAATTCCTCCTGTAACGACAGTCAACAGCACAAAGTTTAATACTTTAGTATCGAGGCTATTTTTTAATGAATTTATATCTTTCATAATTAATTTTTCCAGCGGAAGGTTGAAATACCTTTGTTGGTTTCAATAAGGGCTTCACGAGGCCTGCACTTGCCATAATCACTGTCAGAAGAGACCGTAAAGTAATAGATACCACCCATATTTAGATCCCAGTCAGTACGGGCTTTCTCATTGCCCTCTGGAACTAGACGAGCTTTACTACCATAGAGCGTGCGATTCAGGATATTTTGCTCCTGTGCCTTAGTGAAGAACGTTCTCTTCTTCTCATTTATAGAGCATCGACCATTGTTGATGATAATCTTATTAATCGTAAGTTTATCCACGTTACTGATCAGTTGATATTTCCAGAAGTAATATCTACCTGCAGGAGCATCGCTGTATTTGGCTGAGACATTAAGTTTAAGTGTATCATTGGTATTTGGGTTTACGTTGGTGTCAGATTCCTCACCTGAATCAGCATAGTTACTGATATTATTGGTGACGGTAGCAGAATCTAATTTAACAACGGTAGTCGTCTTATTATTCTGCCAGACGGTAATTGCATACCCACCTTCCGTTCCTTCGGGTTGAGTATAACCAATTTCATATTTAACATTGCCATTTGGAATGGTAATAGTGGTAATGCCAACAGCATGCCCCTTTAAGTCCTCTACCTGAACTTGATTGACCGGAACATTAATATTTATGTCAGGCTCATCGTCAACCTTTCCGAATATATAGTTGTATTCATCACTGAACTTACAGATTTCTACTGCTTTTTTATGACTAGTCGTTTTTCCATAGAAAACCACTGGACCACCACCGCAAGGAATGCCCTCAGCCAGAACAGAAACAGAGAACATGCCTCCAGCTAACAGCACAGTACCACTGAGTAATTTTTTCATATGTAATCCTTTTAAATGTAAAAAGCCCCTGATAATCAGGAGGCTGAACAGGTTGTTAGCCGAAGAAGAAATTCCACGCTTTCTTTAACCCACTGACAACCGCTGTTTTGGCCGCTTTCACCAGGGTTGCAACAGCCATTTTCTTTGTAATCTATTAGCTCCCTCTCTTTACTCACCAGCTTGGCTGGATTGCTCCCATAGAAATGCCTGCATTCGTAATCAGCCTTTGATACCGATCACATTATGTACTTATTGATGGTCCTTCATATGTGCGGACCCCTACACCACTTAATTTAACTATCTGATTTAAAAACAAAAATTACAGTAATCGACGATAAGAAAAGTAAGTATTTACAGGGTTAATGCTTCGTGATCTTTTCAGGAAGAGAGAGGTGTGTAAAATTGTTAATCCCGATCGAATTCGCTTTACTGATCTGTAAAACCTATTGATTAAAACGATCAATTATGATTTAACGATTGATTTAAGCTATCAAAATACAATCCACCGATCGGTATTGCAGATCAATAAGTAGAAGTATTTGAAAATAGAAGTGGAAATTTACTGAGGTTTTATGGCGAATCGATAGAAAGAAAATGCGAGGTAATCAATCAAATGTATGTGCACAGTCACGGCATTCATACTGATCAAACAGGACACCATCAAGCGATGCTCCTGTCACGGCTCCAGACGCCGCACCGGCAACAAATCGTCCAAGTATTGCACCAATGACCGCTCCACTCGCAGTCCCCACAAACGGAACAACGGAACCAATTGCTGCGCCCGTACCCGCACCGCTCAGTGCGCCTGCCCCCCCTCCGGCGATCCCCCCTGCCTTCCTGCCAATATGACGTTCACGTACACGGTCAGAGCCGCATTGCGGGCATATCATAGTCATGTTGTAATTCTCCTGATTTCAGCTACTTAAAAAGCAAAAAAGCCCCCGAAAATTCATGAACGGAAGCTTTCTATGTGACATTACGGCTTTATGTTGCTAAAGAATCAGCCAGTAGTCTGGCTATACCACCTTACTAAATATTCCCTGTATAACGGAGCCTTGTGCTAAAGACTCTATATAATTGGCATACCATTGGAGCATTTCCCTACGCTGATCCAGATACTGTGCATGATTGTAGGTGCCACGAATAGTGTTCTTATCGACATGGGCTAGCTGTAACTCAATCCACGCCGTGTTGTAGCCTTGTTCGTGCAGGATGGTACTCATCGTGTGCCGGAAGCCGTGTCCTGTAGCCTTTCCGTGATATCCAATCCTTTTCAGCACCTGATTGATGCTTGCTTCACTCATAGGCTTGGTAATGTCATTGCGCCCAGGAAATACCAGGTTATAACGGCCTGTTATCGCCTGAATCTCACGTAGTGCTGTCACAACTTGATCAGATAGCGGTACAAGGTGAGGGCGGCGCATCTTCATCCGTTCCACCGGTACTTCCCAAACTAGCTTATCAAAATCAAATTCTTTCCATTCAGCCATGCGGAGTTCAATGGTCCGAACGCCAGTTAGCATCAGAATTTTTGTTGCTAGCCGAGTTATTGGACTACCGGAATAAGCGGCGAGAGCCTTTAAGAAAGCAGAAAGTTCATCCGCTAACAGGTGAGGGTAGTGCACAGATTTTGGCGGGGTTAATGCACTTGCCAGCTCTGAGGCTGGGTTAGTTTCAGCTCGACCAGTGACAATCGCGTAACGAAATACTTGGTTGCAGGCCTGGCGGATTTTGCGCAGCTTATCGAGGACACCACGTTTTTCGAGTTTACGCAGTGAGCTGAGGATCTCCAGAGGCTTGATCTCTGCAATCGGTCGCTTACCGATATCCGGGAAGATATCGTTTTCAAACGCTTCCATAATGTCTTCAGCGTAACCCTTCGACCAGTTAGGGCGTTTGTACTCATGCCATTCCAATGCTATAGCTTTGAAGGTATTTTCCACTGTCGCTTTGCGAGCTTGTTTCTGAACCTTTTTGTGTTCGCTGGGATCGATAGCGTTAGCGACTTGCCGTTTAGCTTCATCTCTTCGTTGTCTGGCTTCAGATAACGAAATCTCAGGATAGATACCCAACGCCAACATCTTTTGTTTACCATCAAAGCGGTACTGTAAGCGCCAGTATTTAGATCCATTAGGATGAACCATTAAATGCATGCCTTCGCCATCGGTAAGCTTGTAGGGCTTATCCGTGGACTTTGCACTTCTTACCTTCACATCGGTTAATGCCATTTGAGGCCCTCCGTTGCTGGCTGTTGGTATAAGATGTCATTGAACGGGGATGTACCATCACATATACCAACAGATACTACTTGATGCTGGTAGATGTAGGTAGAGTCTGAGAGAGTTTCGACGCACTAAAAACAGCCAACTCGCTGAATTTCAGGCATAAAAAAAGACGTCAGTTGACGTCTGTTTACTTCGAAATGGTACGCCCTACAGGATTCGAACCTGTGACCTACGGCTTAGAAGGCCGTTGCTCTATCCAACTGAGCTAAGGGCGCACTGAGACGGTTGAGCAGTTGCTCTCTGTCGGGTCATGCAGCGGATTTGGATTATACGGTCAGCACGGTTTGAGTCAATGCCTTTTGTCCGTTTGATCATCTACTTGGTTATTTTATGGTTATTCTTTGCCTGACAGCACGCTTTGCATCTGACACAATAGAAGCCCTCCCCCGCTTGAACAATATTGATGGATTTCGTCACTGATGGCAGCAAAGATTATTGATGGTAAAACGATTGCGCAGCAGGTTAGAAGCGAGATGGCTGTGCGCGTAGAACAACGTTTGGCTGAGGGGAAACGTGCCCCTGGGCTGGCGGTAATATTAGTAGGCGAAAACCCTGCCTCACAGATTTATGTCGGTAGCAAACGCCGCGCATGTGAAGAAGTCGGTATCGTATCAAAATCTTACGATCTGCCGATATCCACCAGCGAAGAGCAGCTATTAAGTTTGATTGATGACCTCAACGCCGATAACACTATCGACGGCATTTTGGTTCAGCTTCCGCTGCCTGCCGGTATCGACAACGTAAAAGTGCTGGAAAGAATCAGCCCAGATAAAGACGTTGATGGCTTCCATCCTTATAACGTTGGCCGCTTATGCCAGCGTTCGCCAAAGCTCCGCCCTTGCACCCCTCGCGGCATCATCACCATGCTAGAACGCTGCGAAATCAATACCTATGGCTTGAACGCCGTGGTCGTTGGGGCGTCAAATATCGTGGGCCGTCCTATGGGACTCGAGCTGTTATTGGCTGGTTGTACTACCACCATTACCCATCGCTTTACCAAGGATCTGCAAAAGCACGTTGAAAATGCCGATCTGGTTGTGGTTGCCGTGGGTAAGCCGGGCTTTATTCCAGGTGCATGGATCAAACCTGGCGCCGTAGTGATCGATGTTGGGATCAACCGTTTAGCCAGTGGGAAAGTCGTTGGTGACGTTGAGTTTGACGTTGCCGTTGAGCGCGCGGGTTGGATCACGCCGGTACCGGGTGGCGTTGGGCCAATGACCGTAGCAACGCTGATTCAAAATACCCTGCAGGCTTGCGAAGAGTTTCACGATATTTAAGCAGCAAACCACTTTCAATATAAGCCAGTCATTGACTGGCTTTATTCATTTTTAGCGCCGGTCAACTCAGCAAGATAATTCCTAGTCTCACGCCATTTCCTTGTAGATATGTCATTCCAGCCTATAGTTATTTATTACACATCTGCGATTGAGCCGCGAACTCGTTAACCTCAGTTGCTCCATTCACGTTCATAAACATGATGTCATTCAATCACCTAGCTCGGAGAATATCCAACTCGTCTTCGTCAACATGATCTATACCGATAAGGAGCCATCATGCCATACCAGACAATCAACCCTTACACCGATAAACTCATCAAAGAATATCCGCAGCACGACGATAAATATGTCGAATCGGCCTTAGCAACCGCACACCAACTTTATAAGTCAGACTGGGCACAAGGCGATATATCTCAACGCCTTAAGGTTCTTAGCAAGCTGTCTGAGCTGTTTACCCAACACGAAGAAGAACTGGCGAAAACGATCAGCCAAGAAATGGGTAAACTTATTGAGCAGAGCCGTGGGGAAGTTAAGATCTGCGCTGCAATCGCCCAATATTATGCAGACAACGCTAAAGCGTTTCTAAAACCGGTGAAATACCCTTCATCGCTCGGTGATGCGTGGGTTGAACATCATCCCATTGGCATCATCATGGCCGTTGAGCCTTGGAATTTCCCGTTCTACCAGCTTATGCGCGTATTAGCCCCTAATATGGCCGTCGGTAACAGCGTGATGGTGAAACACGCTAGCATCGTCCCCCACTGCGCAGAAACCTTCGAACGGATGGTCTCTCAGGCTGGTGCCCCCAAAGGTGCCTATACCAATTTGTTCATCTCACAGGATCAAGTCGCCAGCATCATCGATGACGATCGTGTCAGCGGCGTTGCTCTTACCGGTTCAGAACAAGCGGGTAGCGTGGTGGCTGCACAGGCGGCCAAGAACCTTAAAAAATCCACCATGGAACTTGGTGGGAACGACGTATTTGTGGTTCTTGATGATTGCGACCTCGACAAGGCGATAAAAGTAGGCGCTCAGGCTCGTCTGCAAAATGCGGGTCAGGTGTGTACCGCAGCCAAACGCTTCATTATTCATGAAAAAATTGCCGATAAGTTTCTTGCTGGTTTTACCCAAGCTTTGGCATCCGTAAAAATGGGCGATCCGCTCGATCCGAGCACCACCATGGGGCCGCTATCTTCTAAAGGCGCATTGCAGAACTTGGTTAAACAGGTTGATAAAGCAGTCAAAAATGGCGCTAAGGCCACATTAGGTGGCAAGGCGGTGGATCAACAAGGCTATTTCTACCCCCCAACAATTCTCACCGACATCAAGCGCGATAATCCAGCCTATTTCGAAGAGTTCTTTGGCCCAGTTGCGATGGTGTTCGTCGTGAAGAGTGACGATGAAGCCATCAGCTTGGCGAACGATTCACACTATGGCCTTGGTGGTGCCATCTTCACTAACAACATTGAACGCGGTAAAAAAATGGCCTCGCGCATTGAAACCGGTATGGTATTTATCAATACCTTGAGCGGTACTGCGCCAGAACTGCCGTTTGGTGGCGTAAAACGTTCAGGCTATGGCCATGAACTGGCCGATCTGGGGATTAAAGAGTTCACAAACCAAAAACTGGTCGTTGTGGCTTAAATTATTCTTGGGGTGAATTCTCCGCGGGTGTGGCAACGCACCCGCACTCGTAGATTAGCTATGCGCCATTGCGTGCAAACTGGCATAATAGCGCATTGCCCGCCGTATATTGATAGCCATGCACTGGCTATATGATGGCTACGGCATCTCGAACGAATCACTCCCAAAGAATAAAGAGATAACACCATGGAAATCTTCCATCTGGAAAACCATCCGCACGTTGAACTGTGCGATCTGCTGAAACTACAAGGCTGGAATGACAGCGGCGCAGCAGCAAAAAACGCTATTGCTGACGGCTATGTGAAAGTTGATGGGAAGATCGAAACCCGTAAACGCTGCAAAATTATTGACGGCCAGACGGTGACTTATAACGGTCAAAGCGTGCAGGTCAAAGCGTAATCTCTACGCTTGATGTGAAAAAGCCGGCTTATCCGCCGGCTTTTTTATTGGATAAATCGAACGTCTTATTTACGACGCCAAGTCGTGCCCTGCGGGCCATCTTCGAGCACAATACCGAGCTCATTCAATTGATCACGCGCCGAATCGGCCATCGCCCAATCTTTTGCCGCACGAGCATCGTTACGCTGTTTGATTAATGCTTCAATCTTAGCCACTTCGCCGTCGTCAACCTGCGCACCGCTTTGCAAGAATACTTCTGGATCCTGCTCCAACAGGCCAAGGATTTTCGCCAGCTTACGTAGCTCGGCCGCCATGGCATTAGCCAGCGTCATATCTTCTGATTTCAGGCGATTAACTTCACGCGCCAAATCAAACAATGCCGAATAGGCTTCTGGCGTGTTGAAATCGTCGTCCATAGCTTCGCGGAAACGTGCTTCAAAGACGTTGCCACCGGCTGGTTCAGCGTGAGGATCGGTGCCACGCAGCGCGGTATACAGACGTTCCAAAGCAGCACGTGCTTGCTTCAGGTTCTCTTCGCTGTAGTTGAGTTGGCTACGATAGTGGCCTGACATCAGGAAATAGCGCACGGTTTCAGCGTCATAGTGCTGCAGCACATCACGAATAGTGAAGAAGTTGCCCAGCGATTTCGACATTTTTTCGCGGTCAATCATCACCATACCGGAGTGCATCCAGTAATTCACATAAGGACCATCGTGCGCACAGCTTGATTGCGCAATTTCATTCTCGTGATGCGGGAACATCAGGTCAGAACCGCCGCCGTGAATATCGAAATGTTCGCCCAACTGTTTGCAGTTCATGGCTGAACATTCAATATGCCATCCAGGACGACCTAGGCCCCAAGGGGACTCCCAGCTTGGCTCACCCGGTTTCGACATTTTCCACAGCACGAAATCCATCGGATTGCGTTTCACGTCGGCAATTTCAACGCGAGCACCTGCCTGCAGCTGATCCAAGTCCTGTCGAGACAGCAGACCATAATCCGGATCGGTATCCACGGCAAACATCACATCGCCGTTGCTGGCGACGTAAGCATGACCGCGCGCAATCAGCAATTCGACGATTTCAATAATCTCAGGAATATGGTGCGTCGCACGTGGCTCAAGATCGGGACGCGCAATATTCAACGAATCGAAATCTTTGTGCATCTCAGCCAGCATACGTTCGGTCAACTGCTCGCAGGTTTCGCCATTTTCCAGCGCACGCTTGATAATTTTGTCATCTACGTCCGTCACGTTACGCACATATTTAAGGTTGTAGCCTAAATAGCGTAGATAACGCGCCACCACATCAAAAGAAACGAATGTACGGCCATGGCCGATATGACACAGATCATAAATGGTTACCCCGCACACATACATACCGACTTCACCGGCGTGAATAGGTTTGAATTCCTCTTTTTGACGACTGAGTGTGTTAAAAATCTTTAGCATCGGGGCATCCGTGATGTTTGACATAATATTAGGTGTATTGAACCGCGAAGAAAGGCTGTTTGCAAGAATAACCCCTATTTTCACCCGTTTGGGGGCCGATTTCTTGTGTTCTTCTTTGTACTCTTTCAAGTTTTCGATTTTCACAGAGTTTTGCAGCCCAAGGGGTATTTCCGTTATCGTAGTGATGTACCGTTAAGAAAGGCGATACGCTAACTGCGACAAAAGGGTGTCAGCGCCCTGCGCATCGGCTACAATCGCATTCTTTCGTCCTCTACATCAAAAAAACAGGATTATTGATATGGTTACTTTCCACACCAACCACGGTGACATCGTCATCAAAACTTTTGACGACAAAGCACCGGCTACCGTTGCCAACTTCCTGGAATATTGCCGTGAAGGTTTCTACGACAACACCATCTTCCACCGTGTTATCGATAGCTTCATGATTCAGGGCGGCGGCTTTGAACCTGGCATGAAACAAAAAGAAACCAAAGCTCCGATCAAAAACGAAGCGAACAACGGTTTGAAAAACACCCGTGGCACGCTGGCAATGGCGCGTACCAACGACCCACATTCAGCAACTGCGCAGTTCTTCATTAACGTGGTTGATAACGATTTCCTGAACTTCCGTTCAGAGCGTCCAGACGGTTGGGGCTATGCAGTCTTTGCCGAAGTCGTTGAAGGCTTAGACGTAGTAGACAAAATCAAAGCTGTCTCTACTGGCCGTAGCGGCATGCACCAAGATGTTCCACGTGAAGACGTGTTCATCAAAAGCGTCACCGTAAGCGAATAATCGCTTTCTTGATGCGTACGCTATTTATTGCAGATTTGCATCTTAGCGAACAGGAACCGGCGATTACCGCCGGTTTTCTGCGTTTTTTACAGCGCGATGCCTATCAGGCAGATGCTTTGTATATTCTCGGTGACTTTTTTGAATACTGGATTGGCGACGACGATCCGCAGCCGCTGCACCGTGAAATTGCCGCAGCATTACGCGATCTAACATCCTCTGGCACACCTTGCTATTTCATTCATGGCAATCGTGATTTCTTGATCGGTAAACGTTTCGCACAGGAATGCGGGATGACGTTACTTCCCCAAGAAACTTTATTGACGCTGTATGGACACCGCATTCTCATCATGCACGGTGACACCCTGTGTATCGACGATGAAGACTACCAACGCTACCGCCGTAAAGTGCATAACCCGCTTATTCAAAAATTGTTTTTGTGGTTACCCCTGCGTACCCGCTTAAATATCGCGGCCAAGATGCGCGATCGCAGCCAAATGACCAACGGTGATAAATCTGACGCCATCATGGACGTCAATCAACAGGCTGTTATAGAAGCGTTAGAGAGAAATCAGGCCGAGTGGCTGATTCATGGGCACACTCACCGTCCAGCGATTCATGATGTTTCCATGCCAAACGATAAGCTTGCAAAGCGGGCCGTACTGGGCGCATGGCACTATCAAGGTTCGATGATAAGCGTTACGCCCGCAGGTATTGAACTGATTGAGTTTCCCTTCTAAATACGCCTTGAACGCGCGTTAGTATTCGTTACCCACTACGCGGCTGCGATAGCTTTCCCAATCAAAATTAACCCATAAGCTATTACCTAAGCTCATGCGATCCATCACGCGTTCGCCGAGTAACGTATTCATGCTTTGCACGTTTAGGTTAGACAGCATGCCAGTTGGTCGTTTAGACGATGAACGGCGGTCAACGATTTGATTGATGATTACTTTTTCATAGCGTGATTCAGTCTGCACACCAATTTCATCGATAACAAGCAAATCCACCGCGCTGAGATCCTCTAACAGGCGCTCTTCGGTGGTGTCACTGTGGCCACTAAACGTGCCCTTCATGCTCGACATCAGATCCGCCACGGTGACAATAAGTACTGACTTATTTCGCAAAATCAGATCGTTGCCGATAGCCGCCGCCAGATGATTTTTCCCTGTACCAGGCTTACCAGAAAACACAAAGCTTGCGATATTGCCGTCAAATTCTGAAGCATATTGGCGCGCGCGCTCTAGAGCAATGCGTTGCCCTTCACACTCGACACGATAATTATCAAACGAACAGTTCATATGCAGGGGGCGAATGCCAGAGCGCTTGAAAACGCGCTGCATTTTCATTGCCTGATTCTCACGTGAAATGGCTTCTGACCGTTTGCGCCCTTCTTCTTCCTGCCAAACCCGCCACTCTTCGGCGTTAGTGAATTTAGGCTCAACGTGAGCAGGCATCATTTTCTTCAATCTCTGCATCAGGTTCATGCTAGCGGCATCTTTCATCTTTAACCTCTGAAACCTTTAGGGATGGAATAATCTTGTTCGCCTATGTCATTAACATCACGTTTTGGCTGCCCGCCGTTGCTCATGCGGTTTTGCTGCACGCTACGTGCGAGTTTTTGCTGCCATTGTATATGATGGAAGGCTTTCCCCTCTGCTTGCCAATAAGCAACAAAGGAGGCCAGTTCGGTTGGCGTCACCGGTGAGGTCAAAATACATCCCCACATTGCCGCCATGCGCAAAAAGTCAGCGTCAGGCTGCCATCCTGCGTACATCATAAATTTACCCAACGGCGTTGGAATATTCTGTACCACAGGCGCGGCAGCGTCATGGCTAAAATCATCATTAAACAGAGACTCTTCAAGAGCGACATCTGAATTTGCACGACCGGCAGCATCTTCAATGGCCAACAGCTCAGCCATTCTCTCTGGCGTCACGGCGTAAAAAATTGGCATGTTGTTATCGAGCACAGTCATCACTCCGCGATCGCCGGATTTTAACGCCGTCGCCGGATCGCGGCTAAATGAGTCTAGGCTCGTAATGGAGGAGGCCAAAATTTTGACAGACATGTTTTCTTTTTACTCTGATGAAGTGTGAACTGATAAAGCGAATAACGGTGCATACCGTCCAAATGCCACACGCCTAGGCATTTTTAGCCTTAAGCGATGTGGCGGTATATTACCAGTCCATACAGTATAAATCAGTCTTATCTCGAACGAGAAAAGGAATGAAATAGTCAGATGAATGAGAAAACGCGAAAATTCTGATGTTTGAGGGAAGCTAAGCGATTGTGTGCTCAACGTCGGAGATAGAATGAGAGAAAATCACAACACAATTTCGTCCGCTTTTTTTAGCTTGATACATCGCGGTATCGGCTCGGGATATGCCTTCATCTGCGCTGAGATGTTGATCGGTTATAGTGTACACACCGATGCTGACCGTAACTTTTTCCGGTCCCCCATGAACGTGAACGTCTTCAGACACACGATTGCGGATATTCTCAGCAATTCTAGATGCCGACTTTGAATTTAACCCTTTAAGAATAATGGCAAATTCTTCACCACCGTAGCGCGCAACCACATCCGATTTACGCACTGATGCCACCATTGTATCAGCAACATGACGAATCACTTTATCGCCAACCGGGTGACCGTAGCCATCATTGATACTTTTAAAATGGTCAATATCAATGAAAAATAGTGAAATCGGTGACGCTTCAGAAGCCCCTTTAATCCGGCTAGCCAACTTATGGTTAAAGTAACGCCAGTCATAGAGATGCGTGAGAGAGTCACGGATAGAATTTTCATAGGATTCAAGATAATCCTCCAAGCCTTTTTGATAAAGCTTGTAGATATCGTAAATAAACGCCAGAACAACGCACAATGTAGCCAGTACTTCAAACAAATGAGAGCCGTACCACGCTAACGAGGTTACGTATTCACTACGCCACATCAACAAGATACTGCCAAGAAATGCTAGGCAACTGAGACTGAGACTGAGACTAAACCAAAATCCATTAACTAACTTAGTAAAGAACACAACCGTGAATGTTGTTATTACCCAAATAATTATCAAGACATTGCCAATATGTGAACTCCACAGGCGGCGGTAGTTAAGTTCATCCGTTTCAATTATTGGCAATTGTAAAATGTCATTATTGCTTATAATAACAACCGCTAAGCTAACGGCTATCAATATGACAATAGCACAGCTCGCGGCCACAGTGCTTTTATTAACATAATTACATTTTCTTTTTATATAGAAGAACACTGAGAGCAAAAATAACGCGGCCATTGAAAAGCTGCGAATAACGAAATCAACGGCTAAAGCATTTGCGCTTTCACTAATTTTAGACTCTGAGATTAAAACACCAGGGTATATAAATAGACTATTCGCAAGAAACAAACTCGATAGTCCATAAGCACTTGCTATGGCGATTAAGTGCAGATGGGTATTATTGAAGTGAAAGCGTATCAAAATAATAATAGTTAAAAACATATGCAAAACTAAGACAATAGCTGTAGATACTGGAAAAAAAGAGCGCAGAGCATCAAACCGATGCTCACCAAAGCGGACAAAAAATACAAATAAACAAAATAGTAATAAGAACGAAACTAAACTTAAAAAATGACCTTTTTCCAGAAAGGAAAATTTTTTTTCTAACATAGCGAACATCCTGTTCTCTAACCACCACTAAGGTTAAGTTAGGATTTTCATGTTATTTAATTTGTTAACTGATATATATCATTATATAAACAGACATTCAATGAATAAAATTAATCGTTACAATTTACAATTACACCATCAATGAAATATATAACATGACTATAATAGATCGAATTCTTATATATTTTAAAACTAATAAGCAGTAATGTAATTTAGCTGAAAAAGTATCTAGAAAAACAAAATTAACAACCTGTTCAATGACGACTAATAATTATAACTAACTTTTTTCGAGCTATTATAACAATATACATAGCGTCATATCTGTTCAAAAACACAACAGCACGGCATACATAATGTTGATGCTCAAAGTGCTATTGTTGACGCTAAAACTCGGTATAGGCAACGCTACGCAACCGTTTTCGTCACTATAAACACGTGATATACTTCGCACCTCTTTACTCGCTCAGCGGTGCTGAGTTACCAAAGTTAGTTCGTTAAACAGGAGCTTGCCATCAATGTCAGCCAATGTTGTTCCGGCTAACCCATCCGAGGCAAAAATTGCCATCGTTATGGGTTCCAAAAGCGATTGGGCTACCATGCAGTTTGCCGCCGAAGTTTTGACCCAGCTTGATGTTAAGTTCCATGTCGAAGTGGTTTCCGCTCACCGAACTCCAGACAAACTCTTTAGTTTTGCCGAGCAGGCCTGCGAGCGAGGCTTTGACATCATTATCGCCGGTGCGGGTGGTGCTGCACATCTGCCAGGCATGCTGGCGGCAAAAACATTAGTTCCTGTACTCGGCGTGCCCGTGCAAAGCGCAGCGCTCAGCGGCGTAGACAGCCTCTATTCCATCGTGCAGATGCCACGAGGTATTCCCGTTGGCACGTTAGCTATCGGTAAAGCCGGTGCTGCAAACGCAGGGTTATTGGCAGCCCAGATTTTAGCCTTGCATGACCCAATGCTCGCACGTCGAATGGCGGCATGGCGTCAGGCACAAACCGACGAAGTACTGGCACACCCCGATCCTCGGGAGGAAGCATGAAGCCCGTTTGCGTTTTAGGTAATGGCCAGCTTGGCCGTATGCTACGTCAGGCGGGTGAACCGCTGGGGATCACCGTTTTCCCCGTCGGACTCGACGTTGACCCAGAAGCCGTTCCTTGGCAACAAGGCGTTATTACGGCTGAAATCGAACGCTGGCCAGAAACTCCACTGACCCGAGAGTTAGCACGCCACAGTGGCTTTGTTAACCGCGATATTTTTCCGCGTCTAGCTGACCGTTTGACACAAAAACAGCTGCTGGATGAGCTGAATCTAGCTACCGCACCATGGCAGCTATTAGCCTCAACAAGCGACTGGCCAGAAGTATTTGCCAATATTGGTCAATTCGCGATAGTGAAGCGTCGCACCGGCGGTTACGATGGCCGCGGTCAATGGCGAATTCGCCCTGGTGATGAGGTTGAATTACCCGCAGACGTTTACGGCGATTGCATCGTTGAACAAGGCATCAACTTTTCTGGCGAAGTCTCATTAGTGGGTGCCCGCGCCCATGATGGCCATTGTGTATTTTATCCGTTAACGCACAACCTGCATGAAGATGGGATCCTGCGGGCTAGCGTCGCCCTTCCTCAGCCAAATGCTCAGCTTCAGCAGCAGGCAGAGCAAATGCTCAGCGCTATCATGAATGAGCTTGGTTACGTCGGCGTAATGGCGATGGAGTGCTTTGTGGTGGATGATGGTTTACTGATTAACGAGCTTGCGCCGCGCGTCCATAACAGCGGGCACTGGACGCAGAATGGCGCATCGATAAGCCAGTTTGAATTGCATCTGCGCGCTATTCTGGATTTGCCGCTCCCGACTCCCGTGGTTAGCACACCTTCAGTCATGGTTAATTTGATTGGCACCGAGCTGAACTATAGCTGGATGGCACAACCGTTAGTCCATCTTCACTGGTACGACAAAGAAGTACGTCCGGGGCGCAAAGTTGGCCATCTCAATCTCAATGACACCAACGCTTCACTTCTCAGCGCCGCGTTAAATGAGCTCACGCCACAGCTTTCGGCGGAGTATCACAGCGGGATACGTTGGGCGCAGGAAAAACTACTCGCCTAATTCTGATCATGAAAAACGGAGCCTAAAGGCTAATGCAGATCGTTTAAGAGTTCGAGATACACGGGGCTAGCACACCGCGGGGCGCTCCGGCAGCTAAAGCTGCTACGACCCCATCGGTGTACTTCCCCTAAAATCACGCTTAAGTGACCAGCATTAACCTAAAGGCTCCGTTTTTACTTCACAGCAATAAACTAAGTATATATTGCTCTTAATGGCGCTGAGTTCTCGCGCCCCAGCATTGGCGCGGTGAGCGCCGAATAGATAACCACACGATCGCGGCCTTCCAACTTCGCTCGGTACATTGCCTCATCAGCACGAGCAACGCATTGTTCAGCGGTAAGCTCATTCCCCGTTACGGTATAAATGCCAATGCTGATAGTCATTTTCTCGGGAACATCCTTCCCATATGGCGAGTCCTGATGATGGCAAATCTTAACGCGTATTTTCTCTGCAATCTCTAGCGCATCATTTGTGCTAACACCATCTAGCATCACAGAGAACTCTTCTCCCCCAATACGTGCTGCAATATCTGTTTTGCGTATTGTGCTTTGCAAGGTTTTTGCCACATATTGAACCACACGATCACCGGTTATATGCCCGTAGATATCGTTAATCCGTTTGAAATGGTCAATATCAGCCACGAGTAAGGTAATCGGCGCGCTTTTTGATACGCTATGCATTCGATTGACTAAAGAATCATAGTAGTAACTACGATTATATAAACGCGTCATAGGATCACGAATGGAATTATTGTAGGAAATCTTATAATCGATACGTGCTTTTTGATAAAGTTTAAAAATATCGAATAAGAAAGCCAGCATCACAACAAATGTCGCAAGCACTTCAAAAAGATGAGCGCCATACCATGCTAGAGACGTCATATATTCGCTGCCGCTAAGCAGCATAGTGCTACCTAAAAATGCCATACAACTAAGACTTAGGCTTGCCCAAAAATTATTCTTCACACCGGCAAAACACATCACCGCACAGGTGGTTCCGCCCCAGAGAAAAACCAGATAAATCCCTACGAATGAGCTCCAAAACTGCTGATAAGAAAGACTTCCCTCATCAACAATTGGCAAACTTAAAACCAAACTATGGCTTGAAACAAAATAGGCAGTAGACAGCAGAATAATCGTCAAGCACGTGCACAGAGCAGTGACCGAAACCATATTAATAAATCGATTATTCCATAAGCGATAAACAGCTAAAGATAAAAGAAAAAATATCGCCATCGATAAAAATAACTCCCGGATAACTAAGCAGTTTGCTCATGAGGTAAAGAGAAGAGATACCATAAGCGAACGCCAGCACCACCAAATAAAGGTGTTTTCTATCGAAGCTAAACTTCATCAGCATAAATAGTGCTAGTAAAACATTTAGCACCAGCGTTACTGATGTAGAAACTGGGAATAATGCTTCTAATGCGGGAAGTCTGATGTAACCAAACAGGCGAAACAAGGCAAAAAGCACAATCAATAATGTAATTGAAAAGATAACAAATTTATTTATTTTAATAGACTCTGCACTAACCTCAGCTCTATTCATATTTAAATTCCTTTTAAATATTAAACAAACATCCATATATTCTACTAAAACCATATAAAACGATATTACTTATGAATGACATCACATGCAATTAATCACACTAAAAACATATGATTTTATAAAATAAACGAGCAAACACCTCGGGATTTATATCTCAATCAACCAGAGAAATTAGTATTAAGAAAGAGATGAATTGAATAATATATCGATGAGCACGCCCATGTCGGCGTGCTCATATTAATTATCTCTTCAGCAAGCGAGCACCTAAGAAGCCACCGCACAATGAAAGCAACAGCGCACCGCTAATAGGAACTAAGGCCCACATTAAGTAATTCGGCTGCCACGGGAAATCAAACACCTGTCGTTGCAGCAGCCACAATGCTACTTCGGCACCCGCTGCCGCCGCAATACCAGACACCAATCCTAATAAGGCAAACTCGCTCCACAATGTGCGGCGTAATAAACGCATCCCTGCACCTAGCGTACGATAAACGCTTAGCTCCTGCCGACGCTGTTGCATTCCCACCTGCACCTGCGCCATTAGCAGCAATACGCCGCAGATAATGACCAGAATCACCATCACTTCTAATGCGCGGCTTACCTGCTGCAATACCTGACTCGCCTGTTGCAATATCGCACCGATATCAAGCAGGCTCAGCGTTGGAAATTGCCGATTAAGCTGAGTCAGTAGCTGTTCGTCGCCCACATAACGGAAGCTGGTTAGCCAAGTCTGTGGCTGTCCATCCAACGCATGCGGGGGGAAAATGAAGTAGAAGTTTGGCCGCAGGCTTTCCCAGTCAACTTTACGCAGGCTGGTGATTTTGGCGCTAAAGTTTTGCGTATCACCACTGAACGCCACCTCATCACCAATCCCCAAGCCCAGACGTTCTGCAATCCCCTGCTCGATGGAAACCTCACCGGCCTTAGGCGGCCAATAGCCCGCGGTTAACGGATTATGCTCAGGTAATTTATCTTGCCACGTCAGATTGAGCTCACGGTTAACCGCCTCTCCCCCAGGCGCATCTTCAGCAATTAACTTTGTCGCCTCATGTCCGTTAATTTCTGTTAAACGCACGCGCACCACGGGATAAAACGTACGTGCCTCTACCTGATGTTGCTCAAGGAAATTTTTTACCAGTGGAACCTGCTGCTCCGTCATATTCATCAGAAAATAGTTCGGGCTGTCCGGCGGTAATTGCTGCTGCCAACGATCGAGTAAATCCCCACGCAGCACTAACAGCAAAGCCAATAACATGAACGACAGTGAGAACGCAGCCAGTTGACTGATGGTCGCCGCAGGTTGGCGCAATAAGCGGTTAACCGCTAAACGTAGCGCCAAATTCTTAAGCGTAAGCCTACGCAGCACAACTAACCCACCCCAGCCCACCACGCTAAGCAGAAATGCCAAGGCCACCATGCCCAATAACAACGACCACAGCAGCGTGCTCAGCCCAACTAACGATATCAAGCCTGCAATTAAAATCAGCGCCGTAATGGGAAGGTAATAGCGCAGCGGCCACACCACGCGAAAAGCATCGCTACGCAGCACTCGCAGCGGTTGAGTGGCTATCAGTTGGCGATAAGGTCTTAAACCAACCACCAGCGAAATCAGAACCATGCCTCCCAGCGACCAAACCCAAGGCCAGCCTCCCGCAGCAGGAAGTGCTGTCGGTAAAACCGGTGCCAATAGGCGGATCAACAATGCTTCAAACAATAGCCCTAACGCACTTCCCGCCACACCAGCCACCAGCAGCAAGGCCAGCCATTGCCCTGCAATTAAACGCAACAACGTTTTACGCCCAGCGCCGAGCGTTTTTAGGATCGCCACCAGTTCATAGCGGCTTCGGCAGTAGTGGTTCATTGCTACAGTCACCGCAGCCACCGCCAGTAAAAGCGTTAGCAGCGCGGATAACAGCAGAAATTGCTGCGAGCGTTGCAATGACTTACCCAGCGTCCCACCGGATTCCTCCAGCCCAAACAGCTTTTGGTCAGGCTTCAGCTGTGGCGTCAGATACTGCGTAAACCGTTCGATAGCATCAGCGGGGCCGGCAAACATATAACGATAGCTCAGGCGGCTGCCTGGCTGCACCGCACCCGTTTTATCAACATCAGCAAGGTTGATAAGAATTCTTGGCGCAGTTTGAAACGGATTAAACCCGTTATCAGGCTCTTGCACCACCACGCCAGCCACTTTTAGCGTCGCGTCCCCCACATCTAAACTATCCCCAACTTTTAAATTTAACAGGGATAGCAAACGTGAGGCGACCAGCACTTCGCCAGGCTCAGGACGTAATCCGGCAGGTTGCGTAATTAATTCACCATACAGCGGATAAAGCGTGTCAGTTGCCTTTACATCCGCCAGCTGTGGTCTATCTCCAGCAAACGTCATGGTGGAAAAAGAAAGCTGGCGGCTTACGCTCAGCCCGTCGCGCTGAGCCTGCGTCAGCCACTGTTCATCAGCAGGATGTGCGCTGCGCAGAACTTTGTCACCGGCCAGAAAATCGCGGCTTTGCTGACTCAGCCCGCGTTCCATTCGGTCGCTGATACTTCCCAGCGCCAACACACAGGCCACCGCCAGCGTTAAAGCCATCCACACAATCAATAGCGAAGGCGATTTCCACTCGCGCCAAAACCAACGCAGAATCATGCTTCCTCCTGCAATACGCCTTCAACCAAGCGCATACGCCGCTGGCATCTTGCTGCCAACTGAGGATCGTGAGTCACCAGAATCAACGTGGTATCAAAATCGGTATTTAGGGAAAACAGGAGATCGGCGATACGGTCGCCGGTATGGCGATCGAGATTACCGGTTGGCTCATCGGCAAACAGAATTTTGGGACGGCCACTGAACGCACGCGCCAACGCCACGCGTTGTTGTTCTCCACCTGATAGCTGCGCCGGTAGATGATTCAAACGCTTGCCCAGCCCGAGCTGGTTTAACAGCTGCACCGCCTGTTGACGGCTTTGACGATCGCTATCACCACGTAGTAACGCGGGTAGTTGAACGTTCTCTAATGCCGTTAGCGTGGGCACTAACATAAACGACTGAAACACAAAGCCAACGTCTCGCGCACGCAACGCCGCCCGCTGCTCCTCATCCATTTGATCTAAACGCTGGCCTAAAAGGGAAACCTCCCCACGCGTTCCATCATCTAAACCGGCTAAAATCCCCAGCAGCGTTGATTTACCCGAGCCTGACTCACCAATCAACGCTAATGTCTGCGCAGGTTTGACAACCAGCTCAACTCCGGTAAGGATGGAAAGCTGACTATCACCTTGACCGACCTCTTTGGCTAAATGATGAACTTCAAGAACATTTTCCGTTGGCATATCCCTTTCCTTCTTCTATTCAGCCTGTTATGTGGGCGGGCAATGGCCGCTGATACATTGTTAATATTAGGCGACAGCCTTAGTGCAGGCTATCGATTACCCATTGCCGATTCATGGGCCACGCGTCTTGCACAGCAATGGCAAAAAACGACGCCATCAGTTTCTGTGGTTAATGGTAGCATTAGTGGTGACACTGCCGATCAAGGTCTTGCTCGACTTCCTACGTTGTTGAAACAGCATCAGCCGCGCTGGGTATTGATAGAACTCGGCGCTAACGATGGGCTGAGAGGTTTTGCCCCCGCCGATATTGAAGCAGCCTTAGACAAAATCATTACTCAGGTACAACAGGCGAGAGCGCAGCCTCTGCTAATGCAAATTCAGCTACCGCCTAACTATGGCCGCCGCTACACCGAAGCCTTTGCGGCCATTTATCCCAAACTGGCAAAACAGCATCAAATACCGCTTATTCCATTCTATATGGAGCAGGTGGCGTTAAAACCCGAGTGGATGCAGCAGGACGGATTACATCCAAACGGTGAAGCACAGCCGTTTATTGCGCAATGGATGAGCGAACAGCTTCACCCCTTGCTGACGAATCCCCATCAGTAATGTTTTAATTAAACATCTTTAACGCCGTGCCAACAGGTTTACATAGGTAAAGTTATGCAAAAAGCTATCCTTATCACCGGCTGCTCCAGCGGAATTGGACTTACCGCAGCACAGGATCTCCGTAACCGGGGATATCGGGTGCTAGCCGCTTGTCGCAAGCCGCAAGACGTTGAGGTGATGCGCGATCTGGGCATGGAAGGTATTGAGCTGGATTTGGACGACAGCGAGAGCGTGGAACACGCCGCTGCGGAAGTGATTCGTATCACTGAAGGACGCCTATATGCGCTGTTTAACAACGGCGGTTTTGGCCTCTATGGCCCGCTCAACACCATCAGCCGAGCCGAATTAGAACGGCAGTTTGCCACTAACCTGTTTGGCACCCACCAGCTCACTCAGCTTTTATTACCCATTATGCTGCCACACGGTGAAGGCCGAATTATTCAAACCAGTTCAGTGATGGGACTCGTCGCAACGCCGGGGCGAGGTGCTTACGCTGCAAGCAAATTTGCGCTTGAAGGCTGGTCTGATGCACTGCGAATGGAGCTGCACGGCAGCGGCATCCATGTTTCACTCATTGAACCGGGCCCGATAAATACCCGCTTCACGAGCAATGTGCATCAAATGGAAAAAGATAAACCGGTGACCAATCCAGGCATTGCTGCGCGCTTTACGCTCACGCCTGATGCCATTCTGCCTAAGTTGCATCATGCCTTAGAAAGCAAAAGGCCAAAACTTCGCTATCCGGTTACGCTGGTTGCTCACGCGCTAACCGTGCTGCGCCGTATTTTGCCAGGGAGATTACTCGACAAGGTTCTAAGTGGTAATTAACGCCTTGGCATTGCAAACGGCCAGATAAGCCCCATATCGTTTTTATATGTTTAAGCGTCTGAGAGAACAAAAGAATGCTAAATAATTCCGTGATCAACGTTACCGAAGCCAACCTACATCAAACGCTAGAGCAGTCTGCATCTATTCCGGTGCTGTTCTACTTCTGGTCTGAACGCAGCCAGCATTGCCTACAGCTCAACCCTATTCTCGACAAACTCGCGTCAGAATACGCGGGCCAGTTCGTGCTAGCTAAAGTGGACTGCGACGCAGAACAAATGGTGGCCTCACAGTTTGGGCTGCGTGCCATCCCAACGGTTTACTTATTTAAAGATGGTCAGCCAGTAGATGGCTTCCAAGGGCCACAGTCGGAAGAGTTTATCCGCGAACTGTTAGGCCGCTTCTTGCCAAAAGAAGAAGAGCTGAAAGCTGCACAGGCTGCAGAATTCATTGCCGAAGGCAAAATGGCCGAAGCCTTACCGTTGCTGAAAGAAGCGCGTGCGTTGGATACTAAACGCAGCGATATCGCCCTGATGCTGGCCGAAGTACAGATCGCACTCAGCCGCAGTGATGAAGCAGAAGCGGTATTAGCGACCATCCCAATGCAGGATCAGGATTCTCGCTATCAAGGCCTTGTGGCGCAAATTGAGTTACTGAAACAGGCCGCCGATACACCTGAAATTCAGCTGCTGCAAAAACAGGTAGAAGCTGAACCAGAAAATGCGGTTATTGCCGCTCAGCTGGCTTTACAGCTGCATCAGGTCGGACGTAACGAAGAGGCTCTTGAACTGCTGATGGTTCATCTACGCAAAGATCTGACCGCCGCCGACGGTGCTGCGCGTAAAACCCTGATGGACATTCTTGCCGCGTTGGGGAATGGCGATGCATTGGCGTCTAAGTACCGGAAACAACTGTATTCGTTGTTGTATTAATCAATAGTTATTCCCGATGCTAATGCCGCCGATATTAAATCAGCGGCATTTCATAATAAAATCTGATATATACACTTTTTTAAATAGCTTAATCTAACTCTTAAAAAAACATCAAAAAATAAAGATTGATCGAAATCAATATATTAGCCTCATCTAAGAAAAAATATGATTATCCTCGCTTGATAATAGACAGTCTTAATCTATCATTTTTAGTGATAGTTTGAGTCCGATGACAAGCATCGTATTTTCCGGCTATCACCAAATCTATTTTCATTAAAAATGTTTGTCTCTGATATTAACAAGAGAGGATAAATCATGGGTAAAAGTCCAAGTATTGAAGAAATGGAAAAGAAAGATAAAAAAAGCCGTGAATATTTAGATGACATAGCCAATGAACTGACTAACAAACTCGGAAATACCTACGCAACGTTAGAAAAAGAAGCTGAAAACTTCTATCAAAAAGAACATGAAAAACCCTGGTCGAGCGATCTTTATATTACGGGCAAACAATTTGATTACCAATCCGTGCAAGAGTGGTCGCTCGCATCTGTATCTGCCATTATTAACAAAATATCCGCTGCGGTTATTGGTACCGTCGATGGAAAAATTGAGAATCTGCCAGCAGGAACTGATGCAGGAGATAAAGCACAGGATATTAATAAAAAGTATGATATGAATAAGGATAAGCGGTTATTAATTGCGACTAACTGCTTTAACCTACTGGCCGGTATCGTTGGATCGTTCGGCAATGCCACCTCCATTACCGTGAAGCACGGTACCAAGTCAGATCCTATTGGCGGTGGGCTACGAATTTTCGGCTCCGTCGGAACCCAAACCTTCCAGCGTTCCTCTTTCTTTAATAACGAGAAAATCGCAACCTATCAGTTTGCTTATATTGTTAGATTCTCCGTTGAAGAGTTTGAACTGCAGGCAAAAATCGCGCTTATCGATCAGTATCAAAACACGTTAAACGTGACTAAATTTGCCTCGGACAAAAATGACCAGCAATTCTTTGAGGATAAAATAACCTATGAACAGTGGTCTGTCATGTCCGCTAAATTTGAAAAAGTCATAGAAGATATTTTAAAGAAAATACGCGAACTCGATCCGAAGAAAGAAAGAGGAACACAATTGGCAAAAGAATTTATTTCTCAAAACGCTCTATACAGAATATTTTACTCCAGTAACAAACATCTACTCGAAGCAATAAAACGCAGAGAGGCTGGGTTGTTAAAAATATAATTAAAACACAAATATATTCACTTCAGATCAAATTCATACCCACAGCAATTAAATATCATAGGAAAACCGCTATGCCTAATTACTATCGACTTGGGAATAGAACCCCAGCTAATTTCACACCGCGTATTGCCGATACCGTAGGGCCCGGCGCGGGGCTCTCCATGGCAAATGCGGCGCCAGCAGTAAGGGCGCAGGTTATTGACTCAGACTTAACTCAGGTGACCCAAATTATTAATACGCCTACCCCAGGAAACCCACAGCATTATTCAATTTTGCCAAATCCCAATGTAGGACAGGATTTGCTAGATTGGGCCGCAACTCGAGAGGCTCTGCTCGCCGATAATACATGGACGAATCCTCTCATCGGCCCCTACACTACGGACGTCAACACGGCACGTACAGGCCAAGTTAACTAGGGGAAGATTTATGGATCTCATTAAACAAATGTGCGGTTCATTTGATTTCACAACGATTTCTTCTGAACTCTATGCACTTATCCCACAGGATAAAATGGACGTAGAAACCGCCAAAAAAGCGGTGGACTACGGCTATCCAGGAGTTGCGACTATTCTGCCGGTGCTCATCTATTGGCTGCAGGATCTTAACTGGCCGGTAGCGCAGGAGTTAACACCGTTTTTAGCCCAAATTGGTGCCCCGCTAAAACAGCCAGTACTTGATGTGCTTGAAACTCAAGACTCGATTTGGAAATATTGGGTCATCAGTGAATTAGTCGATACAGCCGACCTACAACTGGCCAAAGCCATCGCCCCTGAACTGCAGCAGTTGAAACTCAAAACGGCGGCGAGCCTCGACGAGGATGATATTAGCGTCAATTCAGCTATTGACGCGATTTTGCATAAACTCCAAACACAGCGCCCTTAGTTTCACCTGATATAAAGGCGGCGAAATTCAGTGTGTTTTTCGTCGCCTTTATCTTTTGTCTTTTCATTGATTCACTCCCCACCTGTGATCCCCTTCCCAATTTTTATACAACCGCCCCTGCGACTATCGGCTAAAACCCTTCACAATTAAGAAATTAATTCATTGTTTTATCTATAAATACTTTTCTTCTCCACGTCCTTATTCCTTTAAATCACTCGCATAAAATCTATTTGCATATACTTGTCTATACAAGTATATGTTAATCAATAACGGCTTTTGTTAAACACTAGTTAACTAGTAAATCCTGATATCTGAACTGATAACGCGAAAGGAAAAATAAAAGTGGCTCTTCCAAACCGACTGCGTGAAATCGACATCCGCGCCCCGCGTGGTACTCAACTCAATGCCAAAAGCTGGCAGACCGAAGCGCCATTGCGCATGCTGATGAATAATCTTGATCCCGAAGTTGCAGAAAACCCTCATGAATTAGTGGTTTATGGCGGCATCGGGCGCGCTGCACGCAACTGGGAGTGCTACGATAAAATCGTTGAAACACTAAAAAAATTAAACGACGACGAAACCCTGCTGGTGCAATCGGGTAAACCCGTTGGCGTATTCAAAACCCACAGCAATGCACCGCGCGTATTGATTGCTAACTCCAATCTGGTACCTCACTGGGCAACGTGGGAACACTTCAATGAACTCGATGCCAAAGGCTTGGCGATGTACGGCCAAATGACCGCTGGCAGCTGGATTTACATCGGTAGCCAAGGCATCGTTCAGGGCACCTATGAAACGTTTGTGGAAGCAGGCCGCCAGCATTACAACGGCGATCTAACCGGTCGTTGGGTTCTGACCGCAGGCTTGGGCGGCATGGGTGGCGCTCAGCCGTTAGCCGCAACCATGGCAGGGTTAACGTCATTGAACATCGAATGCCAGCAAAGCCGTATCGATTTTCGTCTAAAAACGGGCTACGTCGACGAACAGGCGACCGATCTGGACGACGCGCTGGCACGCATCAAACGTTATACCAATGAGGGTAAAGCTATCTCTATTGCCCTGTGCGGCAATGCGGCAGAAATTCTGCCTGAATTAGTCCGTCGCGGCGTACGCCCAGACATGGTAACCGACCAAACCAGCGCGCACGACCCGCTCAATGGCTATTTACCGAAAGGCTGGACATGGGAAGCGTATCGCGAGCGAGCGCAGGCCGAGCCTGCATTCGTGGTGAACGCTGCTAAAGAGTCCATGGCTGAGCACGTTGAAGCCATGCTGGCTTTCCAAAAGATGGGTATCCCTACCTTTGACTATGGCAACAACATCCGCCAGATGGCCAAAGAGATGGGCGTGGCTAACGCTTTCGATTTCCCTGGTTTTGTCCCCGCGTATATTCGTCCGCTGTTCTGTCGCGGCGTAGGTCCGTTCCGCTGGGCGGCATTGTCAGGTGATCCTGAAGATATCTACAAAACCGATGCCATGGTCAAAGAACTTATTCCTGACGATGAACACCTGCACCACTGGCTGGATATGGCGCGTGAGCGCATCCACTTCCAAGGGTTGCCAGCGCGTATTTGCTGGGTTGGCCTAGGCCAGCGCGCTAAGTTAGGTTTAGCTTTCAATGAAATGGTACGCAGCGGCGCGCTTTCTGCCCCTATCGTGATAGGTCGCGACCACTTAGATTCAGGCTCGGTTGCCAGTCCAAACCGCGAAACAGAATCCATGCAAGATGGTTCTGACGCCGTATCCGACTGGCCACTGCTGAACGCATTATTAAACACCGCCAGCGGAGCAACATGGGTTTCACTGCATCACGGCGGCGGCGTTGGGATGGGCTTTTCTCAGCATTCCGGCATGGTTATCGTGTGTGATGGCACCGACGAAGCCGCTGAACGCATCGCCCGCGTATTGCACAACGACCCCGCAACCGGCGTGATGCGTCATGCGGATGCTGGCTATGAGATTGCCATTGAATGCGCACACGAGCAGGGATTAAACCTGCCAATGATTACCTCCGCTCAGGGGAAAAAATAATGTTCGAATTAATGCTTCAGCCAGGAAAAATTACCCTTAGCCAGCTGCGTGAGATCTACCATCATCCGGTGCATATTCAATTGCACAGCAGCGCGCGTGAGCCAATTCGTCAAAGCGTGGCCTGCGTCGAACGTATCGTGGCCGAAGGTCGTACCGCCTACGGCATCAACACCGGTTTTGGCCTACTGGCTTCAACACGTATTGAAACCTGCGATTTAGAAAACCTTCAGCGCTCCATCGTGCTTTCACATGCGGCAGGTGTAGGCAGCGCTAACGATGACGCGATCGTGCGTTTAATCATGGTGATGAAAATCAATAGCCTAGCGCGTGGCTTCTCGGGAATTCGCGAAGAAGTGCTGGACGCTTTGATTGCCTTGGTGAATGCCGAAGTGTATCCGCATATTCCAATAAAAGGCTCCGTCGGCGCTTCTGGAGATTTAGCCCCGCTGGCACACATGAGTCTGGTGCTGCTGGGTGAAGGTCAGGCACGCTATCAAGGCGAATGGCTACCCGCCACGCAGGCGCTAGAGAAAGCCGGTTTGAAACCTATTCAACTGGCGGCCAAAGAAGGGTTAGCGTTACTTAATGGCACCCAGGTTTCGACCGCTTATGCGCTACGTGGCCTTTTCGACGCAGAGGATATGTATGCATCTGCGTTAGTGTGTGGCGGTTTAACCGTTGAGGCCGTGCTGGGCTCACGTAGCCCGTTTGACGCCCGTATTCACGACGTACGTGGACAGATTGGCCAAATCGACAGCGCCGCAGCCTACCGCCATCTGCTCGGTGAACGCAGTGAAATTTCTGATTCCCATCATAACTGCGGAAAAGTTCAAGATCCTTACTCCCTACGCTGCCAGCCACAGGTGATGGGGGCTTGTCTGACACAAATCCGTCAGGCCGCTGCCGTGCTTGAGATTGAGGCTAACGCAGTTTCCGATAATCCGTTGGTCTTTGCCGAACAAAATGACGTGGTTTCTGGCGGCAACTTCCACGCAGAGCCGGTGGCAATGGCGGCAGATAATCTGGCGCTGGCGTTGGCTGAAATCGGTGCGCTGTCTGAACGCCGAACTTCGCTGATGATGGATAAGCATATGTCACAGCTGCCGCCATTCTTGGTTAAC
This sequence comes from Hafnia alvei, assembly GCF_900095695.1. Taxonomy (GTDB): domain Bacteria; phylum Pseudomonadota; class Gammaproteobacteria; order Enterobacterales; family Enterobacteriaceae; genus Hafnia; species Hafnia alvei_B. The sequence goes on along the minus strand of NZ_FMIQ01000046.1, from coordinate 8,607 downwards.
AACGGCGGCGTTAACTCCGGCTTTATGATTGCTCAGGTCACTGCGGCCGCGCTGGCCAGTGAAAACAAGGCCCTCGCGCATCCTTCTAGCGTCGATAGTTTACCGACTTCCGCTAATCAGGAAGATCACGTTTCGATGGCGCCAGCTGCGGGCCGCCGACTCTGGGAAATGGCAGAAAACGTGCGTGGAATTCTGGCGATTGAATGGCTTTCAGCTTGCCAAGGGTTAGATTTCCGCGACGGCTTAAAAACCAGCCCACGGTTGGAACAAGCACGTCAGCTGTTACGCGAAAGCGTGGCTTATTACGACAAGGATCGTTTCTTCGCCCCCGACATTGAAGCCGCCAGCCAGCTACTAGGTTCCGGCCAGCTCAAAGCGCTTATTCCTACCGCGCTGCTGCCTAGCCAAGCCTAAGTCCTCTCTCATTATCTGCAAAAAGTAAGAGCACGCAGGGTATATATTCTATACCCTGCGTCGGTAATCTGTACCTGCCGACCAATATGACGGGATAAAACATGCAAAATAATAATGAAACATCGCCCCTGCAACCTCACAACACTTCGCACCTCAAACGTGGTCTGAACGCACGCCACATTCGTTTTCTGGCCTTAGGCTCGGCTATCGGCACCGGTTTGTTTTACGGTTCTGCGGGTGCAATACAACTCGCCGGCCCCGCGGTTTTATTAGCCTACCTCGTGGGCGGGCTTGCCGTTTTCATGGTGATGCGCGCGCTGGGTGAAATGGCGGTGCATCAGCCGGTATCCGGCTCTTTCGGTCACTATGCCAGCCGCTATCTTGGCCCCTTAGCCGGTTTCATCACCGGTTGGACATATACCTTTGAAATGGTAATTGTCGGCATGGCAGACGTCACGGCCTTCGGCATCTACATGGGGCTCTGGTTCCCCGATGTTTCACAATGGATTTGGGTGCTCAGCATCGTGTGCTTTATCGGCGCGCTAAACCTGTGCAGCGTTAAAGTATTTGGCGAAATGGAGTTTTGGCTCTCGCTGATTAAAGTAGTGGCGATTATCGCCATGATCGTTGGCGGCGGTGCCATTATGATGTTTGGATTCGGCCAGCATGAACAGGCAACGGGCTTTAGTAATCTGTGGCAACACGGCGGATTTATGCCCAACGGCCTCACCGGCGTTATCGCCTCACTGGCCGTGGTTATGTTTGCCTTTGGTGGGATAGAAATTATCGGCGTAACGGCGAGCGAAGCCCGCGATCCGGCGAGGGTGATCCCGAAGGCCATCAACACGGTACCAGTACGTATTCTGCTGTTTTATGTCCTCACGCTGATGGTATTGATGGCGATTTACCCGTGGAATAGCATTGGCCAGCACGGCAGTCCGTTCGTTGAAATCTTTAAAAGTCTGGGGATCAGTTCTGCCGCTCACGTCCTCAACGTGGTAGTGATCACCGCGGCAATATCAGCCATCAACAGCGATATTTTTGGCGCCGGCCGAATGATGTACGGCATGGCAAAAGATGGACAAGCACCTCAGTGCTTTACCAAATTAACCGCGGGCGGTGTGCCATGGATGACCGTTCTAGTGATGGCGATTGCGCTGCTCACCGGTGTGGTATTGAACTATCTGATCCCAGAAAAAGTGTTCTTGATTATTGCCTCTATCGCTACCTTTGCCACCGTGTGGGTATGGCTGATGATCCTGCTTTCTCAGGTTGCTATGCGCCGCCAGATGAGCAAGGAAGAAGTCGCTACGCTGAAATTCCCAGTACCGTTCTGGCCGTTAGCGCCAGCGTTAACCATCATCTTCATGGCCTTCGTTATTGCCCTGCTGGGTTATTTTGAAGACAGCCGAGTCGCTCTCGCCGTGGGTGTGGTGTGGATGGCACTACTGACTTTGGCATGGTGGATTTGGGTGAGAAAACCGAAAGGCCAATCTGTGAATGATTTTAATGCAGAAACTGAGGCGGATGTGTAGCTCAGCGAATACCCCCTCCCAGCCGCCCCCTTGACAGGGGGGAGTTGATCGAGAATTCTCACAATCTACGTCGAACGGTTCCCTCCCCTGCCAAGGGGAGGGTTAGGGTGGGGTCTGTCTAGAGAACCTTACTCAAAAACGCTGCCGTACGTGGATTCTGTGGCGCGGTGAAAATCTGCTCCGGCGTGCCCTCTTCCTGAATGATGCCTTGGTCGATAAACACCACGCGGTCGGCGACTTCACGGGCAAAGCCCATTTCGTGAGTCACGATCACCATCGTCATTCCTTCTAGAGCCAGCTTCTTCATCACTTCCAGCACTTCGCCAACTAACTCAGGATCAAGCGCAGAGGTAGGCTCATCAAACAGAATAATCGAGGGTTCCATCGCCATAGAACGTGCAATTGCCACTCGCTGTTGCTGCCCACCAGACAAGCTAGCAGGCCATGCATCGATTTTGTCGAGTAGGCCGACCTTATCCAGCAAAAGCTCAGCGCGCTTGAGCGCATCGGCACGCGACATCCCTTTCACCGACATCGGCGCCATAATCAGATTGTCTAACACCGTCATATGCGGGAACAGATTAAAACGCTGAAACACCATGCCAACGCTTTCGCGCATTTTATTTAAATTAGTTTTGGGGTTATGAACGTCAAAACCATTAACCGACACTTCGCCGCCATCGGGTTTTTCTAGGGCATTGAGGCAGCGCAAAAATGTGCTTTTCCCCGATCCAGACGGGCCAATAATGCAAACCACTTCCTGCGGTTTGATATCGCAAGAGATCCCACGCAGCACGTGCGTTTCACCAAATTGCTTCTGCAAATTATCAACGTGAATCACTTTTGCTCAACCTCTTTTCCATATGTTGCACCAGCAGCGACAGAATGAACGTAAGCATCCAGTAAATCACTGAAATCGTTAGGTAGGGTTCCCAATAAGTCGCATATGCGCCAGATACGGTACGCGCCGCATACGCAAGATCGGCCAAGCCAATGGCGGAGGCCAGTGAAGAATCTTTAACGATAGCAATCGCGTTATTCCCCAGCGGCGGAAGGATCCGGCGAAACGCCTGCGGCAAAATCACTTTGCGCATGGTTTTACCCCAGCTCATACCAAGCGCACGTGAGGCCTCCATTTGTCCGTGATCGATAGATTGAATGCCTGCACGGAAGATCTCCGACACATAAGCGCCAGCATTAAGCGTAATCGCCACGATACAAGAGAGGAACGCGCCATAGTCTGAACGCAGCATGCGGGCAAAATCCACGGACATCAGTCCGCTCGTCACCAAAACACCGTCGCGTGGGTTTATCAGCAGAGGAACGAGGGCAAAATGCACCACCATAATCTGTACAAACAGCGGTGTGCCACGGAAAGCACTCACGTAAACACGTACAGGCCATTGCACAAAATAACGCAGCACGAAGCGCCATGGGCCGTTTTCCGCCTTAGCCATTCTTCCTAAGCCTAAGGTTAACCCCCAAAGCGTGCCTAAAATTACACAGATAATGGTGCATTTAATGGTCATCCACGCGCCTTCAGCAAACAGCGGTGCATATTCCTGAATGATTTCCCAACGGAATCCGGTCATACAACTTTCCTGTTTATTACATTTTTTCTATTTATGACAGCAAGTTATAACAGCTATACCGGTTGCGCCCAGTCCATGAGCGCAACTCACAGCCTTTACTTTTCAGGCAGCGTTGGAACGTTCGTATCAAACCATTGGGTATAAATCTTGGCATAGGTCCCGTCGGCCACAATTTTCTTCAGGCCGGCATTAATTTTTCCGAGTAATTCTTGGTTTCCTTTTGCCACGGCGATACCAAAATACTGGCGTTCAAATTTGCTATCGGGAACCAGCTTGAATTCTTTCTCTGGATGATTTTTGATGTAGTACTTCACCACGCCCACGTCACCAACCGCCGCGCCCAAACCATCCTCATACAGCTCTTGCAGCATCAGCGGTGTATTATCGAAGCGTTTAATATCAGTACTGTTTTTGCCTAATACCTCAGACACCACAATGTCGCCGGTGCTTGAATTCACCACCCCAACCTTCTGCCCTTTTAACGCATTAACCGAGTCTACTTTTGAACCATTCGGCACCACGATAGACTGTTCGGCTGGGAAGTATGGCGCGGAGAAGTCCACCATCTGCTGGCGTTTGTCGGTAATGGTGATACCAGAAATAATGATGTCGCGATCGCCTGAGTTCAGCGTGGCGAAAATGCCTTCCCACGGCGTATTAACCAGTTTGATATCAAACCCTTCAGCCTTAGCGATCGCTTTAATAATATCGATATCAAAACCTTCCAGCTGCTTCTGGCTATTTTCAAACTCAAATGGGCGATAAGTGCCGCCAGAGCCCACGACGTAAGTTTGTTGTGCAGCGAAGGTGCTCCCCATCATGGCAGCCATAAAGCAGCCTGCTAATACCATTTTCTTCAACATGTCTTTCCCCTGACGTTAGATGTTTTATTTATGCAGTTTTAATGCATAAAAATACACAACAAAGCATACCAACTCAATACCATTGCGAATAAAATTTCATTATCAGCATAAAAATTCAATCTAGCACCACAATTAAGCATCTGTTGTTGCAGGAGTTCAGTATTCCAGTGGGAGATCTTATAAACACACGCAAAGGCTATGTTTTATACGAAATCAGATAGCATGATAGGGAGGAGAAGCGGCGGGGAGAAAGACATAACTTTACGCTTTATCGAACACGTTGAGATATCGATTACAAAATAAGCAGATTTTTTGTGGCATAGTACTTCTAGGTTTTGACAAAAAGGAGTGCATATGTTCCCAGAGTATCGAGATCTTATCTCAAGACTGAAAACAGAAGACGTCCGTTTTGCCACGCTCTTTCATGAGCACAACCAGTTGGATCATACGATCCGAAGGGCTGAAAGCCGGCCAGGAGCCCCGTTTGATGAGCAAATTGCAGGATTGAAGCGAGAAAAGCTCAGATTGAAAGACGAGCTTTATAAAATCCTGCGTTCGTATGAAGATGAAACAACAACCTGATAGGTTATGGTGCCGTTTTCTTCTAAATACAGAATACCGAATAAAAAAACCCGCTCATGAGCGGGTTTTTTAATGAAGCCGTTTTTAATTAAAAAAACGTGCTCAGTAACGAATTACTGACCTTTAACTTCTTTCAGACCGTTGAATGGTGCTGGGGTGCCTTGTGCAGCCAGAGCTTCTTCGATACGAATCAGCTGGTTGTATTTAGCAACACGGTCAGAACGGCTCATAGAACCGGTTTTGATTTGGCCTGCAGCGGTACCAACAGCCAGATCAGCGATGGTAGCATCTTCAGTTTCACCTGAACGGTGAGAGATAACTGCAGTGTAACCAGCGTCTTTAGCCATTTTGATTGCAGCCAGAGTTTCGGTCAGAGAACCGATCTGGTTGAATTTAATCAGGATGGAGTTAACGATACCTTTTTCGATGCCTTCTTTCAGGATCTTGGTATTGGTTACGAACAGATCGTCACCAACCAGCTGGATTTTGTCGCCCAGTACTTTAGTCTGGTATGCGAAGCCATCCCAGTCAGATTCGTCCAGACCGTCTTCGATAGAAACGATTGGGTAATCTTTGGTCAGGTTTTCCAGGAAGTGGGTGAATTCTTCAGAGGTGAAAGCTTTGTTGCCTTCGCCAGCCAGAACGTATTTACCGTCTTTGTAGAATTCAGATGCAGCGCAGTCCATAGCCAGAGTAACGTCTTTACCCAGCTCGTAGCCTGCTGCTTTAACCGCTTCAGCAATTACAGCCAGCGCTTCTGCGTTAGAACCCAGGTTAGGCGCGTAGCCACCTTCGTCACCAACAGCAGTGTTCATACCTTTAGACTTCAGAACTTTAGCCAGGTTGTGGAACACTTCAGAACCGATGCGAACCGCTTCTTTCAGAGTTTTAGCGCCAACAGGCTGGATCATGAACTCTTGGATATCAACGTTGTTGTCGGCATGTTCGCCACCGTTGATGATGTTCATCATAGGCAGAGGCATAGAATATTTGCCTGGAGTGCCGTTCAGTTCAGCGATGTGCGCATACAGCGGCAGGCCTTTAGAGGCAGCAGCAGCTTTAGCAGCAGCCAGAGAAACAGCCAGAATAGCGTTAGCGCCAAACTTGGATTTGTTTTCTGTACCATCAAGATCGATCATGATCTTATCGATGTTAGCCTGGTCTTTCGCATCTTTACCCATAACCGCCTGAGCGATTGGGCCGTTTACAGCGGCAACGGCTTTCAGTACGCCTTTACCCATGAAACGGGATTTGTCACCGTCACGCAGTTCCAGCGCTTCACGGGAACCAGTTGAAGCACCTGATGGTGCAGCAGCCATACCTACAAAGCCGCCTTCCAGATGAACTTCAGCTTCTACAGTTGGGTTTCCGCGTGAGTCGATGATTTCGCGACCAATGACTTTAACGATTTTGGACATTAGGTTTTCCTCGATACAAGTTAAACTAAAAACTCCAGACGACAGGCGCGAAACCGATGCTTCGCGCCTACCAGTATATTCACTTATTTTGCCTGACGCTTCTGGTACTCACCGGCCGCTTTAACAAAACCAGCGAACAGCGGATGTCCATCACGCGGCGTAGAAGTAAACTCAGGGTGGAACTGAGAGGCTACAAACCATGGGTGGTTTGGCAACTCAATGATTTCCACCAGCTTGTTATCCGCAGAACGGCCGGTCACTCGCAGACCCGCAGCTTCAATCTGTTTCAACAGCATGTTGTTTACTTCATAGCGATGGCGATGACGCTCAACGATGGTTGGTGAACCGTACATCTGACGAACCAAACTTCCATCGGCCAGATTACATTGTTGTCCACCTAAACGCATCGTGCCACCTAGGTCGCTTTCTTCTGTACGTACTTCTACGTTGCCTTCTTCGTCACGCCATTCTGAAATCAGCGCAACCACTGGATATTTGCAGTCTGGTACAAACTCGGTTGAGTTCGCATCAGCCATGCCTGCCACGTTACGGGCAAATTCCATCAGAGCAACCTGCATACCTAAGCAAATGCCCAGATATGGAATATTATTTTCACGCGCATAGCGTGCGGTAGCGATCTTGCCTTCGATACCACGGTAGCCAAAGCCGCCAGGTACCAAAATCGCGTCCAGACCTTTCAGCAACTCAACGCCTTTGGTCTCTACGTCTTGCGAATCGATAAGCTTGATGTTCACGGTAACGCGATTTTTCAGGCCGCCGTGCTTCAATGCTTCGATAACAGACTTATAGGCATCCGGTAATTCGATGTATTTACCGACCATACCGATGGTCACTTCACCACCTGGATTAGCCTCTTCGTAAATCACCTGCTCCCATTCTGCCAGATTTGCTTCAGGACAGTTTAAGCTGAATCGTTTACAAATGTAATCATCAAGTCCCTGAGATTTCAAGAGACCTGGAATTTTATAAATAGAATCAACGTCTTTCAGAGAAATAACGGCTTTCTCAGGAACATTACAGAATAGCGCAATTTTTGCGCGCTCATTCGCAGGAACAGCACGATCTGAACGACAAATCAGCACATCAGGCTGAATACCGATAGACAGAAGCTCTTTTACAGAGTGCTGAGTAGGCTTAGTTTTCACTTCGCCAGCCGCCGCCAGATATGGCACCAAAGTCAGGTGCATATACATGGTGTGCTCGCGACCCACTTCTACCGCCATTTGGCGAATAGCTTCGAGGAATGGCAAGGATTCGATATCACCGACGGTACCGCCGATTTCAACCAGAACCACATCGTGACCTTCGCCACCTTCAAGGATGCGTTCTTTGATTGCATTAGTGATATGAGGAATAACCTGAACGGTAGCGCCCAAATAATCGCCACGACGCTCTTTACGCAGCACATCGGAATAGATGCGGCCAGTGGTAAAGTTATTGCGGCGGGACATTTTGGTACGGATGAAACGCTCGTAATGACCTAAATCCAGATCGGTTTCTGCGCCGTCTTCGGTGACGAAAACTTCTCCGTGCTGGATAGGGCTCATCGTGCCCGGATCGACGTTGATGTACGGATCCAGTTTCATCATGCTTACGTTGAGGCCACGGGCTTCAAGAATAGCCGCCAGGGAGGCTGCGGCAATGCCTTTACCCAGAGAGGATACAACCCCGCCGGTCACAAAAATATAATTAGTTGTCATGCTGAACCTGAGAGTTAGGTTTAAAGACGATGGAAGAACCAAGACGGGACAGTAGTATACCCGAACCTTTCATTTGCCACAAACGATCTCAGAGCCTAAGTCACATTTGTTTAGGGTAAAAGGTATGACTAAATTCATTTAATCTTTAAATTACAATTAGATAAAAATTTCATTGGTAAAAAAAACCTATAAACCAACGATAGGCGGTGAAATTTGTTAAAACCGATGATAACTCATCCAATTTCCCCTCCCAAAGTCAGTGGCATAAGCCAAATAAGACCTCCTAGCTATCACCGAGGCTTACCAACGATCTCGAGCCCGCGTCAGCCAAGCTGGTCTGCTAGCAATAGCACTAATGACGCTGCTGTTTTTATTGGGAACCCGAGGGATTGCACTGCCGGATGACAAATGAGGGCGGAAAAATTTGCACTATCCATTTAAACTGCCTCGAATATCGCCCTATTCATAGGGCGTTTTTCCGC
>NZ_FMIQ01000019.1 GCF_900095695.1 Hafnia alvei | reverse complement strand
GAGAATGTCAAAATCGAGTTACTGGACCTGTCCAAAGACGACCTGCGTCAGGATTTTGAAGACGCGCCGGAGATTGTTCAGAGCGGATTATATCAGCATACCTACACTGCAGAATACGATTCTCCGGGTGGAGAGCCGATTGCCGCGCTGATTTCTGCCTATGAGTTTGATGCTTCAGCACAGGACGTGGCGCTATTACGCAATATTTCGAAAGTGTCTGCAGCAGCACATATGCCGTTTATCGGTTCTGCAGGACCAAAGTTCTTTTTAAAAGAGAATATGGAGCAGGTTGCGGCCATTAAAGATATCGGTAACTACTTTGACCGCGCTGAATACATTAAATGGAAATCCTTCCGCGAGACTGACGACTCCCGCTACATCGGCCTGGTGATGCCGCGCGTGTTAGGCCGTCTGCCGTATGGTCCGGACACGGTACCGGTACGTAGCTTCAACTATATGGAAGAAGTTAAAGGCCCGGACCACGAAAAATACCTGTGGACCAACGCGTCATTTGCGTTTGCAGCCAATATGGTGAAAAGCTTTATCAATAATGGTTGGTGCGTGCAAATTCGTGGCCCGCAAGCAGGCGGCGCCGTACAGGACTTACCTATCCATCTGTACGACCTAGGCACCGGCAATCAAGTGAAAATTCCGTCCGAGGTGATGATCCCGGAAACGCGTGAGTTTGAATTCGCCAACCTCGGTTTCATCCCGCTGTCATACTATAAAAACCGCGACTACGCCTGTTTCTTCTCCGCTAACTCTACACAGAAACCGGCTCTGTATGATACTGCCGACGCGACCGCAAACAGCCGGATTAATTCACGCCTGCCTTATATCTTCCTGCTATCGCGTATCGCCCATTACCTGAAGCTGATTCAGCGTGAAAATATCGGGACGACCAAAGACCGTCGTCTGCTTGAGCTGGAACTCAACACCTGGGTGCGCGGTCTGGTCACTGAAATGACTGACCCGGGCGACGACTTGCAGGCGTCACACCCGCTGCGTGATGCGAAAGTCATCGTCGAAGATATTGAAGACAATCCAGGTTTCTTCCGCGTGAAGCTCTATGCAGTCCCACACTTCCAAGTGGAAGGGATGGACGTCAATCTGTCACTGGTTTCCCAGATGCCGAAAGCAAAATCCTAAGGCGAGGGGAAAGCAGGGATGAAAATTCATCGTCCGTTATGGAATGAAGGGGCGCTTCTGGCCCCGCAGCAATTTCAGCAGCAGTCTGAATGGGACGCGCTTTCCCGGGCCGGTATTGCCGCTCGTGGCAGTGCCTTCCCCTGGGGCGTTGGTCGGGTAGAACTGGATGAGGGGATGCTCGCCTCTGGTCGGGTTCAGGCGCAGTCATTACGCCTCTGGCTTCCGGATGACACTCTCGTAGATACACGGTTCAGTGACTTGCCACCGGAGCCGCGTGAAATCGACGCGCCCGCCTCTGCCAGCAATGGTCCGGTGACGGTGTATGTGGCGCTACCGGTGATGCAGGCGGGTATCGTTAATGTGCAGACTGACACGGTACCCGCAGAGCGTCCGCTCCGATATCAGGAAGCCTGGGAGACGATCGCGGATCGTTTCGGCCTGGAAGAGGAATCGATAGCGGTGGCCCGATTTAATCTGGCATTCCGTTTCGGGCATGAAGACAACGGGACCTGGGACACCTGCGCCATTGCCCGTCTGTTGCGGGACGAGCAAGGGGGCTGGCGTCAGGATCCTGACTTTATCCCGCCGATGGCCTTGTTTTCAGCAAGCCGTAGCCTGTGTGAACGTCTTGCTTTGTTGAATCGCCAGTTGCGTTCTCGTCGCCAGCGTTTGATGTGCATGCGTCGCGAGAGCAACGACAGAATGGCCGATTTTGCGGTCGCTGATGTTTCTCTTTTCTGGCTACTGAATGCCCTGAACTCGCATGCCCGGGTGCTCACTGAGTTTGAGCGTTTCCCTGACAGACATCCTGAGCAGGTCTGGGCCGAGCTTGCACGCCTTGCCGGCAGTATGCTGACCTTCTCGCTCGAGCATGATCTGGATGCCATTCCTGGCTATGACCACAACTCACCGGAGAAAACCTTCCCGCCACTCTTCGACCTTATCAGCGAGTTGTTGGAAGCCAGCCTGCCGTCACGTGTGGTGGCCGTGCGCATGGAGCGAATGGATCCGGAGACATGGAAAGCGGTACTGCACGATATTCGTCTGCGCGATGAAGCCGATTTCTACCTCTCAGTGCGCACCAATCAGCCTGCCTGGCAGATTGCCGAACGCTTCACCGAAGTCTGTATTGCCGGTGCACCGGCCAGTGTTGGCGAAGTGTCCGGCCTAGCCGTCGAAGGTATCGGCCTCATTGCCTTGAGCCGAGTGCCTGCTGCGTTGCCGGTGCGTTTGGAGAACCAGTACTTTGTGCTGGATATGGAGAGCGATGCCGCCCGTGAAATGCTGGATCAGGGGGTCTGCGTCTTCTATGTCCCGTCGGTGCTCGGCGAGCTTGAGCTGGAACTGTTCGCGGTGCTGCGCTCATGATCAAGGACTTCGATATTGATGCCCTGATGGCAGAAACCTGGCTGACAGTGGCGCAATTGCGCCATGGTGGGAAGATCACTGACGGACCCGAACTCTACGCGGCGTGTAAAGCGCAAGTCGAGAGCGTGCGTGAGACGCTGAGCAAGGCCGGGTTTGATGCGGAAAGTATCGATCACATCACCTATGCCCAATGTGCCTTGCTGGATGAAACTGTTCTAAACCGAAGGCCTGAGCCGAAAACGGCAGAAGAGAATATTGGCGAAACCGAAGCCACGGATAGCTATTACTCTGATGAAGCTACCCATGGCGCGCTGAACACCCCCACGCTGGATGCAGGGCAAAAGGCTTGGCGTTCGGCACCGCTGCAGGCGGTGTACTTTGGATCGCTGCGTGCCGGTGGTGCGCTGTATGACCGCATCGCGGAGATACTGCGACACCCTGCGCCTGAGCCTGCCGTGCTGACCTGTTACCAACGGGTGTTGGCGCTGGGTTTCCAGGGGCAGTACCGGTTATCCGGTGTGGGCCAGAACCGTCGTGATGAGGTTATCTCTGCACTCAACGAACGCGTGCCACCGCTTGAGATCGGTGCTTCACTGGTAGTGCAAAAAACTGGGCGTCGCCGTTATAACCTACTGCGTTCCGTCTGGTTCTGGATTGTGTTGGCGGTAATGTTGACGGCTGTCGCATGGTTTGGCGGCCACTTGTGGCTGCAAGATCTGCTGCATCAACAACTCCCGGAGCAACACTGATGCGTGGACGTACATTCGCCCGGGCGGTGTTTCCGGTACTGCTCTGTCTTGTGGCCGTCTTCTGGCTGGTCTGGGGTTTTATGGTTTGGCCGGTGTCAGGTAAATCGCTTCTGACGCTGCTTTCTGTGCTGATTGCCGGTGAGATAATCCGTCGACGTTGTCTGTGCAGGCAGCCTGCACGGCTGACCGGAGATAAAGAGGGCTTCCCGCCTGAGGGCCATACCGGGCCGGTTGTTATGGTCTGTGGGGATGTGGATGACGAGATGTTCGCATCAGGGCCGGGGCGGGGAACAGCAGAAGGCTGGTTCCTTCGCGTAACCAGTCTGGCTGAACTGATCACGCTGGCGGGCGAGTTGCTGACCCATACTCCCACAATGGCCGGGCAGCTCTGCGTGATGTTCCGCTGTCTGCCGGACCGACATGAAGATGAAGCGCTGATGCGTGCCTCCCTGAAGGCCGTGCGTCTGCAGATGAAACAACTCAGTCGACTGACAGGCTATAACGTACCGATGGTGCTGAATGCTGAGTTCAGTGGCCCGGAGACGCCATGGATTGTGGTGCGGGGAGACTCGGCCCTTGTGTGCCGCGACGATGAGCCAGCTATCTCCCTCTGTGAGTGGCAGCGCTCAGCGCAGACAGCCACGGTACAGCCGTTGCTCACAGAAGCCAATGCGATGCTGCACAAGATAGTGCTGGATGAACTGGGAAAACCCGACCGTCTGTGTCCACCAATCCGTCCTTTTGCCGTCACCCTGCGCTTTGGTCATATCCGGAGCTGTGCGACGGCTCTGTGGCCACAATGGCTGTTTCGCCAGACCCGTATCTCCCCGTCTGATCGCGTCAGCGCGTATGAACGTCGCTGGCACTTCGCCGATCCCGTACTCCCGCTACTGGCACCCTATACCACCCCGTTGCAGGGCGGTAAGACCGGGCGTCGGGTGGTGTTGATGTTGCTGTTGTGCGCGCTTGGTGCCATCGCGCTATCTGTGCGACATAACCAGGCGCTTATCCATAAGGTCAGCGCCGACCTCCAGCGCTGGCAGGCTATCCCGATGAACCACTATGATCCAAAAGCACAGGCACTTCATGCACTGCAGCAGGATGCGCTGTTGCTGGAGCGTTGGCAGCGTCAGGGCGTACCACAACGTTATGGTCTGGCGTTATATCCGGGTGATCGTCTGTGGCTCGCGGTTCAGCAGGCCATTGATACTTACGTCCCGCCACCACCACCACCTAAGCC
>NZ_FMIQ01000018.1 GCF_900095695.1 Hafnia alvei | reverse complement strand
GAAGCCAAATCCTAAACCGATCCCAAGAATTATTCGCCTCGACAGCATGTCGCTGTTCGACTCCGGCAAGTTTGTGCTGAAAGCGGGCTCCACCAAAATGCTGGTGAATTCACTGGTCGGCATCAAAGCGAAACCAGGCTGGCTGATTGTCGTCAGTGGGCACACCGACAACACCGGTAATTCGGTATTAAACCAGACGCTGTCCCTCAAGCGGGCCGAAGCGGTACGTGACTGGATGCGGGATACCGGCGACGTGCCGGAAAGCTGTTTTGCAGTACAGGGCTATGGCGAAAGCCGCCCTATCGCAACCAATGACACGCCGGAAGGCCGTGCGCAGAACCGCCGTGTCGAAATCAGTCTGGTACCACAGGCGGATGCCTGCCAGATACCGGGCAAAACCTCAGCATCATCGCAGGATGATGACGCTTTACAACACAACGGAGAGTAATTCCATGGCAATTCCTGTTTATCTTTGGCTGAAAGACGACGGCGGCGCAGACATCAAAGGGTCTGTGGACGTTCAGGATCGTGACGGCAGCATCGAAGTGGTGGCTCAGGAACATAACCTGTACATCCCGACCGATAACAATACTGGCAAACTGACGGGTACCCGTATCCACACCCCGTTCCTGTTCACCAAGGAAATCGATTCGTCCAGCCCGTACCTGTACAAGGCTGTAACCACCGGTCAGACCCTTAAGTCTGCAGAATTCAAGTGGTACAAAATCAATGATGCAGGTCAGGAAGTCGAGTACTTCAACACCAAACTTGAAAATGTGAAGGTGGTGAAAGTGAATCCTGAAATGTACGACATCAAGGATCCTTCCAAAGAGAAGCATAACCACCTAGAGCGCGTTGAACTGCGTTACGAAAAAATCACCTGGACTTACAAAGACGGCAACATCATTCATTCTGATTCTTGGAACGAACGCGCCACCGCGTAAGTCACGAGCGGACAGAGCTTCTCTGTCCGTTTTTTTTGTTTTTGCCGAGCGTCTGCTTGCGCGGGCGTTGAGCAAAAACATCACATTTCGGAAACAGACCTTATGGGCCTCGGTAACGGCCAGGGGCGGTAGCGTGCCTGAATGGTCCTCAACAGTGAGCAAGCAAACATGGAAAACCCGGCAATCCTTCTTCGACGTCTCAACCCTTACTGCGCCCGCGCTATGGAAGGGGCTGCGTCTCTGTGTCAGACCCGCGCCCATGCAGAAATTCTGCCGGAGCACTGGCTGTTGAAACTGCTGGAGCAGGGAGAGGGTGACCTTACCGTGCTGGCCCGTCGCTACGAGTGGGATATGGACACCATCTGGCAGGATTTGCTGGGCTGGCTGGACAGGCAGCCGCGCTCAGTACGCCATCGTCCGCAGCTGTCGGACAGTCTCCAGACCCTACTTCAGGAAGCGTGGCTGATTGCCTCACTGAATAGCGAAGAGCATATCCGCAGTGTGCATCTGCTAATGGCTCTGGTGGATAAGCCAAAACTGGCGCGTTGCGACGGCCTGTGGCCATTACTGACGCTCGGCCAAAGCCAGCTTGAACGCTTGCGTCCACTGCTGGATTCACAGTCTGACGAGCGTCCGGAGGTGCAGCAGGAAGCTGAACTGGCGCAAAGCCACGGTGGCGAAGTTGATTTTGTCGGCTATCCAGTGAATGCAGACGTTAAAGAGGGTGAACTGAATCCGGCGCTGCAGAACGCCCTAGACAAGTTCACGCTCGACGTTACCGAGAAAGCGAGGGAAGGCAACATCGATCCGGTGTTTGGCCGTGATACGGAAATCCGCCAGATGGTGGATATTCTCTCCCGTCGTCGTAAAAACAACCCGATCTTAGTCGGTGAGCCGGGTGTTGGTAAGACCGCCCTAGTGGAAGGGCTGGCGCTTCGTATTGCTGAAGGTAATGTACCGGAGTCCCTCAAACCTGTGATTCTGCGTACCCTTGACCTTGGCCTGTTACAGGCGGGGGCGGGCGTGAAAGGTGAGTTTGAACAGCGTCTAAAGAACGTGATTGATGCTGTTCAACAGTCACCTGTGCCGATTTTACTGTTTATCGATGAAGCCCACACCATCATTGGTGCGGGTAATCAGGCCGGCGGTGCTGATGCGGCCAACCTGTTGAAACCCGCACTCGCTCGAGGTGAACTGCGTACTATCGCTGCTACCACCTGGAGCGAATACAAACAATACTTTGAACGTGACGCTGCGCTTGAGCGCCGCTTCCAGATGGTGAAAGTCGATGAGCCTGACGACGAGACGGCCTGCCTGATGCTCAGGGGCCTAAAATCCCGTTACGCCGAGCACCACAATGTTCACATCACCGATGATGCCGTACGCGCTGCAGTCACGCTGTCGCGCCGTTATCTGACGGGCCGCCAGTTGCCGGATAAGGCCGTTGACCTGCTGGACACCGCAAGTGCCCGCGTACGTATGAGCCTCGATACGGTGCCTGAACAAATTGTACGCCTGAAAGCACAGCTGACCGCACTGGCACTGGAAGAGCAGGCGCTGCTGGAAGATATCGCCGCCGGCAGTAACCATCATGGTGACCGACTCAGTGTCATTGAGCAGCTGCGGGCTGATCTCGATGCGCGTATTG
>NZ_FMIQ01000056.1 GCF_900095695.1 Hafnia alvei | reverse complement strand
GTTCACTAAAAAGACACCTTCGGGTTGTGAGGTTAAGTGACTAAGCGTACACGGTGGATGCCTAGGCAGTCAGAGGCGATGAAGGACGTGCTAATCTGCGATAAGCGTCGGTAAGCTGATATGAAGCGTTATAACCGACGATTTCCGAATGGGGAAACCCAGTGTGATTCGTCACACTATCGTTAAGTGAATACATAGCTTAACGAAGCGAACCAGGGGAACTGAAACATCTAAGTACCCTGAGGAAAAGAAATCAACCGAGATTCCCCTAGTAGCGGCGAGCGAACGGGGAACAGCCCAGAACCTTAATCAGCGTATGTGTCAGAGGAACGGTCTGGAAAGTCCGGCGATACAGGGTGATAGCCCCGTACTTGAAAATGCATATGTTGTGAGTTCGATGAGTAGGGCGGGACACGTGACATCCTGTCTGAATATGGGGGGACCATCCTCCAAGGCTAAATACTCCTGACTGACCGATAGTGAACCAGTACCGTGAGGGAAAGGCGAAAAGAACCCCGGCGAGGGGAGTGAAATAGAACCTGAAACCGTGTACGTACAAGCAGTGGGAGCCTCTTTTATGGGGTGACTGCGTACCTTTTGTATAATGGGTCAGCGACTTATATTTTGTAGCAAGGTTAACCGAATAGGGGAGCCGTAGGGAAACCGAGTCTTAACTGGGCGTCAAGTTGCAAGGTATAGACCCGAAACCCGGTGATCTAGCCATGGGCAGGTTGAAGGTTGGGTAACACTAACTGGAGGACCGAACCGACTAATGTTGAAAAATTAGCGGATGACTTGTGGCTGGGGGTGAAAGGCCAATCAAACCGGGAGATAGCTGGTTCTCCCCGAAAGCTATTTAGGTAGCGCCTCGTGAACTCATCTTCGGGGGTAGAGCACTGTTTCGACTAGGGGGTCATCCCGACTTACCAACTCGATGCAAACTACGAATACCGAAGAATGTTATCACGGGAGACACACGGCGGGTGCTAACGTCCGTCGTGAAGAGGGAAACAACCCAGACCGCCAGCTAAGGTCCCAAAGTCATAGTTAAGTGGGAAACGATGTGGGAAGGCATAGACAGCCAGGATGTTGGCTTAGAAGCAGCCATCATTTAAAGAAAGCGTAATAGCTCACTGGTCGAGTCGGCCTGCGCGGAAGATGTAACGGGGCTAAACTATGCACCGAAGCTGCGGCAGCGACACATTGTGTTGTTGGGTAGGGGAGCGTTCTGTAAGCCGTTGAAGGTGGCTCGTGAGGGTTGCTGGAGGTATCAGAAGTGCGAATGCTGACATAAGTAACGATAAAGCGGGTGAAAAACCCGCTCGCCGGAAGACCAAGGGTTCCTGTCCAACGTTAATCGGGGCAGGGTGAGTCGACCCCTAAGGCGAGGCCGAAAGGCGTAGTCGATGGGAAACAGGTTAATATTCCTGTACTCGGTGTTACTGCGAAGGGGGGACGGAGAAGGCTAGGCTATCCGGGCGACGGTTGTCCCGGTTTAAGCGTGTAGGGGGAAAGCATTGGTAAATCCGTGCTTTTATCAACCCTGAGGCGTGATGACGAGTCACTACGGTGATGAAGTAGTTGATGCCAAGCTTCCAGGAAAAGCCTCTAAGCTCTAGGTAACATTGAATCGTACCCCAAACCGACACAGGTGGTCAGGTAGAGAATACCAAGGCGCTTGAGAGAACTCGGGTGAAGGAACTAGGCAAAATGGTGCCGTAACTTCGGGAGAAGGCACGCTGGCGCGTAGGTGAAGTCCCTTGCGGATGGAGCTGAAGCCAGTCGAAGATACCAGCTGGCTGCAACTGTTTAATAAAAACACAGCACTGTGCAAACACGAAAGTGGACGTATACGGTGTGACGCCTGCCCGGTGCTGGAAGGTTAATTGATGGGGTCAGCCGCAAGGCGAAGCTCTTGATCGAAGCCCCAGTAAACGGCGGCCGTAACTATAACGGTCCTAAGGTAGCGAAATTCCTTGTCGGGTAAGTTCCGACCTGCACGAATGGCGTAATGATGGCCAGGCTGTCTCCACCCGAGACTCAGTGAAATTGAACTCGCTGTGAAGATGCAGTGTACCCGCGGCAAGACGGAAAGACCCCGTGAACCTTTACTATAGCTTGACACTGAACATTGAGCCTTGATGTGTAGGATAGGTGGGAGGCTTTGAAGCGTGGACGCCAGTCTGCGTGGAGCCAACCTTGAAATACCACCCTTTAATGTTTGATGTTCTAACTCCGGTCCCTAATCGGGATTGAGGACAGTGTCTGGTGGGTAGTTTGACTGGGGCGGTCTCCTCCTAAAGAGTAACGGAGGAGCACGAAGGTTAGCTAATCACGGTCGGACATCGTGAGGTTAGTGCAATGGCATAAGCTAGCTTGACTGCGAGAGTGACGGCTCGAGCAGGTACGAAAGTAGGTCATAGTGATCCGGTGGTTCTGAATGGAAGGGCCATCGCTCAACGGATAAAAGGTACTCCGGGGATAACAGGCTGATACCGCCCAAGAGTTCATATCGACGGCGGTGTTTGGCACCTCGATGTCGGCTCATCACATCCTGGGGCTGAAGTAGGTCCCAAGGGTATGGCTGTTCGCCATTTAAAGTGGTACGCGAGCTGGGTTTAGAACGTCGTGAGACAGTTCGGTCCCTATCTGCCGTGGGCGTTGGAAGATTGAGAGGGGCTGCTCCTAGTACGAGAGGACCGGAGTGGACGCATCACTGGTGTTCGGGTTGTCATGCCAATGGCATTGCCCGGTAGCTAAATGCGGAAAAGATAAGCGCTGAAAGCATCTAAGCGCGAAACTTGCCTCGAGATGAGTCTTCCCTGAGACCTTGAGTCTCCTAAAGGAACGTTTAAGACTAAGACGTTGATAGGCTGGGTGTGTAAGCGTAGCGATACGTTGAGCTAACCAGTACTAATGATCCGTGAGGCTTAACCTTACAACACCGAAGGTGTTTTAAGACGCAGAGACGCGAAAACACAAAGAGTAGGCTTGTTGAACAGATTGGTTTGTATGGCTAGCTGTAGAAATACAGAGAGCGGTACAAATAACAGAATATGCCTGGCGGCGATAGCGCGGTGGTCCCACCTGACCCCATGCCGAACTCAGAAGTGAAACGCCGTAGCGCCGATGGTAGTGTGGGGTCTCCCCATGCGAGAGTAGGGAACTGCCAGGCTTTAAA
>NZ_FMIQ01000013.1 GCF_900095695.1 Hafnia alvei | reverse complement strand
ATCTTGATAGGCTGCAACTAAGCGGTTGCGCACCTGAATCCCCATCTGCAGCGAGATCCCTGATTTTTGCAAATCAACCATAACGTCGTTTAACGCTACGCCCGGTACGCCCATTTCAAAATTTTGCGCCTGAATCTTGGCATTA
This sequence comes from Hafnia alvei, assembly GCF_900095695.1. Lineage (GTDB taxonomy): Bacteria > Pseudomonadota > Gammaproteobacteria > Enterobacterales > Enterobacteriaceae > Hafnia > Hafnia alvei_B. The sequence continues at coordinate 7,302 of NZ_FMIQ01000013.1, read as the reverse complement.
TTTTGTGTATCACTAATACGATTCACTGCGGCTTTAAGTTCAGCGGCAAATGCCCCCTGTGGAGCCTCACTATTTTGGCTACGGTTTGCGGCTGAGACTGCCGTCGCCTGAAGCTGCTGAAGTACGCCTTCAATTCCCACTATCGCCACTGCTGATACCCTCTTTGTCTGTGTTTACCAAATGGCTTTTACCCATAAGGCATCACCCTAACATAGAGATCAAAGAGTAAAGCCGCTAAATAGACGCAAAAATAGGGCCTTATTCTCCCATCAAATTCCCTCACTCCGCAGAATAATACCCTGCCTACTTTTGTAAGCCGCAGACCTTCCAAGAAAAGGCTCTGATTGAATACATTTCGCTGATAGCGCGTCAGGGAGTTCGTTTTGCAAGATATCAATTTATCCCGGGATTTTTTCCCGGCTCAACTGAAAGACAAGGTAAGCACATGAACGCTTCAGCCAACGGTAGCGCTGGCACCACAGCAAAAAGCGGGGATGGCGGTTTCGCTAGCATAGTGAATCGCCTGCGTGCTAACCCCAAAATTCCACTGCTCATTGCCGGTGCAATTGCTATCGCCGTTATTGCAGTACTGGCTCTGTGGGCTAAATCACCTGATTATCGGGTACTTTATAGCAACATCAGCGATCGGGACGGCGGTGCCATTGTCACCCAGCTCACCCAGATGAACATTCCCTATCGCTTCACGGATAATGGCACCGCGCTGTTAATTCCGGCGGAAAAAGTCCATGAAACGCGCCTGCGCCTCGCGCAGCAAGGTCTGCCGAAAGGGGGAGCCGTCGGGTTTGAGCTTCTGGATCAAGAAAAATTTGGCATCAGCCAGTTCAGTGAACAAATCAACTATCAACGTGCGCTGGAAGGCGAACTTTCTCGCACCATCGAAACATTAGGCCCCGTTCAGACGGCCCGCGTCCATTTAGCACTACCAAAACCGTCACTCTTTGTTCGAGAACAAAAGCAGCCCTCAGCTTCCGTTACCTTAAATCTGCAACCAGGCCGCGCTCTAGATGAAGGGCAAATCAACGCTATTGTCTATATGGTATCCAGCAGCGTTGCAGGCTTACCCGCGGGGAATGTCACCGTTGTCGATCAAGGTGGACACCTGCTGACACAGTCAGACGGCACGGGGCGCGATCTCAACGCCACTCAGTTAAAATATGCTAATGAAGTCGAAAGCCGAATTCAGCGCCGCATCGAGGCCATCTTGCAGCCGATGGTCGGCAACGGCAACGTGCATGCACAGGTCACCGCGCAGATTGATAATGCGGTTCGTGAGCAGACCGACGAAGAGTACAAGCCGAATCAGGGTGCCAATCAGGCGGCGGTGCGTAGCCAACAGCTGAGCGACAGCTCTCAGTCCGGTGGCCAACTCTCTGGCGGCGTTCCTGGCGCATTGACCAATCAACCGGCACCACCGCCAACGGGAAATATCACCAATCCTCCGCAGGCGGGCACAAATGCAAACGGTGCCAATGCGGCAAACGCCCAGCGCCCTGCTTCCACCATTGACACCAACGGTCGCCGGAGTAGCTCCTCATCCAATGCACGCCGCGATGAAACCATCAACTATGAAGTCGATCGTACCATCCGTCATACCCAGCAAAAAGCGGGCAATGTCGATCGTCTGTCGGTGGCCGTCGTCGTTAACTATGCTACCAACGCCAGCGGCAAAAGCATTCCGTTAACGCCACAGCAAATCGAGCAGGTCACGTCGCTGGTTCGCGAAGCCATGGGCTTCTCGGCAACGCGCGGCGACACGTTAAACGTAGTCAATACGCCATTTACCGCCGATGTTGAAGACAGCAGCGATGTGCCATTCTGGCAACAAGCAAGCTTCTTTGATCTGTTGATGACGTTGGGCCGCTACCTGTTGGTACTGATTGTCGCCTTCATTCTGTGGCGCAAACTGGTCAAACCGCTGTTGAACAAACAGCTGGCTAATGCGCAGACGGCCCGTCGGGTTGAGCCTACGCCAATTGTCACCACGCCGGTTCAACCAACCAAACCAAGTAATGAAGAAGTGCAGAATCGTCGTAAAACACAGCAGCGTGCCACCGCGGAACAGCAGGCACAGCGTGTCCGTGATATGGCTGAGCAAGACCCTCGCGTGGTTGCGCTGGTCATTCGCCAATGGATGAGTAACGAGCAATGACCATGACCCCAACTGAAAAAAGCGCCATTTTATTAATGACCATCGGTGAAGACCGTGCGGCGGAGGTGTTTAAACACCTCTCTACTCGCGAGGTGCAGCATCTCAGTACCACGATGGCGACCATGAGTCAGGTTTCTCACCAGCAGTTAGGCGAAGTGCTCAACGAGTTTCAAGACGAAGCCGAACAGTACGAGGCGCTCAGCGTCAACGCCAGCGACTATCTACGGTCGGTATTGGTTAAAGCGCTAGGTGAAGAGCGCGCCTCCAGCCTATTGGAAGACATTCTCGAATCACGCGAAACCGCCAGCGGCATTGAAACGCTCAACTTTATGGAGCCGCAGGCCGCCGCCGATATTATTCGCGATGAACATCCGCAGATCATCGCCACTATTTTGGTACATCTAAAACGTGCTCAGGCCGCCGATATTCTGGCTCAGTTTGACGAACGCCAGCGCAATGACGTGGTACTGCGTATCGCAACCTTCGGTGGCGTTCAGCCAACGGCGTTACAAGAACTGACCGAAGTGCTTAACGGTCTGCTAGATGGTCAAAACCTCAAACGCAGCAAAATGGGCGGTATCCGCACGGCGGCTGAGATTATCAACCTGATGAAAACCCAACAGGAAGAGTCGGTTATTGAAGCCATGCGTATCTACGACGGTGAACTGGCGCAGAAAATTATCGACGAAATGTTCCTGTTCGAAAATCTGGTCGACGTCGACGATCGCAGCATTCAGCGCATCTTGCAGGAAGTGGAGTCCGAATCTCTGCTTATCGCCCTCAAAGGTGCCGACGAAGCGCTGCGTGAGAAGTTTATGCGCAATATGTCGCAACGTGCGGCCGATATTCTGCGCGACGATCTCTCCACGCGCGGACCCGTTCGTCTATCGCTGGTAGAAAGCGAACAAAAAGCCATTCTGCTGATCGTTCGTCGATTAGCCGAAAGTGGCGAAGTAGTGATCGGCGGCGGCGAGGATGCTTATGTCTAATCCTCCAAACCCGAAAGACGGATTCCGTAAAGCGGTCTTCCCCAAAGCCACGATTGAAGAAACCAATCAGCAATGGCAGCGCTGGGAGATGCGTGACTTTTCAGCGCCGCGTAAGCCCAAAATGCCTGCGTTCAAAATGGACCCACTGCCCCCTGCAGCGGAGTCCACCCCCGCAGTTATTGCACAGGCTGAGCTGGAACAGCTACGCGAAGATGCCCAAATGCAGGGCTATCAACACGGATTGCAACAAGGCGAAAAACAGGGCTACGACACCGGCTTCCAACAAGGTCTCAACGAAGGCCGCTCTCAAGGATTGCAGCAGGCGCAAACTGAGCAACAGCCTATACTTGACCATTGGCGACAGCTTGCCCAAGAGTTCCAACATTCATTGCAGGCCATGGACAATGTGATTGCCGCACGCCTGATGCAGATGGCGTTGACCGCCGCTAAGCAAATCATCGGTCAGTCGCCGGTGTGCGATGCCAGCGCGGTGCTACAGCAAATTCAGCATTTAATTAATCAAGAACCGCTGTTTAACGGCAATTTACAGCTACGCGTCAATCCGCAAGATTTGCCGGTTATTCAGCAACAGCTCGGCGTACAGTTAGAACAGCAAGGCTGGCGTTTACTTGCCGATACCCAGCTCCACCGCGGCGGCTGCAAAATCAGCGCCGAGGGCGGCGAACTTGACGCCAGTATTGCTACCCGCTGGCAAGAATTGTGCAAACTGGCTGCGCCGGAGTTGCCATTATGACCCAACGCCTTAACACGTGGTTGCGCACCTTAGACGCGTTTGAAAAACGCATTCCGCAGATCCCCACAGCGCGGCGCTATGGTCGTTTAACCCGAGCGACAGGGCTGGTTCTCGAGGCCAGCGGTTTACAGTTGCCCATTGGCGCAACGTGCCTGATTGAGCGGTATGACGGCGTGAAAATTCAGCAGGTTGAAGCCGAAGTCGTTGGCTTTAATGGGCAACAACTGTTTCTCATGCCGTTAGAGGAAGTTGATGGCATTGTGCCTGGCGCACGCGTTTGCTCCCAAAGCGGCGGTTTACAGTCGGGCGGGAAACAACTTCCGCTTGGCCCCATGTTGCTGGGACGCGTACTCGACGGCGGCGCTAAACCCCTCGATGGGCTGCCGCCGCCGGAAGAGGCCGATCTCGGTGGGCTCACCACGCTGCCTTTTAACCCTTTGCAGCGTACGCCGATCGTTGACGTCCTCGACGTAGGCGTTCGCGCCATCAATGCGCTGCTGACCGTGGGACGTGGGCAGCGTATGGGGCTTTTTGCCGGTTCCGGCGTGGGTAAAAGCGTACTGCTCGGCATGATGGCACGTTATACGCAGGCCGATGTGATCGTCGTGGGGTTGATTGGTGAACGTGGTCGTGAAGTGAAAGACTTTATCGAGAATATTTTGGGCGACGAAGGCCGTAAGCGTTCGGTGGTTATCGCCGCGCCGGCCGACGTGTCTCCCCTGCTGCGTATGCAGGGCGCTTCTTACGCCACACGTATTGCCGAAGACTTTCGCGATCGCGGCCAGCATGTGTTGCTGATCATGGATTCCCTCACCCGCTATGCCATGGCGCAGCGTGAAATCGCACTGGCTATCGGTGAACCGCCAGCGACCAAAGGTTATCCGCCGTCGGTATTTGCCAAACTACCGGCGCTGGTTGAACGTGCGGGTAATGGCACTCACGGAGGCGGTTCGATCACCGCGTTTTACACGGTACTTACCGAGGGTGACGATCAACAAGACCCTATCGCCGACTCAGCGCGGGCAATTTTGGATGGGCACATCGTTCTGTCACGCCGTTTAGCCGAGGCTGGACACTATCCGGCCATCGATATTGAAGCATCGATCAGCCGGGCCATGACGTCGCTTATCAGCGATGACCACTACGCCCGTGTCAGACGCTTTAAACAGCTACTTTCAAGCTATCAGCGCAACCGCGATCTCATCAGCGTAGGCGCTTATGCCAAAGGCTCCGATCCGCTATTGGATCAGGCCATTACACTTTATCCGCATTTGGAAGCGTTTTTGCAACAAGGGATCTTCGAGCGCAGCGGCTATGCCGATGCCTGCTCAAGTCTTCAGGCTTTGTTCCCCGCATAGGGCACTAAATAGGCATCTCTGCACGCTGAATTCGTTCAGTACACGCGCAGAGGTAGGAGGTAAAGATGTCTTCACCCATGGGCATGCTACGTGACCTTGCACAGCAAGATGTTGATGATGCCACCACCGCACTAGGCAAGTCTCAGCAAGCGTTTTTACATGCAGAACAGCAGCTTACTATGCTGCTCAATTACCAAGATGAATACCGTCAGCGTCTCAATCAAGGGATGAGCGGTGGGATGGATGCGTCCAGTTGGCGTAACTATCAGCAGTTTATTCGCACCTTGGATCAGGCAATTGATCAGCATCGCCTACAGTTAAATCAATGCAATGTCAGACTCGCAACCGCCACGCGCTGCTGGCAGGAAAAACAGCAACGCCTAAATGCGTTTTGCACGCTCCACGAGCGCCAAGAGCATCAGCTAAAGATGCAGCTCAATAAACAAGATCAAAAACGGATGGATGAGTACGCCCAGCGTGCCGCCATGAGGAGAGAAAAATCATGACGTCCCCACTGCTCGCTGTTGCGATGACGAATCCTACAGCAGCCAATGAGAGTGCCCCGTCGGCTAAATCAGCGAAGAAAGCGGCTGCACCTTTCTCTAACGTGCTGTCTCAAGCACACTCACAGAGCAAAGAGAATCGAGCGCCACACGCGACAACCACTAAATCAGGTTCCGGTTTAGCCGAAAAAGCAGACCTTAAAACGTTGCAGGCGGCGCTGGCCAAAACATTACAAAATCAGTCCGCTAAGGGCGAAGATACGCAGAAATTATTGGGTCAACTGGCGACGCTGGATCCAAAACAGCAGCAAAAACTACTGGCATCACTCAGCGCCTCTCTCGCAGATAAAAAAACGGCGGACAAAGACGATCATCTACAAACGTTGACGGAAACGGTCGCAGACAAAGGCACTGAACAAGCGGGACAAGCCGCCATCAGCGCCTTGTTTGCTATGCTGCCCGATGCACTGCCAAAAGTTGCCGCGTCTGACACCGCAGACAGCGCTGAAATCAACATGGCGCTGAATACCACTGCATCCGAGCGCGCAGATCCTCTTATGAACCTGCTGACAGGCGAAGATAAAAAAGAGGCCAAACTGGATCTTGGAACCTTATTAAAATCTGATAAGCCAAGCGCCGACGCAGATAGTCAGCAATTAGACCTCTCCTTAGCGGCGGTGCCGAGTAAAAAGAGCGATCCTTCAGTGCTCAAATCGAGCGTTGAAACCAGCGCGACCCCGTTAAACACCGCCGAGATCCCGCTGAAACTTGCCCCTCAACTCGAGGATGCTCGCCTACCGCGCAGCGATCTCAATCTTTCGCAGCAGCCTACGCATACGCTAAGCCAAGCGATGCACAATATTGCCGTGAGTAGCCCCGTTGTAGCACCGCAAACAACCGCGGTCCCAGCCGCACCGATGCCAACGCCGGTGCTTAATGCGCAGTTAGGCAGCAGCGAATGGCAGCAGGCATTAGGCCAGCAAATCTTGATGTTTAATCGCAGCGGCCAGCACAGCGCCGAACTGCGGCTGCATCCACAGGATTTAGGATCGCTGCAAATCAGCCTACGCATCGATGACAACCAAGCGCAGCTGCACATGGCATCGGGGCATAGTCAGGTACGCGCCGCGCTGGAAGCCGCCCTCCCCCAACTGCGCACCGCGCTGGCGGATAGCGGTATTCAGCTAGGACAAAGCAGCGTGGGCAGCGAAGCCCAACCGCAATGGAGCGGTGGCCAGCAAAACGCCTCCGACCGACAGGCCACTTCCGGTGGATTTAGTGTGGATGGGAATAATGACGATAGAATCGTTACTGCTAGCGTTTCGGCTAAGTCGGTGAGAGTTGGGGGAGTGGATATTAGTGTTTAAATTTCATTTAATTAGATTGAGTAGAGTTGCGATGTAAGATTTCGTACGCTTTTAAGCTCCGAGTTACTCTTCAGTATGGTGCCAGCGTCCGAGCAAGGCGGCTCAATCGCCGCCGCCTTGCATCCCGGCTTGGCACCGTTTTTCAGCCTGCTTCGCCGGTG
>NZ_FMIQ01000077.1 GCF_900095695.1 Hafnia alvei | reverse complement strand
ACGGAAATCGGTTTTGTCGACCAGTGACTTCAGCCCACGCCAGATACTTTCTGTTTTCTGAAATTCATCATGATGCATCACCGCATCCAACTGGCGACTAATCTGGTAATCGAGCTCAGTGATGTGGTGGTCAATCAGGTTTTTATCCAGCTTCTCAACTTTTGAGCCCGATTTAGTCAGGCATTCCAGAAAGACCTGCATACCCGCGGTCAGTCGCTCGTCAGCCGTGGCATCGGACATCGCCTGGCTATCCTGCCAGATATCCAGTGCGCTCAGCTCTGATACCGGGTTCAGATTAATTTTTTCAAACAAGGAGGCATAAACGCCGCCTGCTAAAGGACGCTCCAGCACTACGCTTGCGCCACCGGCATTATTCTCATTTTTTACAGACATCAGCATCTTCTCTCATTAATCCGTTAAATATCGTGACCGTCAGGCTTCTTTAGGCGCCAGGGCTGAAAGTTCACTGCGCAGCTCAGCGCTGAGCGTTGGGTCAAGCAGGATTTTTTCCAGCTCCTTGCGGAAGGCCTGGTTGTCCAGCAGGTTGGCTTTCAGGTCACGCAGGAGATTGCGCATGGCGAGCATGGCTTTGAGCTGTGGGATCTGACGGGCGACCTGTTCTGGTTCGAAGTCTTTCATTCCACTAAAGGAAAGTCGGATATTTTCTTCACTGCCGTCACCGGACAGGGTGTTTTCTACGGAAAGGTTTATTGAAGGAGAGAATTCGGATAACACATTGTCAAAATTATTTTTATTTATGTTGACCTTTTTCACGCTCAGATACAGCACGCTGCTCAGCACCGTTGCTGTAATCCCCCACCACCATCAGCTTGAGGGGCAATTCGACTTTTTTCTGCGCGCCGCCAGTATGCAGGCTTAATTGGATATTAACGCGGGCCTTGGGGATCTCGGATTGATAGGAGTTAGACATAGCTGTCCCTGTTCAATGAAGTAATCGTCATAGTCAAAGACACTGATAAACCAATAAGAGTGACTATTTATTCTAGCGCCCTCATTCACGTCGTTACATAAACGAACAGCGACCGAAAGCAGTCCCCATGCTTTA
>NZ_FMIQ01000025.1 GCF_900095695.1 Hafnia alvei | reverse complement strand
TGGGGACAATGAACAGTAACGCTGGCCATGAGAAAACCTCAAAGCGGGCATTATATCTCAATTCAACTAATTAGATGCATAACCAACCTTTGGCGATTTCACACGTAACAGGATTATCCATATATTGGACGAAGCCGAACAAGGTCAAAATGGATTTAACTACCGTGCGGAACGTACCGATGATGAGGGAAAATCATTCCCTATCACAACGATAAATAGATGCGCATATACATCGTATTGACTCGATCGTAGGTATATAAATAAACACCAAAGTGGTAACTAGGTAACCTACTCTATTAGAATGGCTGGCGCATGCGACCTTCTAATAGGAAGCAGTTACCCGTCTCACTATTATAGTTGCAATATTAGTACAAGCCTAAAACCTTCCACCACATTAAGCCAAATATTAGGAATACTGCTTGATTAATGAGACTAATAATAAATCCTGTTCGCCACCACACACCGGTCGGAACATATCCGGCACCAAATAGAATAGGGCCACGAGCATGTGTGTATTGAGTCAGTGAACAGTAGAGGCTGCTGGAAAAGGCTAGCATAAGCGCAGTTGGTACAGTTGGAATACCTAAATTAATACTAACACTGAGGAATACCCCATATAGAGCAGCTATCTGAGCATTACCGCTGGCAAAGAAATAGTGTGTGTAAAAATATGCAGCATTTAATAATATTAGAATGATTATCCAGTTAGTTCCATGCATAGTATGACCAATGCTGTTACCTATAAGATTGCCAAACCAAGTTGTAAAGCCTAATCTTTTTAACTGGTTTGCCATCATAAGTAATGCTGCAAACCATATTAATGTATCCCAAGCATCCTTTTCATTTTTCACATCATCCCAATTGAGCACACCAGATAAAAGCAGAGCTGATAGGCCAACAAATGCAGCAATCGTTGGATCGATACCCCATCTGCTACCAAAGATCCATAGCACTAACAACAATAGAACGGTTCCAATCATCATATATTCACTGAGTGAAATCGAACCCATTTTCGATAATTCAGCACGTGCAATGCTCGGAGCATCAGGCGTTTTACGAATTTCTGGTTTTGTTAACCAATAAACCAAGGGAGGGATAAGAATCAAAGAAATTAGACATGGAATTATAGATGCCATTAACCATCCGCCCCAACTCAAGGTAACACCAGCGTTGGCTGCCAATTTTACCGCGAGCAGATTCCCAGTATAACCGGTCATGAACATGGCAGCAGTGACATCATTGACATTACCGATACAGGTAACTAAAAATGTTCCAATCTTACTTCGAGAAGCATCGTCAGGTCTCGAATCGAAACTGCGTGCTAGTGAATCTGCAATCGGATAAATGACACCACCGCATCGTGCCGTATTACTAGGCATAGCAGGAGATAAAATTAAGTCTGCAAAAGCTAAGCCGTACGCCAAACCTAACGTGCGCTTTCCCAGTAAACGAATCATTAACAGTGCAATACGCCGACCTAACCCCGTTTTTATGAATCCTCTAGCAATCATAAAAGCAACAACAATTAACCAAATTAACGAACTATTAAGATCACTTAACGCTATTTTAACGTTATCAGCAGAGCTTGTATCTCCTGACGAATGCACCAAAGCAAAGACAGTTATTCCGATAAATCCAACTGCGCCAATAGGCAAAACTTTAACGACAATACACGCGATAGTGGCTATAAAAATAATTGTTGAATGCCAAGCGGGTACGCTCAATCCATTAGGTTGTCTTAGATACCAAAATATTGCAGCAATCATGGTTATGATAATTAAAGGTAGCCATCGCACATTATTCTGCTGTTGACATGTCATAAGGCATCTCTTCTCATATGTATTATACGTTGGGCTCCCCCAACGTAATTTTTTTGGAAAACTTAATAATAAATATTTAATTAGAAAGAAATACGTTTGTAATTTTGATACTCAGGCTTCCAAAAGGTATTTTCTAATTCATCCTTAAGTTCAAAAACAGTCATTTGTTTTGCGACACCATCCTCTACGCCAGCTAATGCAACAGCAATGGCTATTTTTTTAGATATATCATGAATATTTGTCAATTCTGGTAATAGAGTACCCTCAGGATTTTCAATCATTGGAGATGATTCAGCAAGAACCTTACTAGCAGCAAGGAACATATTTTCCGTCACTCGTTTTGCTTTAGAGATCAAAACACCAAGGCCAAGTCCAGGAAAAATATATGAGTTATTACATTGGGATATAATATATTTTTTTCCATTATAGATTACTGGTTGAAATGGACTACCTGTAGCAATAATTACATTTCCATCGGTCCACTCAATAATATCTTTTGGTACAGCCTCCACACGAGATGTAGGGTTAGATAGTGGGAGTATAATCGGCATTGTGAAACTGGAATACATGGACTTAACAACCTCCTCGGTAAATAACCCAGGTACACCTGAAACACCAATCAAAATTGATGGCTGGATATGGGTTACCAGTTCTGCTAGATCCTTCCCATCAGGTGAGAATGAGAGGCTTTCCCTTGTGTGGGCTAATCTATATTGAAAGTCCGTTAGCACTGGGGTATCTTTTAATATCAAGCCATCTTTGTCGACTAGAAATATATGACTTCTGGCTACATCCTCATCTAACCCATCATTCCTAAGTGCTGCAATGATTAGTTCAGCAATACCGCAGCCAGCAGAGCCTGCTCCGACGAACATAATTCTCTGTTCAGATAGTCGTATGTTATTATGAAGGCATGCAGCAAGAATCGACCCTAACGCTACAGTTGCAGTTCCTTGAATATCGTCATTAAAACAACATAGTTTATCCTTATACATTTGAAGCAAAGGAGTTGCATGCTTTAGAGCAAAATCTTCAAACTGTAGCAGTACCCCTGGCCAACGACGCTCAATAGAGGAGATAACCGTATCGATAAACTCATAATATTCAGAATCTAAAATACGCGGATGACGAGCTCCCATATATAGAGGGTTATTTAATAGTTCTTGGTTGTTTGTTCCGACATCTAGCATGATAGGCAAGCATTGGTGCGGAGGTATACCACCGCAAGCTGTATATAAAGATAATTTTCCGATAGGGATGCCCATGCCACCGATGCCCTGATCACCTAAGCCAAGAATACGTTCACCATCTGTGATCACGATAATTTTTATTTCATCGCCAATAACATTACGAAGAATACTTTCAATTTTATTTCTATCTTCCCAAGAAATAAATAGCCCTCGATTCTTACGCCATATTTCTGAAAAATGTTGGCAGGCATAGCCGACAGTTGGAGTGTAAATTAATGGGAGTGAGTCATCTATGTTTGATGTTATATAGTGATAAAATAGAACTTCATTAGTATCTTGTAGATTCCTCAGAAAAATATGCCTAGCCTCATCAGTAGTAAACCGATTCAACTGAAATCGGATACGTTCACTTTGTTCATCTATCGATTCAACTACAGCAGGTACAAGTCCGTGAAGGTTGAATTCATCGCGCTCACTATTACTAAACGCGCTTCCCTTATTAAATGAAGTACAGCTTAGCAATGATTGGCCTGAAAGATGAGTGTATCGCATTATAACTCCTACCATATAAATTAATTAAATAGCTTATTTTCTAAAAGGTATATTCACGATTTTCTTTTAGCAAGTAGTTTATAGTGGCTACTAATTAACCTATATAGTAGAATTGCATTCAAATTATGATTAATATGCGCAAGTGAAATAATAGCTGTGTAAAGTTAACAAAATATCTCATGGAAAAACTATTTCTTATCATTTTTGATGTATGAATAAACAATTTCTTAGCATGTGTGTTATTTAAGGAGTAAGTGAAACCAAAAATGTATTTTTCTTGGTATATGGGATCGAGGGACAGTGATGTAAAAAAGCAAGTTATGGAGATAACTTATTGTTTGTAATGAAATTAATTGATGTTGACTCTCCATTCAGAATGTCATCCGATAACGAAAACGTATAGTGGTCTAACATATTTATATAACTATGTTTAAGCGGGGATAACCTCGCCAGATGTACCTCCTACGGTATTTCACCCCACCGTTCACTATTCTCCAGTCAGAGATCTCGACGGAACAAAGAATCCTGAAAACGTTCCAGCAGGCACAACGAATAAACCCGCGCGTAGAATCCGGCCATCTCTGCCATAGATTAGGCGTTCTAGGGGCCAGAAGTGATTTGCTCTGGAACATCGTCGAGCATGCGTATTTTTGAGCCTTTCAGCTCGGTCAGATAATGGATTATGGACAATGATTGTTGGCCCGCAGGGCCGGCTGAAAGTGTAAGTCACGCAACATCGCGGACAAGTGCTGGCAAAATGCCATATCTGATAACCCAGAAAACCTAGTTATGAAGCCTTGATTGGCCAACATGAATGTGGCGCCTAGAAGCCATATCTTCTCAGAACAATGACCTCGACTGATTAATGCGTTGGTTTGAAGGTGTTTCTGGCGAGAGGCAATGTTAAGCAACATCACCCTAAAAAGGACATTATTTGAATATTAGTCTAATGCGACAGAGTACAACGTATGTATTCTAATATCTGAGTAATGAATTTAAGCTATGAATTAGGAGTACTCTCATTTATACCACCTATGCTTAATTAAATTGTATCTTAAAAATTATTGAATTAAGTTTAACAAATATTCATGATTAAATGTTAGATGTATGATATGAAGGCTGAGATGGAATAGTTTACATTATTTTACAAATGGATCTTAACGTTAAAATATTCGTTATATATTGTTTTGTTAATGTGTGTTTTTTATTTATTTTTATGATTTTCTACTTTTCAGATCAGATAAAAAATAAACAAATGAAAAACGACTGTAATTGATTTTAAAACTCAGACAAACAAATAGAATATAACTTTCTTTTTTTTACAAAATCCTGTTACTTATCTAAAAACAAAAAAAAATAGCATCTTATCCTGTTTTTATCAAATTAATGGTCTGTATATTTGTTTTTTTGTTTTTAATCATTATAATAAGCTAGACATGTGTCCCTTATGTCTATTGCATATATAGGTTCGAGAAAACAACAATGACAATACTGAGCTATATCCTCCCATGATATAGTGATATAAATATCAGATTGTTTTTCATTACAGAAACTTGCTATAGGGATATATATTTTTATCTATATTCATACTCTGGTGAGTGTATATGTAAATCGTAACTTCAATGTCAAAGAATGGGGCAGATGGTTTTAATTTTAAAATGCATTTTTCTTACTTAATATTCATTATTCTACATTATTAGCTATAGAGTTTTATATGAAAAAATCCCCCCCTCCTTTTACCTCTGAAATCAAAATGGGTAGAAGATATATCCGCGCCATTGCACACCTGAATATCGGTATGCAGGTCGTATTTCCCTTGGCCCTGTCATTTACTCCGGTAATGGTTGCTCGAGCC
>NZ_FMIQ01000009.1 GCF_900095695.1 Hafnia alvei | reverse complement strand
CTCTTCAGGCGGTTCAACGACCGGAGGCTCAGGTTCTTCAGGTGGTTCAACGACCGGAGGCTCAGGTTCTTCAGGTGGTTCAACGACCGGAGGCTCGGGCTCTTCAGGTGGCTCAACGACCGGAGGCTCGGGCTCTTCAGGTGGCTCAACGACCGGAGGTTCGGGCTCTTCAGGCGGTTCAACGACTGGAGGCTCAGGCTCTTCAGGTGGCTCAACAGGCGGAAGTTTGGAAATCAAATACCAGTCATTTAGCGCTGACTGCGCTGGATCATAAGGAGTTGGCGGCGTGTAAGATGAATCACCACGCTGCAAATAATAGTCATACAGGCCTGCGACAATACGTCCTTGCTGAACGAATTGACCGCTAGAATCACCCTGAACTTCGATGATTTTAATTCCGTTGGTGGTCAGTGCACCTATGCCGCCCGCATTATTCACCGCAACATAAGTGGAGCCAGTGGTATCACCGGTAACAACGAGTTTGTCGGTCGGGGAGTTATCATCGCCCAACTGGGTATTCATAACCAATAGCCCGCCATCGCCGTGGTAGTTGCCCGTGACGGTTAAGGTTTTGAATGTTGGATCCGCATCGCTGTGGGCAAAGTTAATTTGGCTGCCTGTATTTAGCGTGAGCGCACTCACCGAGGAGTCGCCGTCCATATTCCATGAGGCATTGGTCAGCGCTACGCGGCTTTCACCGAGGCTGCTTTGATAGGCTGCACCGTTCCAAACTGAACCGTCGGTTAGGTTCAAATCGATAAGGCTGCCTGTGCCTTCTGTGTTGATGTCACCGTCAATATTATATTGACCGCCGGTGGAGCCATCGATGGTGCCGCCGGCTGCATAGAGTGCGTAGCTACCGTCAGTTTGGCGACCTGCGGTGGCCACATTGAGCCCGCCCTCTAAAGTGACGAGGCCAGCTGTCGTGCTGTAAATTCCGTGAGTTGCATTGGCGCTATTCACCTGAATAGATGAGCCATCGCCTAGCGTCACCTCTGGTGATGTATATCGAGCATTGTATAAACGTGCATATACGCCGTGTGCGCCATCACCGTTTGTGATGATAGACGACGCATCTCCTACAGTGGCTTTACCTGAATATGCATACATACCATAGGCCGTATTGCCTGAGGTTATAATATTGGTCTGCCCTAACGCTACGTTGCCATCGTAATAGCTGTAGATACCGTAGGCATCTGTATTGCTTGTTGTAATTGTATTATTGCTGCCACCTGTCACTTCGCCCTTATTAAAACTATAAATGCCAGATGCTTTACTCCCTATAGTGGTAATGGTCATGCCGTCATCAACCAGAATTTTTGCTGAGCTGGTAGCGTAAAGTGCGTGAGCCGAGGTTCCTTCGGTACTGAGTAGGGCATTTTTGCCTAATTCTATTTGGCTAGATGATGTCGCGTAAGCAGAGTAAGCGCTGCTGCCGTAGGTGCTAAGTTGAGCATCATTGCCGATTTTAATGCTGGATCCTGATTGAGCGGTACGGATAGCGTTGGAACTATCGCCATGGCTGATGATTGTTGCACCATCGCCAACGGTTACGCTGTTTGCGGCAAGCGTTCCGTCTCTAAAGGCTGATACAGATATTCCGTGCCCAGAGCGACCCCATGTTTCAATATGTGCATTTTTGCCCACATAAACATTAGCTGAACCAAGCCCGCCAGTGCCGTTTGTAAAACTATAGGATGTATAGCCAGTGTTGATAGCGTCGCCGGATGACCCTTTGGCATAAATTTTGGCGTTATCGTCAATAATGACGAACATAGGGTTATCAGGCGTGCTCGCATTACCGTGGGTACGGATGGTGTCGTAGTCGGCACCGTCAGAAGTTGCCGTGAAATTATCGCCAAAAATAACCCCGATGCTGGCACCTGTCTGAGTATTATTATTGATCATGACAGTGTGTTTGAAGGCTTCGCCTCCGGGGCCATTTAGCGTCACGTCATCGCCATAGACTCTCACGGGCTCATTGGCCCAGACATAGACGTAGTTAGGACTGCCTGCGACGGCATTATATTCTGTGTTTGCGGCGTTGGGGATTTTTGCCCGAATGTCGTCTGGTAACGATGAGACCGGCAGTGAATAAGCTGGAATAGAAAAGGCAATCAGCGCAGCTGAAATACAGCTGGCAAGCATTGATATTTTTAACGGGCGTACTTGCTTCATAATTATTCTCCCTTCTTCTTCCATTCAGGAATGCCTCTAACCAGAGAAACCATCCATGTAAGTAGAATCATCAATAACCCTTAGTTTTATGCCTTTATCCTAACTCAATAAAAATTAATTGGAATTTTAAACTGTCATTTTGTGTGGTTACAGTTTTTTATTCTTATTGTTTGTTTTGATTAATGTTTATTAAGTTTTAAGTTTTGTTTTATTGTGGGGGTTAATTGACGGGAACTTGATGTGATAAGCCTTTTAATATGAATTTAGCTTTTTAAGTGGTGACGGTCGCAGAAATAAAAATGCCCGAAGGAATTACGGGCATTAGAAAAGTTAAAGATAATTTAATTTAGCTAAAGGGATCTTTCATTAGTGATGCTTTCACATATTTCTATTTTGTTCTCACGCAAAATTTTGCATTTAACAACAAAGATTCTCGATATGTCAGAAATATAGCTGTTTACCCTATTGCTTCGATTGACCAAAATATAGTCGTCAGGTTTGCAGCGAACTTCTTTTGCCTTTAGGAATTCCAGTATGTTATTGCGAGCATCCTCTGTGATAGGGCTATAGAGGGAGTTGTCCGCAATAAACGTTTTACACTCACCGACTTTACCAATGTAAATTTCTCTACTTATGGATAGATAGTAAATGGATAACGTTGCAATAAGAATTACAACGGCTAGCGTAATGCTTGCCAATAACAGCCATTTTTTTCGCCTGCCGCTGATTTTTTTTTGTACAAAGAGCGTTTCTATTGGCTGAACTGGAGGACTATGCGTTCTCTCAGTAATTGACGGTTCTTGCTGAGAATTATTTTCATCTTGCTCACACTTCTCTGCTTCAATTTGTATTTCGCTACGCAGCATAAAGCCCATTTTAGGCGCGGTTGTGATGAACTCTTCATCTAGCCCCATGCTTTTTATTAAACGACGTAACTTGCTAACACATTGATTTAAATTACTATCGCTGGATATTAAACCATAATTATCCCATACTTTCTGAAATAGTAGATTTCTACTAACGACTTCACCTTGGTGAGTAAGTAGCAGTAATAATAGTCGCTTAGTGATATTGGATATAAGAATAGGCTCAATATCCGGTTGTTTCACAAAAGATAAAGCGCTGGTGGCTGGCGTAAATAAAATTAGGTCATTAATTTTATAACTTATGTCATCTAACATATTCACCTCGTTAACACCGACTAATGGCATCCCCCGATTGCCAGTGAACAGCTTCATAGTGGTGGTAATTAGTGTGTAAAAAATCGTACCGCGCATGAGCACAGCAGGAAATTGGCTATATTCTTATGAATAAATTGATTTTACTGGCGTAGCCAACCGTTAAGTAAATAATTAGATGTTTTCATAGTGGCTATAAGTCCTCCGTTCCATGGATGAGCGTAGGACATTTATAGCTTATATCTATTATCAATGGAAATAATATATAACTGAAGGATTTAATGGTATAGCATTTCATAAATAAGCGTTAAATCAGTTTATTGTTCTGTACTGTTTTGAAAAATAAGATTTTTCCCAGTGTTAATTATATTTTGTGAGGTCTTATGTTCAGGCGTGAGCGGGTATAAAAAACATTAATTATGGTGGTCTCTGTTTTACGTCTGTTTAGCATCGTTGGATGAGATTCCAGTTTTCACCCCCCAGACAACGCGCTAACATATCGGTCACTTTTTCTTGCATTGCGATGGATATTCGATGCGTTATCTAGCTGCGCTCCTGCCTATTGTTGTCTTGCTATCTGCCTGTAGCAGCAAGCCAAAATCCTCTAACGACGTGACTGAAACTACGCCGCAAACGGCCAAGGGCGGTTTTTTACTGGATCCTTCCCACTCGGGCCAAGTGCAAATGGGAGATTTTGCCTACGATCCCGCGATGAACCGTTTCGTAGACAAAATGGTCAGCGAGCATGGTTTTGATCGTCAGCAGTTGCACGATGTGTTGGCGCAGACCAAACGTTTGGATTACGTGCTCAAATTGATGGATAGACAAGCGCCAACCACGCGTCCGCCAGCAGGGCCTAACGGTGCTTGGCTGCGCTATCGCGGCAAGTTTATTACTCCTGATAACGTACAAAATGGGGTTGTGTTCTGGAATCAATATCAGGATGCTTTGCAGCGTGCTCAGCAGGTGTACGGCGTGCCGCCAGAGATTATTGTTGGCATTATTGGTGTTGAAACCCGCTGGGGACGCGTCATGGGGAAAACCCGCATTATTGATGCCTTGGCAACGCTGTCGTTCGCCTATCCGCGCCGTGCTGAATATTTCTCTGGTGAGCTGGAAACCTTTTTATTAATGGCGCGCGAAGAGGGCGACGATCCGTTGAACCTGAAGGGCTCATTTGCGGGGGCGATGGGGTATGGCCAATTTATGCCATCATCCTTTAAGAGCTATGCGGTTGATTTCAATGGCGATGGTCATATCAATCTGTGGGATCCTGAAGATGCCATCGGTAGCGTGGCCAATTACTTTAAGGCGCACGGTTGGCAACCAGGCAAAAAAGTGGCGGTACCAGCCAATGGGCAAGCCCCAACGCTTGAGAACGGCTTTAAGACCAACTACTCCATCACTGCGTTGGCAGAGGCCGGCCTTAGCCCTCAAAGTTCTCTAGATGGGTACCAACAGGCAAGCCTGTTGCGTCTTGATATGGGCACTGGCTACCAATATTGGTACGGTCTGCCGAATTTCTACACGATTACCCGCTACAACCATAGCACCCACTATGCGATGGCTGTGTGGCAGTTAGGTGAAGCGGTGAGTAATGCCAGATAAGAGCGCTGGACTTTCACTATCAAAATGAAGAAGAGCCACGTGATGTGGCTCTTTTTCTTTGGAGCGACTGGAATTTCACCTATAGGATAGGTCCCATTCCGATTAAAAAAAATTAGAAAGCTCCGTGATAATGTTCACAAAATGATCATATGCGGCGTGCTAGGTTTAATTGGTCCTTAGTTAGGATTAATTGATCGACCGGCACGTTTTTCTGCCGGAATTCGCCAATGTGGGTTTGCCTCCGGAGTTAGCGATGAACGGGATAGACTATGTTGTTATGGCGCTTTATGCGCTGATGATTGTAATGATTACGCTGTGGGCTATGCGTAAAGTCGGCAGCACCAAAGATTTTTTTGCAGCAGGAGGGAAAATGCCATGGTGGCTGTCGGGTGTTTCGCATCATATGTCTGGCTACAGCGCTGCGGTGTTCGTCGCTTATGCCGCTGTGGCCTATAAATACGGCATCACCATCTATTTTTGGTGGGCTTTCCCCATCTCCATTGCGGTCTTCATTGGGTCGGTTATTTTCGCCCCTCGCTGGGCACGTTTGCGTATCCATATGAATATTGAATCACCGATGGAGTACCTAGCTACACGTTATAACGTGCCTACTCAGCAAGTCCTAGCTTGGAGCGGTGTATTACTGAAGACGTTTGACGTTGGGGCTAAGTGGGCTGCTATCGCAATCATCATCAACGTATTTACAGGTCTTGACCCGGTCTTCGGTATTAGTATTTCAGGTGTGTTGTGCTTGTTTTATACCGTGCTCGGTGGCTTATGGGCGGATGCTTGTAATGATTTTGGTCAGTTTGTTGTGCAATTTATTGCGGCCATCGTGATGGTAGGCGCTGTTGCTTTCCACCTTGGTGGCTTTAGTCAACTGCCCGCTATTTGGGACAAACTGCCGGCAGGCCATACGGACATTGTTGCTGGGCCATATTCCATGGGCTTTATTTTGGCCTATTTTGTGATTTATACACTGAGCTACAACGGAGGAACGTGGAATCTTGCACAGCGATTTATTGCTTCTCCGCGTGGTAAAGATGCCCGCAAAGCCGCGTTGTTGTCAGCGGCGTTGTATTTGATCTGGCCATTAATCCTGTTTTATCCGATGTGGGCAGCCCCCATTCTGTTTCCGAATATTACCGACCCCTCGCAGTCTTATTCCATTATGGCGATGCAGTTATTACCAAACGGGCTGATTGGCCTAGTGTTGGTGGCCATGTTTACTCATACCTTATCGATGACCTCCTCCGACACCAATGCTATCACCGCAGTGGTGACCCGAGATATTTTACCGGTACTGTTTCCGCGTCGCTTCGGCTCTGGGCAATCTTCGCTGGTGGTTGCGAGAATGACGGTGGTGTTATTTATTCTGATTACTTTGCTCATTGCTATAAATGCTAACCGCTTCGGGGGTGTGCTCTCTTTATTAATCATTTGGTTTGGCGGTTTGGTGGGGCCCATTTCGATCCCCATGCTGCTTGGGCTACTTCCTTGGTTTCGGAAATGTAATGCCACTGCGGCTATTAGCTCGTGGGCCGTCGGCGTTGTAGCGTTCTTCTTAGTAAAATTTGTGATCCCTGGCATGAGTACCGCTGAAATCGTGGCTATTCCGGTGTTGTTGTCACTGGCGGTATATACGTTAAGTGGATGGTTGCGCCGTAGCCCGGTGAGCCTGCAAGTTGATAGCCTGCTCAATGCGCTGAATCAAGACCAGATAGAAAATCCGTCATTACCTAAGGTTGAACCGCTATATCAAAGTGAATCTCGATGAACAACAGGACACGATAAGATGATATCACCATGCTTTACCCAACAGGTTGAACTGCTTAATGTTCAGGTTTTTCCTTGCCGCCAAGCAATGGGGGAATCTTCTGCCTCAGATGCGGCACTACATCTGAGGCAATTGCTGACACAGCAACAGCAGGTTCGGATTATCTTTGCTGCCGCACCGTCGCAGAATGAGTTTTTGGCCGCACTGAGCCAGGCTAAAAATATTGACTGGTCCAGAGTGGTCGCTTTTCACATGGATGAATATATTGGCTTGCCTTCCGACTCCGCAGCGCGGTTTAGCCATTATCTGAAGCAACATCTGTTTGACGTGGTTTGTCCTGGAGAAGTACACCTTATTCCATCGTCAGGAGAGCCTGAGCAACTGTGTCGTGATTATGCGCGCCTATTGCAACAAGCACCTATCGACATGGTGTGTTTGGGTATTGGGGAAAATGGTCATCTGGCATTCAACGATCCTCCTGTTGCTGATTTTAACGATCCCTATGTGATGAAAATCGTTGAATTAGATGCCACCTGTCGGCAGCAACAGGTCAATGATGGCTGTTTCCCGTCGTTGGCTGCGGTACCGACCCATGCGCTGACATTGACGATTCCAACCCTGATGGCGGCTGGTCGCCTATTTTGTATGGTGCCAGGTGAAAATAAGCGCCAGGCTATCGCGGATACGTTGCATTATCCAAAGTCAGTTTCATGCCCAGCAACGGCGTTGCGGACTCATCCAGCCTGCACGCTGTACACTGACATTGATGGGTTTGGGGAGGTACCTCATGTCTGAGGTGATAGTGCGTGGCAGGGATTACCGTAACAATCAGCCCGTAGAAATTAGCGCCAGCGGGGGCATTATTCAGCATATTCGACCCTTGCCGGCGGATGATTCTTTGCCGCTGATAGCCCCTGGGTTAGTCGATCTGCAGGTTAATGGCTACGGTGGTATTGATTTCAACCATTTTCCCTTTGCCGAGAAAGCATCAGAGCAGGTGGCCCGCCAGCTATGGTCGCAAGGTGTCACCACTTTTTTGCCCACAGTGATCACTAACAATGACCAGGAAATTGAGCAGATGGTGCGTACGTTGGCTAGCGCTTGTCGGGAGCTCTCGCTAGTTAAGCAGTGCATTGCGGGGATTCATCTGGAAGGGCCATTTTTGTCGGCGGAAGATGGACCGCGTGGCGCGCACAACCGAGAGTACATTAAAGCCCCTGATTGGGCATTATTTCAGCGTTGGCAGAAGGCCGCAGAAGGGCGGATTCGATTGATCACTTTATCGCCTGAATGGCCACGGTGTGATGATTTTATTCGACGTTGTTGCCAACAAAATGTAGTCGTTTCCATTGGGCATACTGCTGCCAGCGTAGAGCAAATCGCCTCCTCGGTGCGCGCTGGCGCAGGAATGTCTACCCATCTTGGCAATGGTGCGCATTTGGTATTGCCGCGGCATCCCAACTATATTTGGGAACAATTGGCGCAAGATGATTTATGGTGCGCGATGATTGCCGATGGTGAACATTTGCCCCTTTCAGTGCTTAAGGTATTTATTCGAGCCAAAGGTGAGCGTGCGATGTTGGTCAGCGATGTAACCTGTCATGCCGGTATGCCGCCGGGGCTTTATCAGTCGCACATTGGTGGAAGTGTGGTACTGAGTTCTTCAGGGCGACTGTCTATGGCTGACAATCCCGCCCTGCTTGCAGGTTCCGCACAGGGGTTATTATATGGCGTCAATTTGCTAATAAAAAATTCTATAGTTTCGCGTGCTTGTGCGTTAGAAATGGCTTCGATACGTCCTGCTACGCGTCTGAATTTACCTGTGCGATTTGGGTTGGTCGTTGGCGCTCCATTTGATGCCGTAATGCTACAGCCAGCCGCAGACGAGTCACTGGTTCCGCTAGCAACCTATAAAAATGGTGTGAGAGTTTGGTGTGGGGAATAGGTTGACGAGCTGATTCAGCGTTATGTAATAATGCGTGCCTATGGTCAACCTCGATGGAAAATGACGGCATGAAAGACTCAGGCAAGGGGCCCGCGCTGTTACGGCAGTACAATGAAAAACGTGTACTGTCTTATTTGCGTCATCAGCGGATCAGCTCTCGTTTGGATATTTCTCATGCACTAGGATTGAGTAAAAATACCATCTCTTTGATTGTTGAAGATCTGCTGGCACTCGGGTACGTAGAAGAGCTGGGTGTTGTGCAAACTAACAGTATTGGCCGGCCTAAAATTCATATCGCGCTGAAACCTGAGGCTATTATATCTGCAGGCATTATGATTGAACGTCATCGCTTACACTGGATGGCGTGTAATTATTTTTGTGAAGTTGTCGAAGAACAAACTATCGATCTTGACACATCAAGACCTGAAAAAGTGATGGTTGAGATTGCTCGCCACTGTCAGCGATTACAGCAAAACTATCCTGCTTTGATGGGGGTTGGCATCGGTTTTCCTGGGATTGTGGATCAAAAATTGGGGATCCTGCATGTCTCTTCACATCTTGGATGGGGGAAAGTCGAACTACTTTCAACCTTAGCTAAGGCCGTTTCAGTACCTGTAGATATATGGAATAACGTTAAAGCGGCAGCGCTGATTGCACGTCAAGGTGAAATTCCAGGTGAAAATGAAACTTGTTTTTATCTTCGTATTGGCGAGGGCATTGGCGGCGCGTTATTGACTCGGCAAGGGGTCTACTCAGGAGGAAGTTGGACGGCGGGTGAGGTTGGACATTTAGCCGTCTTGCCGCAGGGGCCAACCTGCACCTGTGGACAGCAGGGATGTCTCGAATCATTAATCAGCTTATCGGCTATCAATGCGCAACTGGGCCAGCGTCAGACAGGGCTTAGCTGGGATAATCGTCAACAATCTCGTGAACACGTAGATGAGATTATGGTCAATGCTGGGCAATTATTGGGTAAGGCGCTGAGTCAAATCATTCATCTGATTAATCCGAAAACGTTGCTGATCGACTGTCCCTACAATTTAGAACCGCTGTTTGTTGAGCATACTCTGGCGGCTACCCAACAATTTACGCTCACTTTCCCTTTTAGCCGTACTCACATCACTTTCACCACCGAGCGGTTTAAACCAGCTCAGGGCTTAGCATTAGCGATGATCCAGCGCTTCGAACACGTCTCACTGACTTGATTTAATGCTATTTCGAGCAGATAAAGTTCTCTTCTAAACACATCCCGCAAAAAGAAGGGCATGGGCTGATCTGCATACAGCATGAGTGATAGTATCGTTTCACAACTTTTGTGCCAAAGGGCTATTTATGAGTGAGCACCATTTACATCAGTTAAGTATGTTGGTTGGCAATAAGTTGAAAGAGCAAGGGCTATGGATAACTTGCGCAGAGTCTTGCACCGGGGGATGGGTGGCGAAATCCATTACGGATATTGCTGGCAGTTCGGCTTGGTTTGATCGCGGTTTCGTCACCTACAGCAATACCGCCAAACATGATTTGCTTGGTGTCTCAGAAGCCACGTTGGATGAATTTGGCGCGGTGAGTGAAGAGACCGTACGTGAGATGGCGCAAGGCGCTTTGCACGCTGCGAATGCCGATCTGGCGCTGTCGGTAAGTGGTATTGCGGGCCCTGATGGGGGATCGGAAGCTAAACCGGTGGGTACCGTATGGTTTGGTTTTGCTGACCGCGAAGGACGAATTTTAGCTGTAAAACAACAATTTTCCGGGGACCGTGAGTCAATTCGCTTGCAAGCTGTTGTTTTTTCATTGCAAACAACGCTTAATGAGTTTCTTGAAAAATAGGCTTGATACTGTATGACTATACAGTATAATCAACACCAATTTCAGGTTCGCTATGCATGGAGTAACAGATGGACGAGAACAAACAAAGGGCTCTAGCCGCTGCGTTAGGCCAGATTGAAAAGCAGTTCGGTAAAGGTTCTATTATGCGTCTTGGTGATACCCAGACGTTGGATATTGATTCTGTATCTACAGGTTCTCTGAGTCTGGACGTTGCTCTGGGCATTGGCGGTTTGCCGATGGGCCGTGTGGTTGAAATCTTCGGGCCAGAATCTTCCGGTAAAACCACGCTGACGCTGTCGGTTATTGCCAGTGCACAGGCGGCAGGCAAAACTTGTGCGTTCATCGATGCTGAGCATGCGCTGGACCCAATCTACGCCGGTAAGTTAGGTGTGCAGGTTGATGATTTGCTGATCTCTCAGCCAGATACCGGCGAACAGGCATTAGAAATTTGTGATGCTCTGGTGCGTTCAGGTGCGGTTGACGTTATCGTCGTGGACTCCGTTGCTGCGCTGACGCCAAAAGCAGAAATTGAAGGCGAGATGGGCGATTCCCATGTCGGCTTACAGGCGCGTTTGATGTCTCAGGCGCTGCGTAAACTGACCGCTAATATCAAGAACGCTAACTGCTTGGTTATCTTCATCAACCAGATCCGTATGAAAATCGGCGTCATGTTTGGTAACCCAGAAACCACCACCGGTGGTAACGCGCTGAAGTTTTACTCTTCTGTTCGCTTAGATATCCGCCGTATCGGCGCGATTAAAGATGGCGATGAAGTTGTCGGTAACGAAACACGCGTGAAAGTGGTTAAAAACAAAGTTGCCCCACCATTCCGTCAGGCTGAATTCCAGATCCTTTACGGCGCGGGTATTTCTAAAGAAAGCGAACTGATCGATCTGGGTGTTAAGCATAAGCTGGTTGATAAATCAGGTGCTTGGTACGCTTATAACGGCGACAAGATTGGACAGGGTAAATCAAACTCCATGAAATACTTGCAGGAAAACCCTGCTATTCGTGCCGAGTTAGATACCAAACTGCGTGAAATGTTGTTGAGCCATGCAGCCGCAGAGAACGCAAACCATAAGCCTTCAGCTGATGAAGAGCTGTTGGAAGACGACGCGTAATCACGCGCCGTGCTTGAGAATATACCCGCAATGCGGGTATAGAGTACCGCCTCGAGGAACGACTGAGTGACTGAAACACTGAATCGGGCGATGCGGTTACTTGGTCAACGCGATCATAGCGAAACTGAATTGCGCCGCAAACTTGCGGCGCAAGACGTTTCTGAAGAGGACGTTGAACAAGCCATCGCTTATTGCCATGAGCATAACTGGCTAGACGATCGTCGGTTTGCTGAGCGCTATCTCGTGATGCGCAGCCAAAAAGGCTATGGCGTACAACGAATTCAGCAAGAATTAGGTATGAAAGGCATTGCTCGCGATCTTATCCTTGGCGCTTTTGCGTCGTCAGATATTGATTGGAGTGCATTAGCAAAACAAACTGCGCATCGTAAGTTTGGTCAAACTCTCCCCCAAGAATGGAAAGAAAAAGCGAAGGTGCAGCGATTTTTATTGTACCGAGGCTTCTTTCAGGAAGAAATTTACGCTGTTTTCTCCAATTTGTCGGATTGAATGCACGCGGGATTTTACTTCCCAGTGAAGAAAATTTATCTTATTCCCACTTTATGTTTGTGCGCGGCCGACTTGCAGTCAATTGCGAGAGGGTCTGTTCACTACAGTTCTTTTAGCCTGACTCCGGGACAATTATGAGCAAGAGTACCGCTGAGATCCGTCAAGCGTTTCTCGATTTCTACCATAGCAAAGGACACCAGATCGTAGAGAGTAGTTCTCTGGTTCCGAATAACGACCCTACGTTGTTATTCACCAATGCGGGTATGAACCAATTCAAGGATGTTTTCCTCGGCATCGATAAACGCAACTACAGCCGTGCAACAACGTCTCAACGTTGTGTGCGTGCAGGTGGTAAACATAACGATTTAGAAAACGTCGGTTATACCGCACGTCACCATACATTTTTCGAAATGCTGGGTAACTTCAGCTTCGGTGACTATTTCAAGCATGATGCCATCCAGTTTGCATGGGAGCTGTTAACCGGTGAAAACTGGTTTAACCTGCCCAAAGAAAAACTGTGGGTGACCGTGTATGAAACCGACGATGAAGCCTTCAACATTTGGGCTGACGAAGTTGGCGTGCCACGCGAACGTATCATTCGCATTGGCGACAACAAAGGTGCTCCTTTTGCTTCAGATAACTTCTGGCAAATGGGGGATACCGGTCCTTGTGGTCCATGTACCGAGATTTTCTACGATCACGGTGACCACATCTGGGGTGGCCCTCCAGGAAGCGCTGAAGAAGATGGCGATCGTTATATTGAGATCTGGAACATCGTCTTCATGCAGTTCAACCGTCAGTCTGATGGCACCATGCTGCCGTTACCAAAACCGTCTGTTGATACCGGTATGGGATTGGAGCGTATTGCCGCTGTTCTGCAACACGTTAATTCCAACTATGACATCGATCTGTTCCGTACGCTGATTGCCGAAACGGCAAAAGTGACCGGTGCCACCGATCTGTCTAGCAAGTCACTGCGCGTTATTGCTGACCACATTCGTTCTTGTGCGTTCTTGGTTTCCGACGGCGTACTGCCTTCGAACGAAGGCCGTGGCTATGTGCTGCGTCGTATTATCCGTCGTGCTGTGCGCCACGGTAATATGGTGGGCGCGAAAGAGACCTTCTTCTATAAGCTGGTTGCCCCACTGATTGATGTGATGGGCTCTGCTGCTGATGAGCTGAAACGCCAACAGTCAATGGTTGAACAGGTTCTGAAAACTGAAGAAGAACAGTTTGCCCGCACTCTGGAACGCGGCTTAGCGATGTTGGATGACGAGCTATCAAAGCTGACCGGCGATACGCTGGATGGTGATACGGCTTTCCGTTTGTACGATACCTACGGTTTCCCACTGGATCTGACCGCTGACGTTTGCCGTGAGCGTAATTTGAAAGTCGATGAGATTGGCTTTGAACGTGCAATGGAAGAGCAGCGCCGTCGTGCGCGTGAGTCGAGCGGCTTCGGAGCAGACTATAACAGCATGATCCGTGTTGATAGCGCCTCTAAGTTCTCTGGTTATGATCATAACCAACAGCGTTCAAGCGTGACGGCATTGTTCCGTGATGGTCAGGCGGTTGACGTTCTGAATGCTGGCGAAGAAGGTGTGGTTATTCTAAACGAAACCCCATTCTATGCTGAATCCGGCGGTCAGGTCGGCGATAAAGGCGAACTGACAGCGCAAGGCGTGAGCTTTGTCGTAACCGATACTCAGAAGTATGGTCAAGCGATTGGACATCAGGGGAAAGTTGCACAGGGTTCGTTGAAGGTGGGGGACAGCGTTGAGGCGACGATCGATGAAGCTCGTCGTAGCCGTATTCGTTTGAACCACTCAGCAACGCACTTACTGCATGCCGCTTTGCGTCAAGTGTTGGGCGATCATGTTTCTCAGAAAGGCTCATTGGTAAGCGATCGTAACCTGCGTTTCGATTTCTCTCATTTTGAAGCCATGAAACCTGAACAGATTCGTCAGGTTGAAGATATCGTCAACGCTCAGGTTCGCCGCAATCTGCCGATCGAGACCAATATCATGGATCTCGATGAAGCTAAAGCGAAAGGCGCGATGGCATTGTTTGGTGAGAAGTACGATGAAAGCGTTCGAGTGCTGAGCATGGGTGATTTCTCCACCGAGCTGTGTGGCGGTACTCATGCGCGTCAGACCGGGGATATCGGCTTGTTCCGTATCACTTCTGAAGCGGGTACTGCGGCTGGCGTGCGTCGTATTGAAGCCGTAACAGGCGAAGGTGCGATTGCCGTTATGCATCAAGACGCCGACGCTTTACGTGAAGCTGCATCGTTAGTGAAGAGTGATGCTCATAGCGTTGCGGATAAAGTCCGTGCCGTTATGGATAAAACTCGCCAGCTGGAAAAAGAGCTGCAACAGCTTAAAGATCAGCAGGCCGCTCAGGAAAGTGCATCACTTTCCAGCAAAGCCGTTGATGTTAAAGGTGTTAAGCTTTTGGTTAGCCATCTGGATAACGTAGAAGCCAAAATGCTGCGCACGATGGTTGATGAGCTGAAGAATCAGCTTGGTTCTGGCGTTGTGGTTCTGGCAACTACCGCTGAAGGTAAAGTCAGCTTAGTCGCTGGTGTAACCAAAGACCTTACTGCCAAAGTGAAAGCGGGTGAGCTGATTGGTATGGTCGCTCAGCAGGTTGGTGGTAAAGGCGGTGGACGCCCTGATATGGCGATGGCAGGTGGTAGCGATGCTGCTGCATTACCTCAGGCGCTTGCAGGCGTTGAAGCTTGGGTTGCAGATAAGCTGTAACTTAAGGTAGTTCAAAAAACAAACGCCATATCTTATTGTCAGGTATGGCGTTTTTTGTTTTTTAGTTAACGTGCTTGTTATAAAAATTACTACGGTGTATACCTTTTGGACTAAACTTGTACATACAGTGTGGACCAGCCTAATCTGCTTACACATTATGAACTTGTTATAGGTACAATAGATGACGGATAATGGCGGGGAAGCTGAGAGACCCGACTCTAATTAATCTTTCAAGGAGCAAAGAATGCTAATTTTGACTCGTCGAGTGGGTGAAACCCTCATGATTGGTGATGAGGTAACGGTCACTGTATTAGGTGTTAAAGGAAACCAAGTTCGCATCGGTGTAAATGCTCCGAAAGAGGTTTCTGTCCATCGTGAAGAAATTTACCAACGTATTCAGGCCGAAAAGTCTCAACAGACGACTTACTAGTCCTAGTGTAGCGTCTCGCATCATTGCGGGGCGCTAACGCTAAATCAGTTATTTGCGCTCTAAACTCCCTCTGCTATACCTTCATTTTCAACTTTCTTTCGTTTTATCTTTCTCCAGACCGCTTCTTTTCGTTTTTTCTGTCTATCCATTTTTAGATTTAAGCTGAGCTATACGCTGATTTCGTGATTATTAAATCAACAGCTTGCCTTAAAATCGCGCTTTTTGTCTGTGTTTTACACAAACGAATCAGAGTCTCGAAAAAATGTTTGACTTATAAACCCCAGAAAGTAATATGTGCGCCACGCAGTGCCGATGAGCTTAAACAAAGTTAGTCAGCACGCATCGAAAGATATGCGTAAGGTGAGGTGGCCGAGAGGCTGAAGGCGCTCCCCTGCTAAGGGAGTATGCGGTCAAAAGCTGCATCCGGGGTTCGAATCCCCGCCTCACCGCCATTTTGCACCCATAGCTCAGCTGGATAGAGTACTCGGCTACGAACCGAGCGGTCGGAAGTTCGAATCTTCCTGGGTGCACCATATT
>NZ_FMIQ01000005.1 GCF_900095695.1 Hafnia alvei | reverse complement strand
AACAGTGGAAGTGATAACGACGGCGCAGGCAACAATTCCGCAGGGGATGGGCATAGCTCTGGCCCTAATGGCTGCTTTAGTAGCTCTGGCAATTCTGGGTCCGGCGGTGGATTAGGCGGTTCTGGCAATAATTCGCCTTCTATTGATGACATGTTAAAGCCAGGAGGCTGCTGGTAAATGAGCACTGAGCATTCATCCGCAAATAACGTGGTTAACGTTTCACGTTGGATAAAAAACACCGAAGCCAGCGGCTCTCGACTCTACGCCGTTTTGGCCAGCACCAATGGTGGTGGTGCTCTCAAGGCCTATTACGCGCTGGATGGAAAACGCACGCCGCAGGGTCTTTATGCCAACACGCCTTATGCCAACTGGTATCCGGTTATGCCAATGCTGGTTGAGCTGTCGCCCTACAGCCCCTTTTTAACCTGGGTAGAAAAGCATGCCACACCTGCGTGGGGTTGGTTGGCTCGCTCCCCACTGACCGAGTCCGTGATTACCCAGCATCTTGCAGGATTAACACAGGTGTTAATGCCCAATGGGCAAGCCGTGTTTTTCCGCTACTGGGACGGTCGCTATTTTAAGCAACATCTCGAATTCATCGGTGATAAATGGCATACCGTTCTCCCCGTATTTTCAGACTACTGGGTCGATGGAAACACTTTTTCCTGTTCAATCGACAGTGACACCGATATCCCCATCTCTCCTTGGTGGCATATTCCGCCAGAGCTGATTGACAAGATGGCAGCCAAAAACCCCGAGCCCCAGATCAACAATCTTCTGCAAATGCTGCGCGAAGAACATCCCGCAATTTATGCGCGTTGGGCTGAACCGGTGCTGCGCCAGCGTTTGAATCAACTGCTCACACCCGAGCGTCGCCAACGGGCTGATTTTATGCAACGTATCATCACTGAATTGGAAAAAGGATAAAACGATGTCAGATGATTTTGAGGCATCCTGTGATGTATACCCATGGGCTTCCACGGCCGCCTGTAAAATGTATAAACCTGACCCGGCTAAAATAATCGCTGCCGCTGAGGCTAACTATCTCAAAGTTATGGCTGATATGGGCCAGACGGTTCAAAGCTATATCGCCAATAACCAAGATCGTTTTTGGGGCAGCCTGCTGAATATGGATCAGCAGGTTAAGTCTGGTGATATGACTTTAGCCACTGGTAGCGTAGACAGCAAAGGCCTACCGCTCTTTACCCAATGCTCTAAGGACGTGGAAAAAACCATTACCCTCACGCACGCATTCGAATCGGTCAAATTTATCCCTATCCCCAATTCGCCCTTCAAACTCTTCAAACATAAAGGCACTTACAACGCGAACGATACGATTACCCCCTTCCGACTTCGTGGAGCCTTAATTCAAGATGTATCCACCACGGGTTTTACCGACTGGCACAACGCCAATCTACAGGGCGGTGACGTCATCAGCTCTGGTCAATTTGACGAGCAAGGCAAAGCAACCGTCACCATTCCAGCCTGCGAAGCAGGCTATTACTACGTTTTAGCCGTATCCCCTGACATCCCGGATAGCCTACGAAGCTCACTGGTCACTGCCTATCAGGGCTTTGTTGATAAAGGCATTACATGGCTAACAACGCAGTGGACAACCTCATTGCAAGCTGAATGGGCCAAATTTGCCAAAAATGACGGGGAAATTGATAGCGTTGAAGTGATGAATCACGTCATCACAGGCATCTTCGGCCAGCTAAAAACCCTGTATGACACGCTGAAAAAGGTCTGGGGCTGGGTAAGTGAATGTAATCTCACCGAGCTTGGAGAATATTTCTCTGCAGAGGGTCTTGCACAGTTCAAGGCTAAGTTTGACGCCGGTGGTAAAGAGATCGCCGATACGCTCACTTTGCTGAGCGACGAAATAATGCTCTATATCCTCGTCAATACCCTCTATTGCTATATATCACTGTTAACACCGCAACAAATCACCAATGCGCTTGGCGAGGCCTTTGGCCAAATGCTGGTTATGAGTGCGTTGTATTTGGCCCTGCCCGGCGGATTAGCCACCCTGCTATTGGATGTGCTCGATACCGCCAGCGGCGTCATCGCTTAGCGCCAGTACTCTCAAATAATTACATCAACATTTACGATTAAAACGAAGTAATAAGAAGGAACTTCACGTGGCAAAAGGAATTAATGCCGGCGGCAAGGTCATGAAAGATGTCAAAGATCTGCTGAAGGTGATGAAACAGGCCGTTGAAGAAAGCAAACATCTCGATGAGATAAAAAAACTCAGTACGGCCAGTCACTTAAAAGCAACCGGGCACAATGTAAAAAGCCCTGAGCGTTTAAACAACGTGTCGCTGAATCGTGATTACGCCAGCACCCATCAAATCGAGATCGAAGAGAAAGTTCCGCTCGGCGGTGACGGCGGCATCGGGCCTGACGGTCATCGCTCACAGAGTAGCGGAGATACCACCACCGATGGCGATCCGGTTTCCATGATGAGCGGCGAAGAGTTATTAACGCTCGCCGATGGCACGCTTCCCGGCTGGCTACCCTTTACCTGGCAGCGTTGCTATCGCAGCAGTGCGGCAAACAGCGCCCATGATTTAGGCTTTGGCTGGCGTCATAGCCTCTCTCATTCACTCACCTTTGAAGGTGAAAAAGTCATTTGGCACGACGATGAGCATCGTACCACCACTTTCCCATTGCCTCATCCTGATGCCCCGTTAGTCGTCAACGTTGCCGGTGCAGCGACGCTTTCCGTCGCCAGATTGAATGGCAATATCATCGCCAACGGCTACACCCTGACCTTCGCTAACGGACAAGGCCAGTATCAGTTTTATCGCGAAGGCGACCGCGCCAAACTTATCGGCATCAGCGATGCCTATGGCAACACCTTAACCCTGTTCTACGATCAACAAAATCGGCTGATTTCGCTGTCTGATACCGCGCAAGTACGCCTCAGTTTCGAATACTCATCACCAACGGCAACGCATATCTCCGCCGTCCACCTACAGCAAAGAGATCGGCTTCAGCAAGTTTGGAACACGTTCCGCACCTTGATGCGCTATGAGTACAATTCCGCAGGCGAACTCATTGCCGCCACCAATGCCTTAGGCGAACGAGAACACTATCGCTACCGCGACGATCATGTCATTACCCAGCGTCAGCTCGCCGGTAGCGCTGAGTTTAACTGGGA
Organism: Hafnia alvei; assembly: GCF_900095695.1. Lineage (GTDB taxonomy): Bacteria > Pseudomonadota > Gammaproteobacteria > Enterobacterales > Enterobacteriaceae > Hafnia > Hafnia alvei_B. The sequence continues at coordinate 69,537 of NZ_FMIQ01000005.1, read as the reverse complement.
ATGGTCGCAGGTAGATAACCATCTGCGTTGCATACGCCAGTTTGGTAATTTCGGTCAGCTCGACAACCGCTACCGCTGGGATCCCGAGCAACAGCAGGTCACCGTGACGCGCATGGACGGCAGCCAGCAGGTATATCAGCATAACGACGACGCTCGTCTGATATACAGCAAAAGCGCGGGCGGTATCGAGCAGCGCTGGCAATACAATGACACTGGGCTGTGCGTCGGTTACACCGATGGTTTGGGTCAGGTCACGCGCTATTTCTATAACGATAACGGCCAACTGGTGACCAAGGCGGAACCCGGCCAAGTCATGACCCAATACCGCTGGCTAGCGGGTCATTTATTCGAAGAGAGGCGCGGTGCGTCGCCGCATCAGCAGGTCTGGCGCTATGAACGCAACCCACAAGGCGACGTGCTGAAAGCCACCGACCCCAGCGGTCTCATCACAACCTTCACCTATTACTCGCAAGGTAAAGTGGCCACCGTCACTGAGCCTGACGGACAAACTCAGCAATACGGCTATGACGCGCTGGGGCGCAGGGTGGCTGAATCGCATTCGGGCAGCCAACGTGCGTACACCTACTCCGGCCTCAATAGCCATCCAGAAACGATCCGTAGCGATGTAGGCGCAGTCACCCGCTATCAATACGATGCGCTCGGCAGAATGGTGTTCTGTCAGCAGGACGATGAAAAACCACAGCGCTATGAATATAACGCCTATGGCAAAGTCACGCGCTTTATCGATGAGCAAGGCCAAGAAACGCGTTATGAATACGCCGCTCCGCTGCATCTGCTCACTCGCAAAATCCTGCCGAACGGCGATACCCTTGCCTACCGTTACGACAACGTGCACTTGCAGGTCAGCGAGATCGTCAATGCCAAAGGCGAGCATTACCAGCTGCGCTACGACGCCGACGGCAGGCTGTGCGAAGAAATTGGGTTTGATAACCTTAAAACCACCTATCAGCACGATGCCAACGGCCATCTGATTGAAAAGCAAGAGTTCGGCAATCAGCATAACGAACCGCCGCTAATCACAGCCTACCAGCGCGATCCCAAAGGGCGATTGTTGCTCAAAACCTTGCCCGATGGGCATACGGTCACCTATCAATACAACCCGCAAGGCCAGTTAGTCAGCGTAGAAGAAGGCGCTACGCTGCTGTATTACGAATATGACACCGTTGGCCGACTCAGCGCCGAGCATCAGAACGGTCACACACAGCGCTATCGTTATGATGCGTGCGGCAGGCTGGTTGGCACCCAGTTGCCCGATTTTCAGTGGTTGGAATATCACTATCAGAATCAACAGCTGGCGGAGATCACCCTCAACCAGCAACCGTTGGCGAATTTCCGCTATAACCCACAGCAGCGCCTGAGCGAATACCATCAAGGTAACGGCCTGATCAACCGCTATGGCTACAGCCCGCGCGGGCAGCGCAATCTGCATAAAATCTACCGCGGCGAACAGCCTAACGTCGCCCTTTGGGAACAGCGTTATCGCTACGCTTCGCAGGGCAATCTGCAAGAAACGGCGGGAAACGAAGCACGGCAATACCGGTATGACTCGCTAAACCGACTCAGCGCGGTTGACGCCCCCAACGGCGAGCCCAACGCCTACAACGCAGAAACTTTCCGCTGGGATGCGGCAGGAAACCCCGTGTATGGCGCGTTTCGTACCGATGCGCAAAATGTGGCACCGGGCAACCGCTTGGCCCACTACAGCGGCAAACGTTTCGAGTATGACCGTTTTGGTAATCTCATCAGCGAAAGCGTGGAAAACCACGCGGGGCTGGTGCTGGTTAAGCGCTTTCACTACGACTGTCAGCATCGATTAGTCAAAGCTGAAATGCCCGATGGCACCGTCGCCCGCTACACCTACGACGCGTTCAATCGACGCCTAAGTAAAACCGTTAACAACGTCACCACCCTGTTCATCTGGCGCGGCCATCGATTAGCCGCGCAAATGGAAGGCGACCGCGAAAACTACCACAACTATATTTATCGCCCCAACAGCTTCGAACCGCTGGCGATGACCCGTCATCACAGCTTTGAATACGATTATTACCAAGAACACCGCCACACCGACCGCACGCTGCCGGTGAAACCCAAGCCTGAAATCTACTGGTACCAAAACGACCACCTCGGCACACCTCACTGCCTCACCGACGCCCACGGGCAAGCGGTGTGGAAAAGCAGTTACCTCGCCTTCGGCAGCATAAAAACCGAGGCCAACAACGGCGCCGGCATTGACAATCCCCTACGCTTTGCCGGACAGTATCACGACAGGGAAACCGGGCTCTTTTACAATCTAAACCGCTATTACGACCCCACCATGAAGCGGTATTTGACGCAGGATCCGGTTGGGTTAGCCGGTGGGTTGAATCCGTATTTGTATGTAGATGCCAACCCTGTTAACTGGTTAGATCCTCTGGGGCTGAAAGGAATGCCCGGCTCAGATACGACCACCACTGGAGATCGAAGTCCTGAGCCTAAGACACGATTGCCAAGAAGCAACGGTCACTGGGAGGGCGAACCAGGGAATGGCGACTGGTACTCTGATTTACCGGAAGTGAATGAAGTAACAGGAGGAAAACCAATTCCCTTTAAAGATGGGCGGCCTGATTTTTCAGAGTGGTCTGAGGCTGAATTAGAGGTCGGTATAGATATATTAAATGGAAGTGATAAGGATTTTGGTATTATTTATGAGGAAATGCAAAAAAGAGTTGGATTTAAGAGTAAAAAAGAAGTTCGTGAATGGCTAAAGGAACATGGCATAACACCTCACCATTACACCAATGAAATAATTCAATTCATCCCAACAAAACTTCATAGTAACATCCCCCACATTGGTTCTGCTTCAGATATGAGACGAGGAAGAAAATGAATACATATAGTTTTGAGTTATTATCCCCTTATGCTAAATCAGGCAAGGAAATATATCAATGCAAAAAATCAAGCAGCGCTGAGCAATACTTTCCAAATGATTACCTAGAGTTACTAAGTCGATATGATGGCGGGATATTTTTTAGAAATGGAGCAAGAATAAAAACCAAGATTGAAATACCTATAATTAGCAATGGGTATGTAAGCATAATATTCCTTTTCGGGCTTACACAAGATAATTATGGAATTAATTACATCGTAAATCACTTGCCTGCTGACATCCCACCTGGTTATATTCCTATAGCTGAATGCGACTGGGGGGATTTTATATGCTTTGAAATAAATAGCGGAAAGATATTCTATTGGTGGCATGAGGCATTATATGAATCTGAGTGTTTCTATCTATTAGAAAATGATATTAATGAATTTATTACGCACCTCGAACCGGAAGAACATGATGATAATGAAACAGGTTTCAATGGTTCAGTTGCTATGTTTAAAGAGTTATTAGAAAAACCGTCTACAAAAAATTAGTGGATTCACAGATTACCAATATCAATCTAGCTGAATGAAAGTAAATTTTTTAATTTAATCCGATTTCCATCTTTCGTCATAAAGATAAAACTCGAGACAACGGATAGCCATCCCATCCGTTACTTTTCAGTAGATTGGTAACAAATAGATGAGACTTAGTGCAGCACAAGCAACTGGTATTGACGGACTAGCGTACCACAGATCAATTTGGGCCCAAGAAGTAACAATACATCTAAGCATTCCACACTCAGCAGTTATAGGTAAATAAATGAACGAGAAAAATGAACTATCAATGCATCTCAAGCAAAAGACAACTGATGCTATATATCCTCTTATTCTTGAAAGAAAAATAGAGAAATTTGCGCTTGAACAATTAGTTTTCTTTTTAGAAGAAAGTACGAGAGTTTTGAAAAATGATAGATTTATTGATAAAGAGATACTACAAGAAATAGTATCTTCGTCAATTTCAATTAAGGCAGAGGCAGAACGTGTAGATAGCATTTTCCTCAAAGAAATTGGAAATAAATTAGATAAATGCCTAAATCTTATTATCATAGGTGAATCTATTGACGATCGAAAACCTGGAGTACCAAGAATTATATGAGCCTGATAAAATTTTATCGAAACAATGATAGTTACGGCTATCTTTCTAATTTCGCTCCTTATGGATTTTCTTTAGGTGATGTTTTTTGGCCAACTGTTGAACATTATTTTCAAGCAGCTAAATTCCTAGATCAAACTGTAAAATTGTCGATTCTACAAACACAGTCTCCCATGGAGGCGGCTAAAACAGGGCGAGATAGGAGAAATAAACTTCGTGATGACTGGGAAAGCATCAAAGATGATGTCATGCGTGTTGCTGTTTTTAACAAATTCAGTCAAAACAAAGAAATAGGACAATTATTATTAGCAACAAATGATGCTCATTTAGTAGAGCATACATCAAACGACTCTTACTGGGCGGACGGAGGCGACGGCTCAGGAAAAAACATGCTTGGGCTAATTTTAATGGAAACAAGAGAACTACTTAAAATACAATTGATAAAATAAAAACAGATTACATCATATAGAAAACAAAAAAGGCCCTATCCCTATAGAGCCTTTTCACTAAGATAAACTTTAATCAATTCAATTTAATCGTCTAAGAACTCAATGGCGAAGAGCCATGTGCTTTAGCGCTCTTAATCCAAGCCACTGAGCCCATGATGGCGATAGCAGTCAGTAGAATATATTCCAACGACATCGCGTAGACGCCTTGGATGGCGTAAATCACTACGCTAATCACGTCAATGAGCACCCACAATAACCAGTTCTCAACGTATTTCCGCGTCATCAATACCATTGCGGCTATAGAGAGGATCAGCATCGCAGAATCCCACAGCGGGAATGCATCCGGCTGGAGTTCTGGCATCACAACGGAAAGACCTAAGAATTGCATCAGGCTTATTGCAATGCGAGTGAGTACCGCAAATACCGGATCGATAAAGAACGTCATCAATGCAATAGCTACGATGCACACTAACGCCAGCGTTATGGCTTTATTGCGTGGCAGCCAGCGTATTTTTAATGCGGCTTCATTAGCCTCGGTCTGACGGCTCCATGCATACCAGCCATAGAGATTGGCGGCAAAGAAGAAAACTTGAAGCAATAAGCTTGCGTATAGCTGAATTTGGAAAAAGATTGCGGCAAATAACGTAACGTTAATTAACCCAAATAAGTAGTTAATGATTTTTTCTTTACTAGCAAACCAGATGCATAGCAAACCGAATATGGTACCGATGGCTTCAATCCATGAGAGCGCATAGCCACCCTCGCCCAGCGGGATATTAACCATCACATTTGTGATACTAAAAAAATCCATTATTGCCTCCCTTCGAGACTATCTTGATACACAGTTTCTAACGCAAGTAGGATCTCACGAGACTCACCCTGCTGTGCTGATTTTTCTTGTTGCTGGTAGTCATTAATCCCTTCAGTAAGACAGGCATTGTGTTCGACAACCACATTCAGGATCGATGCCGTTCGCATATGGCGCAGTGCGCCAACAACCATCAGCGCCGCGGTTTCCATATCAGCGGCTAAGATACCTTTATTTGACCAATAATGGTCTATTTCCTGCTCATGATCGGTATAAAAACTATCATGACTACGAACATAGCCGCAGTGGGCAGTATATTCCAACCGCTTGGCCTGCTGAGCCAGCGTACTAACCAAGCTCACATCTGCGCAGGCGGGATACGCGGGTTTAACATAGGCATTACTGGTGCCTTCATCGCGTACCGCTGCGTGGGCGATAACCAAATCACCAAGACGCATGTGGTCCTGCATCGCGCCGCAGCTTCCGATGCGAATTAAATTTGTCACACCGATTTGGTTGAGTTCTTCAACCGCAATCGCCGTCGAAGGTCCCCCCATGCCGGTTGACATCACCAGCACTTCCACACCTCGAAACCAACCCCGCAATGCGCGGTATTCTCGATGACAGCCTAATTCCTCTACATTTTCAAGAAAATGCGCTGCGTGTTCTACGCGCTTTGGATCTCCAGGCAATAATGCATAACGTGCCTGCGTCATACTTTGGCTTAACTGAATATGAGGTTGCCGCTGAGTCATAATATATCCCTATGAATCACTCGTTATTGCTCTGACTGTTTTAGTAAGCGTTGAGGATCGATAATCTGAAGCTGCTCACCGTTAATCGCGATAATATTTTTTTCGCGGAGTTCAAACAAAATACGGTTGATGCTGCGTGGTGCAACCGCAAATCGTTCGCTCAGCTGTTGTTTATTAAATAACATCCATTTGCTGCTATCGGATCCCTGGTGTTGGAACCGTTGTAGTAAATCTAAACAAATACGTTGATGTAACGAATAAAGCGTATCTTCACCGGCCTTTTTAGATAGCTGATAATATTGACGACTAAATAACTGCAAGATTTTTTGATTAAAATAGTTATCCAGTGTCAGCCAGCAACAAAACTCTTCTCGAGTCAGCGTTAGCAACGTCACATTACCTATCGCTTCTACCGAACAGATATAAGGACGTTGCTCAAATATTTCTAATTCGCCCAACATATCGCCTTTGTTATACCGAGCCTGTGAGTATTTGCGCCCATCATCAGCGGTGGTGAATACATCGACCTCCCCCTGCACGATCAGATGAAACTCTCCGCAAATATCCCCTTGTCGACAAACCAACTCACCCGCAGAAAATTGGCTTAATTGCCAGCAGCGCAAAATTTCCAGAGGGCAATATTTCAGCAGCGAGTAAAGCGTTTGGTCGCTTGTCACCAGCTCAATAACGCTCAGCCACTGATTGTTTTTATTCTCGGTTTTCATGGTGATAACTATATTTCCTCTGGTTGACTAAAGACAGGACACATGTCCTGAAGCCGTCACTTATTGCACCGTAAACTGCCAACAGCCTCTAATAATAGAATACCTTGTTGGACATTTATCCCCAGCGCACCAAAATTCAGGTTGATGACAAAAAAACGCGGTTATCTGAGCCATAACCACCGAAGAAGTCACACTTTCAGCAAGACATTGCGGCAGGGTTTTGTCGATAAAATCGACGCTCAAACTCGATCTAAATCACCCTGTACACATGTACTAGTAAAAAAGTACGCTGTTTGTATATAAAATGAGCAGCGCACTCTTGATTTGTCCGTCAATTGCTTTATTGTGATCGTCATCACTTCCCGGTACTCCTGCCGTAGCGAAGAACAGATTTAGAGATGGTTATGCACAAGACCGATGAATTGCGAACCGCGCGCATCGACACCCTTGTTACGCCTGAAGAACTGGCGCAACAACTGCCTGTTGGATCGACGGTTGCAGAAAACGTGACAGCGTCACGTAAGCGAATCGAAAGAATTCTGAGTGGTGATGATAAACGCCTGTTGGTTATCGTTGGTCCCTGCTCTATCCATGATACTAATGCTGCTGTTGACTATGCTCAGCGCCTAGCCGCTATGCGCGACAAATACCAGAACCGCTTGGAAATTGTCATGCGCACCTACTTTGAAAAACCGCGCACCGTTATTGGTTGGAAAGGACTGATCTCCGATCCCGATCTCAATGGTTCATATCGGGTTAACCACGGCATTCGCTTAGCGCGTGAACTTTTGTTGAAAGTGAACGAATTGGGCGTGCCAACCGCAACCGAGTTTTTAGATATGGTGACCGGTCAATATATCGCCGATCTCATCAGTTGGGGCGCTATCGGGGCACGCACCACGGAAAGCCAAATCCATCGTGAAATGGCTTCAGCGCTTTCCTGTCCGGTAGGCTTTAAAAACGGCACCGATGGCAATACACGCATCGCGATCGATGCCATCCGCGCAGCGCGTTCTAGCCACATGTTCCTATCACCTGATAAACATGGGCAGATGACGATTTACCAAACCAGCGGCAATCCGTACGGTCACATCATCATGCGCGGTGGGAAAACACCAAACTACCATGCCGACGATATCGCTAACGCCTGCGACAGCTTGCGTGAATTTGATTTGCCTGAGCATCTGGTTATCGACTTTAGCCACGGTAACTGCCAGAAAATGCATCGTCGCCAGTTGGATGTTGCGGCCAATGTTGGGCAACAAATTCGCGATGGTTCCAATGCGATAGTCGGCATCATGGCCGAAAGCTTCTTGGTTGAAGGCACGCAGAAAAATATTCCGGGACAAGCGTTAACCTACGGCCAATCGATTACCGATCCGTGCCTAAGCTGGAAGGATACCGAAACCCTGCTTGAGCTACTGGCTGATGCGGTAAGCGCCCGATTGTAGTCTTATACCGACATAAAATGCCGACCTTCGAGTCGGCTTTTTTTTAGCCATTTATTTGTATTAATTATCATTTCGTTTTGATTCAGATCATCCAAACGTAATTTTCTTATTGATTAAATGATTATTATTATCATTTAATGTTGGCCTTTATCAAAAAGTCACCAAGGAAATTTGCGCATGAATTTGGATCTAGCGCCCTATTTCGCCGCGGAAGAAGGCATCCCTTTCCGTGACCGATGGGCAACTATGCCGTGGCGAAACCAAAAGCCAGTCGCTGCAGAAAGCGTTGACCAACACTGGCAAAACATTCTTAACCATCGCGTTAGCGGCAACAAACGCCTGCTCTATCTGCACATCCCATTTTGCGCTACGCACTGCAAATTCTGCGGCTTTTATCAAAACAAACTTGAAGTAGAAGCAACGGAAGAGTACTGCGACTATTTGGTTCGCGAGATCGAGATGGAAGCATCTAGCCCACTACATCAATCATCGCCAATTCACGCCGTTTATTTTGGCGGAGGAACGCCGACCGCGTTATCTGCCGTTCAACTACATCGAATTATCAGCACGTTAAAACGTCTGCTACCGCTATCGCCAGACTGCGAAATTACGGTTGAAGGCCGCATTCTTAATTTTGACGATGAGCGCGTTGATGCCTGTCTTGAAGCGGGGGCTAACCGTTTCTCGATCGGGATCCAAACCTTTAATACGCGGATCCGTCAGCGTATGGGCCGTCGCGCAACCGGCGAAGAAGCCGTAGCGTTCATGCGCCAGTTGGCCGAACGCGATCGTGCCGCCGTGGTCTGTGATTTGATGTTTGGTTTACCCGACCAAACCATGCAGGATTGGCAAACCGACCTCGATATCGTCAGCGATTTACCTTTAGACGGTGTCGATCTCTACGCCCTTAATCTTTTACCGTCCACCCCGCTCGGCAAAGCGGTCGAGAACAAACGCGTCACCCTGCCGGATGTTACCCAGCGCAGAGACTTTTATCTAACCGGCGAAGCATTTCTCGCCGACGAAGGCTGGCGCCAGCTCAGCAACAGTCATTGGGCTCGCACCACGCGTGAGCGCAACCTGTATAACCTGCTGATCAAACAAGGCGCTGACTGCTTAGCCTTTGGCAGCTGCGCAGGCGGCAACTTAGACGGTCAGTCATACATGATGGAACGGAGCCTTGAGCGCTATTATCAAAAATTGGATGAAGGCCGCAAGCCGATCATGATGATGACCTCGCGCAGCGATCAGTATCGCTGGCGCCTCACCTTACAGGGCGGTATCGAAGTGGGATATTTCGATCTGTCTCGCGTTCTTGCCAACCCTGCTCCGCTGGAGCCGTTGTTGCAACAGTGGCAAACATGCGGGCTGATGACCGTCAACGGTTCTCGTTTTCGCCTCACACCGGCTGGCCGTTTTTGGGCGAGCAATATCATGCAGGCGCTACAAACGCTCGTGCCACAACTGTTAGAAACTCAATCCACTCACTCTATTCAACTGGAGCCAACACCATGAGCCATACCTCTTCCGCCCAGCAGCACGACCTGATCGCTTTTCTGAGCACTAACCCAGATGGCACGGTCGAAGATATCGCCAAGCGCTATGACGTAACGCCTCTGGACGTTATCCGTTTAATTCCCACCGCGCAGGTTTTTGATGGCGCACAGTTTGATACGGTCTGGGATGATATTACCCAGTGGGGTGATGTGACTACGCTGGTGAATAACGATGACCTAATCCTTGAATTTCATGGTGAATTACCGAGCGGAACGCACCGTCACGGCTTCTTCAATCTGCGAGGCAAAAAAGGCCTGAGTGGTCATATTCGCGCCACTCACTGCGTGCATATTGCGCTGGTTGAACGTCAATTTATGGGCATGGATACCGCTTCCGTTTGGTTCATCAACGCCGCCGGTCTGGCGATGATGAAAATTTTTGTCGGCCGTGATAGCCATCGCGTGTTGCTTGCCGATCAGTTAACCGCTTTCCGCGCGTTACCCAGCAAAATGACGGCTCAACAGGAGACTACCGCATGACACCTTGGTTGATTTTCGGTGCCGGCAGCGGCGTTGGGGCGGAATTAGTCACATTGGGTCTGCGTGAGAAACGCCCGCTTTTTGCACTGGTGAGAAATCCCGAGCAAGCGCAGATATTGCGCGATAAAGGTGTGCAGGTTGTTGAGGGTGATGCCCTCAATGTAGAAAAGGTAGAACAGGTTTGTCGTTTAGCCGGTGAACATGCCCGCGTTGTTTCAACCCTTGGCGGCCGCGAAGGTGACTATCAAGGCAACCGCCTGATCATCGACACCGCTGAACATTGTGGCCTTACGCATATGATTTTGGTCACCTCTATCGGCTGTGGTGACAGCTGGCCGACGCTGTCAGAACGAGCTAAAAAAGCCTTTGGTCAAGCCGTGCGTGAGAAATCACTGGCGGAAAGCTGGCTGCAAACCAGCCAACTTCGTCACTGTATTTTACGCCCGGGTGGACTTTTCAACGGTGACTCAACCGGAAATGCGCAGTGTATTCAAGGCGAAGCCCACGGTTTAATTCGCCGCGCCGATGTGGCTCTGATAATTCAAAAACTCATCGACAACGATAATTCATACGGGAAAACCTTCGCGCTGGTTGACCCGATGCTTAAAGCGTAAAAAGGTTCACATTTTTTGAAAAATTATCTTGCCGTGCCATGCACATTTCATGATAATGATTCTCATTGTGATAACAATTAACATTTACTTACTTCTTGTAAGAAAGAGCGCACATGGAAAAGCCGAATATTGATCCTCAATCTGTTGACCTGTTGAGTTTATCGACCCACCAAAGCCCCACGTTTTTTACCTCGGCTGCGGCAATCATCGATAGCCACACACTCCTAGGTGATGAAGGAAAAGTCATTATTCAGCATCAAGGTGAACAGTACCAACTGCGCCAAACAAAATCAGGCAAGCTGATCCTGACCAAATAATCAGTACATCATTCATTTAATTTAAACATTAACTTTGCCAGCCACCCAGCCTCATTGAGGCAAGGCAGCCAGCAACCCTGATGCTATGTTTTCGTACATACGGAGTGTTGCCCCATGTCTTGTTCTACCCGCGCCAGGCTGGCTCGTTCAACCTTTAGCCCTTCTCGCTTAAGCATTGCTGTTGCTTGCGCCCTACCGCTCTTTGCGCATGCTGAAGCCTTGGTTGAGACAACTTCAGGATCGACATCGCAAGAAATTGCCTACACGGGGAATACCCCGGCCGGTGGCAAAGACAGCAAACAGCAAAACACGATGACGGTCACCGCCACGGGTAACGAACGCGACAGCTTCGAAGCGCCAATGATGGTATCCGTTCTCGAAAACAACGATCCTGAAACCCTGACCGCCAGCTCTGCACCCGACATGCTGCGCCATATCCCAGGCGTAACTATTTCCGGTGGTAGCCGTGCAAACGGACAAGACATCAGCATGCGCGGCTACGATCGTCGTGGCGTTTTGGTTCTGGTTGATGGTGTACGCCAAGGTACTGACACCGGTCACCTAAACGGCACGTTCCTCGATCCGGCGTTGATCAAACGCGTTGAGGTGGTGCGTGGCCCAGGAGCAATGCTGTATGGCAGCGGCGCATTGGGCGGCGTGATCTCTTATGAAACCGTTGATGCGGCAGACCTGCTGATGCCGGGCAAAACCACCGGTTACCGCGTGTTTGGCACCGCTGGCACACAGGATCACAGTCTAGGCATGGGCGCCAGCGCCTACGGTAAAACCGATGATTTAGACGGCATCATCTCATTCAGTACCCGCGATCGCGGCAATCTGCGCATGAGCAACGGTTTTGACTCTCCTAACGATGAAACCCTCAGCAACGTGCTGACCAAAGGCACGTGGACCATCGATGAAAACCAGTCATTGTCTGGCGATCTGCGTTACTACAACAACGCCGCACGCGAACCTAAAAACCCGCAGACTGAAGACGCGGGCACCGGTAACGTGATGACCGACCGCTCCACCATTCAGCGTGATGCGCAGGCGAGCTACAGCTTAAAACCGGTTGGGCAAGATTGGCTTGATGCCAAGCTGACCGGCTATACCTCTGAAGTCAAAATCAACGCCAGCCCAACCGGCACGTCTTATGAGAAACGTAAGCAAACCACCAACGGTGCAAAATTAGAAAACCGTAGCCGTTTATTTGCTGACAGTTTTGCGTCTCACCTGCTGACTTACGGCACCGAAGCCTACAAGCAGAAACAAACCCCGGGCGGCGCAACCACCGGTTTCCCACAGGCTGACATCAAATTTGCCTCTGGTTGGTTGCAGGATGAAATTACCCTGCGCGATCTGCCTGTTGATATCGTTGCCGGTACCCGTTACGACAACTACAAAGGCAGCAGCGACGGTTATGACGACGTCAACGCGGATAAATGGTCATCCCGTGCGGCCATGACCATTAATCCGACTGATTGGCTGATGGTGTTTGGTAGCTATGCGCAAGCGTTCCGCGCCCCAACCATGGGCGAGATGTATAACGACTCCCTGCACTTCCAGATGGGCCCAGGCATGGCGAACTACTGGAAGCCAAATCCGAATCTGAAGCCAGAAACCAATGAAACTCAGGAAGTTGGTTTTGGTCTGCGCTTTGATGACGTGCTGATGGCGAATGACTCCCTGAAATTCAAGTCCAGCTACTTCGGCACCAAAGCCAAAGACTACATCAAAACGCAAGTCACCATGGATATGGGCTTCGTCAACGGTGGATTTGGTTGTATCGACTGCAGCACCACGTCAACCAACATCGATCGCGCCAAAATCTGGGGCTGGGATGCCGCCTTGGAATACCAAACCGATTGGTTCGGTTGGAATCTGGCCTACAACCGTACTCGCGGTAAAGATCAGAAAACCGGCGAATGGCTCGACAACATCAACCCAGACACCGTCACCAGCCAGCTGAATGTACCTATCAGCAATACCGGTTTCTCTGTGGGCTGGGTCGGCACCTTCGCCGATCGTAACAATCAGGTTAACACTGGTACCGCACCGCAGGCTGGCTACGGCGTGAATGATTTCTACGTCAGCTACAAAGGTAAGGATTCGTTCAACGGCATGACCACCAGCGTCGTGCTGGGTAACGCCTTCGACAAAGAATATTACTCGTCGCAGGGCGTTATTCAGGACGGTATCAACGGCAAGGTACTGGTCAGCTATCAGTGGTAATGAACGCATCGCAACGATAAAAACCTCCCCCAATAAGGGGGAGGTTTAGCACATATAAAACAGGCACAACCCGTTTGATTGATTTAAGCACCCTATAAAGGAAGACAAGATGAAACCTGCACTCTATGAGCAATACCTGACTGCCAAAGAGCAGAACAGTGGAAAATATGCCCGCGATCTGGCCGCTATCCTGAACGTGAGCGAGGCTGAATTAACCCATGCCCGCGTGGGCCATGACGCACGTCGTTTACATGCCGATGCTCGCACTTTGCTGGCGGCGCTTGAAGCCGTGGGCGAAGTTAAAGCCATTACGCGTAACGAATATGCCGTTCACGAACAACTGGGTCGCTACGAAAACCAACACCTGCACGGCCATGCGGGCTTGATCCTCAATCCGGGCAGCATCGATCTGCGCTTATTCTTGCAGCATTGGACCAGCGCCTTCACGCTAACCGAAGAGAGCCGCAACGGCGAGCGCCACTGCATCCAGTTCTTTGATGCTCAGGGCGATGCGCTGCATAAAGTCTATACCACGCCGAACACCGACATTGCTGCTTGGAACGATCTGATTGGCCGTTTTGTCAGCGACGAAAACCCTGCGTTAGCGATCGCTCCAGCGTCCTCCGAAGCCAAAAATAGCAACGTGGATAATCAGGTTATCGACGCTGAATGGCGCGCTATGACCGACGTTCACCAATTCTTCCAGCTGCTAGGCCGCCACAACCTATCTCGCCAGCAGGCCTTTGCCGCCGTCGGTGACGATCTCGCATATCGCGTGGATAACAGCGCGCTGACCCACTTGCTGAACACTGCCAAAGCAGACCAAAACGAGATTATGGTTTTCGTGGGCAACCGTGGCTGTGTACAGATTTTCACCGGCCAAATCGAACGCGTGGTTCCACATCACGAATGGATCAATATCTTTAACGCCCGCTTCACACTGCACTTAATCGAAACTGCGATTGCAGAAAGCTGGATCACCCGTAAACCAACAAAAGACGGTTTTGTCACCAGTCTGGAACTGTTTGCTGAAGATGGCACCCAGATCGCACAGCTGTTCGGCCAACGTACCGAAGGCCAGCCAGAACAAGAACAGTGGCGCACCCAGATTAATGGCCTGCCACGTCTAAATGGAGTTGCCGCATGACATTAGCCCGCCGCTTTGCGGCGGTGCTTTCTGCACCGCTGATGGTTGTATTCTCTCTGAACGCCGTCGCAGCCGACCGCATCGTTAGCGTCGGTGGTGACGTCACTGAAATTGTTTATGCGCTGGGCGCAGGCGACCGTCTGGTTGCACGAGATACAACAAGTACCCTTCCCGCTGCCAAAAATCTGCCTGACGTTGGCTATATGCGCCAACTCAACGCTGAAGGCATTCTTTCCTTAAAACCAACCATGGTGTTAGCCAGCGAGCTGGCTGAACCGTCTCTTGTTTTGCGTCAAATCGCAGATGTGGGTGTGAAAGTGGTTCCCGTCAGCGGCGAAGCTTCACTCGATAACGTACCGCATAAAATTCAGCAGGTCGCCAGCGCGCTTAATCTAGAAAAGCAAGGCGCAGCGGTCACGCAAAAGTATGAGCAACAGCTGGCCGCCGTTCCTCGTACCCCGCTCAAAACTAAGGTGCTGTTTATCCTTAGCCACGGCGGCATGACCCCAATGGCAGCCGGTCAAGACACCGCCGCCGATGCGATCATCAAGGCCAGCGGCGCGCAAAATGCCATGCAAGGTTTCTCTCGCTACCGCCCGCTGTCGCAAGAAGGCGTCGTGGCCAGTGCGCCAGATCTCGTTCTGATCACCCGTGATGGTTTCAAAACCTTGGGCACCGTGGATAAAGTTTGGGCGTTACCCGGTATGGCATTGACCCCTGCGGCTAAAAACAAACAGCTTTTGGTGGTTGACGATATGGCCCTGCTAGGATTTAGCTTAGAGACACCGGCGGCATTAGCGGCGCTGCGTGAAGCGGCGGAGCGAGCACAAAGATGACAAAAGTATCGCCACGCATTGCATTCAGCGTACTCATCGTCCTGTTGCTGGCGCTGGGTTTAGGCTCTGCCAACTTAGGCGCTCTACGCCTTTCATTTCATACTCTGTGGGAAACACCGCTAGATGATGCGATGTGGCAGGTTTGGCTGAATATTCGTCTGCCGCGCGTTTTACTCGCCACGGTAGTCGGCATTGCGCTGGCGGTGTCCGGTGCCATCATGCAAGGCCTGTTTCGCAATCCGCTCGCCGATCCAACCTTATTAGGCATCAGCAGCGGCGCATCACTGTGCGTTGCCCTAGTGATTGTGATGCCGATGACGCTAGCGCCTACGCTGGCACTGTATAGCCATATGCTAGCGGCCTTTGGCGGCAGCCTGTTTATCTCCCTACTCATTTACGGCCTCAGCCGTGGCGGACACGGTTCGCTGTCTCGCTTACTGTTAGCCGGTATCGCCATTAACGCGCTGTGCTTCGCCTTGGTGGGTGTTCTCAGCTATGTCAGTAATGACCAGCAGCTGCGCCAGTTCTCCCTCTGGAGCATGGGCAGTTTAGGACAAGCGCAATGGGGAACACTGCTCGCGGCAGCCTCGTTGATCTTGCCTGCCAGCCTTGCCGCCCTGCTGATGGCGCGCCGTTTGAATCTTTTACAGCTTGGTGATGAAGAAGCTCACTATTTAGGGATTAACGTGCCTAAAACCAAGCGTCAGCTTCTGCTACTGAGCGCGGTCTTAGTGGGCGCAGCCGTGGCGGTCAGCGGCGTGATTGGCTTTATCGGTTTGGTGATCCCCCACTTGGTACGCATGCGTTTAGGTGCCGACCACCGCTGGCTGCTTCCCTGCTCGGCATTGGGCGGCGCCTGTTTATTATTAACCGCAGATACGCTGGCTCGTACGCTGGTATCACCCGCAGAAATGCCCGTTGGCATGCTGACCAGCTTGATCGGCGGCCCTTACTTTTTATGGCTGATTCTACGTCAAAAGGAGTTTAGCGTTGGATAAGCAATCTGAAATCTGTCTTACCCCCGCAGCGTTGCAGGCGCATAGCATCAGCTATCATCTGAGTCAGCGTCGTTTGATCAAACAGATTTCACTCGCTTTACACAGCGGTGAGATGGTGGCGATTATCGGCCCTAACGGTGCGGGCAAATCGACGCTGATGCGCTTGCTGACCGGCTTCTTGCCACCGAGCGAAGGCCACTGTGAATTACAGGGTCAGCCGTTGGTAGAATGGAGCCCGCGCCAGTTAGCGCGCACCCGTGCCGTTATGCGTCAGCATAGCGATCTTGCTTTTGCGTTTAGCGTACGCGAAGTGGTTGCGATGGGACGTTCCCCCTATCCAAACCAAGGACGCGAAGGCGGGCACAATCAGCGTGCGGTTGAACACGTGATGGCGCAAACCGGTTGCGATGTACTCGCCGACCGTGATTATCGCGCCCTTTCCGGCGGCGAACAGCAGCGCGTTCAACTTGCCCGAGTATTGGCCCAGCTTTGGCAGCCCGAGCCGCAACCGCGTTGGCTATTCCTAGATGAACCTACCTCGGCGCTCGATCTCTATCATCAACAGCAAACGCTAAGATTGCTGAAGTCGCTTACCCGCAGCGAACCACTTGGCGTTTGTTGTATTCTGCACGATTTGAATTTGGCCGCGCTGTATGCCGATAGAATTCTGCTGCTGCATCAAGGCCAACTGGTGGCACAAGGCACACCACAGGAAGTGTTAAACGGTGAAACGCTAACCCGTTGGTATCATGCTGATTTGGGCGTTATGCCGCATCCAGAGTGTGGGGAACCGCAGGTGTTTTTACGACGGTAAATAGCTCTTAAGACTTTCGGGTAAAATTCCGTACGTCTGGCCATATCGCGTTATCCTGTTAAATTTATGAAGACGTACGGGCAGAGACCACCAGCGCGTGGTCTCTGCACTCGCGCGCTTTTATCCGAGACGCCATTTCCGCTCCGGTTTGGTATCGCCCATCCAGGGCGCCCCAAACTCCACCGGTACATCCCTGTACCGGTGGCTCTCCTTACCAAGACTTAAACGTTTAAAGTTAAATGAAATGCATTTTAGAGCCGCCAGCAGGGATGCTGGTGGCAGGTTAAGGGCGTACAGGATGTACGCTCCGAGACCGTTCGGCCAAACAACTCAGTAAAAGCGCGCGGGTGTCGGGTGAGCGCGCTGGCTCACCCGACTCGGTCGCCGACCTCAGCGATTACATGGAAATATAACTGATAGCAGGCGAACGAAACCTTACACTAAATGATCATATCGTTATGTGCTCGAAATTTTAATCCTATCCCCCTAACTCGAACACGATATCTCCAACGTCTTACCCCATTCCGGCGGCAGCGCGCTTAAATCATCAAACGCAGCATCGTCTTCATATGGATTTAACAGCCCCTGATGCAGACGGGTGAGCACGCTAATGTCATCCTTTTCCGCGGCTTCAATCGCGTTCTGTGCCAAATAGTTGCGTAAGATCCGTTTAGGGTTCACCGATTTCATCTGTGTCTGGCGCGTTGCGTCGTCCACGCTGTCCTGTTGCAAACGTAAGCGCCACTTGCGGTGCCATGCATCAAAGGCGTCACGATCGAGAAAATCATCGCGCAGGGCCATTTGGTTTTCGGCCACTTCTACGTGGCTTAGCTGGCGGAATGTGCGCGTATAATCCCGCCCTTCTTTAGCCATCAGGCTGAGAAGTTCGGTCAACAGATCGTTATCTTGATTGTCTCGGCTAAAGAAACCCAGCTTGTTACGCATTTGCTCGCCAAAAGCCACCATCAGCGCGGGCTCATAGGCATCAAGCGCGCCACGAATTTGTTCGGCAGTCATCAGGCCAGAAAGCGCCTGACCTAGGCGATGCAGATTCCAATAGGCCACCGCAGGCTGGTTATCAAACGCATAGCGCCCCTGATAATCCGAGTGGTTACAGATAAAACCGGGGTGGTAATCATCGAGGAAAGCATAGGGGCCAAAATCAATGGTCAGCCCCAGAATAGACATGTTGTCGGTATTCATCACCCCGTGCGCAAACCCTTGCGCTTGCCACAGCGCAATCAGCCGCGCCGTTCGCTCGGCGATATCGCGTAGCCAAAGTGCATAGCGATCTTTTTCATCCACCAGATGCGGCCAATGATGACGAATCGCGTAATCCGCCAGTTTTCGTACTTCATCAGGTTGTTCGCGATAATAGAAGTGCTCGAAATGGCCAAAACGCAGGTGGCTTTCCGCGATGCGCATCAGCATGGCACCGCGCTCTGGCTGTTCGCGGAAAACTGGCTGCTGGCTGGTGACTATACTTAG
This sequence comes from Hafnia alvei, assembly GCF_900095695.1. GTDB lineage: Bacteria > Pseudomonadota > Gammaproteobacteria > Enterobacterales > Enterobacteriaceae > Hafnia > Hafnia alvei_B. Next base: position 50,846 of record NZ_FMIQ01000005.1, on the reverse strand, counting down.
CGCTCTGGTCGTCGGAATGCCGAGATGGTGCAGTGCTTCGGAAGCAAGGAATTCGCGGATCACCGATCGCAATACCGCGCGGCCATCACCCATTCTTGAATAAGGCGTTAGACCCGCACCTTTGAGATGCCAGTCATATTTGCGCCCGTCGGGTAGCTGTTGTTCGCCGAGCAAAATACCGCGACCATCGCCCAACTGCCCCGCCCAAACGCCAAATTGGTGCCCACTGTAAACCTGAGCGATAGGATTCATTCCCGGTAATAGCGCCTCGCCGCGCAAAACGGCGGCGGATTCACCGGTAAAAAAATCAGGGCTCAGGCCTAAATCATCGGCTAACGGCTGGCTGTAATACAGCAGGCGCGCATCTTTAAGCGGCGTTGGCTTTAGCTCGGTATAAAAACCCGCAAGCTCATCGTGGTAGCTATTAATAAACTGAGTCATGTGCCCTCTTGTTTTCACCGCATTTGATTACAGTGTAGAGGGCATGACTCGATATAAACACCGGCACTCTGTGCGGGTATGGCGGGTTTATTTCACTTGCTGCGATAGCCACTGCTTCAGTTCATGCAGTTCCGCCTGCTGTTCAGGGAATTCCTGCGCTAACTGTTCCACAACTACACCCATTTCATCGCTACGATAAGCCACGTTGTGCAAACGCTGGGCAAGCATTTCTAGCGGAGCGGGGTTTAAGCTGTCGGTAAACATCTGAGCGCGCGTAATCAGCCCGCGTTCAATGTCGAAGTGCAGCTCAACGCCGCCCCATACAAAGCGTTCATCCAACTGATGCGTGAACGATGGCGCTTGACCAAAGTTCCATGCCCAACTGCTTTGCTTCAGGAACTGTTCGCTGAAATTAGGCATATCTGGCTCATAGCGCGGTGAAATATGTTCAGCCTCAACGCGCTCGCCATAGTGTGCGAAGAACGCTTCGGCGAGCGCCGTGCAGATTTTCTCATGGGTAATATCAGGCATCAGTTCTACTAGATTGGCCACGCGGGAACGCACCGACGTAACCCCTTTTGCCTGTAACTTCTTCGGATCGGGATGCAGGTAATTAGCCAAGCGGCTCAGATCGGCATTCAGCAGCAGTGTGCCATGATGAAAACCGCGATCCATGGTTTCACGGTAAGCTGAACCGGATACTTTGCGCTCGCCATCAGCGGTGGTGACCACTAAGTCATTACGGCCAGAGGCATCGGCAGCAAGACCTAGGCTGCGCAACGCATTAAGAATAATGCCGGTTGAAATTGTTTTATCGTATTCGGGCTTACCTGCCATAAAGGTAAAGCAGGTATTACCTAAATCGTGGAATACCGCACCTCCGCCACTGCTTCGGCGGGCTAATTTCACGCCATCCTCGCTCATGCGCCGGGTATTGCACTCTTTCCACGGATTTTGCGCCCGTCCAATCACCACGGTGTCGTTATTACGCCACAAAAATAACACCCGCTGCGTGGGTGCCATTTGACGAAATATGCACTCCTCCACCGCCAAATTAAACCAAGGGTCATAAGAGTCTGAAATCAATAAGCGTAAAGTGGTCATCCGTCAATTCCGGTTATTCTTTGCATAGAGAATATAATAACATTTCGCCGCGCTAACTGCGGCAGGAATAGGCTATCTTGGCGTTATATCCGTATAAAAAAACGCCCATATTAAGGGCGCTTTAAATAATTAGGATTATAACTAAAAACTATATGGCTAAAAAACTATAAGCGTCTTGCCTGCCAATAGACTTTGCGCCAATAAACATTATCTAATGAAGAACGGGTAACGCCCTTACTGGTTGAGGCGTGAATAAACGTTTCATCGGTATCGTAAATACCCACATGCAAACCGTTTTCACCGCTGCCGGTTTTGAAAAAGACCAGATCGCCAGGCATTAATTCATCGCGATCGACCTTCGTACCCAGTGAAGTTTGCTGCTTAGTAGTACGAGGCAGCTGCATTTCAAAACGGTCACGGAAAGTGCGATAGACAAAGCCCGAGCAGTCAACGCCGTTACGCTCTAACCCGCCGTAACGATACGGCGCACCGTTCCATTGGCGTAGCTGATCGTTCAACTGCGCCACCACGGCGATTGAATCAGATAATTTTCCGCTTGGCGGCGGCGCATTATGGCTACAGCCTGCCAACACCAAACTTGCCACTACCACTAAAAAGCCAAGACGCATAATTTCCCTTTTGCTTATCTTATTTACCTAGCCATAACCTAGGTTCGTTCTCATTGGTAAATTGTACGAATTATCTACATATTTACGTGCTAAGTCAGAATTATGCAAATTTAGCGTGATTTTTTTGCTACGTCAGCGGGAATTTTAGAATATCCGCATTTATTAACTGTAAATACGCATGTCTGTGTAATACTGACGCTAATGAAATCTGACTCAAGGTGCGCACGATGAAAAAACTGACTTTAAAAGACCTGAATGAAAGCCAACTACAACGAGTACAAGTAAGACAGGCTCAGGCCAGAAAAAGTTTAGATCGCCCGCTAACCAATGCCGAAAAAGGCAAAATCAAAGATGAGATGCTGAAAGAAATTGCGTTAGAAATGGATAAAGAAGCTAAGAAAGTGCGCGCAGAGAAGAAAAAACAGAAAGTTGTGCCTAGCGACGAAACCTTTAGCTGGTCTAAAAACAACCATTCTCGCGGTTTGCGCTAATCGCTTTTCGACCCGACTCCCTGCTCATGCGGGTGGGGAGTCTCCTGTTTGCCGCTAGTAATTAACCAAACGCCCGCCAATATCGCGATCACGCCTGCCGTTTTCGTCCAGCTCACGGTTTCATTCAGCCAAGGTAACGCAATAGCCGCCACGTAAACCAATGCATAGCTTAAACTTAAAAGCGGATACGCTCGGCTAAGCGGCAAATAGCGTAGAGCGCAAAACCAGCACACCATCGACATCACATAGCCCAAAATCCCTAGGCTCACCACCAGCAAGGGGGTTGCATAGGCAATGAGTAAAGTCAGCGGCTCAATCTCTAGCGACGAAAGAATAGGAATATCCGCCATGCCTGACTTCATTAGCACCTGTGCCACACTGACTAAAACAATGCTGCACGCGGCCCAAACATAGCCTTTTTTCATCACAGTCCACGACTCATTAGATAAATGCCCAGCATAATTAACGCCACCCCACACCAATGTCGCACACCCGCTTTTTCACCAAACCAATAGTGCGCGCACAGCGTGATCAGCACGAAGTTAATACTCAGCATCGGATACGCAACGCCCAGCGGCAGCCGCTGTAGAACCAGCAGCCATAGCAGCATTGCGATACCGAGCGAGCAACAGGCGGCGAGTAACCAGCGTAACGTTGTGGCTAGGCGTGAAGACGGTGGGCGCTGTTGCCAGCACACCACCGCTTGTTTTTGGCAAAGTTGCCCGCCGCAGGTAAAAACGCTGGCGAGCAGAAGGAGCAAGTAACTCATTATTCGCTTTTCTTGTAGAACAACACGACGTAACGACCTCGTTGTTCAACGCTATCGGCCTTAGGTAAGCCTTCGTGATCGAGCGTTTCATCTCTGGAGAGATGGATCATCAAGCTCACGTTGCCCTCTTTGCGCGCGTTGGTTAACCACCCAGCAAATTCGTTTTTATTGATGCGATGGCCTTTAGCGTCAGGATACCCTAGGCCGTATCTCAACTCACCCGAATAATCAAACATCAGAATATCGCTGCGTTTGAGTTCCCACGCCAGCCCAGCGGCAATACCCACCTCATCGCTTAATACATAGCGACTGCTGGCTAACTGCGGCATCATATCGTCAATAAAAGCCTGAGGGTTTTTGCTATTCTCGATCTTCTGGGGAATAGCCTGCGCGATAAGCAATCCTAACACCAACGGACACACTGCCGACCAGAGCCAGTTTTTGCCGCCTCGCACCAGCGCAATCACACCAAATATCGACCAGCCAGCAAAGCACACCACGCCGATCAAGATGGTGCTCAACTCACCGAACTCACCGGTTCCATACAGTGGCGACTCAAAGTGGCCGAGCGCCATAACCGATACGGCAATCGCACCCACTACGCCAAACAAGATGTTAATCACCGCGTTGACTTTAAACGTTCGCCATTGCCCTTTTGCCACCAGCTCGGAAGCATAATGCGCCATCAGCAACGCCAGCGGTGCCATGCAAGGCAAAATGTACGTGGGCAGCTTGCCTTTCGCGATGCTAAAGAACAGGAATGGCATTACCAGCCAGCTGAGCAGGAAGAATCTATCCGGATGGAAACCGCGCCAGCCGTGACGAATGGCTCCCGGCAATAACGCTAACCACGGCATTACTCCGGCCACTAGCACCGGTAAATAGTACCAGAACGGGGCTTTGTGCTGGGCATCAGACTCGGCGAAACGCTGGATATGCTCAACCCAGAAGAAGTAATTCCAGAAATCAGGCTCGCGTAGATAGATACTCCACGCCCACGGAGCACTCAGGATCGCAGCCACCACCACCGCAATGGGCCCAAACAAAAACAGCTCTTTAACACGTTTTTGTTGGATAACAATCGGCAGAACGCTGATAACCGGTAACGCTAAGGCTAAGAACCCTTTGGTCATAAAGCCCATGCCACACGCAATACCGAGCAGCACGTAGGCACCGACTTTGGCTTTCGGCGTAGTTGCCTTCAAGGTGAGATAGAAACTCACCATCGCCGCCGACATCCACAGCGTGATCATCGGGTCTAGCACGCTATAGGTGCCAACCGCGTATACCAAGAACATGCTGAAATAGATGACCGCCGCCAAAATCGCCGTGCGGCTGTTTTTCCAAATCAGCATGGCCAGCCAATAGACTAACAGCGTGCTTAGCGCGGTACAGAATACTGGACCAAAACGCACGGCAAAGTTATTGTCACCAAACAGCCATTGGCTGATGTTGTTAATCCAATATCCTGCAACAGGCTTTTCAAAATAGCGAAGCCCCAGTAAATGCGGCACGGTCCAATCGCCGCGGGCAAGCATCTCGCGGCTGATTTCTGCATAACGGGTTTCATCTGGCTGCCAGAGCGGACGCCAGTTCAGAGGTAACAGGTACAGCAAGGCGAACAATAAGCCGGACAGTGTTTTAATCACTCTCACAAAGACGTCTCCGCTGGGTTTTCTACAGCAGGAGCCTGACAACCAAGCCAGCCTTCCCGCCCTTCAAATGATGAACGAACGATACGTCCCGTTGGGAGCTGCGCCCTATCGTTTGGCAACAGCACAGACAACGGGCAAAATTCAATGTTTTCGGCTTTTAATCGGATCAACAGCTGCTCAAACATCTCAGCTTTTACGATCCCTTCCACTTCGGCATGAATGGTATAGACCGGAGTGCCTTTGTCGTTTTTGATCGCATCGATGATGAAATCATTAAACTGAGCATCGGTGGTTAACGTCCCTACCGCTTCATCGTAAGTCGGTAACGTAACGGGGATTTGCACCGTGCCGTGTTGACCATTACTGAGTTGAGGAATAAACGGCTGCGTCCCGCGGCAATCGCTGTTGTAGCGCATGCCGTAGGATTGCTTCATATCCACAACGCGCTGATCGGCACGCCAGCCCGCCACCGCAGAGCAATCTACCGCATAGCCTAAAATGCGCTGCATTTCCGCTAAACCGCGTTCAAACTCACGCTTGAGTCGCGCATCAGACCAACGACCCACGTTCTTTTGCCAGCCGTGGTGGTCCCATGAATGCAGCCCCACTTCGTGTCCCGATGTTGCGGTATGACGAATGATAAGCTCGTGAGGCTTGCCAATTAATTTGCCTGGCCAGCAGGTGCCGGCCAGTAAAATATCCCATCCATACAGCGAAGCGGCCTGAGAACGAAGCATCTTCCACAAAAAGCGCGGCTTCAGTAGGCGCCATAAATGGCGTCCCATATTGTCTGGCCCCACGCTAAAGAAAAAACTCCCTAAGACGTCATGCTTTTGTAGCATGGTTAATAACTGCGGCACCCCATCACGGGTACCGCGAAACGTATCAACGTCAATTCTCAGGCCAACCCGTTTCATTGTGCCTCGCCGCTGAGATCTACGGTACGCAGGAAGTAATCCAGCGTTTCTTCAACGGTTTGTTGCATTTCAACCGTTGGAGCCCAATGCAGCAGGCGTTTCGCATTGGTGATGCTTGGTTTACGATGCTCAACGTCCTGATAGCCTTTACCGTAGTAGCTGCTGCTTTCAATCTCTTTGAAACCGGCAAATGGCGGGAAGTGAGAACGCAGTGGATGACGCTCAAAGCAATCCAACAGCATTTCACCCAGTTCACGAATACTGGCTTCGTTATCAGGGTTACCGATATTGATAATCTGCCCGTTACAGTTGTCGTCTTTGTTCTCAATAATGCGGAACAGCGCTTCGATACCGTCGCTGATATCGGTAAAGCAACGCTTCTGCGCCCCGCCGTCTACCAGCTTAATCGGAGAACCTTCAACCAGATTCAGGATCAACTGGGTGATCGCACGTGAGCTACCGATACGCGCCGCATTCAGGTTATCCAAACGTGGTCCCATCCAGTTAAACGGACGGAACAGCGTAAAGTTAAGCTCGTTCTTCGCACCGTAAGCCCAAATAACGCGGTCTAACAGCTGCTTAGACACCGAGTAAATCCAGCGCTGTTTGTTGATCGGGCCAACAATCAGGTTAGAGGTATCTTCATCAAAGTCTTTATCGTTGCACATGCCATACACTTCTGAAGTGGATGGGAACACGATACGTTTTTGATATTTCACGCAGTCACGCACAATCTTCAGGTTTTGTTCGAAGTCTAACTCGAACACTTTCAATGGATTGCGGGTATATTCAATCGGTGTAGCAATCGCGACCAACGGCAGGATCACGTCACATTTTTTGATGTGATATTCGATCCACTCGTTATGGATACTGATGTCGCCCTCAACGAAGTGGAAACGCGGATTGCCAATAAAGCGCTCAATGGCATCAGAGCCAATATCCAACCCGTAGATATCGAAATTATCATCTTGCAGCAAACGTTCTGTCAGATGGTTACCGATAAAGCCGTTTACGCCCAGGATCAGTACACGCGTGCGGCGTTTGATCAGGCTGTTCGGCTTATCCCACAGGCGAACTTTCGCCACAATGCCCATCTCGTTGGCAAGTTGAGAACCCTGCGCATACAAGCCTGCATCGCTTTGCCCGGTGACGATCTCCAGCGCGTTTTCACCGCAGGCGATAACCAGAGGTTTGGCCGACAGCACCGTACCCGGCTTGCTGCCTGATTTATCTTCGATCACTCGGCTACGCCACACGGTAATTTTTCTATCACCTAAGTAGCTAAATGCACCAGGGTAAGGTTCGGTTACCGCACGGACCAAATTGTGAACCACTGTTGCAGACTTATTCCAGTCAATTAGGCCATCTGCGGCAGTACGACGCCCAAAGTAGGTCGCCTGAGACTCATCTTGAGCCGTTGTTTCTACACCACCATTTTTGATTAATGGCAACTGCTGGCCTAACAGAGTAACCGCCGCGTCGCGAATTTTTCCATGCAGCGTCAGTGCTGTGTCGTCAGCAGCAATATCCACCGCTAACTGTCCGGCGATATCGCCGGCATCCGCTTTACGCGTCATTTGATGTAGTGTTACGCCCGTTTGCGCTTCACCATGAACCAGAGCCCAGTTAACCGGTGCACGACCACGATATTTAGGCAGCAGTGAACCATGCAGATTCCAACTGCCGCGAGGTGCGATATCCAGAATGTCCTGGCACAGCATGTTGCGGTAGTAGAATGAGAAAATAACGTCCGGCTTCAGTGCCTTAATGCGATCGATCCACAGGGGATGATTGACGTTATCTGGTGCATAAACAGGCAGTTCCATTTCGGCAGCAACACGTGCAACTGAACCATAGAAATGGTTCTCACCGGGTTCGTCAGTGTGGGTAAACACGGCAGAGATTTCATAACCCGCATCTTTCAGCGCTTTCAGTCCTGCACAGCCGATATCATGGTAAGCAAATACAATGGCTTTCATTACTCTTCTTCCTGTTGTTCAACAGATTCATGGGTCTTCAACGCGTCTGCGGAGACAATTTTTTGCACAAAATAGCGTGGACGTGCGCGCACATCGTTGTAGATACGACCGATGTACTCGCCTAATAATCCCAGCCCAACGAACTGAGCGCCGATGAAGGTAAACAGCACGGCAAACAGCGTGAATACCCCTTCAGCGGCCCATGTTGGACCAAAAATCAAACGCATCGCGATAAGTAAGACCGCCAGAGTGAAGCCTGAAAGCGCAATCACGCTGCCGACAATGCTCAAAAGGCGCAAAGGCGTGGTGGTCAAGCAGGTCACGAGGTCATACATCAGATTGATGAGTTTTAAGAAGCTGTACTTCGATTCCCCAAATTCGCGCTCATCGTGGCGAACATCAATTTCAATGGTTCGACGGGCAAACGTATTGGCCAGAATAGGAATAAAGGTGCTGCGTTCGTGGCAATGCAGCATGGCTTCAATAATAGGGCGACGGTAGGCGCGCAGCATACAGCCGTAATCGCCCATTGATTTGCCGGTGGCCTTTTGAATCATCATATTGATCATCTTCGAAGCCGTTTTGCGGAACCAGGTGTCTTTGCGTTTGGCACGAACGGTGCCGACCACGTCATAGCCCTGCTCTGCCGTTTCAACCAAGCGCGGGATCTCTTCCGGTGGATTTTGTAAATCCGCATCGAGGGTAATAATTAGATCGCCAGAAACCTGATTGAAGCCAGCCATAATAGCCGAGTGCTGACCATAGTTACGGTTTAAAAGCACAGCAACAATATGGTTTTCTGGGATCTCAGCCGCCTGCGTTAATATTTCCGCAGAAGCATCATGGCTACCGTCATCAATCAAAATAATTTCATACGGCTTATTTAACAACTCACAGGCCGCATGGGTACGTTTAATTAAAATAGGCAAACTTTCCTGCTCATTAAAGACAGGAATAACCACGGACACTTTTTTTATTGTGTTATCCGTATTTTTACTCACTTCACTATTACTCACTACAGGACTCCAGAATGTCAGATATTGCCTTCACAACGCGATCCACATCGCTGTCTTGCATATCAGGGAACAGAGGTAAGGTCATCAAACTTGCCGAGTTCCATTCGGTATTAGGTAAACAAAGTTCGGGGTATTTTTCCCGATAATATTTTTGGGTATGCGCAGCACGGAAATGTAGGCCGGTGCCGATGCCATGCTCTTTCAGCTTTTCCATCATGGTATTGCGATCGACTCCGCACCGGTCTTTATCCACACGTACCATAAACAGGTGCCATGCATGATGATGTGGATATTCCGGAACGGTTAGCGGCAACAAAGGTGAACCTTGAAGCGCCTTGCGATAACGAGCAACCAGCTCTTGGCGGCGCGCATTCATCGCAGGAAGTTTTTCCAGCTGAACTAACGCAATCGCCGCATTGATATCCGCTAAGTTATATTTATAGCCTGGGGCGACAACTTCGGCCTGAGGTTTGCGCCCCAGAGCCTGACGATCGAACGCATCAACCGCGAGTCCGTGAAACTTAAAGCAACGAACTTTATCAGCCAGCTCATCATCATCGGTTACCACCATGCCGCCTTCGGCACAGGTCATATTTTTAATGGCGTGGAACGAGAAAATCGCGGTTCCCTGCGATCCAATCATTTCATCACCAAAACGCGTGCCGACCGCATGGGCCGCATCTTCGATCAGTGGAATATGGTGTCGCGCCGCAATCTCTCTTAACGCCGTTAAATCTGCTGGGGCACCCGCATAGTGAACCGGGATAATTGCCTTGGTTTTTTCGGTAATGGCCGCTTCAATCTGAGCGGGCTGAACCATCAAGGTATCCCGATCAACGTCAACCATCACCGGCTCTGCGCCTAGCAGAGTAATAATATTGATCGTCGACACCCAGGTTTGGGATGGCGTAATGACCTCATCTCCCGCGCCAATGCCCAGCGCCATTAGCGTCACGTGCATCCCGCCGGTAGCAGAGCTCACGGCAATGGCGTGTTTCGCACCAACGTACTGGCTGAAAGCAGATTCGAGCTGCTGGCATTTAGGGCCCGTGGTGATCCATCCTGAACGTAATACCTCAGCAACCGCAGCGATTTCATCCTCCCCCATTGAGGGGACAGAAAATGGGAGAAACTCTTTCATCCGTTACCTTATATTTGTTCTATGCCGAGGCATCCAATTTGAAGCACTTAATCAAAGCGACTACAAATACCAAAGCGTGTCTTAGCGCTTGTCTATGCTGAGAATAAGTATAAAAGCTTAGATTAACATTAAGCTAAACGCAGTCTAAACATAGCGGATGATGGGGAAAAAGTATGGGATTGGTTGAAGGAATATTGATTTAAGTGAATTAAATCGAAAATTTAACGTAATAGTTAATTAAATATTTACTTACCCTGCTATTAATTTGCTTAACTATATTTAATATTAAGTCTGTTATACCCAAAATAATTGGAGTTGCTTCACAAAAGGCTCCAGACTTTTGAACAGCGATTGCGCTGGCACCAACGGGGCGAGGCATCGCCGAGTAACGCGGCAAGTGAGTAAATCCCGATGAGCGTAGCCAACACCGAAGCAGCTTCAAGGATGAAGGGTATAAACAAACCAGCGTTGCCCCTCGCTTTCTAATTCACGAAAGTCTATTTCAAACAGCGCAGAAAGATTTTGCACCGTCATCACGTCCCTTGCGGCACCTTGTTGTGATACCACCCCAGCCTTGAGCATCCAAACCTGCTGTGCGTGTCTCTGGGTATGGTTCAAATCATGCGCACTGACGATGACGCAAATCCCAAGCTGAGTAAGCTGCTTGAGCAACCGATCCACCGCCGCCTGCTGGCTAATGTCCAGACTGTTCATCGGCTCATCCAGCAACAAAAGCGATGCTTGGGGATTGAGCGTTGGCCATATCTGCAAACACACGGCAGCGATACGCACCCGCTGCCACTCACCGCCAGAAAGATGGGTTAGTGGACGTGCCAGTTTATCGCTTAAGTTAAGCGTTTCTGCCAGATAGTCGACCACGCCATCAGCCAGCTCCCCATCACAGCCTGCGGGCTGGTGCAGCGCCAGAAACTGAAAAACAGGCATCACTGCGCTAGGCTGTTGCTGCTGATGTAGATAGGCGCGATAGCGGGCCAGCTCGGTCGCGGTGAGTTTTTCAATATCGATCTGATTAAGCATAATCGCGCCTTCACCGGGTAAAATACCGGCGATGCGCGATAGCAACGTGCTTTTACCTGCGCCATTCGGCCCAATGATATGAATAAGCGCCCCACGCTTCACCTGCGCACTAAAAGGTAATAGACGCGTCCCGGCGGAGACGTTGTTTAACGAAAGACAGTTCAGCGGAAGAAAATCTCTGTTTTGATTCACCATTAGGCTTTGACACTCCGTGGTCGCAGCAACATCCAGATAAAAATAGGGGCACCGAGCGACGATGTCACCACACCAATCGGCAACTCGGCGGAGAAAAGTGCTACGCGCGCCACCACATCGGCAAACAGCAACACACCGGCACCACCCAGTGCACAGGCAGGTAAAAGTGCACGATGATCGGTGATCCCCATCAGCCGCAGCATGTGCGGCACAACTAATCCGACAAAGCCAATCACGCCCGCCAGCGCAACGCTTACGCCAACTAGCCAGCCAATCGCCACCACCAGTAAATTGCGCCACACCACCAGCGAGAGTCCAAGCTGTCGCGCTTGGATATCGCCCAGAGACATCAAGTTAAGTACTTTTCCCTGATACAGCAGCCAAACGAATACCGGAATGAGCGCGGCTACCAGCCATTTCTGCCGCCAATCAACGCCGCTGAATCCGCCCATCAGCCAATACATCAGTTGGCGTAAATCCAAGCTGGAGCTGAAATATACCGCCCACGTCATCACGGCGCTACAGGCAATACCTAGCGCCACACCAATCAACAGCAGCCTAGAATTTGTCAGCGATTTGCGGTGTGCAAATATCATTAGTAAAGCGGTAATCGCCAGCGCACCGATAATCGCACAGGTGCTGAGCACCCACACGGGGAGCAAACTCTGACCGAGTAATACTGCTAATACAAGCGCGACACCTGCGCCGTTGGAGACCCCCAAAAGCCCCGGTTCAGCCAGCGGATTATCAAACAGCGCCTGCATCACCGCACCAGATATAGCCAGCGCAGCACCGACGGTCATCACCGCTAACACCCGTGGTAAGCGGAGCTGCCAGACAAAAAGCTGGGCACTTTCGCTTAGCCACTGCGTGGGCCACATCCAGAGATCGCCCGCGCACAAGCTGACTATCACTGCGAACAGCAAAAATAGCGTTAGGAACCACAATTTTCGGCGATCGTGCTGCTTCTGGCGCTGCTGCAATAGGGAGAAATATGAAAGTGTTGGCGTGTCGGCGTTTGGCATAGGGCTAATTAAAGTGATCTAATAAAACATCGGGTGTGGGTACAATAATGAATTTCGGCTATTCATCACCGTGATAAGGCTCAACAAATGTACCATCATGGCTATCTATTTCGTTAAAAAACCATACGCCATTTGGATAACCATCCAGAGTAACTAAATACATCACCCCTTCACTGAATTCTTCAACTTCAACAATTTTACCAATTCGGCGCGGGCCACCATCGGTTTTAACACTAACGAGGTCATTCACTTTCATCTATAGATTTTCTCGCAATATCAGAGTTAATGGACGTTAGATAAGAAAAAGGCCACCCGCAGGCGGCCTTTTTGTTTTGCGTATTACTCTTTCGGTGTCGCGTTCTCGACCCGGCTCTTGAGCTTCTGCCCCGGACGGAAAGTAACAACACGGCGCGCCGTAATCGGGATATCTTCCCCGGTTTTCGGGTTACGTCCCGGTCTCTGGTTTTTGTCGCGCAGATCAAAGTTACCGAAACCGGACAACTTAACCTGTTCACCATTTTCCAGAGCGCGGCGAACCTCTTCGAAAAATATTTCTACGAGGTCTTTGGCATCCCGTTTGCTAAGCCCAAGCTTCTCAAACAGGTGTTCAGACATTTCAGCTTTAGTAAGCGCCATAAGTTCAATCCCTCAAGGATGCTTGGAATCGCTGTTTTAATGCCTCTACACATTTTGCGACGGTAGCGGCAATCTCCTCTTCTTCCAGTGTACGGGTGGTATCTTGCAATACCAGACTGATTGCGAGGCTCTTATAACCCTCGGCAACACCCTTACCACGGTACACGTCAAACAAGTTTACGCCAACTACCTGATTTACGCCAACTTTCTTACACTCTGCCAAAATATCTTCTGCAGGGACATTTTCAGCCACCACAACGGCGATATCACGACGGTTGGCAGGATAGCGTGAAACCTCGCGAGCCTGCGGAATACGGCGCTCTGCAAGGGCTTCCCACTCAATTTCAAACACCACGGTGCGACCATTCAGATCCAGTTTACGTTCCAGATCAGGATGAACAACACCAATGAAACCAACGCGTTTGCCTGCTAAATAAATTGCCGCACTCTGTCCCGGATGTAAAGCAGGGTTAGTTTCTGCTTTAAATTGGACGTCATCCAATTTACCGGTCAAATCTAAAATAGCTTCTAAATCACCTTTCAGATCGTAGAAATCGACAACCTGACGTTCCAAATTCCAGTGCTCTTCATTACGGTTACCCGCGATCACACCGGCCAGCATGACATCCTGACGGATACCCAGATTAGCTGCAGTATCAGGAACAAAGCGTAGACCCGTTTCGAACAAACGTACACGTGACTGTTGACGATTTTGATTATAGACCACCGCAGACAGCAAACCGCTCCACAGAGACAGGCGCATCGCTGACATTTCTACCGAGATTGGGCTTGGCAAAATCAGCGCTTCTTCCACCGGATGCAACAGAGCCTGAACCTTAGGATCAACAAAGCTATAGGTGATCGCTTCTTGATAGCCACGATCGACCAGCATTGTTTTCACGCGCTTAAGCGGCAAGTTAGCTTCACGATGAGCGGTCATGATCAGATCAGCTTTCACCGGCACGTTTGGAATATTGTTGTAACCGTAAACACGGGCAACTTCTTCCACTAAATCTTCTTCGATTTCCATATCGAAACGCCAGCTTGGTGCAACTGCCTGCCAAGTATCGTTGGCAAAGCTGACCTTACAGCCTAAACGTTCAAGGATATCGGTAACCTGTGCGTCTTCAACGTGATGACCAATTAAACGATCCAATTTTTCACGACGTAGCGTGATCGTGGCGCGCTTAGGCAGCGTTGCTTCGTTGGTGACATCAATGACTGGGCCAGCTTGACCACCGCAGATATCAATCAGCAAACGTGTCGCACGTTCCATCGCCGCGGCTTGCAATGCCGGATCCACGCCGCGTTCGTAGCGGTGAGAAGCATCGGTATGCAGACCCTGACGGCGTGCACGACCGGTGATAGACAGCGGGTTGAAGTATGCGCATTCCAGCAGAACATCTTGTGTTTCTTCGTTCACACCAGAGTGTTCGCCACCGAAGATACCGCCCATTGCCAGTGCTTTTTGCTGATCGGCAATCACTAAGGTATCAGCCGCCAGCGTGGCTTCATTGCCGTCCAGCAGAGTCAGCTTTTCGCCCTCTTTCGCCATGCGCACAACGATGCCACCTTCTAGGCGGTTTAAATCAAACGCATGCATCGGCTGACCCAGTTCCAACAGAACATAGTTGGTTACATCAACCACCGGATCGATTGAACGGATCCCACAACGACGCAGTTTTTCACGCATCCACAATGGCGTTGCGGCCTTAACGTTGATACCTTTCACCACACGGCCCAAATAGCGTGGGCACGCATCGGTCGCTTCAACCGTAATTGGGAAGGTGTCATGAATTGCTGCTGGAACCGCATCCATCGCAGGTACGTTCAGAGTTAGCTTGTTCAGCACGGCAACATCACGTGCAACGCCAATAATCCCTAAGCAATCTGCACGGTTAGGCGTTACGCTGATTTCAATCGCGTTATCATTGAGCTTCAGGTATTCACGGATATCGGTGCCGATAGGCGCATCTGCAGGCAATTCAATAATGCCGTCGTGATCTTCGGAAATACCCAGCTCAGAGAACGAGCACAGCATCCCTTCTGAAGGCTCACCGCGCAGTTTCGCCGCTTTAATTTTAAAATCACCAGGCAATACCGCGCCAATAGTCGCAACAGCGACTTTCAGGCCTTTACGACAGTTTAGTGCACCGCAAACGATATCTAACAGACGCTCACCGCCCACGTTAACTTTAGTGACACGCAGTTTGTCTGCGTTTGGATGTTGGCCGCACTCAACCACTTCACCCACAAAAACGCCGTTAAATTCGCCAGCAACCGGTTCTACGTCGTCAACTTCCAGACCGGCCATTGTAATTTGTTCGGATAATGCTTCGCTGCTAATGGCAGGATTAACCCACTCGCGCAACCAGAGTTCACTGAATTTCATGTGATAATCCCGCCTTACTTAAACTGTTTGAGGAAACGCAGATCGTTTTCGAAGAATGCACGCAGATCGGTTACGCCATAGCGCAACATGGTTAAACGCTCCATGCCCATCCCGAATGCAAAACCAGAGTAAACTTCTGGATCGATACCTACGTTACGCAGCACGTTTGGATGCACCATACCGCAGCCTAATACTTCCAGCCATTTGCCATTTTTGCCCATCACGTCAACTTCGGCGGAAGGCTCGGTGAACGGGAAATAAGAAGGACGGAAACGAATCTGCAAGTCTTCTTCAAAGAAGTTATTCAGGAAATCGTGCAGCGTGCCTTTCAAGTTGGTAAAGCTAATATCTTTATCAACAATCAGGCCTTCCATTTGATGGAACATTGGCGTGTGGGTCTGATCGTAGTCGTTACGATAGACACGGCCCGGCGCAATGATGCGAATTGGCGGCTGCTGTTCTTTCATGGTGCGGATCTGCACACCCGAAGTTTGGGTACGCAGCAGGCGTTTTGCATCGAACCAGAAAGTATCGTGGTCTGCGCGCGCTGGATGATGAGCAGGAATATTTAAAGCGTCGAAGTTGTGATAGTCATCTTCGATTTCTGGGCCAGTTTCAACGGCAAAACCCAATTCGCCAAAGAACGTTTCAATACGTTCAATAGTGCGGGTCACTGGGTGGAGGCCACCGTTTTCCATACGACGACCTGGCATAGATACATCGATGGTTTCCTCGGCCAGACGGGCATTGAGCGCTGCCGATTCCAGATCTGATTTACGGGCATTCAGAGCTTCCTGAACTTCCTGTTTAGCCTGGTTAATCACAGCACCCGCAGCGGGACGCTCTTCTGCTGGCAGTTCGCGCAGTGACGTCATCTGCAGCGTCAAATGGCCTTTCTTACCCAAATATTCAACACGCACGTTATCTAGCGTGGCAATATCCTGAGCATTCTCTACGGCTGCCTTTGCTTGGGCAACCAACTCTGCGAGATGTGGCATTGCTTTCCTCTTCTTCCAGCCTGTTAGGCCCGATTGTCGATGGTGAGAGTCTCCCCTTCGCACTTGAAGTTGCTGCTATAGAAACCGCCACTTCAAATGCTCTGGGTATATACCCTTCATGCTTGACGCTGCCCTGGCGCAACTTCACACATTTGGGGGTATCGATCGTCTTAAGTGCGCTCATGAATAAACCTAAATCGGTAAACCATGTTAAAGCAAAAAAAAAGCCTCCACGAGGGAGGCTTTCAGCGCTATTTTTCGTTTCTTTTCTTACGCGCAAAGCCTCCTGAATTCAGGCGCTAAAGTAAAAAAAGAAACGGAAAATAGCAGCGTGCATGCTTGCATTACCTTAAAAAAGTGAAAAAACTGATTCTATTGAAAAACTTAGCGGGCCGAATGTCAAGCTAAACACAAGCCAAACAACAAAAAGCAAAAGAGGGAGCAAGCTCCCTCTTTTATCTGATGGCTTACGCCAGAGCAGATTTCGCTTTTTCTACCAGAGCAGCAAACGCTACTTTGTCGAATACAGCGATGTCAGCCAGGATCTTACGGTCGATTTCAACAGAAGCCTTTTTCAGACCATTGATGAAACGGCTGTAAGAGATGCCGTTCTGACGTGCAGCAGCGTTAATACGTGCAATCCACAGCTGACGGAACTGACGTTTACGTTGACGACGGTCACGGTAAGCGTACTGGCCTGCTTTGATTACTGCCTGGAAGGCAACACGATAGACGCGCGAACGGGCACCGTAGTAGCCTTTCGCCTGCTTCATTACTTTTTTGTGACGTGCGCGTGCAATTACACCACGTTTTACGCGAGCCATATGCTCTCCTTAAGTCTTAATCTTGATTCAAAAAATGTTTACTTATGCGTACGGCAAGCACGCTACGACCAAGCCCAGATCCCCTTTGGAAACCAGACCTTTTGGACGCAGATGACGCTTACGCTTAGTAGATTTTTTGGTCAAAATATGACGCAGGTTAGCATGTTTACGCTTAAAACCACCACCGGCGGTTTTTTTGAAGCGCTTGGCAGCGCCACGCACAGTTTTAATCTTTGGCATTTCGATTTCCACTTCGCATTGTTAATTACATGAATCAGTGAGGCGAATAACGCCAGCGACAGACCGAAACCTATCGCTGGCAGTATTACTTGAGAGCCTTACTGTTTCTTCTTAGGTGCGAGCACCATGATCATCTGACGGCCTTCGATCTTCGTAGGGAAGGATTCGACTACTGCCAGTTCACTCAGATCTTCTTTCACGCGGTTAAGCACTTCCATACCGATCTGTTGGTGCGCCATTTCACGTCCACGGAAACGCAGAGTGATTTTGGCTTTATCGCCATCTTCCAGAAAGCGAACCAGGCTGCGGAGTTTTACCTGGTAGTCGCCATCGTCGGTTCCAGGTCGGAATTTGATTTCCTTAACCTGAACAATCTTTTGCTTCTTCTTCTGTTCTTTGGTGGCCTTACTCTTCTCATAGAGGAATTTGCCGTAATCCATGATTCGACAAACTGGCGGCTCGGCATTTGGGCTGATTTCTACTAAATCAACGCCCGCTTCCTCAGCCTTTTCCAAAGCTTCATTCAGACTGACAATACCAATCTGCTCGCCATCAACGCCTGTTAAGCGAACCTCTTGGGCGCGAATTTCTCTGTTGATGCGATTAGGACGCGCCGGTTGAACTCTTTTTCCGCCTTTAATAACTCGATTCCTCTAATTGGTGAAGACTACGGCTGCGAAT
The DNA here is from genome assembly GCF_900095695.1 of Hafnia alvei. Lineage (GTDB taxonomy): Bacteria > Pseudomonadota > Gammaproteobacteria > Enterobacterales > Enterobacteriaceae > Hafnia > Hafnia alvei_B. The sequence goes on along the minus strand of NZ_FMIQ01000005.1, from coordinate 32,675 downwards.
CTCTTTTTGCAGCTTTTCGATCACTTCATTTACATCCATGGTTCCCAAGTCTTTGCCGCGGCGGGTACGAACGGCTACTTTGCCAGATTCGACCTCTTTGTCGCCACAAACCAACATGTATGGGACACGACGTAAAGTGTGTTCGCGGATTTTAAAGCCTATCTTCTCGTTTCTCAAGTCTGATTTCGCACGAATACCAGCAGCTTGCAGCTTTTTGGTTAATTCATCGACATAATCAGCCTGTGCATCGGTGATATTCATCACCTGTACCTGTACTGGTGCGAGCCAAGTTGGGTAGAACCCAGCATACTCTTCAGTCAGGATACCAATGAAGCGTTCCATCGAACCAAGAATAGCACGGTGAATCATCACCGGAACTAAACGTTCGTTGTTTTCACCCACGTAAGACGCGTTTAAACGGCCTGGTAACGAGAAGTCGAGCTGCACAGTACCACATTGCCATGCACGATCCAAACAGTCATGCAGAGTAAACTCAATCTTAGGTCCGTAGAAAGCGCCCTCACCCGGCTGATATTCAAACGGAATGCCGTTTTCTTTCAGCGCTGCGGCCAAGTCTTCTTCCGCACGATCCCAGATTTCATCGCTGCCGATACGTTTTTCTGGACGAGTAGACAGTTTCACCACGATTTTTTCAAAGCCGAAGATGCTATACATGTCGTATACCATCTTGATACAGCTGTTTACTTCATCGCGGATCTGCTCTTCAGTACAGAAAATATGCGCATCATCCTGAGTGAATCCACGCACGCGCATCAGGCCATGCAGTGAACCCGAAGGCTCGTTACGATGACAGCTACCGAACTCACCCATACGCAGTGGCAAATCACGATAAGATTTCAGACCTTGGTTGAAGATCTGAACGTGACCTGGACAGTTCATTGGTTTAATGCAGTACTCGCGGTTTTCCGAAGACGTGGTGAACATTGCATCTTTATAGTTCTCCCAGTGCCCTGTTTTTTCCCACAGTACTCGGTCCATCATGAACGGACCTTTTACTTCCTGATAATCGTATTCTTTCAGTTTAACGCGAACGAACGCTTCCAACTCACGGAAGATAGTCCAGCCGTCGTTATGCCAGAACACCATACCCGGCGCTTCTTCCTGCATATGATACAGGTCGAGCTGCTTGCCGATTTTGCGGTGGTCGCGTTTTGCGGCTTCTTCCAGACGCTGCAGATAGGCATTTAACTGCTTTTTATCTGCCCATGCGGTGCCGTAGATACGCTGTAAAACGGTATTATTGCTATCGCCGCGCCAGTAGGCACCAGACGACTTCTGCAGTTTGAAATGGTGGCAGAAACGCATATTTGGCACGTGCGGTCCACGGCACATGTCGATATATTCTTCGTGGTGATACAGACCCGGCTGGTCATCGCGACTGATGTTCTCATCCAGAATCGCCACTTTATATGGTTCCTGACGTGCTTCAAAAGCGTCACGGGCTTCTTGCCAGCTCACTTTTTTCTTAATCACGTCGTAATCTTTATCTGCCAGCTCATGCATACGCTTGTCGAGCAGCTCAAGATCTTCCTGCGTCAGGGTATGATCAAGGTCTACATCGTAGTAGAAACCATTGTCGATCACCGGGCCAATGGCCATTTTAGTGTTCGGCCACAGCTGTTTGATCGCATGACCCAAAAGATGCGCGCAGGAATGGCGGATAATTTCCAAGCCTTCCTGATCTTTTGCGGTAATGATGGAAACACTGGCGTCTTGTGTAATCGGATCGCAAGCATCAACCAGCTCACCGTTAACGCGACCCGCAATGCAGGCTTTCGCCAAGCCAGGTCCGATGTCCATAGCAATATCCATTACGGATACAGGTTTGTCGAACTGGCGCTGACTACCGTCAGGAAGTGTAATAACAGGCATTTATATTCCTTATCTACAGTGGTGACCCACACGACAGGCCACATATAGAAAACAATTTGTATTTAAAATCATCGTTTTATGGGCGCCATCCTGCTGTACTTTGCAAGATATGTACGCAGCGTGATACATAAAACGCTATGCACCCCTGAATACTCACACCCACTACTGCCGATATTAACACCCACAGAGAATGGGTTAAACAAAAACACGGCTACACAGCGATTCTTACCTGCTCTCAACTTGGCAGATGTTACGTTAGATCAAATAACAGCGGGTTAAAGAAAAGGCATTTCCAAATTTTTCAAACAGATCACACTCAGTGAAAGTTCATAGTGATGACGGGCTGTTCAACTTCGTAGGTCCATATTTTGCTGTACCTGATGACCATTGACTGAAAACTGACTAGAGAACGGCGGCTATGGTTGCATATTTATGCCATCCAATAAAATAACGTACGGGTCATTAATAAATATAACGAGGCTGCATAAAAGGAATTATATTTTTTAATCTTTAAATATAAAAATAAAACGCCGGGAAGAATCCCGGCAATAAAAATAATGAAAAGAATGAAAAGAATGAATATTCATAGTAAGACATACTACGTAATCTGCATTGGCATGCAGTGGCCTAAAAATAGTATTCCTATGATTAGAAATCAAATTAACAAAAGGTGCTTAAGCCAATAAAACTATTAACGGTGATTGACGATATAGTTCAAAAGCTAGATCTTAACGTAAGTAAACCAAACAAGTGAGAGTTATCATATTCAAACTTTTATTTAATTCCGCATTTTTTGCGCTTTTACTCCATCCGCAAAGCCGACAATATCGACAGCACTTAGCTTATTTAGTTCATAAAAATGAGTTAATATTGTTGAGTATAAAAAAAGCAATTGGCATCAATGCAATAATAAAGGTTAAGGAAAATAAAATGAAACGCAAAGTTCTCGCAGTGGTAATACCAACATTAATGGCATTAGCAGGAGCAGCCCATGCTGCCGAAATTTATAATAAAGATGGCAATAAACTAGACTTACATTTCAAAGTCGATGGCCTTCACTATATTTCAGATAATGATAACTCCGATGGCGATCACTCTTATGTCCGTGGTGGTTTCAGTGGCGAAACGCAAATTACGGATATGCTGACCGGCTATGGCATGTGGGAATATCAAGCAAACCTAAACCATACTGAAGGCGAAGATAATAGAAACTTTAGCCGTTTCGGTTTCGCCGGCCTTAAATTCGGGGATTATGGCTCTTTGGATTACGGGCGTAATTCTGGGATTATTTACGACATCATGGCTTGGACCGATATGCAGCCAGAGTTTGACGGTAGCACCGTTGGCGCTGATAACTTCATGTTCCAACGCGCTGGCGGCGTGCTAACCTACCATAACCGTGATTTCTTCGGCTTGGTCGATGGCCTAAACTTCGGCATTCAGTATCAAGGTAAAAATGACGACCCAACCGAAAACAAAGATGGCCGTGATGTATTAAGCCAAAATGGTGATGGTTACGGTTTATCACTCTCTTACGATCTGGGCTATGGTTTTAGCCTCGGTGGTGCCTACTTCCAATCTGACCGAACCAACGACCAGAACAGCGGCGGTAAAGGTGGTCGCTATAATGATATTATGGGTAATGGTGATAAGGCCGAAGCTTATACTGTGGGCGTGAAATACGAAAACAGCGGTTATTATGCCGCGGCAAACTATACACAATCCTATAACGCGATTCGTTTTGGTAACTCTAATGACCATAACGAAGCCTATGGTTACGCAAACAAAGCGCAAGGCGTAGAAATGTATACTGGTTATACCTTTGATTTCGGCTTGCAACCTTTCGTCGGCTGGAACTATGTTGAAGGTAAAGACTTAGGCAGCAATGGCGCATCTCGCGATTATGGCGATCAGAAATTGGTTAACTTTATCGATATTGGTGCAACCTACTTCTTTAATAAAAACATGTCTACGTATGTCGATTATAAAATTAACATGATCGATGATAACGACTTTACTCGTTCAGCGGGTATTGACACTGATGATACCGTAGCATTAGGGATTGTTTACCAGTTCTAAGAGCAGCACCATGATCAATAAAAAATAATAAAGTAAATATTAACAGCCTTTAGCTCGGTATTATACCGGGCTTTTTTTATTTTAAGAGCAGGAAATAGAATTTAAAAACACATAACTTTCAGCGCTAGATGAAATGCCAGCATCCGCAGATAAGCAGAAAGAACTGTTGTCATAAAAAGCGATAGCCTCATCGATGCATAGAAACATCCACATATAATAACCCGCCGGTAATAAAAGGCTTTAAGGGCGCATCGCGCATGAATATTCATTTTTTATGCATTATAATAAGAAAAGGACGAGATGATTTTTATCTATTACGTGTATAAATAAATGAACAGCGCTGCTGAGTTTCGTTCGTATTTTTCAGTTTAGATATCGATGTTTTTTCAGTCATAATTTGTTACACTAGCTAACGTTAGTTTTCGATATCTCAATATCCCATTTTATGTTCCGATTGAGGCATTTGTCTTCACTCGCAGTGAGTTGTTTTTTTTTGATTTTATAGCTACTTCATAAACCAAGGTAATTAGATGTATCCAGCAGCATGGGCCTTTATAAAAACGGTATATTTGATCGGCTCAATCATCTCCGCGTTACTGACTTTCAAAGCCTGCGCTGACCCCTCGCTCAAAATCAGGATCTTCACTGCCATACTGATTGGATTAACATGGCCAATGAGTTTTCCCATTGTTTTGTTATTTTGGGCATTTATGTGATGTAGCATAGCCTTGTAGCAGCGTTATTTTATAAGGATAGTGAGTAGGTTAATCGCTCAGAATTTAATAAATGCTGTTGTTATAAGATTTATCTTAGATTAAGTATCATACGAGAAAATAAAAAATTCCTTGGGTAGAATTGAATAGAACACCCGAATGAATTCCGCTGAATGAATAAAGGTTTGTTATGTACGCACTCGTTATGATGGTCTGTTATCTGAGCGGCCCTTGTGAAAGCTTGTACCTTGGTGGTTTTGATACGGAAGAGCAATGTGTACGCGAGATGAATGTGCAGCGAATTCAACGCGGCGGATGTATCCCGCTTGAAAATGTACTAGACGATTTTTGGCAGCCAGCAACCCGCGCTGCTGACTTCCCTCACCTGTTCTAATGTGGACCGATTTGCAGCAAGAGTTCGTCAATCCGCTTAATCACCAACGTGCTGGCGTGCTCCATAGTGGCTAAACTTGCCTTTAAATGCGGATCGTCACCTGCCCTAAATGCCACCAATGCCTCTCGGCCAGAACGATGCACTTCGGCGTGTGGAGCTTCAAGCTGAGCAAAGCTGCTAAGGTGCGAAAACTCCCGCCCCGCGTCGCCATAGAACCATTTCCCTAAGCGGCAATCCGTATGGCTGTTAACTTCAGCAACTTCATCTTGTTGTAATATCAGTTCATAAACTTTGACTTTCCAAATAACGTGATCGAGTTTAACCGTATTCAGAAACTGTTGGGTGGCGATAAAGCGAATGATTTCCTGCATATGCGCTGAAAGTTCAATAACCTGCTGTAACATCTGGCAAGCCTGTTCTGTCGCGTGACGAATATCGTGTGTGGACTGATTATTTTCCCCAACGCTCGCACTCACGCTTTTCGCATGCTGGTTAATATCCTGAGTCAAAGCGGTAATATTTCCCGCCTGAAGTTGAATCTCCGAAGAGAGCTGTTTGATCTCTTTCGCAATAACGGAGAATCCAGCCCCTCGTCCACCAACATGGGCAGCCTCGATGGCTGAGTTGATCGCCAACAGATTGGTCTGTTTAGAAAGCTTATTAATCGCATCGATATTGTTATTAATACCTTTGAGTACAGCAATTAATTCGTCAATGTAGCCAATACTCTCACCGGAATGCTGTTCAATGAGGCTAACCAATTCAGCAAGCCGCCCCATTCCCAGACGAGCCTGTTCATTTTTTTGGTTAAGCTCATCAACCGTCACTAATTCTTCCATCAAGCTTTGGCTAGAGTGCAGCAATGAGTCTCGAATAATTTCTATCGCGCCGATGCCAGAAAGAAAGCTATGACACAACAATTCACCATATGACTTCTGAGTAACATCAACGTCTTCTATCAACACGGCTTCCGATGTTGGCGCTAAGTCTGTCGTTATTTGCCTTACCGGCCGCTCATGTTTATGCCCAAACCACCGCTTTAATTGCGTATACATTGCCTAAACCCCTCCTGACCTCTGATAGGCCAACCTATTGTGCATGACCATTCAAATCACACTTGACCGCTCCGCACGACATATAAGGGTTATCGACAGAAGCCGCGAAATATTTATGGTTATTATGTTTCGGTAAAAATTTTGTATTTTTTATGTGACAGATAAATTCCAGAAAAATAAAGAGTTAACACTGCGCCAAAAATTAAAATGGAAATGAATTCCGTTTATTTGTGGAAAAAAACCTATCCCCTTCTATGCTAAATAACGGGCCATCTGGTAACCGCACACGTATATGAATCAATCAGGAGAGAAGTTATGGGAAAATCATTCGTTCGAATCGGGATCTTTGAAGTGGAAGATGCAGAACTGTCAAAAACGCCAGATAGCCAGTTGAAGAGCCATACGCTCAGCATACCTTGCAAATCAAACACCGATCTTTGCATGCAGCTTGACGGCTGGGATGAGCAAACCACCGTTCCCGCGCTGCTAGATGGCAAAAACGCCCTGCTTTACCGCAACCATTACGATCGCCAGAGCGATGCTTGGGTCATGCGTTTTGCATAATGGGAAAGCCCTAGGCAAGGATAATTTGATAACCTTGTCTAGGTGTATCAACAAGTTTGAAAAGAATTGGAAATGAAATCCATTTTTAATGATTAATGCGCATCGCGTAACTGCGTGGCATCAAGCGTAGGTAATACCGGCGGTTCAACGGGTTTAGTTTTAGCAAAGATATAATCCAGAATGGCACGCGTTGTCGGTGCTGCAGATACACCATTCCCACCACCGTTTTCTAAAATGACGGCAATCGCAACCTTAGGGTTTGAATACGGCGCAAACGCCGTGTAGAAAATATGATCGCGCAGCTTCACCGGGATCATTTTGGCGTTGTAAACTTGATCTTGTTTCAGCCCAAATACCTGAGAGGTGCCTGACTTGGCGGCAATTTCATAAGGCGCAGTGTGGAAATACTTGTAGCCAGTGCCGTTAGGATAGTTTGCCATACCAAACATGCCTTTTTTCACAATACCCCAGATCGGCGATTTCGGATCGGCCACCTGCGAATGTTCTTCCTGCTGATAGCGCTCGACATGGTTCCCTTGTTTCATCGAATACATCAAATGCGGCGTTTTTGTTGTGCCATTATTGATGAGCGTACTCAAGGCCTTAACCATTTGAATCGGGGTGGCGGTCCAATACCCTTGCCCAATGCCTACAGAAATAGTATCGCCTTGATACCACATTTTTTTGTGGACTTTCTGCTTCCATGCTCGATCGGGCAAAACGCCCTTGGCCTGTTCCATTAAATCGATTCCGGAATATTGCCCGTAGCCAAATTTACTCAACCATTCATGGATGCGATCGATCCCCATTTCATACGCCACCTGATAGAAAAACGTATCCGCTGATTCTTCAATCGCCTTGGTCACGTTTAACATGCCATGACCGGTTTTCAGCCAGTCTCGATAATGGCGATTAGTGCCGGGAAGCACCCAAGTAGGTTGGCCAAAAAACGTGGTCTGCGGCGTGATAACACCGGCAAAGAGCGCAGATGTGGCCATGAACGGTTTAACCGTGGATGCAGGCGGGTAAATCCCTTGAGTAACACGGTTAATCAATGGTAAGTCAGAATTATCGAGCAAAGCCTGATAAGACTTATACGATATACCGTTCACAAAAGGGTTCGGATCATAGCTTGGGCTAGAGACCATCGCCAAAATACCACCATCGCGCGGATCCATCACCACCACGGCCGCACGCTGTCCCTTCAGCAGTTTCTCAATATATTGCTGAAGCGGTAGATCTATCGTCAGATAAATATTCTTTCCGGCCTGCGGCGGCGTCTCGGTTAACTCTCGCACCACGCGCCCATGGCTATCGACCTCAACCTCCTGCGAGCCCGTGGTACCGTGCAGTTGGGATTCGTAATAACGTTCGATTCCCTGCTTGCCAATGTCATGATCCGCCGCATAGTTTTCACCTTCACCGGCCTCATTCAGCCGTTTGGCATCGCGATCGTTAATCTTTGAAACATAGCCAACAACGTGGGCTAGCTCAGCGCCGTATGGATAGTAACGCTGCTGATAGCTGCTAATCGACACGCCGGGAAATTCAAATTCATTGACAGAAAAGCGCGCAACTTCAACGTCGCTCAGCGCTTCTTTGAGGGGCACTTCAGCAAAGCGTCGAGAGGACTTCATCGCCTCGTGGAAGTTATTAATATCATCCGCTGTTAAATCCACTATCGGCGTCAGCGCTTTGATCGTTTCGTCTAAGTTAGCGACTTTCCCAGGAATCAGTTCAATTTGATACAGCGTTTGGTTTTCTACTAAAGGCGTTCCGTTGCGGTCATAAATCAACCCGCGTACCGGCGCAATGGGCAGGGTTTTAATGTCGTTGGCGTTCGAGCGTGTTTGATACTGATCGTGCTCTTCTACCTGAAGGTGATACAGATTAAGCACTAATACGCCGAAAAGCAGCACAACCATCACCGCGGCAATAATTGAACGGCGGATAAACAGCGTCTCTTCAGCACTGTGGTCGCGAAATGGCTCTAGCAAACGGCTCATGACTGGAGATACAGGTGCAAAACGACCTGTCGGATTCACTCAATAATTAAACGGACGCTAAGGCTAAACACAATCTGCAGCGAGTGAAACCACGGTGATGCTAATGAGTCATCATCATTGTTTCAGGATGTGAATATATTCGTGAAATGTGACAAGACAAGTGTAATTAAGAGGAAAATAGCCAATTGATGTGTAATGCACGCCGCTAAAGTTACATTTTAGGGGGACCACACCGATGGGGTCGTAGCGGCGTAAGCCGCCTGAGCGCCCCGCGGTGTGGTAGACCCGTGTATCTCGATCTCTTAAACCAACGTCATTACTTCCTAAAAACCATGTTTTTTCAGGCTAGCTAATAATCGACGATGTCGGCGCGGCAACATCTTTTGGGTTAGCTCCGAAACGGTTGCTGCCTGGTTGGCTATCGAAGACGGCGAAGATAAACAACACAAACCAGCCAACGATCGGGATAAGACCGATCAACACCCACCAGCCGCTGCGGTCAGTATCGTGGAGACGGCGAACCATAACCGCAATCGAAGGAATAATTAACAGCAGGCCGTAAACCACGGTCAGCACGCCTTCGCCACTCTCATTGCTCCAGCCTAATGCATCCTGTACGAACCCCAATAGAATTGTGATGATGGCGTTTATCAGTACGAACCACCAATACTCTCTACGTCTAGCGCGGTCACGAAAATTGAAATAGTTCTTCAGAACCTTCAGATACCAATCCATCGTTCTTCCTTTTATCCAGAGCCATAAATCTCACCTGATTGTATTCTGCCCACCAAGTGATAATTCCGTATATTGATAACAATCAATTATGTCTCGTCACAAACATTTCAGCCAGAAATGTAGGCTAAATGAGCGCAAAAAAAATCTGGTCATGCGTAAAGTATGCAAAAAAAGTAAAAAGTGCATACTTTGCCGGTTCGAGTTGACACAAATCATGTTTGCGCAGATAGGCGTCTGCTATAAATCCCAGCGTTTTATGTCATACAAAAATAATGGGACGATCAGGAATCCACATGCCACTAAAACTAAAAGCGCTGCCCTACGCACTCGCCTTCATTTTTGGCGCACTGCCACTTATTTCTCACGCCAGCGCGCAACCAGCCACGCAGCACACGCTTAAACTGGCCATTGGCGAAGAGCCGACTGAAGGTTTTGATCCGCTACTTGGCTGGAGCCACGGTAGCTACTTGCTGTTACATAGCCCACTGTTAAAACAAAAGGCCGATCTTAGCTGGGATAACCTGCTGACAGAAAAAGTCACCAACAGCGAGGATGGCAAAACGTGGACGCTAACGCTAAAGCCTAACTTAAAATTCTCTGACGGCTCACCGCTCACGGCCAAAGATGTCGCCTTCACTTACAACCAAGCCGCACGCGGCGGCGGCAAGATCGATATGGGCAACTTTGCTTCGGCAAAAGCGCTAGATTCGCGCAGCGTAGAAATGACGCTCTCCGCACCGCAAAGCACTTTCGTTAACGTATTAGGCTCACTGGGCATTGTTTCCGCAGAAAAATATGATGCTAAAACCTACGCTCAGAAGCCTATCGGTGCGGGCCCTTATCGACTGGTAAGCTTTGAGCCGGGTCAACAGCTCATCGTTGAAGCAAACCCTTATTACGCCGGCCACAAAAATGATTTCAATAAATTAGTTTTTGTCTTTTTAGATGAAGACAGTGCCTATGCGGCAGCACAAAGCGGTCAGCTTGGCTTGGTGCGTATTGCGCCATCTATGTCGGTAAGCGGACAAAATGGCCTGAAGCTGTGGGTGCGATCAAGCGTAGAAAATCGAGGCATCGTATTCCCAACCACGCAGGCAGGGAAAAAAGACGCCAATGGTTATCCGATTGGCAATAACGTCACCGCCGATATCGCCATTCGTCGTGCCATCAACTACGCCATTAACCGCCAACTGCTCGCCGATCAACTGATGGAAGGCCACGCGATCCCTGCCTACAGTGCGGTTCAAGGATTACCTTGGGACAGCAAAGCCGCAGCGTTTAAAGACGGTGACATTGCCAAAGCCAAGCAGATTTTAGACGACGCGGGCTGGAAAGTCGGCAGTGACGGCGTGCGGGTGAAAAATGGTCAGAAAGCCGAATTAACCCTGTGGTATACCAGCGGCGACAGCACCCGCCGCGATCTGGCGCAGGCCGTCCGCTCGATGCTTCAACCACTGGGTATCAAAATGGATTTGCAGTCCGGCAGTTGGGAAACCGTCGAACGCAACATGCATGCAAACCCAACGCTGTTTGGCTGGGGCAGTTTAGATCCGATGGAGCTGTATCATCATTACAGCAGCAAAGCGGCCGGCGTGGAGTATTACAATCCGGGCTATTACAGCAACAAGATCGTCGATCAGCACCTGCAGCAAGCGCTCGATGCGCCAACGTGGCAAAAAGCGGTACCGTTCTGGCAACAGGTCGAATGGGATGGCAAAACGGGTGCGGGCGTGCAAGGCGATGCGGCTTGGGCTTGGTTGCTCAATGTGCAGCATACCTACTTAGCCAACCCCTGCGTCGATTTAGGTAAAGCGGCACCTGAAATTCACGGTAGCTGGTCCGTTCTCAATAATCTGCAAGATTGGAAGTGGACGTGCCATTAAAACGCTTCGCCGAACTCAGCCTGATACTCACGCGTTTACGCGGTTTGCGTCAGGCTGTGTATACCCTCTTTCGTTTAGCCTGCCTGCTGACGCTGGTGTCGGCGGGCACGTTCACGCTGCTCAGTTTTTCCCCCATCGATCCCATTCGTGCCTATATCGGCAATGACTTGCTGCATGTTCCCCCGCAGCAATACCCGTTGATTGCCGCCCGTTGGGGATTAGATCAACCGCTGTGGCTGCGCTTTTGGCACTGGTTCTCACAGGTGCTGCACGGCGATCTTGGCTACTCGATGCTGTATAATGCGCCCGTAGCCGACGTGATCGGCGAGCGATTCGCCACCTCTTTCGCCTTATTGGCCAGCGCATGGTTGTTATCCGGTTTTTTAGGCATGTTGCTAGGCTTTAGCGCGGGCCGCTATCTCAACCGTTGGCCCGACCGCTTGATTTGCCGTATCAGCTATCTGTTGTCATCACTGCCCACTTTTTGGGTTGGGCTTTTACTGCTGGTTATTTTTGCCGTCCACTGGCCATGGTTTCCCGTATGCTGTGCCTGGGAGCCGGGTAGCAGCGCACAGGATGCAACGATCGTTGAACGCATTCGCCACCTGATTTTGCCCATGATTGCGCTCAGTCTGATGGGCTTGGGACAGATCGCATTGCATACCCGCGAGAAAGTCGCCGAAGTTATGCACAGTGACTTCGTACGCTACGCGCAGGCACAAGGTGATTCAGGCTGGTCGCTATTACGGATTCAGGTATTTCGCCACGCGCTGACGCCCGCGCTGTGTCTTCAATTTGCCTCGGTAGGTGAATTACTCGGTGGTTCTCTGCTGGCAGAGAAAATCTTTGCCTATCCCGGACTGGGGCAAGCCACAATTGATGCGGGCCTGCGCGGCGATATTCCTTTGTTGATGGGCATCGTATTATTCAGCACCCTGTTAGTCTTTGGCGGAAATACGTTAGCCGCGGTGCTGTTGGCAAGAATGAATCGAATTTTGGAACGTCAATGATGCTGCATAACCCCGCGCCGTCGCTGTTACGCTTTGTGCTTTCGGCCCTCGTGCTGGTGACTCTCACGCTGTATGGGATTTCGTTGCTCTCGTCAGATATCCCATTGGATCTGCTGGCACGCTATCAAGCGCCTAGCGCCGTACACTGGTTTGGTACTGATAATCTGGGGCGCGATCTGTGGTTGCGCTGCTTTCAAGGCGCGCTAACGAGCCTGCAGATTGGTATCGGCGCTGCGCTGTGTAGCGGGATCATCGCCATGCTGGTTGCCAGCCTGACACTGCTGCATCCCGCGCTCGATCATATGCTGCGGTTACTCGTTGATACCCTGCTGTCGTTGCCGCACCTGCTGTTATTAATACTCATCTGCTTTACCGTTGGCGGTGGCAAACACGGCGTTATTTTGGCCGTGGCGTTAACCCACTGGCCGAAGCTGTCATTGATTCTGCGCGCCGAAGCACAGCGTATTCGCACCAGCGACTATATGACGCTTGCCCAGCGTTTAGGAAATAGCCGCTGGTATTGCTGGCGAGCGCATTATTTGCCTGCTCTAGCGCCTCAATGGTTTGTTGGCACGCTATTAATGTTTCCGCATGCGGTGTTACACAGCGCGGCACTTAGCTTTCTCGGCTTCGGCCTAGCGCCGCATGAGCCTTCGTTAGGCATTTTGTTGTCTGACGCACTGCGTTTTCTCAGCAACGGTTGCTGGTGGCTGGCGGTATTTCCGGGGCTGATTCTGCTGCTGATCGTTTTGCTGTTTGATCAATGTGCTCGCGCGATTCAACAGCTATGGCTAAGGAATCAATCATGCTGAATTTCGACAATGTGACTATCGAAAGCGCTCGCTATAGCTGGTTTGGTCGTAAAAGATGGTCGCCCATCCTGAGCAATATTAATTTTACGCTACGCCGTGGCGAAGTGGTCGCGTTGGTGGGCGGCAGCGGCGAAGGAAAAAGTTTATTGCTGCAGAGCGCCTTAGCCCTACTGCCGCAGAACCTGCGCAAACGCGGCGATATTCGCTTAAACGGCGAAGCGCTTGATGCGCTGCAATGCCAAAAGTTACGCGGTAACACCTTATGTTATGTGCCACAGGGCGTGAGCTCTCTCAATCCACTGCTCAACGTTGGCACTCAACTCTCTCGCAGCCTGCACCTGAGCGGCAGCCATACCTGTGCGCTTGCTCTCGAACAGCAAATTAAACATTACCAACTGCAAGCCGACGTTTTGCTGAAATATCCTCGTCAGTTATCTGGTGGAATGGCCAAACGAGTGCTCGCCTGTAATGCCGCATTGGGCGGCGCGCACTATATTCTGGCCGATGAAATCACCGCGTGGCTCGACGAGCCGCTGGCCTGCCAGCTGTTGCAGCAGCTACGCGATCTCAGTGCACAAGGCGCCGGTGTTTTGTGGGTGACTCACGATTTGTCATTAGCCGCTCGCTTCGCCGATCGTATCGTCGCCCTCAACGAAGGGCGGGTCAGCGATGACATCACGATCGACGCTCTAAAAAACGGGCACGGCAGCCCTACGCTACAAAAACACTGGCTCGCTCAGCCGGAGCACCATCCGTTATTTACCCACGTGCCCGCTGATGATCTCGCAACCTGTAAAATGAGGCGCGTTTAATGTTGCGTATTTCAGCGCTCAGCATAGAACAAGATAAGCGCCAGCTATGGCATGACTTTTCGCTCAACGTTTTGACCGGAGAGCGGGTAGGAATTTCAGCCCCTAGCGGCTACGGAAAAACAACATTAGGACGGGTATTAGCCGGCTGGCAGCCTTATCAGCAAGGGAGTATTACGCTTGACGATGCGGCGTTACCTTGCAAGGGATATTGCCCTGTTCAGCTCGTTCCTCAACATCCTGAACTGACGTTCAACCCTTACCGCACCACGGGGCAAGCATTGCGCGATGCTTGGCACCCGGATGCTGAACAACTTTCTCGTTTTCACGTCAAAGCAGAATGGTTAACCCGTAAGCCCAACCAACTTTCTGGCGGCGAGCTGGCGCGTATTGCGCTGTTAAGAGCGTTAGATCCCCGCACGCGGGTGTTAATTGCCGATGAGGTCACCGCACAGCTCGATCCTCATATTCAGCGGGATATCTGGCAGCAACTGATCATTGAGTCGCAGCAGCGCCCGCTGAGCATGATTATTTTTAGTCATCAGCGGGCATTGTTGGAGCAGATTTGCACGCGCGTCGAGGTGATAGCGTAGTTATTGGGTTATGGATAAAAACACCAAAACTCGACCAACATCGTTTGCTTATACGACCGAGATACACGGGGCTTGCGCCGCTACGACCCCATCGGTGTGCTCTCCCTAAAATAAGAGTCTGGTAAACAACACCATAAACTCTACAACTTATTTTTTATTCACTGGAGCCTCTGCGCCAAAAACAGCGTCGGACTGTGGGATCTGGGTAAATTTCGCAATGATGGTGCGGTAGGTTTGTGCAGGCTCAAGGTCGGTAAACTGCTGCGGATAAATAAACTTGGCTAAATAATCCAATCCTACGATGTTGTAAGGATGGTTATAGAAATTGTGGTACAAGCCATACAGATGGTTTTCCTGCACGGCTTTTATTTGGTTGAATCCATTGCGGGCTTTCAACTGACCAAAACGGTCATCCACCTGCTGCGACGTGACACCGTAACCGAATGGAATAGCAATACTGTCTTTATTTTTCCAGCGAGCACCGGAAACCACGTAAACATCCGGCTTCAGGCTGATCATTTTCTCCATCGATATTTCACCAGTCGCGCCCGGTAATAACCCAGACCCGAGGTTCTCCGCGCCGATCGCCTCAACCATACCGCCAAAACCAACGTGCGCATGGGTAAAGCAGCACGCTTGCGCCCCGCCAACGCCCGCTTTTGCTTCAACAAATACGCGCGGTTTTGGCGTGACTTTGGCGGTTATCGACGTTATTGCCTGCAAGTGCTGCTGATAAAAATCGGTATATTCTTTCGCTTCCTGTTCGCGATTAAGTACTTCACCTAACAGTTGGATGCTTTTCGGCGTATTGGCGATAGGCTGTAAAAAGGTATCCACGAACACCACGGGAACGTTCAGTGCCGCCAGCTGTTTCAGCACTCCGGTATCGGCTAGCGCAGGCTTGGCACGCAGTTGAGCTATCATTAAGTCCGGTTTACGTGCTATCACGCTTTCTAAATTCACCTCGCCCTTATCGCTAAAGCCCATATCAGGAATCTTATCTGCCTCTCCCGGCCACTTTTGGTTCAGCACCGCAAGCGTTTCAGGATCGCTTTTTTTCAGCAAATTGTTCCACGCCACAATTCGGCTAAACGGATCGGCACGATCGAGCAATGCCAGCGTCATGATGTCACGCCCATCCTGCACCACAATGCGCTTCGGCTCATGCTGCAAGGTAATACGCTGGCCGGATGTGTCTGTGATGGTCAGAGGATAAGTCGTTGCGATAACGGGGGCAGATACCGCCAGCGCACATACCAGCGCTAATCGATTGAAAGAACGTGCCATAAAGCTCTCCTGGAATGACCAAAATGGTCAATTGGTAATGATAATAAGTTTTATTTGCACGTAAAAATAAAGAATCTTGCCCGTAATTACAAACGAAATGCTTTTCTAAGTATGAATAGGCTCGATAAAAACAAAAAAAGCCGCGCTTCACAGCACGGCTTTTCACTTGAGCATTTTCGTAAGATTAGATCAGGCTGTAGACCAGCGCTGACAATGCAATCAGGCCCATTATCAACACAAAAGGATTGGTGATTGAACGGTATTTTTTCATCGCTGGCACTTTATGAATGGCATAAATTGGCAGAATGAACAGGATAACCGCAATCAGTGGTCCACTGATGGTTTCAATAATATGCAACGCGCTTGGGTTCAAGAAGGTCACCAACCACGTTACAGCAAACAACAACACCGCAGAGATCTTGTGAGTCACATTGGACGACACTTTCTTACCCACGCTGCGGAACGCGCCGTCAATCAAGCTGGTGGCACCTTCGGTCACGCCCAGCGAGGTTCCCAAATAGGATTTCGACATCGCCAAAATCGCCATCACCGGTCCTAAGTAGGCGATTAATGGATTTGAGAATTTATTCGCCAAACTCGACAGCACGGTAATATTTTCATCGCGTGCCGCCAACATTTCAGCATGCGACAGGCTCATCACACAGCTAAAGACAAAGAACAAAATGCTGACACAAATCATCATGTAGCTATAGCGCATGATACGCGCACAGCGACGCTCGGCCCCCTCGCCGTACAGTCCCTTTTGGGTGGAAGAGAACGAAGAGATGATCGGTGCATGGCTAAATGAGAACACCATCACCGGAACCGCCAGCCAGAGTGAACGCCATAATTGAGGGTCGCTCACCGACGTTTGCTGCAGGCCGGTGAAAAATGCAGATACGTGCCAATACGGGATCAGATAGAGAGAGATACCCAGCAGGAACACAATCAATGGGAAGACTAAAATCCCCATTGCCGCGACAATCGTCTCTTTACCGGTGCGCAGGATCAAACTCAGCGCCGCTACTACGCCTAAGCTCAACCAGATCCTCGGCGGCGGCGTAACGTGGAACTGGTTTATCAAGAAGCTTTCCAACGCATTGGTAATGGAGATGCTGTACACCAAAACTATCGGGAAAAAGGCCAGTAAATACAGCACCATGATGGCCTTACCCGCCAAAATGCCGAAATGCTCTTCAACCACGTCGGTGATATCACCGTCACGGCTTGAACCTGATAATACAAAGCGGCTAAGTGCGCGATGCGGCAAATAGGTTAATGGATAAGCCAAAATCGCCATCAAAATCAAGACTAACGGGCCGTTCAAGCCGGCGTTGATAGGCAAAAATAGCGTACCCGCACCAACCGCCGTGGCATAAAGCCCAAACATCCAGACTGTGTCTGTTTTATTCCACTTGGACGGGCGTTCTGTCGCTACCCGACCAGCATCAGGGGAAATAATACTCATTAATTCACTTACCTTCTTTGTGAAACGTGGGCCAACGCAGACATCCTGTTCTGCCCAAATGTGTCCTGCACTTTTGTAGATCGCTGTTATGAGCTGGCCTAAGGCCATATCGCGCAGGAAGCACAGAGTTCAATTCCGCAGGCGACACTCATTAGTTCTAAGAACGTTTAAAAACAATGAGTTATCAAAAAAGCAAAACGATTGCGGAATAAGTGCGGAGAGAAGGATAAAGAATTTTGATAAAAAAGTCACAAAAGTTGAATTTTACAGCACAAAAAACCGCAAAAATTGCTGCTAGACCATCCCAACGTTGGTTCATGAAAGCCGCCAACGCAGCTACGGTTTCAAAATATGAACGCCCTCAAAGCCCATTAGAATCTCAGCAAGGCGGCAAATGCGTGAGTCCCAATGAGCTGATATTAGTCAGTGATTATTCTGGCGAGCGAATGCAGCCAACACAGCTGTGGTTTCAATATGAAAGCCCTCAAAGCCATTGGAATCACAGCAAGGCGGCAAATGAGCGAGTCCCAATGAGCTGACATTATTCAGCCCATCCATGGGCTTCACCCTTCGGGCCACAGTAAACTGCGTTCAAATCTGCTCCAGGCAGATTTGTTGGGCGAGCGAATGCAGCCAACACAGTTGTGGTTTCAATACGAAAGCCCTCAAAGCCATTGGAATCACAGCAAGGCGGCAAATGAGCGAATCCCAATGAGCTGACATTAGTCAGTGATTTGGGCGAGTGAATGCAGCCAACGCTGCTGTGGTTTCAATGGCGACGAGGGAGATGACTGTGGTTAACCTACAGCCTTATAAGGGCTAACCACAGTCAGGACATGGCCTGATGTACTGCTTGAATGCGTTTTATTGCACCATCGCGAGATACGCGGTGTTTACCTTCCACAGATAACGCGGAGCCTGCGCTGCCGGATGTCGTTTTTGGATATGCTGATAAAAAGCTTCCGGTGACATGCTGTTGATTTTGTCGATCGCGACCTTACGGTTTGGCGAGAACGTCCTCAACATGGCCCCTGCTCCGTTGGCATACGATACGATCATCGCATAGCGCATGGTCTTAGGGTTTGATATTCCGGCTAACTGCTGATTCTGCAAGATATTGAGATAGGCAGTGCCTAAATCAATATTAACCGCAGGATCTTTTAACTCACGCGACGTTGGTTGCCCGCCTCGTCCCTTCTTGCGGTAAGCATCCTTACCTGCCGTTGAAGCTTTTAACTGCATCAGCCCGATGGCATTAGATGTACTGACTGCGTGAGGATTTCCTCCTGATTCAACCTGAATAATGGCCTTTATTAAGGTTTCATCAATGCCATAACTGTTTGAGGCCGTTCGGATATAGGTTCCAAACTCTCCATCAGGTGGCGTTCGTGCATCTAAAAAACTACCGCGAGCATTGTTGTTGACGTTTAACTTTACTGTTTGAGGCGGTGTTTGCTCTTTCGCACACCCAGCCAAAAGCAATACCGCCAACATGCAACTGATTCGTTTCTTCACCGTTGCGAGATCCTCTGCGTATGTTGGTCCGTGGTGGATGTTGCCAGAAAAAAAGGTCTTTGGCTAGTTGATTTTTACGATTTGTTGCTCAATTCACCCTTTTACACACATTTTTCGTCTATTTATAGGCTATGATTATTCAGTTAAATGCACCAATTGAGGTACTCCATGAGTCAATCTGCTATTGCTTGCTATGTAGTGACCTTCAGTTATCCGCAGGCCGATCTTGCGGAAACCGCCAAGCTCAACAACCAACTCATGTTGGAGGGGTTTGCGACTACCGTCGCGGATTCTGACGGTATTCCCCATGAACTGGGACCCAATAGCTACGCCATCACCAGCCTACAGGATAAGACCGACGTTGAGCGCCTTGCTCAGGCGTTAGGAAAAGTAGCATTGGGCCAAGAACCCGAAGTGGAAGCCGTTTTGCGCGATGAATATTTCACCCAGCTTTGGGCGACAAGGAATCCATCTAAAGGGCAGCATTAGCTGCCTATTTTATTTCAGATCAAGTAATTAACAGAAATTAGCTGATTGCCCTTTTTTGTACTTTACGTTCATTAGCACAGCGGTTACGGTCAAAATAGCATCACATAACTATGTTCACCTATATATATGCCCTAGAACATTCGCGCTCATGAATGATTTCAAGGGAAATATAATGCCAGTTCCATTCACGAACGCTATCCAAAATAGTTCGAGTTGCATTGCGGTGGTATCAGGTTCGGAGTAATGAACACAACCAGCAAAGACGCCATTTGAAATATGACGGGTATATAGGGGGTACACCATGTGGCAAGCTGTAAGTCAGTTATTATGCGGACACTTTGACCGAGCCTTTACCATCCGCGAAAAACGTGAACTCCCTGGCGGCGAAGTCCATCAGGCTTGGTGTGTTAGCGATGGCGAACATCAGGTCTTTATCAAATGTGACACCCCCGACTTCCTACAAGATTTTAAGGCCGAAGCGGATCAGTTAGCCTGCTTGGCGCGTAGCCATACGGTAAAAACACCGCAGGTTTATGGCGTTGGTGCCACGCGCGAGGCCAGTTTTTTACTACTGGAATATTTGCCGGTGCGTCCACTTGATGCCCACAATGCCTATCTATTCGGTCAGCAACTCGCACGTTTACATCAGTGGAGCGAACAGCCTCAATTTGGTTTCGATTACGACAATCACCTTTCCACTTCCCCACAGCCGAATACTTGGCAGCGCCGCTGGGCCAAATTCTTTTCTGAACAACGTATCGGCTGGCAATTGCAGCTCGCTGCGGAAAAAGGCATTCATTTCGGCGATATCGACAGCATCGTAACCGCCGTTGAGCAGCGTTTACACAACCACCAGCCGCAGCCTTCACTGCTGCACGGCGATCTCTGGCCGGCGAATATGGGGCTCAGTGCGCAAGGGCCGGTGATTTTCGATCCTGCTTGCTACTGGGGCGACCGCGAATGTGATTTAGCCATGCTGCCGCTATTTTCGTTGCTGCCTGCCCAAATTTATGACGGTTATCAAAGCGTTTGGCCGCTGCCGACATCATTTATTGAGCGTCAGCCTGTGTACCAGCTTTACCATCAATTGAATATGTGCAACCTGTTCGCAGGGCCACATTTGGAGACCGCTATTCAAGCGATTGACCGTTTGATGGAGAAAGATGTGGCGTAGATTTTCTGCTTCCCTGTAAAAAAGCTCACCGTAAAGTGAGCTTTTTTATTAGCCTACCCGCGTTGTCGTGAGTTACACCAACCCGAGCAGCTTCAAAATAAAGTACCCGATCACCGCCACGATAATTGGCAGAATATACAGTGGGAAAAACTGCAGGAAAATGGTATGGCGCGGCAACACAATGCGTTTTTCTAACGCTTCACGTGAATGACCTTCAGCCCCTTTCATCTGTTCTAAAATCAGCTGGTCTTCAATACCTTCGCGAATATGACGCACCTGCCGTGACATGCGAGCCCCCGAGGCTTGCAGTGCCATTCCCACAAAGATCAGCCAGTAGATGATCCAAAACATGATATTACCGCCGGTAAATCCCTGCCCTAATACCGGCTGCGGTGAATTGAACCAGAACACATCCAGAAAATGGGTATTAAACTTCACCATATCAATCATCACGTGCACGAAGTCCAGCATGACGGCATTAAGCCCTTCTTGCTTTTGGCTATGCTGATAGAGAAAGTTAAGTATCGACACCGTGGTTGAAAGCAGCGCTGGAATAAAAACTATCCACCCGAATATCCGTTTTGCCACCGCAACCCAACCAGCTTGTTGGTAGGTCATGCCATCCCCTTAATTTGAAATACCCGTCATATTTCAAGCTGCCTCTTTGTGGGCCGCGCTCATTTGCCGCCACACTGCAACTCGAATTACGTTGGCTAGATGCGTAATTATCGCCTTGAATAACGGCAGTCTACGTGGCTGTTTCCGTTATCGCAATCTCAACTGATTGAATTGATTGGTCAGGTTTGCTGATACTTTAGGTTCGTCTAGTATAACTGGCTTAACCAAAAGCGGCGTGAATGTTAGAGTACCCGCAGCAAATAAAGTTATGACGCTGAACATAGGTTCAGGCGGTCTTAAACCACCTAGATGAGGGAATGCCTGTGAGTCGCATTGAAGCCGTAATTTTCGATATGGATGGGTTACTGATAGATTCTGAACCACTATGGACTCAAGGAGAACACGATGTATTTTCCTCCTTAGGCATCGACGTTGATGCAGCGAATGTTCCTGAAACCCTAGGCCTACGCATCGATTTAGTCGTAAAACTTTGGTATCAGCGCACGCCATGGCAAGGCGCAAGCCAAGAAGAAGTGACTGAGCGCATTATTCGCCGCGTCATTGATCTGGTGCGTGAGACCAAACCGTTGCTGCCCGGCGTTGAACACGCGTTAAAACTGTGTCGTCAGCAGGGAATGAAAATCGGTTTAGCCTCGGCGTCACCGCTTTATATGCTTAACGAAGTGCTGGACATGTTTAGCATCAGCCAGTATTTCGACGCCGTGGTTTCGGCAGAAGCATTACCGTATAGCAAACCGCACCCTGAAGTTTATCTTAACGCCGCTCAGCAACTTGGCGTAGATCCCCTCAACTGCGTGACGCTCGAAGATTCGTTTAACGGCATGATCGCCACCAAAGCTGCTCGAATGCGCTCTATTGTGGTACCCGCGCCGGAGAATATTAGCGATCCTCGCTGGGCATTAGCCGATGTGAAGTTAAACAATCTCAACGAACTCACTGCGGCGAATATTCAGCCTTAATCAACGTTAAAACCAAGCGGAGCCTACCTCAGGCTCCGTTTTATGTATATTTATACAGCAAACAGTCATCTGTTACGCTGTCACCTCTTGCTTCCTGCGAAAACTCCGATATGCTGGATAAATTACCAGTACCCTCGGCGAGTTTTATCATGACGGCGGAAGGCCATCTTATTTTTTCTGTCGCTTGTGCCATTTTCGCTAAAAAAGCGGAATTGACGCCTGCGCTCGCCCATGGAGACTGGTGGCATATCATTCCCGGTGCCTTGCTCACCTGCTTGTGGCCAGATATCGATCATCCAAAATCAGTTCTTGGGCAACGCCTTAAATGGTTGTCGTCACCTATCGCGCGCATGTTTGGTCATCGCGGCTTTACGCATAGCCTGCTTGCGGTCATCGGCGGCGTTTTTCTACTGAACTGTGAAATGCCGAGCTACATGGGGATCCCCGTTGACGCCATGCACGCAATGGTGATCGGATATCTAAGCCATCTGCTTGCCGATATGCTCACCCCCGCCGGTGTGCCTTTGCTATGGCCCATTCGCTGGCGTTTCCGGCTACCGATACTCAATTCTCAGAAAGGCAATCAGTTAGAGCGGATCTTATGCATGTCTCTGGTGGGCTATGCACTATATTGGGGCGGTGATTTAATGCCTTTTTACGATTTACTCAGATATGTAAGTCATAAATTATGACGGAAATCACACTGCACTGGTTACAAACCCTTCGTTTTGACTGTTTAGCACACAAACTCGATGCAAAAATTATAATAAATTCATTTTGGATATAAGCATCACATGTAGGGTGCTGTTAGCATATATAGCATTGATTAAGACAATCACGTTTCAGCGTAGGTTAGCACGTGGCCCAACGAGGCTGCGGCGTCCTTAGGGCACGCCGGAACGTATAAAAACATATATTAGAAATTTGGAGATTGGGATGAACCTACCGCTCGTGATTAACGTGCTGGTGTTTGTGGCGCTTTTATTGCTGCTGGCACAGACGCGTCGTACTAAATGGAGCCTCGCTAAAAAAGTTTTAGTCGGCTTATTTATGGGTGTCCTATTTGGTTTAGGGCTACAGCTGGTTTACGGTTCAGACAACCCCGTACTCAAAGACTCTATTAGCTGGTTCAACATTGTCGGTAACGGCTACGTACAACTGCTGCAAATGATTGTGATGCCGCTGGTGTTAGTTTCAATTTTGAGCGCCGTCGCTAAGCTACATAACGCTTCATCGCTGGGCAAAATCAGCTTCCTTTCTATCGGCACTCTGCTGTTCACCACGATGATCGCAGCATTAGTTGGGGTGTTGGTGACTAATCTATTTGGCTTAACGGCCGAAGGTTTGGTTCAGGGTGTACAAGAAACCGCGCGTCTGGCCGCGATCAATACCAACTATGCGGGTAAAGTTTCAGACCTAAGCGTTCCTCAGCTGGTGCTGTCATTTATCCCTAAAAACCCGTTTGCCGACCTAACCGGTGCGAGCCCCACCTCTATTATCAGCGTAGTTATCTTTGCGGCGATCTTGGGAACGGCGGCGCTGCAGCTGCTAAAAGATGATGAAGTTAAAGGTAAACGCGTTCTTACCGCTATCGACACCCTGCAATCGCTGGTGATGAAGCTGGTTCGACAGATTATGAAGCTGACACCATACGGCGTACTGGCGCTGATGACCAAAGTGGTTGCGGGTTCGAACATGCACGACATCATCAAACTCGGCAGCTTCGTGGTTGCGTCCTATCTTGGCTTGGCGATCATGTTTGTGGTACACGGCTTATTGCTGTCGTTTACCGGCATTAACCCACTGAAATTCTTCCGCAAAGTCTGGCCGGTTCTGACATTCGCCTTCACCAGCCGTTCTAGCGCAGCCAGTATTCCATTGAACGTGGAAGCACAAACCCGTCGCATTGGCGTGCCTGAATCTATCGCCAGCTTCTCAGCGTCCTTTGGTGCCACTATTGGCCAAAACGGCTGTGCGGGGCTTTATCCTGCGATGTTAGCGGTGATGGTTGCGCCAACCGTAGGGATTAACCCACTCGATCCGCTGTGGATTGCGACGCTGGTGGGTATTGTTACCGTGAGTTCGGCAGGCGTTGCAGGCGTTGGCGGCGGCGCAACCTTCGCTGCGCTGATCGTGTTACCCGCGATGGGGTTACCCGTTACGCTCGTAGCGTTGCTTATCTCCGTTGAGCCCCTGATTGATATGGGCCGTACCGCGCTGAACGTGAATGGTTCTATGGCGGCCGGCACCATCACCAGCCAGATCCTGCGTCAAACCGATAAGAGCGTGTTTGACTCTGAAGAAGAAGCCGAGCTGGCACATCAGTAATTAGCGAATATTATTTGCAAAAAAGGGAGCCATTGGCTCCCTTTGATATTTATCTATCGCAATAAATTAGAACGCGATTATTTAGAATGGATAGTGGTGATAACCCAGCTGCTCAGAAATATTACGCGCTGCGGTATGCAGCATTTTAACGTATTCGTGTTTAGCATCTTCGGAGAAACGGATCGTTGGGAACGAAATACTCAGCCCCGCAATCACCACGCCAAAGCGATCAAAAACAGGCACAGCGATACAGCGCAGCCCTTCTTCCTGTTCTTCGATATCTTCACCAAAGCCTTGCTCTTTCACCGCGTCTAGCGCTGCCAGCAACGCTTCAGGGGTAAGGATCGTTTTATCGGTGCTACGCTTGAACTCAATCTGGCTGATGATTTCTTCTGCTTCGCTACGATCGCGCCAAGCCAGCAACACTTTACCAATGGCGGTCGTGTGCAGCGGATTGCGACGACCAATACGCGAATACATACGCAGGTTATACATTGAGTCAATTTTATGAATGTAGACGATCCCATCTTCATCCAAAGCGCCCAGGTGAATAGTTTCACGCGTCAAGCGCGAAAGCTCGCGCATTTCAATATCGGCGCTGCGGATCAAATCAACATTTTGCAAAGCATGCGCGCCCAGTTCGAACAGTTTAAGCGTCAGCGAATATTTCTCTGATTCACTCTCCTGCGAAACATAGCCAAGAGACTTCATGGTTTGCAGAAAACGGTAAACGGTGCTTTTCGACATCATGACGCGCAGTGACAGCTCAGTGATGCCTATTTCGCGCTCCTCGGTGAGCGCTTGTAAAATCCCAAACACTTTAAGTACAGAAGAGACCGAATCGGGTTGTTTATCTATATCTGTTGACATTGTATTTCTTTACCCTATCAGATGATTAAATCGAACCTATGTTTCATTATAAAAGGAACAGCTACTGAAATACAGCCTGTTAAACAGGTTAATCAGGTGGTTAACCGTTTCCGCACGCTAGATCCTTTGTTACAAACAAAGCTAAATGTGACGGTGGTCTCAAGTGATAATAAAAGTTATAGTTCCGCAACTGACTAATAAACTCTTAACGATTGTTGCTGAATGAAATCAACCATAAATGATGGCGTTCCACTGCCTCAACGATACGGCGCAATTTTAGCCATTGCACTGGGTATTACCGTCGCGGTCCTTGATGGCGCGATTGCTAACGTCGCCCTTCCCACTATTGCCCGCGATCTTAACGCCTCTGCCGCAACGTCGGTTTGGATTGTTAACGCCTACCAGCTAGCGATTACCATTTCTCTGCTCTCGCTGGCCTCCTTAGGCGATATCATCGGCTACCGCAAAATTTACCTCACCGGATTGTTGGTGTTCAGCGTAACGTCACTGGGTTGCGCCATGTCCGACTCACTCTGGACGCTCACCCTTGCTAGGGTGCTGCAAGGCTTCGGCGCGGCGGCGGTAATGAGCGTGAACGTCGCTTTGGTGCGTCTAATTTATCCTCAACGTTTTCTCGGCCGAGGAATGGGGATTAACGCATTAATCGTCGCGGTTTCGGCGGCGGCGGGGCCATCGGTCGCAGCAGCAATTCTCTCCGTGAGTAGTTGGCCGTGGCTATTTGCCGTTAACGTACCGATTGGCATTGCCGCCTTTATTTGCGGCATGAAATTTCTTCCAGAAAATCCGCCCAAAGTGGGTAAACCGAAGTTTGATGGCTACAGCGCGTTGCTTAACGCCCTCACTTTCGGCCTGCTGATTTCGGCCATTAGCGGGTTTGCCCAGCGCCAGAATAACTTTTTATTGTTGGGCGAACTGGTCGTTATGTTGATTGTAGGTACACTTTTCGTGCGCCGTCAGCTCAATCAAGAGTTTCCGCTGTTGCCCGTCGATCTATTGCGTATTCCAATCTTTTCGCTGTCGGTAGGAACATCAATATGTTCCTTCAGCGCACAGATGCTAGCATTCGTTTCACTGCCCTTCTTCCTGCAAACGGTTCTCGGCAAAACGGAAGTGATGACCGGGCTCCTGCTAACGCCTTGGCCTATTGCCACCATGATAATGGCACCGATTGCCGGACGACTGCTTGAACGCTTTAACGCGGGGCTACTGGGGAGTATTGGGCTGATGTTATTTGCTATTGGGTTGTTGTCGCTGGCGTTGCTTCCTTCCCATCCAACTAACATCGATATTATCTGGCGGATGGCGCTCTGCGGTGCGGGTTTTGGTATTTTCCAATCCCCCAACAATCACACCATGATCTCTTCCGCGCCGCGCCATCGCAGCGGCGGCGCCAGTGGAATGCTTGGCACTGCGCGTCTACTGGGACAAACCAGCGGAGCTGCGTTAGTGGCGCTGATGTTCAACCTGTTTGGCGATCTGGGTACGCATTCATCGTTGCTACTGGGTGCCCTATTCGCGCTTTGTGCCGCGATTGTCAGTAGCCTACGCATTCGCCAACCAAAGCCAGCCGCTCAATAACGTACTAAAGCTGTACCATGCCGTCATTGATAATGTTGCGCAATGACGGCATGTTTTTGACGGCATGTTTTGCCTAAAACCGCCCCGTTGGGATTTCCGCTCCAAACAGCCAGCCTGCTTTATTCCACCTAGCCCGCAGCCAGCCAAAAAACCTCAATAGATTGAAAAGTAAGAGCATATTCTCTTTAAACGTTGAACCATTCTTATGATAGCGGTTTGATAAAATTTAAATAGAACGCTTAAGAACCAGCAGAATTCAGTAAAAAAAAGCGCCCACGAAAGGAGCGCTTGAGATGGCTATTCAGGTAGATGTTTTTCAAGATAGTCCAAAACTTTTGGCGTCACTTTGTGCTTGCAGAATTCGTAGCTTTTCCAGCAAGCAGGATCGCTGAGGTAAATCTCTGAAGGTGTGCGGAAATCTTGCAGAATCATAAACTCACAGAAAAGCTCAGGCGACCTCTTTTGCACAAACTCAAGCAACCTAATCAACGTTTCTGCCGCTGCAGGGATCTCTTTAACATCACCACTTAACCACTTATGACTTGTTGATCTATGAACCTGACACAGCAGCGTAAGTAAAGCTGGCTCAATCTCCATGCGTTCAAATGTTTCTCTAAACGCTTCACTCATTACATTCACCGCCTTTATAGAAATTTGATAATTATCAATTAAAGTTGATTTTACCACTTTCTGCACCCATCACAAAATTGTTGCTTTCTGCGACAAAATCAAATCTCACGATGATTCATATATTTACACCAATTTACAAAACAAAACTTAATTCGTAATGAAAATAAATAATCCACTAACGCACCTAATAGATACGTACATTCGTTTCTGCAAGCGCGGTTATTATCATGATAACGATTACAGTGTGATTTTAGTCACTAGACCAGAATAATAATTCACGCCTAAGATGTGCGTAAAGCGACACAAAGACGTTTCTGTAGACACAATAATTTAACATTACTTTTTTTAGAGATAACTTTGATGAAAACCACCTCCATAGCTTTTTTCGTTGCAACCGCAGTGACCGCCTCACATGCAGCTAACGCGACAAATACCGACGTAAACAACTTTATAAAGTTAGCAACTGCCCAAGGCACCCCCTTCACCGCGGTGCGTGACGCTTACCAAAATCTTAACGCTCGTGACCGTTTGATCGTGTATGAAACACATAGCCGCGCGGGTATCTCTGATGGTATGTATAACGATTTCTCAACGGATGCACCTACCGCAATCACGCCAGCAGGTTGGAACAAAGAAGCGACGTTAAAACAGCTTCATCCATTGGTTTCAGTCGCCCCAGCAGCACCTGTAACACAGCCAACACAGGCGCAATTGAAAGCTCAGTTTGCCGCACTAAAAACAGCCAAATTAAAAGCCGATATTGAAGCTAAACGTGGTGAATCTAGAGCAGCCGCCAATGTCGTGCGCACAGCATCGCAACACATCGCGCCACTCATTACAGCAGATGAACAGACCGCACGTGATAACGGTCAAGACTTGGCAATCAATGACGCACACGCCACCGCAACACAGGCCATGTACAAAGCAAATTCTGCTTATAACTATGCCGACACAGTCCATCATGAAGCAATGGTGATAGGTGCAGACGTTGACACCAACACGGCCAACATTAAAACGAACACCAGTGAAATAGCGTCTGTAAAAACAACGCTTGATGACACAACTAAAACAGCCAACCTTGCAGAAACTAAGGCTACCACCGCGTTAGATGTTGCCTACATTGCAAATGGCAAGGCAGACCAGGCACAGACCGCTGCAACAACCGCCAATGACAAAGCAGACCACGCACAGGTGACCGCTAACACAGCTACCGATAAAGCAGACCATGCGCAGCAATCAGCCGATCATGCCAATGTCAACGCGAATCAAGCGCTGAAAAACACCTTCAATCTGTCAAGCCACATTGCAGCAAACGAGCAAGGTATTAAGGCCAACGCAGCAGCTATTGAACAGAATGGATCTAATTTAGAAACCGTTGCCGAGTATGCCAAAAGCAATCACGACCAAATCAACCAGGCTAAAGCGACTGTAACGGGTATTCAGAAGAAGGAAGCCATTCAGAACGGTTCACGCGTGCAGGGAATGATTGCAGCTAAGCACAACGCTGAACAGGCTGACACTCAGCAGCAGATTAAAAACATAGTTTCTTCTGTATCTGCTCAGCCCGATCACGCAACACAAATTACAGCTAACCGTGATGGTGTCGCTAAGAATGCTGCCGGTGTTCAGAAGCTAACCAAACAACAACGCATTGATTCTGTTTACTACGGTGAGCAAATTCAGAACTTGGCAACAAATACCCATTCAGCCATTCGTTCAACCCAATCGCGTGTAAGCGATAACACGGCGTCTATCAACAAGCTGAACAGCAATTTCAGCAGCTTGAAAAACTCGGTAGATGATAACCGCAAAGAGGCTAATGCAGGCATCGCTGGCGCAACGGCCATTGCATCAATGCCGCAGGTCAAGTCTGGTGACTCATTTATGGTCTCTGCAGGCGCTGGTACATTCAATAGCGAAAGCGCTGTTGCCGTCGGTGCTTCATTCAATGCAGGCGATCATACCGTGATAAAAGCAGGCGTTTCAGCAGATACTCAGTCAGATTTTGGCGCGGGTGTTGGCATCGGTTTTTCATACTAATTAACACAATGCCCACTGTAGTATGTAAACAGTGGGTATTTTCGCCGCCCCCTAACGCCCACTTGATGAAACTCATCTATATATATTCCTAGGTGAGCAAAAAAGCGGTGCAATGACGACGGTTAACATTAAGACTTATTCCCTGACAAGTAAGGTAAATAGAATGAAAATGCCAAGAGTAATCGTTGCAGGACTGATAATTGGCTCGCTTGCGGCCTGCTCATCTCAAGCCGATCGCATGGCGAAATGTGAGTCTCAGGGGATCAGCAAAGACGCCTGCTATATCGCCGAACAAAGCCGACAAAACGCAATTAACTCGGCGGCCGAGAAACAGGCACTAGAAAATGCGCAAGCACAGTATGGCCAAGCAACACATAAACCTGTGGTCAAAACCGGCTATGGCGTAACGGTCAAGCGTGGTGCTGATGGTATTGTCACCGTTGATGGTAAGCCTGCGGCATTAGATGAAAAAAATGCCGATGCGTCCGTCTATTCACAGGGAAATTATCAGGTGATTTTCTATACCAAAGGAAAGGTGGCGCTGATGGAAAACCGTCAGTTTAAAGGCTATTTGAAATAAGGATAAAAGCCGGATGAGGTGAAAACAGCATCCGGCTGCGCTTTTTACAATATTAAGCCACGGAGTCAACATTCATGGCCGCTTGCAATGTTGCGTCACGGCTGGCTAACACGCGCTCTACCGTATCAACCACGGCTTGAGTCTGCGGATCGATCTCAATATTGACTTTATCCCCCAGACGCTTCACGCCAAGCGTAGTGCGCTGCAGTGTTTCTGGGATCAAATGTACGCAAAAACGGCTCTTCGTTACCTCTCCGATAGTCAAACTAATACCGTCGATGCCGATAAAACCTTTATGCAATACGTACTTCATCAGCTCAGGATTTGGCATTTTGAACCAAATTTGGCGATTGTTCTCTGAAGTCAGGATTTTTACGATTTCAGCCGTACAGATGATATGGCCCGACATCAAATGCCCACCGATTTCATCATTAAACTTCGCTGCTCGCTCAAGATTCACCACGCTACCCACCGTCACATCGCCCAGATTGGTGATACGCAGCGTTTCTTTCATCAAATCAAAGCTAACAAGGTCACCTTCCACTTTCGTCACGGTCAGACAACAACCGTTATGAGCAACGGATGCGCCGAGCTCAAGTTCAGGCAATAACTCCTGCGGGAATTTGACTACATGAGTACGAAAATTTGATTTTTCATCAATGGACACGACGGGAGCGGTGCCCTGAACAATGCCGGTAAACATAAATGATGCCTCTGCAATAATGTCTTTTCGAAAACAATTATCTAGCAGTTTGCCGCAAACCATAGATAAATCCAAATCTAGCCGGCAAAAAACAGCATATGCCCCACTCATCAACTACACTTTTCATTCTCTTGTGCCGTATCTGCAGGTAGAATCATTCACTCACTGTTTATACTCATCACGTTTGACGCCGCATCGGTGATCGAATGCTGAGTATCGCGTTACCCTCTTTAGGACTTTCCGCGAAGAGGCGTTTACTTGTCTGTTTTCTCTCTCATTTAAAATAAAAAGGTGTATACGTGCAGAAGTATTGGATAGAAGCGCGTAGCTTATTAGCTCTGGCTATTCCCGTTATCATTGCGCAGGTTTCTCAAACGGCCATGGGTTTTGTTGACACCATCATGGCAGGCGGCGTTAGCGCCACAGATATGGCGGCGGTTGCCGTTGGGACCTCCATTTGGCTACCGGCTATTTTGTTTGGCCATGGTTTGCTGCTGGCTTTAACGCCGGTCATCGCCCAGCTAAACGGCGCGGGGCGTCGCGATAAAATTGAACATCAGGTGCGACAAGGTTTTTGGCTGGCGTTTGGCGTGTCGGTTTTAATTATCATAGTCCTTTATAATTCCAAACATATCATCGATATGATGCATAACATCGATCATGATTTGTCGAGCAAGGCCATCGGCTATCTGCACGCGATTATGTGGGGCGCGCCGGGTTATTTGTTCTTCCAGGTACTGCGTAATCAGTGCGAAGGCCTATCGAAAACTAAACCGGGAATGGTGATTGGTTTCATCGGCCTGTTGGTAAACATTCCGATTAACTACATTTTCATCTACGGGAAATTAGGTGCTCCAGCGCTGGGTGGCGTCGGCTGTGGCGTGGCTACAGGCAGCGTGTATTGGGTGATGTATTTCATCATGCGTTGGTATGTTCGTCGCTCATCCAGCCTACGTGATTTACGTCAAAAAGGCATGGAAGCACCACAGTGGGCCACGATCCATCGCCTAATTAATATCGGTATGCCGGTTGCTTTAGCGCTGTTTTTCGAAGTGACGCTGTTTGCCGTTGTCGCTTTACTGGTTTCACCGCTGGGTATTGTTTCCGTTGCGGGACACCAAATTGCGCTGAACTTCAGCTCGCTGATGTTTGTGTTGCCAATGTCACTCGGCGTGGCCGCGACTATTCGTGTGGGTTACCGCTTGGGCGAAGGCTCGGCAGAAAATGCGAGAGTCGCGGCGCGCACCAGTATTGCCGTAGGAATGACGATGGCGGCATGTACCGCTATTTTCACCGTAATTTTCCGCGAACCCATTGCCCTGCTCTACAACGATAACCCTGAAGTTATCACCATGGCATCGCACTTGATGCTGCTAGCGGCAATTTATCAGATTTCGGATTCGGTTCAGGTTATCGGCAGCGGTGTACTGCGTGGTTATAAAGATACCCGTTCGATTTTCTTTATTACCTTTACGGCGTACTGGATTTTAGGGCTACCAACCGGCTATGTGCTGGCGCTGACGGATTATATTGTTCCCGCCATGGGGCCAAGCGGCTTCTGGACGGGCTTTATCATCGGTCTCACATCGGCGGCTATAATGATGGCGCTGCGTATCCGCTGGCTACAAAATCAGCCCGCGGCATGGATCTTGCAGCGAGCAGCGCGTTAATCAAGGCAATTCAACGGCATCCTAGATGCCGTTTTTTTCACCCAGATGCGCATATCATCAGCAATCGTGTGAATTTAAGAGGAATTTTTGGCAATCCCCCTTGCCAGCCGTGTCATGTGCCGTTAATATTCGTCCCCGTTGTCTGGCACGGCTAACGTGCTAACAAAGCAGTTCAGGA
>NZ_FMIQ01000014.1 GCF_900095695.1 Hafnia alvei | reverse complement strand
ACTGATCTGCCGGTTTCTGCCCTAATGACTTTTGCCCATTCAGCCATGTAACGTTTCGTAATCTAAGGCGAACACTTTTTTCTTGGCAACAAAACTTATCGTCTTGGCCCCCATTCAGTATGAATTCCTTTTCCTTGATAAATTTTGTCAGAAATAGCTATCCTGACTGACGTTTCGCATAGTCAAACGGACTAATTCTCCTCTCTCGATTTGCATCTAAAAAATCAGCCCACCATTGCAGCATCAGCCTGCGCTCATCCAGAAATTCCGCTTTATGAATATAGGCTGCACGTACGCCATTTCGCTCCTGGTGGCTCATCTGGCGTTCCACTGCGTCCCTGGACCATAATCCTGATTCAATCAACGAACTACAGGCCATTGCCCGGAAGCCGTGACCACAGACATCGGCCTTTGTATCGTAGCCCATCAGCCGCAGTGCGTTATTTACCGTGTTCTCACTCATGGGTTTCCATGGATTGTGATCGCCGGTGAAAATCAGTTCATGTTCTCCGCTGATAGTGTGGATCTGCTGCAGTATATTCACCGCTTGAGTAGAGAGTGGCACAAGATGCTCTGTTCGCATTTTTGAGCCACGATGGGAATACTTGACCCCTTCAATAGGTTTCCGCTCAGGAGGAATGGTCCACATGGCTTTCTTGAAGTCTATCTCAGACCACCTGGCAAAGCGTAGTTCGCTGGAACGGATGAAGATAAGCAGGGTGAGTTTAGTTGCCAGCCGGGTGAGAGGTTGCCCTCTGTAGGCATCCAGTCGTTCAAGAAGCTCTGAAATACGATTTAAGGCGAGGGCAGGGCGATGCTGGCGTTTTACAGTCGTTAAAGCGCCAGCCATATCCACGGCAGGGTTATAGCTGATAATGCCTGACTGGGCAGCATAGCGCATGATTGCAGTGATACGTTGCTGAAGGCGGGCTGCAATCTCATATATCTCTTTGGCTTCGGCAGCCTTAACGGGGACAAGTAAATCGGGAGTCCTGAGGGTGGTAATGTCACGTGAGCCAATAAAGGGAAACACATGTGTCTCCAGGCTTTTCAGTATTTTCTCGCTATGAGAATCCGACCATTTTTTATTGCTCTTATGCCACTGTCTTGCGATGCCTTCAAATGTCTGAGCTGTTTCGGGTACAGATTTTTTGATCCGTTTCTGTTCGCAAGGGTCAGTTCCCTCAGCTATCAGCTTCCTCGCAGTATCGCGTTTTTCCCTTGCTTCTGATAACGAGACTTCAGGATAGACGCCCAGAGCAAGTGTTTTCTCTTTGCCCAGAAATCGGTATCGGAGCCGCCAGTAGCGCGAGCCGTTAGGGTGAACAAGCAAAAACATGTTGCCGCTGTCGGCAAGTTTATAAGGTTTATCATCCGGTTTAGCTGCACGGATTTTAGCGTCAGTGAGCGCCATTGGCGGTATCTCCTGATAGTAAAAGGGGTATAAATTTTATCGAATCAGACTATACCCTCAGTTATACCCTCGCAAGGGACTTGATGCGGGTTGAAGTTGATTGAGTTGGATGGAGTTAAGAGATTGTAGAAGTGTTGATTTTTGCGGGCTTACAATGCAAAAACGGACCTCCGTGGAGGTCCGTTGATATGAATTTGGTGCCCGGACTCGGAATCGAACCAAGGACACGGGGATTTTCAATCCCCTGCTCTACCGACTGAGCTATCCGGGCAACGGGGCGCATTAAACCGTATCAGCGCCGCCGCGTCAATAAATTTATCACTTTCATGGTTTAAGCGCTCAATAATGACGCATTCATCGCGATGAAGTGCAGATCCTGACAGATAAAAATCATAACTTAAAATTATAAAGGTTGTGTTTTTAATCTATAAAGTGAATTTTTAAGCGTTTTTTTTAATTAAAAAATCATATTAAATATTTTAGCACGGTTAATTACAAAACATATTTTTTACAATTTCGTATCAATTTATAATAAAACCGCATTATTTGTACAAACTCAAAAATTCAATGTTGCCGAATTTCTTTAATGATAGGATTTATTTTAATAATACAGATAAAAGCAATTCGTTACATATTACTAACTATTAGCGATGCTTAAATATGCATTCAAGGCTGGACAATAATATTTTTTTATTTATTATATACCTCGTAATAGTGATAAATATCACGGTTTACATAATCGCACAGGTTACAATGTCCTCGGTTTCCACATAAAGAGGAAATAGGAAATGGAAAATAACAATAAAGCTATGCCGCATATCCGACGCGTCACGCATCTTATGATGATGGCCCATCGTAGCTGCTTTGATTTTCATCTTTTCAACTCTAAATAATCCCCCCTCCTACGGCGTCCGTTGTTGCGGATCGTCATGCTTGCCCGATCTCATTCGTTGGTAAATCTAGTATCTAGCTAAATAATCTAGTTTTGTCCATCATTCGGTAAGCGGATTTTGACTATCCCAATAAACTCATGCGCCAATCTGGTGGCTTAGCCACCTGGCATTTATCTACCTATTCCAGTAATTCAATAACCTGAATTATTGCGGGGTAATATTGCCTTTAAAAAATAATTACGCATCGGATCCCTAAGGGGAATATCTGACGACTATGCTTTACCCTAAATTCATGACTATTAATAAAATAAGAGACCATAAATAAAATGGAAAAACTAAAAATAGCAGTTAATAACAACACCTCTGAATGCTTTAGTACCGAACGTGAAACTGTAGATATTAATAATACTAATTTTACTGATGTTTCTGCTGCCGTTATTTCCGTTGAAGATGCGGTTTCAGGCACGCTGGATACGATTGAACAAACCGGTTTCGGTATTCCTGTTTTTGTCGCCGTTTGCTGCGAAGAAGAATTGCCAGCAGAAGTACTGCCGCGTGTCACTGGCGTGTTTGAGCTGTGTGATGGCAACGTTGATTTCTACGGTAAACAGCTTGAGGCTGCTGCGGTTAAATATGAGAAAGACGTTTTACCTCCTTTCTTTGGTAGCCTCGTTGAATATGTGCAGCAGGGTAACGCCGCATTTGACTGCCCAGGGCATCAAGGTGGCCAGTTCTTCCGCCGTCATCCTGCGGGCCGTCAGTTCTTTGATTACTTTGGTGAAACATTATTCCGTTCTGACCTGTGTAACGCTGACGTATCAATGGGTGACCTGCTTATCCATGAAGGCGCTCCTTGCACTGCGCAGATGCATGCGGCCAAAGTCTTTAACGCTGATAAAACCTACTTCGTATTAAACGGCACTTCATCTTCGAACAAAGTGGTGCTGAATGCGCTGTTGGCTCCGGGTGATTTAGTGTTATTTGACCGTAACAACCATAAATCTAACCACCACGGTGCGCTAATTCAGGCGGGTGCAACGCCGGTATATCTGGAAACTGCGCGTAACCCGTTTGGCTTTATCGGTGGTATTGATTCCCACTGTTTTGAAGAGAAATACCTGCGCGATTTAGTGCGTGAAGTGGCTCCAGAACGCTCTTCAGAAAAACGCCCATTCCGCTTAGCGGTTATTCAGTTAGGCACCTACGATGGCACTATCTATAACGCCCGTCAGGTTGTCGATAAGATTGGTCATCTGTGTGATTACATCCTGTTTGACTCTGCATGGGTAGGCTACGAACAGTTCATTCCAATGATGAATGATTGCTCTCCTCTGCTGTTGGAACTGAATGAAAACGATCCGGGCATTCTGGTGACTCAGTCGGTTCATAAACAACAAGCTGGTTTCTCTCAGACTTCACAGATCCACAAAAAAGATAAACATATCAAAGGCCAAGATCGCTATGTAAATCATAAACGCATGAACAATGCTTTCATGATGCATGCGTCAACCAGCCCGTTCTATCCATTGTTTGCTGCGCTTGATGTGAATGCCAAAATGCACGAAGGCGAAAGCGGAAAACGTATGTGGATGGACTGCGTTAAAGTCGGTATCGAAACACGTAAGCTGTTGTTAAAACTCTGCAAACACATTCGTCCGTTCGTTCCTGCAACCATCGATGGTCGTAAATGGGAAGACTTTGATACCGAAGAAATGGCTAACGATCTGCGCTTCTTCGACTTCATTCCTGGTGAACGTTGGCATTCGTTTGAAGGTTACGCAGAGCATCAATACTTTGTGGACCCATGCAAACTCATGCTGACCACGCCGGGTATCAACGTGCAAACAGGTGAATACGATAAGTTTGGTGTTCCAGCAACTATCCTTGCCAACTTCCTGCGTGAGAATGGCATCGTTCCAGAGAAATGTGACCTGAACTCAATCCTGTTCCTGATGACGCCTGCGGAAGATATGGCGAAGATGCAGCATCTTGTTGCACAAATCGCTCGCTTTGAACGCCTGTTAGAAGAAGATGCACCACTGTCAGAAGTGCTGCCATCGATCTACAAAAATTACGAAGAACGTTATCAGGGTTACACCATCCGTCAGCTGTGTCAGGAAATGCATGACCTGTATGTCAGCCATAACGTTAAACAGCTGCAAAAAGAGATGTTCCGTAAAGCTCACTTCCCGAAAGTGGTGATGAATCCACAGCAGGCGAATATCGAGTTTGTCCGTGGCAACGTTGAACTGGTTGCGCTCAATCAGGTTGAAGGCCGCATCGCCGCTGAAGGCGCACTTCCTTATCCTCCAGGTGTTCTGTGCGTAGTCCCAGGTGAAATCTGGGGCGGTTCTGTACAGCGTTACTTCTTGGCATTGGAAGAGGGCATTAACCTGCTGCCAGGGTTCGCACCTGAACTACAGGGTGTCTATATCCAACAGGACGAGGATGGACGTAAACGTGCTTATGGTTATGTTATTAAACAATAAATTAGAAATCGTTTCTCGGCAGGGGTACTGGCCGAAACTGATTTTCCGATAAAAGAAACAGCGGGGAGTTGCGACGTTTCCAGCTCTCCGCCAATAGATTTCATAAGAGAGATTGTTTATGAGTACGTCTAAAGGCAGTAACAAAATGGGCGTCGTTCAGCTCACAATTTTGACAGCGGTTAACATGATGGGGTCAGGGATCATCATGTTGCCGACCAAATTAGCGGAAGTGGGTACGCTTTCCATCGTTTCATGGCTGGTGACAGCGCTAGGGTCGATGGCCTTGGCCTATGCATTTGCTAAGTGCGGGATGTTTAGCCGTAAATCAGGCGGTATGGGCGGGTATGCTGAATATGCATTCGGCAAATCCGGCAACTTTATGGCGAACTACACCTACGGTGTATCGCTGCTGATTGCTAACGTGGCAATCGCCATTTCGGCTGTAGGTTACGGTACCGAATTGATGGGGGCGAACCTAACGCCACTGGGAATTTGTATCGCAACTATTGGCGTGCTGTGGCTGGCGACTATCGCTAACTTCGGTGGCGCACGCATCACAGGCCGTATTAGCGGCGTGACCGTTTGGGGCGTCATCATTCCTGTTGTCGGGATTTCCATTATCGGTTGGTTCTGGTTTAGCCCAACCATGTATGTGCAATCATGGAACCCGCATCATTTACCTGTATTTGAAGCCGTCGGTTCTTCTATTGCTATGACGTTATGGGCATTCTTGGGCTTAGAATCAGCCTGCGCGAATACCGACGTTGTTGAGAACCCTGAGCGCAACGTTCCTATCGCCGTATTGGGCGGGACGTTAGGCGCAGCGGTTATTTATATTGTGTCCACCAACGTGATTGCCGGTATTGTGCCAAACATGGATTTGGCTAACTCAACCGCGCCGTTTGGTTTGGCATTTGCCCAAATGTTTACGCCGGGCGTGGGTAAAATCATCATGGCTCTGATGATTATGTCCTGCGTAGGTTCATTGCTGGGTTGGCAGTTCACCATCGCGCAGGTATTTAAATCCTCTGCGGATGAAGGCTATTTCCCTAAAGTTTTCTCTAAACTGACTAAAGCTGAAGCGCCGGTAAAAGGCATGATCGTTATCGTGATCATCCAAACCGTGCTGTCTTTGATGACCATCAGTCCGTCGCTGAATAAACAGTTTAACGTACTGGTTAACTTGGCGGTGGTGACCAACATTATTCCGTACATCCTTTCAATGGCGGCGTTGGTTATTATCCAGAAAGTAGCGAAGGTGAATCCTAGCAAGGCGCGTATGGCGAATATCATCGCGATTATCGGTGCTATGTATAGCTTCTATGCGCTTTATTCATCTGGCGAAGAAGCCATGATGTACGGTGCGATTGTGACCTTCTTAGGATGGACACTGTACGGCCTGATTTCTCCACGCTTTGAAATGCAGGACAAAAATGTTTAATAGTGGTTTGTAATCAAGCTTATTAAATACTTGTTTTACCCCATGAAGAGAGCCCATTAGCGGCTCTCTTTGTTTTTCCTCATGCTCATAATCTTCTGTGTGATTTCGTCACTGCTGGCTATAGTTAGAAAACATAAGCCAGCGGAGTTAGCCAATGATTACGGTTCATCATCTTAACAATTCGCGTTCCCACCGTGTGCTTTGGACCCTCGAGGAGCTTGGTTTACCCTACCAGATTGAGCAATACCAACGCGATCCAGTGACCATGCTGGCGCCTGAATCGCTGAAAAAAATTCACCCGCTGGGCAAAGCTCCGGTTCTGACCGATGGTGAGTGGACCATTGCGGAGTCAGCCGCCATTCTTGAGTATCTTCAAGAGACCTATGACCATTCGGCGCTGCTAAAGCCACAAGAAAAACCAGAACGCATGCAATACCGTTATTGGTTGCACTATGCCGAAGGATCGTTAATGCCGTTATTAGTGATGAAGCTGATTTTTAATCGTTTGGGAAAAGCGCCGGTTCCGTGGCTGATTCGCCCAATTGGAAGCCTGCTTGGCAAAGGCGTGCAGCGCGGGTATCTCGATCAGCAACTGGCGACGCATCTTCGTTTCATTGAAAATCATCTGAGCAAAAATAACTGGTTTGCAGGCGATCATTTTAGTCTGGCTGATATACAAATGAGTTTTCCGCTTGAGGCGATGAATATCCGTACTGGTTTAGATAAAGCGCCGCATGCGCGAGGCTTATTGAAGCGTTTGCATGCAAGGCCAGCGTATCAGCTCGCGTTGAGCAAAGGTGGTCCGCTGGAGTTGATGGATTAGCTGACCGAGGTCGTTTTTTTCAGCACAGGAACAATGTCATACT
Organism: Hafnia alvei; assembly: GCF_900095695.1. Lineage (GTDB taxonomy): Bacteria > Pseudomonadota > Gammaproteobacteria > Enterobacterales > Enterobacteriaceae > Hafnia > Hafnia alvei_B. Next base: position 189,701 of record NZ_FMIQ01000014.1, on the reverse strand, counting down.
CTGAAGAATTATGCCGCTTCAGGAATTAACTTTATGCAACGAGTCACTCTTTCATTGGATGACGATTTGATGGCAGAAATTGATGCCATCATTAAAGAACGTAATTACCAAAACCGCTCAGAGGCGATCCGAGATTTGGCGCGGGCGGGGCTGCAAGCTACGGCAACGCCAACGTCGAACGATGAAACCAGCAACTGTGTGGCTGCGCTGTTTTACGTTTACGATCATGAAGCGCGTGAGCTTTCTAAGCGTCTAACGAAAAGCTTTCACGATCACCACGATCTCTCCCTTGCGAGCCTGCATGTACATCTCGATCACGGTAGTTGCCTCGAAGTTTCCTTGCTGAAAGGCGCGACGGGAAAAGTGAAAGGGTTGGCCGAGAAGGTGATTGCCGAACGAGGTGTTCGCTACGGCAAACTGCTGGTTGTGCCGGGTGAAGAGTATGAACATCAGCATGAGGATGGGAAAGGACATCACCATCATCATCATGATTAATTTCTAGCCCAAGTATTAGTCATTCGTCCGATCTAAGCCTCCCCCCGCGAAGGGGGAGGCTGGGTGGGCATTAATGCAAAAACTTACTTCCCGCGACGATAGCTCTTCTGAGCGTTGTTAACTTTGCTCAGATAACGACGAGACTCGCCCGATGGATGCTTATTGGTTAACGTTTCGTACACATCACCCGGGGTTAGCTGGTTGATGATACTCACCGCGCGGTTACGGTCGCTGGAGAACACGCGCAGCACGCTACCTGCTCCGCCGTTATAAGCGGTAATAACGGCATAGCGGCGTGAGGTTGGATTCTGAATACCACCCAAATAGTTGTTCTGCAAAATCGCCAGATAAGCTGTACCTGTATCGATATTATTCTCTGGATCAAACAGATAACTACGGCTTGGTGTACCCCATTTTCCTTTTTGCACAAACACGTCTTTACCCGCCGTGTGCTGAACAACCTGCATCAGGCCGAGCGCATCCGAGCCACTTACCGCATACGGGTTAAAGCTGGATTCGGTTTGCATAATAGCCAGAATCAATGACTCATCAACGCCATATTTCTCAGAGGCTTTACGCACCATACCAAGGTATTTATGCGCACGCTTATCCAAGTGGTTAGGCACCAATTGAATGGTCACGGAGTAAATGACGTGCAGGCCAGACGTACGTTTCATCAGCTTGTGCTGGATCAGATAGTCGGCAAAGTTACTGGCGCGCCCCTGCCAGCGAATCGGCTGTCCGGTATTATCTAGCACCTGTCCATACAGGAAGGGTTCTTTACTGATCTGAATATCGTTCACATCAGAATAGAGATCGATAGACCCCGGATCGTCACCCATCAGCAAAGTGCTCACGATCGCCTGTTTTAAACTGGCTGCGGGATCGGTTGGTGAGATGGTTTCAATGGTGATCTGGCCGGAGTCAAAGTTAATATGGCTACGCGTGAGGTATCGGTCGGTATATTTTACGTAGTCTTTTGGACCCGCAATCAGTACCTCGTTAATGCCCCAAATGTTTTCAATGTTATGGGCAAACTGTCCCATCAAAATATCGAAGCCATTGGTATCTTTGACAAAGGCTTCGCTGTCCTGAGTATTTTTCTTTCCAGAACAAGAGATCAGCAAGGGTGCGATCAGGATCAATGCTAAAACTTTCTTCATCTTCACAGCCATATTGGATGAAAAATGGGTCTCAAATTGCGAGCTTAACGTTATTAAACCCGCAATATACTTATTAATAAGCTTACTGACTTGGCGGCGTGTAACCTTCGATATGCACGTCGTGGCCTTCAAACAGGAACTTCACCATTTCCTGTTCCAGCAGTTTTCGGTCGTCAGGGTTCATCATGTTGAGTTTTTTCTCGTTGATGAGCATGGTTTGTTTCGACATCCACTGCGACCACGCCTCTTTAGAGATTTCGTTATAGATGCGCTTACCCAGTTCACCTGGATATAGCTGGAAATCCTGCCCTTCGGCCTCTTGGTTCAGAAATGTACAAAAAATTGTTCTACTCATGATTATTCCTCATGTGGTGAGCCTGGTTCAGTTTATTGAAAGTCATAATTTTCACTTAGCAACGGGCTCTTTTGCCAGCTGCTGCAATAAACGTTCCACGGGGGCTGCCAGACCGACAGACGGTGGCTGGGCTAAGTTATACCAGAGTCCAGTTCCTTCATCCATGCAGTGACTGTGCTGTGTTATATCAAACCAAATTGGCACGATATCTAAATGAAAATGGCTAAAGGTGTGGCGAAATGAGGTTAGCTGATGAAGCTTCGGCTGATCCACGCCCAAGGACTTAACGTGTTGACGCAATTCATCCTCGCTGGCGAACTGTGGGAAACAATATAGACCGCCCCATAGCCCAACGTTAGGACGCTGTTCCAGCCAGACGTTATCGCCTATTTGCATCATTAAGAAATAGCCGGTTCGCTCGGGAATGGTCTGTTTCGGTTTCTTGCCCGGATACTGGCTCCAACTATTGTTGGCGTAAGCTATGCATCCGCCGCTCAGCGGGCACAGTTCGCATTTTGGTTTGCTGCGCGTACAAACTATTGCACCTAAATCCATCATCGCCTGATTAAATTGGCTGACACCTTTGGCCGGAGTGACTTCCTCACTGATTTGCCACAGACGGTTTTCAACCTCTTTTTTGCCCGGCCAACCGTCAACCGCATAGCAGCGAGCCAATACGCGTTTTACGTTTCCGTCTAAAATAGGGTAATGCTGGCCAAGCGATAAAGAGAGGATCGCGCCTGCGGTGGAACGCCCAACGCCAGGCAGTGCGCATACGTCTTCAAAAGAGGTTGGGAATTCACCGCCGTGCTTTTCAACGATGGTTTGCGCGGCTTTATGCAGATTACGCCCACGGGCATAGTAGCCGAGACCGGTCCACAGGTGTAAAACCTCATCCTGAGGCGCTGCGGCCAACGCTCGCACGTCAGGGAATTTTTCCATAAAACGCAGAAAATAGGGGATCACCGTCGCAACCTGTGTTTGTTGCAACATGACTTCTGAAAGCCATACTTGATAAGGTGTTTTTGGACTTTGCCACGGCAAAGTTTTACGTCCGTAGCGGTCGTACCAAGTTAGCACCGACTGCGCGAACTGTTGCGCCAGCATCATAAGCGTGAAAAGTTCCCAATAGGCCGCGCTGGTTAAGAAAGCGAGGCCGATAAAAATAGGCAGCGATTGCAGCACAGAGCCTACCTGCTGTAAACCGGATCTTTCTCAAGCTGGTGCGAATAGGCGATTTCCTGTTATTCACAGGATGTTGGCCATAGCTAAAATGGTGATGTAATAGCGATGATTAATACGTGTTTTATTCAACGAATAACTCTAATTAATGAAAGTTTCTGACTAGAGCTTGCCAGTAGCTGTTAAAATCAAAACTTGTTAAAACGGGCCAATTTTGCATAATGCGCGCTCACTTTATGTTAAACATCCACATTCAGGCAGATGAAGCACCACTATGAATGACGTTGTATCACCGGAATTTGATGAGAACGGCCGCGTTATGCGCCGTATCCGCAGTTTTGTACGCCGCCAAGGGCGTCTGACCAAAGGGCAGCAGTTTGCGCTGGATAACTTCTGGCCGGTGATGGGCGTAGATTTTCAGCCACAACCGCTGGATCTCGTTGCTTTATTTGGCCGTGAAGCGCCTACCGTGCTTGAAATCGGCTTTGGTATGGGCGCGTCATTGGTTACCATGGCGCAGCAGCATCCTGAGAAAAACTTCCTCGGCATTGAAGTCCACTCGCCAGGCGTGGGGGCATGTTTAGCCGCAGCTCATGAAGCAGGTATCACCAATTTACGCGTGATGTGCCATGATGCGATTGAAGTATTGGAAGAGATGATCCCGGAGAATTCGCTGGCAATGGTTCAGCTATTCTTCCCCGATCCATGGCATAAGGCGCGCCATCATAAGCGCCGTATCGTACAGGCTCCGTTTGCACAGCAGATTAAGAGCAAGTTAAAAATCGGCGGCGTTTTCCATATGGCAACTGACTGGGAAAACTACGCCGAGCATATGCTGGAAGTGATGAACAACGCACCGGGTTACAAAAACCTGTCCAGCGATAATACATACGTCCCTCGGCCGGACTCGCGTCCATTAACGAAGTTTGAACTGCGTGGTCAGCGTTTGGGGCATGGCAACTGGGATTTGATGTTTGAGAGGGTAGAATAATGGCTAAAAACCGCAGCCGTCGTTTGCGTAAAAAGATGCATATCGATGAGTTTCAGGAATTGGGTTTCAGCGTAAGCTGGAACTTTGAAGAAGGCACCGGTATCGACATTATCGACACTACCGTTGATAAATTCATCGATGAAGCGATTGAGCCAAACGGTCTGGCATTTGATGGCAGTGGCTATCTGGCGTGGGAAGGTCTGATTTGCCTGCAGCAGATCGGTCAGTGCACCGAAGAACATCAGAAGCTGGTCAAAGACTGGCTGGAAGCACACGGCATGAAAAATGTTGTCGTGAGCGATCTGTTTGATGTTTGGTGGGATTGATTTCCACAGGTATAAAAAAACCCGCTTCGGCGGGTTTTTTATTGTTTTGCGAAGGGTATCCGCACAATTTTATCGTTTTTGACTGCCAAATCGAAGGCTTGCTTGGCAAGTTGCATACCTAAAATCTTTCGTTCACGTACGGTCATTTTTTTGAGTTCTGAAACTGGGGGTCTTGAAAGCATAACCGAGTTCTCCAGGGCCAATATTGTTATTAAGTTCAAAATTTAACCTATTTTCCCCTCTTCGTACAAGCCTATTGTAGAAATGTTTTAAGCGTATATTTTCAGCGTTGGCAAAATAGGATTTAGCATTAAACGTTTGATAATGCTGTTCAATAATTCGCGTGAGAATTTTGCCTAACACCAATAGTTCTCGATAACCAAAGCTCGTTATTTGTGAAACCGGAGATGCATAAAAATGGCCAGACTCAAAGTTATCTTGGCGATCGAATTTGACGTCATAACTAGGTTCTTGCAATAAAAAACCAACCTCATCAGATCTAAACATTAAGTAGCTGGCATCATTGAGATCTACCAAAGAAAACAAACAGGTAAACGGTTGATTATGGATGCTGAAATGGCATAGATGCAGGGTGAAGCCCCCCTGTTTTAGCGCTAGAAATTCCATGTAATTCACTCTCTGTCCATAGCGTTAATTTGCGCAATCTAGCTCTGATTATTTTAATCTTCTAGTGAGACCCACAGCTTATGGAATGCTGTTCGCAAAGTTATTTTGTATCCACGTTATCTCTCCGCTACTCCTTTCCGTTCCGCCGCATTTGCTTTATCCTCCCGCCCGTTATGAACGTATTTTGGATGCATTGTGGAGTAGCGTGTGGCGACTAAGCTGAGTAATCAACTGCTGGAAGATATTCTGGCTCAGGTACGCCCTTTGATTGGGCAGGGCAAAGTGGCGGACTATATCCCGGCTTTGGCTGAAGTGCCTGCGAATAAGCTGGGGATTGCCGTATGTACCGTCGATGGCGAAACCTACCAAGCCGGTGACGCAGATGAGCGCTTTTCTATTCAGTCGATTTCTAAAGTATTGAGCTTGACCTTGGCGCTGAGCCGCTATGCGGAGTCGGATATCTGGGCGCGCGTCGGTAAAGAACCGTCTGGTCAGCCGTTTAACTCGCTGTTGCAGCTTGAGCTGGAGCAGGGGAAGCCGCGCAACCCTTTTATTAACGCAGGTGCGCTGGTGGTGTGCGATATGCTCCAGTCGCGTCTGAGCGCGCCTAAGCAGCGTATGCTGGAAGTGGTACGGGCGCTGTCTGGTGAGCCGGATATCGTGTATGACGCTCGTGTTGCGCGCTCTGAGTTTGAACATTCAGATCGAAATGCGGCTATTGCGTATCTGATGAAGTCGTTTGGCAACTTCGAAAATGACGTAATTACGGTGCTGCAAACCTACTTCCACTACTGCGCTTTAAGAATGAGCTGTATGGAACTGGCGCGTACTTTTGTCTATCTTGCCAATAACGGGCATTCACCTGCGCTGGATGAGCCTCTCATCAATGAGCGGCAGAACCGCCAGATTAATGCCATGATGGTAACCAGCGGTATGTATGATGGCGCTGGCGAATTTGCCTATCGTGTCGGGATGCCCGGCAAGTCAGGCGTGGGCGGTGGCATTATTGCCGTTGTTCCACATGAAATGAGTATCGCGGTTTGGTGTCCAGAACTGGATGCCTCGGGTAACTCACTGGCGGGAACCGCTGCGCTTGAAATCTTGGCACAGCGCATTGGCCGCTCGATTTTTTAGGAGAGAAAGAACGCATGATTCGTAAATTAGGGTTATCTCTGCTGATGCTAACCGCGTGGCAGGCACAGGCAGCATGGGAATGTAACGTTAAGCCGCAGGATGACATCATTGTTAATCCGCAGCAGGTACAGATCGTGGGTGCCAGCGGAAATCTTACCATTGATAAAAACGGCAATATGACCCGCGATGGCAAGGCCGTGGCGCTCAGTGCTAAAGCGAAACAGCAGGCGGTGAATCTGCAATCGGGTATTCGCACTGATTTTCCGTGGATCGATCAAGGTGCTCAGCAACGCTTGGAGAAAGCCCGTGTTTCTCTGGATAAAGTGATCGTTGAGCAGGTGGGTAGCGACAGCAATATTCGTAACCGCCTGACCAAACTGGATTCTCAGCTCAAAGAGCAGATGCAAAAAATTCTAGAGAAGCGCAGCGATGGATACACCTTCCATCACCAAGCCATTTCAAAAGTTGAGCAGGAAGGTCAGAATCTAGTAAATCAAACCATGGGCGGCGTTCTACAAGACAGCATCAATGAGATGGGGCTGAAGCAGGCTGCGAATGCTACCAAGTCTGATAACCCGTTACAGGCCATCATGGGCAATCTGGGTGGGTTACAGCAGGCGATCCGTACCGAGTGGAGCAAACAGGATGATGACTTCAAAGCTTTCGGGAAAGACGTTTGCACGCGCATTACTACGCTCGACAACCAGCGTCAGGCGCTGATTAAAGAGCTGCCAAAGGCGTAACCTGCAAAATGATTTGCCAGCCAGAGCGGCTGGCAAATTTCATCATTTAACTGAATTCACCACGGGTTTCTGTGGCTTACCGGAAAACAGGTAGCGCAGCAGAGGCACCCGACGATGTATTTCATACAGCGCTAACGACCCTAGTACCACCAGCGTGACGCCAATAATGAATCCAACGAATGGGTTCGGATGCGAGTTTTCCATCAGGCTGCCGTAGATAATCGTCAGTGGATGATGCACCAAATAGATAAACAGCGATGCGCCAACAAAGTAAGTCACGCCGCGCGACTCGCGGTTTAACAGGCGATGACCCAGCGTGAGTACAACTTTAGTCATCGTTAGGCCAATGATGAAAATCAGGCAAAACTGCACGCTGAGCTGAAGCGGTGCGAAGACCTGTGTGTTTTCATTCAATAGATATAATCCCACCGACGCCGCGGCAATCAGACCATCGCTGAATGACACCCGCGTGATGTTTTCTTTATGCCTTATATGCACGAATGCCACAGCGCCTAGCAAATAAAATGGGAAATACATCAATGTATTAACCACTAAAAAGTTAAATAACGCTGAGCCGGTAATGTCGGGCATAAACGTCGCGCAAAGCTTGTGTAGAACGGCAAAAACCACGCCTAACGTAATGAAAATTGGCAATAGCATGTGGGGTGATACTTTGCTCCAAAGCCCGCGATTAACGATGGCGTTGAGCAGCGGTGCGCTGACGACGGTAAGCAAACTTAGCGTGAGTAAAAACCAAAGGTGTGAAATCAGGTACCACACGCAAATATTGGCTTTTTGCCACACATCAGCTTGATCCCAGTCGCCGATCCCCGACGTGTGATGCAGGATATACCAGAACTGGGGCAGCGTGATCAGCACCATCGCGGTTGCCATGGGGATCAATAAGCGCGTTAGGCGAATGTTTAGCCATTTTTTAAGCGGGTATCGCTGATACAGCATGCAGGAAAAGTAACCTGAAATAACAAAGAAGACCTGCATGCGAAAGGCGTGAATAAAATCATTAAATAAGCTGAGAGTCAGGCTTTCAGGCGTGCTATTCACCACCCAATGGTGGGCTGAATAGACCAGTGAAACATGGAAAGGTATCCCCAACAGCATGAGCGTAGCGCGGATATAGTCTAGATAGTGTTCTCGTTGGATAGTTTTAGCCAATGCGTTATACCTAAAAATCCTGTCAGATAAGCCATAAAGTGGCGTAACTCTAGGGAGATAATGCCCATCCGGCAAGTGTTCGCATGCATTTTTGGATTAATCCGTGCTTAAGTAAGACTTCATACTAACGGCTGATGCCCTCATATTCGGCCTCCAATAAAGGGTCAATTTCCGGTGTTTCTAAATTCGTTATCACCTGAACTACATCGCTAATACCACCGATCTTTATTTCACTGGTGCGGTTCATTTTGCTTTTATCTATCAGCAATAAAGATTGTAGTGCACGCTTAAGCAGCAGCGATTTAAATTCAGCGTTGTAGCTGTTGGAATCCCATAAAACGCCTTCTCTATCAATGCCCTCGCACGAGAAGATAAAGAGATCGATTTCCAACTCTTTGAGCTGGGAAAGGATGGCTGGATTGACATAGCATGCATATTTACGCTGCAGCAGCCCACCGGAGCTGATGAGCTGAATATGTTCCCGTTTCGATAGCTCTTGGCAAATACGCACGCTGTTGGTGAACACGGTGATATCAATATCGGGTAGCTGTTTCGCCAAATACCAGCAGGTTGAGCTGGCATCAAGGGCAATCGTCATTCCTGCATCGATCCAAGGAAGCGTTTGGCGGGCGATATCGGCTTTGCTGGTGAAATGGCTTTTCAAGCGAGCGCTGAAGGGATCGCCGTTGTCTTGCGTATCGCGCTTTATACTTTTGGCGCGACCGTGTTGGCGGATGATCTTACCTTGTGCCTGCAGCGTATTGAGATCGCGCCGGATCGTCTCTTTGCTGACATGCAGCAGCTCGGCAAGATCTTCGGTTGTCAGGGTTTCATGCTGTCGGATGAGTTCTACGATGGCCTGATGGCGATCTGTTTTCACGATGGCTCTCCTCTCACGAAAAACCATGCGCCGAGTTCTGGCCTAATGGCTGGCGCATGGTTAAATCCAGAGCAAGAGATTAAGGCGTCACCCCTTTTTTTAACAGTATATTCCCGTATTTAGCCGTCTCGCCTGTGATGACGATCGCAAAGGCCTTTTGGGCACGCTCATAAAACGCAAAGCGATCGATACGAGTAACCGAAAGATCGCTGCGGTCATGGCTCGACAATGCCTGCAAATAGCGCTGCTCCACGCTGTCATCCAGCGTATCGCCTTCAACCGCAGCCATCATGACCAACGGCGGGGCGTAGCCATCGAGTTCAAATAGCGGAATGATGGCAGCCAGTAAATCGCTAACGGCTAATCCGTCGGCTCGAATAACCTTTGGCCCCATACTATGAGCGGGAAAATGCGCATCGGAGAAAATGATTTCATCGCCGTGTCCCATCTCTGCCAAGGTCTTGAGCAATTGAGGTGAGATCAGCGGAGAGATATTTTTCAGCATTTTATACTCCTTCCATAAGCAGATTATTTTCGTGAGCAAGAGATTGATATATCTCGCGTTGCTCGCCGGGATAATAAGATTGATAGCGATAATTCACCTGCTGGCGAGCCTGTTCTGGCGAATTGTAGTAACCCACGCCGCTCCAAGCGAACATCGCAGCGCCTAGCACGGTGGTTTCTGCATCGTGCAACACTTTGATCGGAAGATTTAAAACATCGGCTTTAATCTGATTCCACAGCACGTTTCGGCTGCCGCCGCCAACCAGTAATAATTCCTTCGATGTAAACCCACCGATGTTTTCCAACACCGCGAGATTTTGCTGTAGTTGCCAAGCAAGTCCCTCGAGAGCGGAACGGTAGAAATGGCCGCGTTCAGTGTGCAAACGCATGCCGCGCCAACCTGCTTGAGCGTGGCTATCAAGCAGCTGGCAGTTCATGCGAAGGCCTTCCGCGCCGGGGCGAATTACGCCTGCTTCGGTAATCATTTGGGCGTAGGCATCGGGGACTTTTTCGTTAGGCCAATAGAGCTGGCGCACTCTTTCCAACACGCCAGACGCTAACCACTGAAGACCGGGGTTGAACAGCCCTTGGCAGCTATCAAGTTCGCAGGTCGAACCGGCAAAACGCGGCAGCAGCGACGTATTTACCTGCGGTGTGCGCACCATCAGAATTTCCCATGTACCGGATGACAACACGGGCTGATCAAGCTCAGCACCGGAGCCAAATAGCGCGAACTGGGTATCATGGCCGGCGGAAATCACCGGTGTGCCTGCGGGAATGCCAAGACGCTCGGCCATTTTCGGTAATAAATTGCCAACATGTTCTCCTGCGGCGACCATGCGCGGGAAGAGCGTGGAGGGGAGGCCAGTGCGTTGTAAAATAGTCTGGCTAAACGTTTCCTGGCGTACGTCGAGCAGCTGGCTGGTGCCCGCCATAGTGCGATCGGTGGTGAATTCGCCGGTCAGCCGGTGGTTAATCAGCGACGAAATAAACAGCCATGCGTGTGCTTGTTCTAATAATTCAGGCCGATTTTCTTTTATCCAGATCAGTTTATACAAAGTATTAAAGCTAAATTGACCGATACCGGAAATGGTTTGCAGTTCGCCGGGCGTAATATAGCGATCAATTTTCTCCATAATCGCCGCCGTTCGCGGACACTTCCAGCTAATAACCGGATAGAGCAGTTCGCCATTCTTATCGACCAGCGCGCCGTCAACGCCAAAGGTGGTCACGCTCAGCGCATGAATTTGGCAGCCGTTTAGCTGTGGCATGAGCCGCTGACAGCAGTCGGCAAAGCGCTGCAAAATGTCATCTAATGACCAGATATGCCATTGGTCATTTTCTGCGGCGGGCCGGCTTGCATTAGCGATAGACGCCTTAGCGACCACAATGCCTTTGGCGTCTACCGCCATGGCGCGAATATTGGTAGCGCCGCAGTCTAAAATGATCACCACATCATGGTTCATGGTGGCTCCTAGTGAATAAATATAAACAGGTTTACCCCACCCCAATCCTCCCCTTGTCAGGGGAGGGAGCCGTTCAGTGACGCAAACCGAAATCGGTGTGTTCCTCCCCCTGCGAAGGGGGAGGCTGGGCGGGGGTCACTCCCGCACATTATTTTTTATACAAAGGCCCGTAGTTTTGGCAGGCGCGATAGTCCTGACCTTCGGTATCCATGCCGTGCGCGGCCCATGACGATGGACGATAGATTTCGCCGTCTTCCACGTTATGCATACACACTGGAATACGCAGCATCGATGCCAGCGTAATCAGGTCTGCACCTACGTGACCAATGGTTAGCACGCCGTGGTTAGCCCCCCAGTTCGCCATCACAGAGTACACATCGGTAAACGGCCCTTTGCCGGTTAAGCGTGGGGCAAACCACGTGGTTGGCCATGTTTCGTTGGTGCGCTTATCTAACGTGTCATGCACGTCTTTAGGCAGCTCAACGCTCCAGCCTTCCGCGATCTGCAATACTGGCCCAATGCCTTTGATGATATTGACGCGGGACATGGTGAACGGAACGCCGCCGCGGGTTAGGAAGCGAGATGAATAGCCGCCGCCACGGAAATATTCATGGATCGCAGGGCACCATTCTGTTGCTTGCAGGCAGGCATCCGCTTCTTTCTGGCTGATTTGCCAATGCGGTTTCATGGTTGGATTACCCTGCTCATCAAGCTGGCGGCACGAGCCATCCAGCGCCGCTGAGCCGGAGTTAATCAGATGGATGATGCCGTCTTTGGCATGGCCGGTGAGCTCACTTCCGGTTACGCGTTTTACGGCTTCAGGTGACCAGTAGGTACGAACGTCAGCGAATACCTGTGCGGTGCCGGTGAGCATGTGCCCAAACAGCATCGCAACGCCGTTGAGGCTGTCGTTTTCAGTGGCCACCACAAACGGTTTACGCACGCCGTTCCAGTCGAACGAGCTATTGAGTAACGCTTCAGCGGTATCGCCATTAGGATATTGATCGGTCCAGTGACGCTGGCCTTGGAAGCCCGCTGCAATCGCGTTATAGCCCAGCGATTCCTCGACGAATCCTTGCTGAGCCAGTTTTTCGTTGCCCTGCATCATGTCGCGAATGCACATTGCCATCAGCAAGCTTTCACGTAATACCGCTCGGCTGCTTTCTGGCGAACGACGATATTGTTCGGCGTTCAGGTCCGGCCCAAAGCGGAAGTTGTTATCCGCCCACGAAAGCGCGAGTTCAAGCTCTTCGGCATCGTAAATCTTCTGATCGATACGGCGGCGTAGCTCGGTCATATCTACAGCCTGCACTTTCATGCCGAGCCAAGATTCAAAGAAGTTATGGTCAACGATGGAACCCGCTATTCCCATTGAGACGCCGCCCAGCGACATATAACTTTTGCCTTTCATGCTGACAACGGCTAAACCGGCACGCGCAAAGCGTAGAAGTTTTTCCTCTACGTCGGCGGGAATGCTGTCATCGCCGCCGTTTTGCACGTCGTGGCCATAAATAGAAAACGCAGGGATGCCCTTTTGGCTATGTGCCGCCAGCGCAGCCGCTAGATAAACCGCGCCTGGGCGCTCGGTGCCGTTAAAGCCCCAGATGGCTTTGGGGCGCATTGGATCCATATCGATGGTTTCACTGCCGTAGCACCAGCAAGGGGTAACGGTGATGGTTAATCCCACATTCTGGCGGCTGAATTTATCTTCGCAGGCGGCAGACTCGGCCATGCCAGCGATACAGCCGTCGGCAATAACGCACTCAACTGCGGCACCGCAGGCGTGGTGCAGTTGCTCGCTTAATAGCTGCGCGGTGGCTTTCGCCATATTCATGGTCTGTTCTTCAAGGGACTCGCGTACACCCATGCGGCGGCCATCAATGACTGGGCGGATACCAATTTTGGGCAGGTTTTGTAGGGTCTGGTGTTGGCTATTCATTCTTATTTTCCTCACGTTAATCGGTAGGTTGTCTTTTTTAAGGTTGAATTGCTTAAGCCGTTGCGCGCGGCATGATGTTTGATCTGAACTTGGCAAAGATGAAAATGATGGCGAAGCACAGCGCCGGGATCAGTTCTGCGGTTGGAATGTTGCCCGCCGCATCGCTAACAAAGCCCATGACCGGTGTGACGATGCCGCCGCCGATGATGGTCATAACAATAATGGATGAGCCGTATTTGGTGTCTTGGTCTAATCCCTTAATCCCTAAGGAGAAAATGGTTGGATATTGGATAGACATGAACATGCTGCACAGCGTGAGCGCGATGAGGCCAACGTGTCCGCCTGCCGCCGCAGAAATGATGCATAACAGCATGGAAATAAAGGCATAGATGGCTAAAACCTTGTGCGGCGCATAGTGACGAATAAGCCACGTTCCGCTAAAGCGCCCGATGAAGAAGCACACCATGGTGGCAGTGAGATAATTGGCGGCGAATCCTGGCGTGGTGCCTGGCAGCTCCTCAATGGCGTAACGGATCAGATAGCTCCAGCAGGCGGTTTGAGCCCCGACATAGCAGAACTGCGCTAATACGGCCCAGCGCCAATGACGAATACGCAGCAAACGCGATACCGAAGCCAGCAGGGAGCCACCTTTATCATCACTATGCGCATCACTTTGGATGGTCGGGAATTTTGTGAAGGCAATCAGCAAGGCGACAAACAGTACAATGGCTACGATCATCATGTAGGGAGACTGAACCGCCAGCACCAAGCTGTGGTTATAGGCCGCCAGCTGCTCCGGTGCCATTTGACTTAACACTTCGGCTGGCTGATGTGGAACATGAGATAAAATCAGTCCCTGACCAAAAACTACGGCAATAATGGCACCAAATGAGTTAAAGGTTTGGGCTAGATTAATTCTAAAATGTCCTGATTCTTCTGGCCCTAATACGGTAACGAAAGGATTAGCCGCCGTTTCTAAACAGCCAAGCCCTGCTGCTATGATAAATAACCCGATGAGAAATAAGGTGTAATTCATTCCCTCGGCGGCAGGCCAAAATAGTGCGGCACCAATGGCATAAAATAATAATCCAGTAATAATCCCTGCCTTGTAGCTGAGTTTTTTCATTAGTATTCCGGCAGGAATAGGGATTAGGAAGTAACCAAAATAAAATGCTGACTGTATAAGCCCTGCTTGGAAATTGGTTAAGGTAAATGCCTGCTGGAACTGAGGCAGTAAAATATCGTTTAAGTTGTTAGCGACAGCCCATAAAAAGAAAAGTGAACATAATAATGCAAAAGGAATTAAATAATTTCCTTTACGCTCATGACTGGCAACGCGGTAGTTTTCTGACTGGATTGAAACGTTTCCCATAGCGCCCTCGTTAGGTCATACAGAGATATTGTGTATACCCTTCATACTTGAAGCTGCATCGGTGTTGACTGCGCTTGGTCACCTGAATCACCGGCTAAAACCAGCTCATCGGGATGGACTCTCTTACAGTCTGGATGCAGCGCCAGTTATTTTTGGCATAAATCTGTTCTTCTTCCGCAGTAACACGTTCAGGCACTCTCCGTTCAATCGGAGGCGGGGTGCAATCATGCCGTTTATGCGGTAAGTGAAGCTATTCTTAAAACAAAAAAGCACTAAAAGTATGAGTTCAGTCACATTCAATATTATTGGGGGCGGAAATGTGAAGGCAGTCACTTTAATAAATCAAAAAACATGCCCGTTTTAATCAAATAAGGCTTAAAAAACACAAATAGAATGCCCGATTGTTTTATTTTTAATTTAAATGGTCAGTTCTTGGTTTATTTTTTTTGATTTGACCGTTTTTATTTAATGAATTTTAAACGGACATTTTTCTTTTCCTATTTATGCACTTTTTATGTAATGGCGATGTAATTCTATTGAGCTGTGTCACATATTTTAATCAGGGTTTTTATTGTTGTTCTCTACAGGATAAATATGACAGCTACCAACACCGTTATTTTTAAATGACTGATTCCATCAATAATCAGAGAGGCAACAAATGGAAAGAGACTCATTGGCTCGCGAAATAATTCATACCTGCTTGGAAATGACACGTCTGGGCCTAAATCAGGGAACCGCAGGGAATGTCAGCGTGCGCTACCGCGATGGGATGCTGATTACCCCAACGGGTATTCCTTATGAGAATTTGACCGAGTCACATATTGTTTATATCGATCAGCATGGGAAACACGATGAGGGGAAAGTGCCCTCCAGTGAATGGCGTTTCCATCAGGTGGCGTATCAAACGCGCCCAGAAGCCAATGCGGTGGTGCACAACCATGCGGTGAACTGTACGGCGGTTTCTATTCTGAATCGCCCCATCCCAGCCATTCATTACATGATTGCCGCCGCCGGTGGCAGCACCATTCCCTGCGCGCCCTATGCGACGTTTGGTACCAAACAACTCTCTGAGTATGTCGCCGTTGCGTTGAAAAATCGCAAAGCCACGCTGTTACAGCATCACGGCATGATTGCCTGCGAAGCGAATTTACAAAAGGCTTTATGGTTGGCCCACGAGGTTGAAGTTTTAGCCGAGCTTTATCTAGCAACGTTGCCAATTATTGATCCGGTACCGGTATTGTCTGATGAAGAGATCGCCATTGTGTTGGAGAAATTCAAGACTTATGGCCTGCGAGTGGAAGAGTAGTGCGGCGACAATATTTCTCACTAAGGGGTTTTCATTATGACAAATCGAATGATTTTGAATGAAACATCGTGGTTTGGTCGTGGCGCGGTGAATGAGTTAGTGCCGGAGGTTTTGGGTTTTGCGCCGCGGCTATGGTAAAGCGTTGATCGTGACCGACGCTCAGTTGGTTGCCTGTGGCGTGGTGGAAAAGGTGACTGCTAAACTTGATGCTGCCGGATTGGAATATCAGATTTTTGATCGCGTGGTGCCTAATCCCACTATCGCCGTTGTGCAGAGTGGGCTGGCTACGTTTGACGCGAGTGGAGCCGATTATCTGATCGCCATTGGCGGTGGTTCACCGCAGGATACCTGTAAAGCCATTGGCATCATCAGCGCTAACCCTGAGTTTGAGGATGTGCGCAGTTTGGAAGGTGTTGCGCCGACTCATAGCCCAAGCGTGCCGATTTTAGCGATTCCAACCACGGCAGGAACGGCGGCTGAAGTAACCATTAATTACGTGATCACCGATGAGGAAAATCGCCGGAAGTTTGTTTGTGTCGATCCTCACGATATTCCTCTGGTGGCCTTTATCGACGCCGATATGATGGACGGCATGCCTGCCAGTTTGAAAGCCGCAACGGGCGTGGATGCGCTTACCCATGCGATTGAGGGATTTATCACGCGTGGCGCATGGGAGCTTACCGATACGCTGCATCTGAAGGCGATTGAAATCATTGCTCGTTCGCTGCGTAGCTCAGTTGCCGGCCTGCCAGAGGCAGTTGAGGATATGGCGTTAGGGCAATATGTGGCGGGGATGGGATTTTCTAACGTGGGATTAGGCTTGGTGCACGGTATGGCCCATCCGCTTGGCGCGTTTTATAACACCCCGCACGGTGTCGCCAACGCGATTTTACTGCCTCATGTCATGCGTTATAACGCCGCATATACCGGTGAAAAATACCGCCAGATTGCGCAGGCGATGGGGGTTGATGTGGTTCATGCCTCGTTAGAACAGGCGCGAGAAGCGGCGATTCAAGCGGTAGTGAAACTGAATAGTGACGTGGGTATTCCCGCTTCGCTAAAAGAAGTTGGCGTGCGTGAGGAAGATATCGCTGAGTTGGCACAGGCTGCGTTTGACGATGTTTGCACCGGAGGGAACCCGCGCGAGGCGAAAATCGCAGAGATCAGGGCGCTGTATCGGGCGGCAATGTGAAGGCTTAAGTGTAATATTTCGGACGCCAATTAGCTCATGCACTTCCATGAAGCAAAGAAACTGATTTTCGAAAAGGGTAGGCCTTTGTGCCGAAAGCTCTGAGGGTGGTTTGTCTAAGCATCGGCAGGGCTAGCCACGCAGACAGGACGTCTGCGTGGAGTTTGGGGCGCCCGGGATGGGCGATACCAAACCGGAGCGAAAATGCCATCTCGGATAAAAGCGCGCGAGTTAAGAGGCCGCGCGCTGGCGGCCTCTTATCGGACGCCTACACCAAGGATTTCATAGTTGTATTGCTTCTAATAGGCGGACGAAACCTTTCACCTATATTTCAAAATTAAGCCTCTCGCTTAAACATCCCCGCGATCTGGAAGCAGCTGAAAGAGCTAAACAGCATTTCAATCCCAACGATGGTAGTGACCAGCGTGAATGACATGGCTGGGCCAGCGGTAATAAACATGGCGGCAATTGCCAAGTCTAAAATCCCAATGATGATTTGCAGCCATCCTCCGCTCACGCCACGCAGTTTGAAACCGGCACTTAAACGAATAATACCGCCGATGGCAAATAGGGTTGCTAGGATCACCGACATGGTGAAAATCCCGACCAACGGATTGGTAATAAATACGTAGCCCATAATGATGTATGCGGCACCCATTAGAATGCCTGCCACCATCGGCCAGAAGTTACGCGTACGGTTGGCAATCATCCCAATAATCAAACCCAGACCGCTGAGCACAAACAGCGTGCCTACGATGGCGCTTAACGCCGCACCGGAAGCAAAGGGGTTAATCAGGCAGAAAATTCCGCCTAATAGCAGCAGAAAGGAAATGACTAACAGCAAAGTACGCTGTTTTTTGAGAAAGTTTCCATCTAAACCGAGCAAACTTTTACGATCGATATTTAACATGATGACACTCCATTTTCGAGGTTGCGTTCGGTAGCTAAATCTCTGGCTTATTATAGCCATACGACAAGTATACTGTGGGCGCAAAGAATGTCGGAAATCGGTCTAATCAAAGATGGAAAGCAATGCTGCCAGCGATGGGGAATATAAAGAAAAAAGCCACCGCAGGCGGTGGCTTAGTGCAGGTGTTACTTCAAAACTAGATTTATACGTGGGCTAGCTGGTTATGCTCTTCACGATGTCCCGGCATGCGGATGGTTGCAGACAGCACCAGTGAAATCACCAGCAGAGTCATAATCACCGAGAAGGTCACGATGAAGCCGCCAAACATTGACGCGATGATAGAACCAATGATGCTGCCGATACCAAAGCCCAGATACAGCAGGCCGTAGTTTTTAGTCAGGTTGTTTAAGCCAAAGAAGTCACTGACCAGCGATGGATATACGGTAATGGTGCCGCCGAAGCTGAAGGCGATGCAGGCAACGGAGGCGAAGAACAGGCCTTCATTCAAAGGAACGAACAGCAGTGTACTCATACCGATAAGAGAAATGACCTGAGCCAGAGAGATAACGCGAATACGTGCCATTTTGTCAGACAGGATGCCCAGTACCAAGCGACCACTCAGGTTAGCAATGGCAATCACGGTCACGGCGCTAGCGGCAGTCATGGCAGGCAGATGAACCATGCCTTCACCGATATCTTTCGCCACACCAATCACATACAGGCCACTCATGCAGGCGGTTAGGAACATCAGTGCCAGCATCCAGTACTGTGGCTGACGCACGGCTTCTGCCAGTGTGTAATCCTGCGCGGTGCTTTCACCTTGCGCACTTGATGTAGCAACTTCTTGTTTTGGAGCATCTTTCATCAGCATTGCCCCGGCCATCACCATCACCATGGCGATGCCGCCCCAAATCATGAAGGTGTTTTCCAAGCCGTAAGCGGCTAGCAGGCTGGTATCGATATATTTGAAACCAAGGCTACCTAAACCATAGGCACCAATGGCGCAGGCTGAAATCATACCTTTACGCTCAGGGAACCATTTTACGCAGTTAGACAGCGTCATCAGGTAACCAGCACCATCGGCAAGTCCGACCAAAATACCGGCGCTGAGATACAGCATGATCAGGTTGTTCGAGTGCGCGGTTAAGCAGAAACCCAGCGCTAGCACCACACCAGCGGCGATAGTGACGTTGCGTACGCCGAAACGGTCCTGCAATTTACCCGCAACGGAAGAGGCCACGGCAAGTGCCAGACTCAGCAGACCGAAGGAAAAGGCCACGCTGCTGATGGGTTCGTCTAGTTTTTCAGACAGAGGGCCGTTGAATAGGCTCCAGGTATAAACGGAACCCAGAGCGAACTGAGTAATGATGGTGCCAACCAGTGTTAGCCAGCGGGTGCGATTGTAATTTTGCATGCCAGTCATATTCATGATGCTGCTCCAGATAAATATTTATTAACTGTGAGTATGTTAAGGCTATCTATAGGGCAGCGATCCATTCTGGGAATGAACAGCCTGAGTGCAGGAATGAAATGCATTAAAGCAGGAGTGAATGAACGAAAAACGGGGTAAAAGAAGGTGATTCAGGGTGATCCACAATTGATGTGGATCACAATTTTCTCATATTAATTCACTGGGAGGGCCGTTTTAGAGCGGTGTTTCCACCAAAACTCCCGTGGAAAGGCAGAAGCATCCGCTGATTATGTTAGTGGGAATATTGACGGATTCACCGGCGATGAGCAGATGAGTCTCTGCGCCAACGGTAAATTCAAACTCTCCGCTAACCACATGCGTGGTGTTACCTTGCATCTGCTTGCGTAGCTGGCTAAAAGCACCAGACTCAAACGTTAACTCAGCGGCCGGTTTGCCGTTTCTGATAACTCCGCTACGGCGGGTGATGCCCACGCCATATTCTTCAGCCGGAGTCTGTGCTTTGAATGTCTCCATGAAACCTATCCTTATTGTTGCGGTTTTTTGTTTCTATGTGAGTTGCTAAAAAAAGCAGGGCACAGCCTAACACTCTGGCTGCAAACAAGCATCAACGCAGGGGGAATTCGCGGGAATAAAGCTGATTCGGCGTGATTTTAATCAGATAATTCTCGCTAGGCGCATCACCGCTTGAAGCACGTAAAATGCAGGCATACACTAGCGCGTCGATCGATTCCGAGATCGTCAGTCCCTGTCTGATTTTGACGAAAGCCGTTTTTAACGAACATTGTTTCCGGTGGAAATTATTTCCAGCGAACATTGTTTTTAATGAATACCGTTTCTAAAAGTTCTGCCGCAGGTTTTTCTCCATCCGTTACAAAACACCTTAATTATGATTGTTAGACCCCAACAACATTGGTTTCGCCGCCTATTTGTGTGGCATGGCTCCGTGTTACCTAAAATTCTCTTCCGCTTAAGTTTAAATTTTGGTTTTGCCTGCATCGCTGTGGTTTGTTATCTGTGGCATGAAATGTTGGATGTGAATCTGACGTTGGCTCCATTCAGCCTGCTGGGCGTTGCCATTGCGATCTTTCTCGGGTTTCGCAACAACGCCAGCTATGCGCGTTTTACCGAGGCGCGCCTGCTGTGGGGGAATTTGCTCATCACCGAGCGTTCGCTGCTGAGGGAAGTTAAAAGCCTGATGCCAGATCCGGCAGAACAGGCGCGCTATTTCACTTCGCTGCTGATTGCGTTCACCTACTGCCTGAAGCATCAACTGCGTAAAACCGATATGCGTATTGATGTAGACCGGCTGCTGGCGCCATCGGAGCGTAATTCGGTGCTCAATAGCCATTCTCCCTGTAATACGCTGTTGTTGAAAATGGGGATGTGGTTAGGTGAACAGCGTCGATTGGGACGGATTAGCGACATCAGTTTTCATTCGATAGACAGCAACTTGAACCATCTTTCTTCTATTCTTGGCGGCTGTGAACGAATCTCCAATACGCCGATCCCGTTTGCCTATAGCCTGATTGTGCATCGCACCGTTTACTTATTCTGCGCGTTGCTGCCATTTGCCTTGGTGTCGGATTTACACTACCTCACGCCGCTGGTGTCGGTGTTTATTTCCTATACCTTTATCTCGTTGGATTCACTGGCTGAAGAACTGGAAGATCCCTTTGGCATGGCGCCGAACGATCTGCCGCTCAATGCGATTTCTGCCACGATAGAGATTAATCTGCGAGAAATGATTGAAGATGATGAGAAGCCGATCCCGATGAAGCCGGATCATCATTGTTTGTTGAGTTGAGTTTTACCTCCTCCCATCTTTAACACGATAGCCCCCACCCCAACCCTCCCCCTGCAAAGAGGGAGGCTGGGAGGGGGTTGCTAACAATTAAATGGTGCAATCAAACCGGCGATCGATTCTGCCCCACGGCAAAGATATCGTAGAACGACAGTTCAGATTTTCGCTGCATAATGGCGCGTAGCTTCTGTTTGCGTGATTCATCTACCTGAGATGATTGCAGAATACTGTCGACCAGCGCGTCCGGTACCATTCGCGTGTTATACCATTCGCCATTGAAGCATACGCGCAGGTCCAGAACGTCGATATCGTCGTAGTGATAGCGTGGGTTGACGTCAAAAAAGAAGAACAGGTTTAATCCCACAAACAGCAGCGTCATCACCCATGTCACGTCTGCCAGTGTTTCTGACTGCAACATCACCGCCAGCGTAGCCGCATAGGCCAGATACATTCCCACGAATAACCCGGGATGTTTTTTAATAAAACTGATGCTAAAGCGTGGGCGATTATCGCGGTGTTCGGCTTTATTCACCCTGTCGATTTCTTCTTTAAGGATGCGTTCAATTTCGCTCATGGTCGTTCACCTGTATTAATGTTACAGCTTGATAACATAATTCTATCATTTTTGTGTGGTTAATGGCGCTCAATGTGACTTCAGCCCGGCGGCCGTCATCAATAAACGGAATACCATCGAGACACAGCCCAGCGCCAGTACGCTTCCAGCCCAGATAGCCGCTAACCACAGCATGCGTTTCCATAACGGAGAACGGGGCGTTTGTGTTTCAATCGTTGTCATTTTTTACCTCGCTGACTCAGTGATAGCCTTCATCTGCGCTGATTTTTCCGCGAAAAACGTAATAGCTCCAGAAGGTATAAACCAAAATAATGGGGATGATGAACAAGGCACCAACCAGCATAAATCCAAGGCTTTGCGGTGGTGCTGCCGCCTGCCAGATGTTGATAGCAGGCGGAATGATATGCGGCCAGATACTGATCCCTAGCCCGCTGAAGCCGAGGAAAACCAACAATAGGGTCATCACAAACGGTAAATAGTGATCGCCGTGGCGCGTTCCGCGCCAAATCACTCCGGCACACACTAGCGTCAACACGGGAACCGGCAAAAGGAACACGATGTTTGGCCAGCTAAACCAGCGCGCGGCAATGGCGCTGTGCGCCAGCGGAGTCCAAATGCTGATGATGGCAATAATAACCAGCAGAGCCAGCAGTAAAGGGCGCGTAATGCGATACATTTTATCTTGCAGCTGATGGCTGGTTTTCATGATAAGCCACGTGCTGCCCAGCAGCGCATAGGCGCACATCAGGCCGATACCGCAGAACAGGTTAAACGGTGTAAGCCAATCAAATGCACCGCCGACGAAGGTGCGCTCTGTCACGGGGAAACCGTGAATCACGGCACCGACCACGATACCTTGCATAAACGTGGCGCAGCCTGAGCCAACGATAAAAGCCTTGTCCCAGAATCCGCGATGATTAGGCAGTGCTTTAAAGCGAAACTCAAAGGCGACGCCGCGGAAAATCAATGCGATCAGCATCAGCGTGAGGGGAATAGATAACGCATCGATAATCACCGCGTAGGCCAGAGGAAAGGCACCAAATAGCGCCGCGCCGCCGAGCACTAGCCACGTCTCGTTGCCGTCCCACACGGGGGCAACGGTGTTGACCATCATGTCGCGCTCTTGCATATCACGGGTGACGGGCAGCAACATGCCAATGCCTAAATCGAAGCCATCCATCACGATATACATTAAGGTGGCGAAAATAATGATGGCGAACCAAATGAGCGGCAGATCGATACCCATTAGTGAGTCTCCTGCTGATGAGAGGGCTTAACGGCAATACGTCCAGCGGCGGTCGGTAACGCTTCGCTGTGGGCTGCTGGAAGAATCGGTTCAGGGCCTTTACGGATCAGCCGCATCATATAGGCATAACCCACGCCAAAGACCGCACCGTAGACCACGAAGAACGTCAGCAAACTGATGCTCATATGCAGATCGCCATGAGCAGAAACGGCATCTTTAGTGCGCATCAGGCCATGCACAATCCACGGCTGGCGACCGACTTCGGTGGTTATCCAACCGGCTAAAATAGCGATAAGTCCCGAAGGCCCCATCCAGAACACGAAATGCAGGAAAGGGCGCGATGTGTACAAACGCTGCCGATAGCGCAGCCATAAACCGATAGCACCCAGCAAAATCATCAACATGCCAAGGCCGGCCATGATTCGAAATGACCAGAACACCAGCGGAGAGTTTGGACGATCCTCTTTAGCAAATTCGGTTAATGCAGGCACTTGTTTATCCAAACTGTGCGTCAGGATCAGGCTGCCGAGATAGGGCACTTCCACTTTAAAACGCGTTTCTTCGCGCTCCATGTCGGGCAGCCCGAACAGAATAAGCGGCGTTGCTTCGCCGGGTTTATTTTCCCAATGGCCTTCGATCGCAGCGATTTTTGCTGGCTGATATTTAAGTGTGTTAAGGCCGTGCATGTCGCCAATAAAAGCCTGAAGCGGGGCGACGATCAGCGCCATCCAGAGTGCCATTGAAAGCATTTTGCGCGTGGCTGGCGTGTCGTTTCCACGCAGTAGATGCCACGCGGCAGAAGCGCCGACAAAGAAAGCGCTGCTCAGGAAAGCGGCGGTGGTCATATGCAGCAGGCGATACGGGAACGAAGGGTTGAAGATCACCGCCAGCCAATCAACCGGAACCACCTGACCGCTCACGATTTCATAGCCCTGTGGGGTATGCATCCAACTGTTGGACGCCAAGATCCAGAACGTTGACATCAGCGTGCCGAGCGCCACCATGCAGGTGGCAAAAAAGTGCAGCTCTTTGCCTACTTTGTTCCAGCCAAACAGCATGACACCAAGAAATCCGGCTTCAAGGAAAAACGCGGTGAGCACTTCATAAGTGAGCAACGGGCCAGTAATGCTGCCCGCAAATTGGGAAAATCCGCTCCAGTTGGTGCCAAACTGATAAGCCATGACTAAGCCGGAAACCACGCCCATGCCGAAATTGACGGCGAACACTTTCGCCCAAAAGTGATAGAGCGTGCGGTAATCCGGGTTACGCGTTTTGAGCCATAAGCCTTCAAGCACCGCCAAAAAGCTGGCTAGCCCGATGGTGATGGCAGGGAAAATAATGTGAAAGGATACCGTAAAAGCAAACTGGATCCTGGCGAGATGGAATGCGTCTAATCCGAACATGGACAGCCTCGTACTGACATAAAGTTCTGCGCGGTAAATTGCAGGCGTGAGAAACGGAGTGCCGGAGCGATCAGGGCCGGAACGATGAAAGGGATCTTACGGGCTGTAAAATAGATATGACAGAAACAGAAATGTTGTTTTAATGTATAACAGTTTGATTTGGATCATGGCGACGACACCCTCTCGGAGAGCGCAGTGGCAAAATATGAAGACTTGGTAAAACGCATTCGCGGGCAGATCACCGCTGAAATTTGGCAAGTTGGCGATAAGCTGCCGTCGCTGCGTGAGCAGGTTTTGCACTCTGGTTTGAGCCTGATGACGGTGATGCATGCCTACCAAATTCTAGAGAGCCAAGGGTGGATCGTTTCCCGTCCGCAGTCGGGCTATTACGTTGCGCCTCAGGCGAAGTTTTTAGCCCCGTCGCCTACGCATGAACCGGTGCAGCGTGCCGAAGAAGTTGGTATCAACGCGTTTATTTTCGATGTTTTGCAGGCCAGCCGCGATCCCGCCATTGTGCCGTTTGGCTCTGCGTATCCCGATCCAACCCTGTTTCCTCGCCAACAAATTAGTAAATCGTTGACCACGGTGGCGCGGGCGATGACCACGCTAAGCGCTACGGATAATTTGCCGCCGGGCAATGAGGATCTACGCAAGATCCTCGCGAAACGCTATGCCATGCAGGGTATTCGTATCGATCCTGAGGAGATCGTCATTACCGCTGGCGCATTGGAATCGCTCAACCTGAGTTTGCAGGCCGTCACGCAGCCGGGTGACTGGGTGATTGTGGAAAATCCGTGTTTTTACGGTGCATTGCAGGCGCTCGAACGCTTACGGCTAAAGGCTCTTTCAATTGCAGCGCATCCCGAATTCGGTATTGATTTAGCGGCGTTAGAAGAGGCGCTAAAGACTTATCCGGTACGCGCGTGCTGGCTGATGACCAATATTCAAAACCCGTTAGGCTGCACGCTTTCGGTCGAGAAAAAACAGCAGCTGGTGGCGCTCTTACAGCGGCATAACGTGTATTTGATTGAAGATGACGTTTATGGCGAGCTGTATGCCGGCGGCGAAAAACCGCTTCCGGCCAAAGCCTTTGATGAGACAGGAATGACCATGCACTGCTCTTCGTTCTCGAAAAGCTTGGTGGCCGGATTTCGTGTTGGCTGGGTGGCGGCGGGAAATATGGCGAGAAAAATCCAGCAGTTGCAGCTCATGAGCACGCTTTCGACCAGCGCGCCGATGCAGCTGGCGCTGGCGAATTATTTAGCTACCCGCAGCTACGACAGCCATTTGCGGCGTCTGCGCCGAGTGATGGAGCAGCGAAAATATGCGGCATGGCAGTCACTGCGCGTGCATCTTCCGCAGGGCGTGAATATTAATTATTCACACGGCGGCTATTTTCTGTGGGTCGAGCTGCCTATCAATGTGAATGCGACCGAGCTGTATCATCGCGCGCTGAATGAAGGGATTAGCATTGCCCCCGGCCAGATGTTTTCTGCCAGCAATCAGTACACCAACTATTTTCGCTTTAATGTGTCTCATGAATGGACAGAAAAAAGCGAAAATTCGGTGCAAAAACTGGCAGTTATCGTGCGTGAAATGATGCAGAACGCTGATTAGACGATGCTCTCTCTATAGATTATGGGGAAAATTACGAGGCAACTCGCTCGCTGGGCAATTAATCACGCTTTCGTTATTTTCACCACAGTCACGAACAAACGTAATAGTCGCAAATTCGTCAATGACTTCAGTTGGATAGGCAGGACCTGCATCACGATAGGCTTCCATTTCTGCTATATGCTCGTTTTGGAAACAAACCGTTTTTTCTGGATTATTGATGACCCAGCGAGGGAAGAAGATTGTTCCATGAAAAACGTTATCTTCTAAGTTAACGATTAGGCTAACATCGGTTCCGGTCGGCTCCGTCCACGAAATTTTATATACCGCTTTGGCTACGCGAACGATATAGGTCGTTTGATCTTTTACCCAACGATTCCCCACGATCCCACTATGAATTCGATAATCTAACGTTGTGGCATTTTTGACATAGATTTCATAATTCCAGCCGTTGTCATAGGTATAGACCAAGTGTTTGCCCACTAAACCGCTCAAATCGTTTTTATCGAAGTTGCTCATAATTTGTGTCTCCGTTTCATTTGATGCGTTCAGTGTAGAGATGTATTTATTAGATTAATAACGCTAATATTGAGTTAAATAGATTCAAAAATTAGATTGGTTATTGAAATGAAAACAACGCTAGAGCAATGGATGTTGTTGCAGGCCGTGATTGATCACGGCAGTTTTTCGCGCGCCGCAGAGGTGTTTAACCGCAGCCAGTCGTCGTTGAGCTATCAACTCACCCTGATGCAGGAACGGCTTGGAGTGTCGCTGTTAACGATTGTTGGCCGCAAGGCCGAATTGACGCCTGAAGGACAGCAGCTATTGGCACAGGTTCAGCCTCTGCTACAAGGATTTCGCACGCTGGAAAACCGCGCTGAGGCTCTAAAACGCGGTGAGCGCGCTCGTTTAGACTTGGTGGTTGATAGCATTTTTCCTAAATCACATTTATTTGATGTGTTGCGCCGTTTTCAACAGGCTTTTCCTATGACGCAGGTACATCTCTCTGAGGTATTACGCAGCGAGAGTTTATCTGAGCTAAAACAACGCAATGCAGATGTTTACCTGATTACACCAACCCAAGATGTGGCATTGCGCGGGCGCTTGCTGATGGAGATTACTTTTGCTGCCGTTGCTCATCGAGATCATCCTTTGCTGCAACTACCGGTTCCACTTAGCCGAGATGATTTAGCCCGCTATCCTCTGATCGAGATTGTCGATCGCTCGCAGCAGCAAATGAACAGCCGCCAGTCGGCGGCGGCAGAGAGCTGGACTTTCACCACAATAGAGGCGGCCATCGCAGCTGTTGCGCACGGGGTCGGTTATGGGTGGCTACCAGAAGAAAAAATTGCGCCGCTGTTAGCTTCTGGGGAATTAGTGTTGTTGCCGTTAGTTCAAGGTGAACGCCGCTCAACGCCACTTTATCTCTTGGTTAATGAGGAGTTAGCAGGAATAGATCGCGAGATTTCTTTGCTGGTGAGTTTGCTTGAGGGCGGCTAGATAGTGGCTTTTAAATCAAAATTGTGTGAAAGCATATCAAAATCCGTAGGTTATTCTGTGGGACGATTCTCTTCTCTTTACTGATGGTGTAATGACATTTACGTTACGCGTGATGTATAATTATTATCCAGATGTACTTGAGAGGACGACATCATGCCAACGGCAAATAGCATGTCCATTAAACGCGAAACATTGAATCTTCGCATTAAACCCGCTGAACGCGATCTTATCGATCGGGCTGCCAAAGCCAGAGGAAAAAATCGTACTGATTTTGTTCTGGAAGCTGCTCGTGCGGCTGCTGAAGAAGCATTGATTGAACAGCGCATTATCATGGCCGATCCTGACGCTTATCAGGCGTTCCTTACTCGTCTGGATGAAGCGCCTGCCCCAAACGCCGCACTACGTAAAACGATGCAAACTCCCGCGCCGTGGGAGCAGAAAAAATGATCTCCGCTCCTGAACCGCTTCACGCCAAACACGATGTTAATGCATTTTGCTGTGGCGTGGATTCTATGGATAACTGGCTCAGGCAGCGGGCGATGAAAAATCAGTTAACTGGAGCATCCCGTACCTTTGTGTGCTGCGACGATAATGCCAGAGTTATGGCGTATTACTCATTAGCATCCAGCGCGGTGATGAGCAACTCTGCCGCTGGTCGTTTTCGCCGTAACATGCCCGACCCGATCCCTGTCGTGGTGTTAGGACGACTGGCTGTAGATAAATCACTGCATGGTCAGGGCGTCGGGCGTGCGTTAGTACGTGATGCGGGGTTACGGGTGATTCAGGTTGCGGAAACTATTGGTATTCGTGGCATGTTGGTTCACGCATTATCTGATGAAGCTCGGGAGTTTTATCTACGAGTGGGTTTTGAACCATCGCCGATGGATCCGATGATGCTGATGGTGACGCTGGGGGATTTGGTGGGGAGTGTTTCAGTGTGGGCTTAGCGAACGAACGGTTCTTTGTCTTGGTTATAGCCATATGAGGGTTATTCCACGCATCGAACTGAACGACTCTCAACCTGTAATTTCCTATAAGTAAGTGATTTACCTGGAAACTGTAAAGAGTATAGTCAGATATTGATATATGGTTGGGGCTTAATGCTGGTATAGGATTTTTTATCAAAGGGTGGTGGTGATGGCTACTAAGAAATCTAAACGCAATCAGAAAAAATTGTTACAACAGAAGAAAAAAAATATTTCTTCTTCACTTCAGGAAAATAAATATCATTTTAATAATTATTTTTACCGACAAATGTCCCTTTGCTTGACTTCTGTGTAGCCATTTTAGAACAAGTAAGAATAAATCCAGAATTGGCGATTAGTCCCGATTATTATTTTTCCTGCATGATTATATATTGGGAAAATAAAGAATATGAATCTTTTAGAGAATCTGCATTTTTATTACTTTCGACTATAGACAGTGAAATACCTTCATATATAAAGAAACTCATAGAGGGGCGGCATTCCTTCACGTTTTCTGAGCGAATTTCGTTTTTAACACCTGAGCATATTTCTTCTAATCTTGAAATTGCGCACCCTTACTACCAATTACTTGATATTTTTATGATGATTGGTACTAAAGGTCGAGTTAGCCCTTATTTCAATTGTTTTATGAGGTTTATGGCTGATATAAAAAAACGTCCGGAACCACTTTCTGAACACTCTTATGATGCGATTTTATCAAAATTTTATGAATATTTTCATCGTCTATTAATAGAAAAAGATAATGAGTTAAAAAAACTCACTTTATTTGTTGGTGAACAACTTTATGGTGATAAAAGCCAGTCCATTTGCTTTTTCTTATCGTATTTCAATCTCAATAGAAATGATGAATGTGCAATAGATTATGCTACCGAATTTTTATCAGCAGAAAATTTATCTGACGATAGTAGTTCGTATAAAAAATCATTATGCATCAATACAATTAAAGCTACAATTCGTTGTTCTCGGTGGAATGAATATGATGAATGGATGGGGCACTTTGAATCATTTGTTACTAACGATGATCCTGTTTATCAACAATTGCAAGAGCAAGGTGAGAAAGCCGTAAATAAAGAAATGGAAAGGAGAGATCACCCTGTTAATCCTGCAAATATAGCTCCAATTGAACTGAGTTCAATTCCCACTGATATGTTACTGATATTAACGAGCGTTATTGATGGGTGTGGAGGAGATTGGGGGCTCACGACAACCGAACAACGCTTAAGATATACCTTCCCTTCACGAAGAGTTGCCAACCAGTTATTGACAAACTTACTCGTAAATCACGTATTAAAAATATCAATTTCAGATTTCAATGCATTAGAAGATGGTGATTTATATAATTTCAGCTCTTTTATAAATAATTGCCAATTGCATTTAAATATTATTGGCGTAGAGGACACTAAAGTAATTTCGCTAAAAGTTATAAAAGAAGAAATACTAAGGCGAAATGATATTGGGAATAGCCTTATTAAAGTTTGGAAGAAAATCACCATCGGATATTTTTATAGTACATTGGAGTATTACCTTTCAAACGTATCAGATAAATGGGCTCAAGAGTTCTCACTTAATGAAAGTACGATACAGAGATTAGAAAAAATTGATTCAAGTGCAAGGCGGTTATCTTATGTGGCCTTTAGTTCTGTTAATTCAACAGTAGGTTTCCATGAACTCCAAAGTACAGGCTCTAAACATACACAAAATATGTTATTGCATAAGATTATGAAGTATCTTGATTTTATTGAAAGCGGTGAGTCAGATTATTCAAAACCTAGATTTGATAAAGCTCCTATATTATCAATTGAGAAAGTGATTGAAGAATTACTAAATCTAGATCCTCATTCCCTATACAATGAGATCCCATCAATCGAGATAATAGAGAATTGTATTTCAATTCATTAATTTTAACATTATATGCATCATGCCTGCGAGCACTTGCTCGCGGGATGCAAGAAGATAATTAATATTGAAATATACTGAACCAAATTAGGTTGAGGCTTCTATATCTAAAATTTATCTCTGATAAATCCCCTTGCCGTTTCCCCTGGCTAGCAGTATCGTACTCCCGCACCTGCCAAATCAGGTGCCGGGATTGACCTCCTGAAATTGTTACAGGCGACACATGACGCGCGAGCGTCTTTTTTGTGTCGTGCGTTCGGCTACATCTCAATGGTGGGCTGAGCGGGGGCATCGCAAGATGCGCCGGTTTCCTGTAACACCGGTAAGGTCAACCCTGTTCAGTCCACCACCCATGGGATTGACCTCTCAAGTGGTGGGTTTATTACCCGTTACAGGATGCTGCCAAAATGGCTACGACCCCAACCCAAACACATTCGTCCGAATGTTCCCCACTTACACTGTCTTTTAATAGCGGCACTGATTTCACCGTACTTGCCGATCACTGCGAACAATTCGCCGATGCCTTGATAGAAAGCCATCATTCAGGCGAAAGGCGGGCGTTGTGTTACCGCCTTGCTGATTGCCTGAATCTGCTACACCCCACACTCAACGATCCCATTCCACCGCATCTGATGGAACGTTTCACCGTCGACCAACTCCCCACCAAAATACCCGTTTTTGAACCCGAATCAGAACTCCTCTGCGGCTACTGCCTGACGCTGGCGCAGCTCCTGAGCAAACATACCTTTACTGCTGATGAAGAAAAGCAGCTCACCGGATTGTTGTTCGAGCTGGTGTGTTACTTTGCCGATGAACTCAGAGCGCCACGCTGGATCCGCACCGCCGACGGTGTGAAGTTTATCGAAGAGGTGGCGGTATGATGCAACCAGATTGGCATTCTGCCGACATTATCGCGGCGCTGAAAAAGCGCGGAACCTCACTTTCTGCGGTTTCGCGCAACGCAGGGCTGGCCTCCGCAACGCTTACGAATGCTTTAGTAAGGCATTGGCCTAAAGGTGAAAGGCTGATTGCCGAAGCAGTGGGCGTTCAGCCGGAACAAATCTGGCCTTCCCGCTATCACAAACCGACAGAATAACTCCGACTCACGTGTTTCATCAGCTTATTCTGGTGGTGAAGCGCGAGGTGGCAAGCGCAGCGCGTCAGCCAGAAATAATTACGCTGCAGCAAATATGTTGGATTCATGGTTTTAATCTTGTCGATGCTCGTTACATCAAGATCATGAAGGATGTGTATAGCGGCGCTGGGGGCGAATTATCGAACGAAGTTCGATGAAGAGTCCTGATTTTTAACAGGAAAGCAGAAAGCAAAAAACCAGCCCTTAGGCTGGTTTCTTTAAATAGTGGTGCCCGGACTCGGAATCGAACCAAGGACACGGGGATTTTCAATCCCCTGCTCTACCGGCTGAGCTATCCGGGCAACGAGGCGTATTAAACTGGATCTGCATCGTTGCGTCAACGTAATTTCTTCATTCCCTTGATCGGTTGCCTAATGTTTCGGCACTTTGGTTTTTTTTGCACGAAATTTGCGCCATAGCGATGAGATCTCTGTTTACCTTCATCTCCTGCTTTATGAGAAGTGGGCAGCCGAGGTCATCACGAGGGATTGAGAACTAGCCAGAAGCTCTATAGTGGCAGAATAGCCGGTTTATTTGGCTGACATAAAATTACGAGCGCTATTTTTACGCTGAAATAGAATGGTTATTCTCTATAGTCTTTTAAACATAAGAACTCATTTTTATATGCTGGTAGCTAATTTTTATATTAATAATAATGCAGTATGAAAATATCTCTCTAAGAGATGGCCAATATTGATATGGGTTTACTTTTTTTGACTGTAATGACTCTGGGTTATTTCTTTGTTTAACATGTTGTTATGTTCTATTTATGGTCAATTATTTGTCTAATTTTTGCACTTATGTAATAAAGTAAAATGATAGAACATAAGCCGTAAATTATTTATTCCCAGAAGCGTAATGTGTATTTTACAAAATCCATGCTTAATTTAGGCTTGTTGACATCAATTGTAGTCGATATATAACCTTGGTTTTGTTGATTACGAAGCTCTATTTATTTATAGAAGAGCAGCGTATAGCCGAATAATATAAATTAAATCAGGTGTATTAATTATGAAACGTATTCTTACAGCAACCGCGCTTTCTCTTGCCATGATGTCTACTTTTACTTGGGCTGCTGATGGCGCAACCACTGCTCCAGCGGCAACGACCACCGTAAGCGCTAATGTGCTCACTGCCCAACAGGCCAAAGAAGTCGCGAAGGTGGCTCAACAAGGCTTTAACGCCATGCGTGATGTGCAATATGCTCGCGTCTCTTTATTCCGTGGATATCCAGATGTGGCACAAAAATTAGTCGATCAGGCGCAAACCTTATTATCTGACGATAACACCGACTGGAAAGATTTTATTAAGGCCGATAAGAAAACCCCGCTGGCTGGTGATAACTACGTGGTGATCAATGCCTCTATTTCTTTAGCTGAGGATTTCGTGGCAACGCCTGAAAAACAAAAAGCGATTGATAGCGCTAATGCCAAATTCAAGAAGGGCGATCATAAAGGCGCAATGGAAGAACTGCGTTTGGCAGGCGTTGGTGTAACGGAAACTCAATATTTGATGCCGCTGAAACAAACTCAGCAGGCTGTTAAAAAAGCGCAGCAGTTGCTGAAAGAGGGTAAATACTATGAAGCGAACTTGGCTCTGAAAGGCGCTGAAGAAGGGATTATTACCGACAGCGTTTCTTTAGTGGGTGCCAATTAATCTCTCGATGAGTTAATTAACACGTTCTATTTCCTACCTTCGATAAACCACCCTCAGGGGTGGTTTATTCATCGATATCACAATAAATACTGCGCCTTAGCCTAAGGCACCATTTCGGCGGCAGCGCGCAATTTGCAGAATATCTTCGGCTAAGCGGCGTGCGGTTTCTACATCTTGTAGTTGGCGTTTTACCAGCAAACGACTTAAGCAGCCTTCCAGCACTAGCTCCATCTGATGAGCGACCATTTCAGGATCGTCCATATCGATATCTTGCAGCAGCGCGAGCGTAAACTCGTAAGAGGCTGCTTTCTGTTGCTCGGCGAGCAGGTGAATCGGGTGATCGTCTTCAGGGAAAAAGCTGCAGGCGGCGATAAACAGGCAGCCGGGATAGCGTTGTTGCTGCACATATTCGGCCAGCACGTGATAACGCGCTAAGATTTTATCTCGAGCAGAAAGGGTTTCATCCAGCAGTAGCTGGCGGCGCCATGTGTCTATCTGCTGCGCGTGGTAGCGCAGACTGTCATAAAGCAGGGCTTCACGATCTGGCCAAAAACGAATTAGCTCTTCCTTTGAAATATCGAGCTGGGGAGCCAGCTTATCCAAGGTCGTGGTTGCTAGTCCTTGTTGTTCCAGCAGGCCAAGTACCTGGCTGAGCACGAGTTCTCGTTGCACGTGATCCTCCTGTCTTATGTGCGGATCTTTCACGATCGGATCCTCAGTGTCGTTGATGGTTAGCGATTGTGCAAATGCGCTGTGAATTCCTTTGCCTTCATAAAACCGGTGACGCGCAGCTGCGGCTGTTCTTGCGCCTGCGCGTTGTAGAACAGGATAGTTGGCAGGCCTAATACGTTTAATTGCTTGAGCAGAGCGGCATGCTCTGCGTTGTTGGCCGTGACGTCTGCCTGTAACAGCACGGTATCCGCCAGTTGCTGGCGCACCGTTGGATCGCTGAAGGTGTATTTTTCAAACTCTTTGCAGGCCACACACCAGTCAGCATACAGATCTAACATAACAGGTTTGTTCTCTGCTTTAGCCTGCTGCAGAGCGTGATCCAGTTCTGCAATAGTATTCACTTTTTGGAACGGTAGATGAGCCATGGTTGCCTGTGATGCATTGCCAAATGCCCAATCTTGCAGTGGACGTGAACAAACCAGCGCCAAACCTAGCATCACAATTTGCATGATGCGCGCTAGGCGATGAGAGGACTTCAGGCTCAGTGCAAATGCCCATCCGAAGAAGGCAACGCCCAGCAGCGACCAAAGCCGTAACCCCCACTCGTCACCCAGAATACGCTCCAGTAAGAATACTGGCAGCGCTAAGATTACAAATCCAAACGCCTCTTTGACGTATTGCATCCATGGCCCGCTTCGCGGTAGCAGGCGGTTGCCGAAAGTGGTCACGAGGATCAGCGGAATGCCCATTCCCAGCGCATAAAGATATAGCGTGCCGCCGCCTGCGGCCAGATTACCGCTTTGGGCAATGTACAGTAGGATGGCGCTAAGCGGCGCGGTGGTGCAGGGCGAACATATCAGGCCCGCCAGTGCGCCCATGACGAATACGCCAAGTAGCGATCCGCTGCGTTGCTGGTTGCTCCAGAGCGTGAGGCGTGTCTGGACTGAAGAAGGCAGCTGTAAGGTAAACAGGCCAAACATCGACAGCGCGAGCAGCACGAATAAAACCGATAGCCCAATCAATACATAGGGGTGTTGGAAAGCAGCTTGGAACTGTAATCCAGCGGCGGCGACCACCATCCCTAGCAGGGTATAAGTCACCGCCATGCCTTGGACATAAACGAGCGACAATACAAAAATTCGGCGATAGCTCTGTTGACGATCCTGCCCAAGGATAATGGCGGAGATCAGCGGATACATCGGTAAGATGCAGGGTGTAAATGCAATGCCGATCCCAATAAGAAGCGCCCAAAGCGGTGAGAACGGTAGCGCAGGGGCAGACTCCGTAATAGGCGCTGTATTTTGTGCCACCTCAGTGGTGGCCTGCGCGGTAACCGAATCTAAGGGGATGGTTTTGGTTTCCGGTGGATAGCAGAAACCCGCCTCGGCGCAGCCCTGATAAGTCACAATCAACGTAGCGTTTTGATCGGCGCTTTGGAGGCGCAGATTGAGCGTTAAGTTGTCTTTAAAAATAGCGGTTTTGCCGTAAAACTCATCATGATGATCTAGGCCTTCAGGCAGCGTAAACGGCGCTATTTTAGCCTGATGAGGCTCAATTTTAATCTGCTGACGATAGAGGTAGTACCCCGGTTTGATTTGCCAATTTAGATCGAGCTTATTCTCTTGTTGCTTGAAATCGAATGCGAAGGCCTGATCGACTGGCACAAACTGCGTTTTGCTAGAAAATAGCGACGCCTGTGCCGGAAGCAGAGTACAGATAAACAGAAAAACTAGCGTAAAGAAGCGTTGAGCCATGACAGGTAATCTTTATCTCCCGCGTGAACAGGTAATACTAAAAGTTCAGGGGTTTGGTATGGATGATGCTGTTTCAGAAAGCTTAGCAATGCTTCCTGATGTGAGCGCTCGCTTTTCAAAATCATCTGGACTTCGTATTCCTGCTCCAGCTTTCCTTCCCAATAATACATGGAGGATGCGCCGGGTAGCAGCGTAACGCAGGCCGTGAGTTTTTCACTCAGTGCCAGCGAAGCCAGCTGCTGAGCACAGGCTTCGTCGGGCGCAGTGCAGAGCACGACGATGGCATCGGTAACGTTATCGGGTAGTGGTTTTTCAGTCTCTGACATCTGATCTAAACCTCGCCGTGGATGATTTTGAATCAACACTATACCTTGTGTGAGCGAAAATTGTCAGCAACGCAAAAATAGCGTGATTAGAATGAGAAAAGGACGCCGAAGCGTCCTTTTTGTACTTACAAGCGAGGGAGGCTTACAGCATTATGCTTCCCAGCAGGAAGCCGAAGATAACAGACAGTGCCACGCCGATAGTGCCAGGGATGAAGAACGGGTGGTTAAAGACCAGTTTACCGATACGGGTTGTACCGGTGTCATCCATCTGTACTGCTGCAACCAGAGTTGGGTAGGTAGGCAGAATAAACAGGCCAGAAACCGCGGCGAAAGAGGCTACTGCAGTCAGAGGAGAAACGTTCAGCGCCAGCGCCATTGGCATCAGGGCTTTAGCCGTTGCAGCCTGAGAATACAGCAGAGCAGAAGCGAAGAAGAAGATTACCGCTAGCAGCCAAGGGTGAGACTGGATGACGGTACCCGCAGTTTCTTTGATCCAATCAAGGTTTGCTTGAACGAAAGTATCGCCCAACCAAGCAACACCCAGAATACAGATACATGCGCTCATACCTGCTTTGAAGGTGCTGGAGTTCAGAATGCTGTCAGTTTCAACGCGGCACAGGATAGTGGTCAGCGTTGCGACGCTCAGCATGATGATCAGAATCGCGTTCGTGGTGTTCATCAGCGGTTTTTCAACCAAGCCGAGGCTTGGGCTGTTGATGATTGCATAGCAAACGACGCACACAACGCCCAGCAGGAACAACCATACAGAGCTTTTTGCACGAGGTTTGATAACTACTTGCTTGTCGCCACGCAGTTCAATCAGGCCTTCAGCCAGACGTTTCTGGTAAATAGGATCGTCAGACAGTTTGGAGTCGAAGAGCCAAGAAACCAGCAGTGACATGACCAGTACAGCGAGGAAGGTAGATGGGATAACAACCATCAGCAGGTGGATATAGCTGATGCCGTGGCCTTCCATCACTGAAGACATATAAACCACTGCGGCTGAAATTGGAGACGCGGTAATCGCAATCTGAGCAGAAACAACGGCGGTAGACAGTGGACGGCATGGCTTGATGCCTTGTTCTTTCGCTACTTCAGCGATAACTGGCAGTGCAGACAGGGAAATATTACCGGTGCCAGCAAAGATGGTCAGAAAATAGGTCACAATCGGTGCAAGGATCGTGATGTATTTTGGGTTCTTACGCAGAAGTTTTTCAGTTTGATGAACTAGATAATCCATACCACCGGCAACCTGCATTGCAGAGATTGCGGCGATAACG
Source organism: Hafnia alvei (assembly GCF_900095695.1). Lineage (GTDB taxonomy): Bacteria > Pseudomonadota > Gammaproteobacteria > Enterobacterales > Enterobacteriaceae > Hafnia > Hafnia alvei_B. The sequence continues at coordinate 152,671 of NZ_FMIQ01000014.1, read as the reverse complement.
GCCATGATAATTGAAATAACGTCGAATGGAATATTGCCTGGTTTAACACCGATCATGGCAAGGACTAAAACCCCTAAACCACCGGCGAATCCTATTCCGATGCCCCCTAGTCTGGCACCTAAGAATATGGCGAGCAGTACGATCACCAGCTCCAAAACTAACATAGTGTTTCTCCTCAAGATGTAACGATAATATTCCTTTTGTCCTTGAAGCTGCCGCGTGGAATAAGTGTATTTTCTGAGGCTCATACTCACATAGGTGACTCAGAATTCTTTTACTCATCATTCACTGCAACACAATGACATCGGGTGTAATTCTTTTTTTAAGTATGTTGGTCGCAATAAAAAGGCACGACTGACCAAGGGGCAGACGTGCCTGATATCGACTAGCGAACTTTATTATTGTTCGCTTTCGTCAGTATAACGTTTTGCTTTATAAGCAGGGTGCATCAGGTTCTCTACAGAGAAGATGTCATCCAGTTCCGCTTCGGTCAGTAGACCACGTTCCAGAACAACTTCACGCACGTTTTTACCTGTTTCGGCACAGATTTTACCAACGATATCACCGTTGTGGTGGCCGATAAACGGATTCAGGTAAGTTACGATACCGATAGAGTTAAATACATAGCTTTCACAAACTTCTTTGTTTGCGGTAATGCCGTTGACGCATTTTTCTAGCAGGTTGTAGCAACCGTTAGTCAGGATAGAGATGGATTCAAACATCGCCTGGCCAATAACAGGTTCCATTACGTTCAACTGCAGCTGGCCTGCTTCAGCAGCCATGGTTACGGTGGTGTCGTTACCGATGACTTTGAAGCAAAGTTGGTTAACCACTTCAGGAACCACTGGGTTAACTTTAGCTGGCATGATTGAAGAACCAGCCTGCAGTTCTGGCAGGTTGATTTCGTTCAGACCGGTACGTGGACCAGAAGACAGCAAGCGCAGGTCGTTACAGATTTTAGACAGTTTAACCGCCAGACGTTTCAGTGCACCGTGAACCATTACGTATGCGCCGCAGTCAGAGGTTGCTTCGATCAGGTCTTCTGCTACAGAGCATTGCAGGCCGCTGACTTCAGACAGTTTTTGCACAGCTAACTGAGAGTAACCTTCTGGCGTGTTCAGGCCAGTACCGATAGCGGTAGCGCCCAAGTTGACTTCCAGCAGCAGCTCAGAGGTGCGTTGCAGGTTCTTAACTTCTTCTTTCAGCAATACGCTGTATGCTTTGAATTCCTGACCCAGAGTCATAGGTACCGCATCCTGCAACTGGGTACGACCCATTTTCAGAATGTTTTCGAATTCTTTTGCTTTACGATCAAAACCTTCGCGCAGTTGGTTGATTGCATCCAGCAGTTTCATGATAGAAGAATACACAGCGATACGGAAACCGGTAGGGTAGGCATCGTTGGTAGACTGGCATTTGTTCAGGTGATCGTTCGGGTTCAGGTATTGATATTCACCTTTCTGGTGGCCCATCAGTTCCAGACCGATATTTGCCAGCACTTCGTTGGTGTTCATATTAACGGAAGTACCTGCACCACCCTGATATACGTCTACAGGGAATTGATCCATGCATTTGCCGTTGTTCAATACTTCGTCACAAGCAAGAATAATGGTATCGGCAATTTTACGCGGAATGGTGTGTAACTCTTTATTTGCGAGCGCAGCAGCTTTTTTAACCATAACCATGCCGCGAACAAATTCAGGGATATCGCTGATTTTGTTGTTGCTGATATAAAAGTTTTCAATCGCTCGCAGAGTGTGAACACCATAATAAGCGTCTGCTGGAACTTCACGGGTGCCTAACAGGTCTTCTTCAATACGAATGTTGTTTGACATAAGAACCTTCTTTAATTGATGCCGAATAGTAAACTTGCTAATGGATTTATATCGTTTAGATTTTCAAATTCGAAAGGATCATCCGTCCTCTCTGTTCTGTGGCTGATCATATGCTGCTGGTGTGGAAAAGCATGAACCCAGATCACTATATGGCGCTTCAAGTTTCAGGTGTTTACATATCTGTGATTACTCTCACAGATAAAGAAAATAACCCACAAGAGTTATAGGGTTGAAAACGTATAAAATGCCACCACTTGTCATATATAGACTGTTTTTAGACATATATGCTGTTAAATTTTAACTATCTCAGTTGTTCTTTAATGCAATACTCATCATTAGAAAGCACTGCAATTTAGGAGAAGGATGTTGCGCTGGTTACCGCTCATATTGGTATTTCTGTTTGTTTATATAGAAATATCTATTTTTATTAAGGTTGCCGCAGTGCTTGGGGTTGCCCTGACATTGTTGCTCGTAGTCCTGACTTCTTGTCTCGGGGCTTCGCTGGTTCGTCATCAGGGAATGAAAACGCTGATGCAGATGCAGCAGAAGATGGCGATGGGGGAAAGCCCTGCAGCAGAAATGGTGAAAAGCGTTTCATTGGTTATGGCGGGTTTTTTGCTCATCCTGCCCGGTTTTTTCACCGACTTTTTAGGCCTGCTGCTGATTTTGCCTCCGGTACAAAAACATCTAACGCTCAAGCTATTGCCGTACTTCAGTTTTTCTCGCTCCGGCGGCAGTTTCGGTGGCGGTGATTTTGGTGGATCTCAAGGTGGGAACACCTTTGACGGTGAGTTTGAACGCAAAGACGAGCACCGTCCGCCGGTAGATAATCGCCTCGATCATAAAGACGATAGATACAAAGACGACAAATAAGCGTATTAGTGTTTCATTCTTAGCAAAGGCGTGGCAAATTTCGGCCGCGCCTTTTCTTTTATTGGCTCTGCCTCGCAGAGGTTGAAGAAAAACACAAATTTTTTACTTATCACCCCTTGAAGGGGTTGTTGGTTGCCCCAATCTGGTAACCACGAGTCCGAGAGCGGAGGATGTTCCTCTGGCTTCGGCGTTCAACCCTAAACGATATGGACCTTCTCAAAGGAGAGCTATCAATGAATATTCGCCCATTGCATGACCGTGTAATCGTCAAGCGTAAAGAAGTCGAGTCCAAATCAGCTGGCGGCATCGTTCTGACCGGCTCCGCAGCGGGTAAATCTACCCGTGGCGAAATCGTCGCTGTCGGTAAAGGTCGCATTTTGGAAAACGGCGAAGTGAAGCCGCTGGACGTTAAAGTTGGCGACATCGTTATTTTCAACGATGGTTACGGCGTGAAAGCAGAGAAGATCGACAATGAAGAAGTGTTGATCATGTCCGAAAGCGACATCCTGGCTGTAGTCGAAGCGTAATAATCGCTTCTTTTGACAACGCATAATCTTCTTAACTGAATAAGTTTAAAGGAAAGAACAATGGCAGCTAAAGACGTAAAATTTGGTAGCGAAGCACGTGTGAAAATGCTTCGCGGCGTGAACGTACTGGCAGACGCAGTGAAAGTGACCCTGGGCCCTAAAGGCCGTAACGTCGTTCTGGATAAATCTTTCGGTGCGCCGACCATCACTAAAGATGGCGTGTCTGTTGCTCGTGAAATCGAACTGGAAGACAAGTTCGAAAACATGGGTGCGCAGATGGTTAAAGAAGTTGCCTCTAAAGCGAACGACGCTGCAGGTGACGGTACTACCACTGCAACCGTACTGGCTCAGGCTATCGTTAACGAAGGTCTGAAAGCCGTTGCTGCTGGCATGAACCCAATGGATCTGAAACGCGGTATCGACAAAGCTGTCATTGCTGCGGTTGAAGAACTGAAAAAACTGTCTGTGCCTTGCTCTGACTCCACTGCAATCGCTCAGGTAGGTACTATCTCTGCTAACTCCGACGAAACCGTGGGTAAACTGATCGCTGAAGCGATGGAAAAAGTTGGCAAAGAAGGCGTTATCACCGTTGAAGAAGGCACCGGCCTGCAAGACGAGCTGGACGTGGTTGAAGGTATGCAGTTCGATCGTGGCTACCTGTCTCCATACTTCATCAACAAGCCAGAAACCGGTTCTATCGAACTGGAAAGCCCGTTCATCCTGCTGGCTGACAAAAAAATCTCCAACATCCGCGAAATGCTGCCAGTGCTGGAAGCCGTTGCTAAAGCAGGCAAACCACTGCTGATTATCGCTGAAGACGTTGAAGGCGAAGCATTGGCAACGCTGGTGGTTAACACCATGCGTGGCATCGTGAAAGTAGCTGCGGTTAAAGCTCCAGGCTTCGGCGATCGTCGTAAAGCTATGCTGCAAGACATCGCAACGCTGACTGGCGGTACCGTAATTTCTGAAGAAATCGGTATGGAGCTGGAAAAAGCAACTCTGGAAGATCTGGGTCAGGCTAAACGTATCGTTATCAACAAAGACACCACTATCATCATCGATGGTATCGGTGATGAAGCTGCGATCCAGGGCCGTGTTGGTCAGATCCGTAAGCAGATCGAAGATGCAACTTCTGACTACGACCGTGAAAAACTGCAAGAGCGTGTGGCTAAACTGGCTGGCGGCGTTGCAGTTATCAAAGTCGGTGCTGCTACCGAAGTTGAAATGAAAGAGAAGAAAGCACGCGTAGAAGACGCCCTGCACGCAACTCGTGCAGCGGTAGAAGAAGGCGTGGTTGCTGGTGGTGGTGTTGCCCTGATCCGTGTTGCTGGCAAAATCGCTGGCCTGAAAGGCGCTAACGAAGACCAGAACGTGGGTATCAAAGTTGCGCTGCGCGCAATGGAAGCACCTCTGCGTCAGATCGTTATCAACGCCGGTGAAGAAGCCTCTGTTATCGCCAACAACGTGAAAGCGGGCGAAGGCAGCTACGGTTATAACGCTTACTCTGAAGAGTACGGCGATATGATCGAAATGGGTATCTTGGATCCAACCAAAGTAACTCGTTCTGCTCTGCAGTACGCAGCGTCTATCGCTGGCCTGATGATTACTACCGAATGTATGGTTACCGATCTGCGTGATGATAAAGCAGATATGGGTGCCGCTGGTGGTATGGGCGGAATGGGCGGCATGGGCGGCATGATGTAATTTCCTTTGTCGCTGAAGCCGTTGAGTTTTTGAATCGGCAATCAGTGACACGGGTTATGGCATAGCCATCCCAACGTTCTAAATAAAACCCTCGCCTCGGCGGGGGTTTTGTTTTTTATAAGCGTAATTTCCTGATTCTGGTAATATTCGGACGTGACTTTCTACACATCAATGGGGAAGAAGATGCGGATTAAAGGTTTATTGGGCCTGACGGCAGTGATGCTGTTGGCTGGCTGTAGCTCTACGACGCAGCTGGACACCGCAGGTCAGCAAATTAAATTCACCGATACCAAGCCAGGCACTGAATGCCAGCTGTTGGGCGAAGTAACGGGTTCTCAAAGCAACTGGATGTCTGGTCAGGGCGGCGAGTCTAGCTCAATGCGCGGCGCAGCAAATGATTTACGTAATAAAGCCGCAGCGATGGGTGGCAACGTTATCTATGGTGCCGTGAGTCCAAGTGAGAACTTCTGGTCAAGCTTTGCTCCGTTAGACAGCCAGATGAGCGGCCAAGTGTACAAGTGCCCTAATTGATCGATGGGTACACGACGCACGAAAAAACCGGAGTATGAATCTCCGGTTTTTTATTGGCTGAAAAATAAAACTAACAACCTAAAATCACTTCCCCGCGCGCCGCGTTCAGGGTTATTTTTTGTCCTTCCTGCGCTTGTTTCAGGCTATCACCCACGCCAACAATCATCGGGATACCCATAGCATTCGCTAAAATAGCGGCATGGGACAGGGCGTTACCTTGGGTGAGTACGATGCCCAGAACCAAGCGGCGGTCGAGCATAATGGCATCTGAAGGCATTAGTTCACGGGCTAATATAATGGAAGGTATGCTCGGGTTCTGTATTTCCTGAGTTTCGCCCGCCAGATGAAGCAACGTGCGCTGTAAAATATCCCTAACGTCCAGCTCACGCGCTTGCAGATATTCGTCGTCTAATTCTTGGTATGCATTCGCCATCTCGGTCAACTCAGCCTGCCAAGCTGTTTCGGCGCTGCATAGCTGGCTCGCAATGCGATTAAAGGCCGAATGTTGCAGGTCGGGATCGTCGATGAGCATACTGTGTGCGCCGAAGATCCCCGCGTGCTGTTTACCGAGTAATTGGTTAGTGCGATCCGCAAGACGGTTAAGATCCTGCAACGTTTTAGCAATGGCCTGACGTAAACGCTGCTGCTCGATCTCCACGCGATCCGACAAAATTGAGCGATTGGGTACATCGATATCCTGCGTGGGCAGGACAAATGCGGGCGCACTAACCTGCGTATCCATCACTGATTTGCCTTGTAACGTCAGACCGCCGCTGATATCGGATGTAATAATTTCGCCAAAGTTGGTCTGCGCCAGCTGTCTAAACGCCGCCAATGCTTCTGCTGCCTGTGTGCCTTTGGCAACTAGGCGGATCTCATCACCTTTGCGCACCTGTAATAACGCCAGCTGGTTAAGGCTGCGCGGATCGGCATGGCGATTTCCTTTTACGTCATCGATCTTATACAGCACCAGTTCGGCATCAAAAGGGGCTAAGGCGTTAGCGAGCTTAGCGGCGGGGCGAACGTGTAATCCATTTGGATTCAACACGTTCCAATTTACGCCTTGCTCGTCGCAAGAGAGCGGAGCAGCCTGATTAGGCGCTGAGGCATGAGTCGGCTCTTGTTCACCGAGCTGGGCTTTTTTGGCCTGGAGCGCTGATTGAGCTTCGCGTTCGACAGCTTCCAGCGAAGCGCCCGCCGAAGCGGCAACGACTGCGGCTAATGTTCCTTCAACGAGGGGGGCGGAGCAGGCCTTAACGCGCGCGCTCATTTCAGGATCAAGCAGTTCCAGCGCCGTTTCGGCGCTGAGTAATGCACTGCCGAGATCCATCATGATCAACACGCCAGAGGGATCGAATACCTCTTCGATCGCCTGCATGACTTTAATGGCGTCAGTGCCTATCGGATGATCGGGATCGTCCACCCCAGCGGCAACAGCTAAGCGGCAGCCGTTCTGGATCATTTGGGCGGCGAGTTCTGCAACGCCATCAGCCAGTTTGGCGCTGTGAGATACTACAACGATGTTGACCATAATTTATTCCTAGTGCATTCAACGAAACGCCAACTAATGGGTGACGGCTGCTAAGGTTTGCATCATCAACCACGCAGAGGTTGCGCCCGGATCTTGATGGCCAATACTGCGCTCGCCTAAATAGCTGGCGCGGCCTTTACGGGCCTGCATGGTGATGGTGCTTTCCAATCCTTGGCGAGCCGCTTCGACAGCCAAATCTAATGCCTGTGGCACCGGCAGATCTTTTTGGCTAGAGGCTTCGAGCGATGCCACGACAGGCCACCAAACGTCACACATGGTTTTATCGTTTGGCTCTGCTTTACCGCGGCTAACCACACCTTCCATACCTTCTTTCAGCATTTGAGTGAGTTCGATAAGCGATAGGCTTTGTTTGGCTGCAGTGCTTTGCGATGCACGAATAAAGAAGGTGCCAAAGAGCGGGCCGCTGGCTCCACCTACGCTGGAAAGCAGCGTCATGCCGGTGTTTTTCAGGATGAAACCAATGTCTTTATCGGCGAATGAAGGCAGTTTTTCGACGACTTTATTAAAGCCACGGTTCATGTTTAGGCCGTGGTCGGCGTCGCCAATTTCGGTATCGAGCTGGGTGAGAAAATCTTTCTGTTCGGCAAAAACTTCGCCGCAGCGCATAAGCCAGTTAACGATCTGTTGTTTAGTCAGTGACATATTACATTCCCCAACGTAAAGCGGGTGTATTGACGGGGGCATCACAGAGGGACAGCGTTTCTTGGTCAACTTTCAGCAGCGTGATTGAGATACCCTGCATATCGAGCGAAGTGCAGTAAGAGCCGATTAATTTACGCTCAATGGTGAGGCCTAACTCTGCGCAGCAATGTTGAAGACGATGGTAAACGCCATACAGTTCGGAAAGCGGCGTGGCGCCTAGATTATTGACCAAAGCGATGACGCGATCGCCTTTTTGCAGCGGTTGTTTGGATTGCGTTTGTTCTTTCCATTCACCCGCGTTGCGATCCCAAGAACGTAGCGTACGCTGATATTTGCCATGAGCGAGTAGAGTGGCAAACATCTCATCGACGGTTTGATTGAGCGTGGTAAATTCGCGGCGTTCAATACCGGGTTCGCCGTGGATACCCACGCCAAACTCCATTACGTTATCGGGCAGGGTGAAGGAAGGTTTACCTGCCGCAGGAACCGTACAAGCCTGAAGCGCGATGCCAATAGAATGGCCTTCGTTGTTGAGTTTATGCCCCAACTCAACAAGCTGATCGAGCGAGTCACCGCGAGCGGCGGCTGCGCCAAGCAGCTTTTCAATCAGCACCGTATTGGCGACGCCACGACGGCCAGCGGTGTATAAACTGTCTTTTACCGCAACATCGTCATCGACCAAAATCGTGCCGACCTGAGTGCCGCTGTCATGCAGCAGTTCTGCCGCGGTTTCAAAATTTAAAACGTCGCCGGTGTAGTTTTTGATAATCATCAGCACGCCTTTGCCACCGTCGATAGCCTGGCCACATTCATACATCTGGTCAGGCGTTGGCGACGTGAAAATCTCGCCGGGACACGCAGCGTCGAGCATGCCTTCACCAATAAAGCCACAGTGCATAGGCTCATGGCCGCTACCACCGCCGGAAAGGATACCGACTTTGCCAGCAACGGGCACGTCGGCGCGGGTGACGAATACGGGGTCTTGGTGAAGTGTTAATTCAGGGTGGGCTTCAACTAGTCCGAGAATTTGTTCATGTAAAACGGTTTCGACTTGGTTGATTAGCTTTTTCATTAAAAAGGCTCCGGTGAGATCCGAGTTTGATGTGCCTTATCCCAACCTCACTCTTTTTTTAAAAAGAGGAGGTTGAAGGCTAAGCAAGACCTAAAAGTATCTACGGTTTATTTCAACCACGCCTGACCCAAACGGTCAGCGGCCAAAATGGCAGCGAACACCTGTTCTGGAGTGACTTTGAACGGCATGTTGTGGATGGTTTCGCCCTCTGCACAGCTGGCTTTGGCGACCGCCATGATTTTTTCTTCTAGCTTGTCATCGGCCTTAACGCCCATCTCTTTGAGCGTGACTGGCAGACCGACCTGTAAGCAGAAATCGAGCACGGTTTCAATATGCTCGCTGCTGCTATTTTGCAGCACGAGCTGAGTCAAGGTCCCGAAAGCGACTTTTTCACCGTGGTAGAGGTGGTGACACTCTTCCAAAACGGTGAAGCCGTTATGGATTGCGTGGGCCGCCGCCAAACCGGAGCTTTCAAAGCCGATGCCGCTCAGGTAAGTGTTGGCTTCAACGATGCGTTCAACCGCAGTGGTTGCAACCCCAGCTTCAACGGCCAGCTTCGCTTTGTAGCCTTCTTCAAGCAGGGTTTCATAGCATAGGCGAGCCAATGTCACCGCGGCGAGAGTTGACTCACCGCCTGCCATGCTGACAGCATGCGCGTCGTAACAGGCTTGAGCTTCGAAATAGGTAGAAAGTGCATCCCCCATGCCCGCAACGAGTAAGCGTACCGGTGCTTTGGCAATAATTGCGGTGTCCATCACAACCATATCTGGGTTGGTTGGATACATCAGATACTCTTCAAACTCGCCTTCTTCACTATAGATGACGGAAAGGGCGCTGGTTGGCGCATCGGTGGATGCGATGGTTGGTACTACTAGAACAGGAAGTTTTTGATAGAACGCGATAGCTTTGGCGGTGTCTAGCGTTTTCCCTCCGCCGATACCAATCACGCCTTTACAGCCGTGTTTCTTCAGTTCTTCAATCAGGCGATTGATCTCTTTATGACTACATTCGCCGCCAAACAGGGCGAAGTGACCTTCAACATCATGCTGTTTTAGGCTGCTGCCGACGGTATCGCCCGCAAGTTTCATCACAAAATCATCAGCGATAACAAAATAGTTATTGGCCAACATTTTTGCGTACTGACCGATAGATTGCAGTGCGTTGGCACCTTGAATGTATTTGGATGGAGACTGGATGACTTTCAACATAATAAAGCTCCTCAATAAATCACTAAGCAATTGGATTAAAACCTAAGCGCATGACTTCCAAACTTCGGAAGCGGGACATTTATTGGTGCTGTTATTTCTCTGCAGATGACTATACGGCGAAAAAAAAGACAAAAATCAAAGCAGGTTTATGTTTCATTTTGAAACTATATGGCAGTCTGTTTGTTTCAAATCGAAACGTGAAAAGGCTATGAAGAGGTGAAAGAGAGACCTATCGCACATTCCTCTTTCTGGCTGTGTAAATCACCGTATGAATAGGCTGTTACGCTTTAAATTTAAGCAGCTTTAACCTATGCTAACGGGTAACTGGGACACATAGGCACAATTTTTGTATACCCTTCTTATTTGAAGCTGCTTCTGCGTCGGTTGCTTTCGCAAATCCGAATCGCTTACTGACGTAAGTTGGTCGTGATTTTCTCATTTGCCGCCTTGACGCTGCTCCAACTAATTTGGTTATCACCTAAGCAAGCCTGTGAAATAAGAGGAAATCCACTAATGAAACGGACAAAGAATATTAACCGCGATGCTTTCCGCAAGAGCTGGCGTTTTGCGCCAGTGGCTATTGCCGTGAGCGCCGTGTTCATGCTGGCAGGCTGTGAGAAAACGGACGAAACCGTATCTCTGTATCAAAACGCAGATGACTGTAGCAACGCGAATCCTTCGATGAGCGCTCAGTGCAAAGAGTCATATCAAAATGCGCTGAAAGAAGCAGAAAAAACCGCGCCGAAATATGCGTCGCGTGAAGACTGTATTGCCGAGTTTGGCGAAGGCCAATGTACTCAGGCGCCGGCTCAGGCCGGTATGGCTCCGAGCACCAATGGCGAAGCGCAGGCTCAGCCTCAGCAGAGCGGTAGCTTCTGGATGCCTTTGATGGCGGGTTACATGATGGGCCGAATGATGGGCGGTGGTGCATATAACCAACAGCCACTGTTTAGCTCTAAATCAGCCGCAAGCCCAGCGAACGGTAAATTTGTGGATGCGACAGGTAAAAGCTACGGTCCTGCAACCGCCGGTGGCCGCAGCATGAATGTACCGAAAACGGCGATGGCGCCAAAACCAGCAACGACCTCCACCGTTACCCGTGGTGGCTTTGGTGAGAGCGTGGCTAAACAGAGCACTATGCAGCGTAGCAATGCCGCGACCGGAAGCAAATCCGGCACCCGCAGCATGGGTGGCTAAGCATGAAACGTGTACCTATTAGTGAGCGTCCGGACTGGCGCGAAAAGGCCACCGAATACGGTTTCCAATTTCATACCATGTATGGCGAACCTTACTGGTGTGAAGATGCGTTTTATCAGTTCAGCTTGGCGCAGGTTGAAGAACTAGAAGAGACCACGGCCGAACTGCATCAGATGTGTTTGAAGGTGGTTGAGAAGGTTATCGCCAGCGATGAGCTGATGACGAAATTCCAAATTCCTAAACACGTTTGGGAGTTTGTTCGTAGCTCTTGGCGCACTCAGCAGCCTTCTCTGTATTCTCGTCTGGATTTGGCCTATGACGGCGTGAATCCGGCTAAGCTGTTGGAAAACAATGCAGATACGCCAACGTCGCTGTATGAATCAGCGTTCTTCCAATGGATTTGGCTTGAAGATCAAATCGCTGCTGGAAAATTTCCGCAGAACGCAGACCAGTTTAATAGCCTGCAAGAAAAGCTTATCGAACGCTTTACCGAGCTGAGAGAAGCGCACGGTTTCGGTTTGTTACACATGGCGTGCTGTCAGGACACCGAGGAAGATCGCGGTACTGTTCAGTATCTGCAAGATTGTGCGCATGAAGCAGGTTTAGCCACCGAGTTTGTGTTTATTGAAGACATTGGCTTGGGCGAGCGCGGTCAGTTCACGGACACGCAGGATCAGGTGATTAGCAACCTGTTCAAGCTGTATCCGTGGGAGTTCATGCTGCGCGAGATTTTCTCAACCAAGTTGGAAGATGCCGGCGTGCGTTGGTTAGAACCCGCATGGAAAAGCATCATCTCTAACAAAGCGCTGCTGCCGATGCTGTGGGAGATGTTCCCTAATCATCCAAACTTGCTACCTGCCTACTTTGCCGATGGTAATCAGCCAGAGCTTGATCACTACGTGGTTAAACCGTTGTTTTCTCGCGAAGGCGCGAATATTCGCATCGTCGAAAACGGTAAAGAAGTGGCAAGCGTTGATGGCCCTTATGGCGAAGAAGGGATGATCATTCAGCAGTTTCATCCGTTACCAAAATTTGGCGACAGCTATGTGCTGATCGGTAGTTGGCTGGTGAACGATCAACCTGCAGGGATGGGTATTCGTGAAGATCGCAGCCTGATCACGCAGGATCTGTCGCGTTACTATCCGCATGTGATTGTGGACTGAGTTTGGCTGCCTGCTGTGTGATATCTGCGAAGCGTTTTGCAGTTATGCACGTAACTCTGATGTAACGGCAATATACGCGCGATAGATAAGCATTGTTTGGATAGAATCACGGCGGGTGCTTGAGGCTTTTTGCCTTGAGCATGAAATGTGTGGTGAGGCAGAAAGTAAAAGCCCCAGGTCAATTTACATTAACCTGAGGCAATCCTAACCACATCTAAGCAATGTGAGGATAGCCTCTTCAATGCAGCAATGCAATTGGAGGCTTTGATGTCGCGCAAGCTGTTGCTTTACGGATTAATAGTGATGTGTTTTACGCTATTGATCTTTACCTGGATGGTACGTGGCTCGCTGTGTGAGCTACGCATTAAGCAGGGAAAAACAGAAGTTGCCGCGTTCTTAAACTACGAAGATAAGCACGCGTTGTAACGGCAATATGTAACGGCAAAATCAGACTGGGATGGTGCCTAACCTTCCCAGTCTTCTCAAATTGTTTTCATGCATGGTTGGCTCTCAGGCACCCGCTTTATCCCCATTATGGCTAGATATCAATCCTTCAGGGGATAAGCGTTACCTGTATCTTCTCGCCGTTATGATTTCTTAGCCGCTGATGGTTTTTTCCCCGGCGCTTTCTTCACCGTATCACTCGGTTTATCACCCGGCTCATCTGCGCCTTGTTTCAGCACCACGACCATGTATTTCCCTGTTGCTCCGTCACGATGAACACCGTGAATATCCGTTTCAAAGCCCGGATAGTGTGCGCCTATTTCGCATAGCATCTGTAAGAAGCTCAGAACTGGACGGCTTTCCTTAGTGAGCATTTCTCCCGGCATAACCACCGGAACACCCGGAGGATACGGCAGGATCATGTTGGCGCTGACTTTCCCTAACATATCATCCAAGGCACATGGCTCAATGTTGCCACGCACCTCTTCTTGGAACGCATCGTGAGGCGTCATCACCAGCTTTGGTAATACCTCGAATGCGCGATACATCAGGTCTGGTAGATTGTGGTGTTTCACTAAGGCATGGATCCCCTGAGCCAGTTCCTGAATCCGCATCTCTTTATAGAAATCAGGCGCTTCGTTGTAGAGCGATGGCAACACGTTCTTCACGCGCAGATTGAGGTCATACACGCGTTTAAAGTCGGTTAATGCCCGCAGCAAGCTGAGCGCCTTGGTTTTATCGATCCCAATGCTAAACAGGAACAGTAGGTTATACGGCCCCGTTTTTTCCACGATAATGCCGTGCTCATCCAGATATTTCGACACGATCGACGCCGGTATCCCTTCATCTTCCAGAGTGCCATTTGGGCTTAAACCTGGGGTCAGCAGAGTGACTTTGATCGGATCCAGATACATATGATCGTTGTCGATATTCGGGAATCCATGCCATTCATTACGTGGGTTTAGCGGCCAGCAAGCGACTTCATCAATGTTATCTGGCTGCCATACATCAAAGAACCAGCCATCAGATTCAGTTCGTAAGCGGCGAATTTCTTTACGGAAACGGATCGCGCGTTCAATTGAGCCATTAATTAAGCGCTTACCGGCGTTGCCTCTCATCATGGCTGCTGCGGTTTCCGTCGATGCAACGATCCCGTAATGCGGCGATGTAGAAGTATGCATCATATAGGCTTCATTGAAGGTTTCTTCGTTGATCTCACCTTTCACGTGGATCATCGATGCCTGAGAGAATGCCGCCAGTAGTTTGTGTGTGGACTGGGTTTCGTAAATGATTTTACCCGGCACGCGTTCACCGCTCATTCCTGCTTTGCCTTGGTAAATTGGATGGAAATTGGTGTAAGGCACCCACGCTGAATCGAAGTGAATCGACTTAACATCGAGCGTTTTTTTGATGTATTCAGTGTTGTAGAACAGGCCATCATAGGTGGAGTTAGTGACTACCGCATGCACGGGCCATGTCGCATTTGGTGTATTTTTCACTTTCTCTTCGATGCTAGCGCGGGTGAATTCGCTCTGCGGTATCCCGCCTAAAATGCCATAGGCGTTACGAGTTGGGCGCAGATAGATAGGAACAACGTTGCTCATCATCATCAAATGCGTCAATGACTTATGACAGTTGCGGTCGATAAGGATAGTGGCACCGGCTGGAGATGAATACATCCCAACGATTTTATTCGCGGTTGAGGTACCGTTGGTCACGATATAGCTGCGATCGGCGTTAAACGTGCGCGCAATATACTGTTCAGCATCACGGTGTGGGCCGCTATGATCGAGCAGTGAACCGAGTTCAGATACGGATATTGAAATATCCGAACGCATGGTGTTCTCACCAAAGAAATCATAGAACAAACTACCGACAGGGCTTTTATCAAATGCCGTTCCGCCCATATGCCCCGGCGTACAGAACGTATATTTCTCTTCTTTAACGTATTTAAATAGCGCCTTGGTCAGCGGCGGAAGAATGGTATCAATATATTGGTCAGTGCTTTGGCGGATTTTGGTCGCAATATCTTGTGCGCTGCCTAAGGCATATTCAAAGAAGCGAACGTTGAGGCGCAGGTCGCTCATGCTGACGTCTAACGTTGAATAGGTGTTGGCAAAGGCATAAATCGGCAGCAGTTTGTTGAGCTCGCTGATTTCAGCGCTGAGTTCGAGGTTATATTTATCCCAGTCGAAAATAACGCCACACAGGCGGGAGTTGTTTTCAATCAGCTTCAGTAGATCGTTGCGGTCTTTAGGATAAGCAATGCGGAAGCCTTCCTTTTCCAGCTCTTGATGCAGCTCGCGCAGGGGTTCTTCCTTAAAGTAAGCGCTTAAATCGTTCATGATGGCAATGATATTCATGCAAAACTCTCCAGACTTCTGTGGGCTGGGTTATTAGCACAGAGGCGAAATTCATCCTCTGTGCTGTGTGCTGTTAACAACTTGCGGGTTACTGATTAAGTGTATTAAGACTGATTATCCGTTGGTGTGGTTAAATTATCTTGGTTTCTACCCATTTTACGAGAGTAGAACATCAGGATGACCAGGCTGATAATGAAGGTTCCCGCCAATTCGAAGGAGTTGGCACCCATTAGGGCGATAAAGCAGAATACGCAGCCCAGTACAGATGCGATCAAGCTGAGGATGTTTTTCAGGTTTGCACCGTCAAAACGGATCAGGTCGATACAGGAGTAGAAGTACGGCAGCATGGTTAGCAGTACGGCGATCCCCGTCAGTTCACCAAACAGATCCGATGCTTTACCGCCGCTGGCGTTCATCACCGTAATCAGCACCATCAATACTGTCATTTTAATTGCGGCTAAGAACAGGCCTTTTCTTGGAATGCCGTCTTTATCCATTTCACCGTAAACTTTCGGGAAGTTGCCGTCATGCGCGGCGCGAGCGCCTGCCTGACCGACCAGCATCATCCATGAGCCTAAAGACGTTAAACAGGCGAATGCGGTGAATGCAGACACTACCGGCCCTGCCCAGCTACCCACCATGGTGGAAGCACTGATTGCAAACGGTGCACCAGATGCCGCCATTTGTGACGCAGGGTACATTCCGGCGATAACCTGAGTCGCGGCGATATACACGATACCCGCAAGGAATGTTCCTAACATGGTAGCGATGGGGACGTTACGTTTTGGATTTTCTACCATACCGGTACTCACCGCGGCAGATTCGACGCCGATAAAGGCCCACAGACATAGCAGAATACTTTTAATGACGGCGTGATAATCGGTGCCCCCAGAAGTATTCCAGTTCGCCTGATAGGTTCCCATATCAAACCAATACCAACCTGCAACACCGGTACCGATAACGGGAATAAGCACTAACACTAAGCCAATCGTAGTTAAGCGACTGACCCAAGCGCCGCCGAGCATATTGACGAAGGTAAAGATCCAAACAATGGCGATACAGGCGATACCCGCTGGTATCGGATTGTTGAACATTGGGAAAAAGGTAGAAAGGTAAGAAACGGCGGTGATGCCGATAGCGAGGTTACCAATCCAGTTAGCATGGTAATACAGCACACCGGTCTGGAAACCGAAGGCTGGCCCAATTTCACCTGCATAGGCGATAGGACCACCTTCCTGCGGGTTTTTGGTTGCGAGTCGGGCATAAACGTAAGCCAATGAAATTGCACCGATCAGCGCGACAACCCAACCAATAATTGCGATAGAACCTAAGCTTGCAAGGTTAGCGGGGAGCAATGCAATCCCGCTTCCCATCATATTACCGGCAACAACACCGGTACAGGCAATGAGGCCAATTTTCTTTGCAGATGCCATAAACTGCCACTCCCATAATAATTATTAAGCTCGACCAATAGACGTAATCTTATTGCGTCAATTGCTTAGCAATACTCACCACGAAAATAAGTATAGGTAAGAATTCATATTTTGCAGCAGCACTAATCCTTATGGTGGCTTATTTTTTATTAAACAAATTCAATGTGATATATGCCAGTAGCATAAGTGTGGAATAATTCAATATGACCTATGATACATAAATAGTGTTATCTATCAGTAAGGTGCAAATTATTTTTGTGTCAATGAAAATGATTAATTTATGAAAAACAATAAACTAACTGATGAATGTTAATTTATATAAATTCGTAAATTAGCCTTATCAATTAAGCTGGTTTAATCTAACCCAAGATTTGAAAATAAATTAAATGGTAATTATTTATTAATATCATTAGGAATATTGTTATAAATAATAAATTCTGCCCGGTTTTTAATTGCAGTTGCGAGCGGCTCTTTCTCTGATTATCCTATCGGCATGACACAACGTTCCCCTATCTCCCGACGAATTCCTATTGCTCAGCAACAGGCCGTTATGCAGTGCTTACGTCATGCGTTGGCGCAGGCTAATGCACAGCTAAAAACACAATACCCTGAGCCCAAAATCAGCTATCAACAGCGCGGTACCACGGCGGGAACCGCGTGGCTGCAAGATTGGGAGATCCGCCTAAACCCCGTTTTGTTACTCGAGAACGGACAGGAATTCATTGATGAAGTTGTGCCACATGAACTGGCGCATCTCTTGGTCTATAAGCAGTTTGGCAAAGTGGCCCCTCATGGCCGTGAATGGCAGTGGATGATGGGGCATGTGCTTGGTATTGAACCGCGTCGGACACATAAATTTGGCGTTGAGACGGTGAGTGGAAAAACGTATCCCTACCGCTGTGGTTGCCAACTTCATCAGTTGACCGTGCGCCGTCACAATAAAGTAATGCGGAAAGAATCGGAATATCGCTGCCGTCAGTGCGGGCAAGTATTAAGCTTCAGTCCTGGCTCGATTTCTGAGCATTAAAAATTTCCCAAAATGTTTAATAAGCACTCAAATCCTCATTTATTAACAATTTAATTCCATCAATGTTTGCGTGGCTAAGGCGGATTGTCTACCCTGCGGCCTTTTCCATATCAATGTTGTTTTTGGAATATGCTTCGCAAAATTTCATACGCGCTGACGTTTTCAGCACTTCTGGCTTATCCACTTTTGGGACAGGCGCAAAAAATCAATAATTTCACTCAGGCCAAAGCGGCTGCGGTTAAAGTGAATCAGGATGCTCCTGGCTCGTTCTACTGCGGCTGCCAAATTGAGTGGCAAGGAAAAAAGGGCACCCCCGATCTGGAAAGTTGCGGGTATCAGGCGCGTAAAAATCAGAATCGCGCCTCACGTATTGAGTGGGAACACGTGATGCCTGCGTGGCAGTTTGGCCATCAAATGCAGTGCTGGCAGGATGGTGGGCGTAAAAACTGTGCCAAAATACCGCAATACGTAAAGATCGAAACCGATCTGCATAACTTGCAGCCTGCTGTGGGAGAGGTGAACGGCGATCGTAATAATTTCATGTATAGCCAATGGCGCGGTGGCGAAGGGCAGTATGGGCAATGCCCGATGAAAGTTGATTTCAAAAACAAACAGGCAGAACCCCCCGCACGCGCCCGTGGGGCTATTGCCAGAACCTATTTCTATATGCGCGATCGGTACAGCATTCGTTTGTCTAAACAACAAACCCAGCTGTTTGACGTCTGGAATCGCCAATATCCTGTCACCGAGTGGGAGTGCACGCGCGATCGGCGAATTGCCAACATGCAGGGCAATCATAATCCTTATGTTCAGCAGGCCTGTGAGGCTTCCAAAGGCTGAGCGTTAGGCGTTTGTCGGTTCCCACTCCAGCCTTTATAATCCCACCTATATTTTTAACAGCGCCGCATCGTGGCGCTTATTTCATCATTCATAAGGATGATCTACTTCATGCGTATTCCTCGTATTTATCACCCTGAACGCCTTGATGCGCCTTGCGAAATTGATCTTAGCGAAGATGCTGCGAATCATGTGGGACGAGTTCTGCGCATGAGCGAAGGGCATGAGATTCAATTATTTGATGGTAGTAACCAGATTTTCACCGCGCATATTATTTCGGCCAGCAAGAAGAATGTTCGGGTGAGCGTACAGGCTGGTGTGATAGACGACCGTGAGTCGCCGCTGCATTTGCATTTGGGGCAGGTGATTTCACGTGGTGAAAAGATGGAATTCACCATTCAAAAATCCATTGAGTTAGGTGCCAGTATTATTACTCCGCTAATTTCTGAGCGCTGCGGCGTTAAGTTGGACGCCGAGCGTATGGCTAAAAAACTGGGGCAGTGGCAAAAAATTGCGATTGCTGCCTGCGAGCAGTGTGGGCGGAATGTGATCCCTGAAGTTCGTCCAACGATGCTGTTAGAGCAGTGGTGCGCTGAAGAGGATGATTCCTTGAAGCTGAATTTGCATCCGCGTGCTAATGCGAGTATCAACACATTACCGCTGCCCGTTGAACGCGTACGTTTGCTGATTGGCCCAGAAGGTGGATTATCTGCCGATGAAATTGCCATGACCGCAGGCTACCAATTTACTGATATTCTGTTAGGACCTCGTGTATTACGCACAGAGACCACCGCGCTGACAGCCATAACCGCACTTCAGGTTCGCTTTGGCGATTTAGGCTAGGAGAAAAGAATGATTAAGCTTGGCATAGTGATGGACCCGATTTCTTCCATCAACATCAAAAAAGACACCAGCTTTGCGATGCTGCTAGAAGCACAGCGCCGTGGCTACGAACTGCACTACATGGAAATGAACGATCTTTACATGTACGTGGGGGAAGGGCGTGCGCGTACTCAATTGCTGAGTGTGAAAGAAGATAAAGCGGGTTGGTATGAGTTCCACGGCGAACAGGATATTGCGCTGTCCGATCTCGATGTTATTTTGATGCGTAAAGATCCTCCGTTTGATACCGAGTTTATTTATGCCACTTATATCCTTGAGCGTGCAGAAGATAAAGGCACCCTGATCGTCAACAAGCCGCAGAGCCTGCGCGACTGTAACGAAAAGCTGTTTACCGCATGGTTTGCCGATTTAACGCCAGATACTTTGGTCACGCGCAAAGCGGAACACATTCGTGAATTCTATGCCAAGCACGGTGACATTATCTTGAAACCGCTCGACGGCATGGGCGGTGCATCGATTTTCCGCGTAAAAGCGGAAGATCCAAATCTGTCGGTAATCATTGAAACGCTGACCGAGCACAGCAGCCGTTTCTGTATGGCACAGAACTTTCTCCCTGCGATCAAAGACGGTGACAAACGCGTGCTGGTTGTGGACGGTGAGCCGGTTCCTTACTGCTTGGCGCGTATTCCAAAAAGCGGCGAAACCCGTGGCAACTTGGCTGCGGGTGGACGTGGCGAAGCGCGCCCATTGACAGAAAGTGACTGGGCGATTGCGCGCAAAGTAGCGCCGGTACTGAAAGAGAAAGGCCTCATCTTTGTTGGCCTGGATATTATCGGCGATCGCCTGACCGAAATTAACGTCACTAGCCCTACCTGTGCGCGTGAGATTGAAGCCGCATTCCCTGATGTGTCCGTGACTGGCATGCTGATGGATGCGATTGAAGAGCGCATCGGTAAGAAGTAATTTTTGCCCTCTACCTGCTTGCTCGATATATGTTTGATCATGCTTGCAGGTAGGGGTTATCTCCCGTGACATCCAGCCAAAAAATTCGCATACTGAAATTTCAGGATGAAATCACTATGCCCCTGTACCTCAAAGGTCGGCGGGTATATTCACTGAATACTCTTCAGTGAACACATAAACAAATACAGCGAGTTGAAGCCACGACGATGAATTTAGCGCATCATTTTCTTATAGCTATGCCTTCTATGCAGGACAGCCGATTCAAACGTTCCGTTATCTATGTGTGTGAGCACAATAAAGACGGCGCGATGGGTTTAGTCATCAATAAACCACTGGAACAGCTCACTCTGGGATCCCTATTGGAAAAGCTAAAAATCACGCCAGAGCCAAGAGACGAGAAAATTCGGCTGGATAAACCGGTCATGTACGGCGGCCCGTTGGCTGAAGATCGTGGTTTTGTGCTACATACACCACAGCCAAATTTCGGCTCCAGCGTCGCCATTTCCGCTGAATGCATGATGACAACCTCTCGCGATGTGCTGGAAACGCTGGGGACTCAAGAGCAACCAAAAGATGTTTTGGTCTCATTAGGTTATTGCAGCTGGGAGGCGGGGCAGTTGGAACAAGAACTGCTGGATAATGCGTGGCTAACCGTTGAAGCCGATGCTCACATCCTATTCCATACGCCAATTTCAGAACGCTGGGTCAGCGCAGCAAAAAAACTGGGCGTCGATATTCGCAATATGGCCACTTCAGCAGGACACGCGTGATGGGTAACAGAACAATTATCGCTTTCGATTTTGGTACCAAAAGTATCGGTGCTGCGATTGGACAAGAGATTACAGGTACAGCGCGGCCACTGGCTTCGTTTAAGGCGAATGAAGGTTCGCCTGACTGGACAAAAATTGAGAAAATTTTAAAGGAGTGGCAGCCAGATCTCGTGGTGGTTGGGCTACCTCTTAATATGGACGGTACTGAACAACTGGTCACCGCTCAGGCACGAAAATTTGCTAATCGCATTCACGGTCGTTTTGGTGTGCAAATTGCCCTACACGATGAACGCTTAAGCACTGTTGAAGCGCGATCGCATCTTTTTGCCGGTGGCGGCTATCGGGCGTTGGATAAAGGCAGTGTCGACGCAGCCTCTGCGGTGATTATCCTTGAAAGCTGGTTTGATCAGCAGGCGGGATGAGCTGATTAATAATGGTAGCGACAGGACAGGATGATCATCCTGTCCTGTTCTACCCGATAAATGAGCCGGTGTTCTTCATTAATTCTGCGTGACCAATAACCCGATAGATGATGTTTTAAAGGCTCTGGTTTACCAATGCCTGTGAACGGGCTCCTTTCAATTTCTTTAATCAATTCATTGATACGTTTAATAAAATGTTTGTCATTTTCCTGCCAGAAAACATAATCAGCCCAAGACTCATCCGTGAAGAATTTATTCATCCAGCACCTTCTTTTCTAGAGCCTTGGCGCTAGCTTGTGCCAATGATTTAAGCAGGTGTTCAGCATTCGCGGGTGAGCGCATTAAATAAGCGGTTTCCATGAGGCTGGAATACTCTTTGCTAGACATCAAAACGCAGTCTTCACCATTTTGACGGGTGATCAGTATGGGCGTGCAGTCCTGAATAGTTTGATCCATGACTGAGGCTAAAGTGGCTCGAGCCGCTGAGTAGGTGATATTGCGCATAAAAATCTCCTGACCGGAAAGTGGCAATGTACAACTATATTGTACATTGTCCTTAGTGAGCAGGTTAGTGGTCATGGTCATTTTTTATCCTTTCCAGTATTCCCTGTGCGTTTAAGCGAGCCATGTCCTGCTCAAAACTTAACATTCCTTGTCTCTGTCCCGTTTGTAGGACGGTGGCGATCTGGTGCGCTTTATCTTCACGGATTAAGTTACTGACGGCAGGGGTATTGAGCAGAAATTCAAACGCTGCAACTCTTCCCCCGTCATGCTTGGGCAAAAGCTGCTGTGCCAGCACCGCTTGCAGGCTGCCTGCAATTTGGGTGCGTACAAAATTTTTCTCTTCGGCAGGAAAAACATCAATCAGCCGTTCTACCGCCTGTGCGGCACCTCGCGTGTGCAGCGTCGCTAATACCAAATGCCCAGTTTCTGCTGCCGTGAGGGCTAGACGAATGGATTCTGCATCGCGTAATTCACCCAGCAATATGACATCGGGATCCTCTCGCAACGCGGCGCGTAGCGCTTGGTTGAAGCTCGGAACATGAGAGCCGATTTCACGCTGCTGGATCAGCGATTGCTGCGAGATATGAATAAACTCCAAGGGGTCTTCAAGCGTAATAATGTGCCATGGGTGATGGTGGTTTATATGGTTAAGCATAGCGGCAAGCGTTGTGGATTTGCCGCTGCCGGTCGCACCGCAAACCAAGATGAGCCCAGAACCAGCCTCAAGAAGATTAGGCAGCGCCGTTGGTGTCGATAAATCATGCAGCGTCGGTATCGTATTTGGGATAATGCGTAGAGCCAACGAAGGGCCATGTAATTGCTGGAAAGCATTGACTCTGAGCCGGACGCCCCCATGTAGATTTAAGGCGAAATCTACCTGATGTTGCTGTCGCCATAAAGTATCGGCCTCGGTGGGCAGATGCATCGCGAGCCAAGAGTCAATCTGGCGGGACGTAAGTGGCTCTGCTTCAACCGTCTGCAGCGCACCGTCGATACGAAGAACGGGTGGATATCCAGCGCAAAGATGCAGATCTGATGCGTTTTGCTTTACACTACGGGCCAATAAATCACAAAAATCCATTTAACCTCCTGAGCCAAAAATTATGAATAGCACTATCCAACAAAATTTAGAGGCCGTCAGGAGCCGTATCAGCGCTGCGGCTCAGGATTGCGGCAGGTCTCCAGAAGAAGTTACGTTACTTGCAGTCAGTAAAACTAAGCCTGTGAGCGCCATCGAAGAAGCGATGGCCGCTGGGCAAAGAGTCTTTGGTGAAAACTACGTGCAGGAAGGGGTGAGCAAAATCCAGCATTTTGCACAGACACCTCACGGTGCGGAGTTGGAGTGGCACTTCATTGGCCCACTGCAATCAAATAAAAGTCGCTTAGTTGCGGAGCATTTTGATTGGATCCATACCATCGATCGTGTGAAAATTGCTCAGCGTCTAAGCGAGCAGCGCCCAGCGGAATGCGCGCCGTTGAATGTGCTGATCCAAATTAATATCAGTGACGAAAGTAGCAAATCAGGTATTGAGCTGAGCGAACTTGATGCGCTAGCTGCGCAGGTTGCTGAAATGCCAAATCTTCGTCTACGTGGTTTGATGGCCATTCCTGCACCAGAAGAAGATCCTGCGAAGCAAAAAGCGGTGTTTGAACAGATGAAACAGGCATTTTTGGCTGTTAAAACGCAGTACCCGCATATCGATACCCTATCGATGGGGATGACCCACGATATGGCGGCTGCGATTACCGCTGGTAGTACGCTTGTTCGTATTGGTACCGCTATTTTTGGCGCCCGTGATTACGGTACAACTTCATAATAATTATCAGTTAATAGGCTGATTATTTTAATTTTCTTACTTACCTTACCATTTAACGGATAAAGGGTTTTTCATGCTAACACTGACTTTCTTGGTCAAAACTGTCATTGACCTTTACGTCATGATTTTATTGCTGCGGATCTGGATGCAATGGGCACGCACTGATTTTTATAATCCGCTGTCGCAGTTTATTGTGAAGGTGACTCAGCCAATTGTAGGGCCGCTGCGTCGCGTAATTCCTTCACTGGGGCCGATTGATTCGTCTTCGCTGCTGGTGGCATTTTTGCTGATGACGATTAAATATCCGTTGTTGCTGCTGATCCAAAGCGGAGAGATCTCACTAAGCCCGTACAACCTGCTATTTGGTCTGATTTCCGTTATTAAATCCGCGGGCTATCTGGTGTTCTGGGTGATTATTATCCGTTCTATCATGAGCTGGATCAGCCAAGGCCGCAGTCCAATGGATTATGTTTTGATGCAGCTGACCGAGCCGTTGATGTCGCCGATACGTCGTTTTATTCCTGCGATGGGCGGTTTAGATTTTTCAGCCATGGTTGTGATCTTGGTGCTGTACATGCTGAATTACCTCGGCATGGATCTGTTGGGGCAACTCTGGTTCTTGCTGTGAGTGGAATGAGTACAGACGCAGTAAAGTTCGAGAATGATGCGTTGGTTTTACGCCTTTATATTCAGCCTAAAGCCAGCCGCGACCAGATTGTTGGGCTACATGGTGAAGAACTTAAAGTCGCCATTACCGCACCGCCGGTGGATGGTCAGGCTAATGCCCATCTGCAAAAATTTATCGCCAAACAGTTTCGGGTCGCTAAAAGTCAGGTCGTTATTGAGAAAGGTGAGTTGGGCCGGCATAAGCAGGTTCGCATTAACCAGCCCCAAAAAATTCCTGATGTGATCTCTGCACTGTGCTCCCCTGAATAATTGTTTTTCTACCGGCAGGCGTTAGCCTGCCGGTGCTATATATAGGATTTATCATGCAAAAAGTGGTACTAGCGACGGGAAATATAGGCAAAGTGCGTGAGTTGGCAAGTTTGCTGGCAGACTTTGGTTTAGACGTTGTGGCGCAAACTGAATTGGGCGTGGAGTCTGCTGAAGAAACGGGCCTGACTTTTATTGAGAACGCGATTCTAAAAGCTCGCCACGCTGCGCAGATCACGGGGTTGCCTGCCATTGCTGACGATTCCGGTTTAGCGGTGGACGCTTTGGGCGGAGCTCCAGGGATCTATTCCGCGCGTTATGCGGGTGAAGATGCTAGCGATCGCCAGAATCTCGAGAAACTGCTGGTGGCGCTTAAAGATGTTCCCGAAGGCCAACGTCAGGCGCGGTTCCACTGCGTATTAGTTTATTTGCGTCATGCTGAAGATCCTACGCCGCTGGTATGCCACGGTAGCTGGGCGGGCGAAATCAGTTTTGCGCCATCAGGCGACGGTGGCTTCGGCTACGACCCTATTTTCCATGTTCCTGAATTAGGTTGTTCTGCGGCGCAGCTCAGTAAAGAGCAGAAAATTGCGGTTTCGCATCGTGGTAAAGCATTGAAGCTGCTGCTGGAAGCAATGCACAATGCTTAAGTTGCCCCCGCTTAGCCTCTATATACATATCCCGTGGTGTGTGCAGAAATGCCCATACTGCGATTTTAACTCTCACGCTCAGAAAGGCGATATTCCTTCAACGGAATATGTCGACCATTTGTTGGCTGATTTAGATGCTGATGTGACGCTAACCTCAGGGCGCGAAATTGGCACTATCTTTATCGGTGGTGGAACGCCAAGCCTGCTGAGCGCTGAGGGTATGCAGCGGTTGATGGATGGCGTGCGTGCGCGTTTACCGGTTGCGGCCAATGCGGAAGTGACTATGGAGGCGAATCCCGGCACCGTTGAGGCCGATCGCTTCAGCGCCTACCAGAGAGCCGGCATCAATCGCATTTCGATTGGTGTGCAAAGCTTTAGCGCAGAGAAGTTAACGCGGTTAGGGCGCATTCACGGGCCTGAAGAGGCCAAACGCGCGGCACATCTGGCACAGAGTTTAGGACTACGCAGCTTTAATCTCGATTTGATGCATGGTTTACCAGACCAGTCATTGGAAGAGGCGCTTGATGATTTACGCCAGGCGATTGAACTGAATCCGCCGCATCTGTCGTGGTATCAACTCACGATTGAGCCAAACACGCTGTTTGGTTCGCGTCCGCCGAAATTACCGGATGACGACGCGCTATGGGACATTTTCCAGCGCGGTGATGAACTGCTACGCGCGGCAGGGTATCAGCAATACGAAACTTCGGCCTACGCCAAGCCGGGTTATCAGTGCCAGCATAATTTGAACTACTGGCGTTTTGGCGACTATCTCGGGATTGGCTGCGGAGCGCACGGCAAGGTGACGTTTGAAGACGGGCGTATTTTGCGCACGGCGAAAACACGTCATCCGCGCGGATATATGCAAGGACGCTACCTTGATAAACAGCATGAAGTAGAGAGCGACGATCGTCCGTTCGAATTCTTTATGAACCGCTTTAGATTGCTTGAGCCTACACCGCGTGCAGAATTTCAACTGTATACCGGACTGGGGGAAGAGGTGATTCGTGCTCAGCTTGATGAAGCACTGGCACAGAATTATATCGTAGAAACCGATGAGTACTGGCAGATTACCGAGCACGGCAAACTGTTTTTGAATTCGTTGCTAGAGCTGTTTTTGTAGCCGTTTTATCTCATTGCCCCCGCTAGCCCTCCTCTTTTTTGGGGAGGGCAAGGGTAGGTTTCAGATCAGCGCTGGCGTAAGCCTAAATCAATGGTCGTTTTGCTTGGCTCGCCGCCGATTTCACGGGTGAGTTTCGGCACCATATAGCCTGAGACTTTCGTCATCAGTTCACGCATGATCAGCCGTGCTTCATCATCTGACACCATAAAATGCGCCGCACCTTGTACTCGGTCGAGGACATGCAGGTAATAAGGCATAATCCCCGCGTCAAACAGCACATTACTCAGCTTAGCCAGCGTATCGGCGTTATCATTCACTCCGCGCAGCAAAACGCCCTGATTGAGAAGCGTGACGTTGGCGCGTTTGAGGCGTTTCATGGCATCACAAAGCTCTGGGTCAATTTCATTGGCATGGTTAATGTGAGTCACCAGTAGAATCTGCAAGCGTGACTGAGAAAAACGTTGGGTCAGCGCTTCGGTGATTCGAGCAGGGATCACTACCGGCAAGCGGCTATGGATGCGCAGCCGTTTAATATGCGGGATGGTTTCTATCTCGTCGAGCAACCAAGCCAACTCATGATCTTTCGCCATCAACGGATCGCCGCCGGAGAAAATGATTTCATCCAGTTCAGGCTGTTGGCGAATATACTCTAGGGCCTGGCGCCAGTTGGCTTTGTTTCCCTGATTATCCTGATAGGGAAAGTGACGGCGGAAGCAATAACGACAGTTAACCGCACAGCCACCTTTGACCAACAGCAACGCTCGGTTAATATATTTATGCAGCAGTCCTGGCACGGCGATGGCGTCGTTTTGTTCTTCCAGCGGGTCAGTCGAATAGCCCGGCGTGACGATAAATTCGTAGGCGGACGTCATGACCTGAAGGAGGAGCGGATCGTTCGGATCGCCCTTTTTCATGCGCCGAGCGAAGGCGTAAGGAACGCGCAGGGCGAAAAGACGCCGCGCATCGTGACCTTTTTGCCATTCAGGGCTGTCAGAAAGTGCTAAATATTCAAGCAATTCTGCCGGTTCAGTAATAACATCGGCAAGTTGTTGCAGCCAATCTTCTCTAGACTGCGTATTTTGAGTTACAATATGTGCCATTTTTTTGGCTAAGCTACCAGTTATAAATAATTCAGAGGGCCTTTATGGCGACTTATTCTAGCAACGATTTCCGTCCCGGTCTTAAAATCATGTTCGAGGGCGAGCCTTATGCAGTAGAAAGCAGCGAGTTCGTTAAACCAGGTAAAGGCCAAGCCTTTGCTCGCGTTAAAATGCGTCGCCTGCTGACCGGCACCCGTGTTGAAAAAACCTTTAAATCTACTGACTCCGCAGAAGGCGCGGACGTTGTCGACTTGAACCTGACTTACCTGTACAACGACGGTGAGTTCTATCATTTCATGAACAACGAAACCTTCGAGCAGCTGGCTGCCGATGAGAAAGCCATCGGCGATAACGCTAAATGGATGCTGGATCAGGCAGAGTGTATCGTAACTCTGTGGAACGGCCGTCCAATTCAGGTTACTCCTCCAAACTTCGTAGAGCTGGAAATCGTTGATACCGATCCAGGTCTGAAAGGTGATACCGCAGGTACCGGCGGTAAACCTGCAACCCTGAGCACTGGCGCAGTGGTTAAAGTTCCATTGTTCGTACAGATCGGCGAAGTGATCAAAGTTGACACCCGCTCTGGCGAATATGTTTCTCGCGTTAAGTAATTGCGAAGAAAGCTAATTTGTTTTAAAAAAGCCGCGTATAACGCGGTTTTTTTTTACCCAAATGGCTCGCATGAGGAACACGGATAAATATGATAAAGAAAATCGTTGTGTTGGCATTGATGGTGAGTGCGTTAGCGGCTTTGAGCGGTTGCAACACCGCCCGCGGATTTGGTGAGGACGTGCAGCATCTCGGTGGCGCGATTTCACGGGTTGCGAGCTAATTAATTAAGCGCGGTGATGTTTTTTCGCCTACTGCTGATTTCTTGTCTACGCTTAGAAGGCATTACTTTTAAAATCGCAGATAAGGAAGATAGCAATGATTAAGAAAAGCATCGCATTAGTATGTTCTCTGTTAGTTCTTGCCGCTCTGGCTGGCTGTAATACCACTCGTGGTGCGGGTGAAGATGTAGAGGCCGGTGGTCAGGCGATTCAGCGCGCCGCACAGTAGCTTTTATTAGTCATACGCAAGGGCGTTGTCTTGTTGCCTACGCCCTGATATTTCCTCTTCTTAACTTTTTCTCAAAATCATCGTATTCTAACCGCGCTTCACCATTCAAAAAACTGCGCAGGACGACCTGTGTACGTATCTTAATTCGGGGACGACCCCATCGTTGTGGATAAATCGCATGTCTTGGATCATTCTGATGGTCGCTGGTCTCTTGGAAGTTGTTTGGGCAATTGGCCTAAAATATACCCATGGTTTTTCTCGTTTAACGCCGAGCATTATTACTATTGCTGCCATGGTAGTGAGTATGGTGCTGCTGGCGCATGCGATGAAAACTTTACCGGCAGGCACCGCTTATGCCGTGTGGACGGGAATTGGCGCAGTAGGGGCGGCAATTATGGGGATTGTGCTGCTGGGGGAATCAGCGAGCTTGCCGAGAATTATCAGCTTGTGCCTGATCGTTATCGGGATACTGGGGTTGAAATTCAGTAGCCAATAATCTTAGCCTCGCTCGCGTTACAGCTCGCCTCTATCGAGGCGGGCTCATATCGATAGGTGATTGATTCACCCAAATTAAATCCTGAGTTTTAAATCCATAGCGCTGGGCGGTTGCCAGTAGCTTTTGCTTCACGCTGTCATCTAGGGTAGGCGTACGCGCCAGTATCCATAGATAGTTCTTATTAGGTCCGCAAATTAGCGCATAGCGATATTCGCTATCCAACTCAATCACGTTGTAACCGCCGTAAAATGGGCCGAAGAAAGAAACCTTGAGCGAAGCAATGTTCGGTGACTGAACGAAATAAGCCTTGCCGATACTCTCCTTCCATTGGTGTTTTTCAGCGTTAAATCCACGATTAACGACCTTTACACCGCCGTCTTCACGCATGCTGTAATGCGCCGTGACGTGATCTAATCCCTGTTCAAAAGGATGATTTAGCCGGGCAATTTCATACCAGTTGCCGAGATAGCGGGGCAATTGAAAGTCGCTGACGACGGTAACGTCAGGCGGTGGCTTAGTACTACAGCCAACGGAGAGCAGTGCTGTAAGAACAGCGGCAATGCGAGACCAAACAGGCATAACGGCTCCTTTTCAAATGGATACCGTTAAAGTGTAGACCCGATCGTGGAAATCTAACCAATAAAAAAGCCTCCCAAGAGGAGGCTTTCATAGTCAGCGAAATGGCTAATTACAGCGTGAATACGCCGATCAGCGCAACCACGCTTAGAATCGCTGCTAAACCGTAGAATACCCACTTACCCGCAGGTACGTGGATTTTCAGGTCATGCATCATGTGATGCATACGGTGCAGACCACACCACAGCGGCAGAATGATCATCAGCAGCCAGAAAATACGGCCAATGAAGCTCTGGCTGAAGCTCAGCGCACGTTCGAAAGTCAGTGCATCTGGGAACCAGCCCAGAGGCAGCATGATGCCAACGATCAGAATTACGACGGGCGCAATGATTGCCCCCCACATGCCGCCTGCACCAAATAGCCCCCAGAAAACCGGCTCGTCAGAACGTTTGTATACTTTATTATCCACAATGTTCTCCTTTACGGTTATAGCAGGGTAACGGCCAAAATGACCACAGTCGCAATGATGGTCACAACCCAAAGGGCTTTGATCACCGGACCAGGGCCCATTTTCGTGTCACCAACCACGATATTGGCCGCTTTTGGAGCAAGCTCAAACCAGGTTTTGGTATGAAGTGCAGCCAGAAGCAATGAGATGATGTTCAGGATCAGTACCAGTGGGTTCTGTAAGAAAGCGACAAAGCTTTCCCAGCCAGCAGCGCCGTCTTTCATGGAGAAAATTCCATAAATCAGCACGATGCTGAACCATACGTTGCCCAGAGCAGAGCTCTCACGCAGCATATAGAATTTGTAGAAACCGAGTTTCTGCCACCAGTTAGCCTGCATGCCACGCACATAAGGTTTGCGTTTAGTTGAAGTCGTCATTGATTCATCCTCCCTTATTGCGGTTTCAGCATCGCGATCATGAAGTCTTTCGCACTTTCAACTTTGCCTTGCTGGATAGCTGCGGCTGGGTCGACGTGTTTTGGACAAACTTCTGAGCAATAACCGACGAAGGTACAAGTCCAAACGCCGTTATCGGAGTTCAGAACAGGCATACGCTCTTTCTTCCCGTGGTCACGGGTATCCAGATTGTAACGGTGTGCCAGAGTGATAGCGGCTGGGCCGATGAACTCAGGGTTCAGACCAAACTGTGGGCAGGCTGCGTAGCACAGACCACAGTTAATGCAGCCGGAGAACTGATGGTATTTTTCCATCTGAGCTGGGGTCTGCAGGTTGGTGCCGTCTTCTGGTTTACGGTTGTTACCGATGATGTATGGCTTAATGGCTTCCAGACTTTCGATAAAGTGAGTCATATCGACCACCAGATCGCGTTCTACTGGGAAGTTGCCTAACGCTTCAACGCGCATACCGGTTGGGTAGTCACGCAGGAAGGTTTTACACGCCAGCTTAGGCACGCGGTCAACCATCATGCCGCAAGAGCCACAGATTGCCATACGGCAAGACCAGCGGTAAGACAGGTCGGCAGCCAGATTATCTTTGATGTAGCCTAACGCATCCAGCAGGGAAGTCGTTTCGTCATACGGGACGTCATACGTCACGAAATGCGGCTCGGCATCCTGTTCTGGGTTATAGCGCATGACTTCCATTTTTAAGATTTTCATCTCAGCCATTCGCTTGCTCCTTATTCTTTGCATCCTGAGCTTCTGCTTCAGCACCGTATACACGTTTCGCTGGTTGCAGTTTGGTAATTTTCACGTCGCTGTATTCAATGCGTGGGGCGAGGCCGTCGGCATTTTTGAATGTCAGGGTGTGCTTCAGGAAGTTAACGTCATCACGCTCGGTGCAACCTTCATCCAGACGCTGATGCGCGCCACGGGATTCTTTACGGTTGATTGCCGCATGAGCCATACATTCAGCCACGTTCAGGCCGTGACCCAATTCGATGGTGTACAGTAGGTCGGTATTGAAGACGCTAGAGTTATCAGTGATTTTGACGCGTTTGAAACGTTCTTTCAGTTCGGCCAATTTATCAACGGTTTTCTGCATCAGGTCAGTAGTACGGTAGATACCACAGCCTTCTTCCATTGACATGCCCATCTCGTCACGGATTTTCGCCCAGCTTTCAGTACCTTCCTGATTAGCCAGCGCGTGCAGACGTGCTTCAACGTCTTTTGCCTGTGCATCTAGCGCGCTGCCGTTAGCCGGAGTCGCTTCCTGTGAGCGCTGAACAGCGTGTTCGCCCGCAACGCGGCCAAATACCACCAGCTCTGCCAGAGAGTTAGAACCCAGACGGTTTGCACCGTGCAGACCAACAGAAGAACATTCACCCACGGCGAATAGACCCTGAATGCGGGTTTCGCAGGTCTGGTTGGTTTCAATACCACCCATGGTGTAGTGCGCAGTTGGACGAACTGGGATCGGCTCTTTAACCGGATCGACGCCCACGTAAGCTTTAGACAGCTCACAGATGAACGGCAGACGCTCCAGCAGTTTTTTCTCACCCAGATGACGCAGGTCCAGATAGACCACGTCGCCGCGCGGAGTAGAGATGGTGCGACCTGCGCGCCACTCGTGCCAGAATGCCTGAGAAACTTTGTCGCGTGGACCCAGTTCCATGTATTTGTTTTTTGGTTCGCCGAGTGGGGTTTCAGGGCCCATTCCGTAGTCTTGCAGATAGCGATAGCCATCTTTGTTGACCAGAATACCACCTTCACCACGACAGCCTTCAGTCATCAGGATCCCTGAACCCGGCAGGCCGGTTGGGTGATACTGAACAAATTCCATATCGCGTAAAGGAATACCGTGATCTAACGCCATGCCCATACCGTCGCCGGTCACGATGCCGCCATTGGTGTTGTAGCGATACACACGGCCTGCGCCGCCTGTTGCCATAACCACGGCGTTTGCACGGATCTGAACCAGAGTACCTTCCATCATATTCATGGCAACAAGGCCGCGTGCTTTGCCTTCGTCGACCAGAATGTCGAGAACGAAGTGCTCATCAAAGCGCTGAATCTGTGGATATTTTAAGGAAGTTTGGAAAAGAGTGTGCAGCATATGGAAGCCGGTTTTATCCGCGGCGAACCATGTACGCTCAATCTTCATCCCGCCAAAACGGCGAACGTTAACGGAACCGTCAGGTTTACGGCTCCAAGGGCAACCCCATTGCTCAAGCTGAGCCATTTCGCGAGGACAGTTATGGACGAAATGATCCACCACATCCTGTTCACAAAGCCAGTCACCACCAGCAACGGTATCGTTGAAATGGTAGTCGTATGAGTCGTGAGCCTGAGTAACGGCCGCTGATCCGCCTTCTGCGGCCACGGTGTGGCTACGCATTGGATATACTTTAGAGATAAGCGCGATCTTCAGTTGAGGGTTGGCTTCCGCTGCTGCAATTGCTGCACGTAAACCAGCACCCCCTGCCCCGACGATGGCAAGGTCTGCGTTAAAGGTTTGCACTGCATTCCTCCGGGTGATCAATTGTCAATATCAATTAAAATGAATAACCATTCCAAATGTCGCACTAAAGAGAAGTAGTAGCAGATATTCAAACAGTTGCTCTCTTTTAGTACGCATCGGGAATGGCTAGGATTTATAAGTTCAAGTGATGAAATTATACCTAAAACGAAGTAGTAGAAACTTGATGTGATCGATTGTTTTGCTGTTTTTCCTAATAACCGTAGTACAAAAATGTGATATCAGCGCTATTTTTGCCTGTTCTCGTGGTTTTTATTTATTTTATGTTCTTTTTAAAGAATATAGAGCAGCCAATAGTTTTGCCTAGTGGTTATTAGCTCACTCAGTGAGCGCCAATGGTTTGTCTGCCTGCGATGATGCGGGTAGACTGCACATCCTGTTTTATAGCGGAGTAATTATCATGAGCGAAACGGCAAGCTGGCAGCCAAGTGCCCCTATCGCCAATTTGTTGAAGCGCGCGACAATCGTGTCCACCATTCGCCGATTTTTCTCGGACCGCGGTGTTCTTGAAGTCGACACGCCTGCGATGAGTCAGGCCACGGTAACGGACATTCATCTTGTGCCATTCCAAACCCACTTTGTGGGCCCTGGTGCGGCGCAGGGCATGACGCTATACATGATGACCAGCCCGGAATACCACATGAAGCGCCTGTTAGCTGCAGGCAGTGGTCCTATCTATCAGCTCGGAAAAAGCTTCCGCAATGAAGAGTCAGGTCGACATCATAATCCTGAATTCAGCATGCTGGAGTGGTATCGCCCACACTACGACATGTACCGTTTAATGAATGAAGTCGACGATCTTCTGCAACAGGTATTGGAATGCGACAGCGCCGAAACGCTGTCCTATCAGCAGGCGTTTATTCGTCATTTGGATATGGATCCGCTTTCTGCCGATAAAGTACAGCTGCGCGAAGTGGCGGCGAAGCTCGATCTGAGCAACGTGGCCGATCAAGAAGAAGATCGCGATACGCTGCTACAGCTGCTGTTTACCTTTGGCGTGGAGCCGAATATTGGCCGTGATAAGCCAACGTTTGTGTATCATTTCCCTGCCTCGCAGGCTTCTTTAGCGCAAATCAGCACCGAAGATCACCGTGTGGCAGAGCGTTTTGAGGTCTATTACAAAGGCATCGAACTGGCGAATGGTTTCCATGAGTTAACGGATGCACGCGAGCAGCGTATGCGCTTTGAACAAGATAACCGTAAACGCGCTGCAATGGGCTTGCCAGAGCATCCACTGGATGAGAATCTGCTGGCGGCACTAGAGCACGGTTTGCCGGATTGCTCGGGTGTCGCACTTGGCGTTGATCGATTGATTATGCTGGCGCTTAAAGCAGAACGGTTAAGTGAAGTGATTGCGTTTCCGGTGGATAGGGCGTAGGTAATTTTTGGCTCAAGCCACGCTGCCTTGCATTTAGAATCTTTTATGTGAGAGCGGTGAAAGATTTCGTCCGCCCGTGAGCATTTGTGTTTCTATGAAACCGCAGACGTAGGCGTCCGAGAAGAGGTTGCCAGCGCGCAACCTCTTCACTCTCGCGCTTTTCACCGAGTCGTTTGGCCGACCGGTCTCGGAGCGCACGTCCTGTGCGCCCTCAACCTGCCACCAGCATCCCTGCTGGCGGCTCTAAATCGCATTTTTTAAACATAAAAAAGACAAAGATTTTATTATCTCTTCTTTCTTATCTTTTAATCGTTTAAGTCTTGGTAGAGAGAGCCGCCGGTACAGGGATGTACCGGTGGAGTTTGGGGCGCCCGGGATGGGCGATACCAAACCGGAGCGGAGATGGCGTCTCGGATAAAAAGCGCGAGGATTGAAGGGGCGCGCGCTGGCGCCCCTCATCGGTCGCCTACTACGTAGTTTGTATATGAATACAGCAGCGGATAGGCGAACGAAACCTTACACCGCCATTGCATTTATGGCAGGCAAAGTTTCTCATCGTTATTTAATAACTGAGGTTATAGCCCCCCAGTCGTAAACGTCCTTCTTATACTTCCTCGCGCCTGCCGCAATGTATCGGTGCTCACTTGGAACGGTGGGAACGGCAGTTTCAGATCGTGCTGCTGGAAGCCAGCCAAGATCAACTGATGGATCTCGTGTCGCAGTGGCATGCGGTGCGCCATTTCAGCAGCGTAAATACGCAGCTCGAAAATCTGGATCCCTTGTTGTATATCCACAAGATATGCCTCTGGCGCGGGCGTTTCTAACACCAGCGAGCATTTGGATGCCGCTTCAAGCAGAACGTCTGTTACTTCTTGGCTACTGGCTGTTGCCTCGGCAGGAACGGTAAGCACAACACGGGTGACGGCATCGCTTAACGACCAGTTGATAAATTGCTCAGTAATAAAGGCCTTGTTGGGCACAATGATCTCTTTGCGGTCCCAGTCTGAAATCGTGGTTGCGCGCGTATTGATTTTGGTCACGGATCCGGTGAGATCGCGGATTGTCACGGTATCGCCGATGCGGATCGGTTTTTCAAACAAGATGATCAGACCTGAGGCAAAGTTAGCAACGATCTCCTGTAAACCGAAGCCCAAACCGAGGGTCAGAGCGGCGACCAACCATTGTAATTTCGCCCATTCAATACCCAACATTGAGAAGCCAATTAGACCGCCTATCAACAACAACAGATATTTGGTGATGGTGGTAATGGCGTATCCGGTGCCTGGCGTTAAATCAAGGTGTTGCAGCAACCCAAGTTCCAGCAGCGCTGGCAGGTTTTTGACTAGCTGCACCGTGACGATCATGACTAATATCGCGATTAGCACCGCGCCGAGCGTAATAGGCTGCAGGCTTTCAACTCCCTGCGATGAGCTGGTCACATCCCACAGACGAATGTTCTCTAAAAATGCGAAGGCTGAATGTAATTCAGACCACAGCCAAATAAGCGATACCAGCGCAATCATGGTAAGAATCGAACGAACCAACCGAAGCGATTGAGCACTGATAGCGTCGAGATCGACCACTGGCTCTTCAATGTCCTGACTCCCTTCGACGCTGTGCGGAGTTGAGTCTTCTTCACCCTTGGTTCGCTTCTCTAAGCGTTCTGCACGGCGCTGTTTGGCTCGCTCAAAGGCGATACGGCGGCGCTGAATCAACATCCAACGGCGGATGATGTAATACACCACTAACAAGATGAACCAGATGGCCACCGAGCTTTCTAGACGGGCTAATAAAATTTGCGCCGTGTTGAAATAGCCCAGCAGAGAAGCGAAAGCGGCTACCAGCGGTGCACACAGCAAAATCCACCACAGCGCATGGTTAATGAGATTTTCGCCGTCGCCCTGCTTGTTGAGGTAAAGCGGGATGCCTGCACGTTTCAGGCTGGTGGTTAGCAGGCTGAGCGCCACACAAAGCATGATGAAACAGGCGCGCCCCAGCGAGCCTGCAAACGCACGATCGTCGAGATTATCGAAGGTGACGAGCGCCATTAGCAGCGGCACGATCAGCCAAATCGACATGAGGTAGTAACGCATTGCGCGCTTAACCGGTTGTTCTTCCCAACGGAAATGCGCAATGAACAGTCCGTTTGGATGGGCAAATGCGGCGCTGATCATAAATGCCCACAGCACCGGTAACGCAGCCGTTACGCCATCACCGATGGCAACGGCCATCGGGTAAGGCCATGCATTTTGTAATCCATAACCTAACGCCGCCCACAGCACCGGCAGCGGCAACGCCACGAGAATTGACCAGAACACCGTGCGCAGCGTGAGCGAAATATGGTCTTGGGTTACTTTACCAACCTTACTGCTGGCACGCTCCATAAAGGCCTGATAATGGCGGCGAGAATAAAAACTAAAGCCAACCAGTAATAGGGCACCAAACAGCGGTAACAGCGTTTCTTTCGTGGTTAGCATCATGAGAAACGCTTGGCTAAGCTGAGAAAGCGTATCCAATGACAGCAGGCGGTTGAGGCTCTGTATAACGTCTAACGGTGCACTCACGCCTAGAGGATCGACGTCTGCCGCCCAGAAAAGATAACGGTGGGTGGCGTCTTTAATCTCGGTCAGCGCATCAATAAGCTGGGTGTTGGCGACTTTGAGCTTGGTTAATTCTAGGATTTGCGAATCACAGCCGGAAAGCAGCGAGTTCAGTAGCTCGCGCTGTGTTTTAAGCTGCGGCTGTAACAAACGCTGCTGTGAAGCTGTTAAGGGCTTACCATCGTTTTGTTTATAGTCGGCGGCCGGTTCAATTTTGTTGAGCAGGTTTTCAAAAGATAGACGTTGAACACGCAGTTTGGCCATATCCCCATCGAGCTGCTGCGGTTTAGGCATATCAGGCAAACGCGCAACCTGCGCACGTAGCGTTTCCCCTAACGCGGTGGAAACTCCTAGCCACTGGGCTTGTTCACGAATGGTGCTTAGAGCCTGACGCACCTGAATAGTTTGCGCCGCGGCGGTTCGCTGTTGATTGGCAATATCATCCATGCGCGCCGCTTGCTCATTCAATGCGCGGGATAGTTCCTGATTGATTTTTAGCTGTTCGGAAATTG
Source organism: Hafnia alvei (assembly GCF_900095695.1). GTDB lineage: Bacteria > Pseudomonadota > Gammaproteobacteria > Enterobacterales > Enterobacteriaceae > Hafnia > Hafnia alvei_B. Next base: position 115,073 of record NZ_FMIQ01000014.1, on the reverse strand, counting down.
ATTTGGGTAAATCCCCGCTTTGTTCAACTAATTGTTGAGTTCGTTCTAAGGCCTGTTCGGCTTCACGCTGACGTTGAATATTCAGCGAGTTACGCAAATCTTGTAACTGAAGATCGAGGCGCTCATGGCGTTTGCGCAGTACATCTGCCTGTAGACGCGCCAATTCCTGACGGTTATTAGCAGAAAGCTGTTCCAGCTCGAGTTCGTCGACCAACGCTTTACGTGCCGCGACCTCGGCCTGTAGCTGGTTTGATTGCGCCTGCGCCAACGGAGAACTGGTGACAACCAGATTTTGCAGGCGGCGTTCGGCCTCCGTTAAGTCCTTGCGGGCGGTAGCCTGTTTGAGGGGAACCTGACTCAGCGAATCACTGATAACACGCGAGCGGTCGAGTTCTTGCTGTAACTGACGTGAAACTTCCAGCAGCTGGCTGCTAATTTGCAGAATTTGTTGTTCTGCGTCGCTAGCAGGTATCGATGCCGCGGGCAGCGGTGGGGTGCTTTCATCGCTGAGCTGTTGGCGGAGTTCTCGCGTGAGTTTGGGGAAATCGCTGATGGATTTCTGATATTGCTGAGTACGCTGAGCAGACGCTTTACTCTCATTAAGCCAGTTAATTGCGCTCTGAAGCGCCTCAACCAGTTCAGCCTGATTGGGGGTATTTTTATTGGATTCGGCTTGTTTGAGTTCTTGGGCGAGCTGTTGCTCATTCAGTGCGGCGTTCGCACTAAGTGGAAGGGATAACATCAGTAACCCGGTTATCAACAATTTGGTAATCAGGCGCATAACTCTTCCTTTCTTTTTACGAACGTTTCTCGGATTAATTCTTTATACCCGTCATACTTCAAGTGGCATCTTTGTTGGCCTTCCTCGCTCACCCCAGTCATTTACTTATGTAAACTCCTAGGGATTCACTGCGTCGCCGCCTCAATGCGACTTGAATTATTTTGGGTATATAAACTAAAGAATAAAGGCGGGAAAGATGGCAAGCCCACATCAATTGTGGCTTGCCACTACGCGTTTTACTCTGCGGCAGGTGTTTCGGTCTGCTCGACGATGTCTTCTGCGATCACGGTTTCTGCGGGTACCGCTGCACTAACGCCGTGAGCAAATTCAGCCCCCATGAGCGTTTTGGCTCCGCTGGCTAGCGTGGCGTTAAATTCGATGCGGTTGGCGGCAAACAGGTTGATAACCGTAGAGCCAAGTTTGAAGCGGCCCATTTCTTCGCCTTTTTTCAGCACTACCGCGCCTTCATTACCCGCAGTTGGGTAAGTCCAACGCTGAATAATACCTTCGCGAGTTACGTTCACCGTTCCAGACCAAACGGTCTCGATGCTGCCGACAATCGTTGCACCGACTAAAATCTGTGCCATTGGGCCGAAATCTGTGTCAAAAATGCAAATTAGACGCTCATTGCGTGCGAACAGATTAGGAACGTTAGCGGCAGTAAGCGGGTTTACCGAGAACAGATCGCCAGGAACGTAGATCATTTCACGCAATACGCCGTTACAAGGCATATGAACGCGGTGGTAATCACGTGGCGACAGGTAGGTCGTGGCAAAATGACCATCTTTGAATTCGTCGGCCAACAAATAGTTGCCAGCTAACAGGGCTTCTAGAGAGTAGTCATGGCCTTTGGCCTGCAAGATTTTACCTTGTTCGATTTTACCTAATTGGCTGATTGCGCCGTCGGCAGGTAAAACCAGTCCGTCGGCGTGATCGGCAACCGGACGCACACCGCTGCGCAGTGGACGAACAAAGAATTCATTAAACGTTTTGTAGTGCTCAGGGTTTGGATAGAGCGCTTCTTTCATATTTACTTTGTAATAGCCAACGAAAGCTTTGATAACCGCTTGGGTCAGCCAGCCAGCCTTTTTGTTCGCGCCCCAACCAGCAAGACGAGTCAGGCCTTGTTTAGGCAGTAAATATTGAAGTTTAATTTTAATGCTATCGAGCACGTTAGCCTCTTCCAATGGGTCAGTTTCCGAGGGACGCTGGAATAAAAATTTGCGCCGTCGGAATAAATTCTCAATAAATTGGTCTGCTTTTTAACACTTCGCATGCTGATTTTCCACCATCCAAGGAGTGGTGAATAACACGCCACTAAAGCAAAACCGTGATGCTTTTGCGGTGACCTAGGTCACATTGAGGCCGCACCAGATAGGCACGCCCGTTTATATTCTTAATATTTGAGGCCGCATCACGAGAGACACGCTAACGTGATGCGGACACAATTATTCTATAACTCAATCAATAATCAGAAAATTCTAATCTTCGTTAAAGAAGTTTTTACGCGTTTTTACCTGCGACATACTTTCTAAAATGCGGTGATAGTTATCATAGCGCTCTTCGGCAATCTCGCCGTTTTCTGCGGCTTCACGCAGCGCGCAACCGGGATCGTTGTCGTGCTTACAGTCGCGGAATTTGCAGCTACCGAGGTATTTGCGGAATTCAATGAAGCCCAACGTAACCTGTTCTGGATCGAGATGCCATAGGCCAAACTCGCGGATCCCTGGGGAGTCGATAATATCCCCGCCCTGTGGGAAGTGGTAAAGACGCGCCGCCGTGGTGGTGTGCTGGCCTAAACCTGAGTTATCAGAAACGGCGCCCACCAAGATAGGGTTGAGTTCTGGCAGTAAGGCATTCAGCAGGCTGGATTTCCCCACGCCGGACTGGCCCGCAAAAATGCTGATGCGATCGGTGAGGGCATTCTGTAGTTCAGAGATACCTTCCTGCGTGTGGCTTGATACCATGAGTACGCGATAGCCAATATGGCGATAGATATCCATCGCTTCTTCGACAAATTTACGCCCTTCGTCATCAAGCAAATCGATTTTATTGAGCACAATCAATGGCTCAATTTCTAAGGTTTCACAGGCGACCAGATAACGATCGATAATATTCAGCGACAGTTCGGGCAAGATGGCCGACACAATAACGATTTGGTCGATGTTGGCGGCAATCGGTTTTAGACCGTCGTAGAAATCGGGACGAGTTAGCATTGAGGTGCGTTCATGCACGGCTTCCACAATGCCTTTTACGCCCGGCTGTGCGCCAGAACGCCACACCACGCGATCGCCGGTAACCAGTGAACGAATGGTTCGACGGATATTACAGCGGTGCTGAGTGCCATCGGCGGCTTCAACGTCGGCATGTTTGCCGAAACGGCTGACAACAATCCCTTCTTGTGGCTCGCCAAACAGGGAGTCATCCAGTTCTGGTCTATTATCAGTTTTGGTCAGGCGACGCTGATGGTTTGCCTGCACACGGCGTTGTTGGCCTTTCGATAGTTTGATCTTACTCACTGCGCCTCACTCATTTGTTTGAACGAACTCGACGTTAGTTTGATGCAGCGCCACGTTCGGCGGGCATGCAAACCCATATCAAAAACGAATCTGAAATTGACGACCATCGCTCGTTGTCGCCAAAAAGACTATGATACACGCTATTGATGAAGAAGAAGAGCCGAGGCCGCAATGAGTGAAAGTGAAACAAATTTAATCTGGATCGATTTAGAAATGACGGGGCTTGATCCCGAAGTCGATCGCATCATTGAGATTGCGACGTTGGTGACCGATGCCAATTTGAATATTCTGGCAGAAGGGCCGGTGATTGCGGTACATCAATCGGATGAACAGTTGGCGCTGATGGATGAGTGGAACGTGCGCACGCATACCGGTAGTGGCTTGGTTGATCGCGTTAAAGCCAGCACTATTGATGACGCAACCGCCGCACAGAAAACCATTGAGTTTCTACAGCAGTGGGTGCCTGCGGGCGTTTCTCCTATCTGTGGTAACAGCGTAGGGCAAGATCGCCGTTTCCTGTTCCGTTATATGCCTGAGTTGGAAAAGTATTTCCACTATCGCTATCTGGACGTGAGTACGCTGAAAGAATTGGCACGTCGCTGGAAGCCCGAGATTTTGCCAGGTTTCAAAAAGCAGGGGACGCATCAAGCGTTGGATGACATCCGCGAATCTGTGGCAGAGCTCGCCTATTACCGTGAAAACTTTATCAAGCTTTAAACGCTAGCACTTTGAAGCGCTAACGCGCCGCGATGAAGATTTTTAGCGGATATTCATCGCGGTATTTACGCTGCGAACCACCGATATTTAACGCAATAGTTGTTTTTTATCCGGATGTTGTCGATAATTCGCGCTTGTTGCCGTTTTTATCGGCAAACGAACGAAATTTAAAAAATTTTCTTGTTAGGGGCTTGCAGGGGAAAGAAATTCTCGTATAATGCGCTCCCCGTACCGACACGGAATTACGAGTTCTTCGGATATCGTTTTAATCAGTGTTTGATACGAAATTGCACGACAATGCGGGAATAGCTCAGTTGGTAGAGCACGACCTTGCCAAGGTCGGGGTCGCGAGTTCGAGTCTCGTTTCCCGCTCCAATTTCTAACGCCGTTATTACTGACCCAGTAGTAAGGTGTCGATGCTAAAGCGTCAAATGCGGGAATAGCTCAGTTGGTAGAGCACGACCTTGCCAAGGTCGGGGTCGCGAGTTCGAGTCTCGTTTCCCGCTCCAATTTTCTTCTTAAAATTCTTCTAAATTTAGTGATGCCTCATGTGGGCAGTTTCTCTATTTGTCATAATCAGTATGATTTTCATGAACAGAGTTATCCACAGGCTAGCCAGCATATCTTTCTCATACCTTCCTAGAACCAGCACAAGACCATTAAATTAACTATTTGATTTAACTTAATTAATTTAATGTTAAAAATGGCATATGGATCACTTGCACTTTGTCTTGCTGTTGAATCACAAACTAAATTTATTTTTATGCACAGGCAAAGGGCAACAAAATTTAACGCTGATAAACATGATATTCCCAGTGGGTCATGCGTCTCTCGGCAGGCCTTTCTCAATGGCTCTAATAAGCCGCTTCTGTTGACTGGTCTGAATTTCTATTGCGTTTTCACTGCGTTTTTCTTGCTGTTGTTTAACCGCCCATTCGATATGTTCATCTAAAACTTCAGACAATCCCATTCTTGATTGCAGCAGAGGAATAATCTGTGCGTCGTAGGGAGCATTACCCAAAGCGACGCTAATATTGCGCAGCCAGCGCAGATGTCCAATGCGACGAATGGCTGAACCCTCGGTGATTTTTAGGAAGGTCTTTTCATCCCACTGAAACAGCGCGATCAACTCTGGCGTGTGCAGATTTTGGCGCGGGCTAAAATCGCCTTCTTCCGTTAGCTGAGAAAAGCGATTCCACGGACAGATCATCTGGCAATCATCACATCCATAGATTCTATTACCCATCAGCGGCCGGTACTCTTCCGGTATGGCGCTTTCTAGCTCGATGGTGAGATAGGAAATGCAGCGGCGGGCATCCACGACATAAGGCTCAACAATTGCGCCGGTTGGGCACGTGGTGATGCAGGCCACGCAGCGGCCACATTGCTCTTCTTGAGGCTTATCAACTGGGAGTGGGAGATCGAGTAATAGCTCACCTAAAAAGAACCAGGACCCCGCCTCTTTGTTCAAAATTAGTGAGTGTTTACCAACCCAGCCAATTCCGGCTTTAGCGGCTAAAGGACGTTCCAAAATAGGGGCGGAATCCACGAATGGGCGAGAGTTAACGTCGATACCAATGCAATACTCTTGGATCATATCGCCTAAACGTTTAAGCCGATTACGTAGCAGCTTGTGATAATCCCGCCCAAGGGCGTAGCGGCTCACATAGCCTAGTTGTGGATTTTTGAGTGTTTTAGCGAAAGACGCGTTGGCTGGAAGATAGTTCATACGCACGCTGATAACCCGCAACGTGCCGAGATGTAATTCGTGCGGTCTGGCTCGCATCATGCCGTGGCGCGCCATCCACGCCATCTCACCGTGATACTGCTTATCGAGCCATGCCTGCAGGCGCGGCTCTTCAACCGATAGGTCGGTATCACATATTCCAACCTGCTGGAATCCTAGCGATTGCCCCCATTGCTTGATATGTTGGGCTAACTGATTGAGATCGAGGGGGTGTGTCATGACGGGCCATTATCAGAAACATTTCAACTCCAGTTTACCATATTCTGTTTATCCTGCGGATAACGTGCGTGAGCTTGAGCAGCGAGCGGTATCTGAGCTGGGGTTATCTTTGTATCAGCTAATGGAACGTGCAGGACAGGCTGCTTTTCATCGCGCGCGACAATTTTATCCCACCACTCGCCGCTGGTTGGTGTTGTGCGGTCATGGCAATAACGGCGGTGATGGCTATGTCGTGGCGCGTTTAGCGCGGCAATTAGGCATTCTGGTCACGTTGGTTGCGGTTGAGCATAATGGGCCGTTACCGCCGGAGGCGCAGCAGGCTCAGGATGCTTGGATCCGCGCCGGTGGCGAGATTCAGGGCGTTAGCACGGAATTTGCTGGTGATATTGAACTGATTATTGATGGGCTGTTCGGCATTGGTTTACGTGCGGCACCGCGTGAGCCGTATGCGTCATTGATTCAAGCGGCAAATCAGCATCCTGCCCCGATACTCTCTCTTGATATTCCCTCTGGTCTGAATGCCGATACCGGCCATGCAGATGGCGCTGTTATTCAGGCTCAGCACACTCAAACGTTTATTGCCTGCAAACCTGGGCAACTCACCGGATATGCCCGCGATGTGGTCGGCACATTACATTGTGACGAGCTGGGCTTATCTCACTGGCTCAAAAAGCAGAATGCGCCGATTGCGCGGCTTGATGCCAGCCTGCTGAATACGTGGCTGCATCCTCGACGTCCGTGTTCGCATAAAGGCGATAATGGTCGTCTCGTGCTGATCGGTGGCGATCACGGTATGGCTGGCGCTATTCGCATGGCGGGTGAGGCCGCGCTGCGTAGCGGTGCTGGATTAGTGCGAGTACTTACTCACATTGAGCATATTTCGCCATTGCTAACGTCTTGCCCTGAGATGATGGTGCAGGCGTTAACCAAAGCTTCGCTTGAAGCCGCGCTTGATTGGGCTGACGTGATTGTGATTGGCCCCGGTTTAGGTCAAACAGAGTGGGCTCGCCAAGCCGTGCAGCAACTTCAACGTTTCGAAAAACCGATGCTGTGGGACGCCGATGCGCTGAATTTATTGGCACAGTCACCGAGTGTGAATCAGCAACGTATTTTGACACCGCATCCTGGTGAGGCTGCAAGGCTACTAAATTGCAGTGTGGCTGACATTGAACTAGATAGAATGAAGGCGGTAAAAAAACTTCAGCAAAAATATGGCGGCGTGGTGGTGCTAAAAGGTGCTGGAACGCTAATTGCCAGCGAAAAAAACGTGTCCGTTGCGGATGTGGGAAACCCTGGGATGGGAACCGGCGGGATGGGGGACGTTTTGTCTGGTATTATCGGCGGTTTGCTGGCACAAAAGCTTCCGCTGTATGATGCTGCCTGTTCTGGATGCGTGGTACACGGTGCGGCGGCCGATGAAATTGCTGAAAAGTTTGGTGAGCGCGGCATGTTAGCGACAGATCTTTTTGCCGCTATTCGCCATTATGTGAACCCTAAGACGGCTTAAGAGTCTGACGTATTGCCATAGCAAACTGTTATCGAACACGCTGATCCTAAAGAAAAACCTTAATAAAGAACCAGTAAGAAATAACTATTATGAAAAACATCGTACTTTCTTTGCCGGATGAAACGGCAACCATCGCATTGGGTACTTCACTGGCGAACGCCTGTGATAGTGCGACCGTTATTTACTTATATGGTGACTTAGGTGCGGGCAAAACCACCTTTAGCCGTGGTTTTTTACAGGCGTTAGGCCACAAGGGAAACGTTAAGAGTCCAACCTATACCTTGGTTGAACCCTATGCGTTAACGCCTATGAACGTTTATCACTTCGATTTATATCGTTTGGCCGATCCTGAAGAACTCGAGTTTATGGGGATCCGCGACTATTTTGATGAGAATGCCATCTGTTTGGTGGAGTGGCCGCAGCAGGGCGAAGGCTTTTTACCAAATCCAGATCTGAGCCTGCATATGGCTTATCAGGGCGAGGGCCGAGAAGCGTCGATTGACGCTCATACGCCACATGGCCAGTCGATTTTGGCACGATTGAACGGGCAACAAGGGTAGTCGATGATGCGCATGTGGAAGCGAATCTGTACGGTAACGTGGTTAGGATTGTTAGGACTGCTGTTCTCTGGCGCGATTAGTGCGGCGCAGCTGACCAATATTCAGGTTTCAAACGGCAAAAACGAAGCGCGCGTGACGCTGAGTTTCAACGGAGCACCCACCTATACTTTTTCTTCCCAGCCGAGTTCAAATCGGGTGCTGGTTAATATTTCTGAAACTAAAAAAATCACCAGTGGCCTGCCGATGACGTTCAGCGGCGAGAATATGCTGAGCCGAATTCGGGCGGGTAGTATTGCGGGCGATAATAACGTTCAACTGATTTTTGATGTGACGCGCAAAGCCAAGGTGAGTGCCTCTAATCAAGGGCAGATGGTTGTTTTTACGTTGAAATATGACGCCCCTGTGGCCGCGCCAAAACCGGTGTTTAATCAACCGCGTACGACTTCTCATGGTTCGGCGCGCAGCGTAGCGCCAGCCACTGCGCCATCAAACGGCGGAAATCCATTTAATCCAACCAAGCCAACGGTTGTCACCACCACTGAAACACCTGCTGTTCCCGTTTCGCGCCGTAGCTCGCGATCTGATGGTTCGCAGGTGGTCGTTGCTATCGATGCCGGACACGGTGGGCAAGATCCCGGCGCGATTGGCGGCAATGGCCTGCGTGAGAAGAACGTAACGTTAGCGATTGCCAAGCGTTTACAGAATTTGATGGATGACGACCCGATGTTTAAGCCGGTATTAACCCGCACCGGTGACTACTTTATTTCTGTCATGGGGCGTTCCGATGTGGCGCGTAAGCAACAGGCCAATCTGTTGATTTCAATTCATGCGGATGCGGCACCAAATCGCAGTGCGACCGGTTCGTCTGTATGGGTGTTGTCAAACCGTCGTGCTAACAGTGAGATGGCGGGATGGCTGGAACAACACGAGAAACAGTCAGAATTGCTGGGTGGCGCGGGTGATGTATTAGCCAATAGCGGAGACGATAAGTACCTTAGCCAAGCGGTTCTCGATTTGCAGTTCGGCCATTCCCAGCGCGTTGGCTATGACGTCGCGGTGCAGGTGATTCGTCAAATGCAGTCCATTGGCAATCTGCATAAACGTCGCCCTGAACACGCAAGCTTAGGCGTTCTACGCTCGCCGGATATTCCGTCTCTGCTGGTAGAAACGGGCTTTATTAGTAATGCTGGCGAAGAACGCTTGTTGGGCAGCGCTGCCTATCAAGAGAAAATCGCGCAGGCTATTTATAAGGGGGTGCGGAGCTATTTCCTTTCGCATCCGTTGCAAAATGGCCCAAAGGTCGAAAACCGGCCGCAGAGCTTAGTGTCGGCCGGTAGCTCTAGCAAAACACCAACTGCAAGCCGTATTGTGAGTGAGAGCACGAGCAGCGTGAGTTCTGGTGCAACGCAGATTCACGTTGTGAAGCGCGGTGAAACCTTGCTGGGCATCGCCAATCGCTACGGCACGACCATGACCAAGCTGATGCAGCAAAATAGCCTGAAGAAAGAAGGCGTTTGGGTTGGGCAAAGGCTGAAAGTTCCTGCTGGGAATCGCGTAGCGGCTGCTGCGGTATCTGCAACTGCTAGCAAAACAGCCGCGAGCAAAACCGTAAGCACCAAAGCCAAGCGTGTGACTCATACGGTAAAACGTGGTGATACGTTGACAAAAATCGCCGCCAGCTATGGTGTGAGCATGAGCAAAATTCAGCAGGCTAATAAGATGAAATCAGGTGAAGTCCAGATTGGACAAACGCTGGTGATCCCACAGGCTTAATTTTTGATTCCACTCTTTGTTATTTAAGGTTCTCTAACCAAGGAAAACATATGCCGATTCAGGTTTTACCTCCGCAGCTTGCCAACCAAATCGCCGCGGGCGAAGTGGTGGAGCGCCCTGCATCGGTGGTTAAAGAGCTGGTGGAGAACAGTTTAGATGCTGGAGCCACGCGGATCGATATCGAGATCGAGCGCGGCGGTGCCAAGCTGATCCGTATTCGAGATAACGGCTGCGGGATTAACAAAGACGAATTGGCCTTGGCGTTAGCGCGCCATGCCACCAGCAAAATCACGTCACTTGACGATCTTGAGGCCATCATGAGCCTCGGGTTTCGTGGAGAAGCGCTGGCGAGCGTCAGTTCGGTCTCGCGCTTAACCATGACGTCGCGTACTGCCGAGCAAAGCGAAGCATGGCAGGCCTACGCGGAAGGGCGTGACATGGCGGTAACCGTGAAGCCTGCCGCTCACCCGATAGGCACAACCGTTGAAGTCTTGGATTTGTTCTACAACACGCCAGCTCGGCGCAAATTCATGCGTACCGAGAAGACGGAGTTTGGCCATATTGATGAAGTGGTGCGGCGCATTGCTTTGGCTCGATTTGACGTGACGATCCAACTGCATCACAACGGTAAAATGATGCGCCAATACCGTGCAGTCAAAGAGGACGGGCAAAAAGAGCGCCGTTTAGGATCGATCTGCGGTACCGCATTTATTCAGCATGCGCTGGAAATAAAATGGGAGCACGGGGATTTAGCCATTCATGGCTGGGTTGCCGATCCGGTAGGCTCACGTCAGTTGACCGAAATGCAGTACAGCTATGTCAATGGCCGTATGATGCGCGATAAATTGATTACCCATGCTATCCGCCAAGCCTACCAAGATCAGCTGAAAGACGACCAGCAGCCAGCCTACGTTCTCTATTTGACCGTTGATCCGCATCAGGTTGATGTCAACGTGCATCCGGCCAAGCATGAGGTGCGTTTTCATCAGGCGCGTTTAGTGCATGATTTTATCTATCAGGCGGTGATTTCGGTCCTGCAACAGGCTGTACAGCCTTCGTTGCCCGAGGTGGTGGCTGAAACAGAAGAAGCGCCACGTTGGGAGCCGGAAAACCGCATCGCGGCAGGCGTTAACCAGTTCAGTAAAACCCCGATGCGTGAACCCTCACCGGCATACGGTAAATCAACTTCGCACGGTTCTGCTTCCGAGAAACGGGCGCCAAGTGAAAACCGTCATTTTTCCGCAGGTGACGGCTATCAAAAACAGGAAGGGCAGCTATACCAGCGTTTGATGCAGGTTCCCGAAAAACGGATGCCTCAGCCGCAGGTGGTGCAACATCAAGACGCTCTTTCTGCGGAAAATAGCCGTAAGACAGAGATGTTCCCGCAGCCTGCTTCAGCGCCGTTGCAACACGGTGAGAATAGTTTTGGACGCGTTCTGACGATCTGTGAGCGCCATTACGTGCTGCTAGAACGCCAGCACGGCGTAGCCTTATTAAATTTAGACGTCGCTGAAATCGAACTGCGTCAGGTGCAGTTATTACCCGGCGCAGAAGGTTTACGCCCACAGCCGCTGTTGATTCCGGTTAAGCTCACGCTGAATGCAGAAGAAATCAAAGGTGCGCAAAGCGGAGCGGAAACGCTAAAGAATCTAGGCATTGATCTTATCTTGGAGCGCCAGCGAGCCACGCTACGGGCCGTGCCGCTGCCGTTACGCCATCAGAACCTACCGCAGCTTATCCCTGCGTTGCTTGCCTTCTTAGCGGCAACGCCAGAAGCGGAATCGGGGGTGATAAGCAAATGGTTAGCCAGTCAATTAGCGACCGAGCGTGAGCAGTGGAGCGTTTCCCAAGCCATCCAATTGTTAGCCGAGGTTGAACGGCTTTGCCCTGTGCTGGTAAAGTCGCCGCCTTCTGCACTGTTGCACCCCGTAGATTTAACGCCAGCGCTGGTTTCGTTACAGTCCCATTGATTAAGAGCTGAATAAAATATTTTATGATTAACGCCAATAATTCTCTTCCTCCCGCCATTTTTATTATGGGGCCGACGGCGTCTGGGAAAACGGCCCTAGCTATGTCGCTGCGTGAGCGCTTTCCCGTTGAACTTATTAGCGTTGATTCTGCTCTAATCTACCGTGGAATGGATATTGGCACCGCAAAGCCAACGGCTGAGGAGCTTGCCCAAGCACCACATCGCCTGATTGATATCCGTGATCCTGCGGAAAGTTACTCTGCTGCGGATTTTCGTGCCGATGCATTGCGTGAAATGGCGAGCATTACCGCTGAAGGGAAAATTCCCGTCCTAGTCGGTGGAACCATGCTTTACTTTAAAGCATTGCTAGAAGGGCTTTCACCGTTACCAGCCGCGGATCAAGAGGTTAGAGCCCAGATCGAGAAACAGGCACAAGAACTGGGTTGGGAGGCGTTACATCATCAGTTACAGCAGGTTGATCCTGTCTCTGCGGCTAGGATTCATCCAAATGATCCACAGAGACTGAGTCGCGCACTGGAAGTTTTTCTTATTTCGGGTAAAACTTTAACTGAACTGACTAAAATTTCAGGCGAAACGCTACCCTACAATGTGCAACAGTTTGCGATTGCACCTGCAACGCGTGAGCAGTTACACCAGCGAATTGCCCTGCGTTTTGAGCAGATGATGGCCGCTGGCTTTGAAGCTGAAGCCCGAGCCTTGTTCGAACGTGGTGATTTGCACACAGACTTACCTTCTGTGCGCTGCGTGGGCTACCGCCAGATGTGGTCATATCTGGCGGGAGAAATAGACTACGATGAAATGGTTTACCGTGGAATTTGTGCAACACGCCAGTTGGCAAAACGTCAGATGACTTGGTTGCGCGGTTGGGAGTCTGTGCATTGGTTAGATAGTGATGAACCGTTGCAGGCTCTGGAAAGTGTGGCACAGGTTGTTCGTGCATCGCTTGATTGATTGTGTACAATTGAGGTGATTGGGCCGTAATTAGGCCGATGGGTACTTGAATCAGGGAGATTCATGCACCATATACTCATTATGTTTCACGTTGCAGGCGCGTTGTCGGTGTTTGTTCCTCGCAATCACATAGTTACCTATCTATCACAGGGGTATCTATGTTTCTGGGGACTCACGAATTTACGGCCTGTAGTGGGGATTATTGTGAGTTAAGTACTCAGTGCGCAAATTTTTACGCAGTTTATTTTGATTGGAGTCGTTGGACTCTTAGTAACATACAACAAACAACTAGCAAATAAGGAAAAGATAGAATGGCTAAGGGGCAATCTTTACAAGACCCGTTCCTGAACGCACTGCGTCGCGAACGAGTCCCAGTTTCGATCTATTTGGTGAATGGTATTAAGCTGCAAGGCCAGATTGAGTCTTTCGATCAGTTTGTCATTTTGTTGAAAAACACAGTTAGCCAGATGGTTTATAAGCACGCAATTTCTACCGTTGTTCCGTCTCGTCCGGTTTCTCATCATAGCAATAATCCGGGAACTGGTGGCAGCAGCAACTACCACGGTAGCAATCAGGCGTCTTCACCGTCGTCTCAGGACAGCGATGACGCTGAATAAGCCGCATCGTTCGTTATCTCAGTCGGAGGGTGTTAATGATCGTTTGTCATTGATGCTCTCCGTTCTCATCGGTCCTATCCGCTTGAGAGGTTTCACGTTTGTTTGACCGTTACGAAGCCGGCGAGCAGGCCGTATTGGTTCACGTCTATTTCTCCCAAGAAAGAGATATTGAAGATCTCAGAGAGTTTGAGTCCTTAGTCTCCTCAGCGGGCGTAGAAGCATTACGCGTTGTTACCGGCAGCCGCAAGGCCCCGCATCCAAAGTATTTTGTTGGCGAAGGTAAAGCCGAAGAAATCGCTCAGGCGGTTCAAGAAACCGGTGCCTCCGTCGTTCTTTTTGATCACGCATTATCCGCAGCTCAAGAACGCAATCTGGAAAAGTTATGCCAGTGCCGCGTGATTGATCGTACGGGTCTGATCCTCGACATTTTTGCGCAACGTGCACGTACCCATGAAGGTAAGTTGCAGGTTGAACTTGCTCAGCTACGCCATTTGGCTACGCGCTTGGTGCGTGGCTGGACTCACCTTGAGCGCCAAAAAGGTGGGATAGGTTTACGTGGTCCGGGCGAAACCCAGCTTGAAACAGACCGTCGTTTGCTGCGCGATCGCATCAGCCTGATTTTGTCTCGTCTTGAGCGCGTTGAAAAACAGCGCGACCAAGGTCGCCGTGCGCGTAGCCGTGCGGATGTTCCAACGGTGTCACTGGTGGGTTATACCAACGCCGGAAAATCAACGCTGTTTAACCATATAACCAAAGCAGATGTGTATGCTGCTGATCAACTGTTTGCTACGCTTGATCCGACGCTCCGTCGTATTGACGTCGTTGATGTTGGCACCACCGTTCTCGCCGATACGGTTGGGTTTATTCGCCATTTGCCCCACGATTTGGTGGCTGCGTTTAAGGCAACGCTGCAAGAAACCCGTCAGGCATCACTTTTATTGCACATAATTGATGCATCTGATGCCCGTGTTGATGAGAATATTGATGCAGTGAATACTGTATTAGCAGAAATTGAAGCAGATGAAATTCCTGTACTGCTTGTAATGAACAAAATTGATATGCTGGATGAGTTCGAACCGCGTATCGATAGGAACGATGAGAATTTACCTATTCGGGTTTGGGTTTCTGCGCAAACCGGAGTGGGAATTGATTTATTGTTCCAAGCGTTAACTGAGCGCTTGAGCGGAGAAATTGCAAGCTACGAGTTGCGATTGCCGCCTGAGGCAGGACGTTTACGTAGCCGTTTTTACCAGCTTCAGGCAATAGAGAAAGAGTGGACTGAAGAAGATGGCAGTATCGGGTTACAGATCCGGCTCCCAATTGTGGAGTGGCATCGACTTTGTAAACGTGAACAAGAATTACTAAAGTATATTATTTAGTAACACTTGGTTAATATCACCTACTCAAATGAGTCTGAAGAACACCAATCATTGAAGAATGGAGCGAAACATGGCGTGGAATCAGCCCGGTAATAACGGACAGGACCGCGACCCGTGGGGAGGCAGCAAGAATGATGGCGGCAACTCCGGCGGAAACAACAATAATGGTAACAACAATAATAGAGGTGGTCGCGATCAGGGACCTCCGGATCTGGATGATATCTTCCGTAAACTGAGCAAAAAGCTGGGTGGACTGGGCGGTAAAGGCACGGGTTCTAGCAATTCAGGCAATCCACGCGCACCTATGGGTGGCAAAGTGGTGGGTCTTGCCGTTGCAGCTGTGGTTGTCATCTGGGCAGCAAGTGGTTTCTATACCATTAAAGAAGCTGAACGTGGCGTCGTGACACGTTTTGGCAAATTCAGTCATCTGGTACAGCCAGGTTTGAACTGGAAACCGACTTTTGTTGATGAAGTGACTCCGGTGAACGTGGAATCTGTGCGTGAACTGGCAGCGTCCGGCGTGATGCTGACTTCGGATGAGAACGTGGTACGCGTTGAGATGAACGTACAGTACCGTGTAACCAATCCAGAAGAGTACTTGTTCAACGTGACCAATGCGGATGATAGTCTGCGTCAGGCGACTGACAGCGCGCTGCGTGCGGTTATTGGTAAATACTCAATGGATAAAATCCTCACCGAAGGCCGTACCATTATTCGTACGGATACTCAGAAAGTGCTGGAAGAAACCATTAAGCCTTACAAAATGGGGATTACCTTGCTGGACGTAAACTTCCAGACAGCGCGTCCGCCAGAAGAAGTTAAAGCGGCATTTGATGATGCGATTGCTGCACGTGAAAACGAACAGCAATACATTCGTGAAGCTGAAGCTTACGCCAACGAAGTTCAGCCTCGTGCGAACGGTCAGGCACAGCGTATTCTTGAAGATGCACGTGCTTACAAAGATCGTACCGTTTTGGAAGCTCAGGGTGAAGTCGGCCGTTTCGCTCGCTTGTTGCCTGAATACAAAGCGTCTCCGCAAATTACGCGTGAACGTATGTATCTGGAAACCATGGAACGCGTATTGGGTAGCACCCGTAAAGTGTTGGTTGATGATAAGAGCAATAACCTGATGGTTCTGCCTTTGGATCAGCTGATGCGCGGTGGCAAAACTGACGCGGCGGCGAAATCTGGCAGTCAGGATACCAGCCTGATTCGTTTAGACCCAACGCCTGCGGCGACCAAGTCATCTAGTAATGCAGATTCAAGTAGCAGCAGCGTGATGGACCAGCGTCGAGCTAATGCTCAGCGTAACGATACCAATCGTCAGGGAGAGAATAACTAATGCGTAAGTCTCTATTACTCGTTCTCATTGTTATCCTGGTGGTATTGTACGCATCACTGTTTGTGGTGACTGAAGGCCAGCGTGGCATCGTACTGCGTTTTGGTAAGGTTTTGCGTGATGATGAGAATAAGCCTTTGGTGTACGCACCAGGCCTGCATCTCAAAATACCGTTTATCGAATCTGTCAAAATGCTGGATGCACGTATCCAAACTATGGATAACCAAGCTGACCGTTTCGTCACCAAAGAGAAGAAAGACCTGATTGTTGACTCTTATATCAAGTGGCGCATCAGCGATTTCAGTCGTTACTACTTGGCAACCGGCGGTGGCGATGTTTCTCAAGCAGAAGTGCTGTTGAAACGTAAATTCAGTGACCGTCTGCGTTCTGAAATCGGTCGTCTGGATATCAAAGATATCGTAACGGATTCCCGCGGTAAGCTGATGGAAGACGTGCGTGATGCATTGAACACCGGTACGGTAGACGATGCCGCCGCAAGCGATGCAGATGATGCCATTGCCAGCGCAGCAGCACGTGTTGAGCGTGAAACTAGCGGTAAACAACCAGCGGTAAACCCGAACAGTATGGCTGCTCTGGGTATCGAAGTTGTTGACGTTCGTATCAAGCAAATCAACCTGCCAGCCGAAGTGTCTGACGCTATCTACAAGCGTATGCGTGCAGAGCGTGAAGCCGTAGCTCGTCGTCACCGTTCACAGGGTCAGGAAGAAGCTGAGAAGCTGCGTGCGACCGCGGACTATGAAGTGACACGTACACTGGCTGAAGCTGAGCGTCAGGGACGTATTACTCGCGGTGAAGGTGATGCGGTAACTGCTAAGCTGTTTGCCGATGCATTTAGCCAAGATCCTGACTTCTTCGCCTTCATTCGTAGCCTGAAAGCGTACGAAAATAGCTTCAAAGATGGCCAAGATGTGATGGTTCTGCGTCCAGACAGTGATTTCTTCAAATACATGAAATCACCAAACGGTAATGCAGCAGCTAAATAATCTTTGCTAGAGAAAACGTTCTGAATAAAGCGCGTTTTTGACACTCGATTAGAAAAGGCCCGTTTAGTCGCGGGCCTTTTTTTGTTTGTTTTTTGATTTTGTCGACAGCCAGAGGGAAATATGAACTCTACAATTTGGATGGCATTAGGGTTGGTTTTGATCGTCGAAGGACTCGGACCAATGCTTTTTCCACGAGTTTGGCGGCGCATGATTGCAACGATGGCTCAATTACCTGACGGAGTTTTACGTCGTTATGGCGGCGGTCTAGTGGTTGCTGGGTTAGTTATCTACTACATGTTGCGTAGCCGTATGGGGGGCTAAACATCTTCGGATTTTTTGCGCAATCGTGTGCTGAAAAGTGCTGAAAGCTCCGAAATGTGATGGTAGAATCCATTTTTAACAACGTGGTGATAGTGAAATGGGTAAGAATGTCGTCGTACTAGGCACCCAATGGGGTGACGAAGGTAAGGGCAAGGTCGTAGACCTATTAACCGAAAGGGCCAAGTATGTTGTGCGCTACCAGGGCGGTCACAATGCAGGTCATACACTAGTCATTAACGGTGAAAAAACCGTTCTTCATTTGATTCCGTCAGGAATTCTGCGCGAAAACGTAACCAGCATTATTGCAAACGGTGTGGTATTAGCACCTGACGCTCTGATGCGTGAAATGACCGAACTGGAAGCCCGTGGCATTCCTGTTCGCGAACGTCTGTTACTCTCCGAAGCTTGTCCTCTGATCCTGCCATATCACGTGGCATTGGATAACGCGCGCGAAAAAGCACGCGGTGCGAAGGCTATCGGTACAACAGGCCGTGGTATCGGTCCTGCGTATGAAGATAAAGTCGCTCGTCGCGGTCTGCGCGTTGGCGATCTGTTCAATAAAGAAACCTTTGCAGTTAAGCTGAAAGAAATTATGGAATACCATAATTTCCAACTGGTTAATTACTACAAAGTTGAAGCAGTTGACTACCAAACCGTGCTGGATGAAGTGATGGCTGTTGCCGATATCATCACTGCAATGGTGGTTGACGTTGCCGATCTGCTGAACAAAGCTCACAAGAAAGGCGAGTTTGTGATGTTTGAAGGCGCACAGGGTACGTTGCTGGACATTGACCACGGCACCTATCCGTATGTGACTTCTTCTAACACCACTGCAGGTGGCGTTGCGACCGGTTCTGGCGTGGGTCCACGCTGTGTAGACTACGTTCTGGGTATTGTGAAAGCTTACTCTACTCGCGTAGGTGCAGGTCCATTCCCAACTGAGCTGTTTGATGACGTGGGTGAGTTCCTGTGTACTAAAGGCAACGAATTCGGTGCAACTACCGGTCGTCGTCGTCGTACTGGCTGGTTGGACGCTGTTGCCGTTCGCCGCGCCGTAGAGCTGAACTCTCTGTCTGGCTTCTGCATGACCAAACTGGACGTGCTGGATGGCTTAGACGAAGTGAAGATCTGTGTAGGTTATCGTATGCCGGATGGTCGTGAAATTGACACCACTCCGCTGGCCGCAGAAGGCTGGGAAGGCATTGAGCCAATCTACGAAGTTATGCCAGGTTGGAAAGAAACCACCTTCGGCGTTAAAGATCACAGCAAATTGCCACAGGCTGCACTGAACTACATCAAGCGTGTAGAAGAAGTGACAGGTGTTCCAGTTGATATCATTTCTACTGGCCCTGACCGTGAAGAGACTATGATCCTGCGCGACCCGTTTGACGCGTAATAGTTTGCATTATGTTGTCTCTTGATGAACCGGGCTCTGCCCGGTTTATTACTTTAGGGCGCTACCTTCGCGCTTGAAATCCACGAGCATAAACACCAAATATCCCCGATAAACGTACTCTTCTTGCTAAATAGCTAGTGGCTTTTGCCGTGGCTGGTTTATTATCCAAATAGATAGATCTATTTTTGGGATGAATTCCCAGTATTGATATCTCGTTTTATATTCTATTTTTATACTCAGTTATCGCGAGATAACGCCAAGCTAGACTTAGAGGTAGCCGTGCAGTTAACAAGTTTTACTGATTTTGGGTTACGGGCGCTGATTTACATGGCATCCCTGCCTGCCGATCAGATGACCAATATCACGCAGGTAACTGATGTCTATGGCGTCTCTCGTAACCACATGGTTAAAATTATTAATCAGTTGAGCCGTGCTGGCTTTGTCACTGCTGTTCGAGGTAAGAACGGCGGCATTCGCTTGGGACGACCAGCGAAAGATATTCGTATTGGTGACGTGGTAAGAGAGCTTGAGCCTTTGACGCTAGTTAACTGCTCTCACGAGTTTTGCCATATCACGACAGCCTGCCGCTTGAAGCAAGTTTTGCAAAGAGCCACGCAGGCTTTTCTGGCCGAGTTGGATCAATGCACTTTGGCCGATTTAATTGAAGAAAACTCACCGCTTTATAAGTTGTTGCTGGTTGAATAATCAATCCAGCGGCAATTGCTGATGACTACGGAGGAACCGCAATGTCACAAGATCCTTTCCAGGAACGCGAAGCAGAGAAATACGCCTCACCGATCCCAAGCCGCGAGTTTATCCTGACGCATCTGTCGCAGCACACCACGCCCGTTAGCCGTGAGGAGATCGCGCGTGAACTAAATCTGACGAGTGAAGAAGATTTAGAAGCGCTGCGACGCCGCCTGAGAGCGATGGAACGCGACGGACAGCTCATCTTCACCCGACGCCAATGCTATGCGCTGCCAGAGCGTCTCGATTTGAAGAAGGGAACCGTGATTGGCCATCGTGACGGCTACGGTTTCATTCGCATTGAAGGGAGTAAAGACCGCGACGATCTTTACCTCTCTTCGGAACAGATGAAGCTGTGTATTCACGGCGACGTGGTGCTGGCTCAGGTTGTTGGCACCGATCGTAAAGGGCGTCGTGAAGCGCGCATCGTTCGTGTTCTTGAACCTAAACAGAGCCAAATCGTGGGCCGCTACTTTACCGACGCAGGCGTTGGTTTTGTGGTGCCAGACGACAGCCGTTTAAGTTTTGATATTTTGATCCCACCAGAATCTATTGCCGGTGCCCGTATGGGATACGTGGTTGTGGTTGAGTTAACTCAACGTCCAACGCGTCGCACCAAGGCCGTGGGGAAAATTGTCGAAGTCTTGGGTGATAACATGGGCACCAGCATGGCGGTGGATATCGCTCTGCGTACGCATGAAATCCCGCATACTTGGCCTGAGCAGGTTGAAAAGCAGGTTGCTGATTTAAGCGAGCAAGTGCCAGAAGCGGCTAAAAAAGGTCGTGTTGACCTGCGTGATTTGCCGCTGGTTACCATTGATGGCGAAGACGCACGTGACTTTGATGATGCGGTCTATTGTGAGAAAAAACGCGGCGGTGGCTGGCGTTTGTGGGTGGCAATTGCCGACGTAAGTTACTACGTTCGCCCAAATACTGCGCTGGATCACGAAGCGCGTAGCCGTGGTAACTCGGTGTACTTCCCATCACAGGTCGTTCCTATGCTGCCGGAAGTGCTCTCTAACGGGCTTTGTTCGCTGAACCCACAGGTTGATCGCCTGTGTATGGTGTGCGAAATGACCGTTTCTGCAACGGGTCGCCTGACATCCTTCAAATTCTACGAAGCGGTGATGAGCTCCCACGCACGTTTAACCTACACCAAAGTAGCCCATATTTTGGCCGGTGACGAAGAGCTGCGTGAACACTATCGTCCGTTGGTTAAGCCTTTGGAAGAGCTGCATAGCCTCTACAAAGTGTTGGATCATGCGCGTGAAGTGCGTGGCGGTATTGCATTTGAGACCGAAGAAGCCAAATTCATCTTCAACGCTGAGCGCCGTATCGAACGCATTGAGCCAACGGTTCGTAACGATGCGCACAAGCTGATCGAAGAATGTATGATTCTGGCCAACATCGCGGCAGCGCGTTTTGTTGAGAAGAATGAAGAGCCTGCGCTGTACCGAATTCATGATCGTCCAAGCGATGACCACCTGACCTCCCTGCGCAGCGTGCTGGGTGAATTAGGTTTAACGCTGGGCGGCGGTATGAAACCTGAACCGAAAGATTACGCCGATCTCATGGATGAAATCGCGGATCGTCCTGATCATGAAATGCTGCAAACGATGCTGCTGCGCTCCATGAAACAGGCGGTCTACGATCCAGAAAATCGCGGTCACTTCGGTTTGGCGTTATCAGCCTATGCACACTTTACGTCTCCGATTCGCCGTTACCCTGACCTGAGCCTGCATCGTGCGATCAAGTACCTGCTGGCGAAAGAGCACGGCGGCGACCATGCGGGTTGGACGAAAACCGGTGGTTGGCACTATAACGAAGAGCAGATGTTGCAGCTGGGCGAGCATTGCTCCATGACCGAGCGCCGCGCAGATGAAGCCACGCGCAACGTTGCAGACTGGCTGAAATGCGACTTTATGCAGGATCACGTGGGTGAAACCTTTACCGGGATTATCTCTAGCGTGACCGGCTTTGGTTTCTTCGTGCGCTTAGACGATCTGTTTATTGACGGCTTGGTGCATGTTTCTGCGTTGGACAACGATTATTACCGCTTCGATAACGTGGGTCAGCGTCTGATTGGTGAGTCTTCCGGCCAAACTTATCGCTTAGGCGACAAAGTTGAGATCCGCGTAGACGCGGTGCATATGGACGAGCGCAAGATTGATTTTGTTCTTCTTTCTAGCACTCGTACCCCGCGTGGCGCAGGCAAAACTGAGAAAGAGCGCACTAAGCGTACCCTCAGAGAAGATAAAGCACCTTCTCGTGGGCAGCGTCGTGGTGGTAAGATGCCGGCCAATTTCGAACCGGATAGTGCATTCCGTAAAGATAAAAATGGCAAGCCAGTGCGAGCGGGCAAAGCCGGTGCAGGTAAAAAAGAGAAATCAGTGAAAATTGATAAATCTGGCAAGCCTGTAAAACCAGCTAAAAATGCCAAAGATCACGATCAGACAAGCGTTAAGCCAAAAGCTAAAAAAGTTTCGGCGAAGACTAAGAAAATCGCTACGGCCACCAAGGCCAAACGTGCCGGTAAAAAAGCCGCCGAGTGATAGTCTAAGATTGTTCACTTAAGCGTGATTTTAGGGGAAGTACACCGATGGGGTCGTAGCAGCTTTAGCTGCCGGAGCGCCCCGCGGTGTGCTAGCCCCGTGTATCTCGATCGTTTAAACGAACGGCATTACAAAGTTATAGTCTGATTTAAATAACAGGCAGCGCGAGCATCAGCTGCCTTTGATTTCATTCCCGCCTGGGCCTGTGCGAAAGCGAAGACTCAGGCGGCTGACGTTATAGCGTTATAAAAATATGAGCGAAATGATTTACGGTATTCACGCGGTTCAGGCATTGCTTGAACGCGATCCACAGCGTTTTCTTGAAGTCTTCGTGATGAAAGGTCGTGAAGACCGTCGTCTGATGCCGCTGATTGCTGAACTTGAGCAGATGGGCATTGTGATTCAAGTCGCAAATCGTCAGTGGCTGGATGAGAAGGTTGAAGGCGCGGTGCATCAGGGGATTATTGCCCGCGTGCGCGAAGGACGTCAGTATCAGGAAAATGATTTGCCTGCGCTGCTGGAAAATCTGGAACAGCCTCCTTTCCTATTGATTCTCGACGGCGTAACCGATCCGCACAACCTTGGTGCTTGCTTACGTAGCGCCGATGCGGCTGGTGTTCATGCCGTAATCGTCCCGCGCGATCGTTCTGCTCAGTTGAATGCCACGGCGAAAAAAGTGGCCTGTGGCGCAGCGGAAACTGTACCGTTGATCCGCGTTACAAATCTTGCGCGTACCATGCGTTTCCTGCAAGAGCAAAATGTATGGATCGTCGGTACGGCGGGCGAAGCTGACCACAATCTTTATCAAAGCAAAATGACTGGCCCGATGGCGCTGGTGATGGGCGCAGAAGGCGACGGTATGCGTCGTTTGACCCGCGAACATTGCGATGAGCTGATCAGCATTCCGATGGCGGGCAGCGTTTCTTCTCTGAACGTTTCCGTTGCGACCGGTATTTGCCTGTTCGAGGCTGTGCGCCAGCGTTCATAGGCCTGCGTAATATTGCCTAACTGAACATACAGCGTTACAAAGGGTGGCTCAGGCCGCCCTTTCTCTTTTGTGAACTGCCCTCCAGCAAAATCAGCCTAAACGATCATACTTAGTGACTTAACCCGGTTAACGGGGGCCGCAAGGGACACTGGATATGACGTGGCAAACACATACGGTTTTTAATCAACCGCACCCCCTAAGTAACAGCAATCTCTACCTTTCTGATATTCCGCTCCAAGAGGCCGTTGAACGAGAGCTGGCAGGCTGGGATTCTGCATTGCTAAGCGCAGTCGGCTTACAGCTAGGTTCGGCAGAATCGCTTGAACTTGGCCGAATGGCAAACGCCAATCCTCCTGAGCTGTTGCGCTACGATGCGGCTGGACGGCGTATCGACGATGTACGGTTTCATCCCGCTTGGCACATGTTGATGCAGGGATTAACTGAAAATCGGGTGCATAATTTGCCGTGGCAAACAGATGCACCGGCAGGAGCGTTCGCGGCACGCGCCGCTCGTTTTCTGCTGCATAGCCAAGTTGAGGGCGGTACACTTTGCCCAATCACCATGACCCTTGGCGCGATTCCGGTACTGCAAAAAACGTTGCCTACCACAATGAGCGGATGGCTAACGAGGTTGCTGTCTGACCGCTATGATCCGCACGCGCTGCCCATAGAACAGAAAAAAGGGCTGCTCATCGGCATGGGAATGACGGAAAAACAGGGCGGCTCGGATGTGCTTACCAATACGACGCAGGCAACGCCGTTAGAAGGCAGTGGCAATGGTCAGCCTTACCGGCTGGTGGGACACAAATGGTTTTTCTCGGTTCCACAAAGCGATGCGCACCTGATTTTGGCGCAGGCCAGCGGCGGACTCTCCTGCTTTTTTGTTCCTCGTATTCTGCCGGATAGCACGCGCAACGCGATTCGCATCGAAAGGCTGAAAGAGAAACTGGGTAATCGTTCAAATGCGAGCGCAGAAGTTGAGTTTCAGGATGCGACGGGATGGCTGCTCGGTGATGAAGGAGAGGGAGTTCGCCTGATATTGCAGATGGGAAGCTCAACTCGCTTTGATTGCGCATTGGGCAGCCATGGGTTGATGAGAAGGGCGTTCACCGTGGCGTTTTATCATGCGTTGCAGAGACAGGCATTTGGTAAACCTCTAGCCGAGCAGCCGCTGATGCGTCAGGTACTCGCCAAAATGGCGCTGCGGCTTGAAGGACAAACGTCGTTGCTGTTTCGTCTTTGTCGATCTTGGGAAATGCCGCATGTGCAGGGTGAGAAACTGTTTGGTCGCCTAATGACGCCGGTAGCTAAGTATTCAATTTGTAAACAGGGTATTCCCTTTATCGCTGAGGCTATGGAAGCGTTAGGAGGAATTGGCTATTGCGAAGAGAGCGAACTGCCGCGTTTATATCGAGAAGCACCGGTAAACAGTATCTGGGAAGGCTCTGGCAATATCATGTGTTTAGACGTATTGCGGGTATGGCGCCAAAATCCGCATATGGAAGAGATGCTTAATCTAGAGCTAGCTGACGTGAAAGGGCAAAGTGCGTTATTTGATAAGGCGTGGCGGAATTTGTCGAAACGTTTACAGAAACCCAATGAGGCTGAAGCGAGGATCATTTGCGACGAGTTGTTTAATCTGAGTGCCGCGGCTCAGCTTTTACGTTTTGCTCCGGCTGATATTGCTCAAGCGTGGTGCCAACAATATTTTTCCTATGACGGGGTTAGTGTCATCAATAACGAAACTCAGGAGATCCTGTTACAGCGGGCGATGGGGTTAGCGAGCTAGCTCAGCTATACAACGCCGCAGTAACGTGCCACGTGTGCTGCGGCGTGTTTTCATCCATGGTCAGAATTCGGTAGTAGCTAGCACCTTGCTCATCGGCCTTTAGCGCAATAATGCGTTCTACATCGTGGGGCTCTCCCACAATATCGTGTACTGAAATAATACCGACCTGATTAAGTCCAGTGGTGAGATCGGCATTAACGTTTTCTGCTGATTGGGCGGATGCGCTAATTAAACCAATTGAAAGCAACAATGTGTTGAGCACAGGGGATCTGTTCATCGGCGAACTCCTTACGCATATTTCATCGTCCAGACGAAATTGTTGAGTTGTATTAACGTATTCATAACAGCGTGATAATAAAAAAAAGTCCACGAGCTTTGCCTGATAATGAGACAGAGCGCGTAGACTTTTACCGGGCGTATAGGATTTGTTAAATAAAGCCCACAAACCTACTTATATAAAATGGCCTGAGCATACCACTGGCCCGGTACACCGGTTTCATCGACCATAATGACGTAGTAGTAGGTTGCACCTGCCTCATCAGCTTGTTTCTGAATAACTTCCTGAGCATTCATCGGGCTACCATAAACCTGTGCGCTGATGGTTCTCATACGATCTAATCCGCTTGTTTGGTCGCGGCGAACCTCTTGAGCATGTGCTCCCGGTGCAGGTGGTGGCACTGGCTTGCTGTTCATGACGCCGCAGGCGGTCAAAAACAGCGTCATTGCGAGTACAAAAGAAAGCTTTATATTTTTCATGGGATGGCCTGTTAAGGGGAGGCAAGTTGTTTAATTGTATCCTGCATGGTGCGGAATTGACCAGCAGGTGGAACGTAATTCCTTACTGCGTCATAAGATAGAACCAGAAGTGATTGTTTCTCTTTGAGCGACGACTCATTATTTACCCTCGATGCGTAGCCTGAGGAGTGATAAGAAAATGGTTGAGATGTTTGATGAAGTGATTGGGGGGATCCCCGTGTTACATGCGGCTCCGGCAGGAAAGCAGGGGCAGCCGTTACCCACAATCTTTTTCTATCATGGCTTTACCTCATCGAAAGAGGTTTATTCCTACTTTGGTTATGCGTTTGCTAAAGCGGGTTTTCGTACCATCTCGCCTGAGGCTAATTTGCATGGCGCGCGTTTTAACGGCGATAGCGCGTACCGTTTAACCCATTTCTGGGATATTTTAAAATCTAATATCGATGAGCTTCCGGTTATTTATCAGCATTATCAACAAGAAGGCCTGATTTCAGACAATCGTGTTGGCGTGTGTGGTGCATCATTGGGGGGAATGACTACGCTGGGAGCTAAGGTGCGCTATCCGTGGATCCAAGCAGCCGCGTCGTTTATGGGCTCGGGCTATTATCTTTCTCTTGCACCAACGCTTTTCCCTCCTTTTGATGCTCAAACCCCAGAGGCTCGCCAGCAACTGACTGCGGATTTAGCTTTCTTGGCAGAATATCAAGTCGTCGACCGGCTGGAGAAACTGGCCGATAAGCCGTTGCTGATTTGGCATGGATTGGCTGATGATTTAGTTCCTGCCGAAGAGAGTCGGCGTTTAATTCGTGATTTGGGTGAGCAGAATTTGCTGGCGCAGGTTCGTTTCGAAACTGAGCCGGCGATTGGTCATAAAATCACGGTGTCGGCATTAGATGTGGGTGTTCAGTTCTTTTCTCGCCATCTTTAAGCGAAAAAAAGCCCCGTATGATGGGTGTCATACAGGGCAACGTAGCGATATATCTCTTTGTTATTGTTTGGTCTTTGGCAGGATTGTCTCAACCTTTTATTGAACTATCTTAGGTTGTTGCGTTGCTCTCTGGTGTTGCATCGGTTTTTAGTGGAACAGGGCTGCACTAACGTGCATTTGTCCATTGCTTTCAGGTTCATGCATCACAATCACCTGATAATATTTTGCACCTTGTGCCGCAGCTTCTTGTTGCAGCTGGGGCAAGGCTTCCTGCACGTTCTGGACGTCATGGTTTACGCTAATCACTGCATATTCATTGGCGATCAGGCTATTGGCCTGACGACCGGTGATTTCAGTGGCTGCGAGTGCATTGGTGGCGGCAAACAGGGTTAATGTCGTCACGAGGGCGATGATTGATTTCATCGGATTCTCCTCAATGTTGTTGATTTAGGTTGAATAACTTCTAGATTGGCGATTTATTGGGTAAACAGCATTATCCGTTGCCGATATGAATAGTTTAGTCCTCATTCATTCAATTGATAGCTACATTTTTTGCTGTTTAGAGTCAAAAAAACTGAATGTCTTTGACAATAAATGCTTACGCCTTGCTGGCGGCCTTCGAGAGGCAAACAACGGCATTATTCTCTTACCGATCTTCCCCCCGATAATAATTTCGCCAATTACCTTGAGTTTCCTACCCTGCGCAAGTATGATTACGCGTCATTTTTCAGCCGCACACAAACACGTTCCTTGCCTCCATGGGCCGCGGCTGACCCTATCAGGAGGCTGAATAATCCGTAAGGAGCAATTCGATGCGTCATTACGAAATCGTTTTTATGGTCCATCCTGACCAGAGCGAACAGGTTCCGGGCATGATCGAGCGTTACAGTGCAACCATCACTAACGCTGCTGGTCAGATTCACCGTCTGGAAGACTGGGGCCGCCGTCAGCTGGCTTACCCGATCAACAAACTGCACAAAGCCCACTACGTTCTGCTGAACGTTGAAGCTCCGCAGGAAGCGATCGATGAGCTGGAAACTAACTTCCGCTTCAACGACGCCGTTATCCGTAGCATGGTTATGCGTACTAAAAACGCGGTAACTGAAGCTTCACCAATGGTTAAAGCGAAAGACGAACGTCGTGGCGATCGCCGCGAAGACTTCGCTAACGAAACCGCTGATGATGCTGATGCTGGGGATTCTGAAGAGTAATTGCTGCAATGACCTCAAATCGTCTGGTTCTGACTGGCACAGTGTGCAAAGTTCCCATTCGAAAGGTCAGTCCTTCTGGAATCCCGCACTGTCAGTTTGTGCTTGAGCACAGATCGATACAGCAGGAAGCCGGACTTAGCAGACAAGCATGGTGCAGAATGCCCGTGATTGTCAGCGGACAAGCATTTCAAGCAACTACCCACAGATTAACGGTCGGCAGTATGCTAACGGTTCAAGGTTTCATTAGTAGCCATCAAGGCCGCAATGGTTTGACCAAGTTAGTGTTACATGCCGAGCAGATTGAATTGATAGATTCTGGAGACTAGCCATATGGCACGTTATTTCCGTCGTCGCAAGTTCTGCCGTTTCA
Source organism: Hafnia alvei (assembly GCF_900095695.1). Lineage (GTDB taxonomy): Bacteria > Pseudomonadota > Gammaproteobacteria > Enterobacterales > Enterobacteriaceae > Hafnia > Hafnia alvei_B. Next base: position 86,912 of record NZ_FMIQ01000014.1, on the reverse strand, counting down.
CCGCGGAAGGCGTTCAAGAGATTGACTATAAAGACATCGCTACGCTGAAAAACTACATCACCGAAAGCGGTAAGATTGTACCTAGCCGTATCACCGGTACCCGTGCGAAGTACCAGCGTCAGCTGGCTCGTGCTATCAAGCGCGCACGTTACCTTTCTCTGCTGCCATATACTGATCGTCATCAGTAATCGGCTGCTGTCCATTAACGACTTTAAGAGGATAAGGTAATGCAAGTTATTCTGCTTGATAAAGTAGCAAACCTGGGTAGCCTGGGTGATCAGGTTAACGTTAAAGCAGGTTACGCACGTAACTTCTTGGTTCCACAGGGCAAAGCTGTTCCTGCAACTAAGAAAAACATCGAGTTCTTCGAAGCACGCCGTGCTGAACTGGAAGCCAAACTGGCTGACGTTCTGGCAGTTGCTGAAGCTCGTGCTGCTAAGATCAACGAACTGGGTGCTGTAACTCTCGCTTCTAAAGCGGGTGACGAAGGCAAACTGTTTGGTTCAATCGGTACTCGCGACATCGCTGATGCAGTTACTGCAGCCGGTGTTCAGGTAGCGAAAAGCGAAGTTCGCCTGCCGAATGGCGTTCTGCGTACTGTGGGTGATCACGAAGTTCACTTCCAGGTACACAGCGACGTATTCGCACAGCTGAATGTCGTTGTAGTTGCTGAGTAATAGCTGAAAAGCTATTAACGATGTAACTCGTCAAAGCGCCGGCCTTGTGCCGGCGTTTTGCATTCTATTCTCGCCAAAATCTCGGGTTATCGTGAAATACGGCGTAAACTAGCATAAGTTTTGTCGAGGAGACTCTTATGCCTGCTACTATCCACATCGCCCGCGTTTACGACGTCCATGCCCCGTTTCCTGCTAGTACTTTCCTCACCGACCGCCTATGGCCGCGTGGTATCTCCAAAGTCCGCCTAGAAGGCGTGCAGTGGCTTAAGGCCGTTGCGCCAAGCAATGAGCTACGCCATGCTTTTCATGAGCAACGCGTGTCTTGGCAAGAGTTTGGCGAGCTTTACCGTGCAGAACTGCATGCTAACCAAGCCTGTGAAGAATTAGTTGGGCTGTTAAAGCGCGATGAGCCATTGATGCTGCTCTATGGCAGCCGAGATGAGCAGCACAATCAGGCGATTGTACTGCGTGAATATCTGTTAGAGCAGGTTAGCGGTTAGCGAACTCGGCGAAAGCTGCCGTCAGATTCGCGGCGGAATTCAATTTGTTCGTTCGTGATGGTTTCAATTTTGAGTGCAATAACCTGACCCTGCGCGTTGTGTTGGATCTCAACTTCTTGCCCAGCTTTCAGATTACTGAGGGGCTTATCGTTGCCCTCAACCTGTGCCATGGCAAAGACATCGTTCACATCCAGTTGGTTATCGCGAAATAACTGCGCTAGGGTTTGGCCCGCTTGAATATGGTATTCCTGCCAGCCATTTGCGGCGGTTTGATTCGTCGGCGCTACGCGCGGCGGCGGTGGGGCATCGTTGTTTTGCATTCCGGCCTGTAAGGGCGCTTCGTTTTCCTGAGTTTGTTCAGGCGTATAGCGAGCATCTTGTGGGTCAGAGTAAGGCCAGAGAAGAGACAGCAAAAGTACCACTGTAGCGACAATCACCCAGCGGCGGTGGAAAGCAGGTAGCGGCTCCATCCAATCGAAACGATCGGGCATATGCCACACATTGTAGAGGTGCTGTTTAACCACTTTCAGCTTATCCAGCAGCTTGGCAGACGTACTAGCAGACATAGGATGCTCCGTTTCCTGATCCTGCGGCTCCGGTGAGATCCGCTGACGTAGGTTGAGCCATGTACGCAAAACGGGCTGATATACCCGCCTGCTTCTTCTTCTCCTGGGCGTGATTCTGCCCATGATGACCTCTCTTGATGGTGCCTTAGTCGTAAGCGTAGAGAAAATCGACGCTAGATGACAGGTTAATACTCTGAAAAATGGTATCTATTACCTAGGAGCAATAACCTATCTTTATCTTACCAAGTAAATGAAGTGTTATTGTTTCTTTTTCCTAGATAAAAGTCATCCTTCTGGACGCAAGATTTTACCCTAGGCTCCTGCGCTGCTATGCTTCGTCTTCTACATTTTAAAGATTAAAGGAAACACCATGTCGACCCCTTCTTTTGACAGTATAGAAGCGCAAGCAAGTTATGGTATTGGTCTGCAAGTTGGCCAGCAGCTGAATGAGTCTGGTCTGGAAGGTTTGCAGCCTGAAGCGCTGTTGGCAGGCCTGCGCGATGCGATGGAAGGGAATGCTCCGGCGGTTCCTGTAGAAGCCGTTCATCGTGCGCTGCGTGAAATTCACGAACGTGCAGATGCCGTGCGTCGCGAACAGCAAAAAGGCTTGGCTGAAGCGGGTCAGAAATTCTTGGAAGAAAACGCTAAGAATGATGATGTGACCGTAACCGAATCTGGCCTGCAGTTCAAAGTGCTGGAAAAAGGTGAAGGGACTATTCCAGCTCGTCAGGATCAGGTTCGCGTCCACTATACCGGCCGTCTGGTTGATGGCACCGTATTTGATAGCTCCGTTGAACGTGGTCAGCCAGCAGAATTCCCAGTGAACGGCGTGATCCCAGGTTGGATCGAAGCATTGACCATGATGCCAGTTGGCTCGAAATGGCAGCTGTATATTCCTCATAACTTAGCTTATGGCGAACGTGGCGCGGGTGCTTCTATCCCTCCATACAGCGCATTGGTATTTGACGTTGAACTGCTAGAAATCCTGTAATTTGGGTTAGCGTTAACGTTAATCAATGCGAAAGCCGGCGTTTGCCGGCTTTTTTGCGTTCTAGAGTGACAGATTTCTTATTCACCGCGCAGCGCGCGTGGGAAGAGTAAGTTATTTTCTAAACTGATGTGATCCATCAAGTCATTGATGAATTCGTTGATTCCAGCATACAGAGCTTGCCAAGTATTACAGGCACCTTCAGGTGGAACGACGTTGTTGGTCAAGAACTTGATGACTTCAAGCTGTTCACCGGCGTCGTCATGCTCGCTTTCCATCACTGAAATCGGACCGCCAGCCTGTGCGCCCATCCCTTGTTCAATCAGCGGGAACAGAATACGTTCTTCTTTCATCATGTGCTGGCTGAGGTCTTGATAGATTAAGTTCAGCTGCTTACCCAGACCTTTTGGGCAGGTTGGTTTGTCGCCGTGTACGCGCTCTACTTTTTCCGCCATGAGGATCAGCTCAGGCAATTGTTCACGATGGCGATCGTGATAGCGTTTAACAATAAACGGCGTGATCTCAGCCAGCGGCGTTGTGCGCCAGTCATGCGCGGTGGCGTTGTTTGGTTCGCTTTTGAGGGCTTCCAATTGCGCTTCTAGCTCATCAACATTCAGATTTTTTTTGGTGGCTACGCGCAATAAAGTTTGTTTGCCCCCACAGCAGAAGTCCATATCATGCTGACGGAAAAGACGCGTTGCACGTGGGATAGTGATTGCCAGCTCACCTAATGATAGATCGCGTAATGCCATAGTTATGTTCCTCAGGATACCTATATTTTATAAAGTGCATTTTAAATGCAATTTATAACTTAAGCCATAACTCTTTGGGGGTTGTTTATTCATTTGCGATAATTAAACAAATAAAAAGCGAGGAAAGATGATGTTTTCCGACTGGTTAACGCGGTGGAATTTACAGGCCGATGGGGCAGTGATAGAGACTCATAGCAGCCAGCTATTGCCAGTTTTATGCGATGGCATTCCATTAATGCTGAAACTTGCTCTGGTTGAAGAGGAGCGCTGTGGTGCCGATTTAATGCAATGGTGGAATGGGAATGGTGCTGCGAAGGTTGTTGCTCATCATAACGAAGCCTTGCTGATGGAGCGCGCGTGCGGAGCCAAAAATTTGCTGCATATGGCTAAACATAGCCAAGACGATGAAGCGAGCCAGATTATGTGCCGTGTCGTTACTCAGTTGCATGCTTGCCGTGAAGAAACGGCACCTCCGTTGGAGGCACTGCATCAGCGTTTTACGGCATTACGGAAGGCTGCATCGTTGCCTCACGATCCGCTGCTATCAGTGTGTTGTAGGGTTGCCGAAACGCTGTTGTCTAGTCCACAAGACGAAGTGGTATTACACGGTGATATACACCATGGAAATATTTTAGATTTTGGCGAACGTGGATGGTTGGCAATTGACCCCAAAGGCTTATTCGGTGAGCGTGGTTATGATTATGCCAACTTATTTTGTAATCCAGAGCTTGTAACGTGCACGCAGCGCGAGCGTTTTTTGCGCCAACTCACCGTGGTTACGCAGGCCGCAAACTTAGATAGGCAGAGATTGCTGATGTGGATTATGGCCTATGCGGGTTTATCGGCGGCTTGGTTTCTAGAAGATAATGAGTTGGATTATGTCGTGAGCCGAATGAGCATCGCGAGATTTGCCGCTGACGCATTGGGGATCTGACCGGTCTATACCGAGCATCCCCCCACTGCGAATCAGCGGGGGGATTAGTATTACTTTTGTAGATCAATCTGATACAGCGCAAAACCTAAATTATCTTGGCCTTTGCTGATCAGCGGATACTGAGCATGTTCAGAAATGAATTTGCTGGCTTTTTCACTTGGTGAAGTTTCAAAGCGAATATCCAGCGGCGTTTTGCTGTGAATTGGCGCGAGTCGCCAGTTGTTATCCACCTGCGGAGTGACTGCGCCATGCTTTTTGGTCTCGGTGCGAATGTAGTCGGCAAGTACGGCACGGTTTTCATCAGGCGAAGCAAACGCAATATGCTTATCGCCGGTTCCTGCAAACTTGCCGCCGTAGGCGCGGTAGTTGTTGGTCGCAATCAGGAATTGGGCTTTAGGATCAATCGGCTTACCGTTGAATGTTAGACCCTTAATGCGTTCGGATTTAGGGTTTATCAGGGTACATTCGCCGTCGTAGCGCGCTGGCTGGCTAACATCAACCTGATAATTGACGCCGTCAATGATGTCAAAATTGTAGGTACGGAAGCCATCCCAGTTAATCAATTCCTGAGGCTTGCTGCTGTTTACATCAATTTGGTTGTACTGCCCAGCAGAGCACTCCAGCCACTCTTTCACATCGGCGCCGCTGGCTTTGACCACCACCAACGTATTTGGATACAGGTAAAGATCGGCGGCGTTGCGGAAGGTGAGCTGGCCTTTTTCGACTTCCACATAGCTGGCCGGATCGTTTTTACGCCCGCCAACTTTAAACGGCGCTGCGGCAGAGAGCACGGGAATATCGGCCAGATCCGGATCGCCTTGAATATAGTGTTCAACGTAGGCGCGCTGGGCGTTATTCACGATCTGTACCGTTGGATCGTCTTGGATTAGCGCCAGATAGCTGTACATATTATCGTTGGATTTGCCGATCGGCTGGCTGACGAAATCGCGGGTACCTTTGTGATCGTCTTTCAGCACGTTAACTAAAGCCGCGTCTTCTGCCGCCAATGATTTTTTATTAGCGAGATCGTAAATTGGACGCGCCTGCGCAGTAGCCTCTTCGACTTTCCAACGGCCTTGGTCGTTGTTTATCACCAGATCGACCAGACCTAAATGATCTCCCCATTGCCCAGGCATTACGGCAGGGATACCGTTCAACGTGCCTTTATCAATATTAACGCCTTTGATATCGGCAAAATCTTTGCTCGGGAAAACCGCGTGTGAATGACCGAACATAATGGCGTTGATATCGGGCACTTGGCTCAGATAGTAAACCGAGTTTTCAGCCATCACCTGATAAGGAAGGCTGGATAGGCCAGAGTGTGGGATGGCAACAATCAGATCGGCGCCTTCTTTTTTCATCTGCGGTACATATCGACGGGCCGTTTCAGTGATGTCATTCACCTTCACTTTGCCAGCCAAATTGGATTTATCCCATGTCATGATTTGTGGTGGCACAAAACCAATGTAGCCGATGCGCAGCGTATGCATTTTTCCATCTCGGTCTTTGACCTGCTTTTCGGCGATTAGGTAAGGCTTCCAAATCGGCTCGCCGGTTTTGGCATCGACCACGTTGGCATTGATATAAGGGAATTTCGCGCCAGCCTGCGCTTTCTTCAGATAATCCAATCCATAGTTAAACTCATGGTTACCGATGTTGCCTACCGTGTAATCCAGCGTGTTCATCGCTTTATAAACTGGATGTATTTCGCCGTCTTTCAATCCCTTAGCTGCCATGTAATCGCCCAATGGACTACCTTGGATCAGATCGCCGTTATCGACTAAAACGCTGTTGGTAGCTTCATGGCGAGCATCGTTGATGAGGCTTGCGGTGCGCACTAGGCCAAATTTTTCAGTGGGTTTATCTTTGTAATAGTCGAAATCCATCATATTGCTGTGCAGGTCGCTGGTTTCAAGTATGCGTAAATCGACGGTTGCAGCCTGCGCAGAACCGGCAATGAGCAGGGCCAACAGAGAGTAAGAAAGGGGGCGAGCGGACATGGTGATCTCCATGAGTGTATTTATGACAAGCATCGCAATTAAACGTGTAACTACGATGAAGGTATTTCCAGAAGTGTGAACACTGCCAGATAAAGGCGCAGGTGTCCGTGGGGGAGTTCACAGATGGGGGAGGGGGGCTCAACCGTCACCGAGTATTTGCGATCCTCATGTTAGCCCGATGAAGGGTTTCGTCCGCCCGTGAGCAACTGCGTTTCTGTGAGGCTGCTGGCGTAGGCGTTTGAGTAAGGCGGTTCAAACGCTGCCTTGCATCTAGAATATTTTATGCTGGAACGGTGAAAGATTTCGTACGCCTGTGAGCAACTGCGTTTCTATGAAGCCGTTGGCGTAGGCGTCCGACGAAAGGTTGCCAGCGCGCAACCTCTCGACTCTCGCGCTTTTTACCGAGCCGTTTGTCCGACCGGTCTCGGAGCGTACATCCTGTACGCCCTCAACCTGCCACCAGCATCCCTGCTGGCGGCTCTAAAATGCATTCTTTCAACATGAAAAGATAAAAGGCAAAAGGCAAAAGGCATTTTTGTCTTTTTAACTGTTTAAGTTTTGGTAGAGAGAGCCACCGGTACAGGGATGTACCGGTGGAGTTTGGGGCGCCCGGGATGGGCGATACCAAACCGGAGCGGAGATGGCGTCTCGGATAAAGGCGCGCGGGTGTTGGGTGCGCGCGCTGGCGCACCCGACTCGGACGCCTTCACTTAGTTTGTATGTGAATACCGTTGCTGAAAGGCGGTCGAAACCTTACACCATTACCCCATAAAAGATAGGCGAACGAAACACGCCGTTATGCCCACCAAAAGATGGCTATTCAACCCAAAAAAAACTAGTCTTCTAAACGACATCATTGTTTAAAGAGGTAGGTATGTTAGAACAAATTTCCCGACTGGCGCGTGAAGCCGGAGAGGCAATAATGGTCGTCTATCAAGACGATAAACCTCTTAACGTAGAGCATAAATCTGACGACTCGCCGGTCACTGCGGCAGATCTGGCGGCGCATGAAGTGATCCGCGACGGCTTGGCGAAACTGACGCCTGAGATCCCTTTGCTGTCTGAAGAAGATCCGCCATCGTGGGCGATCCGCCAACATTGGCAACGCTATTGGTTGGTGGATCCTTTAGATGGCACCAAGGAGTTTATTAGCCGCAATGGTGAGTTCACGGTAAATATCGCCCTGATCGAAAACGGTGTCCCTGTGATGGGCGTGGTTTATGCGCCGGTTAACGATGTTTTGTATTGCGCGGAGCGCGGCAAGGCTTGGAAAGAAGAGCAAGGCGTGCGTGAGCAAATCCACGTCAGCAATGCTAATCCACCCTTGGTGGTGGTGAGTCGTTCCCATGCTGATGAAGAGTTAAGAGATTATTTGGCTCAGTTGGGTGAGCATCAAACGGTTGCCGTAGGCTCTTCGCTGAAATTCTGTTTAGTGGCAGAGGGGAAAGCTCAACTTTATCCGCGCTTCGGGCCAACTAACGTTTGGGATACGGCAGCGGGGCATGCGGTTGCACTTGCTGCGGGGGCGCAGATCCACGATTGGCAGGGGAAAACGCTGGATTATACCCCGGCAGAATCCTTCCTGAATCCGGGGTTCCGTGTTTCTCTCTTTTAGGCTTTTAAGAACCTAACAGCTGATGCAGCAGGCCGATAACCTGCTGTACTTCCTGTGGCGTCAGCGCACCATCTTTCGCAAATTTTACGTTGCCTTGTTTATCCAGAACGACGATCGCCGATCCTTTTGGCTGTAAGTCCCATGCTTTTTTTGCCGCCCCCGTATCATCGACGATAAATTGCGACCACGGGAACTCCTTCTTGCTGCTTTCAATACTGCTACGTACGAATGGCCCTGTACCAATAATCGCGTCATCGGTATTGACGATGGTGGTGGTTTGGTATTTGTCGTGCGGTAAACTGGCTTTCTTGATAGCTTCAATCAGCGGATCGTTCATGTCTTTGGCAGATGTACGCCCAGCAATATGCTGAATCACTCGCACTTTTCCTCCCAACTGGGCACTGTTCCAGTTTTTATAGCTAAACTCATTATTCTGATAGTTCAGTTCCCCACGGTCGCTGATGCCCACGGGCGCGACGCGCTGCTCTTGCTGAAAATTGTGTGCTGAAACTGACATCGATAGCAGCAGCAACGGAAGTAGGTAGTGTTTTTGTAGTTTCATGCAGGCTCCCTAAATAAACAGTCAGAACGATCGTGTCAAAAGCATAGATTGTGATCGGAGGTCTGTCCTGTTTTGAAGTGTGATAGAAAGTTTTATTCTGTAAGGCTAAAACCCCATTTTTTGCGCGATTATTTCATGTTCGGTATGACTTTTTGCATACCATTCTGTCAGCTGAGGTAAATATAGTGAAAAATGCCGCTTTATGGGAACCCAAAGTTGTGAAAGCAGTCTATTTTATACTCCATTACGCGGATAGGGGCCGTGCAGCCGTTTTGGCTGATTGAATTTTTATACCCTGCCGCATGTCATTACCGGGAGGTAAACACAACAATGAAAATCTTCCAACGCTACAATCCGCTTCTTGTTGCCAAGTATGTAAAAACCCTGTTTCGTGGACGGTTATATATCAAGGATGTCGGCGCTTTCGAGTTCGACATGGGGAAGGTTCTTCCCCCGAAAGTGCGAGACAAACGCCACCTCAGCGCCATGTCTGAGATTAACCGTCAAGTCACACGACTGCAGGCCGAAATGGCATAGGCAGATTGGGAAGAGCTCCCTGCTGTGTTGTTAATAAGCTAGAGCTAATAGGCTAGAAAGTAGGAAAATGATAACGGCCCTTGCGGGCCGTTTGTGTTTCTATAATGCATGCGGTTTAAAGCGCTGAACTTAGGTATTTGCTTCTTTCGCTTTTTCTAAATCACCAGCCGCATCGGGAATGATCGGCGCAGGGCGTTCGGCCAAGCGAGTCACCAGCAACTGGTCGATTTTGTAGCTGTCGATATCAACAACTTCAAACTTATAGCCCGCATATTTGACGTAGTCGGTGCGTTTTGGAATTTTACGCAGCATATACATCATGAAGCCGCCGATGGTTTCATAATTGCTGTTCTGCGGAAACTCTTCGATATCCAACACGCGCATCACATCATCAATTGGCGTAACGCCTTCAACCAGCCACGAGTTTTCATCGCGAGCGATGATCTGTTCTTCTTGGCCTTGGCCAACCAGGTCGCCCATCAGCGTGGTCATCACGTCGTTAAGCGTGATGATACCCACCACTAACGCATATTCGTTCAGAATAATGGCGAAGTCTTCACCAGCGGTTTTAAAACTCTCTAATCCTTCAGACAACGTCAGCGTGTCGGGAATGATTAACACGTTACGAATTTGCACGCCGCTGCTCAGCACGAGGCTTTGATTGCCCAATACGCGGTTGAGCAAATCTTTGGAGTCAACGTAGCCCACCACGTGATCGATTGCCCCATCACAAACTAAAAACTTAGAGTGCGGATGAGTAGAGACTTTTTCTTTGATGCTTTCTTCGCTTTCGCTCAAATCGAAGTAGATGATGCTTTCACGCGGCGTCATAGAAGAAGGAACCGTACGAGATTCCAACTCAAAGACGTTCTCGATGATTTCGTGCTCTTGCTTACGCAGTACGCCCGCTAATGCACCCGCTTCAACGACGGCGTAGATATCATCAGAAGTAATATCGTCTTTACGTACCATTGGCAGCTTAAATAAGCGGAAGATCATGTTGGCAAGGCCGTTAAAGAACCATACCAAAGGTCTGAATACCAACAGGCAGAAGCGCATCGGGTTGACGATCCGAACGGCGACCGTTTCAGGGGCGATCATACCGATGCGTTTCGGTGTGAGGTCGGCAAACAAAATAAAGCAGCTGGTGACCAACACGAAGGAACAGATAAAGCTGACCTGCTCGGAGATTTCTGGTGCCATAAAGCGGTCAAACAGAATCCGGAAGGTTGGGGAGAATGCAGCATCACCGACGATACCACCGAGGATAGCGACGGCATTTAGCCCAATTTGTACCACGGTAAAGAAGTAACCAGGCTGTTCTTGGAGCGCAATGACACGAGAAGCGTTGATATCGCCTTCATCTGCCATTGTTTTCAATTTCATTTTGCGAGAGGCAGCCAGTGAAATTTCCGAGATGGAAAAAAAGGCGCTTATCGCGATTAATACTAGGATCAGTAAAATACTGTTTAACATAATTTATCCGCTTCGACCGGAGTGTTCCGGGGAATAGTGAAGGGCAGTGATTAATGGGAGTTTAACAAAAAACGGCTAGTTTTTGCGCGCTATGCCGTGTACTAACTACTATTAACGAGGCCTCATTTCTGTGACCCGCGTCTAGTATAGCAGTAGCCATGAGAAACCAGCTAGCGATTAAAAGGTGCTCACTTCCTCATAACCTATTGCTATTAGCCAATTTTAATCGCGAAGCGGGTTCTCGACAATCTTAAAGCTGTGGTGGCAGACAGACCCCAATACCACCCAGACCGCAGTAGCCATGCGGGTTTTTATACAGATATTGCTGGTGCTCATCTTCTGCATAGTAGAACGGTTTGGCCGCGCTAATTTCGGTGGTGATTTCACGCAAGTCGTTGGCCTCCTTCATTGCTTTCTGAAAGCGAGCTTCGCTGGTCAGTGCCTCAGCCTGCTGCTGTGGGGTAAGCACGTAGATCGCAGAACGGTATTGGCTGCCAATGTCATTTCCCTGACGATCGCCCTGAGCGGGATCGTGATTTTCCCAAAACAGCTCAAGCAGTTTTGCATAGCTGATGATTTTTGGATCAAACACAATGCGAACGGCTTCTGCCTGGCCGGTTTGGCCAGAACACACTTCGCGGTAGGTTGGATTGGGGGTGAACCCGCCGCTGTATCCCGCCGCCGTACTGTAAATTCCCGGCTGTTGCCAGAACAGACGTTCTACGCCCCAGAAGCATCCCATAGCAAAAATGGCGGTTTCCATGCCTTCTGGAACATTGGTCATAGAATTTCCGCTCACCGCATGTATTTTAGCAATAGGCATCGGGGTGTTGCGGCCAGGAAGGGCGTGCTCTGCCGTAAGTGGTTGAATGTCATGATTTGCGTTAGCCACAGGAGGCTCCTGTCTTAGATTTATGTATCACTCAGCTACTATATACATAACTTTAGTGATTACTTTATTTAGATCAATTCGGTCATTAGTTGTATCTCATACTTACTTTGCGCACAATATGCCTAATTATTGCAACCATGTTACTAATGGCATTGCAAACTGGTGCACATGCACATTTTTGAATTCCGTCGGATAGCAGTTCCCCCTGACAGGCGGAATGTTTTACAGGTAGGGTAAACTTCAGGAGTTCGCGTGCCACGATTTCGTCTCTTTGGCTTTATATGCCTCTTTTTGGCATCCCCCTTGGCCAATGCAGCGCAAGTTCGCTTAAAAGTTGAAGGTTTAAGCGGGTCGCTCGAACAGAACGTACGAGCCAGTCTTTCCACCATCGAAAATGATGAAGTCAGCAACGATGGCCGTTTTCGCGCCCGAGTTGATGAATCCATTCGACGGGGGCTGAAAGCGCTCGGCTATTATCAGCCAACTATTGAATTTGATTATCAAGATAAAAAACCGCCTGAAAGACCTTTGCTGATTGCGAAAGTGAAGGCCGGTGAACCCGTGCTGATTGCGGGCGTGGACGTGAAGATTTTAGGGCAGGCTAAAGATGACTCTGCCTATAAAGAACTGCTGAAAACCGGTGAGCCCAAAATTGGCACCGTGCTCAATCATGGCACGTACGATAGTTTCAAGAATTCCCTGACTTCTATTGCGGTGCGTAGAGGCTACTTCGATGCCACGATGCCGGTGCATCAACTTGGCGTTATCGAGGATGAGCGCAAAGCATTTTGGGATATCGATTTCGATAGCGGCAAACGCTATCGCTTTGGCGACGTTTCTTTTGAAGGTTCGCAGATCCGAGAAGAGTATTTGCAGCACTTGGTTCCTTTCGAAAAGGGTGAATATTACACCTCTGAGCAATTGGCCGAGTTTAGCCGCCGTTTGTCTGCCACCAACTGGTTCAACTCGGTGGTGGTATCGCCTGATTTTAAACAGGCAACCGCAGATAAAGAGCTGCCATTAGACGCGGTGGTTTCTCCTAAAGTGCGTAATACCGTTGAGCTCGGCGGCGGCTATGCCACCGACGTGGGGCCGCGCGTGCAGGCTACCTGGAAGCGCCCTTGGGTTAACTCGTACGGGCATAGTTTCGAAACCTCGCTCAACCTTTCAGCGCCAGAACAAACTGCAGATTTCAGCTATAAAATTCCGCTGCTAAAGAACCCGATTGAGCAATATTACCTATTGCAGGGCGGTTTCAAGCGTACCGATCTCAATGATACCGAAGAAGATACCACCACGCTGAACGTGGCGAGATATTGGGATCTGTCGAGTGGCTGGCAGCGTTCAGTTAACCTGCGTTGGAGCCTTAACCACTTTACGCAGGGCGAAGTGTCGAACGATACCATGCTGTTGTATCCGGGAATTATGCTAAACCGCACCCGCTCTCGCGGGGGGCTAATGCCGGTATGGGGCGACAGCCAGCGCTATTCATTTGATGTATCCGACACTACATGGGGCTCTGACGTCGACTTTGCTGTCGTGCAGGCGCAGCAGGTGTGGATCCGCACGTTAGCCGAAAAACATCGCTTTGTGGTACGCGGTAACGTGGGGTGGATTGAAACGAATGACTTCGAAAAAGTGCCGCCAAACCTGCGCTTCTTCGCCGGTGGTGACCGCAGTATTCGTGGATATAAATACAAATCTATTTCACCGGAAGATAGCTCAGGTAAGTTAACCGGTGCTTCCAAGCTCGCTACGGGATCATTGGAATATCAATATAACGTCACTGGAAAATGGTGGGGTGCCACCTTTGTTGACTCTGGTGAAGCGGTGAACGATATCAAACGCAGTAATTTTTATACCGGCGCGGGTGTTGGCGTGCGCTGGGAATCACCGGTTGGGCCAATCAAGCTCGATTTTGCGGTGCCGGTTGGTGATAAAGATAACCATGATTTGCAGTTTTACATCGGATTGGGGCCTGAACTATGAGACGCGTAATCAAATTCAGCCTGATCTTTTTGCTGGTGCTCGTATTGCTGGTGGTTGGCCTGATTGGCACCGTGATCAGCACGCCGGGTCTTCATTTTGTTATCAACAGCGCGGCGCGCTGGGTGCCGGGGCTAGATATCGCAGGTGTGACCGGCGGGTGGCGTAATCTAACGTTAACCGGCGTTTCCTACCAAATGCCCGGCGTGAAAGTGAAAGCCGGTGAGTTTCATCTGGCGGTTGATATCGGCTGCTTGAAAAAAAGCGAGCTGTGCCTGAATGCCTTAACGGCAAATCAGATTGATGTTGCTATCAATACGCAAGAGTTAGCACCTTCCGAGCCTGCGCCAGAGACCACCAGTGAACCGCTAAGCGAACTGAAAGCGCCTTATCCCGTAGCGATCCGTTTGCTGCGCATCAATAACGTTCACGTCACGGTTGATGACACCGCCATTTCTTTGGACGAGTTTCGCACCGGCGCCGAATGGCGAGATCGCGGTTTAACGCTGTTGCCAACCAACATTAAGTCTCTGCTGGTGGCATTGCCGAAAACGCCTGCAACGCCGGTTCAGGATCAGGTGGTTGCGGTTGCGGTTAAAGATAAGCCGGTGACTCAGGCTGCCATGGATGCCGCCGCCGATAGCGCCAAACAGGCCGCCTCTGATGCCGCAGAGCATGTTGTTAAACATGTTGCCAAGCCTGAACAGGCAAAGGCCGAAGCTCAGAAAGACGCACAGGCTGAGGCGGAAAAAACAGCCGTTGAGAAGCCACTGGGTGAAGTGCTGGCTGAGCTGTTTGCTAAACCATTACTGCCTGATTTGCCAGAACTGCGTTTGCCGTTGGATCTGACCGTGAAGCGGATTTCTGGTGAGCAATTACGTATCACCGGTGATAGCGATATCGTGGTGAATTCTTTGCTGGTGAGAGCGGTTACCAAAGATAGCGCGCTGCGTTTGCATACGCTGGAGGTTCGCTCGCCGCAGGGTAATGTGTCCATGCATGGTCAGGCGACATTGGGCGATCGGTGGCCGATGGATTTCCGCTTAAACGCAGATTTGAATGTCGATCCGGTTAAAGGCGAAAAACTGAAGCTGGGTATTAAAGGCGATCTGCGTGATGTATTAACGCTGGATGCTAATTTATCTGGCCCGTTAAAAGCCACGCTAGCGGCAGAAACGCAGTTAGCCACGGCGGGCTTACCGTTGGCTGTGACGCTGGAGAGTCCTGGTGTGCAGTGGCCTTTGGTGGGGACGCCAGAGTATCAGGCGAAAAATATTCGCTTGCGTTTAAACGGCAGTGGTAAAGCCTATGCGCTGTCTTTGCGAACCGATGTTAGTGGTAATGAAATTCCAGCGGCCAAAATTACCCTTGATGGTAAAGGGACCGATCAGCAATTTAATTTAAGTCGTCTGCGTGTCGCTGCTTTGCAGGGGAATACCGATCTTTCAGCCTTGGTAGATTGGAGCAAAGCCATCAGTTGGAAGAGTAAGCTGACGCTTGATGGTATCAATACGGCGAAACAGTGGCCTGAATGGCCGGCTAAACTGAACGGTAATATTGAAACGCAGGGCAGTTTATACGGTGGAAACTGGCAGCTACGCGTTCCAGTGCTTCAGCTTGACGGTAACGTGAAGCAAAACCAGGTCGATGTTCGTGGGAATTTGACCGGAAATCAGGCTGGCCAGTGGAAAATTCCTCAGATGCACATTGGCCTAGGCCGCAACAAGATTGATATCACCGGCGAGCTGTCTGATAAGTGGGCACTGGATGCTGTTATTGATGCTCCTCGCCTCGATGGTAATTTGCCGGGTTTAGCGGGCACGGCGAAAGGTACGCTGAAACTGCGTGGTAATCTCAAAGCGCCGCAGGTGCTGGCCGATCTCACCGCGTCTGGTTTGCAGTGGCAGACATTAACCATCAATCGAGTGAAGCTAGACGGTGATATTCGTTCCGGCGAACAGATTGAAGGCAATTTAAATGCGCGCGTTGAGCAACTGAAACAGGATGATTTTCTGATTAGCCTGTTAACGCTAGATGCCAAAGGCAGTGAGAAACAGCATCAGCTACAGTTGAAAATCAATGGCGATCCACTTTCTGGTCAGTTGGCACTGAAAGGCAGTTTTGATCGAACCACTGAGCGCTGGCAGGGAACCTTAAACGATACACGCTTTGATACTCCGGTTGGCGAGTGGCGCTTAACGCGGCCAATTGCGCTCGATTATCTTAACCAGCAGCAGAAGATTAGCGTTGGTCCACATTGCTGGTTAAACCCGAATGCTGAGGTTTGTGTTCCTAAAACGATTGAAGCTGGCGCGAGCGGTAATGCTAGCGTGGTATTGAACCGTTTCGATTTAGCTATGATTAAACCGTTCTTAGGACCAGATACCGCACTGAATGGGGTATTTACCGGTCGAGCGGATGTGAGCTGGAAGGAAGGTCAGGCTCTGCCAGAGGCGAAAGTTTCGCTTATTGGTAAAGGCGTTAAGGTGCAACAGGCCGTTCAGGGAAACCAACTGCCTATTGCCTTTGACACGTTGAACCTGAACGCGGCGCTTAATCATGGCCGTGCTCAGCTTGATTGGTTGATACGAATTGCGGGTAATGGTCAGCTTGATGGAAACGTTCAGATTGCCGATCCTCAAGGTCGTAGAAATCTGTCGGGTAACGTGAATATCAAAAGCATCTCGCTGGCGATGTTGAACCCTGCGCTGATGTCTGGAGAAAAAGCGCAAGGGATGCTGAACGCGGCATTACGCTTAGGTGGTAACGCCCAGCAGCCACAGATCTTCGGGCGTATGGCGTTGGATAAAGTCGATATCGATGGGCAGTTTATGCCGTTTGATATCACGGAAGGCAATCTGGCGGTTAACTTTGCAGGGATGAGTTCGGCGCTGCAAGGAGTGATCAAAACCTCGCGCGGGCAGCTTAACCTGACGGGTAATGCGGATTGGCGTGTGATTGATGCATGGCGTGCGCAGATTGCAGTGAAAGGAGATCGCGTTCGCGTAACTGTTCCGCCGATGGTGCGTTTGGATGTGTCACCGGATATTGTGTTTGAAGCGACGCCGAAGATGTTTGCTTTAAACGGTTCTGTGGGTATTCCTTGGGCGCGAATTACGGTTCAGGAGCTGCCTGAAAGCGCGGTGTCGGTATCGTCGGATGAGGTGATGCTGAATAATCAACGCCAGCCGATAGCGCCAGCGTCGGCGTCGATTCCGATTAACAGCAATTTGAATATTCATATTGGCCCCAATGTTCGCTTAGATGCTTTCGGTCTGAAAGCGAAATTGCAGGGCGATCTGAAGATGGTTCAGGATGAACATGGTCTTGGCTTGAATGGTCAGGTGAATATTCCAGAAGGCCGTTTTGCCGCATATGGACAAGATTTACTGATCCGTAAAGGTGAACTGATCTTCTCTGGACCACCAGAGCAGCCATTGCTGAATATTGAAGCAATTCGTAACCCCGATGCAACGGAAGACGATGTTACTGCCGGGGTACGTGTAACAGGACTTGCTGATCAGCCGAAACTAGAAGTATTCTCGGATCCTGCCATGTCACAGCAGATGGCGCTGTCTTATTTGCTGCGTGGGCAGGGATTAGAAAGTTCGGGAACGGACAGCAATGCCATGACATCGATGCTGATCGGCATGGGGGTAGCGCAAAGTGGTAAGCTGGTGGGTAAAATCGGTGAGACATTTGGCGTGAGCAATTTATCTCTAGACGCTCAAGGCGTTGGAGACAGCTCGCAGGTAGTTGTGAGTGGTTATGTACTACCAGGATTACAGGTAAAATATGGTGTTGGGATATTTGATTCGTTGGCGACGCTGACGTTACGTTATCGCCTGATGCCAAAATTATATCTGGAAGCGGTGTCTGGACTCGATCAGGCACTCGATTTGCTCTATCAGTTTGAGTTTGAGTGATGCGAATTATTGTATATGGAAGTCTACGTCGTAAGCAGGGTAATAGTCATTGGATGACTAACGCCATGTTGCTGGGTGAATGTGAGCTCGAAGGGTACGAGATGTACGATCTCGGCCATTTTCCGGCGGTAGTTCCGGGCGAGGGAAAGGTATTTTGCGAAGTCTATCGCATTAACTCTTCCATTTTAGCCGAGCTGGATGAGCTGAAAAGCAACAGCAAGGATTATCGTAGAGAGCTGATTCAAACGCCATTCGGCAGTGCGTGGATATATATCTATCTGTACTCGGTAGACAGTTTGCCACGTATCAAATGTGGTGACTGGTTGAAACGCGATCAGGAATGTAGCGAATAACACGCTGCTTATCTGACAGTAAAACATAAAAAAACACCGCCAATGGCGGTGTTTTTTTTCGTGCACGTGAAAACAATTATTTGTTTTTAGCGCGCTCGAAAGAGGCAACGATTTCAGCTTTAGCGGCTTCAGCGTTATCCCAACCTTCAACTTTAACCCATTTGCCTTTTTCCAGATCTTTGTAGTGTTCAAAGAAGTGGGAGATTTGGGCACGCAGCAGTTCAGGCAGATCGTTCACATCTTTGATGTGATCGTATTCTTTGGTCATTTTGCTGTGTGGAACAGCTACCAGCTTCGCATCTTCACCGGCTTCGTCAGTCATTTTCAGCACGCCAACTGGGCGGCAACGAATGACTGAGCCTGGCTGCAGTGGATATGGAGTTGGGACCAGAACGTCAACCGGATCGCCGTCCAGAGACAGAGTGTGGTTGATGTAACCATAGTTGCATGGGTAGAACATTGCGGTAGACATGAAACGGTCTACAAACAGGCAACCTGTTTCTTTGTCTACTTCATATTTGATTGGATCAGCGTTAGCTGGAATTTCGATAACTACGTAGATGTCTTCTGGCATATCTTTGCCAGCAGGGACGTTAATCAAGCTCATGTCGGTTTCCTTTAATCAAACCAGAAATGGAGTGACGGCTATTATAGCGGTCACTCCACAAATGAACAGTCTACCCGACATCTTTCAAGCGTTCGGCTTATGGCGTCGCGCTTGAAGTTTACCGGGGGCAGGATTATGCGTCGGGGAAATCGCTCATGAAGCGTTCAGCGTCTTCTACCATAGAACTGGTGCCGACGAAGAACGGTGCTCGCTGGTGCAGTTTTTCCGGTGCGATATCCAGAATACGACGGAAGCCGTCGGTGGCTTTACCGCCTGCTTGCTCCGCTAAGAATGCCATAGGGTTGCATTCATACAGCAAACGCAGCTTGCCAGAAGGATGGCTTGCGGTGCTTGGGTAGATGTAGATACCACCCTTGAGCAGGTTACGATGGAAATCGGCAACCAAAGAACCAATATAGCGTGAGGTATAAGGGCGATGAGTTGCTTCGTCTTGCTCTTGGCAATACTTAATGTATTTCTTCACGCCGAGAGGGAATTTGATGTAGTTCCCTTCGTTGATAGAGTACATGTTGCCTTTTTCAGGGAAACGTACGCGTTCATGTGACAGGCAGAATACGCCCAGCGATGGGTCATAGGTAAAGGCGTGAACCCCGTTGCCAGTGGTGTATACCAGCATGGTTGAAGAGCCATAAACGACATAACCAGCGGCAACCTGACAATTTCCCGGCTGCAGGAAGTCTTCTTCGGTAACCGGCTGCCCAATTGGCGTAATGCGGCGATAGATAGAGAAAATCGTACCGACTGACACGTTAACGTCGATGTTGGAAGAACCGTCTAATGGATCCATCAAAACGACATATTTACCGTTGTTGGCGCGATCGCCCTCAAAGATAACAATATCGTCTTCTTCTTCCGATGCGATACCCGCCACCTCTCCACGCGCTTTTAAGGCGGCTTTGAGTTTTTCATTGGCATAGAGATCCAGTTTCATCTGAACCTCACCCTGCACGTTTTCCGCACCACTTGCGCCGAGAATATCCACCAGACCCGCTTTGTTGATATCGCGGTGGATAATTTTGGCACCCAGTTTAATTGCGGAGAGGAGAGCGGTTAGTTCGCCAGTAGCGTGTGGAAAATCTTGCTGCTTTTCGACGATAAACTCGCCTAAAGTTTTCATGACACATTCCCTGATTCTGCGAAGGAGTAGCGATTTTTTTACAAACCGCCAACGTTTTCGCAGCTATTCTAGCCAATGTATAAAGTGATTCCTAGGTAATTCCATTTCGCCTAAGCCGCTCACAGCGTTAGAATGTGAGCTGACTCGATGTAATCAACTGGAAACGATATGCGCATTCATATTCTTGGAATCTGCGGCACATTTATGGGCGGCCTTGCTTTGCTGGCTCGGACGTTAGGACATGAAGTGACGGGTTCTGATGCCAATGTTTATCCGCCGATGAGCACGCTGCTTGAAAAAGAAGGGATCACATTGATGGAGGGTTATGATCCTTCCCATCTAGATCCTGCACCTGATTTGGTGATCATTGGTAACGCAATGACGCGTGGCAACCCTTGCGTGGAAGTTATTCTGGAGCAGGGGATCCCATACGTTTCTGGTCCACAGTGGTTGCATGATGAAGTTCTGCGCCATCGTTGGGTGATTGCGGTTGCAGGTACCCACGGCAAAACCACAACGGCAGGAATGGTCACCTGGATCTTGGAAGAGTGCGGCTATGAGCCGGGCTTTGTGATTGGTGGCGTTCCTGGGAACTTTGATGTTTCCGCCCGTATGGGCAACAGCCCATTCTTTGTGATCGAAGCCGATGAGTACGATTGTGCCTTCTTTGATAAACGATCCAAGTTTGTGCACTACTGTCCGCGTACGTTGATCCTCAATAATCTTGAGTTTGATCATGCGGATATTTTCGACGATCTAAAAGCGATCCAGAAACAGTTCCATCATCTAGTGCGTTTGGTTCCGGGCAAAGGCCGAATTATTTTGCCGGGTAACGATGCCAATCTGAAACAGGTTATGGGGATGGGCTGCTGGAGCGAGCAAGAGCTTAGCGGTGAAGAGGGAACGTGGAACGCGCGTAAACTCAATCCAGATGCCAGCCATTATGAAGTCCTACTGGATGGCGAAGTCGTGGGAGAGGTTAACTGGGGCTTAGTCGGTGAACACAATATGCATAACGGCTTGATGGCGATTGCCGCTGCTCGTCATGTTGGCGTATTGCCTGCCGATGCGTGCCGTGCCTTGGGTAGCTTTATCAATGCCCGTCGTCGTTTAGAGCTTCGTGGCGAAGCCTTCGGCGTGAAGGTTTATGATGACTTTGCTCATCATCCTACGGCTATTTTGGCAACGCTGGCGGCTTTACGCAGCAAAGTTGGTGGAACCGCTCGCATTCTTGCTGTGTTAGAACCGCGCTCTAATACCATGAAAATGGGCGTATCTAAGAATGATCTAGCCCCTGCGCTTGGCCGAGCAGATGAAGTTTTCTTATTCCAGCCACATCACATTCCGTGGTTGGTCACTGAAGTGGCAGAGGCCTGTGTTCAACCGGCCCACTGGAGCGCAGATGTTGATGTTCTGGTGGATATGATCGCTAAAACGGCCCAACCGGGCGATTATATTTTGGTGATGAGCAACGGTGGCTTTGAAGGGATCCACAGCAAGCTGTTGAAAGCGCTTGAGCATAAGCAAGAGATTACTGAGCAGCAGTAAGTTGCTGGATTAATGAATCAGCCGTGGCTTAGTCCACGGCTTTTTTATACCTGACATTTGATAAAAAAAGCCTCCGCAAGCGGAGGCAATGGGGTTCGTCGGGTTAGACGAGAGTGTTAGCTGGCTGAATCGGGTTAGACACAGGAAGCGCCAGCCTTATGATGAAACGTTTTACAATTAACGGTAAATCTCAGCGGTGGCGTGGTAGTTGCCATCCAAATGAGCTTCAACGATATGGAATGCGGTAGCGCCTTTGGCATCAGCTTTATCGGACAGCTGTGCTTTGATATCTGAAGGCGAACCATCGATACCGCTGATGGTTATGGTACCAATGGATTTCATTGATGATGCTTGCTGTGCGCTGATGGACTGTGCAGCAAAAGCGCCGAAAGAAACCATAGAGAGAAGACTTAAAGCAGCAACGGTAGTTTTGATTTTCATGATTATTTTCCTATTTTTCATTCTGCCGCAGTACTTCGATCTTAGATTCAATGACGATATTCTTTCGGTCACTGCGGTTTAACTTTAGCGATTCATTCACGGAGTTTGTGCTCCGTTGAGCAGGTGAATCCGTATTTTATTTATAGATTTCAGCAGTTGCGTGGAATGAGCCTTCGTTACGGGCTTCTACTACGCGGTATGCTGTTGCGCCTTGTGCATCGGCTTTAGCAGACAGAGCTGCTCTGATATCAGAAGGGGCTGCGCTTACGCCGCTAACGCTAATGGTGCCAACTGGCTGCATTTTTGATGCCTGTGCATTGTCAACCAACTGAGCTGCGAACGCGCCGAAAGAAAGAGAAGAGAGAACGGCTAGAGTTGCAATAGTAGTTTTAATTTTCATGATGTATCCCTCAGATATTGTTTTATTTAGTTTTGAACTGTGATTTAAATCACGAAAACAAGTGTACACCTAGTAACTCGAAAAATTAATAGCGAGCTAATGGTTTGTTGGGTTTATTTGTTTGGTATTGTTTTGATGAATAGATCGAAATGGAATAAAAACAGCGCAAAAAATACACTTTTAAGACTAAATTTTAATTAAATCAATAAAGTAACATCATGTTGCAAAATGTGCGGTCTATAGTGTTTGTGACCGATAGAAGTAAGGATGTAGGGTTGATAGACCGTTAATGCTATTTGAAGTAGCGAATCATGCTGTGTGAGTTGTGTAATTAAGCGGAAAAGAGTACGGCGAATTTAAGATGAGAGCAGAGAAAAAATCATAGGCCTGATGGATATCAGGCCCGAGAACAGGATTACAGCTCTTGATCAAATAGCGACAAAATAGCGTCGTGCAGTTGCTCAACAGAGAACCCTTTCGCTGGCGTGGTGAAAATCGTGTCGTCACCTGCAATAGTTCCCAGAATCCCTTCTGACTTACCTAATGAGTCCAATAGGCGTGCAATCAATTGTGCTGCGCCTGGACTGGTATGGATTACCACAACGGATTCGTTGTAATCAACATCTAAAACCAGATTCTTCAATGGGCTGCTAGTGGTTGGGACGCCAAGTTCTGCTGGCAGACAATACACCATCTCCATTTTGGCATTTCGTGTGCGGACGGCACCAAATTTGGTCAGCATACGAGATACTTTGGATTGGTTGATATTCTCAAAGCCTTCATCTTGCAGAGCCTGCACGATCTCACCCTGAGAACTGAATTTCTCTTCTTTGAGCAGCGCCTTGAATGCCTTGATCAAGTCTTCTTGTTTTGTTGGAGTTCGCATTCTTCACCGTAGGAATAGAAATAGAGAACATTATTATGCGTAATAATGAATTTTTATGCAATTTAAGTGCAAGAAACGTTAAGTCGGTCACTATAGCGTTCAAACCGGCAAGGGGATGATTTTACCACCTTGCCCATAAAATGAATATGTTAGCGGGGACTTTGGCTATGTCATCGGTATTCGTAAATGGAATGTTATTAAAATGATGTTGTTGTGATGTAAAATAAGGGTGTAATGTAATGGCCGGGTAATGAGCTGTGATAAGCGCGCAACGAATTCCTACTCTGTGGCCCTATATCTTTCATGCATAAGCTATTTTTTATTATAAACCTTGCAGTAGGACATGGAATTAGTGCTTCATATCCCAATCTTTGTGTTAACAGATTGTTTTTTAAGACATGATGGACTAAGGTGCGCGGTAATGCATTCACGGCACTCTTAAATTAAAGATAAATCAAGGAGTATAGAATGAAAGTTGCAGTTCTCGGCGCAGCCGGCGGTATTGGTCAGGCTTTAGCCCTTCTTCTCAAAACTCAGCTTCCTTCCGGTTCAGAACTCTCCCTTTATGACATTGCGCCGGTCACCCCAGGTGTCGCCGTCGATCTCAGCCACATCCCAACAGCCGTTAAAATCAAAGGTTTCAGCGGTGAAGATGCGCGTCCAGCTTTGGAAGGTGCGGATATCGTATTGATTTCTGCGGGTGTTGCTCGTAAACCTGGAATGGATCGCTCCGACCTGTTTAATGTGAACGCCGGTATCGTACGTAATCTGATTGAGCAGGTTGCTAGCACCTGTCCTAAAGCTTGTGTAGGTATTATTACTAACCCAGTGAACACCACTGTAGCTATCGCGGCAGAAGTGTTGAAGAAAGCTGGCGTTTATAACAAAGATAAACTGTTCGGTATTTCTACGCTGGACGTTATCCGTTCAAATACTTTTGTTGGTGAATTGAAAGGTAAAAACCCGGCAGAAGTTGAAGTGCCTGTTATTGGTGGCCACTCTGGCGTAACTATTTTGCCACTGCTGTCTCAGATCCCAGGTGTGAGCTTCACCGAGCAGGAAGTTGCCGATCTGACCAAACGTATCCAAAACGCGGGTACAGAGGTCGTTGAAGCTAAAGCCGGTGGCGGGTCAGCAACGCTGTCTATGGGCCAAGCTGCTGCACGCTTCGGTTTGTCTCTGGTTCGCGCTATGCAAGGCGAAAGCAACGTTGTGGAATGTGCATACGTTGAAGGTGATGGCAAATATGCTCGCTTCTTCGCACAGCCATTGCTGCTGGGTAAAGAAGGGATTGTTGAACGTAAATCTATTGGTACTTTGAGCGCTTTTGAACAAAAAGCGCTGGAAGGTATGTTAGATGTTCTGCATAAAGATATCGAACTGGGCGAAACCTTCGTTAACAAATAATTGTTGATGAAATACGGGTGGTCAATACACCCGTTTGCCTGTTCTATCTGAATTTAACCGCCGGGCTTTATTGCTGGCGGTTTTATTTTTTTTGGCTTTCGTTGACGCATGAGTTGTTGTCTATCAATAAGCTGATGCGTTCTGATATCAAAATAGCGACTCGGCCATATTTCAGAAGGGTGTATCCCTAAGGCGTGAGCAATAATTAATTCGCCTTTTGGCCAAGGGCGAGTCAATGCGTTCGATAACGTAGTACTTGAGAGCCCTGAGGCTCTTGATAACCCACTGAGCGTAATATTTCTTTTATGTAATGCAGCAATAATATCTGCATGATGCCAATCTTCTAGGCATTGACTCTCTGCCATAATTCATTCCTTTGCAATGACACATAAACAGGGGGAGAGAAATAAGGTTTGCGTGTATTGCTACTATCTAAAAACACTCTATAAATTTCAATTAATTTCCAATTATTTCAATAATAAGAAACTCGTTATATTTATTCTATTTTTATGTTTTATAAGGTTTTTCAATAAAAAAAAAGAGCCTTTCGGCTCTTCTTTTGTTTCTAAAAAAAGAAAATTAGAATTTTCGATCTACTGCCATATTAGCGAGCCCAATCAGCGCATTCTTGTAGCTTGATTCTGGTAATGCTTGTAGCGCTAAGATCGCTTTATCAGCTTCTTCTTCGGCACGTTGGCGGGTATAGGTGAGTGAACCCACTTCATGCATTGTTTCAAGCACTGGCTCAAGCAAATGGCGCCCATTGCCTTCTTCGATGGCTTTACGGATCATCGCAGAACGCTCAGGTGAGCCATGCTTCATCGCATGCAGCAGAGGCAATGTTGGCTTTCCTTCGTTGAGGTCATCACCGGTATTTTTACCCAGTGTTTTCCCATCTGCATCGTAATCCAAGAGATCGTCGATCAATTGGAATGCGGTGCCAAGATAGCGACCATAGTCTTGTAAGGCGATTTCCTGCTCGTGCGTGGCTCCAGCAAGGATCGCCGAAGATTGCGCTGCTGCTTCAAACAAACGAGCCGTTTTGCTGTAGATAACGCGCATGTAGTTTTCTTCAGTGATGTTCGGATCGTTAACGTTCATCAACTGTAAAACTTCACCTTCAGCAATAACGTTAGTTGCTTCGGACATCAGCTCCAAAACGCGCAAAGACTGTAGGCTTGTCATCATCTGGAACGAACGGGTATAGATAAAATCACCGACCAAAACGCTGGCGGCGTTGCCGAAAGCCGCATTTGCCGTGGCTTTGCCACGTCGCATATCGGATTCATCGACCACATCGTCGTGCAGCAGCGTTGCGGTATGAATAAATTCAATTAACGCCGCGACGGTGATGTGTTTATCCCCTTCGTAATTTAATGCTCTAGCCGACAATACTGCGATCATCGGGCGAATCCGTTTACCTCCACCGCTGATAATGTAGTAGCCTAACTGGTTGATTAGACTAACTTCAGAGTTTAGTTGCTGAAGAATTGTTGCGTTTACATCCGCCATGTCCTGCGCGGTTAACTCAGTAATTTGTTCTAGGTTCATTGTATTAATTCAACTGTGTTTCCATTTTCCGCCAGGCGAAAGCCCGCATGTAGGCTGTCACAAGCCACCAACTATAGTATGATTGTACTTGAAAAACGTATTAGATAAACGGCGCGAAGAGAACTGTGTTTTTTTTCTTCTTTTCTCCTGATTCTACCCTTGTCTTCTGAATGATTTTTGCGTAGAATTCGCGCCCTATTGTGAATATTTATAGCGCGTATTGGGCAACGAACCATGCGTGCGGAAATGCGGAGTTTATATGTACGCGGTTTTCCAAAGTGGTGGTAAACAACACCGAGTAAGCGAAGGTCAGACTATTCGCCTGGAAAAGCTGGACATCGCAACTGGTGAAACTGTTGAGTTTGACCAGATCCTGATGGTCGCCAATGGCGAAGACATCAAGATTGGCGTTCCATTTGTTTCTGGTGGCAAAGTTAAGGCTGAAATCGTTGCTCACGGTCGTGGCGAGAAAGTAACTATCGTTAAGTTCCGTCGTCGTAAGCATCATCGTAAGCAGCAGGGTCACCGTCAGTGGTTCACTGATGTTAAGATCACTGGTATCAGCGCTTAATTCTAGGAGAGCAGATTAATGGCACATAAAAAGGCTGGCGGCTCGACTCGTAACGGTCGCGATTCAGAAGCTAAACGTCTGGGCGTAAAACGCTTTGGCGGCGAAGCAGTATTGGCAGGTAGCATCATCGTTCGTCAACGTGGTACTAAATTCCACGCTGGTAACAACGTAGGTTGCGGCCGTGACCACACTCTGTTTGCTTTGGCTGACGGTAAAGTCAAGTTCGAAGTTAAAGGCCCGAAAAACCGTAAGTTCATCAGCATCGTTGCTGAATAAGTTTTTCGCGTCTAAATAGATGTAAGGCCCCGCAATAATCTTGCGGGGCTTTTTTACGTTTAGGGCCACATCAGGCCAAGGATGCTGAGTATGGAAAGCAATCAGAACGTCAAGGTGGGCATATGTCTTGCTCTCACTACGGCGGTTTTCTGGGGCGCATTGCCAATCGCGATGAAGCAGGTTTTACAGGTGATGGAGCCTTACACCATTGTCTGGTATCGCTTTTTGATTGCTTCAGTTGGATTGTTTTTCATTCTTTACTCACGTAAGCAACTGCCGCCGATGCGTGTTTTTAAGCATCGACGCTGGCTGGTTCTGCTCATTATTGCGACCTGCGGCTTACTGGGTAACTTCGTTCTGTTCAGCAGTTCGTTGCAGTATTTAAGTCCTACGGCATCTCAGGTCATAGGTCAGCTATCTCCCGTTGGGATGATGTTTGCCAGTGTTCTGATTTTGAAAGAGAAGATGCGCATCACGCAGGTGATCGGCGCATGTATGTTGATTAGCGGGCTGCTGTTGTTTTTTAACGTCAGCTTGAAAGAAATCTTTACCCAACTCACGGCTTATACGCTTGGCGTTATTCTCGGCGTCGGTGCTGCGATCGTTTGGGTAAGCTATGGTGTCGCTCAGAAAGTGCTGTTACGGCGATTAGCTTCACAACAGATCATTTGGCTGTTGTACACTTTATGTGCGATATGTTTATTTCCGTTGGCGAAGCCAGCGGTTATTTTTCAGCTGGATGGCTGGCAGTTAGCCTGCCTCATATTTTGTGGTGCCAACACGTTGATTGGTTATGGCGCGCTAGCAGAAGCTATGGCGCGCTGGCAGGCAGCTCAGGTCAGTGCGGTGGTGACGTTAACCCCGCTGTTTACCCTGATGTTCTCTGACTTGTTAGCTTTGGTATGGCCAGATATGTTCCTTCCTCCTTTGTTAAATACGGTGGGGTACATCGGAGCATTTGTGGTGGTAGCCGGAGCAATGTTTTCCGCGGTGGGTCACCGTTGGTGGCCGCGTCGGGCCGAACAAAACTAGCTAACAGCTTACACAGCTAGGTTGCTCAGCTTAAGCAGCCCGGTAAATGATTTACGGAGACAGTAAATGAAATTTGTAGATGAAGCAGCGATTCACATCGAAGCCGGTGATGGCGGCAATGGCTGCGTCAGCTTCCGTCGTGAAAAATATATTCCGCGTGGCGGCCCAGACGGCGGCGATGGCGGTGACGGCGGCGATGTTTATCTGCTGGCCGATGAAAACCTGAATACCCTGATTGACTATCGTTTTGAGAAGTCTTTCCGTGCAGAACGCGGTCAGAACGGCCAAAGCCGTGACTGTACCGGTAAGCGCGGTAATGATATTACCGTTAAAGTTCCAGTCGGAACGCGCGTTGTCGATTTAGATACCGGCGAAGTTCTGGGCGATATGACTCGTCACGGCCAGAAGTTGATGGTCGGTAAAGGCGGCTGGCATGGATTGGGTAACACCCGTTTCAAATCATCCGTAAACCGCGCACCCCGTCAAAAGACGATGGGGACCAAAGGTGACAAGCGCGATCTGAAATTAGAACTGCTGTTGTTGGCCGATGTGGGCATGCTGGGTCTGCCGAATGCGGGTAAATCCACGTTCATTCGCGCCGTTTCTGCTGCAAAACCAAAAGTCGCTGACTATCCATTTACCACGCTGGTGCCAAGCCTTGGCGTTGTGCGTATGGACCACGAAAAAAGTTTTGTGGTTGCGGATATCCCAGGTCTGATTGAAGGGGCCTCTGAAGGCGCTGGTTTGGGGATCCGATTCCTCAAGCATTTGGAGCGTTGCCGCGTGCTGTTGCACCTGATTGACTTAGCGCCTATTGATGAAAGCGATCCTATCGAGAACGCGAAAGTGATCATCAACGAGCTGGGCCAATACAGCGAAAAACTGTCTCAGAAGCCACGCTGGTTAGTTTTCAACAAGATCGACATCCTTGATCCTGAAGAAGCTAAACAACGCGCACAGGCGATTGCAGACGCTCTGGGCTGGGAAGACAAGCACTATCTGATTTCTGCGGCTAACCGCGAAGGCGTTAACGCGCTGTGCTGGGACGTTATGCACTTCCTAGACACACAGCCACGCGACGCTGAAGTGGAAGAAGAGAAAGAAAAAGCCAAGAAAGCAGAATTCATGTGGGATGACTATCATCGCGAACAGTTGGAACAGGCTGAAGCCGAGGCCGACGAAGACTGGGATGATGATTGGGATGAAGATGACGACGAAGGCGTCGAAATCATTTATCAGAAGTAATCCTGCTTCGTCTGCTTGTTAAGCAAAAGGCTGCCAATGGCAGCCTTTTTCATGTATTAAACCTAAATACTAGCGGGCAAGAATGTCATGAGGTAGCCAGCAGTTAGCGATAAGCCCTGTGCCGGTTTCAACATTTTTGAGCGTCAGTTTCCCTTGATGCAACTGAACGATTCTAATCACAATGTTTAAGCCTAACCCACTGCCGCCGTAGCGTTGATCCATACGACGAAATGCCTGTGTCAGTTCGCCAGCTTTAGATTCATCAATCCCACATCCCTGATCGATAACCTTGAGTTCAACGCCTTTCTCATTGCTGACCGTTTTGATTCGAATCGTTGAATGTTCAGGGCTATAGCGATGGGCGTTCTCAACGAGGTTGCGTAGCATCAATCGTATTAGAACCGCATCGCCAAGAACCTGTGCAGGCTCTGGCGCGTCGATTTCTAAGGTCTGATGCCTCAATGCCAGCATTTCGGTGATTTCGCTCTTGAGCGGTGGAATCACATCCTGTGTTAGATCTATGGTTTGATAATGACCGCTAGCAAAATTTTGCCCCGCGCGCGACAGCATCAGTAACTGCTCAACGGTGTGTATTAGCTGGTCAATGCGAGTCACTAAAGCGCGTGCTTCAGGCACACCGCCTTGCTCTAGCAGCTCTAAGTGCAAACGAATACCGGCTAAAGGCGTGCGTAGTTCATGCGCCGCATCAGCGGTAAATAACCGCTCTTGCTGAATAGTGTGACTAAGACGGGCAAATAACTGATTCAACGTGCCGGTAACCGCGGCAATCTCTTGCATATTACTATCAATAATAATCGGTGTGAGATTGTCTGCGGAGCGTTTGTCGAGCCTCCGTTGCAGCTTATTGAGGGGGCGAATTATCCAACTGATGGCAATAGCAGATAGAATTAACGTGAAAGACATCATGACCAGTGAGGGAACCAGCAGCGAAGCGATTGCTTCTCTGATCTCTTTTTCTACATGTGCATCACGTGCTTTTGCACTTAGCGTTTCATTGACCAGAAAACCGATTTGCTCGCGGCTTTCGTGCCAAAGCCAGAGTGCGCTTGCGAGCTGGGTTACCAGTAAAATCAGCGCCAGCATAATTAACAGACTGCGCCGCATGCTAATCATAATTGACTTTCCAGCCGATAGCCTACGCTGCGAACTGTTTTAATCCGTTCTTTACCCAGTTTACGGCGAAGATTATGGATATGGACTTCTAGCGTGTTTGAACTTAAATCGTCCTGCCAAGAATAAAGATCCTGCTGTAAGATCTCACGGTTCACCGTTTGGCCTGCACGCATCATGAGGCGTGATAACAGGGCGAACTCTTTAGGTGTGAGCTCAATTTGCTGACCTTCGAAAGTTACCTGCTGTGTTGAGAGGTTAAGAATAATGTTCTCAACCTGCAGTAGGTTATCGCTATGTCCTTGAAAGCGACGAATTAATGCGCGGACGCGGGCTTGAAGCTCCACTAGAGCGAAAGGTTTTACCAGATAGTCATCAGCTCCGGCGTCTAATCCGTCAACACGATCTTCAATAGCATCGCGTGCGGTGAGTATCAGAACCGGTACGTCTACACCGCTGCGTCGCCATTGGCGGAGCAGGGATGCACCGTCTTGATCGGGCAATCCAAGATCAAGAATGATTAAGCTATATTGTCCAACTTGCACCAGGCTTTTTGCTTGAGCCGCCGTAGCGGCACAATCACAGGCGTAACTTTCGTTAGCGAGGGCTTTTGCAAGCCCCTGCTGGATGAGTTCGTCATCTTCAACAATCAGTATTTTCATAGCACTTAGCTTCAAATAGCCTGTTATTTAGATTTCACTAATTGTTTTGGTATATATCTCGATAAAGCCGACTTTCAAAGCGAACCAGCGGTGCGCGGCGGATTTTTTGATCCTGTGGTGGAACAGCATAACCCGAAAGATATTGTACAAATGCCATTCGCTGACCGCTTGCCGTAGTAATAAAGCCGGCTAAATTATATACCCCTTGCAGAGAGCCTGTTTTCGCTGAGACTTTCCCATCGACCCCTGCCTCATGAAGACCGCCACGGTATTGTAAGGTTCCGTCATGACCAGCCAAAGGCAGCATTGAGATAATGTTTAGTTGCTGATCGTTTTGCGCAATGTATTGCAGAACTTGCATCATGGTCGCAGGTGAAATCAGATTGTGGCGAGACAAACCAGAGCCATCGACCAAAATCGTGTTGCCTAAATTGATCCCCGCTTTTTGGCGCAGGATCTGCCGTACGGAGTCGGCGCCTGCACGCCATGTGCCTGGAACCCCTAAGCGTTCATGGCCTATAGTGCGGAATACGGTATCGGCAATCATGTTGTCAGACTTTTTCAGCATCGTATGCAGCAAGCTGCTCAGCGGGGCCGATTGAGTCTGAGCCAAAATAGTCGCAGCAGCGTTAGGCGTTGTTTGGCGGCGCAGGTTGCCATCAATTTGGATTTCAGACTGACGGAGCTCATCTTTCACAATAGCACCGGCGTAGCTTGCGCCATCTTGGACCGCAAATGCCAGCGGTAGGGGCTCAGAACGCTGAGTCAGGCAGCCGGTAACGGTAAAGCGGTTTAGCTCTCCCGGCACAACGTCTAACTCGCAGTATTGCGCGTCAGGTGAGCCCTTGGCTAAGGTGCGTACTTCGCTAAACATATGGACCGGATAATACGACGCGACTCGGATAAATGCGGTATCGCCTGCCTTCGGCGCACTATAAAGTGAAATCGAGAAACAGTTGCGATCGACAATGGCCGCCGCAGGCGGTGCGCTAAAGCACTGGGTCATATCATTCCATGGCCATCCGGGGGCTTTGTCATGGCTGGCGAATACGGAGGTATCGATCAAAATATCTCCCGTAATTTCATTGATGCCCTGCTTTTTCAGCGCTGTCACCATATTGCGAATATGCTGGCGTCGCAGCGTTGGATCGCCACCAAAACGGACGATCAAATCGCCTTTCAGTTTCCCGTCGCTAATTGAACCACGGGTTTCCATGGTGGTTGAAAAACGATAGTCAGGCCCGAGCTGAAGCATTGCAGCCAGCGCCGTGATCACTTTTTGCGTACTAGCAGGCAGCGCCATTTGCTGCCCATGAAAATCAATGGCAGGGGTCGGAGAACCTATTTTTTGCACTAAAAGGGCTAAGTTGGCCCCGTCTGGCAAATATTGGGTGTAATCTTGGACGGACGCAGCTTGAGTACTAAAAGCTAAGGCACAAGCCAATCCACTGATAATTCGTGAAAATTGCATAATCCCGGGATAACTACAGAGTAACGTGCCTGTCATACTACGGTGCATCTAGGGTTAAAGTAAACGATGATACTTGCTGAACTCTACGTTAAAATAGCCGTCAAAATGCAAAATCGATTTTAACTTGGGTTTTTTGGCCCCGAGTTAATATTTTTTTATTCAACGCCAAGGTCTGAGGGGACATTTTCGAACCTTCAGCCGATCGCTTCCGGCCATCCATCGATGGCGTCAGGATGAGGGCGACTTAAGCAGAATAGATTTTAAGGTGACTAAATTATGAACCAGATTCCTATGACGTTGCGTGGCGCAGAGAAGCTGCGTGAAGAGCTAGAGTATTTGAAAGGTACTCGCCGTCCGCAAATCATTGCCGACATCGCCGATGCGCGCGAGCATGGCGACTTGAAAGAGAATGCCGAATACCACGCAGCTCGTGAACAGCAGGGTTTCTGTGAGGGCCGTATTCAGGAAATCGAAGCGAAGCTTTCAAACGCTAACGTGATTGATGTTACCAAAATCCCAAACACTGGCCGCGTGATTTTTGGTTGTACGGTAAGCGTTGAGAATCTCGACACCGAAGATAAGGTGGCTTATTCGATTGTTGGCGATGATGAGGCTGATTTTAAACATAACCGCATCTCTGTGAACTCACCGATTGCACGTGGCCTCATCGGTAAAGAGCAAGGCGATATTGTGGTGATCAAAACTCCTGGCGGCGAAGTTGAATTCGAAATTTTGAAAGTCGAATACATCTGATTTTTTTGAATATTGCTGAGAGTTTGTACAATCGGCAATAAGTTTTGTAAAGATAAGAAAAAGGCCGCAATGCGGCCTTTCTATTAGGGTGAGAAAGCATCTCAGTTTGTGCTATATCTTTTCTTTATACGAAAAGGTATTAACGCGGTAAACTGATCTTGCGTTCTTGGCTTGGGCGGTAAATGACTAATACGTTACCGATCAGCTGCACTTGACACGCACCAGTTTCTCGGACGATGGCGTCAGCAATCAAGGTTTTGGTATCGCGCTCTTCAGCGGCAATTTTCACCTTGATGAGTTCATGATGCGTTAGCGCCTGTTCAATTTCAGCGAGAACACCTTCAGTCAAACCATTGTTGCCTAATTGCACAACAGGTTTGAGCGGATGGGCCAAGCTTTTTAGGTGCTGTTTTTGCTTGTTATTCAGATTCATCGTCTTTTTTGCTTAGGTTGGGATTGAAAACGGTACATTCTACCGCCATCTCCAGTGTATCACCAAATCGGTCTTACATGGTCATGGACACTCCGAAGCAACTGAGTGGATGAAACTGTTGTTTAGAGAGTTAATATCAGATGGGTAAAAAACGTTCCGCCAGCTCAAACCGCTGGATGCACGAACACTTTAGTGACAAATACGTAATTCAGGCACAGAAAAAGGGACTTCGCTCTCGTGCTTGGTTTAAACTTGATGAAATACAAAGCACTGACAAACTATTTAAACCAGGGATGACCGTTGTCGACTTGGGTGCCGCGCCGGGAGGGTGGTCACAGTATGTGGTCACACAAATCGGAAACAGCGGGCGAGTGATTGCCTGCGATATTCTGCCTATGGATCCTATCGTTGGTGTCGATTTCCTTCAGGGCGATTTTCGTGATGAATTAGTTCTCAAAGCGCTGACCGAACGCGTGGGTGAGGATAAAGTACAGGTTGTGATGTCAGATATGGCTCCCAACATGAGTGGTACGCCGTCGGTAGATATTCCGCGTTCAATGTATCTGGTTGAATTAGCGCTGGAAATGGCCAAGGATGTTTTAGCTCCTGGCGGTAGTTTTTTGGTGAAAGTGTTCCAGGGAGAGGGCTTTGATGAGTACCTTACGCAGATCCGCTCCCTGTTTACGAAGGTTAAGATTCGTAAGCCTGATGCATCCCGAGCACGTTCGCGGGAAGTATACATCGTAGCGACAGGGCGGAAACTATAGTACCCTGATGCTTATTGTTAACACAGTTGTAATATGAGGTTAATCCCTTGAGTGACATGGCGAAAAACCTAATCCTCTGGCTGGTCATCGCAGTAGTGCTGATGTCTGTGTTCCAGAGCTTTGGGCCCAGCGAATCGAACAGCCGTAGGGTGGATTACTCTACGTTCCTAACTGAGGTTAATCAGGATCAGGTACGTGAGGTCCGTATTAATGGACGTGAAATTAACGTAATCAAGAAAGACAGCGGTAAATACACCACCTACATTCCTGTTAACGATCCTAAGCTGCTGGATTCTCTGTTAACGAAGAATGTAAAAGTGGTTGGTGAACCGCCGGAAGAGCCAAGCTTGCTGGCTTCTATCTTTATCTCTTGGTTCCCAATGCTATTGCTTATTGGGGTTTGGATCTTCTTTATGCGTCAGATGCAGGGCGGCGGTGGCAAAGGTGCCATGTCGTTTGGTAAGAGCAAGGCTCGCATGCTGACCGAAGATCAGATCAAAACCACTTTTGCAGACGTCGCCGGTTGTGACGAAGCAAAAGAAGAAGTTGCCGAATTAGTGGAATACCTGCGTGACCCAAGCCGCTTCCAGAAACTGGGCGGTAAGATCCCGAAAGGTATCTTGATGGTTGGTCCCCCAGGTACCGGTAAAACCTTGCTGGCTAAAGCCATCGCGGGTGAAGCTAAGGTTCCGTTCTTTACTATTTCCGGTTCTGACTTTGTTGAAATGTTTGTCGGTGTGGGTGCATCCCGTGTCCGTGACATGTTTGAACAGGCGAAGAAAGCAGCCCCATGTATCATCTTCATCGATGAAATTGACGCCGTAGGCCGTCAACGTGGTGCGGGTTTGGGCGGTGGTCACGATGAACGTGAACAAACCCTGAACCAGATGCTGGTTGAGATGGATGGTTTTGAAGGTAACGAAGGTATCATCGTTATTGCCGCAACTAACCGCCCAGACGTACTGGACCCAGCGTTACTGCGTCCAGGTCGTTTCGACCGTCAGGTTGTGGTTGGTTTGCCAGACGTACGTGGCCGTGAGCAGATCCTGAAAGTTCATATGCGTCGTGTGCCACTGTCAACAGACATTGATGCATCCGTTATTGCACGTGGTACCCCGGGCTTCTCCGGTGCTGATTTGGCTAACTTAGTCAACGAAGCTGCCTTGTTTGCTGCCCGTACTAACAAACGTGTTGTATCGATGGTTGAGTTTGAAAAAGCCAAAGATAAGATCATGATGGGCGCAGAGCGCCGTTCTATGGTCATGACCGAAGAGCAGAAAGAATCTACCGCGTATCATGAAGCAGGCCATGCGATCATCGGTCGTCTGGTTCCTGAACATGACCCGGTACACAAAGTCACTATTATTCCGCGCGGTCGTGCGTTAGGTGTGACCTTCTTCCTGCCACAGGGCGATGCCATCAGCTACAGTCGTCAGAAGCTGGAAAGTATGATTTCCGTTGCCTACGGTGGTCGTTTGGCTGAAGAACTGATTTACGGCGTTGAAAATGTTTCTACTGGCGCATCACAGGACATCAAACAGGCGACCACAATCGCTCGTAACATGGTGACCCAATGGGGCTTCTCAGAAAAACTGGGTCCATTGCTGTATGCGGAAGAAGAAGGTGAAGTGTTCTTGGGTCGTTCGGTTTCTAAGACAAAACACATGTCTGACGAAACTGCACGCATCATCGACCAAGAAGTGAAAGCATTGATTGAACGTAACTACGCACGTACGCGCCAGTTGCTGGAAGACAATATGGATATCATGCACGCGATGAAAGATGCATTGATGAAATATGAAACTATTGATGCTCCACAGGTTGATGATTTGATGGCTCGCCGCGAAGTTCGTCCACCGGCTGGTTGGGAAGAAGAGCAAAATAACCGTTCAGACAACGGTGGCGCTCCCCAAGCTCCAGTGAACAAGCCTGCGGAAGAGCAGCTGAATACGCCATCTTCTGATGACAACATCACAACTGGCAACACCGGCGAGAAGTAATCGCGCTGGCTGAT
Organism: Hafnia alvei; assembly: GCF_900095695.1. Taxonomy (GTDB): domain Bacteria; phylum Pseudomonadota; class Gammaproteobacteria; order Enterobacterales; family Enterobacteriaceae; genus Hafnia; species Hafnia alvei_B. Next base: position 50,815 of record NZ_FMIQ01000014.1, on the reverse strand, counting down.
GTGGCCAATATGGTGTGCTGACAGACAAACCCCGACTTGCTCGGGGTTTTTTTTTGCGTTCAAATACCCACCTCAAAAATAAAAATGAAATATGGAGACTGCATGCAGCTGAAAGCGCAAGGGTTAACTCTGGACCTGACTTACCCTCAAGTGATGGGGATTCTGAATGTCACGCCAGATTCTTTTTCCGACGGCGGTAAACATAATGGATTGGATGCCGCTTTACGCCATGCGGAAGCGATGATCAGCGCAGGCGCAACCATCATTGACGTTGGTGGTGAATCGACTCGCCCGGGTGCCGCAGAAGTGAGCACCGAAGAAGAACTTGAACGTGTGGTGCCTATCGTTGAACTGATTGCTCGCTATTTCGATGTATGGATTTCAGTAGATACGTCAAAAGCCGACGTGATTACCGCCAGCGCACAGGCGGGAGCTACATTGATTAATGACATCCGCTCTCTGAGTGAGCCCGGTGCGCTGGAGGCGGCAGCGCAATCTGGTTTACCGGTGTGTCTGATGCATATGCAGGGCGATCCAAAAACCATGCAGCACAAACCTGTCTATACCGATGTGGTTGCCGAGGTAGATAGCTATCTCACTTCACAAATTGAGCGCTGCACCGTGGCAGGCATTGATAAAAGCCGCTTATTGATTGATCCCGGTTTTGGTTTTGGCAAGAATCTGGAGCATAATTACCAACTTCTGGCTCACCTAGCGCATTTCCATCATTTTGGCTTACCGCTTCTTGTTGGTATGTCTCGTAAATCAATGATTGGTCAGCTTCTTAAAGTTGGTCCGACACAACGCGTGACGGGAAGTGTGGCATGTGCAGTGATTGCCGCAATGCAAGGAGCCCATATTATTCGGGTTCATGATGTTAAAGAGACAGTTGAGGCGATGCGTGTCGTCGAAGCTACACTTTCAGCGAAGGGATAAAGATTTATGAGCGAGCGCAAATATTTTGGTACGGACGGGATTCGCGGAAAAGTGGGTGACTGCCCGATTACTCCTGATTTTGTGTTAAAGCTCGGCTGGGCTGCGGGTAAGGTTTTGGCGCGTCACGGTTCGCGTAAAATTATCATCGGTAAAGATACCCGTATTTCTGGCTATATGCTGGAGTCTGCTTTAGAAGCAGGTCTGGCAGCGGCGGGCCTATCGGCTTCTTTCACGGGGCCAATGCCAACGCCTGCTGTTGCTTATCTCACGCGTACTTTCCGTGCCGAAGCGGGCATTGTTATTTCTGCGTCACATAACCCTTATTACGATAACGGGATTAAGTTTTTCTCAATCGACGGCACTAAATTGCCAGATGAAGTCGAAGAAGCGATTGAAGCCGAAATGGACAAGCCACTGACCTGCGTGGAATCGGCTGAGCTGGGCAAAGCAAACCGTATTGTTGACGCTGCTGGTCGCTATATCGAATTCTGTAAAAGTACTTTCCCAACTGAATTAAGCCTTAGCGGGCTTAAAATTGTTGTCGACTGTGCTAACGGTGCGACTTATCACATTGCGCCTAGCGTGCTACGTGAGCTCGGTGCAACGGTAATTGCGATCGGTTGCGATCCTGATGGCATGAATATCAACAAAGAGTGTGGCGCAACTGACGTACGCCAACTGCAGGCGCGTGTTTTAGCCGAGAAAGCAGATGTCGGTTTGGCATTTGATGGCGATGGTGACCGCGTCATGATGGTTGACCATTTAGGCCATAAAGTTGACGGTGACCAGATCCTTTATCTTACCGCCCGTGAAAACCTGCGTCAGGGTAACCTGCGTGGCGGTGCGGTAGGAACGCTGATGAGCAATATGGGCTTAGAACTGGCACTGAAACAGCTGGGTATTCCATTTGCCCGCGCGAAAGTCGGCGACCGTTACGTGCTGGAAATGATGGCCGCTAAAGGCTGGCGTTTAGGTGCGGAAAACTCCGGCCATGTGATTATTCTCGACAAAACAACTACCGGTGACGGTATTGTGGCCGGTCTGCAAGTATTGGCTGCGATCGTACGTAACCACATGACCTTGCACGATCTGTGCAGCGGCATGAAGTTATTGCCACAGGTTCTGGTCAACGTGCGCTTTGCAGGGAACCATGATCCACTGCAAACGGATAGCGTAAAAGCCGTGACGGCAGAAGTCGAAGCACAGCTTAACGGCCGTGGCCGCGTGCTGTTACGTAAATCAGGTACCGAGCCACTGATCCGTGTGATGGTGGAAGGCGAAGATGATGCGCAAGTAACAGAAATGGCTAACCGCATCGCTGACGCCGTGAAAGCAGCAGGTTAACTAACTGCCGAGCAATTTTGTCAGCATGTTGGTCAGTGTAGTTATGGGTAGTTATGTGATGAAAAACCAGTGAATCTTGATGTTTTGCTGGTTTTTTCTGCAATCGCGCGACACATCATAAATTGCTCTTGCACGGCTTGGCGGCATTGGGTAGTATTCACACCCGCTTCAGTAGACTTATTTTCGTCTGCTTTAATGGTTGAAGCTTTTGGCTGCGGAAATCCCGCAAGGAAACAGGTACGACTATGTATGAAGCTCTTTTAGTAATTTTCCTGCTGGTATCAATTGGCTTAGTTGCCATGGTTATGCTGCAGCAAGGTAAAGGTGCTGATATGGGCGCTTCATTCGGCGCTGGCGCATCTGCAACTTTGTTCGGTTCCAACGGCTCTGGTAACTTCATGACCCGTACAACAGCTGTCCTCGCGACGTTGTTCTTCGTACTGAGTCTGGTTCTGGGTAACCTGAGCGGTCAGCAAGGCAAGAAAGGCAGTGAGTGGGAAAATCTGGGTGCGCCAGTGAAAACTGAGCAACCTGCTGCACCAGCAGCTCCGGTAACCCCAAGTAGCGATATTCCTCACTAATCGCACTAGCTTGAAGCCAGCAGTAACCAAGAAGTACTGAATTTAGCAGTAAAGTTTTTAAAAGCTACCTTTTAGAGACTGAAGTAAAAGGTGATAAGTTTTGAATACGGCTTATCACTTTCGTAATGCCGAGGTGGTGGAATTGGTAGACACGCTACCTTGAGGTGGTAGTGCCCAATAGGGCTTACGGGTTCAAGTCCCGTCCTCGGTACCAATCCTTGATAACTTGTTTTTTCAACGTTATTAGAGTAGTATTCGCCACGATTCGGACGCGGGGTGGAGCAGCCTGGTAGCTCGTCGGGCTCATAACCCGAAGGTCGTCGGTTCAAATCCGGCCCCCGCAACCACTTTCCTAAAGTATCTTTTTTCAAATATACTGTTTACGTTCAGCCAACGACTCAAACGGGTGTTTTGAAAAAAATATTGTCAGAAAGCGGCACTGAATTCGTTCGGCAGTATATAGGGTCCAGTTGCATAAAGCCCCGATTTTTCGGGGTTTTTTGTTATCTGACAACAGAATCACTGGGCTATTTAGCCCTTTTTTTATGTCTTGGGGGTGGGCTTGTCCACATTAGAGCAAAAATTGACAGAGATGATTTCGGCGCCGGTTGAGGCATTAGGCTTCGAATTGGTTGGTATTGAGTTTATCCGCAGTCACCATTCAACGCTACGCATCTATATTGATAGTGACGAAGGGATCAATGTTGATGATTGTGCTGATGTCAGCCACCAGGTCAGTGCCGTTCTTGACGTCGAAGATCCAATTACGGTTGCATATAACCTGGAAGTTTCGTCTCCTGGCCTTGATCGTCCGATGTTTACCGCTGAACACTACGTCCGTTTTATGGGCGAAGAAGTTTCTTTGGTATTGCGTATGGCGGTGCAGAATCGTCGCAAATGGCAGGGTATTATTAAAGCTGTCGAAGGCGAGATGATCACGGTTACTGTAGATGGAAAAGACGAAGTGTTCGCGCTGAGCAACATCCAGAAAGCGAACCTGGTACCCCACTTTTAAAGTTTGGATGAGGCCACTAGGATGAACAAAGAAATTCTGGCTGTTGTTGAGGCAGTTTCCAACGAAAAATCGCTTCCTCGCGAAAAAATTTTTGAAGCACTGGAAACTGCACTGGCGACTGCCACCAAGAAAAAATACGAACAAGAAATCGACGTTCGTGTTTGCATCGATCGCAAAACTGGCGATTTCGATACTTTCCGTCGCTGGGTTATCGTTGATGAAGTTACTCAACCAACCCGCGAAATTACTCTTGATGCGGCTCAGTTTGAAGATCCAGCACTACAGCTGGGTGAGTATGTAGAAGACCAGATTGAATCTGTAACCTTCGACCGTATTACGACTCAAACCGCAAAACAGGTTATCGTACAAAAAGTACGTGAAGCTGAACGCGCGATGGTGGTTGATGCATTCCGTCAGCACCAAGGTGAGATCGTCACCGGCGTGGTTAAAAAAGTAAATCGCGACAACATCTCATTAGATCTGGGCAGCAATGCCGAAGCCGTTATTGGCCGTGAAGACATGCTTCCGCGTGAAAACTTCCGTCCAGGCGACCGTATCCGCGGTGTGCTGTATGACGTGCGTCCAGAAGCACGTGGCGCTCAGCTGTTTGTGAGCCGTTCACGTCCAGAAATGCTGATCGAGCTGTTCCGCATTGAAGTGCCGGAAATCGGCGAAGAAGTCATCGAAATTAAAGCCGCAGCCCGCGATCCGGGTTCTCGTGCGAAAATTGCGGTGAAAACCAACGATAAACGTATTGACCCGGTAGGGGCGTGTGTGGGTATGCGCGGTGCGCGTGTTCAGGCCGTTTCTAGCGAACTGGGTGGCGAACGTATCGACATCGTATTGTGGGATGACAATCCAGCACAGTTCGTTATCAATGCTATGGCGCCAGCCGACGTGGCTTCTATTGTTGTGGATGAAGATAAACACACAATGGACATCGCGGTTGAAGCAAGCAATCTGGCTCAGGCAATTGGGCGTAATGGCCAAAACGTTCGTCTGGCAGCTCAACTGAGCGGCTGGGAACTGAACGTAATGACCGTTGATGATCTTCAGGCCAAACATCAGGCCGAAGCTCACGCAGCTATCGATACATTCACCAAATATCTCGATATTGATGAAGACTTCGCAACCCTGCTGGTTGAAGAAGGCTTCTCTACTCTGGAAGAACTGGCTTACGTTCCTGAACAGGAACTGTTGGCCATTGACGGTCTGGATGAAGATACGGTAGACGCTTTGCGCGAGCGCGCAAAAAATGCGTTAACCACTCTGGCTTTGGCTCAGGAAGAAAGCCTGGGTGATCAAAAGCCAGCCGACGACCTGTTGGGTCTGGAAGGTTTAGACCGTGGTATCGCCTTTAAAATGGCCGCTCGTGGGGTTTGTACGCTGGAAGATCTTGCCGAGCAGGGCATCGACGATCTAGCCGATATTGAAGGCCTGAATAGTGAAAAGGCTGGCGAGCTGATTATGGCTGCGCGCAATATTTGCTGGTTTGGCGATAGTGAATAATGAACTGTAGCGGGAAGGAACAGCATGACAGAAGTAACCGTAAAATCACTGGCAGCAGAGATACAGACTTCCGTTGATCGCCTGGTACAGCAGTTAGCTGATGCAGGGATTAAGAAGTCAGAAAATGATTCTGTGAGCCCACAGGAAAGAGAAACATTATTAGCTCATTTAAATCGTGAGCATGGCAGCGCATCAGGTAAACTGACGCTGCAGCGTAAAACACGCAGCACATTGAATGTTCCAAGCACCGGCGGAAAAAGCAAAGCCGTGCAAATTGAGGTCCGCAAAAAGCGCACTTATGTAAAAGGCGATGCTGCAGCTGAACAGGCTGAAGCAGAAGCACAGGCACAGCGTGAAGCGGAAGAGCAGGCTCGTCGTGAGACTGAAGAGAAAGCAAAACGTGAAGCAGAAGAAAAAGCGAAGCGTATTGCTGAAGATCAGGCGAAACGTAACCTGGAAGAGCAAGCCAAACGTGAGGCCGCTGATAAAGCTAAGCGTGGCGCAGCGGAAAGTGAAAAAGTGACGAATCAAAATACCGACGAAAAAACCAAAGCTGCGCATGCTGAGAAAGCGCGCCGTGAAGCCGAAGCTGCTGTACTGAAACGCAAAGCTGAAGAAGAAGCACTGCGTAAGCTTGAAGAAGACGCTAAGCGTGTTTCTGAAGAAGCTCGCAAAATGGCTGAAGCTAACGAAGGCAAAGCGCCAGAAGCAGAGACCGCAGAAGATACTTCTGACTACCACGTAACCACTTCTCATCATGCTCGTGAAGCAGAAGATGAAAATGACCGTCAGGTTGAAGCTGGTCGCGCTCGTGCACGTACCGCAACCAAAGCGACTAAGCAGAAGAAAGGCAATAAACTGTCTGAATCTAAAGCCGATCGTGAAGAAGCGCGTGCTCAGACTCGTGGTGGTAAAGGCAAACGTAAACCAAGCACTCTGCAGCAAGGCTTCAACAAGCCTGCTCAAGCGGTTAACCGTGACGTCATCATTGGCGAAACCATTACCGTTGCAGAACTGGCTAACAAAATGGCTGTTAAAGGCTCCCAAGTCATCAAAGCAATGATGAAGATGGGCGCTATGGCTACCATCAATCAGGTCATCGATCAGGAAACTGCTCAGATGGTTGCTGAAGAAATGGGCCATAAAGTTATCCTGCGTCGTGAAAACGAGCTGGAAGAAGCAGTAATGAGCGACCGTGATACCGGTGCAGCCGCTGAGCCACGTGCTCCAGTTGTAACCATCATGGGCCACGTTGACCACGGTAAAACTTCCCTGCTGGACTACATCCGCTCCACGAAAGTGGCATCGGGCGAAGCAGGTGGTATTACTCAGCACATCGGTGCTTACCACGTAGAAACCGACAATGGTATGATCACCTTCCTGGATACCCCAGGTCACGCCGCATTTACTTCTATGCGTGCTCGTGGTGCTCAGGCTACAGACATCGTTGTTCTGGTTGTTGCTGCCGACGATGGCGTAATGCCACAGACTATCGAAGCAATCCAGCATGCTAAAGCGGCAAAAGTGCCGGTTGTTGTTGCTGTGAACAAAATCGATAAGCCTGAAGCGGATATGGATCGCGTTAAAAACGAACTGTCCCAGTACGGCGTAATGCCAGAAGAGTGGGGCGGCGAGTCTCAGTTCATCCCAGTATCGGCTAAAGCGGGTACCGGTATTGATGATCTGCTGGATGCTATCCTGCTGCAGGCAGAAGTTCTGGAATTGAAAGCAGTTCGCAGCGGTATGGCGAGCGGCGTTGTTATCGAATCCTTCCTGGATAAAGGTCGCGGTCCGGTTGCAACTGTTCTGGTTCAAGAAGGTACGCTGAACAAAGGCGATATCGTTCTGTGTGGCTTCGAGTATGGCCGTGTGCGTGCGATGCGCGACGAAATGGGCCGCGAAGTGACCTCTGCGGGTCCTTCTATCCCTGTAGAAATTCTGGGTCTGTCCAGCGTTCCTGCTGCCGGTGACGAAGCGACCGTTGTTCGTGACGAGAAAAAAGCCCGTGAAGTTGCTCTGTATCGTCAGGGTAAATTCCGCGAAGTTAAACTGGCTCGTCAGCAGAAATCTAAACTGGAAAACATGTTTGCGAACATGAGCGAAGGTGAAGTTTCTGAACTGAACATCGTACTGAAATCTGACGTACAGGGTTCTTGCGAAGCGATTTCCGATGCATTGTTAGGTCTGTCTACCGATGAAGTGAAAGTGAAAATTGTTGGCTCCGGCGTGGGCGGCATCACTGAAACTGACGCGACTCTGGCCGCTGCATCTAACGCTATCATCCTTGGCTTCAACGTTCGTGCCGACGCTTCTGCGCGCCGCGTGATTGAAACTGAAAGCCTGGATCTGCGTTACTACTCCGTCATCTATAACCTGATTGACGAAGTTAAGCAGGCGATGAGCGGTATGTTAGCGCCTGAATATCGTCAAGAAATCATCGGCTTGGCCGAAGTTCGTGACGTATTCAAATCACCTAAGTTTGGTGCTATCGCAGGCTGTATGGTTACTGAAGGCGTCGTTAAACGTCACAACCCAATCCGCGTTCTGCGTGACAACGTGGTTATCTATGAAGGCGAGCTGGAATCTCTGCGCCGCTTCAAAGATGACGTTAACGAAGTCCGTAACGGTATGGAATGTGGTATCGGTGTTAAGAACTACAACGACGTTCGCACTGGCGATATGATCGAAGTATTCGAAATCATCGAAGTTAAGCGTACCATTGAGTAATTAGGTAAGCGCTCAGCTTATAATATCTTTGGGGGGCTTAATGCCCCCCGATTCGTCTGGGAGGAATCCATAATGGCAAAAGAATTCAGCCGTACTCAGCGTGTATCTCAAGAGATGCAGAAAGAGATTGCGATCATTTTGCAACGTGAAGTTAAAGATCCCCGCATCGGCATGGTGACGGTATCTGGCGTTGAAGTATCCCGCGATTTGGCTTATGCCAAAGTGTTTGTCACTTTCTTGAATGATAGCGATCCAAACGCTGTTCGAGTCGGCCTTAAAGCGCTGCATGAAGCCTCTGGCTTTATCCGCATGCTGATTGGTAAAGCAATGCGTCTGCGTGTTGTACCTGAGCTGACTTTCGCATACGACAACTCTTTAGTTGAAGGTATGCGTATGTCTAACTTGGTGACTAGCGTTGTGAAAAATGACGAAGAGCGTCGCTCTGCGTCAGGTGATACTTCAGGTAACGCTGAGGAGGAATAATGTCACGACCTCGCCGTCGCGGCCGTGATATTAACGGCGTTCTGTTATTAGACAAACACCAAGGTCTATCCTCAAATGACGTTTTGCAGAAAGTAAAACGCATCTATAACGCCAATAAAGCAGGCCATACCGGTGCACTAGATCCTTTAGCAACCGGTATGCTGCCTATTTGTTTAGGCGAATCGACCAAATTTTCTCAGTTCTTGCTGGATGCCGATAAACGCTACCGCGTGATTGCGCGTTTAGGGCAAAGAACGAATACCTCGGATGCTGATGGCGAAGTGGTTCAGGAACGTCCTGTGGAGTTTACTCAGGAACAACTGGATGCGGCGCTGGAGCAGTTCCGTGGTGATAGCCAACAAATTCCATCGATGTACTCTGCGCTTAAACACCAAGGTAAGCCGCTGTATGAGTATGCGCGTCAGGGCATTGATGTCCCACGTGAAGCTCGCGACATTACGGTGTATGAGTTGCAGTTTATCCGCTGGGAAGGCGATGAGTTAGAGTTAGAAATCCACTGCTCGAAAGGTACTTATATCCGAACCATCATTGATGATTTGGGTGAGGTTTTAGGTTGTGGTGCACACGTCATCTATTTGCGTCGTGTACAGGTTTCTAATTATCCGTCGGAGCGCATGGTTTCTCTGGAGCAATTGCAGCAAATGGTCGCCGCTGCCGAAGAGGCTGGCATTGAACCTAGAACGGTTCTCGATCCGCTGCTGTTGCCGATGGATACCGCTGCGTCTCATTTGCCGGAAATTAATCTAACCGATGTGGTTGCCGCCTATGTTCTTCAAGGACAGCCAGTGCAGGTGCAAGGTTTGCCTGCTGAAGGTATGGTGCGCATCAATGTGGGTGAGAAACGTCGATTTATCGGCGTTGGCGAAGTGGATGACCAAGGACGCTTGGCACCACGTCGCCTAGTAGTAGAAGAACGCGTTCCTGAAGAGTAAGGTGCTCTGAAGACGATAAGGTGCTTTGTTGCGATCTTATTGCGCTCAGAGTAGAATAGCGCGGCTTATGTATTGGGCAGCTGAATTAGAGATCGGCGCCCGCCTTTTTAATCGTTTTATGAATTTGGAGTTCTATAATGTCTCTAAGTGTTGAAGCTAAAGCTCAAATCGTTGCTGACTTCGGTCGTGACGCTAACGACAGCGGTTCCACCGAAGTTCAGGTTGCTCTGTTAACTGCACAGATCAACCACCTGCAAGGTCACTTCGCTGAACACAAAAAAGATCACCACAGCCGTCGTGGTCTGCTGCGTATGGTTTCTCAGCGTCGTAAGCTGCTGGATTACCTCAAGCGTAAAGATGTAGCTCGCTACACCAGCCTGATCGAACGTCTGGGTCTGCGTCGCTAGTCCAAACGATTTTCTGAAGTAAAGGGGCCTAGATTGGCCCCTTTCTTCTAGGAAGCAATTGCGAATCAGGTTAATGTATTGTAGTTAACTCAAATTCGGTTGTTAAAATCGTTGCTGTTAAAGAAATAAGCGTTAAAACTTGAGTCGGTTAGACTGTTGCTGATAACGCATGCCGAGTGACGATCCTTTTTGCAGATGTTCGCGCGGCTAATGCAAGTCTCTGGATGACCAGTGATTTCCATTAGTCGCGAGAATGCAACAAAGTGATCGAAGGCAAAAGCGTGATGGTGCTTTGATGGCGCCATTAAACTTATAAAGATAAGGAAAATACTTTGCTGAATCCTATCGTTCGCAAATTCCAATACGGTCAGAATACCGTAACGCTGGAAACTGGCATGATGGCTCGCCAAGCCACTGCTGCTGTAATGGTTACCATGGATGATACCGCGGTATTCGTTACCGTTGTTGGTGCTAAAAAAGCTAAAGAAGGCCAGAGCTTCTTCCCTCTGACCGTTAACTATCAGGAGCGTACTTACGCTGCTGGTCGTTTTCCGGGTGGTTTCTTCCGTCGTGAAGGCCGTCCTGGTGAAGGCGAAACTCTGATTGCGCGTCTGATTGACCGCCCAGTTCGCCCACTGTTCCCAGAAGGCTTCCTGAACGAAGTTCAGGTAGTTGCTACCGTTGTTTCTGTAAACCCGCAGGTTAGCCCAGACATCGTTGCGATGATCGGTGCTTCTGCTGCCCTGAGCCTGTCTGGTATTCCATTCAATGGCCCAATCGGTGCAGCCCGCGTTGGTTACATCAACGACCAGTATGTGCTGAACCCAACAACAGATGAGCTGCAAGAAAGCAAGCTGGATCTGGTTGTTGCAGGTACCGAAGGCGCAGTGCTGATGGTTGAATCTGAAGCTCAACTGCTGAGCGAAGACCAGATGCTGGGTGCCGTTGTATTCGGTCACGATCAGCAGCAGGTTGTTATTGAAAACATCAAGGCGTTGGTTGCTGAAGCTGGCAAGCCACGTTGGGAATGGGCTGCTCCAGCTGTTAACGAAGCGCTGCACGCGCGCGTTGTTGCTCTGGCTGAAACCCGTATCGGCGATGCATACCACATCACTGAAAAACAGGCTCGTTACGCTCAGGTTGATCAGATCAAAGCTGACGTTATCGCTGCTCTGCAGGCTGAAGACGAATCTCTGAGCGCTGGCGAAATTGCTGATGTTCTGGGTTCACTGGAGAAAAATGTCGTACGTAGCCGTGTGCTGCGTGGCGAGCCACGTATCGATGGCCGTGAAAAAGACATGATCCGTGGTTTGGACGTTCGCACTGGCGTACTGCCTCGCACCCATGGTTCTGCACTGTTCACTCGTGGTGAAACTCAGGCTCTGGTTACCGCAACTCTGGGTACAGAACGTGATGCTCAGAACATTGATGGCCTGACCGGCGAGCAGACTGACCGCTTCCTGCTACACTATAACTTCCCTCCGTACTCCGTAGGGGAAACTGGCATGATGGGCTCACCTAAGCGTCGTGAAATTGGTCACGGTCGTTTGGCGAAGCGCGGCGTGCTCGCAGTAATGCCTAAGCAAGACGAATTCCCGTACACCGTTCGTGTGGTTTCAGAAATCACCGAATCTAACGGTTCTTCTTCTATGGCCTCTGTTTGTGGTGCTTCACTGGCACTGATGGACGCAGGCGTACCGATCAAAGCGGCCGTTGCTGGTATCGCTATGGGTCTGGTTAAAGAAGACGAAAACTTCGTTGTTCTGTCTGATATTCTGGGTGACGAAGATCATCTGGGCGACATGGACTTCAAAGTTGCAGGTAGCCGCGAAGGTATCACTGCACTGCAGATGGATATTAAAATCGAAGGCATCACCCGCGAAATCATGCAGGTGGCTCTGAATCAGGCTAAAGGTGCACGTCTGCACATTCTGGGTGTAATGGAACAGGCGATTAATGCGCCGCGTGGCGATATTTCTGAATTCGCTCCACGTATCCATACCATCAAGATCAATCCTGAGAAGATCAAAGATGTCATCGGTAAAGGTGGTTCTGTGATTCGTGCACTGACTGACGAAACTGGAACAACTATCGAAATCGAAGATGATGGTACGATTAAAATTGCAGCAACCGACAACGAAAAAGCGAAACATGCTATTCGTCGCATCGAAGAAATTACTGCTGAAATCGAAGTTGGCCGCATCTATCAGGGTAAAGTAACCCGTATCGTTGATTTCGGTGCATTTGTTGCTATCGGTGGCGGTAAAGAAGGTCTGGTTCATATTTCTCAGATCGCTGACAAGCGTGTTGAGAAAGTGACTGACTATCTGCAGATGGGTCAAGATGTTCCGGTTAAGGTATTGGAAGTTGACCGTCAGGGTCGCGTCCGCCTGAGCATCAAAGAAGCAAGCGCGCCAGAACAGGCTGCTGCTCCAGCTGCTGAATAACAAGCCGTTCAGTATTACGGCTTCCTACATAGGTGGGAAGCCGTTTGTTACGCAAATACAGGATGTATTTGCTTATATGGATGATAGGAAATCAATCCGATGTTGGTCTTCGGGAGTTGGGAAATGAAGCCTATCTTGCGCTGGTGTTACGTTGCGACAGCAATTCTGCTGGCAGGATGCAGCAACCTTGATTGGCGTAAAGACGAAGTACTAGCAATTCCGTTACAGCCTTCGCTGCAACAGGAAGTCATGCTGGCGCGCATGGAACAAATCCTTGCCAGCCGTGCATTGACAGATGATGAACGCGCACAGCTTTTATATGAGCGCGGAGTACTGTATGATAGTCTCGGACTGAGGGCTTTAGCGCGTAACGATTTTTCGCAAGCGCTGGCTATTCGTCCTGATATGCCAGAAGTTTTTAACTATCTGGGGATTTACTTAACGCAGGCTGGCAATTTTGATGCCGCCTATGAAGCGTTTGATTCTGTACTAGAGCTTGATCCAACTTATAACTACGCGCGTTTAAACCGAGGCATCGCACTGTATTATGGTGGTCGATACCCGTTAGCGCAGGATGATCTGCAGGCGTTTTATCAAGACGATCCCAATGATCCATTCCGTTCGTTATGGCTTTACCTTGTGGAACGTGAAATCGATCCAAAGAAAGCCACTGCCTCGCTGGAACAGCGATATAACAAGGCGAACAGGAATCAATGGGGATGGAATATTGTCGAATTCTACCTGGGCACCATCAATCAGAAAACATTGATGACACGCTTACAGGAAGATGCAACGGATAACACTTCGCTCGCTGAGCATCTCAGTGAAACTGACTTCTATTTAGGTAAATATTACCTGAGTCTGGGGGACAAGAGCAGTGCCTCTGCGCTGTTCAAACTGACGGTTGCCAACAACGTACATAACTTTGTTGAGCACCGCTATGCACTGTTGGAATTGGCGCTTTTGGGCCAAGAGCAAGACGACCTATCAGAATCGGACCAGCAATAGCTGACGAACAACTACGCCTATACTTTTTAATTGCTTTATCACCTCCTTGAGGTGAGGGCTTTTTGTTCGTTATTTAATCTAATTTGAGCCGGTTCACACTTTTCAATGAAAATCATTGTCCATTTTCTAGACGAGTTATGTAGACTGGCCGCCATCAATGAGGCACGTGTACATGGCTGAGTTCGAAACTTCTTTTGCTGACCTAGGGTTAGCTGCACCAATTATCCAAGCCCTGACAGATCTGGGCTACGAAAAACCGTCTCCTATCCAGGCGGAATGTATTCCTCACCTTTTAAATGGCCGTGACGTTCTGGGTATGGCTCAGACTGGTTCCGGTAAAACAGCGGCGTTCTCTTTACCGCTGCTGCACAATATTGATCCAAGCTTGAAAGCACCACAGGTGCTGGTTCTGGCTCCAACTCGTGAGCTGGCAGTTCAGGTTTCTGAAGCGATGGCTGACTTCGCTAAACACATGAACGGCGTAAACGTTGTTGCTCTGTACGGTGGCCAACGCTACGACGTACAGCTGCGCGCTCTGCGTCAGGGACCACAAATTGTTGTGGGTACTCCTGGTCGTCTGCTTGACCACCTGAAACGTGGCACCCTGAACCTGTCTAACCTGAGCGGTTTGGTTCTGGATGAAGCTGATGAAATGCTGCGTATGGGCTTCATCGAAGACGTTGAAACCATCATGGCGCAGATCCCAGCACAGCACCAAACGGCGCTGTTCTCGGCAACCATGCCAGAAGCTATTCGTCGTATTACCCGTCGCTTCATGAAAGAGCCACAGGAAGTACGCATTCAGTCAAGCATCACTACACGTCCAGACATCAGCCAGAGCTACTGGACTGTGTTCGGTATGCGTAAAAACGAAGCGCTGGTTCGCTTCCTTGAAGCTGAAGATTTTGATGCTGCAATCATCTTCGTACGTACCAAAAATGCCACTCTGGAAGTTGCAGAAGCGTTGGAACGTAGCGGTTACAGCAGCGCTGCATTGAACGGCGATATGAATCAGGCTCTGCGTGAGCAGACTCTGGAGCGTCTGAAAGACGGTCGTTTGGATATCCTGATTGCAACTGACGTTGCTGCACGTGGTCTGGATGTTGACCGTATCAGTCTGGTTGTTAACTATGACATCCCGATGGACTCAGAGTCTTACGTTCACCGTATCGGCCGTACCGGTCGTGCTGGCCGTGCTGGTCGCGCATTGCTGTTCGTTGAGAACCGCGAACGTCGTCTGCTGCGCAACATTGAACGCATCATGAAGCTGACTATTCCAGAAGTTGAAATCCCGAATGCTGAATTGCTGGGTCAACGTCGTCTGGCTAAGTTTGCCGCTAAAGTTCAGCAGCAGCTGGAAAGCAGCGATCTGGACAAATACCGCGATCTGCTGACTAAACTGCAGCCGGAAGATGAGCTGGATATGGAAACTCTGGCCGCAGCATTGCTGAAAATGGCACAGGGCGAACGTCCACTGATCCTGCCACCAGATCCAGTTATGGAACGTCGTCCACGTCGCGAATTCCGTGACCGTGACGATCGCAACGAACGCGGCGGTGATCGTTTCGCTCGTCGTGGCGACCGTGAGCCACGTGAACCACGTGAAGCCCGCGAAGGCGCAGCCCCACGTCGTGAACGTCGTGAAGCTGGTGATATGGAACTGTACCGTATTGAAGTTGGCCGTGATGATGGTGTTGAAGTTCGTCATATCGTTGGCGCTATCGCTAACGAAGGTGATATCAGCAGCCGTTACATTGGTAACATCAAGCTGTTTGCTTCCCACTCAACTATCGAGCTGCCTAAAGGTATGCCTGGTGATCTGCTGTCTCATTTCACCCGTACCCGTATCCTCAACAAGCCGCTGAACATGCAGCTGATGGGTGATGCTCCGGCACGCGAACCACGTCGTGAGCGCCCTGCAGGCGATCGCGGTGGCCGCAACTTCGGTGGTGGTCGTGAAGGTGGTGAGCGTCGTAACTTCGGCGGACGTGATGGTGCACCTCGTCGTGATGACCGTCGCGGTAGCAGCGATCGTAGCGCAGCACCACGCGGCCCACGTCGTGATGATGCAGCACAGCCGCCACGCCGTCGTACTCCTAGCAACGACGCGTAATCGCGCTGTTCTAAACTAGAACATATCAAGCCAACCCTCGGGTTGGCTTTTTTTTTGCTTTTTACTTATCGGCTTTTCTCTATCTGGCTGCTTTCTGTGTAGTTATTCCCATAAGTTTATTTCTTGCCTTTGAAATACGTTTTATCGGCGTATCATGCTTGGCGATTGAGGGTGACAACCTCAAGACAGTTCCCCGGTCGGGGGCTGCTATAACAAGGGGATACTTCATGTCTTGGCTAAACTTCAAACAGCAATACCTCATAAAATTTTGGGCACCGCTCCCTGCGGTTATTGCCGCAGGCGTTTTATCGACTTACTACTTTGGTATCACCGGTACGTTCTGGGCTGTGACGGGGGAGTTTACCCGCTGGGGCGGTCACGTATTACAGCTATTCGGTGCTCATCCCGAGCAATGGGGCTATTTTAAAGTGATTGGGCTTGATGGCTCACCGCTGGATCGCATTGATGGCATGATGGTTATCGGCATGTTCGGTGGCTGTTTCGCAGCCGCGCTGTGGGCTAATAACGTGAAACTACGTATGCCGCAGCATCGCATCCGTATCTTTCAGGCCGTACTCGGTGGAATGATTGCCGGTTTTGGCGCTCGTTTGGCAATGGGCTGTAACCTTGCGGCGTTCTTTACTGGAATTCCTCAGTTCTCTCTTCATGCATGGTTCTTTGCATTAGCAACGGCGGTGGGTTCCTATTTCGGTGCTCGTTTCACTTTGCTGCCGATGTTCCGTATTCCGGTTAAGCTGCAGAAAGTCAGTGCGGCGTCTCCGTTAACACAGAAACCAGCTCAGGCTAAGCGTCGTTTTCGTTTGGGCATGATCATTTTCTTTGCTGTGATCCTATGGGGCGGTTTAACCGCAATGAATGCGCCTAAGCTAGGTTTAGCCATGCTATTTGGCGTAGGCTTTGGCTTGTTGATTGAGCGTGCCCAAATCTGTTTTACCTCAGCATTCCGTGACTTGTGGATCACTGGCCGCACTCACATGGCCAAGGCCATCATCATTGGTATGGCGGTGAGCGCTATCGGTATTTTTAGCTATGTACAAATGGGTCTACCACCAAAAATTATGTGGGCAGGGCCAAATGCGGTACTGGGTGGCCTGCTGTTTGGCTTCGGTATTGTACTGGCTGGCGGCTGCGAAACCGGCTGGATGTATCGCGCCGTTGAAGGGCAAGTCCATTTCTGGTGGGTTGGTTTTGGTAACATTCTGGGCGCGACCATTTTGGCTTATTACTGGGACGATTTGGCGCCATCTTTAGCAACGTCATACGACAAAGTAAATCTGCTGCAAACCTTTGGCCCGCTGGGTGGATTGCTGGTGACTTACCTTATGCTGCTGGCGGCATTTTTGTTGGTTGTAGCGTGGGAAAAACGTTTCTTCCGCACTAAAACTCAGGTGAACAGCGTTGTTAAGGAGATCGCATGAAACACGCAGAGATTATTCCAGACTACCGTTTAGATATGGTCGGTGAACCGTGCCCGTACCCTGCGGTCGCTACATTGGAAGCGATGCCCAATCTTAAACCGGGCGAGATTTTAGAAGTGGTGAGCGATTGCCCTCAGTCTATTAATAATATCCCGCTGGATGCCAAGAATCACGGTTACACCGTGCTCGACATCCAACAAGATGGTCCAACTATTCGCTATCTCATTCAGCGATAAACCTGCGCTGGCTAAGGCGCACTAGGTGCCTTAGCAAATCAGTTCAGGAATGCTCAGATGAGGTTTTATGTCGGCAACAATCTCAAAAGATCTCAGCCGCGCCTGATGATCAAAAATCTGCCCGTTAACCATAATTTCATCCGCCTGAGTTTCTCTTAGTAACGCTTCCAAACCGCTCTTCACTTGGGCGGGGTCGCCCACCACAGACATTCTAAGCGCCTGTTCAACGCCGTATTGTTCGCCGCCGCTCCAATAGTCGGAAATGTTTAGTACTGGGGCTGGTAAAGGCCCCGGTTTGCCACGACGAAGATTAATAAACTGCTGCTGCATTGAGGTAAACAGGAAGCGTGCGTCGCGTTCGCTATCGGCGGCGACCACGTTGATGCAAACAATCGCGTATGGCTTAGCCAAAGCCGCCGATGGTTGGAACTGGCTACGGTAAAGCGCCAGTGCCTGATGCAGCATATCGGGAGCGAAATGTGATGCAAAGGCAAAAGGTAATCCGAGCTTAGCGGCGAGCTGTGCACTGTAAAGGCTTGAGCCCAATAGCCAGATAGGGATATGCAAACCTTGCCCAGGCACGGCTTGTACATGCTGATCCTCGGTGACTTCGGCAAAGTAGCGCTGTAGTTCGAGCACGTCTTGAGGGAAATCGTCAATTTCTCCGTGTAGGCTACGACGTAGAGCCATCATGGTTCTCTGGTCGGAACCGGGCGCACGGCCTAGCCCCAAATCAATGCGTCCCGGATAGAGTGACTCAAGCGTGCCAAACTGTTCGGCAATCACCAATGGGGCATGGTTGGGTAGCATCACGCCCCCAGAGCCGACGCGAATAGTTTTGGTTCCACCAGCGATGTACCCAATCAGCACCGACGTGGCGGCGCTCGCTATGCCGGTCATGTTGTGATGTTCAGCCAACCAGTAGCGATGAAAACCCCAATTCTCAGCATGCTGGGCCAGACTCAGCGAGCGATGAAATGCATCACGGGCCGTTGCTCCCGTGGGGATTGGAGACAGGTCGAGAACTGAAAAAGGTACGGAACGAGAAGTCATAACATTATTCCTATAAATAGACCAATCGGTCTGGTTTTAGGTTGATGTTAATCATATGTAATAATTAATCAATAGCTGGCTGTGGATTAGCGTACTATTCCAATGGATGAGTTTGAGCCAAAATCGAAGCCTGAACCGCTTATGCAGAAAATCTAGTTTAATATTCCAACTGTTTTCATTTATTCAACAAACTACAGAGTAAATGGCTGATGCGAGAGTTCTTATCGTTTATTGTGTGATACCCATCATGTTAGTAAGGCTTTGTTCTTTGATTTTCTACTCACATCAACTTGCTGCATATCACAAAAATTTCCTATGCCGTTAAGACGTTACATCTTGAGTTAAGACGCATAAAATAAAATTTCATTATTATTCATATGATTAGGGGTTTTCGTATTTGCACTTAGGTCAGTGCTTGTATAAAACTGGATTTTTAGAGTTAAATTTTTAGTTTTATTCTCTTTTTGGAGAATGTTTTTCTCATGAATCGCCATTATGAGGGACATAGTTGAAAAAATATTCTCCATTTACCGGCGTATCATTTCTGCATAATAAAAAGCCTGCATATTACGTCTGTACATTAAAAAGAAAATAAAACCTACACATAAAAATACCCAAAATAATTAGAACTGCGTTGAGACTGCAGTGAACTACCGCACTTAGCAGTAATGCAGTTTGAAGTATGGCGGGAATATGGCGAGCGAGAATTATTATGGAAACAGCATCAGAGAATAGCAGTATCGTTGTGAACGATCTTTCTGCCAATAGTCGTGGAGGCATGTCCGAAAGCGAATGGCGTGAGGCTATTAAGTTTGATAGTACGGATGCCGGCTGGATCATTATGAGTATCGGCATGGCAATTGGTGCCGGCATTGTCTTTTTACCGGTTCAGGTTGGGCTAATGGGGCTATGGGTTTTCTTACTCTCTTCCATTATCGGTTACCCTGCGATGTATTTATTCCAGCGTCTATTTATTAATACGCTGGCTGAATCTCCAGAGTGTAAAGATTATCCGAGTGTAATCAGCGGATACTTGGGTAAAAACTGGGGTATTTTGTTAGGTGCATTATATTTCGTTATGTTAGTTATTTGGATGTTCGTTTATTCAACGGCGATTACTAATGATAGTGCATCCTATTTACATACTTTTGGCGTAACGGACGGGCTTCTTTCTGAGAATCCGTTTTATGGTTTGGTGCTGATTTGTATTTTGGTTGCCATTTCATCTCGTGGTGAAAAACTATTATTTAAGCTCTCCAGCTTTATGGTTCTTACAAAGCTTTTAGTAGTAGCCGCATTAGGCGTCTCGATGGTGGGTATGTGGCATCTGCACAATTCAGGGGCGCTACCGCCGATGGGGCTGCTGATTAAAAATGCCATCATTACGTTGCCGTTTACTCTAACGTCTATTCTGTTTATTCAAACTCTTAGCCCGATGGTGATTTCTTACCGCTCTAAAGAAAAATCACGCGAGGTTGCTCGCCATAAAGCGCTGCGAGCAATGAACATTGCCTTTGGCGTTTTATTCGTCACGGTATTCTTCTATGCGGTCTCTTTCACCTTGGCGATGGGGCACGATGAAGCGGTTAAAGCCTACGAGCAAAATATCTCGGCTCTCGCTATTGCTGCGCAATTCTTCCCTGGCAGCTGGGCAACGGTAGTCAGCGTTATCCTGAATATCTTTGCGGTAATGACCGCCTTCTTTGGCGTTTATTTAGGCTTCCGTGAGGCAACGCAGGGTATTGTGATGAACATTCTACGTCGTCGTATGCCTGCGGAGAAGATCAATGAAAAATGGGTTCAGAACGGAATTATGCTGTTCGCCATTCTACTGGCTTGGAGTGCCATCATTCTTAACGCACCAGTTTTAAGCTTTACCTCCATCTGTAGCCCGATATTTGGGATGGTTGGCTGCTTAATTCCCGCTTATTTGGTCTACAAGGTGCCTGCATTGCATAAATATAAAGGAACTTCGTTGACCATTATTATCATTACCGGGTTGCTGTTATGTGTTTCTCCATTCCTAGCCTTCTCCTAATAAATTAAAAACTGAATATTTTTTGTAGTCTTGTTATTAAGGTCTGAATTATGAGCAAGTATGAAAGCGAAAATCTGTTGTGTACCGAATCACGTGATGAATTGTGGAGTGAGTTTATCCGTGCGGTACAGCAAGAAGTTAAGCCCGCAGTAGGCTGCACAGAGCCAGTTTCTTTGGCGTTGGCTGCTGCCGTTGCCGCTTCATATCTTCCAGAATCCGTTGAACGTATCGAAGCACGTGTTTCGCCTAACCTAATGAAAAATGGTATGGGAGTCACCGTGCCCGGTACGGGGATGGTTGGGTTGCCGATCGCCGCGGCCGTGGGGGCGATGGGTGGCGATGCCAGCGCAGGGTTGGAAGTGCTCAAGCATGCAACGCCAGAGTCGATAGCGGCAGGGAAGTCGCTTCTGGCGAGTGGGGCCGTCACCGTGGGTATCCAACAACCGTGTGAGCACATTTTATTCTCTCAAGTTACTGTGTTTGGCCCAACGGAGTCAGTCTGTGTCACGATTGCCGATGGTCATACCAACGTCATCAAAATCGTCAAAAACGGTGATGTACTGTTTGATGCTTGCCATAACGCAGATAACAGCGGCGAAGAGACTTGCCAAGAAGGTTATTGCCTGAAAAAAGCGTCGCTAAAACAGGTATTTGATTTTGCGGTTAACGTGCCGTTGGCGCGGATCCATTTTATTCTAGAAGCCGCCACGTTGAACAAGGCGCTGTCGTTAGAAGGTCTCAGCCACCAATATGGTTTGCATATCGGTGCGACGCTTCAGCGCCAGCGCGAACGTGGGTTATTGGCGCGTGATTTACTCACCGATATCATGATCCGCACTTCTTCAGCCTCTGATGCACGTATGGGCGGCGCGGTAATGCCGGCTATGAGTAATTCAGGCTCGGGGAATCAGGGCATTGCAGCTACCATGCCAGTGGTGGTGGTGGCTGAGTACCTCGGTGCCAGCGAAGAGCAGCTAACCCGTGCGTTAATGTTGTCACATCTCACGGCAATCTATATCCATAGCCAGCTGCCAACGCTTTCGGCGCTCTGTGCCGCGACAACGGCGTCAATGGGGGCGGCGGCAGGGATCGCATGGTTGATTGAAGGGCGCTATGAAACGGTAGCCATGGCAATCAGCAGCATGATTGGTGATGTGAGCGGTATGATTTGCGATGGCGCATCGAATAGCTGTGCGATGAAAGTATCAACCAGCGTGTCAGCCGCCTATAAAGCCGTGCTGATGGCGCTGGACAATAGCTGTGTAACGGGTAACGAAGGCATTGTGACCGACGATGTCGATCGCTCGATCGCTAATCTCTGCGCGTTAGCCTGCCACTCGATGCAGCAAACGGATACGCAGATTATTGAGATTATGGCTAAGAAAGCATCGTAATAACGAGTGAGAATGGCCAGTATGAAAATGGGAGCCTTGGCTCCCATTTTTTTATAAACAGAGGGTTACTGAACTAATTCGAGCCCGGCAACGCGCTGCCAATAGCCGTTGCAGTCGGCGCGATTTTCCAAGGTTAATGGCTGAGCACCTTGTTCATTAGCGCGGAACTGACTCAGCACGCTGAGCGTATCCATACTTTCTGGCGATAGACGAACGATGTCGACTAATCCCTGCATTTCCAGTTGGTTATTGCCAAGGTTATAGCAATATCCACTCTGCGTCTGAATACCATTCAGCACGAATACCTGCTGATTTTCCTGCGATAACACGCGGCGACCTTGAGGGTATTTGATACAGCAAGTTTCGCACTGATCTTTAGGCAAATCTTCCGAACGTGCGGTAAAGCAGCGGGCAGAATAGGCCAGAGGGAGATGACCATAGCTCAGCACTTCCACTTCAAACTTATTGCGGATACCCAGATCTTCGCACTGCGTCATCACGTTTTTAAGCCAGTCATGAGAAAGCTCAACCGGCATACACCAACGCATCATGCCCTGTTTGTGCAACAAGCGCAGCGTGACGGCGTTGTAGCAGTTCAACGCATGCCCTGCCACAAACGGTAATTTGCGCTCGGCGGCCATGTTTACCGTGCCCAAATCGTTGGCCTCAATCAGGAAATCACCGTTTTCAACATAGCGCTTTAGCTCATTAAGCTCGGAGGGCGCCTGCAGCAGTGCAAGCGTAGAGATAACAACCTGTTTGCCCGACTGTGCCACCTGTTTGGCAACGTCCAGCCAATCTGCCACTTTCATTTCACGGCGCTTAGAACAAACGGTTTCACCGAGGTAGATAATATCGGCTTCGCTTTGCGTCGCGGCTTGGTAAAAACGTTCAATTTCGGCTTTTGGCCAGTAATAGAGCACGGCTCCTAGAGAATATTTCATGCTTTCAGCTCCTTACTGCCATTTCCGGTGATAGGCACCCAACGTGGTTTGAGTTCCTTCTGCCATTGCGCCAAGGCTATCCATCCAGCTTTGTTCTGCTTTATAGCCTTCCGGATCTTTTTGGCAGCGATCGATAGCCTGACGCCATACTTTCGCCACTTGGCTCACATAGGCAGGGCTACGTTGGCGGCCTTCAATTTTCACCGAGGCGATATTTGCCCCGAGCAAATCAGGCAGAAGCTCAAGGGTATTTAGGCTGGTAGGTTCTTCAAGCGCATGATATTTCTCGCCGTCCACCATATAGCGACCCTTACACAGCGTTGGATAACCGGCGTTCTCGCCATCTTCATAGCGATCGATAAGCACGTCATTCAGGCGTGATTCCATGCCTTGAGGAGTTTGCTGCCAGCGAACATAGCGAGCCGGAGAGCAGGCCCCAACGGTGTTTGGTGACTCACCTGTGAGGTAAGAGGACAGATAACAGCGCCCTTCAGCCATAATGCACAGGCTGCCAAACGCAAAGACTTCCAGTGGAACTTCGCTGGTGCGGGCCAGCTGTTTCACCTGATGAATCGACAGCACGCGCGGTAGCACCACACGAGCTACGTCAAAGTGCTGTTTATAGAAACGGATAGCTTCGTCATTGGTTGCCGATGCCTGAACGGACACGTGACGTTCCACGTGGGGATAGCGCTCGGCGGCATATTCGAGCATGGCAAGATCGGCTAAAATGAGCGCGTCGGCTCCCAGCTGCGCCGCCATATCGACAGCACGCTCCCAGCGGGCATAGCCGTCAGGATGGGCAAAAGTATTAATCGCGATGTGCAATTTGCGGTTGTGGCGGTGCACATAGCTAACAGCTTCCTGAAGTTTTTTCTCGGTGAAGTTCAAGCCAGCGAAATGCCGTGCATTGGTATCATCTTTTAAACCGATATAAACGGCGTCTGCGCCGTTATCGATCGCTGCCTTCAGGGCAGGTAAGTTTCCGGCGGGGCAAAGCAACTCCATATATCATTCCTGAACAAGCCACGTTAGCGATGAGTGGCAATTAATGACAACAGGTGATCGATTGAACCCTGAGTGATAATTTTAATGGCGATCATTCTAGATAACCCATTCATCAGCCGTTTTGATTTGAGGCAGTTTCTCGCGTGTTGACAGCAGCAACATGGCGGTTATTCTTTACCCAAATTATTTTCGCTCTCTATGTGTGCCAAACTAATAAGGGTTCGTTTTGTTGATATAGCGCGCTGTCTTACGCTGTTAATGTGGCAAAATACCCGCACCCCGTGTCAAAAGGAGTCACTCCAGTGTTGGAAAAATTACGAGCACGTTTAGTGCGTCAAGGCCCGGCGTTTTTAAGCGTCCCGTTAAAATTCACGCCGTTTGCTTTGCAACGACAAGTGCTGGAACAACTGCTGGGCTGGCAATTTCGTCAGGCGCTTGAGGATGATGAGCTTGAGTTTCTGGAAGATCGTTGGCTGAAGGTTGAGGTACGCGATCTTGGCTTAAAGTGGTTTGTCACCGTTAACCAAGGCAAATTGCAGGTCAGCCAGCATCAAGAGGCCGACGTAAGCTTCAGCGCGGATGCCAACGATTTGATTCTGATTGCAGCCCGCAAAGAAGATCCTGATACGCTGTTTTTCCAACGCCGCTTACGTATTGAAGGTGATACTGAGCTTGGCTTATATGTCAAAAATTTGATGGATGCGATAGATTTAGATGCTATGCCTAAGCCGCTGCGTTTTGGTCTGTTACAGTTGGCTGAATTCGTTGATGCAGGCATGAAAGAAGCATCACCGCCCGCTACCCAAGAGGTTTCACCATGCTAATTCGCGTTGAAATTCCTGTTGATGCTGCTGGTATCGATCAGCTGCTACGCAACGCGTTCCCAACCAGTGAAGAAGCGGAGCTTGTACAGCGTCTGCGTGAGGATGGCCTGTTAACGCTAGGCGTTGTTGCCACCGATGAAGAGGGCGGCGTGGTTGGATACGCGGCTTTCAGCCCGGTTTATGTTGATGGTGAAGACCGCCAATGCGTAGGTCTGGCGCCGGTGGTGGTGGATGAAGCCCACCGCCGTCAGGGGCTGGCAGAAAAAATCATTTATGAAGGTTTAGACTCCCTGAATGAATTTGGTTATTCCGCCGTTGTTGTGCTCGGTGAACCGGCCTATTTCAGTCTTTTTGGTTTTCAGAATGCCGCAGAACATGGCCTGCGTAGCCGTCTTCCGGGCACAGAAGCGTCGTTTCAGGTTTACCCATTAGCCGATGGTGAAATGGAAAACTGCAAAGGGGTAGTTGAGTATTCTGCCCCGTTTGGACGCGGCTGAGTTTGAAACCTATGGATACTCCCCATTTTCAGGGAGTATCCAGAGTTTATGAGGCAAAACTAGGCGGTTTCTGTCTCAACAGGCTTTTGATTGCGATTGACGGCGATTTTAAACAGCCAATATATCAAGCTGGCGGCAAGCAACGAATTGATCGTTGGAATGCCCCATTCGGTGACCAGCCCGACAATACTCCCGACAATGCTGGCGATAATGGCAGCCCAACCAATAACCGGTGTTTGGGTGTCATCTGGCAGTTTTCCCTCTGCGCGAGTCTTATCCAAAATGTTACGATGCGAGCGCAGGATAAAATAATCCACCAGCATAATGCCGATAATCGGTGGGAAAACTACGCCCAGCACGGTCAGAAAATCCACAAACCGATCCAAAATACCCAGCACCGAAAGCGTGGTCCCCAATACGCCAATCACCAGCGTGGTAGAGATGTATTTCAGCCTCTTGCCGGTGAGCCCTTCGACCGCATTCACGATACCGAGTGAAGACGAATAGAGGTTGAGATCGTTAACTCTTAGCGTTGAGAACACGACGACCAGCAAACCTGCACCACCGGCAGCTTGAGCCATGATCGTCACGACGTCCGCGGTGCCTAAGGTCTTGGCTATCAGAATCGCCAAACCATTGATAATAAACTCCCCGGCCACGATGGTGGCGATAGTGACGCCCAACACATGTTTTTTGTTTTTAGAGTAACGCGTTAAATCAGGCGTCATCAGACTGGCAACAATCGCGCCACCAACGACGATCGTAATACCGGCGCTGATAGATAGCGGTTCGCCATGCGGAGCCAATTGCATAATTTCAGGCAAATTATGGCCAGATAAAACATTAATGGAAATATAGGCGACCAGCAGAATAAACATCGGTACGGCGATTCTGGCTGCAATGCGCAATGCCTTGAAACCAAATGCGACCAAGATGGTGAGGAAACTGCCGGATAAGGCCGCAGCCCAGCCAAAGCCCAGCTTGTGGCCGAGTGCAAAGTCCAAGGATTTAGCAAAAATGGCGTTTTGGATCCCAAACCAGCCGAGCAAACTGACGGCGACCACCACGCCGATCAGCACCGAACCCAAACGGCCAAAACCACACCAGCGCGCCAGCAGGCTGCCGGATATTCCTTCGCGCATCCCCGCCAAGCCGAGACCGTAGGTGACAACGCCAAATATGACGCTGCCGATCAGGATTGCCGTAAATGCATCAGTTAGCGACATGGAATTACCCAATACCGCGCCAAGCATGAACTGATCTAGCGCGGTCAACATACCCATATGAACCATAGCAACGCTTAAAAATGAAACCCTTTTATCCTGAGGCACTCTGCTCAATGGATAATCTTCAATTTTGATCACGATAAGGTATACCCTTGTTATTTAGATAAACTGAATCCCTTTTGCCACTAGCCGGTCGGGAATATAATTATCCAAATGCGCAACTTTGCAAAATTCCTCAAATTGTTGCTGCGTATGGACATCAGATTTTTGGTAAATGGTATATATTCTGTTTTCTATTGTTTTGGTACTAATGTTATATATTTTTGCGATTTCTTTAACCGAGCGCCGTTGCAACATTAAAAATATGACGTCTAATTCAGAACGAGTGAACGTCGTATTAATAATTTCAGTGGTGAGAACACTGGGCTTCTGCTGATTTATATATTTGAAAGGAGACAAGCTATTAAGCGGTTTGGCATTCCACATCACGCCAATTAGTTCTTTTTTTTCATTGAAAATAGGCAGCTTTTCACTGATATAAGGCATGAGGAATTCTTTCCCGTACCAGTAATGTGTTTCTATTACTGTGACGCGATCCTGAGATTCTTCAGTTCTTTTATCGTGCTCTATAAATTCAGGAGAGAGCTCGGCCCAATGGGCGGGGAATTCATCGTCCCTTTTACCTTCGATATCGAAATCAAGGGGGGTATTGGTATAGAGATAAGCTGCCTGATTCATATAGACATGGCGGGAGTGCAGATCTTTGATGCCCCACGGTTCACTCAAGTGTTCCATCATGGCAATCAGGCCCTTGAAATAAATTTCATTATTTTTATCGGGCAAATCCATGACCACCTCTTCGCTCAAGAATGTATCAGATTTCTTTCGCCAGATAGTGCCGAGTAAATCTATGGGCATATCCGCCTAAATCACCATATACACGATAGCCTAATTTCTCATAGAAACCTCTGGCCTGAAAATCGAAGGTATCGACATAAGCCATATGGCAGCCGCGCTTCAGCGCTTCTTTTTCAGCATTTTCCATCAGTTGGCGGCCATACCCACTTTTACGGTATTCGTCGCTGACCCACAGATATTGAACCTCGAGACCTCCCCACCAAGTTCTTGCAACCAAACCCGCAACGATTTTTCCCTTGTCGTCAGTAACGGTCAAAAATAACGGATGAATATCGACGGCTTCGGTTTTGCTATTGTGGGCCCAGAGACTGTCAATGACAAACTCTTCATCCTGTGGGTTTGGCTCATCCGTAATATTGATGTTCATTGTGAAAGATACCTTTGCATGTAAATAATTAGGGGTGTAATTAAAGAAATTGGGCTAAACCACTTTTAGTATCACTTTTATTAAAGTGTTACAAGGGTGGTTTTCACCCGTTCCCGGACTGATGCGTAATGTTTATATTGAACGTGACAGAGCTAAACAAATAACAACGTGCCTCGTAAACATTCGCTGTTTGTTGCGCTCTGTCTGAAGATGCTGATTTCGCCTCACCAGGGCACTATATAGAAAAACCAGCCGTTCTTTACGGCTCCACCGATAGAGCAACAATAAATTGCCAAAGGGGAGCCGCATATTTTTTCAACATTAATAAACTTCGTTGTTCAATTACACTTTTTCAAACCATTCCTCTAGCATTTCTGGGTTTTCCGTCACCAATTTCTCTTTCTGTGCTTTATTTAGCTGCTTGATACGATACTCCAACCGCAAAGCTTGCCCTCTCTCGCCCACGATGCACGAAAATGCCAGCTGTAATGGCCCCTTACCGCGCAATGCCTTCGCACCTGTTCCGCGCTGATGCTGCTGGTAGCGGCGTTCTACATCGGTAGTTACACCGGTATAAAGTGCGCCTGATGCGGTGCGTATGAGGTAAAGATGCCAGTGAGTTTCATGAGGTTCGGTGGTCATTAGGATTTAATCAGTTAGCCGTTTCATGACATTATACCCTCATCTACCATGGCCTGTGAGACCAACCCATGACGACTGATAAAGAGCATATTTGCCGCTTTCTGCGCGCCCAGCATGTGTTAACACTCGGAACCTGTTGGGAAGGGGAAATGTGGTGCGCCAACTGTTTCTATGTCTTTGATGAAGATCGTATGGCGCTCAATTTCATGACGGAAACGCGTACCCGCCACGGTGGGATGCTGCTCAAAAATCCTCAGGTCGCAGGAACAATAGCGCATCAAACCAAAACCATTGCGCTGATCCGTGGGCTGCAATTTTCTGGCGAGGCCATGATATTAGAAGGTGAAAACGATCGTCTGGCGCGTAGCCGCTATTATCAACACTTCCCCGCGGCTCGTTTAATGTCAGCGCCTATCTGGCAGCTTGTGCTCAACCAGATAAAAATGACGGACAATAAATTAGGCTTTGCGAAGAAAATTCGCTGGGAGCGAACTTCTGAGCAGGAATAACGGCAACATGATCATGACTACAATAGAGAAGTTAGATATATATCACTGAAACTAATTGCTTGAAGTCCTTACCTGTCGCTTTTCTCGCGTTATACTCAAAACAGGGAGGAAAACGGATGAAAATTTTATTGTTAGGCGCGACGGGTTTAGTTGGAAGTGAATTACTCAAACTTCTAGAACAGGATCCGGGCATCAGCAAAATCTATGCCCCAACGCGTAAGCCCTTACCGCCGTCAGAAAAACTGGTGAATCCGGTCGCAGACGATCTGTGCGCGACGATGGCAACATGGACGACCCCTATTGATATCGCATTTTGTTGCTTGGGTACCACGCGCAAAGATGCCGGCAGCGATGCCGCATTTCGCTATGTAGACTACACGCTGGTGGTTGAGTGTGGGTCGGTGGCGCTAAAAAATGGCTGCCAGCACTATTCAGTGGTGAGTGCGCTTGGCGCGAATCCACAGTCTTCATTCCTCTACAGCCGGACCAAAGGGGAAATGGAGAAAGCGTTAGAGCTGCAAGCATGGCCGCATCTCACAATAGTGCGGCCATCAATGCTACAAGGCGACCGGCCAAAACCACGATTGCTAGAGCAAATTTCAGAACCTATCTTTAAGCTGCTGCCTGAGAAATGGAAAGCCGTCGAAGCTTCAGCTGTGGCGATGGCGATGCTGAAATCTGCACGTCACCCAGCACCGTATCGTTTGCAGATCATCGAATCAGAACAGATTCAAAAATATTCTCAATAGAGCTTAAGCCCGATTTTAGGGGGAGCATGCCGATGGGGTCGTAGCGGCGTAAGCCGCCGACAACTTTGCCTGGAGCAAAGTTGAACAACGCTTCAGCGTTGCCCTTTAGGGAGGAACACATGGATGTGTTCCGTAACCGCCCCGCGGTATGCTAGACCCGTGTATCTCGGTCTTCTAAACGATCGACATTACAATCATAGTCACTCTCATCTGCGGTCAGCGTTAATCCATCTCTGGCCGCTTCAATACCTTCGGGGAGTGAATTCTCTCGCATCCACAGGTCAAACTGATGGCTAATGTGGGTCAGCCAAATTTTCTCGCAGCCTATCCGCTGTTTTAACGCTATCACCGTATTGAGATCGCTGTGGTTTTTCGGCGTGCTTGGGCGTGGCTCATGGCTACAGTCGATAATCATGATTTCAGGCGGCTGCTGGCACAAAAAATCTGCGGTAGCTTCTGGCAAACCTGCGGTATCCGTCAGATAGGCGATTCGATGATGGGGCGTTGTGAATAGATAGCCAAAAGTGAGTTTCGAATGATTAAGCGGAAGCGGTGTGATGCTCAGTCCTTGCAGCCAGATGGTTTCAAACGCCGTGAGCGTATGGTTGAAATCGAGTATGCCGGGGTGCTTAAACAGATCGTCACAGCCCATTTCATCCGGCGGCCCATAGACGGGAATGGACTCACCCACGCCCCAGCGCAGCGGAAATAATCCCTGAACGTGGTCCATATGGTAATGCGTCAGCAGAAACTGGCTAATTTGCTCAGGTGTAAACTGTTCGGTTAGGTCGTGCAAACCTGCGTCAATCAGCGTTCGGCTGCCGTGATATTCCAGCATGGCGCTACAGGGTTTTCGCCGATACTGCGGCTGTTCTCTGGCTCGCTGGCAAACAACACACTGGCAGCCAAAAGCGGGCACCTGCTGTGCTCCGCCGGTGCCTAAAAATGTGAAAGTAAGCGTAGACATCATTACTGATCCGACAGTGGCTTGACGAAGCGAAAATGCGTGTGAAGATAGCCTTCACGCTGATAAAAACGATGTGCGTCATAACGCGTTGCACGCGTGGACAGCTCGGTCTGCTCCGCCCCTAATTCACGCGCCGTATCTTCCGCCCAACGCAACAGCCGCTTACCCACGCCAGCCCCACGTGCCTGCGGCGTAATAATCAGCTCCTGAATTTCGGCAATCCAGTTGACGTGATGCAGATGATATTGCAGATGAAGGCTAATAAATCCCAGCACCTCGGCGTCTTGGGTGGCTAACGCATAGTGCATATTCGGATTGGCCAAATTGAGCGCATAGCCTTTGGCGAAAGCGAGGCGGTCGAACTTACATTGCTCAAGCTCACACATCAGGTGATACACCGTGCCTTCATCCAGCGCGGTGGCGGGGCGTAATAGGATATTGGGAGAAGTTGTCTCTGGCATACAGAACCTCTGTGCGATGGCTAAACAAAAAAACGAAAATTAAACGGAAACAGCAATAGTGCGCTCTACGAGGCGCAAAAACTCCCGCAGCGTATGCTGCAACTCATCATTATTATTCAGATAATCACAGCGCACGCTTTCCGGTAATTGGTACTCCTGCGCACGTTGTAAACGTTGCTCTATTTGCAGCGGTGTTTCGCGTCCACGCGCCAATAATCGCTGGCGTAAGGCGGCTTGAGAAACCTGTAAACACACAGCCTGCATTCGATCGCCGTAGCGCTCGCGGGCGGTGGGCAGATGGGCGCGAGAACCGTTGACCACCACGTTTATCCCCTGAGCCAACCACTGATCTATTTCTATACCTAACCCATAATGATGCTGATTAGCCTGCCAGTGCAGCGCAAAAAGTCCTTGGCTGCGCCGCTGCATAAATTCGTTCTCACTGAGCTCGATGTGATTTTCCGAGCCTGCATGACAGGCCCGAGTAATATAGCGATGGGCGACGAGCAGCGGAGCGGTTTGCTGTTCGCGTAACGCCTGAAGCAAGCTGTCTTTACCTGAGCCCGACGCACCAACCAGATAAATTAATTTTGCCATTAGAACACCCGCATCCCTTCACGCCAGACGTGATTCACATGAATATGTTCGCCGTGGCGTTGAGCTAATACCAAATCCGCTCTTTTGCCTTCCGCAAGCACGCCGCGATCGGACAGCCCCAGCGCTTTTGCCGGATTGCGCGTCACTAATGACATCGCCTGAGGCAGCGTAAACGTATTGTTCTCGCTGGCGGCGACGCAAAACGCGGCGTCCAGCAGGCTAGCGGGATAATAGTCGGATGACAGAATGTCCAATACGCCAAGTGACGCCAATTCATGAGCCGCAACGTTACCGGAATGCGAGCCGCCCCGCACAATATTGGGTGCGCCCATCATGACCTGCAGGCCGCGTTGATGTGACGCGTGCGCCGCCTCTACCGTGGTGGGGAATTCGGCAATCACGCTGCCCAACTGATGTGATTCATCGGCATGTGCTTCGGTGGCATCGTCATGGCTGGCGAGCGCAATACCGCGCGTGCGGCAGAGTTCAGCGATGGCATGGCGATTGGGCTGTGACCAGCGTTCGGCATTCTCCAACTGTTCACGTTCATAGGCATCCATCTGCTCATCGCTGAGATGGTATTTTCCCTGAAAGTATTCGCGATATTTCTGCGGGTTGACGAACTGGCGCTGCCCAGGTGAATGATCCATCAATGAAACCAGAGACACGCCGCGTTTCTCCACCAGCTGTTGAAACAGCGGAAGCGTGCTGTGATGGGGCAATTCACAGCGTAGGTGCAGACGATGCTCGGCACGATTCACGCCGCGCTGCTGGCTGTCGATCACCGCATTAATCATTTTTTCCAAGTTATCCAAGCGATCGCCGCCGTCGCGCACGTCACCCAACGCTACGGCATCAAGCACCGTGGTGATCCCACTGGCAATCATCAGCGCATCGTGGCTGCTCATGGCTGAATGGGCAGGCCAACTAACCTTGGGACGCGGAGTGAAAAACTTGTCCAAATTATCGGTGTGTAGCTCAATCAAACCGGGCAGTAGCCAGCCGCCGTTGCCATCTATGGCTTCTGGTAAGCGGCTCTCGCTGTCGGCAAAGGCGCGGATCACGCCGTCTTGAACTTCAAGCGAACCTGCCACCACTTCATTTTCCAGCACCAGTTTTACATTGTTCACGATCATGGTTTTGCTCCGCTATTCAGTCATCACATGCAGACGATCTGCAACATGGTCGCGTACGGCTTCATCATGGAAGATCCCGACGATAGCGGCACCACGTGCTTTGGCTTGATCGATTAAACTCACTACCGCAGCGCTGTTGGCGGTATCGAGCGACGCCGTAGGTTCATCGAGCAACAAAATCGGATAGTCGACCACGAATCCACGAGCGATATTTACGCGCTGCTGCTCGCCGCCGGAAAAGGTGGAAGGTGCCAAATGCCAGAGACGTTCGGGAACGTTGAGATGGGTTAATAACGCCGCCGCTTTTTGTTCGCAGGCCTGACGTTCGTAGCCCAGCTCAAGCATCGGCTGCATTACCACGTCTAATGCGCTAATGCGTGGGATCACGCGCAGAAACTGACTGACCCAGCCAATAGTTCTGCGGCGTACCGCGAGGATCTGCCTTGCGGGAGCCTGCACCATATCCAGCCATTCACCCTGATGCTGTACCCAGATACTGCCTTCATCGGGCAGATAGTTAGCATAAAGCGACCGCAACAGCGTTGATTTCCCGCTGCCCGAGTGACCGTGTAAAACCACGCATTCACCGGCGCTAACCTCCAATGACGCGCCTGAAAGTACCGGCAGATGAATACTGTTTTGATGATGCAGCACAAAGGTTTTGCTCAGATTCTCTACGCGTAAGCGTGTTGTTATGGTCATGATTTTCACTCAGTTTTGTAAAACAGAAGAAACCAGCAACTGGGTATACGGATGATGAGGATCGTCCAATACGCGATCCGTCAGCCCGCTTTCAACCACTTTGCCTTGCTTCATCACCAGCAAACGATGCGCCAGCAGGCGAGCAACGCCGAGATCGTGAGTCACGATCACCACGGCTAATTGAAGCTCGACCACCAGCGTACGCAGTAGATCGAGCAGGCGCGCCTGCACTGAAACATCGAGCCCGCCGGTGGGTTCATCCATAAACACGACGCGTGGATGAGTCACCAGATTGCGGGCGATTTGCAGTCGCTGCTGCATGCCGCCTGAAAACGTGGTGGGTAGATCGTCGATGCGCGTCGCTGGGATCTCCACGTCCTCCAGCCAACGCATGGCTTCGGCGCGAATATTGCCGTAATGACGCTGGCCTATGGCCATTAAGCGCTCGCCGATATTGCCACCGGCCGAAACGTGCGGGCGCAGCCCGTCGAGCGGATGCTGATGCACCACGCCCCATTCGGTGCGCAGCAGGCGGCGGCGGTCGCTTTCGCTCATGGCGTATAAATCCTGAATGCCTTGGGCGCTTAAATAGCGAATTTCTCCCTGCTGCGGGGTGAGGCGCGCAGAGATGGATTTCAGCAACGTTGTTTTACCGGATCCCGACTCACCAACGATCCCCAACACTTCTCCTGGATAGAGATCGAAAGAGACATTGCTAAAGCCTTTGCCCGGCGCATACAGGTGGGTCAGATTGTTCACGGAAAGCAGCGGCAGATCGGCGGCTGGCGCTGAGAAGATCGAGTCTGTGGCGTTCATTGCGCGTTGGCCTCGCTATGCTGGCGGCAAAAGTCAGTGTCGGAGCAGACGAACATTCTGGAGCCTTGATCGTCGAGTACCACTTCATCCAAATAGCTGTGCGGCGATCCGCAAATCGCGCAGGGCTGATCCCATTGCTGCACGCTGAACGGATGATCGTCAAAGTCGAGGCTTTCCACTTTGGTGAACGGGGGCACGGCGTAGATCCTTTTTTCGCGTCCGGCACCAAACAGCTGTAGCGCGGGCATCATGTTCATCTTGGGATTATCAAATTTTGGGATGGGGGAGGGAGCCATCACATAGCGATGATTCACCTTCACGGGGTAATCATAGGTGGTCGCGATGTGGCCAAAACGCGCGATGTCCTCATACAGTTTTACCTGCATAACGCCATACTCCTCCAGCGCATGCATTTTTCGCGTTTCGGTTTCACGTGGTTCTATAAAACGCAGCGGCTCAGGCATCGGAACCTGATAGATGATGATTTGATCTTGGCGCAGCGGCGTTTCAGGTATGCGGTGGCGAGTTTGAATCAGCGTGGCGTCGGCGGTCACTTCTGTGGTGTTAACACCGGTAACTCGCTGGAAGAAACGGCGAATCGATACCGCATTGGTGGTGTCGTCTGCGCCCTGATCGATCACTTTTAAGGTATCTGCTTCACCAATCACACTGGCGGTGAGCTGAATTCCGCCGGTTCCCCAGCCATAGGGCATCGGCATTTCGCGTCCGCCAAAGGGCACTTGGTAACCGGGGATTGCCACGGCTTTGAGGATCGCTCGGCGGATCATACGTTTGGTCTGCTCATCGAGATAGCCGTAGTTATAGCCCGCTAAGCTGTAACCGGTTAGCACGTTAGTCATGTGCATTCTCCTGACGGTCATTGAATTCCTGTTGTAAACGGTGGAGTAATTCCAGCTCGGCTTGAAAATCAACGTAGTGCGGTAATTTAAGGTGGGAGACAAAACCAGCGGCTTCTACGCTATCGGCATGCGCCAGCACGAACTCTTCGTCCTGAGCGGGGCCGTTGATCTGCTCTTGGTAATCGGGTGCCTGAAGGGCGCGATCGACCAGCGCCATCGCCATCGCTTTACGTTCGCTCATGCCAAACACTAAGCCGTAGCCGCGAGTGAAATGCGGGGCATCATCTGGCTGGGCAACAAACCCGTTGACCATTTCGCATTCGGTCAGCAGCAGCTCGCCAATATCAACGGAAAAGCCCAGCTCTTCAGGCGTAATGCTCAGGCTGACATAGCCGCTGCGAATTTCTCCCGCAAACGGATGGTTACGCCCATAGCCGCGCTGGGTGGAGTAGCCCAGCGCCAGCAGATAGCCCTCATCGCCACGCACCAACTGCTGTAAACGCGCAGAGCGAGAGCAGGGATAAACCGGCGGCGTGCGGGTGATATCGTCTGGCTCGGCGCCGCTGTCGTGTTCCGCGCGTGCCAAGCCTTGCTGCGCCAACATGCTGAAGACGTGTGGGCTATGCGATTCGTTCATAGCCTCATCGCGGTTGATTTCTGGCGTTTCGCCGTTGGCTAACAGCGTGAAATCTAACAGCCGATGGGTGTAGTCGTAGGTGGGGCCGAGCACTTGGCCACCGGGCAGGTCTTTATACACCGCCGAAATGCGGCGCTCTAAACGCATATCCTGCGTGTTCAAGGCATCGCTGACGGCCAGGCGCGGTAATGTGGTGCGATAAGCGCGCAGTAAAAAGATGGCTTCAACCAGATCGCCGCTGGCCTGTTTGATCGCCAGCGCGGCAAGCTGCCTATCGTAGATCCCGCCTTCGGTCATCACGCGATCGACGGCTAACGCGAGCTGCTGATCGATTTGATCAACGCTGAGTTCATTGAACTGAGGCGATCCGCGACGCTTCTGTTCTTGCAAACGGTGGGCGGCGGCAATGGCTTTTTCGCCTCCTTTAACGGCTACGTACATCGAACACCTCCACGAGCGTGGTGCGCGGTATGGCAAGCAGACGTTCGCCGCAGGTAAAGACGAAATCGCAGCCCAGCGGGAAGCTGTGCGAACGTTCGGTTAAAGCGTTGAGCACGACGTCTGAAATTTGGGGCGCAATCATGCGCTCTTCTAAAATACCGGGGCCGGTGAGGCGCAACATATGGCCACCGCTGAGGCTTTTTACCTGCACAATCACCGTGGCGCTGGTTTCCGGTGAGACATCTTCACCTTGTGCAAAATCAATCAGCTGTTCAGCGGTAATCTGTTCATTCACGACCGCAAAGGCTGCCCGTGAAGGTTCGATGGCCAGTGGCGCGCCGGTATGAAAGCGCAGATTTTGCTGCGCGGTTTCCGAGCTTAGCTCGGGCGTGAGCCATACTGGCGTATCTTGGTCACTCAGGGTTAACAGCACGCTGGTGGTGGCGCTGTTGAGCGGTAGCCAGCCTTCTGGCGTGTTATTCAAATTCACGATCACGCCGGGTTCGCTCATGGCTTTCAGCAGGCGGCGAAAATGGTTTTGTGCATCATGCACGGGCAATGTAAAAGCGGTCATTAACGTCATTAGTTATCTCCGCGAACCAGAGTGAAGAAGTCCACTCGGCTAGCTGCAATTTCTTGGGCGCGCTGCTGGTGTCGTTCTTGTTGCAGCGCGGCGAGTGGGTTAATCAGGTTTTCCAGCAAAGTCATGTTGTGCTCGCGTTCTTGCAGCAGGGCATCGATTAACGCGCAGCGCTCGGCGTGAGATTTGTCGCGGCCAAGCTGATAGCTGTAGCCATAGGTGCCGCTGCTGAGCTGAACGACTGCGCGGGTGAGCGTGGCGTCGCCGAGGAAAAAGCGCTGGCCGCTTCCGCCGGTACGCGCCTGTATTTGGGTGAGGCCGGTTTCTGCTGGGCGGATGTTTTTCCACTCCAGCACGTTGAGATGTAGGGCATTCCACAGCGGATTAAGGTCGTCGGGCTGGCTGTGCGCCAGCGTTGCCATCCAGCGCTGGCGCTCAGCGATTGAAAAATGTGAGTGAGACGGTATGGCGTCCATTTAGTGCTCCATGGTCAGTTCGATCATGTCGGCACGCGTCAGGCTAACGGAATACTCCGCAGGCTGTGGCTGGCCTTCACAGTGATTTAAGGTACGAACACACATCAGCGGTGCATGAGTGGCGATTTCTAACAGTCGGCTCTCTTTGGCCTGTGCGCGGCGTGCGCTGATGCGGGTTTGAGTGCGGCTGAGCTCACGGCCAAGATGCTGCTGGATATAGCCGTGCAGCGAACCGCTGGTGAAGTTTTGCAACGTGCCCCACCAGCTGAGATCCGGTAGGAAATGGTCGATAACGCATACCGGAACGCCGTTTACACGGCGCAGAGTGCGCAGATGAATAACCTGCTGGCCTTCTTCCATTCCTAGCGCATCGGCAATATGGCTAACGGTAGGGCGAAGCACCGAGATCAACCGCTCGCTGGTGGGATGGCTGCCCTGTTCCAATAGATTCTGGCTAAAGCGAGCCTGTGAGTGCAGCGGATAATCAAACGGACGCATCAACACTAAAACGCCCACACCTTGACGACGTTGTACCCAGCCTCGAACCACTAATTCATCAATGGCGCGGCGCAGAGTGTGGCGATTTACCTCATAACGTTCAGCGAGCTGATGCTCTGCGGGAAGATAGTCCCCGCACTGATAATGCTGACGAAGGTCTTGTTCCAATAACGCCGCAATTTCTTGATAGCGGGTTGGAAAACTGGTCGGATGTCTAGATAAGTGCATAACAAACAAAGCCTCTTTAATCAGATGAAGTGCTTGCGTAGACGCTGAGACATGAAATCCAGCAGGCTGACCGTGACGATGATGAACACCATCAGTGCACAGGTTTGCTGGAACTGAAATCCGCGGATGGCTTCCCACAGGGTGACGCCGATACCACCGGCACCCACCATGCCCACCACGGTGGCGGAGCGAACGTTGGATTCAAAACGGTAGAGTGAATAAGAGATCCACAGCGGCATAACCTGAGGAAGAACGCCGTAGATGATCTCTTCCAGTTTGTTGGCACCAGTGGCTTTAACGCCTTCAATTGGGCCCGGCTCGATGGCTTCGACGGCTTCAGAAAACAGCTTCGCCAAAACGCCGGTGGTGTGAATAAATAACGCCAGCACGCCAGCAAAGGGGCCAAGACCGACAGCCACCACAAACAGCATGGCGAATACCATTTCGTTAATCGCGCGGCAGGCGTCCATCAGTCGGCGAGTCGGTTGGTAGATCCACCAAGGCACAAGGTTTTCAGCGCTCATTAGCCCCAGAGGAATGGAAAGCACGATAGAAAGCGCGGTTCCCCAAACGGCTATCTGGAGCGTTACCAGCATTTCGCCAAGATATTGCTGCCATTGGCTAAAATCGGGCGGGAAGAAATCAGCGGCAAAGGTCGCCATATTGCCAGCATCACGAAACAGCGTGAGCGGGGCCATTTCCGCGCCGTGCCAAGACCAAGCGAGAACCGCAAGTAGAATGGCGCCGGTGAAAAGGCTAAACCAGCTACGCTTTTGCTCGGGCACTAAGGCTGCGGTGGATTGAGTGGTTTGCATCTGTATCTCCAATTTGGCGTCGCTTTTCTCCTAGCTCAGCTTTTCTGTATGCAGAGCTAGGAGGCGACGGCCAAATTACTGAGTGGCTGTTTTCAAACTGTTCATGGCGTTTAGCGCCGAGCTCAGACGATCGATATCGTCCATTTGAGCCTGTAGCGCCGCGGTTTTTGTGGCTTTGTCGGTTGGGCTTAAGCCTTCGTTGGCTTTGATCGTCTGAGTTTGTTTAAACAGGGAGAGCTGGCGGATAGGGACTAGTTGAAGATCGCTGGATGGGCGGAACGGTGCCCAGCTCAAGCCTTTGAGTACCTGTTGTTCTTCCGGCGTTTTGCCGTAATTCATAAAGAAGCCGTAGATCTTTTGTTTGGCATCTTCTGACAGGTTTTTACGCCACACGATCGGGTCGCCAGGGATCAACGGTGATTTCCAGATCACTTTCAGATCTTTGAATTTCTCCGGTGCCGTGATCTTCAGACGATCGAGGTTTTCGGTATTGTTGGTCGCCACATCCACCTGCTTGTTCGCTACGGCGAGCGCATTGGTTTCGTGGTTGGCGTTAACGGTGCGTTTAAAGTCGCTGGCGGCGGTATTGTTCTTGGCAAAAACGTAATAACCAGGGACTAAATAACCGGAGGTAGAGTTGGGATCGCCGTTGCCGAAGGTAAGATCTTTCTTCTTGGCCAGCATGTCTTGAACGTTATTGATCGGGCTGTCTTTATTCACGATCAGTACGCTCCAGTAGCCTGGTGAACCATCTGCGGCCACGGTTTGTGCAAAGACTTGCCCGTTGGCACGATCGACGGCTTCCA
Organism: Hafnia alvei; assembly: GCF_900095695.1. GTDB lineage: Bacteria > Pseudomonadota > Gammaproteobacteria > Enterobacterales > Enterobacteriaceae > Hafnia > Hafnia alvei_B. The sequence goes on along the minus strand of NZ_FMIQ01000014.1, from coordinate 11,428 downwards.
TTGCTGAGAGGTTGCCGTACCACGCGATATCGACTTTGTTAAAGCGCATTCCTTGGATGATGCCCGCATAGTCTGGGGCGAAGAAGGCATTCACCTTCATGCCCAGTTTTTTCTCCATATCCTTGAGGAATGGGTCCCACTGCGGTTTTAGGTTTTGTTGGGATTCCGTCGAAATAATGCCGAAGTTGAGCGCCGGAGCCTGTTCTTCAGCGTGTGCTGTGCCAAGCAGGGTACAGACGCTGAACATGCTGGTGAAAGCCAGCGCGGCTACCGTTTTGTAAGTCATGTGATGACTCCCTATGAGCATGTTGAAGGTTCGAATTAAGCCGCAACGGCTTCGGTTTCAGGGCTAGAAACATTGACGCGGTTTACGCCGCGATAGAGATGTTCAATTTGCTCGCGTGCTAAGTGCGCGCTTTCACCGTCGTAGAAAACATGCCCCTGACGCAGCGCGATGACGCGCTGGCAATAGCGCAGGGCGTAATCCACCTGATGCAGAGTGACCACCACGGTGATGCCGTCCTTTTGATTAATATCGAGCAGGGTTTCCATCACGATGCGGGCGGATTCAGGATCCAGTGACGCAATGGGTTCATCGGCGAGAATCACTTTGGCTTTTTGCATCAGCGCACGCGCAATGGCAACGCGCTGCTGCTGGCCACCGGAAAGCGTGGATACCCGCTGGTGGGCGAAGGAGGCCATGCTCACGCGAGTGAGAGCCTGCATGGCCTGCTGTTTTTGTTCTTGAGTGAACCAACCGCAACAGGTGCGCCAAAATGGCGTTGCGCCTAGCGCGCCAATCAGCACGTTTTCGAGAACCGTCAGGCGATTGACTAAATTGAACTGCTGAAAGATATAGCCAATATCGCTGCGGCTACGGCGAATATCTGCCGCGAGACGCCCCTGCTTTTGAATGGTGCGGCCTAATAATTCGATGTGGGAATCATTATGACGGTCGCCGGTGATAAGCCCGCTTAGATGGCGAAGCAGCGTAGATTTGCCTGAGCCAGAAGGGCCGAGCAAAGCCACCATCTGCCCTTGTTGAATCTCCATGCCAACGCTGTGCAGCGCCTGCTGACCGGCGAATGTTTTACTGAGGTTCTTAACTCGAATAATCGACATGGCGTAACCCTCTTTAGTGAGGTGGTCAAAATTAAGTTGCGCTCATGGTGCCGATTGAAAATGACAAAATGGTTATTTATATGTTGCAGAAATATGAATAGTTGAAGGCGTTAGGATGACAGCCGTAAAAAGGAGGGATGCGAAGCAGATTGCACAAAGCGTGTAATTGAGCCGTGTCCTACAGCGCATTCTGGACAGCGTAATACAGTTTTGGCAACGCATTGAAAACTCATGAAGACATGCGTTGAGCATTTTTATATAACACGATGCGTGGTTGTTATTTGCACGATAGGATTGTCGACTGTGGGTCATAGGTCTATATTAAGCATAGACGTATGGCTAAGTGGCAGGAGGCAAGTATGCGTATGTTCACACCAACTCAGCAGCGGGATGAAAGCACACTTTGGCGCGTAGTGAGTTTTCCACCAGAAGGTAGTATTCAGTTGCTTGAGTTGCTTAAACAGGGATTACCTACTGACGTGATTGAAAATATTCACCAATGGACGGGGATTAATAAGGCCGATATCGTCCAGATCGCGGGGATCAGCGGTCGTCAGGTTTCTCGTAGAAAGAATGGGCCTAAAACGTTATCGCCCGAGCAGAGTGAAAGCATTGCTCGTTTGGTGCGGGTGATGAACGCGGCGATTGCACTTTTTGAGGATGATAAAGAGCAGGCAATCCACTGGCTAACACATCCTGTGCGTGCTTTGGGGCAGACTGCCCCCGCGAGTCTTATCAGCACGGAGAGTGGAGCTATTGCGGTATTGAACCTGATTGGGCGCTTGGAGCACGGTGTATTCTCATGATGGGCTATCGCATTGTTAAAACCAAATTTGCCAACAGCGCATTTACGGGGCAGGGCGCAAAACAGTTTGGCGGGCGCTGGAACCGCATGGGTAGCCCAATGGTGTATCTGGCCAGTTCTATCTCGCTTGCAATGCTGGAATGTTTGGTTCACCTCGAAAGCGCGCGGCTAACCGAGTTTTACTCGCTTTTTTCGATAGAAATTGATGACCGCGATATTAGCTCGCTGGACGTCAGCGTATTGCCTGCTCACTGGCGTCAGGATGAGATCTCGCCGGTAACCGCCGATATGGGTTCACAGTGGATAGCATCGAAGGTATCCGTAGGACTACGGGTGCCTTCGGTGATTGTGCCACAGGAAAATAATCTGCTGTTGAATCCGCAGCATCCAAAATTTGAACGCTATCTAAGCGCGGTGGCTGAAGTCCCGCATGCTTTTGATGAGCGGCTGAAATGACGCGATCAGCGCAGCTTGTGAATAACCTGATTCGCACTGCCGCGCCAGATGAGCATCGGATCCTTGAGGTCTTGTACAAATTTTCCGTCGATGAGTACGTTGATCAAATCCACCACTTGACGCTGTGCATCAGTGAGTTCGTCTAGCTTATAGCCTGTCCAAACCCAGATATCTTTGCCTTCACATTCCGCACGCACGCGTTGCACTAGCTTTAGAATAAACGGCACATTTTGCGGATGCAGCGGATCGCCACCGGAAAGGGATAAACCCTGACGCGGAATGCGTGTGTCATTCAGATCGGCAATAATCTGATCTTCCATTTCTTGCGTAAACGGCATGCCTGAATTGAGTCGCCATGTGCTTTTGTTATAGCAACCGGGGCATTCATGCACACAACCGGCAACGAATAACGTGCAGCGTGTACCCGGCCCGTTGACGACGTCTACGGGGTAATATTGATGGAAATTCATTGAAAGCTTGCCCATTAGGCTATTTTACTTGCCACTTTGGATACGGGCAGTGCTCAGAATCCTCACGTACTACGTGTACGCTCCGGTTCTTCCGCGCTGGCCGTATCCAAATTGGCTGCGACAATAACGCCTACTGAACAAGCTTAAAGTGCAACCTGTTCAGTAAGTTAACGATATTAACCAATCTGCCCGTTGTTCAAATGCTTAACGCGGCGTTTCACTTCTTCTTGCTTACCGGCGTTGAACGGACGTGCATCAGGGCTACCCAGATAGCCACATACGCGGCGGATTACGGAGACCTTAGCCGAATCGTGATTACCACATTTCGGGCAGGTAAAGCCTTTACTCGTACACTCAAACTCACCGGTGAAGCCGCACTCGTAACACTCATCAATCGGCGTATTGGTTCCGTAGTATGGGACACGGCTATAGCTATAATCCCAGACGTCTTCGAGCGCTTTCAAGTTGTGCTGTAGGTTTGGATATTCGCCGTAGCAAATAAAGCCACCGCTCGCCAATGGTGGGTATGGCGCTTCAAAATCCAGCTTGTCGTACGGGTTAACTTTTTTCTCAACGTCCAAGTGGAAACTGTTGGTGTAATAACCTTTATCGGTTACGCCCGGTACAACGCCAAATTCAGCGGTATCCAAACGGCAGAAACGGTCACACAGGTTTTCACTTGGTGTACTGTACAGGCTGAAGCCGTAGCCGGTTTCTTCTTTCCAGCTGTCGGTTGCCTGCTGTAAACGTGCAACAATCGCCACGGCTTTCGCACGCAGGGTTTCATCGTCGAAGACGTGAGTTTGGTTGCCGAACAGCGCATTCATCGTTTCATGAATACCGATGTAGCCCAGTGAAATTGACGCACGTCCATTTTTGAAAATATCAGCAATATTGTCGTCGGCTTTCAAGCGAACACCACAGGCACCTTCCATATAGAGGATTGGTGCAACGCGTGCTTTGATGCCTTCCAGACGAGCAATACGTGTCATCAGCGCTTTCTTAGAAAGCTCTAAACGTTCATCCAGCAATTTCCAAAATGCGGCTTCGTCACCTTTGGCTTCTAAAGCGATACGCGGCAGGTTTAGGCTAATGACGCCGAGGTTGTTACGCCCTTCATGGATCATCTCGCCATTTTCTTCATACACACCCAAGAAGCTGCGGCAGCCCATTGGTGTTTTGAACGAGCCGGTAACCTTAACCACTTGATCATAGTTCAGAATATCTGGGTACATACGCTTGCTGGCACACTCTAGCGCCAACTGTTTGATATCGTAGTTAGCGTCGCCGAATTTGTGGTTTAAACCATCGCGAATGGCGAAGACCAGTTTAGGGAATACGGCGGTTTTACGGTTTTTGCCCAAGCCTGCGATGCGGTTTTTCAGGATAGATTGCTGGATAAGACGGGATTCCCAGCTGGTTCCTAAGCCAAAACCAAAGGTTACAAACGGGGTTTGACCGTTAGCGGTATGCAGCGTGTTGACTTCATATTCCAAAGATTGGAATGCGTCGTAGCACTCTTTTTCGGTGCGGGTTTTTGCGTAGCCTTCTGCGTCTGGAATGTTCCATTCGTCAGCGGTCTTACGATGTTTTTCGAAGCTTGAGGTAACAAACGGCGCCAGAACTTCATCTATACGGTTAATCGTGGTGCCGCCATAAATATGGCTAGCAACCTGAGCGATAATTTGTGCGGTTACGGCTGTTGCGGTCGAGATGGATTTAGGACGCTCTATTTCTGCGTTACCCATCTTGAAGCCGTTAGTCAGCATGCCTTTAAGGTCGATCAGCATGCAGTTAAACATTGGGAAGAACGGAGAGTAATCCAGATCGTGGTAGTGAATTTCACCACGTTCGTGCGCTAGCACCACGTCACGCGGCAGAATGTGCTGTGTCGCGTAGTGTTTTGCCACGATACCCGCCAACAGATCGCGCTGGGTTGGGATGACTTTACTGTCTTTGTTAGCGTTTTCGTTCAGCAAAGCGGCATTGCTTTGCTCAACCAGGCCACGGATTTCCTGATTAAGACGGCCACGTTGTTCACGAGATACGTCACGGTCGTGACGATACTCAATGTATGCACGCGCAAGCTGCTTATAGTTGCCTGCCATCAGCTGGTTTTCTACTGCGTTTTGAATCAAATGGATATCAACACGCTCGAGATCGGCCATCTGCATAGCGACTACGCGGGCTACGGTTGCACAATAATCAGTATCATCAACGCCTGCCGCTCGGGCAGCACGCACCACAGCTTCCTTGATTCGCTGTTCGTCAAATGGTACCTGACAACCGTCCCGTTTAATCACTATTGGTTTCACCGCGTCGCTCCTTTTCCCCTTTTGCATGTTATCCACAGCCACAATCCGCGTGCCATAAGGCTTGACGCAGTCTTGTGGATGTTTTGTGGATAACTACTACATATGGGTATGTTCTAAAGTGGGACACACTATATATGGTATTTGATTTAAGTTAAAGCGCAGTAGTTTGACATAGCGCAAAGATTTTTATTTTCGGTAGAAACGTTATACAAACCGAGAGCGAGGTCATTTTTCTTAATGCAACAAGCGTTGTTTGCAGGCGGTAAGAGGATGGTTAATGGAGTGTAGTCAGGGAGGAGAATGCTTGATCAATCTCTACATAAATGGCACTCGCAGTGCGGAAACTGTAGTGGTTATTTGAAAATAAATTGGTAATCAACAATATAACTGCCCACGTGATTAACTCGCGCCGTGACCCACACGGCATCCATGCCTTGTTGTCGTTTATTACCGATTTTCAGTTCTTCTTTTGAAGTACAAAGTTCAATCCAGCGTGAAGTATGAATGTCTTTCAACCGCAGACCAGCCTCGCAACGATACCTCCCCCGGTAAGGACCGGGAATAGAAACATCATACTCGCTGATATAATAAATTGTTTTATCTGGAAATAGATAAACGTAAGCATCAAACGCATTCAGCGATAAGGTTAGCCCGACCAACCCGCCAGCGATAAACATACTTGAGATAAAAATACAGTCATTTCTGGTACGAGGTGCAGACGTCAGTCTTGCGGCGCCGATTGTTGCTGCTGTAGCCATAATGCCGATGACAATTAAAGACAGTTTAGCTTCAGAATCTGATTTTATAAGAATGGTATTGTTTGAAATTCTGGATGCCCACGATATATAAAAAATAAATAAAATGAAGAAAGTAATTAAAATAATAATTTCGTAGTCTTTCTTGATGTGTCTGTTTTTATTTGTTTTTATCTTATTCATATCAGTGTCCTTTTGATAAACTGTTTCCATTGTTCAATATTAGATATTAGCAATAAGTGTTGGCATATTATTCAGATAACCATCGGAATAACCAGAGACTGTAATAACATGAATTATTAAGTTTCCTTAACTGCTCATTATATTGATTTGTACTTAATACATCAGCGACGATGAGATACTCATTGATGGAGCAGCAGAATTAATATGCATTTTTTTAGACTGCTAGAACAATTTGATGCGGCGCAAATGTTCTGTTACTAAATGAGCTAACTTAGTTGCTTTCTATTTAATTTATTATTAAGTGGAATGTGCCTTGATTTTTAGTGAATATTGGTTTTTCTGTTTGGAGCTGCGTATGGCATTCGAGGATAAATTTCGTTATGAATATAGCTATCTAAAAGAACTAGGTCGCTTGATTGCAAAAAATAGACCAGCCCTTGAGCCATTTCTTTCAGAAAATGCTATTGATCAAGATGTTGAAAAGTTGCTGGAAGGTGCGGCTTTTTTGTTTGCTGGTCTAGAGTCTAAGATTAGTGACTCCTTTCCCGAAATGACACGTGATCTACTCGATAGTGTTTGGCCAGAATCGTTATACCCATTCCCTTCTACAACACTTATTCAATTTTCAGCACCAAAAGGCCTTGAAGGCATTTCAATTCCGGCTGATGTGGAGGTCTATGGTGATATAAATGGTGAAGAATGTACATTTAGAACGCTATCACCACTGGTATTGACTCCACTTACGTTGGAACAAGTAGGCCAGAGTGATGAGCAAGAGGGGTCTGTGCTAGCGCTTAAGTTTAATTGGAGTGGTAATGTAAAAAAGAAAAACCTCCATTTATCTAGATTACCTGTGTTTATAGATGAATCTATTGCATGTTGTGATCAATTACGTTTTTATCTGGAACAGCATGTCAAACGTATTGAGTTAATTACCTCAGAGTATGACAGTATAAAAATACTCCCTTTAAATTGTGTTACAACTGGAGCTAATACTGCTACAGTTTGTGCTACTGGAAGTTCATCTAAAGAGCCTCTTCAGCAGGCTATAGAATATTTTACTTTAACTAAAATAAATAATTTCTTTTTTCTGAATGAAATAGATATTACCGTAGGTAAAGATATTTTTTTCAATATAAACATTATATTTGATTCTATACTTCCTGTGAAGTTACAATCAAAAAGTTTGCTTCTTCATTGCTCTCCAGCAGTAAATATTTTTTACAGAACGAACGAGCCTATATTATGTGAGGTTGGAAAGAAATATTATATAAATTCTGAGGGTAAAAACAATGTGATACATTCAGTACTTGGAATAACATCAAAACTATCTCCATCTAAGATAGAAGGTAAAGTTAAATCTCAGTATATAAAATATAACAATATAAAATCAAAATATAATTATTCTGTTGTAGATAGAACAGTAAGAACTATTTTTTGGAAAATAGAAGTTGAACATCATAGTTTTGCAATGAAAAATCACCAGGTAATATTTTATAATTCATTTGGTGAAAAGGTGTGTATTTGGGGCGATAAGTATTTTCAGCTTCATTTGAAGTGCATGAATACCAAAGAAATATTAGATAGTGTCGATATCGGATGCCTTGTTTATAAAAGTGAACATATACCCGGTGAAGTGGTATGCCGAAATGTAGTACTGCCATCACCATCTTATTACCCACTAGAAAATGACAGCTTATATTTAGAGCTTATATCTCTACTCTCATTTTCTTTTTTTCATTTGAAATCAAATGATGAATTTAAAAAAATATTAAAAATACTCTCTTTTTACTCAAGTAATGATTTTAATTTGCGCTCTGATGCTCTGAGGAAAATATCTGGGATAACTAAAATAGAAACTTATAGCTCAGATCGTTTGTATCTAGGACATTCTCGACGTGGATCTTGTGCAAAAATAACCTTAGATAACAGTTTGTATCTCTCAATGGGTGAAATGTATATTTTTTCATTAATGATTAATAGGTTAATTTCATACAGTGTAACCGCCGCAAGTTTTACACAGTTAGATATTTATATAACAGGTAATGATTCTTGCTTATGGTCATTTCCGATAAGCATTGGTTGTCACGAAGAATTTTAATGAATAATGGATGTTCATATGATTAAAAATGGGATGTTCTTTACTTTTAATATTCAAGGATTGGCATCAGACTCACTGAGGGTTGTTGATTTTACTTTCGATGAGGCCGTCTCTGAACTATTTGATTTGCAAATACAGCTTGTTTCATTTGAGCAAAACATAGATCTGAATTCACAATTATTAAGATCGGCAACGTTAAAAATCTGGAATAGTGGTGTTTTACAGAGAAAGATAACGGGTATCATCATTCATTTTGAACGAGGTCAAACAGGTGTTAGGCGAACTTATTGGCGCGCACGCATTAAACCTGAAGCATGGGTGCTGACTCTTACCCAAGATAGCCGTATTTTTCATCAGCTGTCGTTTGTGCAAATTCTATCTATTTTATTAAAACAAGATAATGTTCGCAGTCAGCTACAGTTTTTTACATCCCACCCAACTCATGAATATGTCACACAGAAACGAGAAACTAACTGGGAATTCTTCAACCGATTAGCCTCTCAGGAAGGTATTATTTATTGGTTTGATGAGAACGAATCGTCTGGAGCAAGCCTTGTATGTGCTGATAGCTATCAAGCCTGCCTGCAAGGTCCTGATTTAGTTTATAACCCTGAGCCTATTTTTCCGTACAAAGAAAGTGTCATTAGCGATATATCTATAAGAGCAATGAGTACCTCAAGCAAAGTTATACAGAAAGATCGTAATTGGCTAAATCCTGAATATCGCTTACGGCATGAAGACTCACAATCTGGCGCAGGGAAAAGATCCGGATTTAATATTTTTGAAAGCTATGGTCGTTTTCAATACGATGCTTCTGGAACAGAAAACACTCGTTATCGTATGCAAGCCATTCAATCTAATAGTTTGATTGGTCAGGCAGTTTCCAACTGCATTAATGTGATGCCGGGGAAAATATTTACCGTAAACTCTCATCCTATAGAGAGCATGAATACAGGTTGGCAGGTTATTTCTGTGAGGCATCGTGGGTCTATGCCTCAGTCGGCAGAGGAAGAAAGTGACGGTGGCGCTAATACGCTGAGTAATGAGATCAGCTTTGTTGAGCAAGATTGTGAATGGAAAAAGGCGTTTTTCTATAAACCTCTTTCAGATGGCCCTGAAGTTGCTACGGTAGTCGGTCCAAAAGGTGAAGAGATTTATACTAACGAATATGGTTGCGTTAAAGTTGCCTTTCATTGGAACCGATATGACCCCGCCGATGACCGTGCCAGTTGCTGGATAAGAGTAGCTCAGGGGTGGAATGGTGGGGGATTTGGGTTTATGGCAATCCCCCGTATTGGGCATGAAGTTATTGTCACTTATTTAGACGGGGATATAGACCGACCTCTCATTACTGGTTGTGTATATAACCCGCGAAGCCGCCCTCCGCTAAATTTACCTGCTGATAAAACACGAACTACATTTAAAACGAAAACGCATAAAGGTGATGGATTTAATGAATTACGTTTTGATGACAATTTAGGGAAAGAGGAAATATATATCCATGCTCAGTATGATATGAAGAGTGAGGTTCTCAATAGAGATATACTTTGGGTTGGTAAAGATAAAATATCGCATGTGCTTGGGCAACATCATTTGCGAGTAGAAGATGAAAAGCGCGATCTTATAAAAAAAGACTATTCATTAAATGTTGAACAAACTATGCATTTAAAAACAGGAGAAAATCTGCTTATCGTTAATGGCGATGAATTTCATCTTAAGACTGGGAGTAAAATATTTTTAGATGCTGGGGCTGAAATAACGTTGAAGGCTGGTGGTAACTTTATTTGTTTAGACCCTAGTGGGATCCGAACCAGCGAAATTGTATTTATGGGAGAAGGGAGTCCGGGAAAAGGGACTGATTGGGATGGTAAGCTGCCTGAGGATTTACAGCCGGGAAAAAATAAGGCCGAGTTCCAACCGCCTATGGTTGAAGCTCGGCCTGAGTTAGAGAATAGTCTTTGTATTGAATGTCTACTAAATGCCATTAAATCAGATGCTAGTGTGGTACAAGGAGAGTCAGTATGAGTGCTATAAGAAAAATACTCTCTGAGTGTCAGACACATCAACACTATGGCTTATCATGGTTTGTACTATTCGAAAGTGGAAATTTGCCCTTAAGGGTATTTAGACAAATTAATGAGATGAGTTCAGCATCATTAAGAACGTTATATTCTCATCCAGAGCTTTATTCTTTGATTCCTTATGGACCATGGTTGCTAAAAATTGAGTCAAATAACGATCCTTCGCTAGACGTTTTAATTCAACATGATGGAGTTCTTGGTTTGTTGCTTTCGCCGTTGACTCTTACGGAGCTAGCTGATCAGCTATCTTATGGATGCGTAGTAAAGCAGCCGAATAATAAAGGAACTGTGCTTCGTTTTTATAACCCATCTGCTTTACCAAAACTAGCTCGGCGTTCTGATTTACCGTGGCATTATCCTCTATTCTCCGGAATTAAGCAGTGGTGGTTTCCTCATCGTGGAGCTGAATGGCAGCAGCTATCTTTTACTCCAGTGTCTGCTAAATATGCCACTCTGGTAAAAATAGTTCATTTGGATGAGGCGCTATTCTCTGAATTGACGGGTGATACAGAAGTTACCGTGGTACTAAAAATGTGGCAGAAATTTCCTCAAAGTCACTCTTGTCCTCGCTGTGTGCGACGCGATCGCGTGTTTCATGCCCTTGAATTGGCAACCCAGAATTTTCTCCAAACATCTTCTGATCGGCGAATTTTTGCACTGTGCTATCTCCTGTACGGAAAAAAAGGCCTTGAGTCCGAGCAGATGAATAATGCTTTACAGCGTGTTCATCAAGATAAAGTGGCTCTTTCTCAGGCACTCAAATATGGAGAAGAATAATGGGACTCTTCACCCGGCTTGAAAAATTTGATGCGGCCTTAACGCGGAGCTACCAAATATGGGGGCGCTGGTTTTGGCGTTCCTTAATCGCCTTGGCTGTGGGCTACGTGGGGTATACGGCGTGGCAGGTGACCTATGGCCCACCAACGGGCGGCGTTTCGCTGGTTATTCACAGCGAACTGGATAGGCCGATTTTAGGCTTTAGCGTTAACGGAGTCGCGGGGGCGAACGCCTTTGCTCACGGCGGCGGTAGTGTGACGTGCTGTGGCGACGTTTCAGGCGATACGGCGGAGGTGGTGTGGACGCTTGACGTTAAGCAATCCCAATATGAGCAAGGTATGCGAGTTGAACAAAGGCATAAAA
>NZ_FMIQ01000020.1 GCF_900095695.1 Hafnia alvei | reverse complement strand
CAGAATGTCAAAATCGAACTGCTTGATCTGTCGAAAGACGATCTGCGTCAGGACTTTGAAGACGCGCCGGAGATTATTCAAAGCGGATTATACCAGCACACGTATACCGCAGAGTATGATAGCCCAGGTGGAGAGCCGATTGCCGCGCTGATTTCTGCTTACGAGTTTGATGCATCCGCGCAGGACATTGCCCTGTTGCGCAATATTTCTAAAGTTTCTGCCGCAGCGCACATGCCGTTCATCGGCTCGGCTGGGCCGAAATTCTTCCTGAAAGATAATATGGAAGACGTGGCGGCCATTAAAGATATCGGCAACTACTTTGATCGCGCCGAGTACATCAAGTGGAAATCCTTCCGCGAGACCGATGACAGTCGTTACATTGGCTTGGTGATGCCGCGCGTGCTGGGTCGCCTGCCGTATGGTCCGGATACCGTACCGGTGCGCAGCTTCAACTATGTGGAAGAAGTCAAAGGCCCGGATCACGACAAATACCTGTGGACCAATGCCTCGTTTGCCTTTGCCGCCAACATGGTGCGCAGCTTCATCAACAACGGCTGGTGCGTACAAATTCGTGGCCCGCAGGCCGGCGGTGCCGTTCAGGATCTGCCTATCCATCTGTACGACCTCGGCACCGGCAATCAGGTGAAGATCCCGTCTGAGGTGATGATCCCCGAAACCCGCGAGTTTGAATTCGCCAACCTAGGATTTATTCCGCTTAGCTACTATAAAAACCGCGATTATGCGTGCTTCTTCAGTGCAAACTCTACCCAGAAACCGGCCTTGTACGACACCTCTGATGCGACCGCTAACAGTCGCATCAACGCCCGTCTGCCGTACATCTTCCTGCTGTCGCGTATCGCGCATTACCTGAAACTGATCCAGCGTGAAAACATTGGTACCACCAAGGACCGTCGTCTGCTGGAGTTGGAGCTGAACACCTGGGTGCGCAGTTTGGTCACTGAAATGACCGATCCGGGGGACGAACTGCAGGCTTCTCATCCGCTGCGTGATGCCAAAGTCACCGTGGAAGACATTGAAGACAACCCGGGCTTCTTCCGCGTGAAGCTGTTTGCCGTGCCGCATTTCCAGGTGGAAGGGATGGACGTTAATCTGTCACTGGTTTCACAGATGCCAAAAGCCAAAGCCTAAGGCGAGGGGGCAAGGATGAAAATTTATCGTCCACTGTGGGAAGATGGGGCTTTTTTGGCCCCGCAACAGTTTCAGCAGCAGGCGCTGTGGGATGCGCATGTGAGCGACATGGTCGCTCGTATGGGACTGGCTCACCCCTGGGGCGTAGTGGCCGCTGCGTTTGATGATGCCGGACTGGCCTTGTCCCGCCTCAATGCAACCCGTCTGGTCGTGCGATTTGCGGATGGTACGCTGGTGGATACCGATCTGTCGGACAATCTGCCGCCGGTCTGTGATCTATCCGTAGCACAGGGGCAGGATGCTGTAGAGGTGGTTCTGGCCCTGCCGTTGCTGAGTGCTAACGGCGGTAATCTAGATGACGGCGCTGACAGTGAGCGTCCCCGCCGGTGGAAAGCGGAGCGGGTGCCGGTGCAGGAGTTGGCTGGAAGCGAGCGCGGTGAACTGGCTATCCTTCGCCATGCGATGACACTCCGTTTATCTTCACAGGAAAATGCCGCCTGGCTGACCTGTCCGGTAACACGCCTAGTTCGCAATGCTCAGGGGCAGTGGAGTCGCGACCTGACCTTCATTCCGCCGTTGCTTTCTCTTGCCGCGAGCCCGCTGTTGTTAGCTGAACTGGGTGACATTCACCAACGCCTTCAGGCACGCCGCCAGCGTCTAATGGCTATGCGGCGTGAAAGCAACGAACGGATGGCAGACTTTGCCGTCGCCGATGTTTCCCTGTTCTGGTTGCTCAACGCCCTGAACAGTGCTGAGCCGGTATTGGCTGAACTGCTACAAAACCCCACCCGTCACCCCGAACTGCTATATCGCGAACTGGCTCGTCTGGTGGGCAGCCTGCTGACATTCTCACTGGAACATGATGCCGCTGATATTCCGGTTTACCAGCATGAAGCGCCGGAGCGGGTATTCCCGCCGTTGCTGACGCTACTCGATAAGTTACTGGAAGCCAGCCTGCCATCGCGGGTGGTCAGCATTCATCTTGAGCGAGACCAGCAAATCTGGAAGGGCTCACTGCACGATGCGCGTTTGCGTGAAGGGGCGGACTTCTACCTTTCCGTGCGTGCCTCCATGCCGAACCATGAACTGCAGGTGAAATTCCCGCAGCTGTGTAAGGCTGGCAGTTTTGATGATGTTTCCGAGGTGGTGAACGTTGCCCTGAGCGGGATGGTGATTAAACCGCTTAGTCATGTTCCTGCGGCCATCCCGCTGCGACTTGAGAACCAGTATTTTGCGCTGGATCTGAGTACGGATGCGGCCCGGTCCATGCTGGAAGCCGGCAGCTGTACCTTCTACACCCCGCAATCGCTGGGGGATGTGAAACTGGAACTTTATGCGGTGCTGCGTACATGAAACCATCAAAGCTGAACCAGATAGAACGCATTTTTTACCCTGGCTGGCTGATGGCCAGCCAACTGCGCAGTGGACAGGAAGTCCGGGACGGTGAACGGCTCTACCGCCAGGCTCGTCGACTGGTGGAGGAGGCCCGAACCGCGTTGACCGATGCCGGGTACAGCGAAACCCAACGGGATCACATGGTGTATGCCCTGTGTGCCCTGTTGGATGAAAGCGTACTCAACCGGGGGACGTCTGATGATGGTTATCTGATCTGGCACCGCGATCCGCTGCAGGCGTACTTCTTTAGCACGCTTAACGCCGGTGAGGAACTATGGGAACGGATCCGCCAGCTTCTCAAAGAAACAGTGGCAGATACGGCAGTGCTGACCTGCCTGTACCGTACGGTGCAACTGGGTTTTGTCGGGCAGTACCGTGCACAGGATGACGAACGCCGTGAGGATGTGGTGCGCCGGTTGGGGGAGCGGGTGCCGCCGCTTCAGCTTGCTCAGGATGCGCCGATTATCGTCAGGGTATCGCGGCTGCGTAGCGGTCGCCGGTGGTACTGGCTGTCCTGGTTTGCCGGCACCGTGGTGCTGGTCGCGCTCTGGTTTTTCCTCTCCTCATCTCTTACCGGGATGGTGAACCAGATAATCAGGCCGGGGTAAGCGATGCGTGATATTTACCGGGCTCTGCTGACGGCACTGGCGGTTTTTTTTGCCCTGTGGCTGATACTGGGGTTCTGGCCACTCTCAATGAGCAGCCAGGTGGCACTTTGCCTGCTGGTTATCTTGGTCGGTGGCGTCGTGCTTTGGCGGGAGTGGCGAGTATTGCAACGCCGTTACGGAACGGTTAATGAGGTGACTGAGGGTAGTCTGCCGCCGGAAGATTTTCAGGGAGCGGTCATCCTCGCCTGCGGGGACTCTGTAGCACTGTTCGGGTCCGAGGCCCGGCACCGTGAGACTCGCCAGGGGTGGTACCTGCAGGTCAATGATGCAGAACAACTCCCTCAACTAGTGCAACACCTGAGCCTCGTGCGACCGGCGCTGGTGTCACAGATTTCCGTACTGCTGGCGACGTTGCCTGAACACCATCACAGCCTGGATGATTTTACCCAATGTCTTCGGGGCTGGCAGCGTGCTGTTGTGCAGTGTCGTCCGTGGTTAGGCGGTTTGCCGCCTGTATGGTCCGTGACCTGGGTTTCGCCGCCGGGGGCTTGTGTGCAGGAGGTGCCAGTCTGGTTTACCACGGTCAATCACCGTGCCGGTATGCAGGTCCATCAACCCGGGCAGGGAAATGTGCAGCTTGCTGACTGGCTCGATGAAACAGAGCCCTCCGGGCGCTTTAGTCGTCTGAGCCAGGCGCTATGGCTTAACAGCCTGCTGGTCTGGCAGGGAGAGGCGGTGAACAGTCTGCTGACGGAACGCCTGGGAGAACTCTCCGCCCTTAGACTCTGTGCTCAGGGTTTTTGCATGGTGCCGGTCAGTGGGCGAAACGATAACCTTTGGCAGCAGCATATCGCGGGCATCACGGCATTGCCGCCGGAAAGCGGTCGTTGTGCTGAGCTGCTTCCTCTGCCTGAGCTGCTGCTTTCGGGTTTGCCACGTCGCAGGGGTATCAGTCGGCGGATGATGTTCTGGCGCCATGTGGGCCTGCTCGCCGGCGTTTTCCTCGCACTGGCGATGCTGGCGTCTTTTGTCAATAACCAGCGTCTTATCCGCAGTGTGGGTGACCATCTTGCACTTTACCATCGCCTCAGCGGAGAACCTCCGGCGCCAAAATCGCAGGCTCAACAGCGCCTGCGGTCGGACGGTCGCCTGCTCGATGACTGGCAGCGTCGGGGAGAGCCGCTGCGTTATCGCATGGGCCTGTATCAGGGATTGCGGCTTGTGGCCCCCGTTGAGGCGGCGGTCAGTGACTGGGCTCCGCCAGCACCTCCAGCACCTGTTATCCAGAAAATCGTACAGGGACCGAAAACGGTTCGCCTTGACAGCCTGTCGCTGTTTGACTCCGGCAAGTCTGCCCTGAAACCCGGTTCGACCAGAATGCTGGTCAATTCGCTCATGGGCATTAAGGCTAAGCCCGGCTGGCTGATAGTGGTTAGCGGACATACCGATAACACCGGTAATCCGACGCTGAACCAGCGGCTCTCCCGTGAGCGTGCGGCGTCCGTGCGCGACTGGATGCGTGACACCGGCGATGTGCCTGAAAGCTGTTTTGCTGTGCAGGGCTATGGCGAAAGCCGGCCTGTTGCAACGAATGATACCCCGGAAGGCCGTGCACTTAACCGGCGTGTCGAAATCAGTCTGGTACCGCAGGCAGATGCCTGTCAGATACCCGATACAAAACCAGCGTCACCGGATGAACGTGACGTTTCAACGCAAGAAATGGAGAAATAAACCATGGCAATTCCTGTTTATCTTTGGCTGAAAGACGACGGCGGTGCAGACATTAAAGGGTCTGTAGACGTTAAAGACCGCGAAGGCAGCATCGAGGTGGTGGCCCAGGAGCACAACCTGTATATCCCGACCGATAACAACACCGGCAAGCTGACCGGCACCCGCATTCACACCCCGTTCCTGTTCACCAAGGAAATCGACTCCTCCAGCCCGTATCTGTACAAAGCGGTGACCACTGGTCAGACCCTCAAGTCTGCTGAATTCAAGTGGTACAAAATCAATGATGCCGGCCAGGAGGTGGAGTATTTCAACACCAAACTGGAAAACGTGAAAGTAGTGAAGGTGAATCCAGTGATGCACGACATCAAAGATCCTTCTTACGAGAAACACAACCACCTCGAGCAACTTGAACTGCGCTACGAAAAAATCACCTGGACTTACAAAGACGGCAACATCATTCATTCTGATTCTTGGAACGAACGCGCCACGGCGTAAGCCTGATGCGGGCAGGTTCTCCTGTCCGCTTTTTTCGTTTTGCTGAACGTCTGCCGTGCGGGTTTTCAGCAAAAAAAACATAACTCTATGCCCCTGACCTTATGCGCTTTGGGTTCCTGACAGACAGGGAACAGCGAAGGGCGGTAGCGTGCCTGGAAAGACAAAAGAGAGAGAAATCAGAGAAATGGAAAATCCAGCGATCCTGTTACGTCGTCTAAATCCTTATTGTGCCCGAGCCCTCGAAAGTGCCGCTTCACTGTGCCAGACCCGCGCCCATGCCGAAATCTTGCCCGAGCACTGGTTGCTGAAATTACTGGAGCAGGGCGAGGGCGACCTGACCGTACTGGCCCGTCGCTACGAATGGGACATGGACGTGCTGTGGCAGGATTTACTCGGGTGGCTGGATAACCAGCCGCGCTCGGTGCGCAACCGTCCGCAGTTGGCCGACAACCTGCAAGCCCTGCTGAAACAGGCGTGGATGGTGGCATCACTTGAGGGTGCGGACAGTATCCGTAGCGCGCACCTGCTGTCGGCGATGATTGACGCGCCCAAGTTACTGAGGTGTGGCGGCCTGTGGCCTTTGCTAACGCTGGGACAAAGCCAGCTTGAACGCCTGCGTCCGTTGCTGGATGTGCAGTCGGATGAACGTCCTGAACAGCAACAGCAGGAAGGCCTGAACCAGTCGCCTTCTGCCCTGGCCGATGAAGCGCCACGCGATAAGAATATTGCCGGTAATCCCCTGAGCGAGGCCCTGCAAAACGCGCTGGATAAATTCACCCTCGACGTCACTGCCAAAGCTAGAGAGGGCAAAGTCGACCCGGTATTTGGTCGCGATACTGAAATCCGCCAGATGGTGGACATTCTCTCCCGTCGTCGTAAGAACAACCCGATTCTGGTCGGCGAGCCGGGTGTCGGCAAAACGGCACTGGTGGAAGGACTGGCGCTGCGCATTGCAGAAGGCAACGTCCCGGAAAGCCTGAAAACTGTAATGTTGCGTACCCTCGATCTCGGCCTGCTCCAAGCGGGCGCGGGCGTGAAAGGTGAATTTGAACAACGTCTGAAAAATGTCATCGACGCCGTTCAGCAGTCGCCGGTACCCATTCTGCTGTTTATCGATGAAGCCCACACCATTATCGGGGCGGGCAACCAGGCCGGAGGAGCAGACGCCGCCAACCTGCTGAAACCGGCGCTAGCACGTGGCGAACTGCGCACCATTGCCGCAACAACCTGGTCCGAATACAAACAATATTTCGAGCGCGACGCCGCGCTGGAACGTCGCTTTCAGATGGTGAAGGTGGACGAGCCGGACGATGACACCGCGTGTCTGATGCTACGTGGACTGAAATCCCGCTATGCCGAACACCATGGGGTGCACATCACCGACGATGCGGTACGCGCGGCGGTCACGCTTTCACGCCGTTACTTAACAGGCCGCCAACTGCCGGATAAAGCGGTTGACCTGCTCGACACCGCCGCCGCCCGCGTGCGTATGAGCCTTGATACGGAGCCTGAACAAATTGTGCGCCTGAAAGCACAGCTGACCGCACTGGAACTGGAAAAGCAGGCTCTGCTGGAAGATATCGCCGCCGGCAGCAACCGTCATGGTGAGCGCCTGGGAGTTATTGAGCAGCAGCGAGCTGAACTGGATGCGCGTATCGAGGAGCAGGAGGCGCGTTTCAGCCACGAAAAGGTGCTGGCAGAGCAACTGATGACCAGCCGCCAGGACATCAGCCAGCAGGCTGAAATTGCCGATCTGCAACATCAGCTGGTGCAGGCGCAGCAGGGCGATGTGCTGGTTCAGGTGGATGTAGACACCCGCACGGTTGCCAACGTTATCGCTGACTGGACCGGTGTGCCTCTGTCTTCCCTGATGAAAGACGAGCAGACCGAACTACTGACCCTGGAAAACGAAATTGGAAGTCGTGTCGTCGGCCAGAATGTTGCCCTTGAGGCCATCGCGCAGCGTCTGCGTGCCGCCAAAACGGGCCTCACCTCTGAGAATGGCCCGCAGGGCGTGTTCTTGCTAGTCGGCCCAAGTGGAACTGGGAAAACCGAGACCGCGCTGACTCTGGCAGATGTGCTGTATGGCGGAGAGAAATCGCTCATTACCATCAATTTGTCGGAATACCAGGAGCCGCACACGGTCTCGCAGTTGAAGGGCTCTCCTCCGGGCTACGTCGGTTATGGTCAGGGGGGGATTTTGACCGAAGCGGTACGCAAGCGTCCGTACAGCGTGGTGCTGCTGGATGAAGTGGAGAAAGCTCACCGCGACGTCATGAATCTGTTCTATCAGGTCTTCGACCGCGGCTTTATGCGCGACGGCGAAGGGCGTGAAATCGACTTCCGCAATACCGTTATTCTGATGACTTCCAACCTCGGCAGCGACCCCATCATGCAACTGCTGGATGAACAGCCGGACGCCACCGAAGTCGACCTGCATGAACGACTGTGCCCCCTCCTGCGCGACCACTTCCAGCCCGCATTGCTGGCGCGCTTCCAGACGGTGATTTATCGTCCGTTAGCGGAAACCGCCATGCGCACCATTGTCGAGATGAAACTTAACCAGGTCAGCCAGCGCCTGCACCGCCACTACGGTCTCACTACCCATATTGATGAAAACCTGTTTGATGCGCTGACCGCCGCCTGCCTGCTGCCGGATACCGGTGCCCGTAATGTCGACAGCCTGCTCAATCAACAAATCTTGCCGGTGCTGAGCCAGCAACTGCTGACCCACATGGCGGCAAAGCAAAAGCCACACGCCCTGACGCTCGGCTGGAATGAGGAAGAGGGAATTGTGATGGTGTTTGGCCATGACTGATAAAAGTAAAGACAAGATAAAAGACGGAGGCATTCGGCTGTTGACTGCTGGGGAAATACAGCTGGCACAGTCGGTGTTTGCGTCCACCGTTGAGTATCCAAAAATCTGGATCCATAAAGGCAGCTATCTGCCTTTTAATCTGCAGAATGCAGATACTGCAATGACCCCAAACGGTGAGATTTACTTTCGTAATCAGTATCGGGATGATTTCTCACAGTCAACAGACGATCTTCAACATTTGTTCATTCATGAAATGAGCCATGTCTGGCAACGGGCGAGAGGAATGAATGTTGTTGGCAGGGGGCTGGTGAGCTGGATGGTCAGCTATCGCTATACCCTTGACGGACGGTTGTTAAGTGAGTATCCAATGGAACAACAGGCGCAGATTATTGCTGATGATTTTGTTCTGCAGGCCTTTGGGTATAAGAGATGGTGTAGCTTTGAAAATGCAGATTACTCCCTTATTACCCTCGATGGTGATACTTCTGAACCCGCCATACGACAGGGATACCAGAACGTATTGAGGGGGTTCCCATGGTAAATGTAAACAACCTTCACGTGTGGAGGTCAGCCCTTTTATCTGGAGTGTGTCTGTTGGTATTAACAGGCTGCCCGGAGGATCTTGGCGTGCGTTTTGACAAAACCGCACGGGTGAGCAGAGAGGGCGGTAGTATTTGTTTTAGTGGGGCTGATATACAGAATTACAAACTGGCAGATATTGGTATTAACCCACGAGGAATACCACCAAAGAGCAAAGATTTTATTTTTTCACCTGACCTCAGCGTTGTTGATGGGAAATTATGTATTCCTCCTTCGTTTTATCACTTTCTGGATAATGAGCAGTATATTGTTGAATACAGATCGCCCGCTGGAAATAAAAATAAATCCCGAAGAGTAGTCGTTACTTTCGAAATAAATAATGGGCATGTTTATAACGTGACGCCGACTGAAAGGGAGATATTTTTACCCTATTGCCGTGATGTAGATAATGCTAAGACACAGTCTGTTATTGTTGGTGTCTGTCAGCTGTAAACCGTTCAGGAAACTAATGTATTTAAAGGATAAAAATCATGAATGTGATAAGTACATTGACTAATATGATCCAAAGCACACTGAACCGTTACCGGCTGGATATTCCCTCCTGCACATCAGTTCTGGATGTAGAAGAGTTCAGTGGCAAAGAATTTATGAGCCATCTGTACCGCTACACGATCCTGTTCACCAGCAACGATAAAGATATTGATGCGACGCAGCTGCTGAGCAAGCCTGCCAGCCTGACGATGGGCACGGGATTATTACAAAGCCTGACGGGTAATAAGGTCGTTCACGGCGTTATTACCGATTTTCGTCGAATATCTGGCTCGGTCGATGAAGCTAAATACTTTATTACGCTGGAGCCCTTCCTCTCGCTGCTCGGTAATCAGTTCCGTACTCATCGTTTCTTCGTCAACAAATCGGTGCCAGACGTCGTGGCGCAGGTGCTCACTGACCATGGGCTGAAAGGCTGGGAATATGAATTCACCCTTAAGGCCGACTACCCAAAGCGCGAGCAAATCAACCAGTATCAGGAAAATGACCTTGCATTTATAGAACGTCTGCTGGCGGAGGTGGGAATATTTTATTTCTTCACCTTACAACCGGATACGCTGACGGAGGTTATTCACTTTGCCGACAAGCAGAGCGCCTGGCAGTTTGGTAAAACGCTGCCGCTGAACAGCCCTTCAGGTACCAGTGACAACGGCGCTGAGTCAGTGTGGGATATCCACGTCTGGCACAACGTGGTGGAAAGCTCGGTGACGGCCGGTGATTACAACCACCGTGAAGCGCAGAAAGTCCTGACCTCCGCACCGGCGGATATGACGCGTGGTGAGGGGGAAGGCGTTACTTACGGGGACGTGTATCACTATCGCCCGCGGCATCTGGAAAGCGGGGACAAGATTGACCCTGCCGCTGAGACCGGCAACTTCTGCGCACGCATGGAGCATGAGCGTTTCTTGTCAACCCAGACGACGGTGACCGGCAGCAGTACGGACGCGACCCTGAGCCCGGCTCAGGTACTGACCATCACGGAAACAGCCTTTCCGCCAACCCTGCCTGCGGCAACAGAAAACGGTGTCATCATCCTGAGCGCCGGTTACACCGCCAGTCGTAAAAATGCGCTACGGGTTGAATGGACCGCGATGCCGTACAGCGAAACCCGCTGCTGGCGTCCGCCAGCCAAAAAGCGCCCGGTCATCAGCGGTACGCTGACTGCTCGCGTGACCAGTGCGAAAGACAACGATATGTATGCCTGGCAGGATGCATCGGGTCTGTACCGTGTAAAATTTGATGCGGACAGTGATGACAAAAACCAGGGGATGGAAAGCATGCCAGTGCGACTGGCAAAGCCCTACGGTGGCGATAAGTATGGTTTTCACTTCCCGCTAATTCAGGGGACGGAAGTGGCGATTGCTTTCCACGAAGGTGATCCGGATCGGCCTTATATTGCCCATGCCCTGCACGACTCTCGACACGTTGATCATGTCACCGAACTGAACAGCACGCGTAACGTTATCCGTACAGCTGGGCTAAACAAGCTGCGGATGGAAGACAAGCGCGGCGAAGAGCACGTTAAGCTCAGTACAGAGTATGGCGGCAAGACCCAACTGAATCTGGGACACAACGTCAATGCTGATAGAGTGCTTCGTGGTGAAGGGGCTGAATTACGGACTAATGATTGGGTGAGCGTTCGTGGTGGGAAAGGCGTTTTGCTTACCGCAGATGCGCAACCTGATGTTGGCAGTAAAATGCTCGAAATGGACGGAGTGATCGAGCAACTAATGCAGGCGCTGACGCTGGCCAGAAGCCTACAGACGGCAGTCAAAGGTGCCAAGGCAACACAGTCAGATATCGATGGGCAGAAAATACTGAATGATGCCTTGAAATATCTCAAAATGCCGGGTCTTGTTGCTCATGCTCCTGCAGGTATTGGTATTCTCAGTCCTGAGACTGTCCGTATGGCTTCAGGCGGGGCAAGTATTGGCCTTATGTCTGGTAAAAACACCGATATCAGCGCCGGGCAATCATTCACTGTGGCGGCGAGCGAGGCTGTAAGTTTGTTTGCACAGGCTGCAGGAATGAAAATGTATGCCGGGGCAGGGAAGGTTGATATTCAGGCACAAGCTGATGCCATGAATATCTCAGCATTACAGGACATCACTGTCGCAAGCGGTCAGGGAAGCGTGAAGGTGAATGCCAGCAAGGAACTGATTTTAAGTTGCGGCGGTGCTTATATAAAGCTTAGCGGTGGGAATATTGAACTGGGATGTCCGGGGAATATTTTACTGAAAGCGGCCAATGTTAATCAGACAGGTCCTGCCAGTTTAGATACACCACCAGTGACTTTCTCGAAAGGGTACAGCGAAGGGTTTACCACAACGTCATTAGCCAGCGGAGCAATTAAGCCTTTCACCACATATAAAATTACGACGGCTGAAGGTGATGTTTATGAGGGCATTTCTGGAGCACATGGAGAGACATCTCCAATATTTACGTCTATGCCATCGCAGTTAAAAATCGAATATCCGCGAAATATTGCTGATAGCCAGGAGGGTGAATAGAATGACTACAGCTGTATCCTCACTCTGCCGTAAAAATCCTCATGCTCCATGCGAAGAGCAAATGCTCTACTGGGTCGAATTTCAACTTGTAGATGAACAGAATGCTCCTGTCGCGAATATGCCATGGATAGCCGAAAGTTCTCATCCAGTTTCCGGACCAGTCGATAACTTTACGCATTCAGGCCAAAGCGATGCTAATGGGCTTATCCATATTGATATGCCGCATGGTCTTGAGTTGAAACTGACACTTGACAGTAACCAACTGACAAAGGAAATGGAAAAGCGCTCTCTTCGCGTGGGTAGAGACCCTCTAAAAGACTCGATTGTTCGTCCAAAAGCCGAGGGAAGTGGTTATGTGTGGCGCTATGCCGTCGTGGGCGAATTATGTCATGAAAAACCTGATTTAGAGCAAAGAGACGGGGAAGAGTTACCCTTATTTCATTTTCCAATCAGTAGTTCATTTAAGGGCGTTAAGGTCAGAACAAATGAACTAGAAAAGCGCCATGTGATCGAAATTTGTCCGTTCAGAGCCTGGGAGCTAGTGCTTCATCACCAGAATGATTACTCCATGGCAAATGCCATTAACTTAGGATTAACCTCAGATTTAGCATATGATGATATAGATATCATCACAAAGTATTTTATTAATCAATGTCAGGATCTTTCGACGATACCCTCCCGAAAAATCGGCAAATCGACAATTAATGCTTTAGTTGTTGATGTTCCATATTCTGATAGATATTTTCTTCCAATAGATATTGATTCGACCAAAGCTGATGATCCTGAGGGAGATACGCAGCTTTATTATTTCTACAACAACAATAAAATAGTCATAGCATGGCGCGGGACTGCCAGTCTGACTGATGGGATAACTGATGCTTCTTTCAGGCCAGTAGAGTCCGATAGTTGCAATATCAAATCTGAATGTACTTCATTAGTTCCTGCTGGGAAAGTACATACGGGATTTTGGGCAGGCTATACCTTAATTGAAAGAAGGTTTGAAAATCAGCTTAATGAACTTAGCAATAAAATAGAAGGTAGGGATTTGTTCATTTGTGGTCATAGCTTAGGAGGAGCGCTGGCATTAATCCACTCGGCAAGATTAAAGGAAAGTAAACCGCTTCTTTATACTTATGGTATGCCAAGAACGTTCACTAAAAATGCTGTAGATGTATTATCAAGTATTACTCACTATCGGCATGTAAATGATCAAGACCCAGTGCCATCAGTTCCACCTGAAGCTGATCTGGATAATCAGTTATATGAATTATGGGGGCCTTTGGGAACAACGCTTGGTTTTTTATGGTCTGTCGTTGAACTTACCGCCTCGCAAATCGTAGAGTGGGGTGACTGTTTTTGGCATCATGGAAACACGGTCGCATTTTTAACTACGACTCAAAGCAGAAAGTGGCAACAATGTAGTATTGAACTTCCTTATCCGAGAAATTGCATGACCATTCAGGCAAGGCTTCCTGAAAAAGTTAAGCTCTATCTTGTACCTTCCCTGGCTCTTCAGGAAGCTAAACAATCCGGGCAAGATCAAAAGGATTTTAAAGCTACGCTTACCAAGGAAGATCTTTTCCCCGAAGGCATGAACCCAAACAGAGGTGTGCCTGCTAATGTAGGAAATCATCTCCTGACATCATATATGCCCTATATAAATAATAAATTACTAGGGTTAGCTTATGAAAAAGGGTTGAGCGATGGAAAGATCTTCACTGAACATGCGGATAAAGTAGCTTCCTTTGAATTACAAATGGATCACTATTCAGGTGAAATTCCTAAGAATGAGTTTGACAGGAATAAAAAATTTCTTTCACTCGAGGGTTTACTAAAAAACTCACTTAACTCAACCATCTCTGTTGCATCAGGAACTGATGCTGTTAAAAGATTTGGCCATTATGGTGAAGAGGACATAGAAAATGTATAAGGCATTTAATTTATTTATCTTTCTTCAAGTTGTTTTTTTGCTAAATGGATGTGCTCAGGCAACTGACAGAACATTATCACCACCATCGAATACTGAATGGGTAAATATCGAGATAAAAAATCCTTCACCATATACAAAACCTTTTCCTCTTGAAGTGTTGTATGTATCAACGACGTGTAAACGTAAGTTGATGAGTATGCGAGATGGTCAGCATTATGAGAAGGTGGGACTCAATCCAATAAAAATACCTCTTCAGGAAAAGAACTCATCCGGTGTATGGATTGCAAAAATAGCAAAAGATGGCGGCGGTAAGTGTAACTGGAAACTGAGTGAGTTCAATTTGGGTATTGAATATGTTGATACTACCCACCTCGGGAAGGATTTAGTTCCAGGAACTGCCGTTGGTGCTACAATTGCATTTGATGACAATGCAACCAAAAATGGTCGATTTAAGGTGTTTGAAAATCCTGAACTTGTTTTATCTCCAGCGTACTATCCCTTGGTACAAACCAATAAACGCATCAGTGCAAACGATATGTTGAATTTATTTGGTGAGAATGATTTCATGCAAATAAAGATGGTTTCTCCCGCCAAAGCTATTCAGGTGATATTTAAACCAACTCTTGATGAATCTAAACTTGTTAAGATGATTGCTCCAAAAGAACATAAAGTCGGAGCGTTTTATAAAATTATCTATCCGGATGGAACAGTCGTATCTGATGGAACAACTCATCCTAATGTAAACAGATTGAAGGATTAATTTATGTGTAAGGGGCTAAATAAATTATTCCGCTGAACTTTAATGTTAGTTGTGTCAGTGCCGATGATCAAACATTATCGCCACGATCCGAAATTTCTGATTTTAATATAATCAATGCAAAGTAACTGTTAAATAAATATAGGTGTTTATTATGTCCAATGGCATCGTATTGCTCGGAGACAAAACTTCTCACGGTGGAAAAGTGATCTCTGCCTCTTCCAATATTACTGTCGACGGGAAAAAAGCCGCGTTAGTGGGTGATATGGTGAGTTGTCCGGTAGATGGGCATGGAAATAATCCTATCGTGGAAGGATCACCGCACCGGACATTTAACGGTCGCGCTGTTGTCGTCGATGGCTGCAAATGTCAGTGCGGTTGTACTGTAATTTCAAGTGCTCAGAACAGCACGGTAGGATAATTAATGGGCTGGGAAAGGACGAAAGCAACAACGATGGAGTTACCTCCTGAGCCATCTTTTATCGGGTGGCTGTTAGCAGGAGGCATTGCCGCTGTTGTGGGGGTGTTACTGTTTATCCTCCATGCATCCGGTATGGCTAAGGTGCTGGCTGTTTTCAATATCTGGTGGTTGGCATCCAGCCCAGTGCTTGGCTGGTTTTTCCTGTTTTGTTTACGGGGCTGGCTATGGGGCAGAACCGTTGATGAGCATCAGTTTTTGCAGAAGGAAGCTGAATACGGACAGCAACAGTGGGAGGCCTGGGCTGGACGTTATCTGGCCGTGCTTGGAAGTAGCATACTGTTACCTTCAGGAGTGACCTCTGACGCCATTGCTAAATCGGCTGCTGCAGGTGCGCCGCAATTTCTTTCACTAACCAGCCATTTTGAAGCGCAATCGGCAGCTTCCACCTCCTTGCTTGAACTAGGGCTGGCCGGTGTACAAAACGCGATCGCGATGTTACCTGCGACAGTGCCGTTCAACGTTACCATTGTGAGCGACTTGACTTCGCCGGACTTCGAAGCCCAGTTTCGTGAATCATGGGGAAGAATTTACCCTGGTCGTGCGCTAACAGGTTCGGTTTCGTTTTGTAAAACCCTGTCTTTTGCCTGGATCGAAAAGCGCCTTAAAAATCCCGTTTTCGATATCGATTTGATCCTGATATTGCAGCAGCAGGGTGCTGAACATTATTCCGATGCACTCGCAACCATGATACTTACCAGCGATGATATCGCTGAAAAATATCAGCTTCCTCATTCTGCCCGCATTCTGCGCCCGATGCCGTTGGATATGACTTATTTCAACGCAGAGATGGGATTGTTTCTGGAAACACAAACGATCGCCAGCCAGACATCAAAAGTCTTTTGTGACAGCGCTGCTTGGAGCGAATGGTTTGCTGACATCATGACAGCGGCTCAGAGGCATCAGGCGCCGTGGGTGCCTGAAGAAATTGATGTACTGGAAAAATATAACGGTATCCCGGGAGAAGGCAGTGGCTGGCTACTGGCGGCACTGGTCTCTGATATCGTGACTATCAGTAGAACACCGGTTTTAGGGCTGTTTACCTCAGGAACTGACCATTTCGTCAGTACTGTTACCCCAGGGAGTGAAAAATAATGATGCCGGGTAGCTCATGGAGCAGAGGGGGGCTTGTCGGTATTGTGGCTTCCATTTCATTCATTATTCTGGGCCTGATCCTTTATCTTGGCCCCCGTTACGGTATTGATACTCACCTTGAGCAGGTACTGGTATTTGCTGCGGTCTGGGTTGTATTACTCACTTGCCGTTATACGCCTCTCATGTTCCGGTATATGCGGGAAAAATATCATCGTTGGCAGGAGCAGAAAAATAGTGCCCTGCCGGGAGGGGAATCGAGACTTTCGAGAACAGCCCCTCGTAATGTCACCGTCGCTGAAATTCGCGAAGCGATGCGCAATCTGTATGGTCACGGCTGGTCCCGTAAAGTTCGCATTCTGCTTATCACCGGTACCGTGGGTGAAGTCGAGCAACTCACCCCAGGTCTGACCCGTCAATACTGGCAGGAAGACCGCGGCACGTTGTTGCTGTGGGGCGGTGACCTGAACGGCCCGGTAGACAGTCAATGGTTTACCGCGCTGCGTAAACTGCGCCGTCGCCCGGCTGATGGCATGGTGTGGGTCACCTCGCTATTTGACCGTCTGTCCTCACCTGACCTGCCGCAACCGCAGTCAGCACCTTCCGACAGCGTGATGGATACCTTCTCCCATGCCATCTGTGCCCGCAATGAGGCGCTGGGCTGGCAGTTGCCGCTTTATGTCTGGTCGCTGCATTCACGCGCTGGCATGCCGGAAGGGCGTACTACGCAGGCGACAGGCTGCCTGTTACCCGCAGGCTGCACGGCAGACATTTTGACCGCGCAGTTGACTGCGCTCTCTCCGGCATTAATCTCACAAGGTATTGTGCAAATCAGTGAGGACCCGCAGCACCACTTCCTGCTGATGCTGGCAAACCAGTTGATTCATGAACCACAGAGCGTTGCGGGTCCACTGTCAGTGTTGCTCAATCCGTACCGTCCGGTACCGCTGGCGGGCGTGGTGTTCAGTCAGCCTACTACCGGTGCTGAGCGTGCCATGCAACATCACTGGGGCAGAGATAACCGCTGGGACGTGTTACCCGATTCGGTCCGCGAACTTCCCGCCGTCCTTCGCCCGCGACAGCCCGGTATCCACTGGTGGCGGGTCATGGCTTGCGCACTGGCGCTGTTGATGCTGTTGTGGGGCACCTGGATGGTGGTTTCCTTTATCAACAACCGTAACCTGATTGTCAGCGCGCAGACGCAGGCGACGCTGGCCTCAGAGCAAAAGAAGCCGCTGGCTGACCGTTTGCTGGCGCTGTCAGCATTACAGAAAACTCTGGCTCGCCTGCAGTACCGCTCAGAACTGGGTGTGCCGTGGTATGACCGCGCGGGCCTCAGCCGTAATGATGAACTGCTTACTGTCCTGTGGCCCCGCTATCGCGACAGTGCACAGCCACTGCTACGTGATGCGGCCGCTGACCATCTGACAGCACAACTGAACGCGTTTGTTTCACTGCCGCCGGACAGCCCTTTGCGTGAGAAAATGGCGAAAGCCACGTATGACCAGCTTAAGCTCTATCTGTTACTGAGCCGTCCGGAGCATATGGATGCGGTCTGGTTCAGTCGTACATTGCTGCATGACTGGCCAACGCGTGAGGGTGTGAAAGACAGTATTTGGCAGGGCGTAGCGCCGTCGCTGCTGTCGTTTTATGCCGCAAATCTGACCACCCACCCCCAATGGCGGCTGTCAGCTGATGAGAGTCTGGTCAGTCAGGCGCGCGCTTTGCTGGTTCGGCTGATGGGGATGCGTAACAGCGAATCCAGCCAGTATCAGAAGATGCTCGCGGAGGTAGTGAACCAGTATTCTGATATGCGTCTGGAAGACATGACCGGCGAAACGGATGCCTCACGTCTGTTCCGCACCACTGAAGTTGTGCCGGGGATGTTTACTCGCCAGGCCTGGGAACAGGCTGTCCAGCCCGCGATACAAAAAGTGGTCAAAGCGCGCCGTGATGAGCTGGACTGGGTGCTGACTGACAGTAAGCAGCAACCGCAGCAGGCCGACTCTCCCGAAGCCTTGCAGAAACGGCTGACGGAACGTTACTTTGCCGATTTTGGTAGTGCATGGCTGGCGTTTCTCAACAGCCTGCGGCTTAACCGCGCAACCACCCTGTCTGATGCGATTGACCAGCTCACCCTGATGGCCGATGTACGCCAGTCCCCGCTGGTGGCGCTGATGAATACGCTGAACGTGCAGGGTCATACTGGGCAGACCGGTGAAGCGATATCTGATTCACTGGTAAAGTCGGCGAAAAACCTGCTGGGTGGCGAAAATAAAAACGTCATTGACCAAGGGGCCGGCATCCAAGGCCCTCTGGACGCGACATTCGGACCGTTGCTGGCGTTGATGGATAAAAATCAGGTAGGCGGGCAGGCTCAGAGTCTGCAAAGCTACCTGACCCGCGTCACCCAGGTGCGTTTACGCCTGCAGCAGGTCACCAACGCGGCTGACCCGCAGGCGATGACGCAGACGCTGGCGCAGACCGTTTTTCAGGGCAAAGCCGTGGACCTGACGGAAACCCGCGATTACGGCAGTCTGATTGCGGCAGGCCTCGGTCAGGAGTGGAGCGGCTTCGGCCGGACGGTGTTTGTTCAGCCGATGGAGCAAGCCTGGCAGCAGGTATTGACGCCAGCAGCGGACAGCCTGAACGCCCAATGGCAACAGGCGGTGGTGAGCGACTGGAACCGTGCTTTCGGTGGGCGCTATCCCTTTAGTGATGCCAGCAGTGAGGTCTCCTTGCCGTTACTGGCCAAATACCTGAATACCGACTCAGGCCGTATTGCCCAGTTCCTGCAGACGCGGCTTAAAGGTGTGCTGCACCGTGAAGGAAGTCACTGGGTGCCAGACAGTATTAATTCACAGGGGCTTACGTTTAATCCGGCCTTCCTGAAGGCCATTAACACCCTGAGCCAACTCTCTGATGTTGCCTTCCCGCAGGGCAACGCCGGGATGCATTTCGAACTGCGTCCGGGGACGTCGAGTGGGGTGATGCAGACCGACATGATTATCGATAGCCAAAAACTCACCTACGTGAATCAGATGCCAGCATGGAAACGCTTTACTTGGCCGGCGGATACCGAAGCGCCGGGCGCTAACTTAAGCTGGATAAGCACTCAGGCAGGCACCCGGCAGTATGCGGATATGCCAGGAGCCTGGGGGCTGATACGCCTGCTGGATAAGGCCACTGTCAGCGACAACTCAGGCGTGGGTAGTAGCTACAACCTGCTCTGGAAAGCACTGGACGGGCGTAATCTCAATTACACGTTGCGTACCGAGGCGGGAGACGGTCCACTGGCGTTGCTCAAGCTGCGCAACTTCCGTCTGCCGGAGACCATTTTTAGTGTGGATGCCTCCCAAGTGCAGGCTTCCTTGTCAGGGGTAGACACCGAGGAGGCGTATTGATGTCATCACTTCATGCCCTGCTCAGCGCCTGCCAGGCAGAGCAGGAGCCACTTCTACAGCAGGCCCATGAGCGGGTTGCGTTGTGGGACAACTGGCTACTCCCTGTATCGGGGGCGTCCCCTGCCGGAGAAGACCTGGGCTATGACGATGATTTCCAGCAGATGCGCGAGGAGGTCAATAAGCTCACTGGTGCGGATACGGAACTCGTCTGCCGACTTGCCGAGAAACTGCTGACCACCACGGCAAAAGATATTCGGGTGGTCACTTACTACTGCTGGGCGAAATTGCACAGGGAAGGTGAAGGTGGACTTGCCGACGGACTGGAGCTGTTGGCCGGGTTGCTGAAACGCTTTGGCGCACAGCTGCATCCTCGGCGTGAACGTAGCCGCAAAGCCGCACTCGAATGGTTAGCGGGTTCACGAATAGTGGACAGCCTGTCCCTGTATCCGGAAGTGGTCAGGAGCGATGCGCACCGTACCGTGGGCGCACTTTTGCTGATGGCACAGTTAGCTGAAAAGGAGTCAGAGGAAAGCAGGCCACAGCTGGGCGGCTTGTTCAACGCACTAGTTTCCCGCCTGGTGAGTGCCGGCGGTGTTGATGCTGTCGTCCCGCAAAACGCCAGTGAAAATGACCCCGTATGTTCGGCTACCCAACCTCATGCACCTGAACTGAGCCGCATTACCTCCGGGCAGGATTTGCTGACACAGGGACGTACGCTGGCCGCTTACCTGCGGGAGCAATCTGGCGGCTGGCTTGCGGCGCACCACCTGATGAAAAGCCTGCGGTACGACACGCTGGCGGACCTGCCTGCGATGGCGGGTGACGGGCGTACCCGCATTGAACCGCCTAAAGCGGACCAGCGCGCACTGCTTAAACGTCTGTACC
This sequence comes from Hafnia alvei, assembly GCF_900095695.1. Taxonomy (GTDB): domain Bacteria; phylum Pseudomonadota; class Gammaproteobacteria; order Enterobacterales; family Enterobacteriaceae; genus Hafnia; species Hafnia alvei_B. The sequence goes on along the minus strand of NZ_FMIQ01000020.1, from coordinate 13,366 downwards.
TGCAGCAGAGCTGGAGCGAAATACTGGAGCAGGCCGACAGCCTGTTTTCTCGCGGAGCCAATCATCTGTGGCTCGACCTGCAGTGGTACATCCACCAGGGGCTGGTGAAGTCGAGTCAGGGGGTGCTGGCTGATATCATTACCGCTGACCTGAAGGGCTACTGAGTCGTCTGCAAGGACTTGACACGCTGGCCTTTAATGATGGTACCCCGTTTGCAGATGAGGTAACCCAAAGCTGGATACAACAGAGCGTCATGTCCTCGGACAGCGCCTGGGGGAGCGAGGTGACCGCCGTCCCGGACAGCAATTCTGACAGCGATATTTTGCAACTGGAGTCGGAAGCGGTGGTCCTTGCCGACACTGATGGCATGGAGGTGGCGCTGAACTGGCTGCAGAACCGACCTGGTATGGCTACCGCTCGTCAGAAATGGCTGGTGCGCCTGCTGATGGCGCGTATTGCCGAGCAGTACGGTAAAAATGACTTGGCGATGCACCTGTTTGCAGAACTGGGTGAGCGTGCCGGAGAAGTGACTCTTGGCGACTGGGAGCCTGAACTGTTGTTTGAGGTGCAGGCGCGTCATCTGAAACTCCTGCGACTGAAAGCAGGTCGCAGTGAGGCTGATAAGGTGCGTCTGAGTCCACTGATGGAACGGTTACTGGCCGGGCTGATTGCCATCGATCCGGCCCGTGCTGCGGTGCTATGTGGGAGATAGCAGCACTGCGAATTAAACATGCCCGAGAGAACGTTCTGGCGGCTGATTTGTGACACCTGATTTCTGTTAAAACCTGGATGATATATGAAACATTTTTTAAAAATTATGCTTGTTATTGGTCTGATCCTTTTATGTGCTGCAGGCTATCTCGCGTATTCAACTCACCAGTTCCAGAGTGAAGCGATACACGCTGAAGGAAAAGTGACGGATTTACGTTACAGTCGGGACAATAACTCATCTTCGGCAGTGTGGTATCCGGAAGTCACTTTTACGGATGATGTCGGCAAAAAAGTTGTATTTGAGTCATCGGTAGGGAGCTCAGGTTACCGAAATAGCCTGGGAAATGTGGTGGATGTCATCTATCGTCAGGGGGATGCAGGCAATGCACAAATTAATAATAATACCGGACTCTATTTAGGTTCAATTATTTGTGGCAGCTTTGCACTGGTCTTGCTGCTTATTGGATCTATTGGCTCACGACTCATGAACAATGGTAGTCGCCATAGCCGCTTGGTACATGAAGGGAAACCTCTGACTGCAACCATAGTGGGTGTTGAATTAAATGAAGCCATTCAGTTTAATGGTCGTTCACCATGGCGGATTGTGTGCCAGTGGCTTGACCCCCAATCTGGTCAGGTATTTTTATTTAATAGTGCTAATTTTTATTACGATCCCTCCCCGTATATTAAAGATGAAACCATTACTGTGTATGTGGTGCATGATAATCTAAAAAAATATCACGTGGATGTTTCTCATCTTCCTAAAAAAGCTTAGGTCATCAATTTTACTTGTATTGCTTGCCTGTATTGTCAGGTGTGCTTTGGTTGACCATTCCTGAGTGAGAAATGAATATTGTTTCTTGCTATGGCGATGTGATTTTTTGGGATACTGCATTTTTATGGAAGATTTAACCCTGCGTTATTTTGATGCGGAAATGCGCTACCTGCGTGAAGCCGCAAAAGAGTTTGCTCAGACCCACCCTGACCGTGCAGCCATGCTCGATCTGGATAAAGCTGGAACCCCGGACCCTTATGTCGAGCGGTTGTTTGAAGGTTTTGCGTTCTCTATGGGGCGGCTGCGCGAAAAGATTGACGATGACTTGCCGGAGCTGACAGAAGGGCTGGTCAGCATGCTCTGGCCTCACTATCTTCGAACCATTCCGTCGCTGTCTGTGGTCGCCTTCACCCCCGAGTTACTGTCAATGAAAATGGCCGAGCGGGTGCCGGCCGGGCTCGAGGTTTACTCACAACCGGTCGGCCCCAAAAACAGTGTCTGCCGCTACCGTACCACCCGCGACATGATGCTCAACCCGCTCAGCGTGTCCGGCGTTACCATGACGACCGAGCCGGACGGGCGTTCACTGTTGCGGATACGCTTTGCCTGCAGCCCGCAGGCCGACTGGTCGCAGGCGGATTTGAGTCGTCTGAGTCTATATCTGGCGGCAGAGGCTCCTGTCAGCAGTCATCTGCACTTGATGCTCACCCGACGGCAGGCGGCCATGTATATGCGCTTGCCAGGCCAGACTGACCGTATCCGGCTGGACGGCTATTTCTCGCCGGGCGGTTTTGGTGAAGAGGATGGTCTGTGGCCTAAAGGTGATACCGCGTTCAGTGGCTATCAACTGTTGCTGGAGTATTTCACCTTCCGTGAAAAATTCATGTTCGTCCATCTCAATGGACTGGAGGGCATTACACCGCCAGCGGGTGTGGCGTACTTTGATATTGAAGTGGTACTGAACCAGCCATGGCCATCAGACCTGCCGGTCACGGATGGCGCCCTTCGCCTGCATTGCGTTCCCGTTATCAACCTGTTCACGCTGGAGGCAGATCCGCTCACCATCACCGGGCTGGAAAGTGACTATTTGCTCAGACCCAAACGCCTGCAGGACGGCTATACCGAGATTTATGCCGTTGATGCCGTGATGGGCTCAGGCCGTACCGGTGATGCCGAATATGTGCCGTTTAGCAGTTTTCGTCATAAAGGTGGCATGATGCGTCGGCATGCTCCTCCGCGTTATTACCACACCCGCGTGAAGCGCGGGGTCACCGGCTTGCACGATACCTGGCTGATACTGGGTGGGCATCAATGGGAAGATGACCGCCACCTTGCCCGGGAAACGGTCTCATTGCGTATCACCGGCACTAACGGTCAGTTGCCGCGCCGCGCCCTGCAAAGCACGCTTCTGGACCGTTGTGAGCAGGTGGTGCAGACAAACGTCTCCGTCAGAAACCTCTGCAAACCCACGCTGCCGGTGTATCCGCCGGCGGAAGACCGTTTTCACTGGCGCGTACTCAGCCATCTGGGCGCGGGCTTTCTCAACATGATGAGCAGTGCCGAAGTGCTGCGCGGTACGCTGGCGTTGTACAACTGGCAGGAGGACGAACTCAATAACCGCCGCCTAGAGGCGATACAGCGTGTGGAACATCACCGCATACAGCGTTTTGAAGATGGTTTCCTGCTGCGTGGCCTCGATATCGAAGTGACGCTCGACAGCAACGGCTTTACCGGTGAGGGGGACGTGCATCTGTTTGGGGAACTGCTCAATCGTTTCTTTGCTCTCTATACCGATATGAATCAGTTTAACCAGCTCACGCTTATTGTTCAGCCAGAAGGAAAATGCATCCGGTGGAAAGAGAATCACTGTCCGCGCCTGCCCGATTAATGGTGGCACTGGGCGACCGGCTGCCGCGCACCCACTTTTACCGCTTTTGTCAACTGCTGGAACAAAGCCAGCCGGGCCGGCCCGTTATCGGCAGTCATTGGCAGGTTCGTCAAGAGCCGGTACGCTTTCGTCCGCATCCGGGAATGGGCTTCCCAGCATCAGAAATAAAAGGACTTGAGACATCGGAGCAGCCGCATCTGCCACCGACCGTCAGGGTGACCTTTATGGGGCTCTACGGGGTGGAGTCGCCGTTGCCCACGCATTATATCGACGATATCACCCAAAGGCGGGAGGGGTATGAAGCAACAGCGGATTTCCTCGATATCTTCAACCACCGTCTGATTGCCCAGTACTACCGGATTTGGCGCAAGTACTCCTACCCGGCCACGTTCGAGACCGGGGGAAAAGACAGGACGTCGCAATATTTGTTAGGTCTGGCGGGACTTGGCATCGATGGCTGTGCAGAGAATATTGCCACCCCGACTTCCCGTTTTCTTGCACTGCTGCCGGTGATGTTGTTGCCGGGCCGCACCGCAGAAGGCATGACATCACTGGTGAGTTTACTTGCACCGGATACCCAGGCTCAAGTCTGGCACCATGACCGGCGGCGTATTGCGCTGAAAAAGCCGTTGGCGATGCGTGTCCGTCAGCCGGTCAGCCTGAAGGGCCGCCCGGTCATGGGGGCTTACGGGACTGACGTTAACAGTCAGGTGTTGATGCGCCTTACCTGCTCCAGCCCAGCAGAAATCAGAGGATGGCTACCGGGCGGTGACTTGCACACCGACCTAATGGCATTACTGCATGTGTATTTGGGAGCTCGCCTGGATGTCCGCCTGCAGTTGTGCGTGGACAGAACCCTGCTGCCCCATGCTCGAATGAGCAGCACACCCTGCCCTGCCTGTGCACAACTGGGACGCACGGCGGTAATGAAGCCGCTGGGCGCTGTAGGGGCACAGGCAAACAAAAATCTCATTATCAATCTGGGGCGCTATGAGCGTGTTCAGGAAAACATTTATCGAAGGGAGGCCGATGAAGATGGCGATTATCGCTGGTAAAGCCATGCGACTGGTTTTGGCGTCGGGATTTACGTTGCTGCTTGCCGGCTGTGGGCTGACCCAGAAAGTGACTGATGGCACGGTTGCCGTGACTAAATCCATTTTTTATAAGCAGGTGAAAACCCTGCATCTTGATATCCGCACCCGCGAAGCGGTGAACAGCAACGCCCGCGGGGAGGCACTTTCCACGGTGGTGCGCATTTACCAATTGAAAGACCGTAAAGCGTTCGACAGCACGGATTACCCATCCCTTTTTGCCGACGACAGTCAGGCTCTTAAGGCGGACCTGTTGGTAGCGAAAGATATTCACCTACGGCCAGGCAGTGCAGTGATGGTGGATATGCCGATGGACGAGCACGCGCAGTATGTGGCGATAGCCGGGATGTTTATGTCCCCTGACACCATAAATAACACCTGGCGGATGGTGCTCTCCCGCGATGCGCTTGACCCAGATATGCCGCGCATCATCGAAGCGGGTGATAACCGTCTGACGCTCACCCCCCTGAAGGATGACTAACATGCCGCGCCCGTCTTTGTACGAGATGCTGTACGGTAACTTCACCGGAGGCCTCGATTTACACCAGGTCAGCGAGGAAAACCAGGTCATCTTGTCCGTTCTCGATAACATGCAGCGCATCCTCAACTGCCGTGCCGGGACGCTAGCACATTTACCGGATTACGGTCTGCCGGATATGACCAGAGCCGTCCAAGGGATGTCGGGAACGGCTCATGAGCTGATGAGCATCCTGTCGACCGTACTACTTAAATATGAGCCACGTCTGAAAAAAATAACCGTTGTCCTGCTGGAACAGAACGTCCCCGGTGAGCTGCACTATGCTATTGACGCTGAACTCAAAGGCGTTGGCTTGGTGCGTTATGGCACCGAGTTTATGCCCGAAGGGCGAGTGTTACTCCGACACCTTAAAAGTCAACAGTATCTCGACACGACAACTCGTATGTAAGGCCAGATAACACCATGTCAGTAAAATTAGAGTTCTTTAAAAAGCTACAGGCCAGACAACCCGAACCGGCCTCTGCAATCAGTAAGAGTCAGGCTGATATTGTAGAGTTTCGCCTGCGAATGGTACAGCTTCAGGAGCAGATAGATGCGTGGCTTGCAGGTACCGAACTGAATGTGGAGGCGTTTACAGTATCTGTTACGGACCTGCTGGTGGATGGTGGGGCCTTTGATATATTCGCTATCGCTCTGCATTATGACGATCGGGTCGTAAAGTTTTTGCCGGTATTTCTGTACGGACACGGTGTGACGGGCTGCGTGGAGGTTAGCTTATGTATCGACGGGAAGGTTATCCCGCAATGTCGTTTATTTATGCGTGTCGGAACCAACACTCACTGGGCTTGCACGTCAAAAGGGGCTTTATCGCTGCCTAATCGAATGTTCGATGAAGACGCATTTTTCGAGATGGTCGACGGTCTCCTATCCTGACTGCGCTTTTTCTCGCCTCATTCTCATCAATTAACGGACGGACAATCTCCGTGAACAATCATAAACACCTCAAAACTGGCGGTGACCCGCGTACGTTCGCGGACTATGCCGCTCTGCGCGATGAACTGAGCAAGCTTTCACATCCGGCACGTCCTGATGTGAACTGGTCTTATGCCGAAAAACTCTGTCTTTCCCTGTTTGAGCACAATGGTGTGGAGCTTCAGACGGCAGCTTGGTATACGCAGGCAAAAGGTCAGGGGGCCATGCTGGAAATGGCACCGGCCGTGAACCGCATCAAGCAGGCCAACCGCGAAATGCAGGCACTGAACAATGCTGCTGAAGCAGCAAAGGCGCTGGTCAGCGACATTCGGACGCAAAACAATCTGGTGACGCAGAGCATTGCTGATTTGCAGTCGGCTGTGATGCTGGCGTCTGCTCCTCAGGGAATGGCGTTCACCTCGGGCGAGCATCTTCAGCTCACCAGTTCGCAGAATACGATGCTCAATGCCGGACAGCATCTGGATATCGGCGCGATGGGCAATGTCTCGTTGAGTGCGGAGCAGGAGCTGGGATTGTTTGTCCATAAAGTCGGGGCGAAGCTGATTGCGAACCTCGGTGAGGTGGAGATGCATTCCCGTCACAACACACTCGACATGAGTGCGCAGAAGCAACTGACCATCACCAGCACCGATGATGAAATTATTATCAGCACCCCCAAAACACTGACGGTGAATGGTGGCGGCTCTTACCTGAAGCTCAGCGACAGTGGCATTGAACATGGCTCAAAAGGCGATCTGACTATGAAGGTGGGGGAATACCTGGTGCCCGGTAGTGGCGGCGATATGCCGTTTGACGCACCGAATTTCAAAACCACTGAAATCGCCGAAATGACCAACATTATTAGCAAGCCACTGAGTAACTGAGGGATCTCAAATGTCGGTATTACCAAAATTCAGCTGGCCCGTGCCGTCCAATAAACGCGGAAGTGATTTTGCCAACCAGGATGATGTGATGTCACATCTGGAAGGCGAACCGACCGGATGGTACCTGCTGGGAAGCAACGGCATGTGGCACGGTGGTATTCATATTACGAGTACTACAACGCCCTGGTGTGCTCTGAGTGGAAAAGCGGCCTCTGAATCTGTCGATTTCCCGGTGGCGTATAAAGGTGAACAGGCCGTTCGCTGCATGGCCGACGGGGAAGTGGTGGCATACCGTATTTGCAGCGATTACCTGGATGTTCCGTGGGAAACCGGCCCTCTGAATGTGTCAGGCTCCTTTGTCCTCGTTCGCCACTATATTCAGTCGGGTGAGAAGAAAGAAAGCGGTCTGCATTTCTACACGCTGTATATGCATCTGGCGCCATACTCAGCTTATGCTCCCAGCGAAGGTGAAACCCACTGGGCTGTGAATGATAATCTGTCCGCCTATCGCCCTGAATGGGTGATGAGCGCCAGCACTGATAACAAAGAGGTCAGCGATTCGTACCGTGTGGCCACCATCCCTAAAGGTGCCCATATTGAGTGGGATGCCACAGACAGTAACCTGCACACCATTGGACATAACGGTCGCCGCTATGGGCTGGTCACGTTTAAAGGACTTTCCGACAAAGCGAAAGCTAAAGGGACAAAGACCAGCCTGCAGGAAGGACAACAATACTGGATCCTGACGGACAAAAATAATCTTGTTCCGTTATCAGACGCGGCACCTCGTCCTTCGTGGTGGACGCATCTGATGCCGCCTTTTGCTGAGCTAATGCAATTTGATAAGGTTGTTTGCCCGACGCCTTACCCAATAAGTGCTGGCGACAGCGTCGGACACCTGGGCTATTTTCAGGTACCAAAAGATGGCGGTTACGATTCCCGCTATCAGGTACACATTGAATGCCTGAGTTCAGATGACAGTCTTCCAGCATTCCTGAAAAACCCTGAGAAGGTGGGTGAGAGTACGCCGCTTTATCTGAAGTGCCCGTCGGGATTGCCGCTGTTTTCGAAAGATTTGAAGACTAAGGCAATGGTCAGTAGCGGCAAAGTTTCGCAAGGCGAATCAATCCTGACACTGAGCCAGGTGAAAACAGAAACGGACGCACAGAAGCAGGCTTACTGGTTTTTGCCGTATGCAAATGGTTACGTGCCGAAAACAAATAAGTCGGTTGAAACACTGTCGCAATACGATCTCGAGAAGCGAGGATTTACCACGGCGGAGGATGAGGCACCAAGCTTCGATCATCTGGATGGGAAAACGCCGCCGAAAGGTCTGGTTCAAAAGGTTCTTGACAGGCTTCATTACACATCCAGTAATGATGCCCGCGTAACCCACCGCGTTGTACCGCTTAATTACAAGCGACTCTTGAACCGTATCGATGGCAGTATCAGTCCGTATTCGCCTCATGAATACCTGAGTGCAATCCATAACCCATCCTATCGGGATGCGAAGAACAGGATGATTGTAAAACACCCAAGTGAGTGGTATCACAAGAAGAGTGATCCTATTTGGTTGCCATTCCTGAATAACCTGACGAAAGATGCGCCAGAATGGAAAACCTACAGTGAAGCTTACATTGAGAAAATGGTCTGGATGCAGGATGCCAGTAAACTGAAGCTGGGGCCATCTTTGTGGCATATGCACCCGATAATGTTTTTAGGGACATTACTACAAAATCAAAAGGATTGGCGAAACCTTTCGCGACAAGAATTTGTTGACGCTGTATATGAAGCTGCACAGAAAGATCAAGCAACCTCAGGAATACCCGCCGCAATAACAACAGCCCAAGCCATTGAAGAGTCTTACTATGGCAAAAAAGTTATGGTTGATATTAACAATGAAAGATACAGTTTCAATCTGTTCGGTATTAAAGCTAAGGCAGGGCAGGACTATGTTGAAAATTGGACGTCAGAATTCATAAATGGAAGGAAGATCAAAATAATTGATAAGTTTGCAGCCTATTCATCATTTGAAGAAAGCATTGCTGACAGAGCTAGGTTCTTGAAAGAAAACAAGCGGTATGCATCACTTTTTGAAACTGATGATCCGATAAAGTGGGCTCATGGTTTGCAAGAAAAAGGGTATGCAACGAATCCAACATATGCCAAGAATCTCATTGCAATAATGAAAGGTAGTTACATGAAAAGTCGAGGCTTGAAATGAAATATCTAATAAGTCTGTTTTCCCTTCTGTTTTTTATCTCAGCCGCAAATGCAAGTGACTTTTGCTCGGATATACAAAAAAAAGCAGATACAGAGCAGGCCTATATTGATCACTCTACAAGCGACTACAAAGTTATATCTAAAGGGCGGCTATACTTCTATAGTGCACCAGATAAGAAATGCAAAAATAGCAAAGTGTTTTTAGTTCCAGGAGATCATGTAATAGGTTATTCGATTTATAAAGATTTTTTATCTGCTGCTTATTTTAAAAGTAATGGTGATTCAGTTGATGGATGGTTGGATACATCTCAGTTAGAAAACACTAAACTTACAAATGGCCCTTCATCTGAGGAGCAAATGGTTTTTAATATGCTTCCTGAAATAATCCAGAGCAATAAACTAAGCTCTTTGGGCAAAGATTGTTTGAGTTTTAACATGAGCAATTCTAAAGATTACTATTCGGTTGATGTCAGTAAGTCTGCTGGTGCAAAGTGTGAAAGTGAAAAGACTTTACCATTTACACTTCTTATCAAAAAACACACTTTAGACGCTTATACAAATCAGGGCGGTGAAAAAGATGAGTTTAGGACGCTGAAAAATAATTAATTTGGTAGGTGGTGAGTCTTACTATACCGCTGACGGTCTTAACAAAGCTCATCTTTTGCCAAGTGAGATGGTCAAGGTATTGAAGGAATCGAAAAATGGTAAATAAAAAGAATCTGTTCAAATCCGCACTAGGTGTTTTGGTGGCTACATATACGATTTTTTCAGCGGCAAGTGATTCAAGTGATCCGCAGTTTTTAGACTATCAAACAGCCGTCAGTTCAGGTCCATTTTCAAAAAAAGTGCAACTCAATAGCGAACAGAGGACCTACTCATTAAATTGGAAGGAATCAATCCAGTCTGAGTTGAATAAGCAAGTTAATTTTTCTGGGCACTATAGGTTGTTTACGGCTGTTGGTGGCAAAGGAAAAGAATGTTCAAATGAGGCTTGGGTATGTGGCTGGGTAATTGACAAAATCACGGGGCGTATTGTTTCGGCATTACCGAGTGATAATGACGGAAGTAATGTGTATGCAAGTGTTGGTGATAATGGAACACCTGTCGGTTACCCTTTCGAGGTTGATGCTTATAAAGATAGTTCTATGATTGTTATTACCGGTCAGGCGATACCTTTAGATAAAAGAGCAAATGACAACCCAGTTTGCAAATCTGTGGTTTATAAATTTAAAGATAATGAATTTGTGAAGTTAATTGAGTCAGAGGATGGGTGCAATATTGATTAATAAAAATAATTTATGCTGTCGTGTCGATAACATGAGCATTTTTACTGGTTGAAATATTAACGCATTCTTGCGGCTATGGATCTGCGAATTTTATAAACAGTGAGTGTGAAATGCTAAAGATTATTCGTAAAGGGGATAAAACGACCCATGGTGGTTCGGTATTAACTGCATCCACGACAATGAAGTACGGTGGCATTGGCGCAGCTCGTAAAGGCGATAAAGTCTCCTGCCCTGAGCACGGGGAAACCACCATTGTTGAAGGTAATCCAAACTATCTGGATGAGGATGGGATCCCCGTGGCTTTTGAAGGCCATAAGTGCGGATGCGGTTGTACGCTGATTAGCTCCTTTTCTGCGGCGAAGGTTGGCTGAATATGCCGATTTATCTGGATGAAGTCCCTGAAGATGAAGACAACATTCCGCGTCCGGTGACATTACGTTGGATTATTTTACTGATTGTCATTCTGGTCGCTGGCGTGGCGTTGACGGCATGGCAATGGACAGGAGATCGGCGCGGGGTTTCATTCTGGTTAACCGCTCTGGGCTTGCCCTTTCTCATTTGGGGGATCCTGGCGGTCTTTCGGCATATTGGATACCGGCTTGAACTCAATGGTGAAGCAGGCTGGAATTATGAATGTGAAAGCCTGAAAGACACGGAGATCGCGCGCGGTCAGCGCTTTGCCTGGGTGCTGGACTCGTTCGTTCAGACCCCTGCCGGGAGGGGAACAGGAAGTCTGGTCGCTGCAATGGTACAGGCGACGCCGTTACTGAAAACCAGCATACCGCGTGGTGGTGGTCTCCCTGTCAGGCATGCCCGGGTATCCCCTGTATTAATGGAAAGTTGTACTCGAGTTATTGTAAATGGTATGGAGATTTAAATGTCATGAAAACGACAAGGGTTGTCATTTGCCTTACATTACTCAGCTTGCTTGCTACTGGTTGTGATAGTGGAAAAAATACAGATGAGGAAAATGAATTAAGTCGTGAAATTAATGATTCAATGGTCACAGTCAATGGTGGTCGTTATCAAATGGGAGATTTTGGCGTATTAATTGATGAGAGATTACCTCTAACGCCGGATCTAGACAATAAACACTTACACTGGGTTGAGTTATCTGATTTTAAAATAACTAAGAATCGGATAACGTGGGGCGAGTTTAATCAGTGGTTGCTTATTAACCGAAGGGATGCGAATAAGTATTATAACAAAATATCAAGTAGAAAAATTGAAGGCAAGTATGATGAACGAATGCATAAATATATAGGAGATAATTATCCTTCGGTAGCAAATTGGAACGATGCATCAGACTTTTGCCATTGGATAGGGACTGTTTCTGGGAAAAACATATCATTACCGACAGAAGCACAATGGGAATATGCCGCACGTAGCCGTGGGCAGTTCAGGAAATTTGCAAACAAAGATAACGTATACAATTTGAGTACTCCTGATAATAAACTCAATTTCACCTTTGATAGAGCCCCTGTTGGCTCTTACCCACCCAATCCATTAGGTCTGTACGACATGATGGGGAATGGTCATGACTGGGTTATGGACTGGTACGCAGAAGATTATTACGAAAACTCACCAGAGAAAAATCCTCAAGGACCTGTAAATGGCACGGAAAAAGTTGTGAGGGGATATTTAGGTTCAATGTTTGGTTTATATGATGTGACTCGTGGGAGAAATAAACCCGAAACTGAAGCGCCGGGATATGGATTCCGCTGTGTAGAAAATGCCCCTTTCAAATAATAAGGAAATCACATGTCTAAAGGGTTTGTATTACTGGGCGATAAAACAACACACGGTGGCGAGGTTATTTCAGCCACATCAACCATGATCGTTAATGATAAAAAAGTGGCATTAATCGGTGACAAGATCAGTTGCCCGAAAAAAGGGCACGGTATCAATGCCATTATTGAAGGGGCATCTGAATGGTCATCTGATGGCAAAGCCGTAGTTGTGGATGGCTGCCATTGTGAGTGCGGTTGCCAAGTGATTTCCAGTGCGCCGGATTGTGCAATAGGGTAGACCATGAGCTGGAAACGTCAAAAATCGTCGGTTGCTAAGATGCCTGAAGAGCCGTCACTGGTGTTCTGGTTGATTGGTGGTCTTGTGGCCCTAGTTGCCGGCATGGTGCTATTTGTCCTTCACGCCAATCAGCTGCTTAGCTCGTTGCAGCATTACAACTTGTGGCTTTTGTCTGGATCACCTTTACTTGTCTGGTTTGTGTTCATTTGTTTGCGAGGCTGGCGCTATAACAATGCTGTTGATAAACACGAGTTTGAAACTAAGGAAGCAGGCTATTCTCAGGAGCAGTGGACCCAGTGGGCTGGGCGTTATCTGGCTGTCATGCACAGCGAAGTGTTCCTGTCAGATTCGCTGACGCCGGTACAATTTATTTCCGCTGCGGGGCGGGAACAACATGCAAAACAAGACTTACGCGTAGATATTCACAGTGATGACGAAGCCATTGCTGCATTTCTGAGCAATCTTGTTGAGCCATTAACGGGACTTCCGGCGGGGCTGCCGCTGAATGTGCTCTTGCTGACAGATTCTCCTGAAGATACTTTGGTCTTACAAACCCTATTCGAGGAGTGCTGGCAGCGCCTGATGCCTGCTGGCTGCCTGGTTCCAGTGCTGGAGATTTTACGTTCGTATTCGTTTGATGCTGCTGAACGCCGCATAAAAAAAACTGATATTTCAGCTGAGCTTATCCTTATTCAGCAAATGCATGGTGCCGATCGCTACAGCGATGCACTGGCGAGCCTGCTGGTAACCTCTGATGATGTGGCCACCAAATACGGATTGGGTCATGACGTGCGCCTGCTTCGCCCTATGCCACTCGAAGGGGATGACCTCTTTACTGAGCTGGAACTCTATTTTTCCACCCAGATGCAAGCCATTACCACAAGGCACATTCTCGGCGATCGTGTCCGCTGGGGGGAATTGTTTCCCACTCTGCTTGAAGCCGCTGAGCAACATAACGGTTACTGGAAAACAGAGCAGCTCCACTGGTTGGAGACCTATGCCGGGATTTGTGGGCCTTTTTCCCCTTGGA
>NZ_FMIQ01000016.1 GCF_900095695.1 Hafnia alvei | reverse complement strand
CCGAATGCTTCTGCATATAAGAATAATCCCTACTCCGGAGGAGGTGGGGCGGCTACTTGTTGCGGCAGTATAAGTGGGAAAACAGCGGAAGTGATCTGGATATTAAGTACCACGCGTGCTCAGTACGATGCTGGTCTTCGTAAAGAAACTCGTCGCGTAGTTATGCCACTGCCAGAAAGAAAGTGGGGGGAGAATGATTTGCATGTCCATTTTTTACCCGGAGATAAAGTGTTGCTGGGCTGGAGCGATAATGCTTGGTCGCCCTATGAAAAGCGCACTGATACGACAGGTAAGTCTGTATGGTCACGTTATTCAGGGACAGGTTAGTACAGATAACCCCGTGGGTATCGGCATCCACGGCAAGGTGCAGTTTTCGCCAGACGCGGCGCTTTTCCTTACCGTATTATTCACCTTACACTCGCCTTCACCGAAAACTTTTAATCCGGTGGAGTCGACAACAAGATAGGCAATCTCGCCGCGCGTGGGGTTCTTGATGGGTTTAAAAGATGAAAAGACAAATTTTGATAGTATCATTATTATTTAGTGTCACATTTTTTGCTGGATGCAAAGAAAAAAACCAATTTCACAATATTTTATTATCAGCGACTTTGACATCCAGTTGTTTGATGATGAACCAGAGGATGAATATGAAGATTTTATCGGTCAGATGAAAAAAAATAGTGAAAATATTTATTTTCAACTCCAGCAGGATAAATCATTGACTTGGCACACTATAGGGGATGAGGTTTCACTCAATCCAGACAAGGATGGGTATTATAACGCGGAGGTGAGCCCGTTTAGATTGAATAATAGCAATTCAAATAAGCCTCAGCTTATTTTTGATAAAAGCAGTGCCTGTATCCGAGAGTGTGCTATTACCTTGACACTGAAACCAGTGACTGAAGATGGCAATGAAATTCAGAAAATAAAAGCGACATCTACGCTGTTGACCACACAGAGGAATCTGGAACGTTTGGCCCAGATCGATGCAATTGCACGATACCCTCTGAAAGATTTTAATGGAAAACAAGTCGATATTGGCTGGTCAGAAATATCTCCCCATATCTTGAAGCTCAATTTCCAGGACACACTGACAGAAATACAACCTGATAATGATGACAACATTAAAATGTATTTATCTTGGCTTGATTTGCCGTATCAGTCGGAAAATATCCAAGCGTATCACTATAAAAGCAGGCGTCCTTTTAATGGGGCAGTTATCGTGATAAAAAACAGTGATCCAGTAACTGACCTTAAAATGCTCGTTAAAAAAATGGATGCAACTATTTTTGATGGAGGGAATGGGGCAATTTTTCATTCGGATACGATGTCGCTCACAGGGCTATATTATTATTATGATACAGTCAGTCGAATCCTATACCTTGCCATTTTACCAAGTAATTACAACGGTGTTACTGAATACTTTACCCAAGATTACATGGTTATTCGTACTTTGAATCCAGATAATATTGGTGTTCTTGCTCAGGAAAGTGATCTTATATTAAATAAAGATGAATTTGAGAGGAAGTTTAATTCACCTCTGCATTCTTATATCGACAAAGAAAAATTGACAAGTGCTGTGACAGAAAGAATAAACAATGCCATTGCCTCACCTGACTTTTTTTTTCGATATCCAGAAAAAAATTCAATTAAAAGCAATTGGATTGATTTAAGCTATTTATCTGATTTCTTTAGAGTTAGTTCGATGCAGTTATCTGCGAGATTATATAAATCGACAGTGGAAGAATTACAGAACAACTTGAAAGAAGAATATCCACAAGGACGCGCTTATCTGGATTTTTTTATTAACGATTC
This sequence comes from Hafnia alvei, assembly GCF_900095695.1. Taxonomy (GTDB): domain Bacteria; phylum Pseudomonadota; class Gammaproteobacteria; order Enterobacterales; family Enterobacteriaceae; genus Hafnia; species Hafnia alvei_B. Next base: position 3,741 of record NZ_FMIQ01000016.1, on the reverse strand, counting down.
GCCGCCAGTTTTTTATTTTTTAGGAAAAACAAATACCGAGCTGACGTTGCAGTATACATTTAAGTCAAAAAATATTGCCAATAATGATCTGATGATGCAGGTGATTATTACACAATTATTACGTCAAATTTCACCATTACAGCTGAATCCTATTAACCCAGTCCGTATGAGTCACTTCCTGAAATATAAGATAAATAAGGATGATGTGTGGGGTGGATATGATACTACAGAAAATGAAGAGTTTATAAGTTTCAATGGCCTGTTATTACGCTCAGATACAGGTGAGGTGATTATCCGTAATTCACCAGAAAACCATACTGTATACACGACAGAAAGTGGCCTGATTCAGGCACGTGATGCCAATTTAAAACATGAAAGCGATAAACTGAAGCTCTATACTAAAAAGGGAGAATTTCTTGTTAGTGGAGAGCGCTTTGAATTTAATAAGGCAGAAAATACGGTTATCGTGTCAAGGTGCTGCGGAACTGGGGTTTTTGATTTAAATACCCGGAAATGGTTGATTGAGCCGAAACTTGCCTTGATATCGAATTATAACGGTTTTTATATTGCCAGAGTACATTTCCGGCAACCTACCACTGAAATTATATTCAATCATCAAGGGGGGGTTATAGGTTACGGTCGCTCGATTATCACGTCAAAAAGAAGTCGGCAGATTCTTATTTTTGACAATACGATAGATAGTGGTCGATGGGTTAATGATGATGGTACAGCATCAGAACAGCCTGTGGTAACAGAAAAAATAATGTTACCTCAGGGGGTACTCTATATGATTTCTATAGAAGACCGCATTATGCTGATAAATGAGCAAACAGATGTCATTATTCCTGCAAGTGATTATAGTAAGTATAAAAAAGAAAAAAATAGCCTGTGGCTTTGGTCTGTCAGAGAAAATAAATGGCTAGAAATTGATGTGGGTCTGAAACTAAAAAGTATATATAGGTAAATAATTTAGGCCGTTACCACAAACATTATGGCCTAAATGAATTTGACGAGTTTATTGAGGTCCTATTTTATCAGTATTCGATTTAATCAGTGATGGCTTTTTTGGTAGTGACGCAAATCTAGTTATAGTGGTTGATTTAGATACCAACCAATGATCTTATCGAGAATTTTGTCTGACTTTGAGAAGCAAATGGTCTTGCGGGTAAGCCGCTTAAGGTGGGTTCGTAAGTTCAGATTACGTCGCTCTGCCCACTAAGTGTATTTCTTGCTGATAACATGACTGGTTGAGGACAATAAAGCTCGGTATACCGGCCATGCATCGGTCATGTAGAAGACGATAGTAAACTGGCTCAGCAAAACCAGAGGTCGCTTTAATGTCAGAGCATTTCGCAGGCCAATTACATGAGCGATGGCGCGCTTTCGGATGCGGTTATAGGCATAAAACAGCCAGCGCTGATTGCCTTTACTGCAGACATATGACCACTCTTCATCGACTTCACAGCAAATAACGACTTCTGCGCCTGGCTCAACGTTTTGCGCTACTTGATGCGGTACAAGTTTTTCAGATGACGGAGAGAACGGTGTTTAGACTTATCTGTAGTACGCTTGCGGTATCGTGGTATCCAGAGCCATTCATCGCCATATCACAATGGCTTGATAGGTTTCGGGGTTCGCCGTTGTAGCTGTAGTGAAGCTGAAAGGTCTTCAGGCAGTGCTTACAGCGATAGAGCTGCGCCCCCGAACTAGAATAGCCGTTTTGGACGATCCCCTGAGCTTCAGAACAACGGGGACAAACCATATCAATCTTTGCCATCAATCATCCAAAGGGTAAAGAGTACAACAACACTAAGTTTACGTTACGACTCTAGTTTACCAGGTTCGCCTTATGGTCAACCAACGGCAAACAAAAAAATGATTATGAAAAACATGAAGATTACATAGTTGAGGAAAAGCAAAGTAAGACAACTTTGCACGCAAGCTCTGCAGCGATGGAAAAATTCATTGAAGATAATTATCCAGAGGTTTTATGAAAAAATTTATTTTCTTTCTATTGGTCCCAGGCATTTGCTTTGCTCGTGATCCACGATTTATTTAAATCCACTTGTGGAGGTGTGAACTATAACATTGAATCATATTGCCATAAAAATAACCTCAGGGACGACCAAGATAAGTTGGACATGCCAGTCTGTGATAAGCAGATTCTTAACATTAATGGCAAAACACAAGAACTATCAAATCTAACAGGAGCCATTGAACGTTTGAATCAAGACGGTGACAAAACTAAGATGATGAATTTTGTCTTTTACGGTGCCTCATGTAAAAAGGATAGGGTTATTTTGTCAGGGGCTGGTGGATGCAATTCATGCGGTGAGATGTTTAAAACATTTAATCTCTCTGGGCAGGTAATAAAAGAAAAATCTGGTTCATTAGATTTAGAATCCATGCAGGACATCATCCCAAATCTTTATTGATAATTGAAGCTAATGCTGAGTTAATGCTGGCTATATTTATAGGGTATACCGTAATCACAGCAAAGATTGACTATTCCTTAATAAAGGGTAATGTCTCCAACTAGTTGAAACTGGTGTACATTGCGTTTTTTTTGAGATTTGCTTATGTCCCGTGTTCATGGTTAGGATTTTCAATCATTCATTATTAACATTATAAGGCCAATGTTATGCGTGCGAAGAATCATTCCCTTTCATAAAAAACGATAAAGTTGCTTCAATGATTGACGACTGATTGGAAAATGCTCACTTCGGGTGTAAGTCCAAAATTAAGGCAGATCTTCTCTACGCCGCTAATAACCATCGCTTCTTTTCTAACTGCTGATGGCGTTGAGCTAGTAATACCTCGGCTCGTGAACCGACTTCCGCACTCGAAAATACCATCCGATCACCGCATAACACGCACTGATACAGCTGTAGCAAATGTATTTGGCGTGTGTGCAATGGGGAGATGCGCAGCAGTACCGGCGCCCCCCATTGCAGGGGTACCACAGGCGAGCATACGCTCGACGACCAATTGAGTCCATTCAGGGATGGCGTCACTGTATTTAGTGAGTAGTTTGCCCCAGCCATCATCAATATGAAAGAGGAGTTTTTCGGATCTAGGGATATACATGCACGGGATTATAACGAGCTAGGACAACTGAAAAAAGCACCGTTGTAACAGAGTATTAGTTCCCGCCGTAGGCGGACTATTGTTCAAAATCGGGGGTAATACGCAAAGCCGATAAACAATGATCTTATGTCCGGTGTAAAGGCAATCCCCTGTGGTTGTTCTACGCTGATGACCGCATCCGCAAACGTGCTCTCACACACGTATTCGGCCCAAGAAGTGCCTCGCCCCTACAATAAGTTAAGCAAGTTTAATCTTGCCTTCTCTATGACAGATATCTGGCCGGTTTATAAGATACTGTTAAGTGCAGCAAGTCATGTGGTGAGCAAAAAAAATACCTAACGGCTGATAGAACGACATACTCTAAATCTTCACATACATATCAAACTAATGACCCGCAGAACAATTAGCCTTTCGACATCAGAGGAAATGCACGGCAAAATTATCGATTGGTCTCTTACTCTTCATCACCATCAGTAAATCTGCGTCACGACCTCATTTTCGACAAAAAAGAAGGAAGATGCTGAAGCTCAGCCCTTTATGGGCTGAGCTTTTATGCCGTTATGTTTTTACCTTCCCACCTGCAAATATTATCAGCGTACTACAGTATTTTCTCACCGAAATTATTTGTGTGATGTGCGAACTCGTAAGGCGTTA
>NZ_FMIQ01000085.1 GCF_900095695.1 Hafnia alvei | reverse complement strand
ACAATGGTCAGTAATGGCAGGGTTACGCAGGTCGAAGCAATCCTTAAACTGAGTCAGGTGAAAACGGAGCAGGATACAGAGAAGCAGGAATATTGGTTTTTGCCGTATGCGAACGGTTACGTGCCGAAAAGCAACAAATCCGCTGAAACACTGTCGCAATACGATCTCGAAAAGCTGGGATTTACCACCACAGTTGACGAGGCACCGAGCTTTGATCACCTTGATGGTACAACCTCACCTGAGGGTCTGGTTCGCAGTATTCTTGACAGGATTTTACATGCATCCCTTCTTGATACGCGCTTAACCCATCGTGTCGTTCCGTATAACTATCAGCGCTTATTGAACCGGATTGACAGTAGTGTCAGCCCCTATTCATCCCAAGAATACCTGAGTGCCATCCATAACCCATCTTATCGCGACGTGAAGAATAAGATGATCGTGAAACACCCCAGTGAGTGGTATCACAAAAAAGAAACGCCGATTTGGCAGTCTTTTTTAAACAAACTGACGAGCGATGCACCCGAGTGGAGAGAATACTGTGAAGACTATCTTGATAAGATGGTGTGGATACAGGATGCCAGTAAATTAAAACTGGGATCATCTTTGTGGCATATGCATCCGGTGGAGTTTCTTGGTGCTTTAAGTAGTAAAAGTAAAGATCGTTGCAAAGTTCTTTTCTCAAAAGTATCCGGTGTAATTCTTCGTCATGAGGGGGCTACGTAAATGATCCTGATGATAAAGGTGGCGAAACTAATATGGGTATAACTCTTGATACTTGGCGGGCTTTTGCACCACAAGATTTAGGAATAGAGGCTACTTCAGCGACTCTAAAATCCATGACAAAGTCACAAGCTGAAACGATTTATTATAACCACTACTGGAATCCTAAAGGTTTCTGCAAATTAGAAAGTACAAAAATAGCACTAATGATATATGATTGGACGATAACATCCGGATTGGCAATCAAACAAATAAGGAAGTGCTTGCATAATGAATACGATTCAAAATTAAGTGTCAGTAACAAAATGGATGATAATATGATCCATTGTATTAATAACATTGACGTTCAAGAACTGTTATTAAATAGAATTGCAGAAATAAGGAATGAATACTATCGCTCCTTAACCGTAACGAATGGAAAGCCAAATGCTCAGGTTAAGTTTCTTAAAGGGTGGCTAAATCGAGTTGATGATTGTTTACAGGTGGTGCTATGAAAAAATACTTATTTGCATTGTTATTCATTTCGTTCGGCTCTATGGCTTGCTTTGGTGGTCACTGGGAAAGTGAGAGTAAGACAAGCACGTTCACTATTGATTTGACCGAAACAGGAAATCACATTTCAGGCAAATATTGTTTTATTACAAATAATGGGAATCGGATTGATTGTTCTGAACAAGATGATGATGACAATATCAGGGGTACAGTAACTAATGGGAAAGCTCAGGTGTCTTTTGATAGCACGTTTGGTGGAACAGGGAAAGCATCCCTAATTATTAAAAATGATGATTTAATTTATTACATTAAAGATAAAAAACCATTTGTAGAGGAAAATATGTCAGTGCCTGATAAAATCGTTATGAAGAAAAAATCCCCTAAATGATCTCGAAAGACCTGAAAATAAAAATGATGGTCAGCAAAGAGATAACTACGGAGGATGAAGTTATTCTGAAGCTGAGTCAGGTGAAAACATAAGCGGATGCTCAAAAGGAAGCATATTAGTTTTTGCCGTATACTAACAGCTGCGCGCCGAAAAGCAACAAATCCTCTGAGATACTCCGTATAACTATCAGCGTTTGTTGAACCGGATTGACAGTAGTGTCAGTCCCTATTCATCCCAAGAATACCTGAGTGCCATTCATAACCCATCTTATCGCGACGTGAAGAATAAGATGATCGTGAAACACTCCAGTGAGTGGTATCACAAAAAAGAAACGCCGATTTGGCAGTCTTTTTTAAACAAACTGACGAGCGATGCACCCGAGTGGAGAGAATACTGTGAAAGCTATCTTGATAAGATGGTGTGGATGCAGGATGCCAGTAAATTAAAACTGGGTTCGTCTTTATGGCATATGCATCCGGTAATGTTTTTGGGATCATTTATCCGTGAATCAAAAATTACAAAAGAGATGCTACGAAAAATCTGGACTGACTCTGTCAGAGTTTCTGATGCATTACTAAGTGCTGTAGCAGAAGAACTCAATGCCAGCTTTGAACGATGCAAAATTAACACTAGTAATCGATTGAATCATTTTATAGCTCAAGTATTTCAATAGGTTGGACCTGGATTTAACCTTAACGAGAATTTTAACTATAGACCCAACGTACTTGTCGCAAAATTTGCTTATTATGCTAATCATGTTGCTGAAGCCGATGGTGATGGTTTCATTCCTGGGCGTCAGGCAGCAAACGCTGAAAACATAGCCAATAAAGCATATGCTAAAAGGGTTAACAATGGCGACTATGCAAGTGGGGATGGGTGGAGATATCGTGGTCGTGGAATGAAACAGTTGACGTTCAGAGGAAACTATAGAGCATTTACAAAATATCATGAGACCAAATGGGGGCAAAGAATCGATTTTGAAGCTGAGCCTGACTTGTTGCTCGAAACTGTTTATGCCGTTCGGTCAGCACTTTATTTTTGGGATTCTAATAATCTACCGACTCGAGCTGATCAAGGGGTTTCGAAAGATGTGTCCTATTCAATAACTAAAATTATTAATAAACATGATGATCACTATGATGATCGGTTTGAAAATTTAAATAGATTATTACGTGAAGGTGTCTTTAATGAGATATTTTAGTTCATTAATTTTTATTTTTTTTCTATGAATGTTTGTGCTTCTGATTTTTATTTAAAACCAAGCTCGGAAGATCTTGATGGCACTAAATATTACACACTGACGGTGAAAAATCTGCACGATCAAAAAAATATTGATATTGCTTTAGAGGGAAATGCAAATACCGCAACAATTAGAGACCATTTTACATTTTCTTGCAAGTGGGGAGCGGTTGATGGTGTAAGGATTGGAATGTCGTCACAAACAGGCGATCGTGCAATGGCTGTTTCTTCGTATTATTTTTTTGATGATAAACTGGATAATGTTTTCGCCAAAATATATGCTGTAATGAATGCTCAAAAACCTTATGTACCACTTTCGCTTAATCACTCGGTTTGTGGATGCGAGGGGGAAGGCGTCAAAAAAGACAATCGTACAGGTAAAGATTACGTAGAAAATTATGAAGTTATTGCTGATGGTCAATTTGCTTTAAAAAATGCTTCTAATATATATATAAAATATGTTACGGACAAGGGATTGAATCTTGTCAAAGAAAGCGAGTCTGGTGATGTTATTGTTGATAGTTATAAAAACAAAGATAATCATTCACCTATGAATTTATCTGTGTTTTTCATAAATATTTCTTCTGAAATGAATATTGTAAACTTGATATCATGGGGGGGGGATGCTCATGATATGACTTGCTATAAAGTCTATGCATATTCCTATGATAAAAAAGGAAACATATCTAAGAATGTTTCTATAAATGATGATGTGAATTTATCCGGATGTGAAGGTAAGGGAGCTAAGTTCAACTACAAAAACGCCGCATTGATTAAAAATTATTTAAAGGAAAAATTCAAAGGTTGAATTTCTTGGCTAATCATAACCCGTCTCATAGCGACGTTAATTACAGGATGATGATGACAATATTGTTGGGGATATTGTTAATAGAAAGGCACTGATTTCATTTTATAGCGCTTTTGGTGGGACTGGAAAGGCTGTTTTGAAGATTGAAGGAGATAAATTGGTTTATCATATTGATGATAAATCGCCATTTGTTGCTGCTAATTTGTCTGTGCCTGATAAGATCGTTATGAAGAAAAAATCACCTAAATGATCTCGAAAGACCTGAAAATAAAAATGATAGTCAGCAAAGAGATAACTAAGGAGGGGGAAGTTATTCTGAAGCTGAGTCAGGTGAAAACAGAAGTGGATGCTTAAAAGGAGGGATATTGGTTTTTGCCGTATGCGAACGGCTGCGTGCCGAAAAGCAACAAATCCGCCGAGACACTCCGTATAACTATCAGCGTTTGTTGAACCGGATTGACAGTAGTGTCAGTCCCTATTCATCCCAGGAATATCTGAGTGCTATCCATAACCCATCTTATCGCGATGTGAAGAATAAGATGATCGTGAGACATCCCAGTGAGTGGTATCGCAAAAAAGAAACGCCGATTTGGCAGTCGTTTTTGAACAAACTGACGAGTAATGCCCCCGAGTGGAGAGAATACTGTGAAGACTATCTTGAGAAGATGGTGTGGATACAGGATGCCAGTAAATTAAAACTGGGATCATCTTTGTGGCATATGCATCCGGTGGAGTTTTTAGGGACCTTAAGGCAAACGCTTAGTTACTGGGAACTGGGCAAGACATCAGAGCATTTTGAGTCTGGAGGGCGAGGGCCCAGTGTTGTTTCAACGGGTAAAGGTGATCATGGCGGCATTTCTTATGGTAAATATCAATTTTCATCTAAAATGGGAGTTGTTCAGAAATATATATTACACTCTAAATTCAAATCAGAATTTGAAGCTTTAACTCCTGCAACTTCTGAGCTTAATAAAGTATGGAAAAAATTGCAGCTCAGTATAAGGATGAATTTTCAAAGGAACAGCAAGATTACATTAAAGAAACGCACTATGAAGTTCAGATTGACTATTTGAAATCTAAAGGTATTGAGTTTTCAAAAACACATGCTGCGATTAACGACATTACTTGGTCAACTTCTGTTCAATATGGTGCCAGAACTGGTATAACTGTCAGGGCTTTAAAGGGTAAAAATATTTCTGCTTTATCTGAGAAAGATATCATTACAATTGTTCAGGACTATAAGTTTAATAATGTTGAGAATTTGTTTCCTTCATCGCCAACATGGTGGGGAGATCTGAGGTCAAGGGCCATCGCAGAAAAACGTGATTTGTTGGAACTTGAAAAAACTAATAAGGTCATTGATGATGAAAACTAAATATACGCTTTTATTATTGTTCTTTCCACTTTGCATTTATGCAAAAACAAACTCTTCTTGTGCGGGGAATACGACAGTTCATCCCGTTATATTGTCCTGCATTCAAGGCAGCACAAACAAAGTAGAAGATTCTATTAAAAGTATGATAGAAAAACATGGTTCCGAATATTCAGTCACTATCGATTTTTACAATGCACAGAGAAAATAAATTTCCGATCGATGTGCATTGTATAAAACAATGGATGGTCAGCGAGCAGAACTTCTTGAGAATCAATGTGAACTTGATGGTGTTACGCAGTTAAATGACTTTTTCAATAATTATAAAAAGGCTGTCGATAATTACTAATCGGTTACAGTGGATGCATTAATATAGTTCATTTATAGATGAAATCGAATAAATAGCTGTGGCCTGATATTATTAGAGCCATCTCAACATTTGCACGTACATCTGCACGCCTTGGTGTGCGCCGAACTGTGGTGAAAATAAAACGCTGTGAATTGTGAGGTTAAACCGGATTGACAGTAGTGTCAGTTCCTATTCATCCCAAGAATACCTGAGTGCTATTCATAACCCATCTTATCGCGACGTGAAGAATAAGATGATCGTGAAACACCCCAGTGAGTGGTATCACAAAAAGAAACGCCGATTTGGCAGTCGTTTTTGAACAAACTAACGAGTGATGCCCCCGAGTGGAGAGAATACTGTGAAGACTATCTTGATAAGATGGTGTGGATACAGGATACCAGTAAATTAAAACTGGGTTCGTCTTTGTGGCATATGCATCCGGTAGAATTTTTAGGTGCGCTTTCCAATGATGATGAAATGGCTCTTAAATGGTTAAAGGTACCCAAAGGGCAGCTTACGTTTGATGCTGAAGGTAATGACAATGATAATAGCATTTATTTCTCACGTCATCCTCACGTCCCTAACAACAAAGGGGTTGTAATTGGTGCATCCGGGGTTACATTTGGCCGCGGATTGGATCTTGGGCAGCAATCAGAAAATTATATTAGTGGATTGTTTCAAAATATAGAGAAAAACGCTTCTCCACTATCTATAACGATGAAAAAATGGCTACTAGAAAGTGTTGGATTACAAGGGAGTTCAGCACTACGCTATTGTCAAGATATAGATAAACACGTTCCAAAAGGGGAACAATACTTAACAAGGAAACAACAACATTTTTTGTTTTTGTCTGTGTACGAACATCAATACAATGTTACAAAACGAGTTATTGCTAAAGGTACAAACATTGATGGCGTACAGTATACTGTAAATATAGATTCAATATCACAGAATGTACAGGATGTGTTAGTAGATCTTATTTTTAGAGAGGATAACTCCTCTCGAACAAGAAGATATTTCATGAAGGATTTAAGTGATGGAGCTAACAGTTTCAAAAAAATATATCGAATGAATACTGGAAGTCAAATTTTGGAGTGCCAACTCAACGTTTTAATGCTCGTAAAGGATATCTATAATGAATAAATTAAATATTTTCGTATTGAGCTTGTTATTAGTTCCATTTTTGACTTTTGCAATATCTTTGGATGAACAAAATAATTATATAAAAATCCTGGATGGATATAAAAAGTCTGATAATGAACTGAATGAACTATATAAAAAGCAAATGATAGAATATAAGCAAGAGTGGGAGGGGGTTTATGGGCAAAAAGAATCAAAAGATGTATACCTTAAGAGGGCGCAACAAGCATGGATCAAAATGAGAGATGCTAGCTGTGATTATGAAACTTACGAATCAAAAACAGGGACTGGATTTTCTAGTATTTACGAAAAATGCCTGTTAGATAAAACCAATGAGCGTATACAGTATTTAAAGGATAATAATTAGCAAGGGGGGCCGGAAGAATTGAATGATTAAATTCATGCTCTGTTCATCATGGTGCCATGAAAAAATCATACAACTACACCTTGTTTGTGTATTTTCATTATCTTGAAAGACATCCAAAGTAGTTAATGCTGACTCCAACTTTAAAGAAGCAGGCTATAATTCACCTGAGGAGTTTGTTAAATCAATTTCCGAATCAGAAAAGAACCAACTCAGTGCATTTGTCAATTTTATTAAATCTGACTCTGTTTTACTTAAGTCGATTAGAGATAAAGACTGGCTAAGTTTTGCGAGAAGATACAATAGACCAAAACAACAAGGTTATGATTCCAGAATGAGAGATAATTATGAAAAAAATAAATAGAATTTTATTACTGAGTGGATTATTGTCATTCGTATCGCTTTCTTATGCGGCAGGTGATTATTTCTCTTGCAATACTACTAAGGGACAAGCTTCCTTAAAAACATCATCCAATAAGATGATTTATTAAATGAAAAACTCTAGTGGAGAGACATTTGCCTATTCATCACTAGCCCCAGAATACTCTGGTTTTTTATACAACCACTACTCCAGATTCCAAACCGATTATATGAACGTTAGTTTCCACCACAGTGGTTTTAAGTATACGGTTTTTAGCAATTATGAAGATGGCGATAGTAATAAGGGGGTTACGGTTGTTAATCTTAAGACTAAGAAAGAGTATACGTACGAATGTAAAGATGAAGGGGTTGATAGACTTTCGGATCTAATGGGTAAACTTCAGTGTGATAAGGACGACGCTCTTGGTTGTCAATAGTTCAAAAAACGAGTGACGCTTATAAATATATTAAAAAACACATATATCCGATTCAGCTACAAATAAGAAACTAATGATGTCATTACAATTCTTTGTGAGCCGGTACATAAGAAAACTTGTAGGATTGAATACATAAATGCTCTCATTTTTTAATCATAGAATTGAGGCGTTGCAATGAATCTAAAATCAATTGGCTTTGCTTTGCTTTGCTTTGTTATCTGGCTTTGCGCACGCAGATAACAACCAGGTTGTCGGCTGTTTTTCATCTGGTAAAATTAATGTGAAATTTGTTCAAGTGAGTCAGGATGGTATCTCGCTGGGATACGTTAAATACAGCAAATCAGATAAAGGTATTCCGCTAGTGTTTATTTCAGGCTCTTCAGCAGTTAATGAGGATGGAAGGTCCGACGAGTATACGTCAAAGTGGGCCGAGTTCATTGATGGTAAACTTAATGGATATTATACAATAATGTCTCAAGGGGCGCGGTTTTACCAGTTAACATATAAATCGAAAAAAAATACAATAACATCATTTTCGGATAATACTAATGCCTATAATGAAGAAGGTACCGATTGTAAGTGGTAGACATTTTTGATGATGGGGAGTTTGTTTCTCTTGGTGTCAAGGTTGAACAGAATGGTTTAGATTAATGAACATCATATTTCGAAGGAATGATGGCGCTAAATAAAATGAGTTTGTTAACTTTGCTAAGCCTTTCAGCTTTAAGTGCCTTTGCCTATCCAGCAGGACGAGTCCTCACGTCCCTAATAACAAGGGTTGTTATTGGTGCATTCGGGGTTACATTTGACCGTGGATTGGATCTTGGGCAGCAATCTGAAAATTATATTAGTGGATTGTTTCAAGATATAGAGAAAAACGCTTCTCCACTATCGATAACGATGAAAAAATAGCTACTGGAAAGTATTGGATTACAAGGGGGTTCCTGCAAATTACTTATCACCAGGTTTGATTTATGACAAAAATCATCAAACGATAAATAAAGCGATGGTTTAAGTTCAATAAAATTTGAAGCATGGGATAAGGGTGATTTGTCTTATTTTTTTTGATTATTTTGGTGAGCTACATGAAATTGTCCATGACAGTGATTCGTTAGACTCCTATTCCGTATATTCAATAATAGATTATGGCCTGCATGAGCCTGGTATTAAATGTGTCTGCGTTGATTTCAAAAGTGGATCCAATGGGGGTCATGTCAAAAGAAGAACGCTGTGGACTAGACTTAAAAGGAACCGAGCATCTTTTATTTTCTGACGATGAAGGCGATGCCATCGTTAACAGTATTATTGAAAAAACAATGGCATTAATACGTCATATCTTATTGAAGGAAAGGTCAAATATCTTCCGATTATGATGTTTCAAAAAAATATCAGTATGTGTATAAGTTACCAGGAAGTGCCGCAGTCACTGTTTCCACGCGCAACCCATCGTTGTTAGCGGTGCAGTTATCCCGTGGCTGCACAAATAGTGCAGCCAAATGGCTCAACTGAACTGACCCGTTTCTATGCTAGCCATGTTATTGACGTGCTGGCGCAGCATGCACA
>NZ_FMIQ01000086.1 GCF_900095695.1 Hafnia alvei | reverse complement strand
CCTTTGTGTTCAGGTCTTTCGAGAACAACGGCAGGCCTGACGGGCATTTCAGGTACAGCGGTGAGCTCCCCAGACCTTCTCAGGATTTTTCAGGAAAGTCGGCAAGTTGTCATCTGCACTCAGGCATTCAATATGAACCTGATAGCGAGCAGTGTAACCACCCTCTTTCGGTACCTGAAAATAACCCAAATGCCCGACGCTATCACTGGCATTGATTGGGTACGGTGTAGGGCAGACTACGGTGTCAAACTGCATCGGCTCTGCGTAAGGCGGTAACAGATGCGACCACCACGACGGGCGAACAGCTGCACCTGATGTCGGGACAAGGTTATCTCTGTCCGTCAGGATCCAGTACTGTTGTCCTTCCACCAGACGGGTCTTCGTACCTTTGGCTTTCGCTGTATCGGATAGCCCTCTAAACGTGACCAAACCATAGCGACGTGCCTTAGGCCCTGTCGCGCTACGGCTTGAATCAGAAGCATCCCATTCAATCTGTGAACCTTTCGGGATGGTGTCTATACGATACGTGTTTCTGTTCTCGGCGTTAGCATCAGGAGTCCACTCACGGCGAAATACAGGTAGCTTGTCATTCACACTCCAATGTGTTTCATTTTCACTGGAGGCGTAAGCGGAGTAAGGCGCCAAATGCATATACAGCGTATAAAAATGCAGGCCGTTCTCTTTAATCTCGCCGGGCTGAATGTAGTGTCGCACCAGAACAAAGGAGCCCGAGACATTCAAAGGCCCCGTCTCCCAGGAAACCTTCAAGTAATCACGGCAGATCCGATAGCCACCACTTCCCCGTCCGCCATACAGCGAACGCTCTGCTCTCCCTTGTAGGGTACAGGAAAATCCAACAGTTCGGAAACTGCCTTACCACTCAGAGCACACCACGGAGTTGTAGCACTCGTTATATGAATCCCCCCGTGCCACATGCCGTTGCTTCCCACCATGTACCAGCCGGTCGCTTCACCTTCTAGATGAGACATCACATCCTCTTGGGAGGTAAAGTCACTACCGCGGTTGGATGGTACAGGCCAGCTGAATTTTGGTAATACCGACATGTCT
>NZ_FMIQ01000003.1 GCF_900095695.1 Hafnia alvei | reverse complement strand
GTTTCCGGTATTGCTTAAACAGCTGGAATTAATGCTCAAAAGTAGTGAACTCAGTCCGCGCCATCAGCACTGTGTCACGCTGTATGCAAAGGGGCTGACCTGCGAAGCAGATAGCTTAGGCAGTTGTGGTTATCTTTATATCGCGATTTACCCGACGCCAACGCAAGCGCAAGCCAGAGGTTAATATCCATGCCATACGCCTGTAAAATCAGCGAGGTCATTGAACGGCTGCAACAGCATCAGCACGATGATTTCGTATTATGTTCGCTCTGGTACACGGATGATGTTTGCAGCATGGATACCACCGTCACCCCGCAAGAAGCCGAAGCCACATTACGCCATGCGGCCAATAACCACGATGCTGAGCAGGGCATCAACTGGGATACGCTGGACGCCGCCCTGGATGCCATCCGGCAGTCATGTACCGTGTAAACCCCACCTGAGTTTCACCTCACGACAAAGAGATCCAATAATGAACATGTTATCTGTCTCCCCGAAACGGGCGGCATCATCTCGCCTGTCACCTGTCGACATCTGGCGGACGCTACTCACGCATCTGCTTAATCAACACTATGGTCTGACACTCAACGATACGCCGTTTGGCAACGACGGTGCGATCCAAGCGCATATTGACGCCGGTATCTCGCTGTGTGATGCGGTCAACGTGATTGTCGAAAAGTACGATTTGGTTCGTACCGACCGTCAGGGCTTCAGTGCGCAGGAGCAATCGCCGCTTATCAGCAGCATCGATATTCTCCGTGCCCGCAAGGCCTGTGGACTCATGAAACGCAACGGGTACAAAACCGTTACGGACATCACCCATGGTAAATACCGCGGGGTAACACGATGATGCTGTCCCTGACTATAGAAGCCGATGCCGTCAATATACTGGCCCTCAACATGGGCCGAATAGTCGTCGATATTGACGGTATCAATCCGTCTGCCCTCATCGAGGCTATCAACAACAGTGGTTGTACATTGCTGCTGGCGAGTGAGCCTGCCCCTGTAGCGGCAAATCTTCAAAACCGTGGGCCATTAACGACGGAACAAGGACTTGAGATAGTCATCCGTTGGCTTGAAGACAACATTGACGCTGATTCAACGATTATCTTCGACAACGATGACGACCGTACCGACTCAGCGGCGCTGTTGCCTTCTATCGCACGCGCTTTAGCCGATATTCGCCAACGTCAAATCATGAACGGTCAATGACCGTCGCGTTCATGTTTACCCCTCAAATCCTTGCTAAATACCCTGCATCACGCTCAGCGATGTAGGCACCCCCGATAAATCAAAGAAACGAAGGTAGCAATCTATGGCGATTATTCGCACAGAAAAAGAAAACGGAGAGAATCATTTACCTGCAGGCTGGCTCAGCGGCTTCGCCACGCTGTGTGGAATGTCTGAAGCGTCCGATACCGCCATCAGCGACGCCCATGAGGGCACGGTCACCTGTGAGGTCTGCTGCGATATCGCCAACGCGATATTTCGCTCAGTGCAGCCTGAAGAGGTGGCGCATCCCCCTGCTTCTGGCATCAAAGTCCCGCCACGGGGGGACAATCACCGATGAATATCGTCAACCAATTTCGCGATCTACATCCGCTTGACGGTGTGCAACTGAGTTTAACCGTCGATGTCACGACAGCAGCATTTGAAACGCTGACGACCTTGGGTACGGAAGGCGTCTTTTATCCCATCACCGCCAGTTCACCCGTGGCACAACATCTGATTATTGATTTAGGCATGGTCCGTGATTGCACTCTGGATTTTGATAAGCCACGGTTTACGGCATGGTGCCGTGAGCATCTGCCGCTAACGTTTTCAGAGCTTGAGCCCATCGGTTATCTGTTTGTCGTCGGGGCAGATGATATATAGCCCGACACGACATTAAATGTGGCGTCCAACGGCGAAGAAACTACCAATGCCAATCTCGTGGGATACGACATCAAAAAATCATTGTTACCGGCAATCGTCTTCCGTTCTTTCTCCCCATCATCCCCTATCGCTCCATACCTGTCAGGTTGCTTTTCTCTCTCGCCATGACTGCAAGGGAAGGGCCTCCCGTCGGTATTGATTAGCTACGCATAAAAGGAAACTTGATATGGCCACAAACTCAACAGATAGCGTGGAATGCTTAACCGATCACACCGACGTGATTTGTTCCACCAGCATTGAACGTATTGTCACCGGACGTAATGCAGCGCTGGCGAAGATTGAAGCGTTGATCCACCAGCTTAACGATATCTCGACATTGACCCGCAATATCGGCGGAAAAACTGCCCTAGACTGGGCCATGAAGCAAGATTTTCGCTGCGGCTGCTGGCTGATGGAAAAACCAGCCACCGCGATGAAAGTCATCACCCGCAATCTCGATCGCGGTATATGGCGAGACCTGATGAAAAGGTCAGGGATGCTATCGATTATGGATGCTCAGGCGCGTGAGCAGTGGTACAACAGTTTGGAAAAAGAGGATATTCCGGCGATTAGCGAGGAGAATATTCTTAGCACCTTTGAGCAACTTCATCAGAGCAAATATGATGTATTTGAACGTGGCGTCATTAATGTATTTAAAAGTCTGAGCTGGGATTTTAAGACGAATAGCCCATGTCAATTTGGCAAGAAAATCATCGTGACGGGACTGGTCAAATGTGACCGGTGGGGATTTGGACTTAACTGGGGCTGGCAGCGCGATCGATTAGCTGACCTTGAGCGGCTGCTGATGATCCTTGACGGAAAGCCTGTTCCTGACAACCGCGCTGACGTTACCCGTCGGCTGGGGGATCATATCCATGAAAACAGACACAGTAATCGTTACGAGGACGAGATGTTTGCGATCAAATATTTTCAGAAGGGAACTGGACACATTATCTTTAAACGACCAGAGCTGATCGATAAAATGAACGACATTGTGGCGAAGCACTTTCCCACGATGTTGCCCTCTCGTTCCTGAGTTTGAATTCCTTAATTCAGCATCAAAAGGGACTGAGGGTACAAATGAGGGCATAAAAATAATCAAATTAAAAATAATTATTCTAATTCATAAGGTTAACAACAAACATCGATTCCGAGTCCGGCACCACTATTTAAAGAAACCAGCCTAAGGGCTGGTTTTTTGCTTTCTGGCATACGGACTCTTCATCGAACTTCGTTCGATAATTCGCCGCCAGTGAAGTCCCCTGCTTTTTCAGTACAGTGATAATGTCGGCAAAATGCCAGTCCGGTTGCATCAAACCGCCACCTCATCGATAAACTTCACGCCTTCAGATGTGCGGATCCAGCGCGGCGCTCTGAGTTCGTCGGCAAACTCACCAGCTCAAAAAGTAATCCGGTGAGCTATTTTTCTTCATCAGCATCAAAAGTGTATTTGATGAGTAGTGCATAGGTCAGCAATCTGACCGTTCTGCCATTGCCGTTACCAAATGGGTGTATCCAGCCAAATCGATGATGCACCAGCGCAACTTTCATCAGATCGTATTTAGGTTTATCTACGATCCAGTGGACTGCGTTTTGCCCGCTGAGATGAACTTAATCTGAAAGCGCATATCTGGAGCGTCCCTGCCCGGCGCAAGCCAGTTATCCTCGCGTCACAGAAAACTCTTTTACGGTACGTCCTGCGTCTGCGGAGACGTCAAGGCGGCAATGATCTGGTTTTCGATGAATCAGGTTTTTCGAATAGCGATTTTATTAGGAAGATATAATCAGTCGGTAAGAAAATCTTCGGAAGTGAATAGCACCATTTATTGCGATACATACAGTGGTACTGATAGTACAACGAGGATATAATCAGCTAAACGAAAAAATAGCGAGAAATAATAAAGTGTTTACAAGTAAACTGCTATGGATTGCAATTTTTATTTTTGGTGTTGTACCACCAGTAATAATTCTTGTTTTGTATGATTATTCCGTTAGTGGAGAATATTTTAGCCTCCTATCTAAAGGAATAAATATCAGCCTTTCAAAAAAGTCTGGCGACTGGTCTAATTTTGGTTCACTTTTATCGGGTGTATTCACTCTTTTGAGTGCAATAGCCTCTCTGGCTACATTGATCTTCCTACTACAACAACAAAAGAAAAATGATCAAGAACGTTCTGAACAACTTCGGATTCAAAAAGAGATTCAAGATAAAAACAATCTTCATCTTGAAGCAAAAAAGGAATTAATGAAATTTGAAATGTATAAAACCCACAAGGAAATGTTCGATGACGTACTAAATAAAATAGAGATAGCAAGCTCAGGGTTCAAATTTAAAGATAGAAATTCATTGTATAATAAAATATTCACAAATAATAGTTTTTTTAACATTGAAATAAAAGTAGAAATACAGTCAAATTTATTTCTTGATGTTATAAAAAAAAGATATCTATGTCTTCTAGAAAACGTAAAAAATCACTGGGGAATTGACAATAATGACTCTAAAATATTCTCTTATATATATGAATTTAAGCTCATCAATGATGAACTTGGTTTAGAATCTGTAGAAGAACCGAAGAGTTGGGACTTTTTATATGCTGGCAGACCAATTGGACTTAATGCATTAACTCCATGGGTCTCTTTTTTGACTTACCATAATATGATAAGTGATATCTTATCCTTTACCGGAAATGGTAGATTGCAAGATAAAATCATTTCAGACTGGGGAGAAATCATCTTTGAATCCATATCAAAAATAACATTACCTTTTGATTCAAATGATGTTATTACATATAAAAACTTTGGCTTACTGTGCCCTTACAATGAACTTGGCTCCTTAACAAACCTCATAGAACTTTATGAAATCTGCAAGAAAAATCGTAGGGTAGACCCCACGAGACTTCAATGTACCTATACACATATCATCTCTTCATACAGCCCATCTATTATTTACGAAAGGTTCCCTCGTAATATTAATGATGTATACAGAAAAGCACTAGATATATATAATCGTGAGTTAGCGAAAATATAGATTCTTAACTGATTAGTGGATTCATCCAGAAATATAATTACATCATAATAATATCTTCCCCTGAAGCAAGGTCAGGATAAAATTAGAGAGTCGATACTGAACAAGGAAATAAATAACATTATGATTATCGTTTACTAGATTTACTGTATTAATATTAAAAACTGATTTCTATCATTTAATATTGACTCTTATCTGATAGTCATCCAGTCTTCCCTCAAGATCAGAAATTAGGTACTCAATAGTTTTTGAAACCTCCTCGTGACTATTAAATTCATCAGGAACACCTTCCATATATAGGGCTTGTATTATGTCGTTTTTAAAGGGATAAACGCCTCTGAGTTAGTCGCCATAAACACTAATCATTTTTTTGAACAATTTTCACCTAACATAGCTAACTTTCGTTTTCGAACCAATCTTTTTAACTACCCGCCAGCTTTACTTTTAGTATCCTATCTAAATAGGCTATTCATATTTTTATGCTCACAGGCAAAACATCAATTTCAAATTGATAAACTCCCCACCAAATCCCCCAGCGTCATCGGCGATGGCTCACAGATAAAAATTCCCGCGCCTCATTAGATAACGCGTGAACCAACATGCCACGAATACCGATGGTCTCCGCGGCCTGAATTACTCCGAGTCCGGGCACCACTATTTAAAGAAACCAGCCCTATGGCTAACATCGTTTGTTTAAGAAATCGAGATACTCGGCATAACACGCTGCTGGGCGCTTAGGCGGCTTACGCCGTTGCAACCCCATCGGCATGCTCTGCCTAAAATCGAGCTTAAGTGAACGGTGTTAATCCATAAGGCCGGTTGTTTTTTCTGAAATAAAATCTCTGTGATTATGGAGATCTTTTCAGCTGAAAATACTAATCCATATATAACTTACAAAACCATCTCACGAATAACGTCTACACGATTAACGAATCCGTTCAATTTATTATATAAGTCTTCAGAGTGTTCATTGCATGTGGGGTTTAATATATACAATATAGCATTTGCTGATTCATCAAGGCACAATCCCCCACCCCCGCCGTATTCCTGTTCATTCATATTCGTTGAAAGAATTTTTTTATAACCGCTGTTTGAATCCGCTATATCACTAGCATAACAGACCATTGCATAAAACCGCCATACACTATCAATCAAACGAATTGAAATCGGATAAACGCCATCAATAAGTATTATGGCTTGCTGCTTATCATCCAAAAATACATCAATTCCTAACTGTTCAGATAAAAATGAAAGTTGATTTTTTATATACTGATTCATAGAAATTCCTCACGATTATTAATCCCACTCGTCATCATCATTCTCGCTCTGACTTTCTGAACTGATACTCTCGTCATCAGAATATGCTTTTCTTCTATCATTAATGGCTCTATTTAAAATATCTTCTAACCCATTATTTGTATTGGGTCTTAAGTCAATTTTTTTTTTGCCGGCTCATCAAGTTCAGTAACCCCACCCTTGCTGCTATGTTGTTTTATTCTATTTTTCAATTCATCCTCAAAGCTCATTTTTACTGGGATTTTTGTGTCAGTTTTATTTGAAGAATTTACTTTATTCTTATCTAGCTGATTATTTTCAATCGCCTCTACGGAAACCATTGGTGGAAGTGGCGGTGGTGGTGGAACATGCTGCGATAACGTCTTAGGTGGTGGCGGTGGCGGCGGTGGAACATTCTGCGATGACGGCTTTGGTGGTAGTGGCGGCGGCGGTGGAACATGCTGCGACTTTGGCGGTGTTGGTGGCGGCGCATACTGCGGTGACGACGTGGTCTGCGGTAATGGCGATAATGGCGCTGGCTGTTGTAGTACCGGCGTTTCTACATCCTTATCCACGGCGCGAAGAAGCGACTCCACAGATAGAGCTCTTCTCTCTATCGTGCCCATATTCTCCCTTGCCCCCTGGTTAAAACGAGCGGCATAGACTTGGTGGCGGCACGCATCTTGAACTCCCGAAAGCAACAATTCTTCTTTCAGAAGCCCAGCCTCCTTAAGGAGACTATTCATATCTTCCGCTGTGAGGTAACAGCTTGAGCGATCACTTAAATTAATTTCATTAAGATGATAGTCAGGAACTGCAACATCGTTTTCTATGTTAGAGAAAGCGGCCATAAACGTATCTGATGAAGCAGGCATTGACGTAATAAAATCCATCAGTGCCATTCTCAAAGAATGCACATTTTCTTGGTTACTAAAACGCTCTCGCCCCCCAATATTAGCGATTAGCCCATCAACTTTTGATGATAAAATATCAAACAAATCGAAATCGCAGTTATTTACATGAGAGATATCAAAATCCTGGAATGATAATTTCAGTTTCCCTGTAATTGTTTTATCGTTCTCATCACATTCTTTATAAGAGGGGTTTGCTTTTGTTACTTTATCAAAAATTATAGACACATCTGATGACTCTATTTTCCCCTTCCCATTTAAATGCGCATTTACGATATCTTTAGCCCCTTCGCCATAAATATTCGCTAATGCTGAACTAAAGCATTCAATGGCTTTTGCTTCCCGATGTTCTAACGCCTCATATAGTTTTTTAATAAACCCGAGAGACCCTAAGCATGTGCTATTTAAAATAACAATAAAACGCTCTGCTAGCGAGCGCCCCGCGGTCAGACAGTTTTCCTTTCCATTATGCCTTACGGTAAGTACATCATTTTTACCACTCGTTCTTTCAACTTCATTATAATGCGAAATACCTAAGGTTCCACCTGTTGTTACTGCAGTAACCATAATACCCTCCGATTTAATACGCTCATGATCAACACAACAAAAAAACAATATTATTTTTTTAAAAAGCGCACCATGAGGTAATTACCTGAGGTTACTAAAAATAATAATATGCACTGAGTCATATACAACCGCGGATATCTATTCCCTGCTGCTTACTCCTTTTACTAGACATCATAGTTAATGTTTAACACCAGCCTTAACAGCGCAGCGACGGGTTCAAACAGCGATTCTGGGATCATTTCACCGTATTGCACTTCCTGAAACAGCTGGCGCGCCAAGGCAATATTTTCGACCACCGGAATAGACTCCCGCAGAGCAAGATTAACGATATGCTCAGCTCGGGCATCAACTCCTTTGTCTAGTATTCGAGGAATTGGCATATCAACGGGATCGTAGCCCAAACAAATCGCAATATGGGTTGGATTACGCACCACAACCGCGGATTGCTTCACGTTCTGCGCAAGGCTCCCACTTTGTAATTCGCGCTGCAAATCACGGCGACGCTTTTTCATCTGTGGGTCACCCTCCATATCTTTATTTTCCTGCTTCACATCCTCCTTACTCATTCGCTGCTGCTTCATGGTGTTGTGACTTTGAAAGGCGTAGTCAAAAACACCCAGCACTACGTAAAATGTCAGTAATGCATACCACATCCAACGAACGAAGGTCGAAAAGACAGGAATAGCACAGGCAGGGTCACAGTATGGCAACGCCTGAAAAGTGGGTGCGTAATAGCTAAACAGATACACGAAAATTAGACATAGCAAGACCACTTTTAGACTCGATTTAAGCAGCTCAATCAGACTATGCAGAGAAAATATCTGCTTGAGATTATTCACGGGATTAATCTTCTCGCCTTTAAAACCAACCGCTTTCGTTGCCAGCATAAATCCCACCTGAGCCAACACACTGGCCACGGTAGCGATGGCCAGCATCCCACCGAATAGGGCAAACATTCTCCCTCCAGCGTTAAGCAACGCCCGCGTCATCATGCTCACGGCATAGTCAAAGGGTTGATTAATTAGCTGTGCAGACAGCAGTATCAACTGAGCGACGCACTCGACAACCGCATCTGAAAAGAAATGAAAAAATGCCAGCACAGCGAGCAATTGCACGCCGGAGGTGATCTCCATGCTTTTAACCACCTGCCCCTCTTGGCGGCTATCACGTTTTTTTTTCTGCGTGGGCTGTTCAGTTTTTTCACTCATGGCTGGCTAACCATTGGCTCACATGTCGATACAACACTTCACTTTCCAACTGGTAGCGATGAAATGCATAGGGCAGCGACAGCAGTAGCAGAAAGAGCGCCAGCACGCTTTTTATCGGCATGGATAAAAAGAACACGTTAAGTTGCTGAGCGGAACGATTGAGCAATCCCAACGCTAAATCAGCCAATACCATGCTGAGTACGGCTGGCAGTGAAAAGCTAAGGCATAGACGATAAAGGATCTGCCACTCGGCAAGGAGAAAATCTAAAAAAGCGTGATTAAACGCCATCGTTTTGCCAACGGGAAAATAGTCGTATGACGCATACAGCGCAGAAAGAAGCAGATTAAAACCACCAGAAATAAAAAACAGCGCGCATAAAAACTGGCTAAACAACAAACCAAAAATTGAGGTTTGCACCGACATCGCCGGATTGAATACGGTTCCCATGGTGGCGCCACGCAGCGTATCAATCAGAAATCCCGCCATATCGACGGCCCAGAAAGGGATCGCGGCGCAAAACCCTAAGAGCAGACCAATGATCATTTCGCCGGGAATAACGCTAACCCAACCCCAGCCTTGATGAACAATCGGCTGCGCATTAATGATCGGCCACATCGGTAACGCGATCGCCAGCAAGATACCGTTACGGATCAACGACGATCCCAAACTGCCTATTTGTAGCAGAGGAAACAGCAGCGTAAGCCCCAGCGGCCTCATCATGGCCAAAGCAAGGGTGACCAGGCCGTCATTGATCTGACTAATCATCCGTGGACACCTATCTGTAATAACACCTGCCGGGTATAGGCCAGAAGTAAGCCCCCCAACCAGTGATAGGTCGCCATCAGCATTAGCGCAACGGCCAGCAGTTTGATCATAAACTGCAAGGTTTGATCCTGAATCTGAGTCAGTGCCTGAAATAAACTCACCGCAATCCCAACCACCGATGCCACCAATACCACAGGCAAAGATGTCATCAGCACCAGCCACATTAGTTCAGTCACAAAACGAGCAAGATTGGCATCGCTCATAAGAAACTCTGCACAAGTTGAGAAAGAATCAGGTCCCATCCCCCTGCCAATAGAAAAATCAGTAACTTAAACGGCAGCGATATGGTCATCGGCGACACCATCATCATGCCCATAGCCAGCAAAATATTAGAGACCAACAGGTCAATCGCCAGAAAAGGCAGATAGATAAGCAACCCGATACGAAATGCCTGCGTCAGTTGGCTAACGGTAAACGCGGGGAGTAGGATCAAAAGCGAGTCCGGCTTCACCCGCCGACGCACCCCTTCAGGCCAGGTTTTAGCAACCAGATTGCGGAAATAACGCGCCTCTTTTTCATCCGAGTTTTTTTGCAAAAACTGGCGATAAGGCCCGATCGCATGGCTATCCCAGCCGCTCATCCACGGCGGCGCTCCGGCTTCTGCTACCGGATGCCACTGTGCTTTCACCGCCAGCAAGGTCGGCGCCATAATAAACATGGAGAGCACCAGCGCCAGCCCATACAGCGCCATGTTTGGCGGCACCTGCTGAATACCTAACGCGTTGCGTAAGATCGAAAACACCACCGCCAATTTAAGGAATGAGGTTCCCATGACAATGGCCAGCGGCAATATCGATAGCAGGAACAGCAGGGCGATGAGCTGCCAAGGAGAATCAGGCAAAGACATGGTATTTCCTTAATGGATCCAACGATGAACCAGTTATAGCCACCGCCCAACGCCACCACTATCAGGTATTGACCGTATCCTCTTGTATCTGCGGCTGCTCCGCAGAATTCAGGTACCAATGGCTGATTCGCACAAGAAAGCTATCGCCACAGCCGATCAGTTCACCAAGGCCAATGACTCGCCCATTCAGGCGCAGCTTAACCTCAGAAGAGAACTGCGCCTCAGCGGGCAAGAGATCGCCCTCACTCAACGAGCGTAACGCCCCCAAGGAAATATCAACCTGCCCGACCTCCACCAGCAACTTTTGCGGCAGTTCGTTAACGTCGACCGTTAGAGATTGCAGGCAGTCGGTATTATCACGCTCTTCCTGCAGCAGGCTTTCTACATCCTGCACCAGCTCATTAATTTTCATGTGCTCCTCCGACGCCATGCATACCCGCGCGACGATGCCCGCAGACAGCAACAAAACACACTCTCCGCCACGTAGATCGCCAAAGGCTTGTATCCGCAATCCGATGCCCACGCTGATATTTCTCAGCTCACTGAGCGAAACCAAACACCAGCCCACATAGCAAGCAAAAGTGATAGGTGGTAACAAACGTACAGGCCGTACTCTGGGCAAAACTTGCTTCGCAATCGTCTGAAAATATGTCGTAGGCCAATTGAATAACAGGGTATGAAATTGATAGTGCTCTACCTGCCAACTGAACGTCAGCGCAATTTGATCAGGCAAAAGACTGCATCGGATTGGGCGACTCATTGAACGTCGCATCTCTGCACCGCTTGCCGCGATTAATGGCGATAGCCCCCATTCGGCGATGCCAAATAGCAGGCCCGTATCAATAAATTCTGGCGCTGATGAACCAATCATCCCTTCGCACCACGCTTGCCAGTCACTTTCCAGTAACCAGATTTCACACCTTATCGTCCCTAACATGACTGAAAAGACGATGCCTTCCTGAGCATCTGTCCATTGCCGAGCACAAACGTGCAAGGGCCCTAACGCGATACCCTCTGAGGGGAGTAACCGAGCAATTTCGCTTTCCTCAGGTAGCATCTTGGGCATAGAACACCTCCAACGTAACGCTGTGCCCGGCAGCATGAAGTTCAGTATTAAGCCACGAGGAAAAACGGGTCAGCTGGGTAAATAACGCATACTGCGGCACCAGCACTTTTAAATGGGTTTTACCCTCAAGCACATTAATTTCACACACCAATCCAGCGGCTATTCCCCCGACTAATCGATAGCGACTCGTATGCTGACACAGCAATACCGATTGCTCGGTGGCGCTGCGCGGCGTCTTCACCATCGGTCCCATGAACCGCGTAAATTTGTGAGTATCGGACGAGCACGCCCCTTCCTCTTCGCCATGACTTTGCACGGCATGCCAAATACAGCCTTCCGCTCTAATAACATTCATTGCTCAGTAACTCCTTCAGCTTTTCCTTCTTTTTCATGACGATAATCAGCTCTTGATGCAGCACATTTAGCCGTTCCTGCAGTCGTTTTTGTGCGTCTAACAGTGAACGTTGCTGTAGTGCCAAACTGTGCTCTTCATGAAATAGCCCCCCCATTGTTTGCTTTTGTTCCATCAACGCATTGGCGAGTAAGGTCCCAGACCACGTGAGTATCTGGTTGAGCAACTGCATTAACTCATCGCGCCGAGCTTGGCATTTGCGCTGCATAACCTCAGTTTGCACACGTTGACGCGTTAGCTCCGCCATTTGCCGCCGCAGACGATCTTCACGGCGATCTTTGATCTTGAGTAAACAGTGCAGCATCAGTTGCCCGTCAGATAACGTAGCTGTCGCAGCAGTTCGTCGAGATTGCATAATTCATTACCCTGTTGTTGCAAGAAATGGCAAATAGCGGGGTAGCTTTCCACCGCGCAATCAGCCTGCGGATCCTCTCCACGTGTGAACTCTCCCACCCGCACTAAAAGCTCGACATCACGATATATCGACAATCGCCTGCGCAGCATATTGGCAAGTTCGCGGTGCTCTACGCTGGTTACCATCGGCATAATTCGACTTAGGCTGGCTAACACATCAATGGCGGGGAAATGGGCAGATTCGGCCAAACGGCGTGAAAGAACGATGTGTCCGTCGAGCAACGACCTGACTTCATCGGCAAGAGGTTCATTCATGTCATCACCCTCGACCAGCACGGTATAAAAGGCGGTGATGCTGCCACTCTCACCCTTGCCAGCCCGCTCAAGCAAACGCGGCAAAGCAGCAAAAACACACGGAGGGTAGCTACCTGGTACCGCAACCTCCCCGCTGGCGAGAGCTATCTCACGCGCGGCTCGGGCGTAGCGCGTGAGTGAGTCGGCAAACAGCAGAACACGCTTACCTCGATCACGGAATGCTTCGGCAATGGTGGTAGCAACAAACAGCGCGCGCATGCGTTCAAGCGCAGGCCGATCAGAGGTAGAGACCACTATGACACAGCGACTACGCCCCTCCTCACCCAGCTTTTGCTCAATGAATTCACGCACCTCGCGTCCACGCTCGCCAATGAGAACTAAGACGTTAATATCGCTATCTGGGCTGTTGCACAGCATCGACATTAGCGTGCTCTTTCCTACTCCCGCGGCGGCAAAAATGCCGATGCGCTGCCCCTCTCCGCAGGTAAGAACGCTATCAATGGCTCGAATACCGGTGAGCATCGGCTTATCAATCAGTTGGCGAGTTAGCGGAGACGGTGGCGGTGCATCATAGTCTCGCCACGGGCCTTGCAACGCGGGGCCTCCGTCTAAGGGTAGGCCCAACCCATCCACAACGCGTCCGAGTAAATCATCCCCCACTGCGACCAAATGCCGCCGCGCGAGCGGCTGGATGGGTTGTCCACAGAACAAGCCCGCGGTACTCACAAAGGGCGATAGCAATGCCGTTGCACCGTCAATCCCAACCACTTCAGCAAGCGCTCCATCGGGCAATAATCGGCAAACTTCACCCATAAAAACGCCGGGGAGATAGGCATTAATCAACGTTGCGCCAATATGTAAAAGTCGCCCTGTTTTCAAATAACCATGCGGAGGCGGACTCAGCGGAGTAAGACACCTTTCCAAGGCCGCCAGAGATGTAGTTTTAATCGTCATCATTGGCCAACTCTTCTGCCGAAAGGTCAATGCTTTGCACTACCTGTACCGCGCAGTTGTCCCCCAACTCCTGCCAAGAGAGCACCGACACGTCAAACAGAGTAGGCTCGATAATTTTGCGTAGAAAACGACGGGCATCGATCGATGTCACCACGCGCAAATCACCATGTTCGGCCTGCGCAGTGTGGATTAATGCGAGTATGCGAGTGCTTTGCGAAAGGCTCAAAGCCGCATAGGTCCCCATAGAGGTTTGGCGAATGGATTCACGAATGAGGTTTTCAATTCCCTCACCGACGCGCAGCACCCGCAGTACATCCCCATCGGATTTAAGCCGATGCAAAATATGCCTGCGCAGCGCGATACGTACGTATTCAGTTAGCATCAGCACGTCTTTTTCACGCGGAGCCCATTCAATCAGCGTCCCGAAGATCATACGTAGATCACGGATCGACACGCTTTCAGCCACTAAACGCTGTAGGGTTTCGGTTATTTTGCTAATCGGCAGTTGGCGCTGTAACTCTTTCACCAGTTCTGAATAACGCTTTTCCATCGCGTCCATCAGATAACGAGCTTCCTGTACGCCGATAAACTCCGCCATATGACGTAACAACACCTGCCGCAATAGCACCGTAACTCGCTGATTTCCGCCAAGCACCGACAGCCCAAGCCCCTGCGCTTTTTTGCCCATCTCTTGCGTCAGCCAAACAATATTGCCCATCCCTTCGGGCAGGGGCTGAACCGTACATTCCAACCGATCATCAGGCTTCAACAATAAATAGGGATGTGCAGGTATCTCGAGCGAAAAAACCGACTCTTGGTAAATAAGCACCGTCATACCCTTCACCCGATCTCGGCTATCAACCACGATGCTAACTTCCGGTAAAGGCACGCCGTACTCTTCAAACAGCGTCCAGCGTACGGCGTCAATATCTCTGGCTAACGTGCTGGTATTGAGCTCGGGCATCAAACGCAACGTTAGCGGACGGGCACCTGGCTGCATCACTTCTTCCGTTATTTCTTCAGCGCTCGGGGCTGCGCCTTCAGGACGACGTCTGCGATACCAGATAAATAGGAAAGGCAGCGACGTAAATACCGCCATCACAAAGAAATCGAAGAAGGGAAAACCCGGTATCAACGCGAATAAGATCAGAACCAGCGCGGCCAGCATCAGCGCCTGTGGCTGCTTGCCAAGCTGGGTAGAAAGCTCGCTGGCGAGATTCTGTTTTTTCTCGCCAGGCACACGGGTCACAATAATGCCCGCACTTAATGAAATCAGCAGTGACGGGATCTGGCCGCATAAGCCGTCGCCAATCGAGAGCACGCTATAGGTTTGTACGGCACTCCCCAGCGACATACCGTATTGCACAACCGCAATAATAATGCCGCCGATAATGTTCACTAGGACTACGATAATCCCTGCAATAGCATCCCCTTTTACAAACTTCATGGCTCCGTCCATCGCCCCCAAAAAGCGGCTTTCCTGCTGAACATGCTCACGTAATGTCCGCGCCTGATGAGCATCGATTACGCCCGCTCGCAGATCGCCATCAATGCTCATTTGTTTACCGGGCATGCCATCGAGGGAAAAACGGGCGCTCACCTCAGCCACGCGCTCGGTTCCTTTGGTAATCACGATAAACTGCACGATGGTAATAATAGTGAAGATCACCAGCCCCACCGTAAGATTGCCCCCAACCACAAAATGGCCAAAAGCATCCACGATATTGCCTGCGTTATGCTGTAGCAGCACTAAACGCGATGTGCTGATGGTTAATGACAGGCGATACAGCGTAGTAATGAGCAACAGCGAAGGGAAAACCGAGAGATCTAACGGATCGTTGATATAGATGGCGATCAACAACAGGATCACCGAAAAAGTGATGTTGATCGTAATGAGAATGTCCACCATAAACGTCGGCAACGGCAGGATCATCATCACAATGGCGATAAGCAACACTACGGCCAATATGATGTCTTGACGCCCAGCGCAGGCTGCAATCGCCTGCTGAAGCCTTTTCAGGCTTACTGTTTTCAAACTGACTACAGGGGGTTGCATAGCGACTCCAGAAACGCCTGTTGGCGGCGATGCAAACGAAGCCATAGCTCGGCGGTACTGTCGGCGGCAGGAGCACAGCTAATCACCAAGCCTCGACGCAGCTGGAAAAATCGCTGAGGGATGCCAACAAAACCGCATGGCTGCCAGCGATATAGCGCCAGCAGCAGCAAACCGTTATCAAACGATCCCTGAAGTAGGCATTGGCTGAGGTGTATTCGCCCATCGCGGAAGTTGAGATAGGTTTCATACTTCTCACGAGACCAACACATATCGGTTGTTACTCGGCAGGTGGGCATATCCGCTAGCTGAATGAATAGCTGGATATTGCGCTCTGTGACTAGATCTAACGTCATTAACACCTCCGCTTTAACATGGACACAGAGTTCCAGATGCGGCGCAGGCGCGGAATCAGGCGATAACCTGATCCCCCTTCATTCCACGTAAAACAGTGATAATTTGATCGCGTTGATCGTCATCGCTAAAACAGCGGTCGGGCATTAACGAAAAAAGAGCATCCAGATGCTGTAATAGTCGATTGTAGAGCTGGCGTGAAGTCACAAGCGACGTTAGACGCGGTGCAAGCCACTCTTCAAACAACCAGCTTTCATTGGCCATATCTATCAGTAAAGGAAGTAGCGATTCTGCGGGGAGCTGGCAGAGCTTTTCTTCGCGCTGACACTCTTTTTCTAGCCCTAAAAACAGCAGTAGCCGACGTAGGCGAACCAGCACCGCCGCCAAGCGATGTTGTTGATCGCCTGCGACGCAGGCCGAAAGTTCAAAAGCCATAACGCGCAATAAAACCCTAACCCGCTGCCGCCGTTCTGGCCATGCCATAATGCGTTGAAACCATTCGGCCAACGTGACTTCCTCTTCGTCCATCGCCCGCTGAAAAAGCCGGTTAATCTGCGTTAATACCCCTTTATCCACCTGCCCCAGCTCTAACATGCCAAACAGGGCAATCTCCCAGCCGCCTTCTTCCATCAGCATAGAAAGCTGGTCGCTGAGCGCCTTCTTCTTTTTGCGCCCAATATCATCGGCGACCAGTTGGGCTGCAACGCTGAGGATCTGCTGGCCTATGTTTTGGATAGCATTCTGCTGCTGCATTTGCGGTGGCATATCGCCCTGCTGCTGCATACGCTGCACCATCTTCAACAAAGCCTGCTGACGCAGTTCCTGACGCTCTTTCATATCCGCTCGCTGATAGTCACGCAGTCGCCCACTGAGAACCATGCCTATCTCCTCCAGCGTTTCGGTCAGCGCACTGCCCGAAGCCTCCTGTAATTCCAGAAGTGCCATATCCATTGGCGATACCCTATTTTCAGTGTGAAGCTGCTGTGTGCTACCAGCGATTTCATGGTTCATCGCCGGTGTGATGTCCGATACTCTCATTTTGCTCTCCGGCTTCTCGCTGAGGGGAACGTAACCACGTCAGCAACTGTTGAAAATGATTGCTCAGGGAAAATGCCACTGAGAGTTGGGGAGACGCTAAAATCACGTGATCGTGGGAGAATTCTGGCTCAAGAACCAAGGTGAAACGCGAACCCAGCGCTGCGCGTACATTTTCCTGTTGGCTAGGATGAAAATGCAGCGTTAAAGCCCCTTCAGACGCCATCAGCTCAGCCTGCTTAGCTAATCGAGCGCAAAGAGTTTTGTCATCGGGCTGTTGGTCAAACCATGCGGTAAGCACCTGTTCAATGCTGTAATGAATGCGGTCCGAAACTGCATGCATCAATGCCCGCTCCAGCGCTTCATCCTGCAATAAATAAGTAATGTGCGTTTGCAACCACTGGGATTCACAGCGGCTAAGCGTGTCCTGCCGCAGTTGCTCTAATTCGTGGCGCGTCTTCTCATTCATTTGGCTACAGGTTTTGCGCGCGCTGCGGATCATGCTTTCCGCCTTCCGCCGCGCCGCATTAACAATAGCCACGGCGTCTTGGTGGGCGCGGCGCTTACTGTCAGCCTGCCGATACACAACGGCTAATAACTCAGCGGGGATAATTCGCCCCGATGGCGGTTGCCAATCAAGTTCGGTCAGCGGAATTTGGCGCATAGCGTTCGCTCCAATAAATTCATTGCAAGCCTAGGCACCGATGGCCATAACGCACGCTCGCACGGCGGCAACGTAATCAGTATTGCATAGAGAACAGCGTCGTCTTGAGCTGCATGATGAAGCACGGAGATACCAAGATTGAATGCGTTGTCGATCATCTCTGAAGGGGAAAACACCGCTCTATTTTTGCCTTGGCACAGGCCAAATAGCTGCCAAATCAACGACTCATCTAACCAGCGTAAAATTGCCAGCCGATAGTCAGGCAATAGGAAGTAGTCGTTGCATCCTAGTTTGAGCAAGCCTATCGCCAGCGCAAACGCGTTGATATTGGATACCATTTTTACCATGCGCCGCTGGCGCTCGTTAATCTGCGCCGGCAGCCGTGGTGTCCCTCTGCGTCTCTGTAAAGCGAGGTTTAAGCAGCGATCTAGCGGCGGGCACTCCCCATAGCGCCAGCTCTCTTTCGGCGAGAAACCCAGCGACTCGAGCCATCGCGGATGAGCATAACGTGCAGGAGTCCACAGATAGCGGTGTAGGCACAAAACAGCATCATCAACCGTGCCGGCGGTTATCGCCTTTTGCGCCACGTCATCCACATCAGAACGGTGAGAGCAAAAATCGCCAGAATCAATGCAGGTATCAAGGACCGCCGATGCAAGGTTAACCATTGTATCGCCCTCCACTGGGGTTCTTCGGTTGCGTTTACCGCACTTTGCATCCTAAATTCAGCCGGTTGCATGAGAATACTGATTTGATCTTGCTGTACGCTGGGGATCGATTTTTCCACCAGATTTTTTATCTGTACGCGGAAAGACTCGAGGTTGACCTGAGGCGAAAATTTAATAAATACCGCCACCGATGAAGGCCCTGTCGCCCCTTCTTCGTCAGGCCCGTGGGACGCAATGGTCACATCGGCGTGAACCACACCGTCCATCTGGCTTAGCATGCCTTCGATACGTTGCTCTTTGAGAAACAGGATTTTTTGCTGCTCTTCAGCCGGTGAGACCACGAGTTGATTTGGCGGAAACATGGTGTCTGCAGAGATATAGCTGCGGCGTGGAAAGCCATTTAAGCGCAGTAGTTCAACCGCATTGATGAACTGTGATTTTTCCACCCGCAGCGTGATACCGTCTTCTGCTGTCAGTTTTTCAGCATCAATATGATGCTGCATCAGAATAGCCAACATCTGATTGGCATCGTCTTCAGGCAGTGCGCTGTAAAGCTCAACTCGGCACCCTGTCAGCAGTAAAACCAGCGCGAGGAGCAACGCATGGCGTAACCGTTTCATGTCATATTGGCCAGTTTATTAACCGACTGAGACACCGATCCGGCGATCTTTGCTCTCAAATCAACGCCTACGGTGGTTCCGAGCGTCGCCGCCTGTCGCATTAACATCTGTGGTGCTGATAATGCTCCCACATCGCCCGGCGGGGTACCGGCATACAACAACTGGTTAAATGCCGAGATCTTTTCGCTGCTTGCTTCGCTTAATTTGGGGGCATTGATAGCGCTAGATGTTGCAGCGTAGTCGACCGCCGCCGCATTATTAATCATGCTCATAAGCAAACTCCTGTATCGATCAGAATAAATGGTTTCTCAATAGTTCAGCTTCAGGAAGAGTGATATCTACTAAGGTTTGCCGTGCTAGTTCAGGCTCATCAAGGCCCGCAAGCAACACGGCTAAACAAACCGCCCGCATTTCTTTATCCGGTACTAAATACGGCACTGCAGGCAGCATGGCGCGAACCTGCCTGTGCAGCCCGTGGTTTATCCCAGCAAATGCGGTTTCAACCAACAATCGCCGCTCGTTGTCAGTTAATGTCATATTTTGGAAATAATCCCACTGAGCATATCTTTGATGGTTTTAATCATCGCGCTCTCGTAGTTGATAAAGGTGGAATATTGCTGCACGGCAAATTGGGCTTTGAGCATGGCCTCAGGATTCGTTAAATCCTGGCCATTCATTTTATCTTCAACCGCCTGCCCAGCCTGATGTGCCAGACGCGATAGCGTATTGATAATTTGCTGAATATCCATAATGACCTCCCGATATAAGCGGGCAAATTTGGTCATCGTCGACCACCCGCTATAGGCATTATGGCCGCTGGTGTGGTGTTACCTATCGGGTGTTTGCCTGAATCATTATGTTCCAGTGCGCTGAGATTCATCGCGAGGGAAGAGGTGTGCCAGTAGACGGAAGAAAGGCACACTAACCTGCTGTCCAGTGACAGGACACCCCGCTGCGCCGTAGCGCATAAACGCCAGCGCACCGTAGGCCGCATTGTTCAGTAGGCGAAATATCGGCAGGCTTAGTCCCAAAGAAGAACACACCAGCGGCTGACCAATCACGGCAACCGTTAGCAACGCGCGTGATCCTAGAGATACCATTGAGCCTACATTTTGGCATTTCTGCTCATCATAGAAATGCCTTGCTATGTAATAGACCGCATTGGCAATGCTGTCATGCCCCATCGGCAAACTGTGTTTTTGGTGGTAAATCAGGCAAGCAATATCGGCAATCGCAATGGCTAATCCAACCCCTGCCAACACCAGCAACGGGGCCGCCCCTCCGCTGAGCACCGCGAGCACGATACCTGCGCTACAGCATAAAATCTGCCCCCCAAGGACGACTGCTTGCCAGATGAATAGCGCCGGAGGAAAAACGCTGATCGCGCGTTTCGCAAGGCTTGCAAGCATACTTTTTTGCCCAGTCTCACAAGAAATCGCGCTCTGAACAGGCTCAACGCGTTGTGGTTTAGGTAAAACGGGGATGGGCAATTGATCGACCAGCCTTTGCAGCATTTGTCGCGTTTCTTCATCCACTGCTGAAACTTGGCTAGCGCGTATACCGTCTATCATGCAGGGCTAGCCTGAAATTCATTATGTTGCGCGCGATAACGCTGATAGCAGTCAACCAGCTGATTCACCATGGTTTGAATCATTTCGTCACTCAATGCACTATCGTCTGTTTGGGTCTGCGTTTCTTCACTCGTTGGCGCTGCCACGGCATCTTTCTGTCTACGTTCGATGTGAGCCGTGTGGATATCTAACAAACCACCAATCACGGTGAGCGAACCGGTGATCCCAACCGAGATATTCCCCAAGGTTTCGGCCGTGCTGCCGGATAAATGTGCGGCAGGTAAAAATTGAGGGAAAAGCACAGAAGAGAGAGCAACACCGGCTCTTATCACAAAGGAAGCCACGTCGCCGATAACCTCGGCCGAGCGTTCAGACCTAGAGCAGCCGCTCTGCATCAGCTTTTTGACTAATAGCACAATACAATCATTGCTGGTTTGCAGCGGCTCGCGATCGTTGCGAACTTGAATGAGGTTATACAGCGCACAGCAGGCATCGCCTGCGGCAATAATCATCGCCGTACCGGCCACCACGGCAATGGGAATACCCGCCCCGCCAGAAAGTACCGAGGCTGCAATGGCAAGTCCAAAAGAGGTCGCGGACATGGCAAACCGGACCAAATGTTGGATAAAGTACCCCGTGTAGGCTTTACGTTTTAGCTGGGTCGCATCGCTAAGGATGTTTTCAGGCGCGGTTCTCTCGCTGCCCGGCGGCATGAGCGTAGGGATCATACTCGCCCTAACGCTCACATCAGAAGCGTGGCTATTGCCGTCTGTATTCGCGAACGGCGGAACTGCGCTAATCAGATGACTCATAATCAACCTCCAAACTCATCTCGTTATTGGTAAAAATCGACCAGGCATAACGTTAGGTCAGCAGATGACTCAGCATCAGCTCCGCATTTGCGCGAACATCGCTGTATGAAGGATCGTCATAGCTCATGGTCAGCGCCGTTTGCAGCGCCTCTCTTGCCGCAGAAGTTTCCCCCATCGCTTCTAGGCAAACCCCCATCTGATAAACCGGTTCAGGATGACAGGCATCAAGCATTAGCGCATAGCCGTAGTAGTTCATTGCCATTACGTACTCTTTTTGCATCATTAATGCCCCCGCTAAGGCCACGTGAGCGCGCCAACTCCATGGCTGAGACATCACTAACCAGCTGAAATCAATCAGTGCTTGATCGTACAATCCCTCTTGCCAAGCCGCATATCCCTGGGCGTATACCTCTTCAGGATCGAGCGCCATCGCCTGTTTGATAATGGGGGTTTGCCAAATATCTTGGCCGTGTTTATGCGATGTTGAATCCATACAAGAGCTCCATACAATGATCGATTGTTTTGCTATTAACTTGGCAAAACTTACTTTACCGCTGCTTTCGCTGATGAAGCAGTTTGTCAGCCGAAATATCTAACCAACTGTCACCGTCCTTAAGCACCACCGTCGCCCCCATTTTATATAACAGGCGTTCTAACTGATGGCGCTGAGCCGATAGCTGCGGATCAAATACCTCCGTAATAACCAGCATCCTGATGCTTTTGAGCCATAGCATACGGTGGAAAACACGCTGCAAGATCCCCCATAACCTTAACAACGACGATAGGTGCGGTGCGCTATCAAGGACTCGGCTAAAACTGCATAGGATAAGATGGCTATCCTCAACTCGATAAATAAGCTGATAGGGATAAAGCACCACCTGCTGCCCTATCAGCAAGCCACTGCCCGCTAAAAACGTCGGCTGTGGATGTAGCCCTTCATGACGCAGTAGACGCGTAATTTCATCCATTCTGACTCCTGAACCCTAGCGTGAGATTGAGCGCAATACTTGGCTGAATACTTCAACCAAACTGCGCCCCATATCCATCATTTGCTGCATAATCTCACGGGCTTTTATCAGCGTATCATCCAAGGTTTTCGCATAAGACTGCGCCCCTTTATTCTGCAGATCGGCAATGGCTTTCTCTCCATCTGCGTCACGGGTTTTACTACCTGCAACCCAGTTACCAATTCCTCCCGCTATTTGCCCCGTCGCATTTCCTACCGCCATACCGACCTCGCCGAAAGGCGCGCCCGCAACCATTAATAAGCCAGAAAAAATGCCGCCAACAGCACCTGATTTAGCCGCCTCATAGCTGTCATCAATCGCAGTCATACTTTGCTTTAACGTGTTAATTTCCAGCCCCCAACCCAATTCCTGCTTCTTCTGATTATAAAATTGCATGGTGTCGCGCAATTGTTTGGCCAGCATCAGCAACTTGCTCCAGATTTCATCAAACAGCGCAAAAAAAGCGTTTAAATCCATCGGTGCCTTACTTCCGCCTGCGCGAACCGCGTCACTGCCATCAATGTGAGTCGGTTTATTCACCCCGGCAGCCGAGCTACGTTGTGCATCGTTAATGGGTGAATCGCTGACGGGCCATTGGTTTTGGATCTGTATCCGATCGGCTATCCGTAATTGATCGTTCGAATTTCCTATGTTCTGTTGCGCGCTGTTAAGCGGGTTTTGCCCCAATACGGGGGTTATTCCGATATTCGCCATACCACCTCCTCAGGCCCGCGCTCCGGCAATATTTGCCAGCACGGTGCCACAGTTATCAATCGAGTCTGAGGCGCTTCTCATCGCATTCGCGCCATCTTGATAGGCTTCGTTTAATCGTTTTTGCTGTGTTTTCTTACGCTCTTCGGTCCAGCTCTGCATGAAATCAATAAAGCCTTGTTGGACAATCAGCTTTTCAATGGTTCTTTGCAGCTCCGCCGTTCTATTCGCCACGACTGACATAGAGATTTTATTCGCCCCACCCACGCAGGCGCGCGTTGCCAGCAACGCTTTACTGCTACTGTCGCGGATTATGGTGGAAACAATGCTTCGACGGAGCTTCTGTAAAATCGCGTCGCGGAGCTTTTCAGCCACGATCTCTTCGCCTTTGTGGAGTAGCTCTTTACCCGCTGTTTCAACGGCAGTTTTCACCAGCGTTTCGACTCCAGCGCGCGTAAAGCTTTTGCCCATACGCGCAACCATATTCAATTCGGACTCTGCGCTATGCGCCACGGCCTCAATGGCCATATCGCCGATCTCAACCATCTCGCGCTCAACTGCCATGCCAAAGTCTTGACTCAGCATTCGTCCCACTTCCTGCCCGACCTTCTCTGCGAGCACCTTCAGTTCATCTTCAGCACCTTTGGCAACCGCCTCTATCAGCTGCGTACCCATTTCCTTTTCAAGCACCTCTCCAACGGACTTGGTTACCGCTCGAGCCGCCCCAATGCCGCGGCCAATCTGCATAACGTCCAACGCTAATGCCACCCCCTCACAGGTATTTTGTACGATACCTGCCACTTTGATGATTTCACCGCAGGTCTCTTTATCTGCCCCGAGCGCCATCGCCGTTTCTGCACCCGCTTTTACCATTCCAGCAATACCGGCGGAAAAATAAGCCGCACCATCTGCCATCGCCAGAGGATCGGCGGTGACAAAGCCCTCCACTATTTTCAGCACGCCGATAACTGCCTCAACGCCACCGATGATCCAATCAAACACCGCGCTCATGATCCCCGCTTTGCGTGCCTGATCGGCCTGCTCAACCGCCTTGTTGATCTGTTCCTGATATTCCGCCACCTGCTTGTTTCGGAGCTCGGCCTGAAGCTCGGTTGCACGCTCTAGCTGCTTGCAAATAGAACTGGCCGTATTACCGGAGTTGCTTAGCACGAGCTGCGTCATCATCATCGACAACACCATCGGGTCCATCTCCAGCACATCGCGGATCGTGGGGTTACGAGCACCCGCAGTCCCGGCACCGATTAGCCGCTGTAGGGCATTTTCAGCCTGCTGCTGGCTAACGTATTGCTCCCCTTTCAAGCCATCATGTTCCTCATCAAAACCGTATTTGGCGCTAAGACGGTGGCCTAATGCACCGCTGGAAGTGCTCGCGGTTTGCACTGCGATTTTAGGCAGAGTGCCACTAAGCTCTGTTTTGACATCGGGAACACCGTCAATCTGTGTCGAACCACTCATGCTCATCTCCTGCTTTCGCTAAGCCCGCCCGCGCACGTTGGCGAATGTCCGCCTGCTCCATGCCATCACGCTGTTCTCCCTCACGCTCTGTTCCGCACACCAACAACGCTGCTCGAAAGGCTTTGGCCGCCAGCGGGCGGTTACCGCAGGCGAGATAACATTCACCGGCAGCGCAAGGAACTGCCGCCGCCGAAACCCGTATTTGAGCCGCTCGTTCGTAGGCATAAATTGCATCAACCCAAGCCTGCTCGGCCTGACAGCACATACCTAGTTCAAACCAGTAATCAAACGACCATCCGTCGTAAATCGTCAGTACTTTGAATAGCCGCGCTGCCGCGCCATATTCACCGACGTCAGCAAGTTGCTTGGCATAGCGAAACAACACGTCCAGTTCGGGGCTGGCATCTGTGCCCAGCAACATGCGCAATGCGCCGCCACGCTGAAAAAATTGCAGCATTGCCTGCGTTTCTTGGCTTTCCATAGGCAACGTCATCCGAACATCTTCTGCGCAATCATGCTAAGTAAATCCCCCCACTTGCTGAGCAACCCTGTCATTTGAGTGATCACGGCATTGATCTCTTGCGTCATTTTCTGAATGCTTAACTGCCCCTGCGTCATCAGATCGGTGTCACGGTTTGCGCTGTTATCCAGTGCCGCTTTGACGGCCTGTAGAGAGCCCTTATCCAGCCCCTCCGCACCACCATGTGTTTTGATGTAATCATCAATCGTCACACCATCAACGAGGATGCCGTTGTCACGCATATACTTGACGACTTCGTCCGGTACTGGCTTGCGGGTTTTGTCATCCCCCTTCGCCGCCTCGGCAATAACCTCATCCATTCGGTTAGACATATCCTGTGTATTACGCGCACGTTCAGTACTCTTCTTTATATTTCCATAGAGCGAATTAGCGATTTGTTGTAATACCAATGAAAGGTCATTGAGAACAGAATAACCAAACGCGAAAGGGTTATCTTGATCGCTATTATTTCCCGAGATGCCATAGTCATCGACACCCTGTTTTTTCTGCATGGTGTTATTGTTACTGACATAAGGAGATTCAAATATATCTCTAGGCCTAGTTGTAATTTCACCCATAATGTTTTCCTCAGCTACTTATCCGAGTTTGAAATGGCGTAACTTAGCTGTGATTGCACTTTTTTAAGCGCGACACTCAACGTTTTCATATCCCGTCTAGCATTCTGTTCCATACCCTGAATGCCCTCGGGGAACAGGGCTTCCAACTGTCTTAGTTTTTCCCTTGCCTGCGGATCGGTCTCGGCATTGGCAACTAATTCAGCCATTGCACTTTTTATAAAAGTAAAATCCGAAAAAAACTTATCCAGTCGTAAACACTCCCTTTCGATCCGTTTTTTTTCCGCTTCAATATTTATTTTCATAGCGATTCCTTATTGCATTAAAAATTAAATTCTAATACGCATGACCTTTATGATTTTCTTTTAATATTTATTCATGAGTAATGACACTTAATTATTCAGTGAATTTTATTCGGTCATTGTGATAACGAAAGTAAATCACGTTGATAATATCTTCGGCCTGAATGACCGCTTCCAACAATAAGGTGAACTGCTGATATTGCTCTTGCGGCATTGGGTTTTGCATTGCTTCCAGCAGGCGTGATTTCACCGCCGCCAGCGCGGTTAAACGTTCTCGGGTCTGCTCATCAGAATCACGTAGGCGATCTTCTAACTCTGTCAGCGTAGCTATGGCATTTACCCCTCAAAAATTGAATGGGGTGTTAATCAGCGCCCCTTGGTATTTGAGCGTGACCGCCCGATCGTTTAGGGCAACCACTTCGCTGCCGTCAGGAAGCTGGCTTCCCAATCTCAACCGTTCATTATTTTCCAGTATCAGGTAGATCCCCTGTCGACCATGGATAATTGCAGCAATCGGTGAAGGGAAGCGCTGGTTTCCTTCGTTGGACGCCGAGACATTTTGATAGCTCAATGCAATATCGGGAAACTGCTGACGCACTTGGGTTAAGAGCTGATTTAAAATTTGCTGTTGCTCAGTGTCCAGCACCCCGCTGATAACAAACGCTTGCCCCACCGGGGTAACGCTAACGCTGCCCGCTAATCCATCTTGCAGCACCCTGTCGATGATAGCCTTGTCCTGCGCCTCGTAAGGATTGTC
Organism: Hafnia alvei; assembly: GCF_900095695.1. GTDB lineage: Bacteria > Pseudomonadota > Gammaproteobacteria > Enterobacterales > Enterobacteriaceae > Hafnia > Hafnia alvei_B. The sequence continues at coordinate 93,619 of NZ_FMIQ01000003.1, read as the reverse complement.
AATTTTCCAATGCGTTAGCCCCGGTAACTCAGCGAGCTGTGGTTGAACAATAGCCCAGCGTTTGCCCATCGTAATATCGGCGGTGATGTGCACTTCACCCGGAACAACGCTAGTCACATGCGCATTGACATATCCCGCCTGCGTCAAAATATCACTAACATCCCGGATAAGCTGATCGGTGCAAACCACGCTGTCTCGGTAAAGCACTCCCCACGATTCCAGTTTCAAGCGCGCGGTTTGCAACACGGCGCTGTTTTGGCAGTAGCCTGACAGTTGCAGCGTTCCGTCCTGATCCCAACGAGCCACGGTTTGTGTTAGCCCTTTTTGCCGTAGCAGCGCATCGACTTGTGTGGAGAGGCTTGGAGGTGGCTTAGCGCTATGGTCGCTCCAAGTGACGAATACGCCGACCAGCACGAAAAGCGTTAGCATCAGCATCATTCCCCAGTAAACCGCAGGTAAACCGGTTGGTAGCCGATAGTGCGACAAATTGGCTTCATGGCGACCAAATGCCATCGCCAACCCCATCGTTTGTAATAGTCCCTCATCGGGCAACGGTAAGTTGGTTTTATGCCTTCGGCCATTGACCCTAACGGTCGCGCGTCCCGCATCTACGAACATCTGTCCATCGTTGATAGACAACACCACCTGGCCTTCCCCGTTGAGAGGGATGCAAAGATCGCAGCCATGTTCACCGATGGAGAGTTTCCCATCCTCCAGCCATATTTCTCGACCATGGAGGATGCCGCCAATCAAACGGACTTTTCGCTCGTTACCCATGACTATTATTATCGTCGTTAGCCACCGTCGCCTTAATCAGGAACAGTCGGATAACGCTGTTAGTTTGGTTGCTATCACTGCGAAACAGACGCCCAATAACCGGAATATCTCCCAGCAATGGGATCTTATTTTGCACCTGCATTTGTTTGTCCTGTTTAAAGCCGCCAAGCAGTAAACTTTGCCCCGCTTGCAATGTGGCCTGCGACGCAATCTCCGAGTTTTGAACCTGCGGTAATGGCTCACTTTGGCTCAGTGGTGCATTTTGTTGCCCATCTTGAATATTGAGATTAAGCATAATGTTTTGCTTGCCATGCTCGCTCAGCAGGCGCGGCGTCACCCGGAGTAACGAGCCCGTGGTAATCGACTCCAATTTAGCCACTTTCTCCCCCTCCAACTTGGTATAAAACGTGACGTTTTTATCCAGAACCGCCTGAATGTTATTGAGCGTCACCACCGATGGCTGCGACAAAATATAGGCATGAGAGCTTTTCTCCAACGCGACCAAACGCGCCATAAAGCTTGGCGTGTTGCTAATCACCGTTGAAAAACCGCCGCCGGTATTGCTATCAGGGCCATTAAAAGAGAGCGCGCCACCACCCAGTGATATCGCCGCGCTCCAATCAATACCGAGCTCGCTGATATCACCCGCGTCAACATCAATAATGGTTACCGATATTTCAATCATCTGTGGGCGCTGATCGAGCTCGCTAATAAGCTTGCGGTAACCGGCTATATTGACTGAACGATCGCGCACGATTACCGCATTCTGACGCGGATCGGCAGAAAACATCGGCAGCCCCTGAGTTGCTGGCGAAGAGGATGTCGTAGACGGCGCACTGCTTTGGCTCATATCACGCAGCACGCTGACAATACCCGGCACGACAACCGTTTGATCGCGATACTGGTAACGATCATCCATCGCAGTGGCATATTTCAGTGGATAAACAATTAAGCTCACGGCGTCATCCTGACGCTTTGTCATTTCACCATCCAGCATCGAAGCCAACTGTGTAATGCGGGATAAACAGGCAGGCACGCCGCTGATATCAAGCGCATTCATTCTGGGAACGCGATGGACTTCACAACTGTTTTGCGCGGGCACATCACGATCGCGCAAATAACGAACAAACGTACTGGCAGGTAACGTATTTAACGTGACGATGCGGTGCGTAATTAGCGAGGAGGGATAAATAAATAGCGTATTGCCATCAAGATACGTGGCTAAGTTATATTGCGCGGATATTTTATTTAAAATATCGATTGGTGGAGAGCAAAGAATCACACCATTGAATATATCGGTAATTGAAGGGTCTATAACAACCTGAGTATCATAGTTTTCAGCTAGATTTTGCAATACTGTCGATAGCGGTATTTTTCTTGCCCGCAATGAAAAACTCTCACCTTTCCATGCCAGTGTTTGCCCCTGAGCTAGGGCACAGAAAATCAGCATAGAAAAAAAAGTCGCACAGTTTATTTTCATGCTATTTACCCCGTTCAGTCTTTACTTGGCAAGCGATGACACTGGCTAAGTACCGGGTTAAAGCCAGATGTTTTTCAAGTTCTACCGCCATTATTTCAGCAGCCATATTTTTGCCGTAATAACAACAAAGCCACCCGCCATCTTGGGTTAACTGCAACGCATAATCATGAGTTCCCTGACATCCAGCCAGCACGTTAGTGATATATCTCACAGTTTCTAGAGGAAAATTTTCAAGAGTGTCAAGAAAAATAGCCAGAACCAGAGAGAGCGTACACAAATATCCACGCGCAGCTCGTTCTTCTATTTCCATTAATAGGCACCCATCGCCAGTAGAAATACGGACATTATCGAGTAAAGGGATTTTTTTTAATTTACTCAGCATTGATATGACCTCCTAAATAGCAAAGCCATACTCAGTGTAAAACCCTTAGGTGTACATCAGTAAAAGACCTGATTCCCATTTATATCAACATTGCTATCATATTCACTTACAAATTAACACGGCGACTTCCTCAGTATTTATTACCCTTTTTATATTGAGATAGTTTTGTGCGCTAAATAAAAAGAGTTACGTTGCGAAATTCATTCGTACGTAGAAAAACCTAAGGCATTTCTTTTAAGGCTATTGCCTAAGGATAACAATAATGAAAAGAAAACATTCTTTGGTGGGTAAAATAACGCTACTTATATCCATTAGCCTGCTTATCATATGGCTAATTAGTATGCTCTCTGCCACCTATTTTTCATTAAACCAAAGCCGTCAGCGGTTAATTGAAAATTTATCTCATATTTCCAATCTAAGGGTTGGATTGAGTAATCACCGATTCGAGGGCGCAGAACACGATGCTCAGACATTGGCGTACAGCTATGGCCGATACCATTACGTTTCTGTCGACACACCTGCAGCGATCAAAAATGAAAGTCGCTTTTTCCCTATTGATGCCAGCACCTGTACGCCGCAAAACAGACTGGAGAACGATCTGAGCTTCATTCAAGTCTATGGTACCGCCGGTCAAACTTACTATCTTGATAGTTTTGTTCTCGATCGACGCTATGGCATCTCTTTGTTGCCACCGCGTGAGCATTCGCCTAATTATTTAGCCCGCCGACAAACTGAATTGACACAATTACCTCGTCGCGCAACTCACGACAATCTGTTTTGGGGTAAGCCAGAATATATTGCAGGAGCGGGCTGGAGCGTTCCGATTGCCGCGGCAAACCCGCAGGGTATCCTCGTCGGTTTAACGGTAAAACTTAACGACCTTTTGTCGTATGGGCATCCGGTATCTAGCAACGACATCAGCCTATGGCTGGATCAACACAATCTGATCCTGCCCTTTTCTCACCTGCCAGAAAGTGAATCTAAGCAAATTCAGGCTTTATTGCTTAATACGCCGTTGCACGATGGCTGGCAGCATCTACCGGGGTATCTGGTACTTCGTAGCCAACTAAAAGGCCCCGGTTGGCAACAGGTTATTTTGTATCCGACTAGCGGCGTAATGCAGCGTGCATTGGCCATTGTGGCAAGCCAGTTACCATTCGCCCTCACCACCCTGTTGCTGTTAGCAGGAATGCTGTTCTGGCTACTTCATCGTTATTTGGCAAGGCCACTGTGGGATTTTGTCGATATCATCGGGAAAACGGGGCCAAATTCACTTGCTGCGCGATTACCTGAAAACCGACATGACGAGTTAGGTAGCATTGCACATGCCTATAATTTGCTGCTCGATACCCTGCATGCTCAATACGACAATCTCGAAAATACCGTCGCCGAACGCACGCGGGAGCTGACCGTAGCCAAACAACAGGCCGAACAGGCGAATAAACGTAAAAGTAGCCATCTCACCACGATCAGTCATGAATTGCGCACACCGCTCAGCGGCGCACTAGGGGCCTTAGAGCTGTTACAAATGACGCCCATGAGCGATAAGCAGTCCCAACTCGTCAATACGGCCAGCCAATGTACTCATTCTTTACTCGGAATTATCAATAACCTATTGGACTTTTCACGTATTGAATCTGGGCAACTTTCCCTGCACGTTGAGGAAACTGCGCTGCTTCCTTTGCTAGATCAGGCGATGCATACCATTGAAGGACCGAGCCATACCAAGGGGTTAACCCTAAAAACATTCGTTGGTCACAAAGTGCCGCTGCATGTTGAGGTCGACGGCACGCGTCTGCGACAAATTTTGGTGAACCTGCTGGGAAATGCGCTGAAATTTACCGAAAACGGCGGCATTTGTCTCACCGTTAAGCGCTGCGACGATCGTCTCATTTTTGCCGTCAGCGATAGCGGGCAAGGCATTTCTCCTGCCGATCAAAAAACCGTCTTTGAGCCATTTTTTCAGAGTCAGGGACATATTCAAGGCACCGGCCTTGGGCTGACGATTGCCTCTAATCTGGCCAAAATGATGGGCGGATGGCTTGAGCTACGCAGCTCCTCTGGCTTGGGGACATGCATCTCGTTTCTGCTGCCGCTGGGCTCTTATCGTATGCCTGTGCCTTTGGTTGGTGAAATTGCTGCTCCGCTGGCTTTACACCGGCAGCTTTCGGCCTGGGGTTTACGCTGCGAGATGACAAAGCAAGAGAACATGTTTAGCGCCGATGAACTGAATTTCTTGCCGGGAAAGCTGCGGGATACCGTTATTCAGGTTTTGTCAGGAGAATTAGACGGTGAGGCCGAGCCTTTACCGGTTCAACCTTGGCGACTGCGCATTCTGTTAGTGGATGATGCGGCAATCAACCGAGACATTATTGGCATGATGCTGACCTCGCTAGGCCAAGATGTCAGCATTGCGGCAAACGCAAATGAGGCGTTAATTCAGGGGCAACAGCAGAGCTTTGATCTGGTGCTCATGGATATCCGTATGCCGATGATAGACGGGATGGAATGTGCTCAGCGGTGGCGACAAGATGTCAATAACCTCGATCCCAACTGCATGATCATGGCGCTATCAGCGAATACGGCCCCGGAAGAAATTGCACGCTGCAAACAGGCAGGCATGCAGCATTACCTCACCAAACCCGTCACGCGGGCACAGCTAGCAGATAAGATCGGTATTGCGGCGGAATACCAGCTGCGGCGTGATATTCCGTTGCAAGAACAAGACGCAACCAACGACCCACTGCTGTCGCTCAATGACGCAGGCATACGGCAAAAAATACAGCGATCTCTTCAGGCATTGCTGTGTGAACTTGAACGTCATTTGAATTGCCCAGAGAAAATGTCCACGTTGCTGCATACCTTGAAAGGATGCTTAGGTCAGGCGGGATTAAATCCTTTGGTTTGTATCGTTATTGATATGGAAAACCGTGTACAGCATGGATTGCCGTTATCCGTAGAAGAAATTGCAGAGCTACGCCATGCCTTGGATTTGGCTCTGAACGCTTAAATCAGCTTCAGTCAACGCTACTTTTTATCAAGAGGTAACAAAAATGCACGATCATAAAATCCTGCTTGTCGACGACCATGAACTGATTATTAACGGCATTATTAGCCTGCTTTCACCTTATCCACGCTTCTCGATTACCGCGCATATTGATGACGGCCTAGAGGTATACAACGCCTGTCGGATCCATCAGCCTGATATCGTGGTGCTCGACTTAGGGCTGCCTGGCATCAATGGCATTGATTTAATCCCACAGCTCCACTGTCGCTGGCCACAGATGGCTATTTTGGCATATACCGCCCATATGGAGGAGTTTATAGCCATACGCACCCTTGCCGCGGGTGCAATGGGGTATGTGCTGAAAAACAGCAGTCGTCAGGTGCTGTTAGCTGCACTACAAACCGTCGCCGCAAATAAGCGCTATATCGATCCGGCACTCAATCGTGAAGCGATTAACATTGCGCTGAGCGTTAACCATGATAACGGTGAAATTCTCACACCACGTGAACGGCAAATTCTACGACTTATCGCCGATGGCTACACTAACCGGCTAATCAGCGAGCGCCTGTGCATTAGTGTAAAAACCGTTGAAACACACCGGTTAAATATTATGCGGAAATTAAATGTGCATAAAGTGACAGAACTGCTTAATTGCTCACGCCGCCTTGGCCTGACTGATTAAATATCGTTGTCTTCAGCTTAACGTTAAAGGGAAATATATCCTTTTTTTACCCGATAGTTGCCTGCAACACATTTTTATAACATGCAATTTTCATTAACGCGAAGCTGGAGAACACCATGAGTATGAGCATTATTGGCAACGGGCCAAGCATTAACGAAACACAATTACATGCCATGCTAACCGGAAATGTAAACAATGCGACCAAGCTGGATGGCTGGGATGCTTTCATAAATTTCTTTATTAAATTACTCAATCATCTACCGGGCGTTAGCTTAGAAGATAAAGAAGCCTCTCTGCGCAACATTTACAACAAGATCTATAGTACAGAAAACGCCACAGTCTCCGGCGAGAATACAAAACTATTTGAGCCCATCTGGTTTGCATTAGATAAACTTATTCATCTAATGCAAAAAGATAAAGCTCAAACGATGACCTTTGATATTCAGTGTCCCAATGATGCAGACGGCATGCAATACAATCATCAATCGGGTGAAATACGCTTAAACATCACCATCGATGGATGCCAGCTAGCCGATATATCGTGTACTCATACGAATCTCAATAATGACATGCTATACAGCATTTTAACGAATTACATGCTTCCAAAAATGGATGATAGAAAGGGAGCCTTATCTGGAGTATACCAATTTAATCCCAATATTCTTGGCATCGAAGAAAATGACGTCTATTTTGATCCCATCGCCAAAGCGGCCAACAGTCACGGCTTTAACATTGTCAAAGAAATTGATAAATGCCGTTCATTTTTAGACAAAAACCTTCATAAATGCGTCGTTACCGAAACGAATTTTACTGATGAAGCAGAACAAATAGAGCGTAACCAACGATTGATATCAACGCTACAAACGCTAAAAATGGATGAAAATACGGCAACCACATCGTATAACGTCTTGATTGATGACACCATTAACGAGTTAAACAATCGTCTGATGACACAGCAAGCGTTATATAAAGAAATCAATGCCGAATTTGTTGATTCGTTGGTGCAGAAATGGACTCTCAAGTTAGATCAAAATCAGCCACTGTTAAAGGCAGAAATCAATGAGGATATAACCACGATAACAATGATTGATCCGCGAGCGTTGGACCTGTTTACAGAAGCAGACCGTGATCGTCTTAGCCAACTGCCAGAGCAATTGAAAGTAGTTAGCCAAATCGCTGATTTAAAATCCCAAACGAGCAGTCCAACAGAATTCACCCAGGAATATTTTCCGGCCTTAACAAGCATACTTATTGGCACAGGGTCTGGCCCACTCACAAAAACATTAATGACCCACGGCCAGAAAATCATTGAGCATAAAACTGACACAGAAGACCAAGAAAATATAAATAAACGGCAGCTCCAAGCGTTGACCAAAAAGATGGATAACTTGATAACCCAAGTAAAAACGCTGCCAATGACCAGCCCAGATTCTGATACACAACAAAAACCAGCCATCTCCAACAATACGTCCGGTCAAGCTATACCAGCCATAACATCACAGTTAGCATTATTTAAAAATGAAATTAACCAACAAAACCTACCTCAGGAAAACAAAGTTTCGTTAAGCAATAAAATTGACAATTTAATTGTCCAACATGAAAAAATGAAGATAATTGAAAACAAACTAAATAATTATGAAATCCAAAACACACGGGCAACGAATAAAGACTTAAGGGATATTAACTTTGAAAAAGATAGCGTAATGCCATGCAAACGGCGAAGTGATATTGAACAACGGATCACGGCATTGATAATAAAAAACATTCAATTCGATGAAATCAGTGCAGACTTAATCGGTGTTAAATACAGCATTGCCAGTGTTAATAAAAATCTAGCCGTTTATTCACCTACATTCGAAAGTCGTCTCGCTAGAATTGAGGTTCGAGCGAACGCACTACAACTAGCCGAAGCAGAAAAAAAACCTCTGCTGACCAATATTGCCTCTACTAAAGAGGAACTACTCAAGCTGCAGCAGCGGGATGCGGTATATACCCGAGTTCGGACACTGCTAGAACAGAAAACCTCGTCAGCAGCGCTGTCTGGCGAAAATTGGCGCACGGTATTATCCCAATTACGCCTCGTAATCATCGACCTAAAAAAATTACCTGCCAGCCCCCGTAAATTAGAGCTGGCGAAACAATTTAGCGAAGATGTTAATGCAGCCCTGACTTTACTAGAGCAATTTATCAAAGGGAGTCCGACAGGCCAAGAAAAGGCCCGTTATATGGCTGATAGGGAAAAAGACTATATCTTATTGAGAGATCTGGTGCGTTCAAACAAGCTCCCTAACAATGCTCAACTAGAGGAAAAAATAACCAAAATTAAGCATGAGAATAAGTTTAAATCGACGTCTTTTATGCAAAAACTCCTGAAATAACCCTATCTACTCTTATAAACACGTTATGTTGTAAAAAAACCCGCCAAAGGCGGGTTTTTTATCTATGAGAATGAATAGCCGTATTTAATTCACAATAACTGCTGGCTAAACACCACTTCATCTTCATTCGCGGTTATAGATTCATTCCCCACAGCATAACGCTGTAAGTTGCGGGAAACAGCGCCGGTAACCTCTTCACGCAGCGCTTCGCGCTTACGGAACGCAGAACGATGCTGGCTTTTTACCGTTTCAATATCGCGCTCTGGCTCGCTTTTAGGCAAGCAGTACCATCCTTGCCTATTCAACTCGCCGCCACACTCAAGCCAAAAATTATCGTAGCTCGATTTCAAATGTTGGCTTTTGATATGTGCTTTATTCGCCACACCAGCGATGGTTGAAATATGAAAATGCTGCGCCAGCGCATACAGCGCCGAAATAAGCAGGTTTTTCGGACGCATGCCATGCATCAGCTTGGTCATACTCTTAACGATCTCTGCCCCGTTTTCAGCATTCGGCCCCTGCAATCCGGAGAGGTAAAGCTCACCTTTCGGCCCAAAAGAAAACGTCAGACCATAAACATCTTCTTGGTTTTCATTAAATAGATATAAGCCAAGATCCCCCTCACGAGTGAATCTGGAGCGCATAAGCTTCAACTGAGCAATATCGCCGCTCTTAAGCTCAATATTAGCCAGCACAATGCCGTCGTTGTCTGCTGAATAGAGCGTTTCTAGCGCTTGACGTGAAAAAGCATGTTCAATGATATCCAGCGTTTTCATCGCAGTACGTAGTTTCTGTTTACCAGACCAATTGCGATTGAGGTACTTGTTGACGGGTCTTTTGATGAAAGGATGCGAAATAGTATTCGTCACTGGAGTCAACAATTGAGCACTGTAATATTCATTACACATCTTTTTATATTTGATGTACTCAAACGTTGGCAGTGCCGCGATACGACAACCAAGTTTAACGGAATCATAGCCCGTATTCAGTGAACGCCACAGCCCACTTTGGCGCCGCCATTTTTTGAGAAAGCTCATATTGGCCCCAACAAATTAGTGATAATTAGAGATCCCAGCTGCAGATGGCTCCCTGAGGTAAAAACCCAAAAAACGGGAGAGACTGGAAGTGGTTTAGCTATAAGTTTGAGCTATGAAAATTCAACGAAACATAAACAGAAAGAGATTTGACGGGGTGTAGTACCGATACAGAGGGAAGATGATGAAACAATCCCTTACCACAGATGAAAATATCGAAACATTCTGCGGTGATTAATATTTCGTCCAGCAGGAAAAAAACTTAGGGTTCATCCATGAACCCGTTCAGGTTATGCCGCAAGCGCCTCTACGATTTTCCTCAGCTGCATTTCTTGCTGCTGACTAAGCTCACGCGCGGCAGAATGCCCTTGGTTCTGAATAATCATCTCGCTTAACCCCACCAGCCAATCATAAATATAAAAACCCGTATTGTTCGATGGAGTCGCGGAAAGCTTAGTTAAACGTTGGGATTTGTCCCACCCCGCAGCGTTCATGGCTGGCGGTTTGGCAAAGATCTTTTGCCCACGATTCACGCGACTATCCGGCTTTTCCGCTTCAGCAACGCTATGAAATCCTAACCACGCCACAAAATTACCTAATACGCCGAGTACGTGCGACACGTGTCGATCGGCCAGCATCTGATAATCAGCGCCGGTCAGCTCAGTGTTAAATACCGTCTGCGACAGCGAACGCGGGATCTCCATGCGCACGCTGGCCGTGATTAGCTCTTGCAAAAGAAGCTCCAGCTCCGGCTTTGCAACGCCAAGTAGCGTTAATAACGCGCCGTTCTCAGATAGATTACGTAGATGGTTCACCCAATATTGATAGGTCTGGGTGGCAAAATTACCCACAGGTAACGCTTGTTGCTCTGCCGCGTTTGGCTCGCTCACCGTATCCGCCACCAGATCAATATTCATTTCAATACCAAACGGATCGTTATTCATCATGGGTAACGCGTTTTCGCCGCCGTTCGCCGCTGACTCAGTGACAAATCGTTGCTGTAGCCGTTGCTGCAAATAAAGGCGTCGAAGCTCATCACGCGTTGGCAGCAGCCGTTCCAGCAGTTCCCCATGCACGCCGGTACGCGTTTGCAGGGTTTTCAGCAGAGTCTGTGCAATGCGCTGTTTTTCTTGCCCTTCTTGTTGCTCATTCAATAACAACCAATTTCCTAACAGATTCTCGGTCAGATCTCGGCGCAGCGCCTCTAGCTTTATCGTTAACTGCCTTAGCGTTGCGTCACTGTTTGCCTCGGAGGCTAAGTAGTCCACCATGCGGCGCACGCCGCTTTTATCCGTGACCAACATTGACCCCCAGTTATCACCGGGTAAACCAACATGGCGCTGCACGGCCTCATCGTAGTTTTTACCCTGCGTAACCCGCTGGTCGAAAGCGGTCAACGCCCAAATCAGCGTTGGCTTACGCTGTTCTGCATCACCGCGCATACCTTTCGCCCAATGAGCCAAAACTTTGCCCACTCGGTGGGTTTGAGATCGTGCCGTTGCCGCCGTGCACACCATTAATGCGGCCATCTGCTGATTATCGGTATAGCGCTCAAGGAATCCATAAACCTTGGCTTGCTGCAAAACGTGAAGCAGCGAACGTGCGGGTTCAAATTCACTTTCAAGAGACTGCCCTAAACCGGGGATATCCAGCACGTCTATTGGCTGAAACTGAGCTTCACGCGACATACTTGCCAGCGGCAGCGTTATCTCACGCGCCAGTATCGCTAGCTCAGAAATGGACAACTCAACGGGCTTCATCGCTCTTCCCTTCACCAGCGGACAAACTTGTACGCTAAAATCGAGCGGCGAATTTGCGTTGTCTAACACGTCAACGCTGAGCACGCCTTCCGTCGGCAACTGCATACTATCAACCAGAACACTGAGCGGAGCAGCAACGCGCTCAACGCTGGATAAGCGCTGCAAGATATGGCCCAAGCCAACGTACGCTGCGGTCAGTTCTTCCTGCTCAGACCATAGTAACGAGAATAGGCGAGCGCGGTTATCCACGCTCAAATACGGCACCAGCCGCACAGCCGAAGGCCAAAAATAGCGATCCAGCGTTTTCCCGCGTGAGCCAATGCGGTGATTCACCGCATCCCATAGCGCAACCGCATCCTCTTCGCTAAATCCGGCAACAGGCTCTGGCAAGCATAGTGCAGACAAGGCGGAAAGGTGCTCGGCAATAAGCCCCTCGTCATACTCTTGGGCAGCATCATCCGTTGCAAAGTCATGAATAAAAGCATCAACCATAACTTTCGCCAGCTCATGCTCAGCCAGCATGGCGATCTCTATCGGGTAATCATGGTTATTGAGGCCGGGCCGATGAGTGAATCTTGTTACCACCCCACAGGCCTGATTCCCCGGATTGATATGAGTATCAAAATCCAGCGTGCGCCCTGCCAGATTCAAGGCTAACCGGCCAGACTCATCCGCCGCGAGCGCGCCTATCAGATGGGATTTTCCCGCCTGCGAGAGGCCAAAAAAACCGATACTTGGCAAATGCTGCGGCAGTTCTTGCATCGACGCAGCCTGATACCGGCAGCGATGTAGTTTTACACGCAGGCTGTCAGCCTCAATATTTAATCTTGGCGAGTGCTGACGGGCGTTTTCTAACCAATCAAGCGCCTGATCGACATGGTGCGTGATAACCTGAAGTTGGTTGTTAATTTGTTTTGAATTCAATGGTTTCATTGGCTAAATACGCTCCCACTATCGATCCAATAATGGGTGCTATCCGATAAGGTATTCAGTTTTAGTTTTAAGTGATGTAGAGGCACGGGAGTGCCGTCATCCAGCGTCACTTCAGCCAGTTTAAAGCGCTCAGGGCCTTGTTCTGGGGTTTCCGCTTCGATAGCTAATCTCACGTGTAGCACGCTCTCGCCCGCCACTTTGCGCGCCAGTTGTTGGTCAGCAATAGATAAGCGATACAACGGCGATGCGGGCCAACGATCGTTGTCGAGCTGGCGGAACCCCAAGCACACAGGGCCACGCATTTGGAAAGAACCGTCACTCGGTAGCTCAAAATCCGGGTTATCGAGATCGATATCGCTATAACAAACATCGCTGGTCATTAATGTCTGATTACCATCCAACATGCCGAGATAACACACCGTCGAGTAGGGCTGGAAATCTCCGGCTTTGCAGTTAAAGCTCGCCAAGCGCAGATTCACCGCCAGTAAGCAGAGCATTGCCCCCACCGCAGCGGTAGATTTCGGGTTATCAATGCGTCCGCGCTTATTAAACGGATACCATTCACTGGTGTGATAGCCCTCAAGCGGCAAAATGCGGTTAATCGGCAACGGCTGCAAATGGCGGAATAGCGCCTGGATGCCGGGAAAGCGCGAAGGGCGCCCCGTCAGGAGCAATACATCGCAGGAGTACAGCGCAACCACTTCGCACAGTGAACGCAGATGCTGCGTGATACGCATGCGCGGAGATAAGAACTCCGCGTGGAGTTTGCTTAACTTGATGATCAGCGGAACCTGCAAAATATCAAAAGGTACCGCATCAGCGGGCTGAGCACGCTGTACGCTGTTATTAATATATTCCTGCACTTTATCCGTTGGCAGTTGAGACAGAAGCTCGCCAAAGGTTGCATCGATTTCAGCGGCGGTATCTAAGGGATCGTAACGTTCGTAAGACTCAAGAATAGCGCGCCCAATCGGGCTAAATACCTGCAACGTTGCCTGCTGGCGTAGCGCAGAAATACTGCCGTCGCCAAACAGCTTGTTCATCAGCTCATCACTGTCGGCAACCTCTGCCTTCCGGCACGCATTCTGCAAGGCAGGCAGCACATATAAGCGAATGACATCTAACAAAATATCGTCGCCTGCTAGCTTGAAGCCTTCTCGGAAGAGCAGACGCGGAATAATTTTCACGTTGCTGCCAGCGCCATCGTCCAAACGGTACTGGGTGATCGCTAAATCGGTGGTGCCGCCGCCAATATCAATCGACGCAATACGCAGCGTTTTTCCGGCAACTTCACCTTCAGCCAGCTCGCGGTCGGTTCGCGCTTGGCTAGCAAAAAACTCTTCGCTACAGCCGCCAAAATTAACCTGAGTTTCGTTATACAGATACACCATTTGCCCACAGGTGGCTTCGTCCCACTCCATCTGCACGTCAGGCACCGGCACCGTGCTTTCTGCCCGATCTGCCTCGCTGGAGAAATCGTGGTCAGCCGGATGCCAGCCCATGCTTTTCCACACCAAGCCAATGGCCTGATACATCCGCCGACGGAAGATTTCACGCTCAGGTTTTGGCATGGCAGAAGGCAGAGTCAAAATAATGCTGCGCAGCTGGCGAGGCGCTGAGGAATGCGTCATTTTCAGGCGTTGGGCGACGCTGTTTATCTGCATCAGCGCCTGTGACAATAGCTCAGATAGCATAAACGTCATCAGCGAGCTGCGGCTGTAGTGAGCTGAAAATACCGGTAAACGCTCATCTAATGGCTGGTCGTAGAGTGGCTGCCCTTGGTCGTTTAACAAAAACGTCAACGGCAGTGCGGTCGCAGACGGCTCTTGTTGGGCTTGGTTCAGCGCATTAAAGCGCCAGCCGTGCAGGTACTCTTCTTCATCCCATAGATAGCGACGTGGGCTTGAAAGCCCGGTTGAGCCTTCGGTGCCCATTCTCTGCGATGCCATGCGGCTGGCTTCTCGGCCAACACGTACAATCGATGGCCACACGAATGCCTGTTCGCGACCGCTTTCTACAGAAAAATTACGCTTACCAAACTCAGCCTGAGAAAACTCAACGCGGCTATCAAACAGCTCGTTATACACATAGTGCGGCTGGCTTAGGTCACGCAGATTCAATTCGTAGGTTTGCTTCAGACCATTGAGTTCATCAAGATGATCTTCAACCAAAATTCCGCAGGTGTGAGAGTTCCCAACATCCATAATCAAATCGACATGCACAGTGGGCTCTTGCAGCGTGCTGGTATTGAGCTTGATAGTGGGAACATTAAGCTGCTTGCCTAACAGATACAGGATATTGAGGTAGTGCGCCTGATACTCAAACTCACGTAGCGCGGTTTGGACACCGACAGAGTGTCGGTCTTCCTGTTGTATCACTTGCTGGGTGAAGACCTCGCGTAGCCAGCCATCCACCCAAGTCAGGTCAAGAAATTCAGCCAACTCTTCACTGCGATAGGCCAGCGCAAAACCCGCACCGCTTTTAACATCATTTTCGCTGGGTTGTAGAGATTCATGACTGTGGCCATCGGCGGAAATAGCCGTATCAAATGCCATGCATACGCGATAGGTATTCCCGTCTCGATCGGGCTTATCTAACGCTAAAACCTGCATTCTTGCCCAGTTATCTGGCCCACCTAAAAACGTGCGCGGAGGGTTGAAGCGGAAAAAAGGCAAAGGCAGCCATATCCCATCCAGCAATTGCAGCGACTGCTCCAACGAAATGCTCGATTCCGGCTTGACCCGTTCCGGCGGTGTGCCTGCTGGCGCGGGCAGCCAGTAAGTATCGCTTTCAGCATTGTGCAATAAGCGCAGCAGGGGGCCATTCGCCGTTTGGCGTACAAATTTGCCTGGGAGCTCCGCCGAGAAAGTGGGCTTGAGGGCAAAATCCAAAAACTGAATGCCGCTGTTCTGAATGAGCGCAACCTGATGCTTGTAATCGGTGATGGTGGCTAACATGGTTTTATTCATCCATTTTTACTGAGATGACTTGCTGATGCGCGTCATATTGATTGGCAAGATAGTGTCGGCGTCATAGCGCCCATTGCAGTCAGCCACGTCGTTTTCACCCGATTTACAAATCAGCTGTGGAATTTTGTAACGCGAGCCGTCGCTGCATTTGGCTTTAGTGCGGCTATCTATCACTAAGCTTCCCGAACTCATGAGACCCACGGTGACATTGGCATTACAGCTGATGCCATCGCCATGGATGATTTTCACGCTGCCTTTGCTGTTTTTAATTTGATAAACCAAGCTGGGTGGTTTGCCAAGGCGCGGGGTTTTAATGTCCAGACTGGCACGCCATTTGCCATTCATAAAACGCGTCGAACCTAATTTCACCGCCTCAGCGGGCATCACTAGTGCGTCGGCGGATACCGTTGTTTTTTGCACGTCAACAGGCTTCACCTCGGGCGTTTTTACCACTTCAACCACCGGCGTTGGTGTTGGTGCGGCTATCTGGGCAACGGGTAAATGTGTTTTTGGTGCAGCGACACGGGATGGCAGAGCGCGCTTTTCACTCTCAGGGGCTGTTTGCTTTACCGTCTCCGAGGCTTTCACCACCGGTTTAGGCGCATCGCCTTTTGCACGGATTTGGAAGAAAAGTATGCCCAACACCACCAGCGCCAGCGGTAACCACCACAGCTGACGCCAGTCTCGGCGGCGCACCACTTTGCTGGGTTCAACCGCTGCCGTATTGTTATTCTGCGGTGCGGGTTCGGTTGGCGTCGGTGTGGGTATAGCGATAGGTTGCGGTGTTTCAGGGATTCTATTTTTGCTGGTCGCAGCGTCACTCTGCGTGGCTCTCAGACAATCAAAAGCATCGGCTCTGGATTTTTTATCCAGATTCACAAAGCCCCAAAAAGTCAGTACGGGTTTGCCATCCACCAAGAAGACATGATTAGCGCCGGGGAACTGCATGGCTTTCGCCAATAAAATACCAAACAGACGCAACGCCGATTTCTCTGACAGTTGAGCCTTCTGGCTGAGTTCATTAACCGTTTGCTGGCAATCCTCTAGCTGGCGCAGCGCAGAGGCGCGCTCTTCATCGCTCGCAGCGATCCACGAGGTTATTTTCCCTGAGGTAGGCGCGTACCAATCAATGCGATCGCCGCTTTCATTAGGCTGTGGGACTGCCAACATATCGGCAATACGTTGCTGATGACGCAGGCGTAGCGTTTCTCTTAGCTGTAGCGCTGAAGCGTAAACAGGCTGGCCGTTTTCGCCTAACGCGAGAAAATCATCCAAGCTGCCGCTGCGTAATAATTGTTTTGCCACGAATTAACCCTTTGATAGACGTCTGACTACAACAGCTACTTTAAGATCTTCTCTCGGCAATCAAACGGTCAAAAAAGTGGCTAAAATGGCGGGTGCTAAGCCAATCAATTCACAGACTTGTGCTTTACTTTAGTCATTCTAGGCAAGCTCTACCCTCTTTCACTCCAAACATCTGGCTGAATGGGCGAATCATTTCCTTCACTTTAAATTAATCTTAGATCTATTCATTTCTGAAATCTGCGCCACATAGGCTATGCTCCACTCAGAGCAAGACAAATGCATTATTTCGTACGTAATAAGCATTCACAGATGAAATTATTGGCCATTGAAGGCCGCTTCAATATCCATCAGGAGAAAGGTTTGTCCGATACCCCCGCAGTGCCCCAGTGCAGCCGACGATTTACTCCGCAAAGGATTATTAATATCTGCTTCTTTGCTGTCTTCATTTTTACATCGTTGCTTTTCTGGCGTCAGGGGCAAGTGCTGAACAATGGCTATCAGGCAAGCCAACTAAACCGACTGGAGAACGTGAGCGCACAGCTTGGAAGTCGCATGCAGTTTCGTTTGGATAACCTGCTTTTCTTACGTAATTACATGCGCTATATGCTTTCTCAGCCCATCATGCCGGAGCAAAAACGGCTGCTTGAAGCTGAAATGGCTACGTTGCGCGTGCAAGATATCTGGCAAACTGGCCATGCTCATTCGGCGTCACCGCCGATCAATGGGATTGGTGATAGTCAAATTGGTTTACTCCCCTCAAGCGACCGTCCGAATAACGATCTGTGGCTAACAGAACTCAATGCCGCGATGCGTCTAAAAGCGTTGCTGCCGCTCACCAATCTTAATCAGGCATTACAGCCGCGGATTTACTATATCTCGCGCTCGGGCTTCTACTTGTCTTCTACGCCGCCACGGGATAAGTCGCTGATTTCAGGTCTGTATACGCATATGTTGGCGCGCCCTTACTTCCCAATGACGGCACCAGAAGCCAATCCACACCGAAAAGCATTTTGGAGCCGCATGTTTGACAACCAGCAAGATGGGATGCTGATCAGTGCAACTGCGCCTGTCGATTATGGCGATCGTTGGTGGGGGATTTTGGGGATGGATTTCTCGATTAAGCGATTGAACTACTATCTGCAAGCGGCGTTGCCTTCCCATCCGCACAGCGTTTTTATGTTGTACGACAGTCACTTTGAACCGATTACATCTTCCGATAAAAGCTGGTATCGAGGTAAATACTTTTCGGAGGCGCAGCGCCTTTCGCTGCAACAAGCCGTATTAAAGCAAAGCGAAGGTACAACCCGTATCGGAACCAGCTTTGTGACATTTACCCGCATGGAAAACCCGAATATCACCTTGATTAGCCTGCAATCCTTGCGTCAGGGCCTGCAGGATCAATATGGCCGCATCAGCCTGACGCTGGTCGCGCTGTGGTGCCTCTTTGTTATCACCCTGATCGGCACCCATTACGTCATATCGCGGCTAGTACGCAATATGGAAACCTTACAAAATCAGCTGAGCTGGCGCGCGGAACACGATCCGCTTACCGAACTACTCAACCGTAGAGGTTTCTTTGATAAAGCCGAAGAGATAACGCGCAGAGGCCAGTGCTACGGACGTTCCATGGCTATTATTCAGGTCGACTTGGATAAGTTTAAGAATATCAATGATGTTTATGGCCACCACGTTGGCGATCTGGCGCTTAAACATGCCGCAGACACGATGACATCAATGCTACGCAAGCAGGACATCATTGGCCGTATTGGCGGCGAAGAGTTCTGCATCATGCTGCCAAACACCGTGCTTTCTGAGGCGGTGGCGATTGCTGAACGTATTCACGCACAGTTTAATCGCCAAAATTTGGCACTTTCTGACGGAAGAACCGTAGAAGTGACCGCATCAATGGGGGTTTCTGCTTGTTCTGGCACGACAGGTTGCAGTATAGAAAGCCTGCAGTCGCAGGCTGATAAACGCCTGTATAAAGCGAAAACGGCAGGACGTAACCAAGTTTGTGCCAGCGATATGGATGCATAACCGGTCAGCGACGTGTCGATAAAAGTGACCCCGATCACGTTTTGTATCTGCATGAATTATATAAATATTCATGCAGATTTATTTTCCTTTCAAGAAACTTCTTAGCCGTAGATATATTTAAACTAAATCCTATTTAACGAATATTTATTCGATAAAAGAGAAATGATGTTATTTATCGTTATATTCAAAAAAAATAAAAATAAGTAAATCCCCGACCATGCTTTCTATACATAAATTTACTCATTACATGAAAGAATAAGAGATGTTTATTTTAAGTCCGTAACGAAATTATGATGATTAAATATCAATCGCTTGTAAACGTTATAATTAAGACTATTCCTACCTGAAGTGGATTTTCTCTAAACAAAAACTAAACAAACTCGCACAAAAAACACTACTATTTGATTTTATTGATAAAAAAATAATTCAATTTTCGTACAGGGATCGCTATTATTATCTAGCGTCTTCATTTTTGTGACAACTGTCACATGATGATATAGTTTCACAAGTAAAATACTTATTAAGTTGGAATCTATCATGAAAAAATTAACTAGCCTGGCCGTAATTATCGGCTTAGCAACTTCTGTTTCTGCTTTTGCTGCTAACTCTGAAAACACTGGCTATTATGCTGGTGCTAAAATGGGTACCAGCCTGGAGCAAATCCACGGTCAGAAATCTGCAACTGGCAGCAGCGTACCGCGTGATACCAAACAAGCTGGCACCGCTGGCCTGGTATTCGGTTATAACTTCCAGAATGAATTCAATCTGCCAGTTCGTGCAGAATTAGATTATTCATTCCGTGATACTACTGATACCGATCACTTCATCAAAGCTGACAACACTCGTACTCACAACCGTGTACGTCTGCAGACCGCTATGCTGAACGGTTACTACGACATCAATACCGACACTGCTTTCACTCCATACATCAGTGCTGGTATCGGTTACGCTAACGTAAACCTGAAAAACACTCAGGGCGGCACTAGCCACTCTGGTAACGGTGATAACTTCGCGTGGAGCGTTGGTACTGGTGTTGCTTACGCTATCAACAACCACATGGATCTGGATCTGGGCTACAAATATTTGGACGCTGGCGATGCAACTGCACAAGCTTCCAAAGTTAAAGTGGCTACCCACGATTTCACCGCTGGTGTTAACTACTACTTCTAAGACCTTTTCTTCTAGGCTTTACGCTTAGAGAATGTCTGGTAAGTATGAGTAATAAAAAACCCGCCACTGGCGGGTTTTTTTACATTTGAAAACGACAGAATTGTTAGTTCACGCCGCGCAGCTCCATCATCTGGCGCAGGTGAGCAAACACGTTCCCCACCCGCAGACCATTGTGTTCAAATTCACTGGTGATCCACGTTTCCACGTTGCCAATATGCTTGGCCGTTTCCAGCGATAACCCGACATCCACATACATGTCATGGTAATAAACCGCCGCAACGACCGGCACGGTATTCGCTGCCAAGCGATCCGCGTCGTACAACGGTCGCCACTCCAAGCGTTGTGCCAGCTGATGAACCGCATCGCGGAACGGTCGCAAACACTGCATTTCGTCAAACATCCACGGATAGATCATCTCACCCGTTAACAATAGCGGACGGCAATCTGCTTGAAACTCAGGCAGCGTGTTATGCACGCGCTGAGCTGCCCAGTTGGTCGCCCCACTGCAGCTATCAGCATAAATGCTTTCATGCAGTACAGCGTACAGAGGGTGCTCGGTGAAGCCGGTGAGATGCATCACCTGCGATAAAAATGTATCGCTCAGCTCACCTTCATGATTAAAGGCTTCATCAAACAGCCACAGCAGATTTTCATAGCCTTCACTCATACCCAATTGAATGCCCAGCGTTTGCAAACGCTGTACGGTGAGAATATCGCCATCGGGCAGATATACATCCTGCTCTTTCAGCACGTCCGCAATGCGGTTGATTTGCTGTTGCATGTGAGGATAGCGGGAGAAGAAAATCTGATTCTTTTCCTTCAATTTCTGATAGGTGCGCTGATACAGCAGCTCGGCATCGGGTTTAATTGATGGTAGACCGCCGGTGATATAGCAGGCCTCAAGCCCTTCTGGGGCCTGAGATAAATAGGTCAGGGTGATAAAGCCACCAAAGCTCTGCCCTAAGGTGCTCCATTTACGGCCACCAAACTGCGTTTTTCTGAGGTGTTCGGCATCCGCCACAATAGAATCAGCGCGGAAATAGCTGAGATAGTCAGCGGTTTGATCCGCGTCCATATTGCGGATCACGCTCGATTCGATCCTGCTGCTCTGCCCCGTACCGCGTTGATCAAGCAAGATCACGCGGAAGCTTTTCAGCGCCTCGCCTAACCATCCGCCTTTGCTGGTCGGTCGCGGCGATTTTCCACCGGGGCCGCCTTGTAAGAACAACAAACATGGCAAATCTTCTGCCGCTTTGCCGCCCTCTGATAACTCACGCGCAAAAACCGTAATACGGCGCGGATCATTTTCATCAAACCAGTTCAGCGGTACCGATACACGATGCTCTCGCACCCACATACCGGCTAACAGATATTCCTTTTCAATCATGGCAGACCACTCCTGCGGTAAAATTCGTTTTTATCGCTCAACAATGCTCAAGCCGCCTTCGCGGTAGCGCATCATTTGCTCACTCGGCGTATTACCAAAGAAACGTTTATATTCGCGGCTAAACTGCGAGGCGCTCTCATAGCCAACACGAATGGCCGCAGTGCTGGCTTTTAGCCCATCGTGCAACATCATCATCCGCGCCTTATGCAAGCGGAAGGATTTGATGTATTGCAGTGGAGAGGTTGCCGTAACGGCTTTGAAGTTATGGTGGAACGCAGAAACGCTCATATTCACTTCCTGCGCCAGCAAATCAACGTTGAGGCTATCAGAGTACTGCTGTTCGATCAGGCGCAGCGCCTTAGCGATCTGGCTGAAGTGGCTGTGACGGTTGGCTAGCGCCTGCAGCGCTTCGCCACCGTCTCCACACAGCGCGTGGAACAGCATTTCGCGCACAATTTGCGGCCCTAATACACGAGCTTGTAATGGATTGGCCATCGCGTCGACCAAGCGCTCGGTGGCACAAAACATCGACTCATCCAATGACACCGATTTCACACCGCTCGATTGGCAGCGCTGCTTGGCGGCCAAACCGTCACCGATATCCATTAAGAGATCCTGCAACATGCTGGTGTTTACCCGCACTGATAAACCGATCAGCGGCTCATCCGGAGTGGCAAACGTCTCACATTCACAGGGTAATGGCAGCGTCATGAGCAGATAATTAGTGGGATCGTAGCGAAATACCTGCTCGCCGAGATAGCCCACTTTATGCCCTTGCAGCACAATGATAATACAAGGCTCATACATCACCGGCGTACGCGGCTGATGCTGATTTGCATAGATTATTTTTACATTCTCAATCGGTGACGCACTCACTCCAGGCTGAACCACCTGACGGCTTAGCTGCTGTGCAAGCTGAGTCCACCGCTCATCGATTAACATTGACCAATCCCCGCCGAACCAAATAAAGTGCAATGAATGATGCCAAATACATCTCTATTTCTACAGTTGATTGTAGAAATAGGCAAGTCATCAACAGAAATGAGCATTGAGCCACACGCTCATTGCGCCCAGAATAGCATTCAGAAAATGCAATGGCGTCGACGGCCAAAGCATAACGAATCAAAATAAATACTGAGGCTAATTTCAATGCAAAATTTTACACTCCACACCCCAACTAAAGTTCTGTTCGGCGAAGGCCAAATCGCTAATCTGCGCAACGAAGTACCCGAAAATGCCCGCATCCTGATCACCTACGGCGGCGGCAGCGTAAAACGCACCGGCGTTTTGGATCAGGTTCATGCGGCGCTGAAAGGTTTACACGTATTTGAATTCGGTGGCATTGAACCAAACCCGTCTTACGAAACGCTGATGAAATGCGTTGAAGTGGTTCACAACGAAAAAATCGATTTCCTGCTGGCAGTGGGCGGCGGTTCCGTTATTGATGGCACCAAGTTCATTGCCGCAGCGGCAAACTACGTCGGCGAGCCTTGGGACATTCTTGAAACCTACGGCAGCAAAATCACCAGCGCAATCCCATTGGCAGCGGTATTAACCCTGCCAGCGACCGGTTCTGAAATGAACAAGGGCGCAGTTATCACTCGCCGTGCAACAGGCGACAAACGTGCATTCCAGTCTCCATTCGTAATGCCTCAGTTCGCTATCCTAGATCCGGTTGTAACCTACACGCTGCCAGCTCATCAGGTGGCTAACGGCGTAGTGGATGCGTTTGTTCATACCGT
Source organism: Hafnia alvei (assembly GCF_900095695.1). Taxonomy (GTDB): domain Bacteria; phylum Pseudomonadota; class Gammaproteobacteria; order Enterobacterales; family Enterobacteriaceae; genus Hafnia; species Hafnia alvei_B. The sequence continues at coordinate 70,576 of NZ_FMIQ01000003.1, read as the reverse complement.
TGAGCAATATCTGACTTACCCTGTTGACGCTAAAGTTCAGGATCGCTTTGCAGAAGGTCTGCTGTTGACCCTGATCGAAGAAGGCCCACGTGCGCTGGCTGAGCCTGAAAACTATGATGTTCGTGCCAACATTATGTGGAGTGCCACTATGGCGCTGAACGGCCTGATCGGTGCAGGTGTGCCACAGGACTGGGCAACGCATATGCTGGGTCATGAGTTAACTGCGATGCACGGTATGGACCACGCACAGACCTTAGCCGTAGTTCTGCCTTCTCTGCTGCAAGCAAAACGCCAGCAGAAACACGCTAAGCTGCTGCAATATGCAGAGCGCGTATGGAATATTCGTGAAGGTAATGAAGAACAGCGCATTGATGCAGCGATTGCCGCTACGCGTAAATTCTTCGAAGAAATGGGCATTAAAACGTATCTGAAAGATTACGGCGTTGATGCCAGCTCCATCCCAGGCCTGCTGGCAAAACTGGAAGAGCACGGCATGACCGCGCTGGGCGAAAACAGTGATATCACGCTGGAAGATAGCCGTAAGATTTACGAAGCGTCGCTGTAAAAATAACTGAAAGACTGACCCCCTCCCAACCTCCCCTTCGCAGGGGAGGTTGGGAGGGGGTTAAGCCTAACGGTTACTCGCCGACATACTCCATCGTCACACGCGGAGTCAGCTTGGTAATCAATTCGTAAGCACTGATCCCCGTGTAGCTTGCAATCTTCTCAACCGGTAGTTCAGCACTCCACAGCACCACTTCATCGCCCACTTTATCTTTGGCTTCAGGACCTAAATCGACTGAAATCATATCCATAGATACGCGGCCAACAATCGGCACTTCACGACCGTTCAGCAACACCGGGGTTCCCGAAGGCGCACTGCGCGGATAACCATCGCCATAGCCAATCGCGACCACGCCTAAACGCGTATCACGCTGGCTAACCCAAGTTCCGTTATAGCCAACGGGCTCACCGGCTTTGTGCTCACGCACGGCAATTAGGCTAGATTTTAGCGTCATCACCGGCTGTAAGCCGTAATGATCGGCATAAGGTTCCGCTAAAGGCGATACGCCATACAGGATAATCCCTGGGCGCACCATATCGCGGTGCGACTGGGGCCACAGCAGAATACCGCCGGAAGCCGCTATCGACTGCAAGCCCGGCTTACCCGTAGCAAATGCATCGAAACAGGCCAATTGAGCTTCAGTCATTCCCGTTTCGGGCTCATCCGCACGGCTAAAGTGGCTCATGATATTCACGGGCTGCTCAACGTTGCGACAGTTGGAAAGACGCTGATAGAAAGCTTCCGCGTGCTCTGGACGTACTCCCAAACGATGCATGCCCGTATCGAGTTTCATCCAAACCTTAATCGGGCGCTCTAAATCAGCCTCTTCTAAAGCCTGCAGCTGTTCATCGCTGTGAATAGCCGTCTCGATATTGTTAGCAACTAAAACCGGCAGATCATCGGCAGAGAAAAAACCTTCCAACATCAGGATAGGTTTCACGATACCGCCTGAACGCAGTTTCAGCGCTTCTCCGATACGCGCCACGCCATAGCAGTCTGCATCTTTTAACGTTTTGGCAGTTTCTAAAAGCCCGTGCCCATAGGCATTGGCTTTTACAACGGCTATCAGTCGGCTGTGCGGCGCAAATTGACGAATTTGCTGAAAGTTGTGTCGCAGAGCGCGGCGATCAATGACTGCGGTTGCCGCTTTCATTTCTATTCCTTCCCGATTTCTCAAATGAGTTAATAAATACACCTACTACTAAACGAGCTCAATGTTGCTGCTCGTTCGATTATTCGTCGTCGTACTGCGGGCCCGCGTAGTTATCAAAACGTGAGAACTGGCCGTTAAAGGTTAAGCGAACCGTGCCGATTGGGCCGTTACGCTGTTTACCCAGAATAATTTCAGCAATACCTTTTAAATCGCTGTTCTCGTGATAAACCTCGTCACGATAGATAAACATGATCAAGTCGGCATCCTGCTCGATTGAGCCCGATTCACGCAGGTCGGAGTTAACCGGGCGTTTATCGGCACGCTGCTCCAAGGAGCGGTTAAGCTGAGACAGCGCCACTACCGGAACCTGCAACTCTTTCGCTAACGCTTTGAGTGAGCGAGAAATTTCCGCGATTTCCAAGGTACGGTTATCTGATAAAGACGGAACCCGCATCAACTGCAGGTAGTCGATCATGATTAGGCTAAGGCCGTCATGTTCGCGGAAAATACGGCGCGCGCGCGAACGCACTTCCGTTGGCGTCAGGCCGGAGGAATCATCGATATACATGTTCCGTTTTTCCAGCAGAATCCCCATAGTGCTGGAAATTCGCGCCCAATCTTCATCATCTAATTGGCCGGTACGAATTTTGGTTTGATCGACGCGCGCCAAGGAAGCCAGCATACGCATCATGATCTGCTCACCGGGCATTTCCAGACTGAAAATCAGCACCGGTTTATCCTGCGTCATCGCGGCGTTTTCACACAGGTTCATCGCGAAGGTGGTTTTCCCCATCGATGGACGCGCAGCCACAATAATTAAATCAGAGCGCTGCAAACCTGCGGTTTTCTTGTTGAGATCCTGATAGCCGGTATCAACGCCAGTTACACCATCGTGTGGCGTCTGGTAGAGCTGTTCAATTCGCGCGACCGTTTGTTCGAGAATACGATCGACGCTTTTCGGCCCTTCATCTTTGTTCGCACGATTCTCAGCAATCTGGAATACGCGAGACTCCGCTAGATCCAGCAGATCTTCACTGCTACGCCCCTGAGGATCGTAGCCCGCATCGGCGATCTCGTTGGCTACGGAGATCATATCGCGAACTACCGCACGTTCACGCACGATATCAGCATAGGCACCGATGTTTGCCGCACTTGGGGTGTTTTTTGACAGCTCAGCCAGATAAGCGAATCCGCCCACCGATTCTAATTCACCACGCTGTTCTAATGATTCAGACAGCGTGATCAAGTCGATAGGCTTGCTCATTTCTAGCAAGCGCTGCATTTCAGTAAAGATGAGGCGGTGTGGACGGCTGTAGAAATCGTTAGCGACGACGCGTTCTGCCACGTTATCCCAGCGCTCGTTGTCCAGCATCAACCCGCCCAACACGGACTGTTCCGCTTCCAGCGAATGTGGTGGTAGCTTGAGCCCCTCCATCTGCCTGTCGCGCGGGGTCTCGTTTGATTTGTTGGTGGGTTTATTTCCTGCCATAGTGGGAATGCTTTACCTGTTAATGAAAGACGCGTCAGTATACCTGAATGTGCCCGATTTTCGATTATAACAATGACACTATGCATCTGAGGAAAGACGATGGCAAAACGTATCCAGTTTAACGCCCACGGCGGGCCAGAAGTTCTTGAATATGTAGAGTTTACGCCAAAAGACCCCGCGGCTGGTGAAGTGCAAATCAGCAATAAAGCGATCGGAATCAACTACATTGACACCTATATTCGTGGCGGACTGTACCCAGCTCCCCAGTTTCCATCAGGGCTAGGAACCGAAGCGGCTGGCGTCGTGACAAAAGTGGGCGCAGGCGTAACCAGCATAGAAGTGGGTGACCGCGTAGTTTATGCGCAAAGCTCGCTCGGCGCCTACAGCACCGTTCATAACGTGCCAGCCGAGAAAGTTGCGTTGCTGCCCGAAGCCATTAGCTTTGAACAAGGTGCCGCCGCATTCTTAAAAGGCCTGACCGTGCACTATTTGCTGCGTCAAACCTATGAAATTAAAGCAGGTGAAATCTTCTTATTCCATGCCGCAGCCGGTGGCGTCGGCCAAATCGCCTGCCAGTGGGCAAAAGCGCTCGGCGCCAAACTGATTGGCACCGTGGGCTCCGATGCCAAAGCAGAGCGCGCCAAACAGGCGGGGGCATGGGCAACCATTAATTATCAAACCGAAGACATTGCCCAACGCGTGTCCGAGCTGACTCATGGCGAAAAAGTGAGCGTGGTTTACGACTCGGTAGGAAAAAGCACTTGGTTGGCCTCACTCGATAGCCTGAAAAAACGCGGCCTGATGGTGAGCTTCGGCAATGCTTCAGGCCCTGTTACCGGCGTCGATTTGGGAATTTTAAACCAGAAAGGATCGCTGTATGTCACGCGCCCCTCTCTCAACGGCTACATCAATAACCATCAGGATTTACTCAGCGCCAGTCACGAACTATTTTCGCTGATCGCCAGCGGCGCGATTAACGTCGATGTGCCCGATGCACAAAAATTTGCTTTAGCGGATGCGAAAAAAGCGCATGAAACCCTGCAAAGTCGCGGAACACAGGGATCGAGTTTGTTGATACCGGAGTAGTTACCGATGTAATCACAGTGAAAAATTATGTTTAATGACACCGTCTCAGAGCCGCCAGCAGGGAAGCTGGCGGCAGGTTGAGGGCGCACAGGATGTGCGCTCCGAGACCGGGCTGGCAAGCGACTCAGTGAAAAGCGCGAGAGTCGAGAGGTTGCGCGCCAGCAACCTTTCGTCGGACGCCTACATCTGTTATTCATGGGAAAGCTTATGCATTCAGGCGGACGAAACTCTTCGCCGAACGAGCATAGAATAGATACCTAATAATAACGCCTCGTCTGTGGTTTCTGCATGGAGCGATAAATCCACACCACCACAATAGCCAAAGCAATCCACGGCAGCAGTTTAAAGACCATCACAAACAGGCCACCAAACAACATAAACAGTGTGGCAACGGCCACGGCGGCGATAATGCCGAGAATTGAAATTCCGGTCACCATCAGCATGACAAAAAAGCCAAGAATAAAGAGGACTTCCAACATGGTGATCTCCTGAGTGAAATACAACGGTGATACCGTCGACTACTCAGTGATTTACAAGAATCATGCCAAGAATAGAAATTACGTAACCATATGATTTTACAAGATAGCGCTGCCGCTTATGCAACAGCGCCTGATGAGTTTTACTAAAATTTAGTTTTATTCGCCACGTGGCTGGCTAACAAATTGCAACGCAGCTTCAACCACTTCAACACCAGCTCCCGCCTTGTGCGCATTTTCACTCAGATGACGACGCCATTGGCGAGCGCCCGGAATGCTCTGGAATATGCCGAGTATATGGCGCGTGATATGGCCCAGATAGGTTCCATTAGCCAATTCACGTTCAATATACGGATACAAAGAACGTACCACGTCAATGCTGTTCGGTACTTCTACAGTAGGATCAAATAACTCGCGATCGACATGCGCCAAAATGCTTGGGCTCTGATAGGCTTCGCGCCCCATCATCACGCCGTCCAGATGCTGCAGATGAATTTTGGCGTCTTCCAGCGTTTTAACCCCGCCGTTGATGGCGATGTTTAGATGGGGGAAGTCACGTTTTAACTGATAAACACGCTCATAATCGAGCGGCGGGATCTCACGGTTTTCTTTCGGACTTAAGCCTGAGAGCCACGCTTTGCGCGCATGAACCGTAAAGCTATTACATTCGCCTTTACCTGAAACTATGCCGATAAAATCACACAAAAATTGGTAGCTATCCTGATCGTCAATACCAATACGCGTTTTCACGGTAACGGGAATAGAAACCACGTCGCGCATAGCCTTAATACCGTCGGCAACCAGTTGGGCTTCGCCCATCAGGCACGCGCCGAAACGACCATTTTGAACGCGATCCGAAGGACAGCCTACGTTGAGGTTAATCTCATCATAGCCGCGCTGCTCGGCCAAACGCGCACAATGCGCTAGGGCTTCAGGATCGCTTCCTCCCAGCTGCAACGCCAGCGGATGTTCTTCTTCGCTGTAAGCTAAGTAGTCGCCTTTACCGTGAATAATGGCACCGGTGGTCACCATCTCGGTATATAGAAGCGTCTGTTTAGTCAGCTTACGATGAAAATAGCGGCAATGGCGATCGGTCCAATCCAGCATCGGCGCAACGGAAAAGCGACTCTGGCTGAATGGCATAGCAGAAGAAGGATTATTGGCGTTTTGGGTCATTATTCTCAGGATTTCAGTCAGTTTGAATCAGATACGGCGCTTAGAAAAAACAGTATCACCGTGGATATTGGGCAAGTATACCGTGAATTTGGGCTTAACCCACAGACTTCCGCGCTCATACCTAGTAGCCAGAGGCTCAAGCACACTGTTCGAGAAAACGTGAGATACCTGATTTTTCGGCAGAACTGAGATACTCTTACTGCCATTAGCGACTGTGGCTAGCGTTACCCTGTGTGTAAACATATCCATACATGCGTGATCTGGTTCACAGATTTACTTGATTATTGACTTAGACCAACCGGTCTACTATAGTAACTCACATGAACAAAACGACAAGCACGACCAATAACACCTGCGAGCACATTTTAGATGTGGGTGAAGAATTGATTTTAAACCTTGGCTTTACAGCGATGGGTTTAAATGAGCTTCTGGCTACCGCAGGGGTACCAAAAGGTTCGTTCTACCATTACTTCAAATCTAAAGAGAAGTTTGGTGAAGCTATGCTTACCCGTTATTTCAGCGATTACGTGATCATGCTGAAAGAGAAATTTTCGGATGGGCAAAAGACACAGCGTCAGCATTTGTTAGATTATTTCTCACATTGGATGACGCAAAGCTGTGAAACGGTATGTCACAGCAAGTGCTTGGTCGTAAAACTGGCGGGTGAAGTCAGTGATTTATCAGAGGTTATGCGTGAAGCATTAGATTCTGGTATCACACGCGTCATCGCCCAGTTGCAGTCGAGTATCGAGTCTGGCGTTGAAGAAGGGTCGCTGGTGATTGAAGAATCCCCCGAACTACTCGCAGATTCACTATACTCTTTATGGTTAGGCGCAGCGTTACGGGCAAAGGTCAATAGATCTGATGCACCGTTTGTTTCAGCCATGCAGCGTACGGAACGCTTGCTGAAGCCCGGCACCATTTAAAGAGACAATCGCAGCACAATGAATGCCTGCGTGAAAACGTTTGGCATTATTTTTTACCCTTTAACTAGACGACTGGTCTATTAAATCAGTATCTAGATCACACATTTAGCGAGATGACACCATGAAAACTATCACTTTGACCGTACTAATGACTCTGGCCCTTGCGGGTTCCGCTTTTGCACAAAGCTTTTCAGATATGACTGCTAGCGAACAACGCGCAACCGTCGTTAATCATCTGAACAACGGTAGTGCTCAAGCTCATCAGATCACTATCAATAAATAATCGGCATTGCCCAGTGCCATACAGAATTGAATTCGTTATTAAAACCTGCAAAGTAGGTCAGTGAGTCGCCACTGTGTGCCCTGACCTACTTCAAAAAATTTAAAGAAGAGAAAATCATGAAAACTTCAATCTTACTGTCTGCTATCGTTGCTCTTACCCTAACTGGTTCGGCCTTCGCTCAATCATTTTCTGACCTCAGCCCAGCAGAACAAAGCACCTTGGCATATTCAAACCGTAACGGCTCTGCTTACGCTCATCAGATGATGGCTAAACAAAAACTGCATGAAGCCGGTATTGCAACACCGACGGTTCACGGTAGCGCAACATTTTCACAGCTGAGTGCACAGGATCAACGCGCAACTGTTATCAATAATCTGAATAACGGCGACGCCTATGCTCATCAGTCTGAAATCAAATAACAGATTGTATATTTGCCACTGCCGCCTTAAGTAAAAGCGGGCTGACGGGAATCCCCTGTCAGCCCGTTTTATTTTGGGTATCAGGCAAACGCAGCCAACAAGAATGTAGCTTGAGCCATTGATGGGTATATACCCAAAATAATTCGAGTTACATTGAGGCGGCAAGCGAGTGAATCCCGATGAGCTGACTCAAGTCAGTGATTCGGGTGAAGGAACGCAGCCAACAAAAATGTAGCTTGAAGTATGACGGGTATAACTATGTTAAAATAACGGCACCCTATTGGCTTGGCCGGAAGCAAAACATCATGACCACAACCTCGTTAGAGCGACTGCTCGCACAGGCAGAAGAGATTTGTCTGCAACGCAATGTTCGACTGACTCCGCAAAGAATGGAGGTATTGCGTCTGATGGCTTGCCAGAAAGGCACGATTAGTGCCTATGATTTACTGGATCTGCTGCGTGTTTCTGAGCCGCAGGCTAAGCCGCCGACTATCTATCGCGCCCTCGATTTTTTGCTAGAACAAGGCTTCATTCACAAAGTGGAGTCCACTAATAGCTACGTGATGTGCCATCACATCGAAGAGCCAAGTCATACGTCAGCATTATTTATTTGCCATCGCTGTGGTCAAGTGACTGAACAAACCACACAGGATGTGCAGGAACATTTAGAAAAGCTTGCAGCACTGACTGGATTCTCGCTGCAGCATAGCGTGGTAGAAGCACATGGTTTATGTCGAGACTGTGGGAAAATAGAATCCTGCGATAACCGCGATACGTGCCATCACGATCATTCAGAACCAAAAAAGAAAAAATAGTTTTTATATAATAGAATGAAAAAGAGCCGCACCTGCGGCTCTTTTTTTAATCATCTGCAATTAATATCAGCAGTGGCACATTATTAATAAAGGAATATCAATAAAGGAATATTTTCCGTTTTAATATTCGTATCCGTTCTTTATTTATAATGCGTGTTTGCAGAGCGATTATTTAGCAAGTAGGATTAAATATCACCAACGATATTTATTATGATCTTCCCATGCTTTAACTTCTTTCTCAGCGGCTTCTTTCTGATAGCCGTAGCGTTCCTGGATTTTACCTACCAGCTGGTCACGTTTCCCTTCGATTACGGTAAGATCATCGTCGGTTAACTTACCCCATTTTTCTTTCACTGTTCCCTTGAACTGCTTCCAGTTACCGCTCGCTTGATCTTTATTCATAATAACTCCGTATCACTTATGTAATGGAATATATTCCCCACACATCTGTACTCGATTAAATTAATAACTGCGATGTGAGGCATCAGTTAACGTTCACCATTAAGACTAGCGGATACTGAGCATAAAAATATTTTCAGCTAGATAATCGGCAATATTAAACAAAAAACTTTCGCAACAAGGCGTAAAAGCAGAGAGAAAACAGGGAATAAGCGGAGAATAATTTTTATCAGTTAGAATGTAAGCAAATATTAATAACGCGTCATTTTAGGGCAATGCAAAAACTATCGGAATTATCACATTGCCCTGATTATTTGACGCTATAACGACCTAATTTAATTCAACATTATTGGCTGGAAACCATGTTTTTTCCCGCCAATGACGCCGCCAGACGATCCATAAGGAAAGACCACGTAGTGATAAAAATACCGCTAAAGCTAGCCATAAACCGTGATTACCTAACCAAGGAAGCGTGAACAATGTTAAACCATAACCCGCAGCGGCAACGGCCATGCTATTACGCATTTCAGCACCGCGCGTCGCACCGATAAACATGCCATCCAGCAGGTAACACCATACGCCCAGCAGCGGTAAAACAATTTGCCATGGCAGATAGTGCAACGCCAACGATTGTACTTCTGGCAACGAAGTTAATATCTGAATGATTTGCTGGCCAAATACGGCATACAGCATGGCAAAAAATACCGCTACGATACCGGCCTGCCGACAGGCGGAATGCCAAATTTTCTGCAGTTTACGACCGTCGCGTGCACCATAGGCCTGCCCTGAATGAGCTTCCACCGCATAGGCAAAGCCATCCAGAGCATAGGCGGTAAATGTCAGTAAATTCATCAGAACCGCATTCACCGCCACCACTTCGCTTCCCATTCTGGCCCCAAGGATAGTCAGCGATGAAAAGCATAATTGCAGCAATAAAGAACGCAGCATGATGTCACGGTTTAACGCCAATAGGCGGCGAAGATTTCCCCGCCACGCATTGCGGAAATATTCCAGATGCAGGCCGCGCAGCTTCATCACGTGCCAAACAAGGCCGATCCCGAGTAAAAAGGTCGCGTAATCAGCAATCACCGTGGCACTTGCCGCTCCGGGCACTTTCCAGCCCAGACCAACAACAAACCACAGGTCGAGCGTGATGTTAATAACATTGCCCACAACCAGCAATATGACCGGCGCACGGGCATATTGAACGCCTAGCAACCAACCAAGAATAACGAGGTTTGCCAACGTAGCAGGCGCACCAAGCCAGCGGATCTGCATAAACAAACGAGCCTGCTCCAGCACATCTTCATGGCCGCCGACAATCCGCAGCACGCCGTTAATCAAAGGTTGTCGCAGCGCGATAATAGCAACCCCTGCCAGCAACGCTATGAGCAGCAGCTGCACAAGCGCGCGAGCCAGCGCAGTTTTATCCCCCGCGCCGAATGCTTGCGCAGTCAGCCCCGTGGTGCTCATGCGTAAAAACAACAGCAGCATAAATAAGAATGACGTAGCCATCGCGCCAACGGCTACGCCACCAAGATAAACAGGGCTATCCAAGTGCCCAATCACAGCGGTATCGACTAACCCTAATAAAGGAACAGAGATATTCGACAGGATCATCGGCAGTGCAAGGATCCACAGCGCCTTATCGGTTGGTGTAAGCATTTTCATTTTTTGAATTCATTCCAGATAACCTACTCGTTATCCCAACAAAAAAAGGTTTCAGACATGAACAAATATGCCGCATAAAAAAGCCCCAATTAAGGGGCTTAGTCTATCGGTGTGATGTTAAACACAACAGCCGAAGTTTTAGATCCAGTCACCGTTACGAATAACGCCCACCGCTAAACCTTCGATCGTGAAGTTTTGCTCGCGCAGGTCAACAACGATAGGCTCGAAGTCGCTGTTTTCTGGCAACAGCTGGACAATATTACCTTGCTTTTTCAGACGCTTAACCGTTACTTCATCTTCGATACGCGCAACCACAACCTGTCCATTACGCACATCCTGGGTTTTATGTACGGCCAGCAAATCGCCGTCTAAAATACCGATATCACGCATCGACATGCCGTTAACACGCAGTAAGAAATCCGCGTTTGGCTTAAATAAAGCAGGATCCACCTGATAGTGGCCCTCAATATGTTCTTGCGCTAACAGCGGCTCACCCGCTGCCACACGGCCAATTAAAGGCAGGCCCGTTTCATCTTCCATTAGCAAGCGAATACCACGGGAAGCACCGGAAACGATCTCAATAACACCCTTGCGCTGCAACGCTTTTAAATGTTCTTCGGCCGCATTAGGAGAGCGGAATCCCAAGCGCTGAGCAATTTCAGCTCGGGTTGGCGGCATGCCAGTTTGTTCAATATGGTCACGAATCAGATCGTAGACTTCCTGCTGTCTGGCTGTAAGTGCTTTCATTCCACCACCTGTTTGTTTATACAGTTTTGCTGTGAGTATATACAGGTAGCGACCATTTTGAAACCGTGAAATACATAAAGATTGAGCCGTAGCGCAACTGAACTACATTGAGCGTGCATTTTTTGTATTTTCAGCCAGCTACCCGTCAATAATCTGCCAATTCATCAGCCTTTTTTGGCCGTTTCTGGCGCTCTATAGGTTCGCTGTGGGCGGCCAACCTTTCCATACACGATTTCAGCCATAATCAGATGGCGACCCGCGCAAAACTCTAAGTAGCGCCGTGCCGTTGTTCGGCTAAGTTTAAGCTCCTGCGCAACGGTTTCAGCGGTATGACGCGCCTCGGGATCGGCAAATAGCTTTTGCACCTTATCTAAGGTCAGCGCATCAATGCCAACCGGCAGCTCTTCTTTCTGTTCACCACGCGCATAGGCATTGAACATATCATCGATCTGACGTTGGCTGGCGCTATCGTTATTGGCTAGCATTCGCTTGCGCACATGGTAGCGCTCAAGCGTTTGCCCCAAGCGCTCGTAGGCAATCGGCTTCACCAAATAGTCAAATACGCCGCAGCGCACCGCATCTGACACCGTATCCATATCACTCGCAGCAGTGGTAAAGACCACACCACCGGGGAAACGAGCCTGAGTTAACTCGTGCAGTAGCGTGATGCCTTTGCCATCGGGTAAATAGTTATCCAGCAAGATCAGATCGGGTTTGAATCGCTCAATCATCATTCTGGCCTGAGCAAGATTTCCCGCCAACCATACCTGACCACAGCCTTGGAAATGGCGAATAAACTCCGCATGCATCTCTGCAAGCGGAGTCTCGTCTTCAACAATTAGAATCGTTATTGGTTGTGTCATAAGTCTTTTTCACTTTCGGAATAAATACGGAAAATAAAGTTCCGCAAGGTTCGTTGTCTTCCAACGTAATCACACCACCACAGCGGCCAACATAGCTGGCAATCAGATATAGTCCTATACCATGCTCACCGGCGTCTTCTGTTTTGGTGCTTACCCCTTGCTCAAAAATAGCCTCACGTAAAGACTCAGGAACGCCACATCCTTGATCGGCTACTTCCACGATCACATCCTCGCCTTCGTCGCTAAGATACAGCTCGATGGTTTTATTACCCTGCAAATTCTTCAGGCTAGCATCAAAGGCATTGTCGAGTAGATTACCCACGATGGCCGCAAACTCCGTGCTATCTAGCCCTTCAGGCAACTGACGTAGCTGGCTGCCTTCAACCAAATTAAACGTTAGTCCTAGTTCACGAGCGCGCTGTGCTTTGCCAAAAAGCAGCCCCGCAACCTGACGATCGTCGAAAGAACCTCTCAGGTTATCAATAAGCTGCTGCTGCGCCTGTGACTCACCTTTCACCATTGCGAGCGCACGATCATATTCTTTCATTTGTAATAGCCCGTTAAGCGTCGACATCCAGTTAAGATGCTCATGGCGTAACGTGCGCAGGCTTTCAACATATTGTTTGATCTGCGTGAGCTGGGCGTTAAGCGTGCTAATTTCATCTTTGCTACGAAAACTGATAATTGCGCCCAATAGCTCATCGCCGAAATGTATGGCGGCACGGTTAGCAATCACGCTTAAGCCGTTAAAAGTGCAAATGACATCTTGCCGCTTTTCTTCAATCTGTTCCGTGAAAAAGCCCGCAGGATCAACAACCTCTTCGATAGGTTTCCCCAACCATTGCCTTCCTGGCGAGCGTAACCCTAACATTTTGCGCGCATTTCGGTTGATCGCAGTAATCAACCCATCGGGATCGACCGCAATAAGTCCCTCATATACTGAACCAAACAGCGCGTCTTGTTGGCGTACCACGCGCGCAATTTGGCGCGGTTCCATCCCTAGCATCTGTCGACGAATGTGCGAAGCAAACATCCACGATAGCAGCATCAAGATAATCAGAATCAAGACAAATACGCCTGCCAAAGGCAGTAAAAAGTCTAGCCGCCAGCTATCTATTTTGCTGACCAAATAGCCAAGCGAAACGACACCAATAATTTTGCCCTGCTCATCAAAAATTGGCGTTTTCGCGCGCATTGCCATACCGATAGAGCCTTTGCCGGTGATAAAATAACTCTCACCACGCTCCAGTGCCCCGGGCTTACTCCACTGCATAGGAAGACCAATTTTGGCCGGGTTGGGATGATATAAGCGGATAGAATTTTTATCCCCGATTACAACATAGTCAAAATCCGAACCGGTACCTAATTTATTGGCGATAATGGCAAGACGTTTGGTATCTCTATTTTTCACCGCCGTGACAACACTATCAATTGAAGCAATGATTTTGGCTTGGTTCATTGCCATATCACGTACATGATTGCTGAGATAATCTTCAAAAGAGGCGGATAGATATTTCCCCAACGCAGCGACCAATAATGTCGAGACTAGGAGTAATAAAAGAAATATTCGTAAAGGAAATGCGATGCGGCTAAAAAACCTAAATTCTTTAACATTTGGTTTGCCAAACATCGATATTTCCTCTTTTTTGCGGCGAAAAGATGGACTAGTATCAGGGAAATGTAATGAATATGTTTCCTTGTTTTCTACCCACTATGGATTAGATCGTTGCAGATTCTACGGATTAAATCAATTAAACAAATAAAAACCACGTTAGTTATGCAAATAAAGATAATTAAAGAAATAAAAACCATTAAGTCTATTTAATTCTGATAACTCTTTGTGAAATAGGTCAAGATTTCCCGCCTTAATACTCCTTACGATCATTCCGTCAACGCAAAAATATAAACGAATAAGATTAAAGCGTTGCGTCGAGCAATTGAAAATAAAACGTTATTAATATGCAACAAATCACAACAATTGTGACCCTACTGCACGCATGCGGCAAGCAACAGGAAACTTTATGTTTGGTAATACCGTATTTTCTCAGGTTAAGCGTTCGGAAAATAAGAAGATCGCTGTCATCGCTCATTTTCTTCGAGAAAATGGCCTGAGCATTGATTCCACGGTGGAAGTATTTATTACCGTCACCCGTGATGACCAGCTAATCGCCTGCGGTGGGATAGCGGGGAATATTATTAAATGTGTTGCTATCAGTGAATCTGTTCGTGGTGAAGGCCTCGCGCTCACCCTCGCCACAGAATTAATTAATCTGGCGTATGAAAAGCACTGCACTCATTTATTTATATACACAAAAACCCAGAACGAAGCGTTATTCAAGCAGTGCGGCTTTTATACCGTCACCAGCGTACCCAACGTCATGGTGCTGATGGAAAACAGCGCCACACGAATTCAGCGCTACGCCAGCTATCTCACGACGCTACGCCACGACGGCAATAAAATTGGCAGCATCGTTATGAATGCCAACCCGTTTACCAACGGGCACCGTTATCTGGTTCAGCAGGCGGCGGCGCAATGCGATTGGCTGCACCTGTTCTTGGTCAAAGAGGATACTTCACGTTTTCCTTATGAAGACCGCCTCGAACTGGTGCGTGCCGGAACTTCTGATATCAAGAACTTAACGGTGCACCGTGGCTCGGAATACATCATTTCTCGCGCAACATTCCCTTGCTACTTCATCAAAGAACAAGGCGTTGTTGACGATTGTTACACCGAGATCGACCTTAAAATTTTTCGTCAGTATTTGGCTCCAGCCTTGGGTATTACCCATCGTTTCGTCGGTACCGAACCGTACTGCCAGGTGACGGCCAAATACAACCGTGACATGCGCCACTGGCTGGAGACGCCGTCTCTGCCCGCACCACCGATTGAACTGGTGGAAATTGAGCGTTTGCAACACCACGACACCGCGATCTCCGCCTCGTGGGTACGCAAACTGCTGGTGCAAAAAGATCTTCCGGCCATCGCGCCTTTGGTGCCTGAAGCGACCCGCGCTTATTTACAACGCTTGCTCGTTCCTCGCTCAGAAAACGCGACTGACCGGCCGCAGGAATCCGCATTAGTAACAGGTGAAAAATGAAAATAACCCAAGCAGCCGTCGCTGGCACTTTGGAGTCTAGCGATGTGATGGTGCGAATAGCGCCTATCGACACACCAGAGATTGATCTGCAAATCAGCAGCAGCGTTGAGAAACAGTTCGGCGACGCGATCCGCGCTACCGTTATGGAGATTCTCAAGCGTCATGATATTAGCGGCGTTCAGCTCATCGTTGATGACAAAGGTGCCTTGGACTGCATCCTGCGCGCCCGTTTGGAAACGCTGCTAGTTCGCGCCAGCGATGTGAAAAACCTGCCTTGGGAGGAACGCGCATGACTTCCCGTATCGCACAAGAGCGTAAATCTCGCACTCGCCGCAGCATGCTGTTTGTACCGGGCGCAAACGCGGCTATGGTCAGCAACTCCTTTATCTATCACGCCGATGCGCTGATGTTTGACCTAGAAGACTCCGTGGTTCTGCGCGAAAAAGATGCCGCTCGTCGTCTGGTTTATCACGCATTGCAGCATCCGCTGTACCAAGACATTGAAACCATCGTGCGCGTCAACGCGCTGGATTCTGAATATGGCGTAGCCGATTTGGAAGCCGTAGTTCGCGGTGGCGCAGACATCGTACGTCTGCCGAAAACTGACACTGCCCAAGACGTCATTGATATCGAAAACGAAATTGCCCGCATTGAAGCCGAATGTGGCCGTGAAGTTGGCAGCACCGGCCTTCTAGCGGCGATTGAATCCGCTCAAGGGATTACTCAAGCTGTAGCCATTGCTCACGCTTCTCCACGTTTAATCGGTATTGCTCTGGGTGCAGAAGACTACGTGCGTAACCTGCGCACCGAACGCTCTCCAGAAGGTGTTGAACTGCTATTCGCTCGCTGTTCAATTCTGCAAGCCGCTCGCTCTGCAGGCATTCAGGCTTTCGATACCGTCTATTCCGATGCCAACAATGAAGAAGGCTTTCTACGCGAAGCTGCGCATATCAAACAGTTGGGCTTTGACGGTAAATCACTGATCAACCCACGCCAAATTGAGTTATTGCACAACCTTTACGCCCCAACTCAGAAAGAAGTCAATCACGCGAAACTCGTTGTTGAAGCGGCAGAAGCTTCTGCACGTGAAGGCCGTGGCGTTGTTTCACTGAACGGCAAAATGGTTGATAGCCCAGTGATTGAGCGCGCCCGTTTGGTTCTGTCTCGTGCAGAACTGTCTGGCATCCGTGAAGAATAAGGCGAAAAAAAATGACTCAGAAAAAAGAACTTCTTCAACGACAGGAACGCGTTTCGGCCTATACCCGCCAAACTGAAAGCGCACTGCCAAGCTATAAAAACGTTTCAAAATTAAATCTGCAGGCACAAAAGCCACGCGATAAAAAATTATGCAGCACGCTGGAAGAGGCGATTCGCCGCTCAGGCCTGCATGACGGCATGACCATCTCTTTCCACCACGCATTCCGCGGCGGCGATCTGACCATCAACTTAGTGATGGCTACTATCGCGCAGATGGGCTTCAAGAATCTTACATTGGCATCCAGCTCGCTGAGCGACTGCCACTCACCGCTGGTAGATCATATCCGCAACGGCGTTGTCAGCCGTATCTATACCTCTGGCCTGCGTGGCCCATTGGCGGAAGAAATCTCCCGTGGTCTGCTGGAAGAGCCGGTACAAATCCACTCTCACGGTGGCCGCGTACATTTAGTTGAAAGCGGCGAGCTGAATATCGACGTTGCTTTCCTAGGTGTTCCTGCCTGCGATCCGTTTGGTAATGCTAACGGCTACACCGGCAAAGCCTGCTGCGGTTCTCTTGGCTATGCCAAAGTCGATGCTGAAAATGCCAAACAGGTAGTTCTGCTGACCGAAGCACTGCTGCCGTACCCGCATAACCCAGCTAGCATCATGCAAGATCAGGTTGATTTGATCGTGCAAATCGAACAGGTCGGCGATGCCGACAAAATCGGTGCAGATGCAACCCGTATGACCTCTAATCCGCGCGAACTATTGATCGCTCGCAGCGCGGCTGACGTAGTGGTTAACTCCGGCTACTTCAAAGAGGGTTTCTCGCTGCAAACCGGTACCGGTGGTGCATCACTGGCGGTAACCCGCTTCCTCGAAGACAAAATGCGTAGCCGCGATATTCATGCTGGCTTTGCGTTAGGCGGCATTACGTCCACCATCGTTGATCTGCATGAAAAAGGTTTCATCAAGAAACTGCTGGACGTACAAAGCTTCGACCGTGCAGCCGCAGAGTCTTTGGCTCGTAACCCGAACCACATCGAAATTAGCGCTAATCAGTATGCAAACTGGGGCTCAAAAGGCGCCTCCGTTGATCGCTTAGACGTCGTGGTGCTGAGTGCGTTGGAAGTGGACACTCACTTCAACGTGAACGTGCTGACCGGTTCTGACGGTGTTTTACGCGGAGCCTCCGGTGGCCATTGTGACACCGCCGTAGCTGCTGCGCTGTCCATTATCGTTGCACCATTGGTGCGTGGCCGCATTCCAACGCTGGTTGATGAAGTCACCACCTGTGTCACTCCTGGTTCAAGTGTCGATATTCTGGTTACTGACCACGGTATTGCCGTTAACCCTGCGCGCCCAGAGTTGGCCGACCGCCTAAAAGCCGCTGGCTTGAAAGTGGTTTCCATCGAATGGCTGCGTGAACGTGCACAAATCCTTACCGGACAACCTCGTGCGATCGAATTCACTGACCGTGTTATCGCCGTTGTGCGCTATCGCGATGGTTCCGTGATCGACGTCGTTCGTCAGGTTAAGGAATAAACCATGTTTTACCTGCTCCCAACTTTGGCGACCAGCCACACCGTTACATTGCCGGAACTGCTATTCAGCCGTGAATGCAGGCAGTCCCGGCAAACGGAGTGGCTGGCGCGCCATACCTCAACGCTGCTCTCGTTTACCGTGGTCGCGCCTGGGCCGATTAAAGATAGCGTGATGACACGCAAAATCTTCAATCATGGCCTGAAAGCGCTGTGCCAGCGGGTTGAACAATCAGGTTGGGAATTGAAGGAGCAGGCTTCTTTTGCGTTGGCGACCGGCCCCGAAGGGTTGCTCGCCATCGACGCACCGGCTCGCGTGGTTAAAGAAGCCATGATCGCACTCGAACAACAACATGTGCTTGGGCGTTTATGGGACATCGACGTATTGAACCCGCTAGGAAAAATTCTCTCTCGTCGTGACTTTTTGCTGCCTAGCCGAACCTGTTTGCTGTGCCAACGCGAAGCGGCCGTATGCGCGCGCGAAAGAGCACACGCAATTCCCGATCTGATCACCCGCATGGAGGCATTACTGCATGATGCCGATAACGCAGCAGCCGTCTGATTCCACCGCTACCGATGAGCATTTCGTCGCTCATTGCAGCGAGCTTGCTTACCGTGCCATGTTGGCTGAGGTCAATCTCACGCCAAAACCGGGCTTGGTCGATAGAAATAACTGCGGCGCACATAAAGATATGGCGCTGGAAGATTTTCACCGTAGCGCATTGGCGATCCGCCAATGGTTACCGCGCTTTATAGAATTTGGTGCATCTAGCGCCAATCTTGCTGAATCAGACGTGCTCACCGGGCTACGTCCCATTGGCATCGCCTGCGAAACTGACATGTTCCGCGCAACTGTTGGCGTGAATACGCATAAAGGCAGCATTTTTTCTTTGGGGTTACTGTGCGCGGCTATCGGGCGTTTGCACCAAAGAAAAAGCGCTATCACACCTGAACTAATCTGTAACACCGCCGCCGCTTTTTGCCGTGGGCTGACCGAGCGTGAACTGCGAAATAACCATAACAATCAACAAAAAACCGCAGGACAACGGCTCTATCGACAGCTCGGTCTCACCGGCGCGCGCGGCGAAGCTGAAGCCGGCTATCCATTAGTTATTCAGCTCGCTCTGCCACATTATCAAGCCCGCCTCGCGCAGGGCACCGATCCTGAACTTGCATTGCTTGATACGCTGTTAGTGCTGATGGCACATAACGGCGACACCAACGTCGCCTCTCGCGGGGGCCAAAGCGGCCTCAGTTGGCTGCAACAGCGCGCTAAGGCATTGCTGCGTCAGGGTGGCATTCGCCAGCCCTCCGATCTCAAGCACCTCCATGATTTCGACCAGGAATGCATTCAACGCAACCTCAGCGCTGGCGGCTGCGCCGACCTGCTGATTATTACCTGGTTTTTAGCTCAAATTTCGCACTTCAATTATTCACATTAAACTTTAAAAATTCCTTCTTGGAGAATCAGTTATGTCTGTTTCAAAAGATAAGATATGGAAATTAGTTGCACCTCTGCTGGTTATGGCAGTGATGTTACTTATTCCTGTTCCTGATGGTATGCCTCCGCAGGCGTGGCACTATTTCGCCGTGTTTGTGGCTATGATCGTTGGGATGATTTTGGAGCCTATCCCTGCTACGGCGATCAGCTTTATCGCCGTGACTATCTGCGTTATCGGCAGCAATTATCTGCTGTTTGATGCCAAAGAGCTTGCCGATCCGGCTTTTGATGCTGGCAAACAAGCGCTGAAATGGGGTCTGGCTGGATTCTCCAGCACCACCGTGTGGTTGGTGTTTGGCGCATTCATTTTTGCTCTGGGTTATGAAGTCACTGGTCTAGGCCGTCGTATCGCGTTGTTCATGGTTAAGTTTATGGGTAAGCGAACACTTACTCTTGGCTATGCCATTGTTATCATTGATATCATGCTGGCACCGTTCACGCCGTCTAACACCGCGCGTACCGGGGGTACCGTATTCCCAGTCATCAAGAACCTGCCACCGCTGTTCAAATCATTCCCTAACGATCCCTCATCACGTCGCATCGGCGGCTATTTGATGTGGATGATGGTGATCAGTACCAGTCTGAGTTCTTCCATGTTCGTAACTGGCGCTGCGCCAAACGTTCTGGGCTTGGAATTCGTGAGTAAAATCGCGGGCATTCAGATTAGCTGGCTGCAATGGTTCCTGAGCTTCCTGCCAGTGGGTCTTATCCTGCTGATCGTGGCGCCATGGTTATCTTATGTGCTGTATAAACCAGAAGTTACGCACAGCGCAGAAGTCTCTGAATGGGCCGGTGGCGCATTAAAAGAGATGGGCCGCTTAACCAGCAAAGAGATCACCCTGATTGGTTTAGTGCTGCTGAGCTTGGCCTTGTGGGTCTTCGGCGGCGATTTCATCGATGCCACTGCGGTTGGTCTGTTAGCAGTATCTCTGATGTTGGCCTTGCACGTTGTGCCTTGGAAAGACATCACGAAGTACAACAGCGCATGGAATACGTTGGTTAACCTCGCCACGTTAGTGGTTATGGCAAACGGTCTGACTCGTTCAGGCTTTATCGATTGGTTTGCTAACACCATGAGCACGCATCTGGAAGGCTTCTCGCCAAATGCGACCGTGATTGTGCTGGTATTGGTGTTCTATTTCGCTCACTACCTGTTTGCCAGCCTGTCTGCGCATACTGCTACCATGCTGCCAGTGATTTTGGCGGTTGGTAAAGGTATCCCAGGCGTGCCAATGGAACACCTGTGTATTCTGCTGGTGCTGTCTATTGGTATCATGGGCTGCTTGACCCCATACGCCACTGGCCCTGGGGTTATCATCTACGGCTGCGGATATGTAAAATCGAAAGACTACTGGCGCTTAGGTGCCATCTTCGGTGTGATTTACATCTCCCTGCTGCTGCTGGTGGGTTGGCCGATTCTGGCACTGTGGAGCTAAACCGCTCTGTTCGACCTGCTTAGATAATATTAAGGCCACCCCAGGGTGGCCTTAATGCATTATGAATGTAAGTACACACTCACATTACATGTAGTGTCCCCACAGGATGCTGACCCAAATAAAAGCAGACAGCCATAGGGCAACAAATACGGCGGCAGAGCCCATATCTTTCGCGCGCCCAGAGAGTTCATGGAACTCAGACCCGATGCGGTCGACAACGGCCTCAATCGCGCTGTTAACGATTTCTAAGATCACCACCAGCGTGACGCAGCCTATTAGCAAGATACGTTCTACAATAGAGACATCCAACCATGCAGCAATCACCACGGCCACAATCATCAGCATCAATTCTTGGCGGAATGCAGCCTCGTGTTTCCACGCCGCTTTCAATCCCTTCACCGAGTAACCAGCGGCTTTAACAATTCGAGTCAATCCGGTAGTGCTATTCATTTTAATTCCATCAAAATTTAGAAGTCTTATGTGATTTTAGCGACTTCTCATTCACTCATCACCACAGATCTCAAACCGTGTTTCTGGTATCCTTGCGGCGAATGGCTAACAAGAGGCTTTCTGTTTTATGTCAGGTTGGCGTAAATTTTACTATAAGTTATTGAATCTACCGCTGAAACTACTGGTTAAAAGCAAGGTAATCCCTTCTGAACCGGTGGCTGAGCTACGTTTAGACACCACCCGCCCGGTGTTGTATGTCTTACCTTATAACTCAAAAGCGGATTTATTGACCTTCCGAGATCGCTGTTTGGCTCAGGACCTGCCTGATCCGCTCGACGATAATGAAATTGACGGCACTATATTGCCACGCTACGTCTTCATTGACGATGGCCCGCGCGTATTCCGTTATTACGCGCCGAAGCAAGAATCCGTCAAACTGTTCCATGACTATCTGGATCTGCACCGCAATAACCCTGCACTGGATATCCAAATGATCCCGGTGTCGGTTATGTTTGGGCGCTCTCCGGGTCGTGAAGGCCATCACGGAGCGCCGCAGCTGCGTTTACTTAACGGTATCCAAAAATTCTTTGCCGTTATTTGGTTAGGCCGTGACAGCTTCGTACGTTTCTCTAACGTCGTTTCACTACGTTATATGGCAGACGAACACGGCACCGATCAAACTATCGCCCAGAAACTCGCACGCGTGGCGCGTATGCACTTCTCCCGCCAGCGTTTAGCCGCGGTGGGTCCAAGCCTGCCCGATCGCCAAGCGCTGTTTAATAAACTGCTCTCATCCAAAGCGATAGAGAAAGCGGTTGAGGACGAAGCGCGTAGCAAAAAAATCTCCCGTGAAAAAGCACAGCAAAATGCGGTTGCTTTGATGGAAGAAGTTGCAGCCAACTTCACCTATGAAGCGGTGCGTTTATCCGACCGCGTGCTGAGCTGGACATGGAACCGTTTGTACCAAGGGATCAACGTCCATAACGCCGAGCGCGTGCGTAAATTAGCGCAAGACGGCCATGAGATTGTTTATGTGCCCTGCCACCGCAGCCACATGGACTATCTGCTGTTGTCCTACGTGCTTTATCACCAAGGCTTGGTACCGCCGCACATTGCTGCCGGTATCAACCTGAATTTCTGGCCAGCCGGTCCGATTTTCCGCCGCTTAGGTGCGTTCTTCATTCGCCGTACCTTTAAAGGGAATAAGCTTTATTCCACCGTATTCCGTGAATACCTAGGCGAGCTGTTTAGCCGCGGTTATTCGGTTGAATACTTTATGGAAGGCGGCCGTTCACGTACGGGTCGTTTGCTTGAGCCTAAAACGGGTACGCTGGCAATGACCATTCAGGCCATGCTGCGCGGCGGTAAGCGTCCAATCACGCTGGTTCCGGTGTATATCGGTTATGAGCACGTGATGGAAGTAGCCACCTATGCCAAAGAGCTGCGCGGTGCCACTAAAGAGAAAGAAAGCCTGATCCAGATGGTTCGCGGGCTGCGTAAGCTGCGCAATCTGGGACAGGGTTACGTAAACTTTGGTGAGCCAATCCCAATCAACAACTGGCTGAATCAGCACGTTCCTGAATGGCGCGAGTCTATCGATCCAATCGAAGCGCAGCGCCCTAGCTGGTTAACACCAACGGTTAACGCAATCGCCAATACCGTGATGGTGAACATTAACAAGTCAGCGGCAGCTAACGCGATGAACCTCTGTTCAACCGCGCTATTGGCTTCTCGCCAACGTGCGCTGACGCGTGAACAACTGTTAGAACAGCTAGACTGCTATCTGCAGCTGTTGCGAAATGCGCCTTATGCCGAAGATGCCACCACGCCGAACCAAACCGCTGAGGAGCTACTGCAACATGCTCTTCAAATGGATAAGTTTGAAGTGGAAAAAGACAACATCGGCGAGCTAATCATCCTGCCACGCGAACAGGCAGTATTGATGACGTATTACCGTAACAATATTCAGCATATGCTGGTGCTACCGTCGCTGATTGCCAATATGGTGATGAACCATAACAGCATCTCGCGCACGGAGCTGCTGCGTCAGGTCGATTTACTCTACCCAATGCTAAAAGAAGAGCTGTTCTTGCATAATGAGCGCAGCAACTTACCGCAGGTGCTTGAACCGATTATTACTGAACTATGTCGCCAGCAATTGATTTGCGCGAAGGGCGACGAGCTGGTGATGAATCCGGGCCGTATCCGCACGCTACAGCTTTTGGCTGCCGGCGTTCGTGAAACACTGCAACGTTATGCCATTACTTTCTCTCTGCTCAGCGCGAATCCAAGCATCAGCCGCGGTGCGCTGGAAAAAGAGAGCCGTATTATGGCGCAGCGTTTGTCGGTTCTGCACGGTATCAATGCACCTGAATTCTTCGACAAAGCAGTGTTTGCAACCTTGGTAGGGACCTTGCGTTCCGAGGGCTATATCAACGACGTCGGCGATGCGATCCCTGAACACACCATGGAAATCTATAACCTGCTAGGTGCCATGATAACGCCAGAGATCAAGCTGACCATTGAAAGCGTTAGCGCGCCTGAAATGGAAACCTTACCTCCAGCGCAAACCGCCGCCGAAGACGATAGTGATAAGAGCGAATAACGTCTCGTTAATCACTCTTGGGTAAATAAGAAAAGGCGCCAATTGGCGCCTTTTCTCTAGTTTAAAACCCGCGTTTTTTAGATTCTAATGTCAGATCCAAATTGAAAGCGCAATGCCGATAAACAGCACCAGTCCGGCATAGTTGTTATTCAAGAAAGCTTGGAAGCACGGCATACGCTCACGCAGTGCAATCAACTTCTGTTGGTGAATAAACAGCGCCCCAGCCAGTAAAATGCCCCAGTAATAAGCGCCGCTCAGCTGGTTTAAATAACCAATCCACACCATCAACAACAGCGTCGCCAGCTGTAACAGGCCAATGATGAGCTTATCGAAGCGGCCAAACAGAATCGCCGTAGACTTGATACCAATGCGAAGGTCGTCGTCCCTATCCACCATCGCATACTGGGTGTCATAAGCTACCGTCCAACAAATATTCGCCAGAAATAGCAACCAGCAGCTCAGCGGCAAACTTTCGCTTACGGCGGCATACGCCATCGGGATTGACCATCCAAACGCCATACCCAGTACAACCTGTGGCAAATGGGTAAAGCGCTTCATAAATGGATAGACCCAAGCCAGCGCAAGAGCCGCAACCGATAACCAAATCGTCATGGCGTTAAGCGTTAATACCAGCCCAAAAGAAACCAGCACCAGCGCCACAAACAGAATCTTGCTCTCTTTCTCCGTTACTGCACCGCTTGGCAATGGACGATGCGCCGTGCGCTTAACGTGACCGTCTACACGACGATCGGCAAAATCATTAACCACACATCCGGCGGCACGCATGAAAAAGACCCCTAGCGTAAATACCACCAGCAGCTTTAGGCTTGGAATTTGGCCGCCCGCTAGCCATAACGCCCAATAGGTGGGCCAGAGCAATAATAGCGAGCCAATCGGCTTATCAATTCTCATCAGGCGGCAATAGGCCTGCCATTTAGTTTGAGTCACGAATCCCTCCAGTCATTCATTCCAATGATGACGACATCACAATTCATTATTAACACCATACAACGGAGACTCAGACAAAAAAAGTTCGGTTAACAACAAAGGTTTACCCGACAAACGTAAACGGCTGCGCCGCGCCCACAGTTCTCTCTGAGAACCCACCTGAATAAAATCGCGCGTAAGCTCCGCGGCGTTGAATAAATAGCGCCCAAGTGGAACCGTGCCTAACGTCAATAAGGAAACCTCTTCCCCGGTAAGAGACGTTTCGGGGATCAGCGTACGGCCAAACAACCACGGCACATTATCACCACACAACAAAACTTCGCGTAGCCAAAAGCGCTCACAGTTTGGCAACAGCATGGCTTCTTCACCTAAAGATTGGGCAGTGATGAAACCTTCGCGCCGTGGAACGATAGTGACTTTGTCGCAGTAGCGCTCGAAGCGCGCGGTCATGGATTGACACTCGCCCAGCCAGCTGCGCTGCTGCGCAGTCAAATCGACTTCATGAATGGGGTGCCAATGAGTAACGTCCAACGACGGATGACAGTCAGTCATTCCGGTGACTCCAAAACAGAATTTAGCGCCGACCCTCGCCCACGCTGAAAATAGGACGTTCATTGTAACTCAGATTACCCGACGTAGGCAGAGCAGTAGCAATAGATGATCAATTTGGTAACAAGGAGGGAAAATATAAAATAAAAAAAGGTGCCCCGAAGGGCACCCAGTCAAAGAGCCAGCTTTCACAGCGCGGGTTTAACCCTTGCCTTTCACACTGTGAATAAAGGTTTCACGGGCAGTGGTTGAACCAAGTTGTTCAGCTTCATTCATCAATTTCAACGCTTTATCGATATCTCCGCCTTTCACTGCATCACGGATACCTTTATTGAAATATTCATCGGTATCTTTGAGCATTGGCTGAGCCGGTTTTGACGGCGCGGCAGCAACCGGTGCTGTAGCAGCGCCTACCACGATGGGCTGCTCTTTTTGGACCATAGGCAGGATCCCGCCGATCATCACGTTGCCGGTGTTCTGCTCTGCTTTCACTTTGATCTTGATCGTACCCGTAGACTGATGGATCGCGATCGGATCAGGAATATTTGGCACCGCATTGCCTACGCCAGCCGCGTAGGCTTTCGCAGGATCGACCATCTGGGTTGTTTTGGCTAAATCCTGCGACGTGGTGTAGATCACCATGTAGATCTGTTTTTGCCCTAATGCAGGCGTTAATTTCAGGGTACCTTCCAGACGATCGCCGCTCATCACGCCAGGTTGCTGATAGCTAAAATAGCTGCTTGGATAAAATGCCGCAGGACGCATATTTTCATCTAAAACCATTACGCTTGGGGCATAGACTCTTTTGCCTTCCACTAAGCTGCTGATGGTAATTTCAAGCGAGCCCCGATCGGCCGGTAATGCAAAAGCCCCTACCGCCCCTTGGATATCACCGACGTGCAGCTGCGCGCTGCTGCTGGTCAAGGTAGCCGTTTTCGTCACCGGAGGAACCAATGGCTCCCAAGGTAGCTGATGTAATGTATTGGCAGGGATGGCCGGCGCGGTAGCAACATTCGCAGGCTGGATACCGCTGTCCGCCTGAACGCTAAGCGGCATGGCGCTGAACATCGCCAAGGCGACGCTCAACGCGATGGTATTCTGTTTCATGACAGCTTTGATTTTATTATTCATTTTGCTTTTCATTATGAACCACCTTAGAGACAGCTCGGCTGCTATGGCAAGAAAGCCGCCGAGCTCAATCAAACGCGGCGGGATCACCCCGCCGCCGTCAAACAGCCGTTACCACCAAACTTCCATCTGCGCGCCGAAGGTGACTTCATCGTCATTTCCACGGCTGAATTTGTGGGTGTTGTTATCGTTGTATGCAACGCCGTCGCTGTAACCAGTATCGGTGTTAGTTGCATAGCCCCATTTCTCATCCCATTTCGCGTAGGTTGCGAACAGGCGGATTGCCGGACGTGACCAGATGCTGTCGCCAGCCTGCCACTGCTGCGCCAACGTCACTTTGTACTGGTTGTTGTTGTCACCAGTGCGCTGTGATTTCACGTTGTCATAGCCGAACTCCATCAAGGTGCTCATGATTGGTGTCCATTTGTACATCGGGCGAATACCCGCGGTGTACCAAGTAGTACCATTTTTGTCATCGCGATCGATGTCCTGATACATACCTACATACATCAACGCCCACTTGTCGTTGAAGTCGATGCCGCCGTGATCCAGAACGCGGATCATATGACCGTTGTTGTTGATGCTGGAGCCTTCGGAGTGACCTGAGTTATTTGAGGTCATGGAATCAGTCGCATACTGAACGACAAATTTGTTAAAGCCGCTGTAGATCGACTGGGTGTGTTCCGCGGTCACCATGAAGCCGTCTTTTGAGGCATCTTTGGCGCGATGGTAGCCATCGGTTGGGTTAGAACGACCGTAGTCAAAACCTAATTCCAGCGTACCGCCTGGGTTGGTTTCCAAACCGGCTAAACGCACGTCGTAAACGTCGTTGGCGGTGTCTTTAATTAAATCGCGTTGGTCTTGAGAACTGAAATTGGTTGAGCCGCCGGTTTCGGTATTACGAGTTGCGGCGATAGACAATTTACCGAAGCCCAGATCGATATTTTCTAAACCTGCGCCCGGGCCTGAAATATCCCAGTAGTAGAAGTCGATCATATGAACGTCATGACGTTGATAGAAACGCTTACCTGCCCACAGCGTTGAGCCTGGAGCCCATTCGATGACGTTTTTGGCTTGGATATTGGCTTCACGGAAGGCTGGATCTGTCGCTTCCCAGTCATTGGTCTGCTGCACGGAGTACGCTACGTTGGTGTCAAAGTAGAAACTCTTGTCGCCATCTTTCCACAGCTCTTGGCCCAGCTTCAATTCCGCATAGGTTTCACATTCGTTACCCAAACGATATTTGCTTTGAGCACCCGTCGCTTTGAAGCATTGTTGTTCGCCGCCGCTTGCGGTCCAGCCGATACCGGAACGAGCGTAACCGTGGAAATCTACAGCCAGTGCCTGTGTTGACAGCACCGCACTCGCAACAGCCAGTGCTAAAGGTACCTTGCGCAAAGTCATCATCATTCTCCTGAAGGGGTTGCCTGACGGCATAAAGTTATAAGTGTTCTCTGTCTAACGTATGGTCTAACGTACTGTTAACTAACATCTCTCTAACCCAGAGCTAGACGCCTAGCTCCTTATGCAGCCGTCGGCAAGCGACACCATCTTCTCGGAACAGATGACAGCGTTCAGGTGGCAGGCCAATGGCAAATTTTGCACCTTCGTTTACCAGCACCACGTCGTTCTGGCGATAAACGAGGTTTTGACGAATAGCGGGGATCTGAATATGGATTTGGGTTTCGTTGCCTAACTGCTCAACAACCTGAACATCGCCTTCCAAGGTGACTTCAGCATCATGGCTCGGCAGCAAATGCTCAGGGCGGATCCCCAATGAGAGATTGCCCCCAACCTGCACATTGGTGCCTTCAACCGGCAGCCATACTAATTGGCGGTTAGGTAATTCAATCTGAACCCGCTGTGGTTCTGCGGCAGTCACTTTGACGGGCAGGAAATTCATTTTTGGCGAACCAATAAAGCCCGCAACGAAGCGGTTAGCCGGATAGTGGTAGAGCTCCAGCGGCTTACCGATCTGCGCGACGCTGCCGCCATCCAGTACCACAATTTTGTCTGCCAGCGTCATGGCTTCCACCTGATCGTGGGTGACATAAATCATGGTGCGCTCTAGGCGCTTATGTAGGCGGGAAATCTCGATACGCATTTGCACGCGCAAAGCGGCGTCTAGGTTTGATAACGGTTCATCAAGCAGGAATACGTCGGGTTCGGCCACCAGCGTACGACCAATCGCGACGCGCTGACGCTGGCCACCGGATAATGCTTTAGGGCGGCGATCGAGCAAATGCGCCAGCTGTAGCACTTCAGAAACCTGATTCACCCGCTGGGTTATCTCTGATTTTTTGGTTCCAGCTAGTTTGAGGCCAAACGACATATTGTCGGCAACGGACAGATGTGGATACAGAGCGTAAGATTGAAAAACCATGCCAATACCGCGCTCAGCGGGGGGCACTTCATTCATGCGCTTGCCTGCAATGAGTAGCTCACCGGAAGTAATATCTTCTAAACCTGCAATCATGCGCAGCAAAGTCGACTTACCACAGCCAGACGGCCCAACAAAAACTACAAACTCGCCGTCTTGGATTTCAAGGTTAACGTCTTTAGAAATGACGACGTCTCCGTAAGCCTTATATACGTTTCGCAGTGCTACGCTCGCCATGCGTTACTCCTGTCTGTCACTAATGAGGTCCACTAACGCGACATCTCAGCCGGCCTAATCCTTAGCCATGCCGTTCAGCAGATGCGCCTTATCGATTGCTGCCGATAGTGCGCGTTAAGCAAAGAAGCGTAATCATCCGTAACAAAGTTTTTCATGGGGGAGGAGATAGGAGGATGAGAGAAAATAGCGTGCGGTGAAAAGTTCATACCTTTCAGTGAATTCGTGATCCTGCTTGCAAAAATAACCCTGTGATTTTGTGTCTACATCCACAGAATAGGCGGTAGTGTTAAGTAGATCACAAGAAACCCCCTTGGGGCGTAGAAGGGGGGAGGATGAGAAGCAATCTCGTGTAAAGGAGTATGACACTGCGTCAGAAATCCCCGACAAGCAGGGGCCTAACAACGATTCGTACTCTACGGCTTATCTGAACCGCTTCGGCTTCCATGCTCGGTGGCACAGACATCAACTCATACCTCGACAGAAACAGAACAAGAAGGATTGGATAATGACTAAGAAATCAGGCATCAGAACGCTCGCCCTTTCGGCACTGGCTACGCTGGTTCTCTCCTCTTCCGCGTTCGCTAAAATTGAAGAAGGCAAACTGGTTATCTGGATTAACGGCGATAAAGGCTATAACGGCCTGGCCGAAGTCGGTAAAAAGTTTGAGAAAGAAACAGGTATCAAAGTGTTGATTGAGCATCCAGACAAGCTGGAAGAAAAGTTCCCGCAGGTCGCGGCTACCGGCGATGGTCCTGATATCATTTTCTGGGCTCATGACCGCTTCGGGGGTTATGCACAGTCTGGCCTGTTGGCTGAAATCCATCCGTCTAAAGCCTTCCAAGAGAAGCTATATCCGTTCACATGGGACGCCGTGCGTTTTAACGGCAAACTGATTGCTTACCCAGTGGCTGTTGAAGCGCTATCGCTGATTTATAACAAAGACCTTCTGCCTGAGCCGCCAAAAACATGGGAAGAAATCCCAGCGTTAGACAAAGAACTGCGCGCTAAAGGCAAAAGCGCCATCATGTGGAATCTACAAGAACCGTACTTCACATGGCCAATCATCGCAGCCGACGGTGGCTATGCCTTCAAATATGATAATGGCACCTACAACATCAAAGACGTGGGCGTGAACAACGCGGGCTCTCAGGCAGGCTTACAGTTCATCGTCGACTTGGTGAAAAATAAGCATATCAATGCTGATACCGATTACTCCATCGCGGAGGCCGCGTTCAATAAGGGACAAACCGCGATGACCATCAACGGCCCTTGGGCGTGGTCAAACATCGATAAGAGCAACATCAACTATGGCGTTGCCCTACTGCCAACCTTTAAAGGTCATCCATCCAAACCGTTTGTTGGCGTACTCAGCGCAGGCATCAACGCCGCGAGCCCGAATAAAGAGCTGGCCACCGAGTTCTTAGAAAACTATCTGATGACCAATGCCGGCCTAGAACAGGTTAACAAAGATAAGCCACTGGGCGCGGTTGCGCTGAAGTCTTACCAAGAAACGCTGGAAAAAGATCCGAAGATCGCCGCCACCATGCAAAACGCCCAAAAAGGCGAAATCATGCCAAACATCCCGCAGATGAGCGCATTCTGGTACGCCGAGCGTAGCGCGATTATCAACGCGGTAAATGGGCGTCAGAGTGTGAAAGAAGCATTGACCGGCGCTGAGCAGCGTATCGCCAAATAAGTTCACCAGTAAATGACCCCACTCTACCCCTCCTCTTCACAGGGGAGGGGATTGCTCAGAGATCTCTGTATGGGCTGGAGAGGGTCTGAACACCGAAATTTAAGTTGTCCGTAACCGCCTCCGGCGTAAGAGAAATGAGGGAGAGTTTTATGTCGTTATCCCATACAGAATATCCAATCGCGAAGCCGGATAAATGGTGGCGGAGTGACATACTAAAATGGATAGTTATCGCCGCTATGTGCCTGTTTACGGGCTATCTCACCATTGTGATGTACGCACAGGGTGAGTACCTGTTTGCCATGCTGACGCTGGTTTTACTGGGTTCAGGACTCTACATTTTTGCCAATCGCAAAGCCTATGCGTGGCGCTATGTCTATCCGGGACTCGCGGGAATGGGGTTGTTCGTCCTGTTTCCACTTATCTGCACCATCGCCATCGCATTCACCAACTACAGCAGCACTAACCAGCTCACCTTTGAGCGTGCACAATCGGTATTAATGCAGCGCCAATTCACCACGGGTAAAACCTACGGTTTTGGCCTCTACCCCGTAGGCGATCAATGGCGTTTACAACTGACCAATCCCGACAATGATCAGCGTTTTATCTCAGAGCCCTTTAGCTTTAGCGCTCAAGAACAGCGCTTAACCATGAAGCCAGAAAGCGCTGAACAGACGGGCGATCGCGCTACGCTTCGAGTTATTACTCAAAACCGTCAGGCCTTGAATAACATCGTGGCGGTTTTGCCTGAAAGCGGCGAATTACGCATGAGTTCACTACGCCAATTTGCCGGTACCAGCCCGCTATATGCTCTTGAGCAAGACGGTGAAACGCTCAAAAATAATCAAACGGGCACCGTTTATCGCCCGAATACCGACGTAGGATTCTATCAGGCGGTGAATGCACAAGGGCAATGGGAAAATGAGCAGCTGAGCCCTGGATTCACCGTTTCTATTGGCTGGAAAAACTTTTTACGCGTAGTGCAGGACGAAGGTATCCGCCAGCCATTCGTCAGCATCTTTATCTGGACCATTATCTTCTCGGTCTTAACGGTGGTGTTCACCGTTGCCGTCGGCATGGTGCTGGCGTGTGTGGTTCAATGGGAGGCATTAAAGGGCAAGGCGCTGTATCGCGTGATGCTCATTCTGCCTTATGCCGTACCGTCGTTTATTTCGATACTGATCTTTAAGGGTTTATTTAACCAAAGCTTCGGCGAAATCAACATGATGCTCAGCCATCTGTTCGGAATTAAACCTGCTTGGTTTAGCGACCCACTCACCGCCAAGAGTATGATTTTGATCGTCAATACTTGGCTCGGCTATCCGTACATGATGATCTTGTGCATGGGCTTGCTCAAAGCTATTCCAGACGACTTGTACGAAGCCTCGGCAATGGACGGCGCAGGCCCAATGCAGAATTTCTTCCGCATTACGCTGCCGCTGCTGATTAAGCCGTTAACGCCGCTGATGATTGCCAGTTTTGCCTTCAACTTTAATAACTTTGTTTTGATTCAGTTATTAACTAACGGCGGTCCAGATATGCTCGGAACCTCTACGCCGGCAGGCTATACCGATTTACTGGTGAGCTATACCTATCGCATCGCCTTTGAAGGTGGTGGTGGGCAAGACTTTGGTTTAGCGGCAGCGATTGCCACGCTGATTTTCCTGTTGGTTGGTGCACTGGCGATACTGAATCTGAAAGCCAGCAAAATGAATTTCGACTAAGGAGAGGGACCACAACATGGCTATGGTTCAACCGAAATCCCAGCGTTTACGCCTGCTATTTACACATCTGATGCTGCTAGCCTTTATCTGCACCATCATGTTTCCACTGCTGATGGTCATCGCTATCTCGCTGCGCTCTGGCAACTTTGCAACTGGAAGCCTCATTCCTGAGAATATCTCTTGGGAACACTGGCAATTGGCGTTAGGTATGACCGTGACTAACGCAGATGGCAGCGTCACTCCGCCACCGTTCCCAGTCCTTTTATGGCTGTGGAACTCGATTAAAATTGCCGTGGTCACGGCGATAGGCATCGTGACACTTTCCACCACCTGCGCTTATGCCTTCGCTCGCATGAAATTCAAAGGCAAAAGCTCGTTGCTGAAAGGCATGTTGATATTTCAAATGTTCCCGGCAGTGCTGTCGCTAGTGGCGCTGTATGCACTCTTTGATCGTATCGGCCAGTATGCGCCATTCCTTGGTCTTAATACCCACGGCGGCGTGATTTTCGCTTACATGGGCGGAATTGCGTTGCATGTTTGGACAATTAAAGGCTATTTCGAAACGATCGATAACTCGTTAGAAGAGGCCGCGGCTCTCGATGGCGCTACGCCTTGGCAGGCTTTCCGCTTGGTGCTTTTACCGTTGTCAGTGCCTATTTTAGCGGTGGTCTTCATCTTGTCATTTATTGCCGCGATTACCGAAGTGCCGGTGGCGTCTCTGCTTTTGCGCGATGTGAATAGCTATACGTTGGCCGTCGGCATGCAGCAATACCTTAATCCGCAAAACTATCTGTGGGGTGACTTTGCCGCTGCTGCGGTGCTGTCTGCAATTCCAATTACGGCCGTATTCTTGCTGGCTCAGCGCTGGCTGGTGGGCGGACTCACGTCCGGCGGTGTGAAAGGGTAATGCGTTAAAACCTGTGTCTTTGTTGTGCCATTGCAGTTATTCGATCCCGTTATCGCTTTAGCTATAACGACTTTGGCGGCCTATTGGCCGCCTTTTCTTTTCGCCTTATTCTCGCTTGAGCTTTTCTGTATTCGCTAAAAATAGTGCCACCACAAGAACCAAAATGGCCGCCGAATAAATCAGCGTATCGGCCGGGTTTTTGTGGTCGACAATAATCAAACGAATGATTGCGGTTATACCGATGTAGATAAAATAACGTAAGGGAAAGTGATATCCCGACTGGAAATACTTCACGATTAGCGCAATAAACTCGAAGTAAAGGAAGTAAATAACAATCCCTTCAATGAGCAGATAAGAAGATGCGGTTTCGCTGGCGTTGAACAGCACCGTCCCCAGCGTGAAGGTTTCTTTCGCCAGAAACACCACTAAAATCACGGCCAGCATTAATAGGCCAGCATTCAAAATCCACTGCAAAATCTTCGCGATAGCGCTCGCTTGTTTGGTTCCTGGCATCGATGTTCCTCTGTGCCGTTAATCATTTTATGTGATCAAGTTAACAAAATGGCTATTTTGTCGTCTATCCCCAAACCAAAATAAATCTGCATATCCTCAGACAGAAACTTAACGGCCCTCACATTTCGCGACATTTTTTTGCTAATCGTTTTACTATGTCGTCCGGCCAACTTTCGCCTTATCGCGAATGATTACCGCAGCTTATGCCAGGGTGTTCTAACGATTGAGAAATAAAACAATATGAAAATACTACGTCATTATGGTTTTACTATTTGCTTACTGCTAGGGATTATCCTCGGTGGGCTATCCGGTATCGTTTTCGGAGAAAAGGCCGCAATTGTGCAGCCGATCGGGGATCTTTTCCTTAATCTAATGTTTGTCGTCATTGTGCCGCTGGTGTTTCTCAGCATTTCGTCTTCTATTGCAGAAATGAAACAGATGGCGCGTCTGGGTAAAATTATGGGAACGGTTTTTGCCGTATTCCTGAGCACCGCGCTCATTGCCGCGGTTATCGCCTTCATCGGCACCCAGATTTACAACCCATTCCAAAACGTTGACGTCAGTACGCTGATTGCACATTTACCACCTGCACCTGATTCACACGGCAAAAGCCTCGGCGAAATCATCGTAAATACCTTTACCGTTCCTGATTTCCTGCAGCTGTTTACCAAATCTAGCCTGCTGCCACTCATCGTGTTCTCCGTGTTGTTAGGATTAGCAACCTCGATGTCGGGGGAAAAAGGTCAGCCGATCGCCAACTTTCTGACCTCAGGTACCGTCGTTATTCTTCGCATGGTGAAAATCATCATGTATGCCGCACCGGTTGGCTTAGGCTGCTACTTTGCCGCTACCGTCGGTCATTTAGGGCCACAGATTATCAATGGCTATCTGAATGCTTTCCTGCTCTATCTCATCCTGACTGTGATCTACTTCTTCGGCGCAAACACGCTGTATGCGTTTGTTGCAGGTGGAAAACTGGGCGTTAAAGTCTTTTGGTCTAACGTACTGACGCCAGCGATTACCGCAGTCGCTACCTCATCCAGCGCGGCCTGTATTCCAGCAAACCTGATTGCGACTAAAAAAATGGGCGTCCCCCATGATATCGCTGAAACCGTCATCCCTTTGGGTGCCAACACGCATAAAGATGGCTCGGTAATCGGCGGCATCATTAAAATCGTATTTCTGTTTACGTTATTCCATAAAGATATGAGCGATCCGATGAATATCGCTGCCATCATCAGCGTCGCATTCTTGGTCGGTGCCGTCATGGGCGCGATTCCAAGCGGCGGAATGACCGGTGAATTGATGATTTGCTCAGTATTCGGTTTCTCACCTGAACTGGTCGGTACCATCATGATTATCAGCACCATCATCGACGTTCCTGCCACGTTGCTGAACTCCACAGGGAATACCGTCTGCGCCATGATGGTTACACGATTTGTGGAAGGCAAGGATTGGTTGAAGCGCAAAGCCTGTATGCAAGGTTAAATACCCTGCGATACGCTTCGCAAAGCTAGCGAAACACCGTGGAAGTCCCCCTCTGAACAAGGGATAACGCCCGTCTTTGGACGTTACTTTTTTAGAGGGATTTTCCATGGCATTAGATAAAAAACTTCAGATGTTACAACAGCATTTCGATTCACTCGCACAACGCACCGATTCTGATGGTATTGAGTTTTGGTTCGCACGCGATCTCCAACCTCATCTTGGCTACGCTCGTTGGGAAAACTTCCAAACCGCCATCATCAGATCCATTGAAGCCTGCCGTTTATCTGGCTTTAAAGAGCTCGACCATTTTCGTGGCGTCACGAAAATGGTTCTGCTCGGCAGCGGCGCAGAACGGGCGGTTGAAGATCTGATTTTGACGCGTTACGCCTGTTATCTTATTGCCCAGAATGGCGATCCGCGTAAGCCGGAAATTGCCTTTGCTCAGAGCTACTTTGCGGTACAAACGCGCAAACAAGAGCTTATCGAAGATCGTATGCGCCTATATGCGCGCTTAGAAGCAAGGGATCGATTGAAAGAATCAGAGAAGGCTCTATCACAGAATATTTATGAGCGCGGCATTGATGATGCCGGTTTCTCTCGTATTCGCTCTCGAGGAGACGCGGCATTATTTGGTGGGCATACCACTCAAGATATGAAAGATCGGTACGGAATTGTGAAAAACCGACCATTAGCCGATTTTCTTCCCACTTTAACCATTGCCGCTAAAAATCTAGCAACCGAGATGACCAATTATAACGTGCAACAAATTGACCTTCACGGTGAGCAGCCTATCACGTCAGAACACGAACAAAATAATGTCAGCGTGCGTGACATGTTGGGATTAAGGCATATAAAACCAGAGGAGTTGCCTGCTGAAGAGGATCTTAAAAAACTCCAGCGTCGAGTCAAAGCCCAAGACAAAAAGCTAGGCTCAAAGGGACTACAAACACCTATCACTAAAAAATAGGGACCATTTTCGTGGCGCCACGAAAATGGTCTTGTTCAACCAACAAAAACGCCACCCTCTCGGATGGCGTTTTTTATGTATTAATTTAAAGGGTTAGCTAAATTATGCGCGCCAGTTTTTAAAACGATTAATCAACGCATTAGTTGAACTATCGTGACTGTTTACCTCTTCGCTACCGCTCAACTCAGGCAGGATACGGTTCGCTAGCTGTTTACCCAGCTCTACACCCCATTGGTCAAAGGTGAAGATATTCAGAATTGCACCCTGAGTGAAGATTTTGTGTTCGTACAAGGCGATTAACAAGCCCAAGCTATATGGCGTGATTTCACGCAGCAGAATGGAGTTCGTTGGGCGGTTACCTTCAAACACTTTGAACGGTACGATGTGCGCCACTTCTGCCGCAGTTTTACCGGCTTTCGCAAACTCTTCTTCCACTTCTTCCCGTGACTTACCGAAGGCAAGCGCTTCAGTTTGAGCAAAGAAGTTAGACAGCAGTTTGCTGTGGTGATCGCCTAACGCATTGTGGCTAATCGCAGGAGCGATAAAGTCACAAGGAACCAGTTTAGTTCCTTGATGAATTAGCTGATAGAACGCATGCTGGCCGTTCGTACCCGGCTCGCCCCAAATGATTGGGCCCGTCTGGTAAGAAACTGGATTGCCGTTACGATCCACGTATTTGCCGTTAGACTCCATATTTCCTTGCTGGAAATAGGCTGGGAAACGGTGCATATATTGGTCATATGGCAGAATCGCTTCGGTTTCTGCACCGAAGAAATTGTTATACCAGATGCCAATGAGTGCGAGCTGTACTGGCAGATTTTGCTCAATTGGCGTATTGGCAAAATGTTGGTCCATCGCATGAGCGCCGCTCAGCAACTGTTCAAAATTATCGAAACCAATGCTCAACGCAATAGACAGGCCGATAGCAGACCACAGCGAGTAACGACCGCCGACCCAGTCCCAGAACTCAAACATATTGGCAGTATCAATGCCAAACTCACCAACCGCTTTACCATTGGTAGAAAGCGCGGCAAAGTGCTTCGCAACGTGGGCTTCATTACCAGCTGATTTCAGGAACCAATCACGCGCGCTGTGGGCGTTAGTCATGGTTTCTTGTGTGGTGAAGGTTTTAGAAGCAACGAGGAAAAGCGTAGTTTCTGGGTTTAAGGTTTTCAACGTTTCGGCAATATGAGTACCATCGACGTTAGAAACAAAATGCATGCTCAAGTGATTTTTGTATGGTTTCAGCGCTTCGGTCACCATGTATGGGCCTAAGTCTGAACCACCGATACCAATGTTCACCACGTCAGTAATGGTTTTACCGGTATAGCCTTTCCACTCACCGCCGATAACGCGTTCGCAGAACTGTTTCATCTTAGCCAGCACCGCATTCACTTCAGGCATCACATCTTTGCCATCCACGATAATTGGAGTGTTGCTGCGGTTACGCAAAGCAATATGCAGAACAGCACGGTCTTCGGTACGGTTAATCTTTTCGCCAGCAAACATGGAGGCAATTGCCCCCTGCAAATCCGTTTCTTTGGCTAATGCCTGCAGCTTTTCGAGGGTCTCTGTGGTGATGCGGTTTTTAGAGAAATCGACCAGCATCTGGTCATCAAAGGTAGCAGAGAACTTAGAGAAGCGGTCGGCATCTTGAGCGAACAGATCGCGCATCTGCACAGATTTCATTTGCTCGAAATGCTGCTGCAGCGCATGCCAGGCAGCGGTTTGACTAGGATTGATATTTTTCATAGCGACGCCTTTATGCTTGAGAATAAAAGAAAGTTTGTTCTTCAGACATGTGTTCTTCTGAACATCGAGGCCAGCAAGTGACCAAAACTCGGCGGTTCCACGAAAACTGGAGTGACGACGAGCGGGTACTGAGCCATCTTTTCCCAACGATTTACCAAATTGTATCCTTTTCCCCCCGGGTTGCGATCACTTTTGTTGCGATAGTTGAAAACTGTTAACCCCTTTTGCCACCTGATACTGACTCCTTTCAGCCAAACAGCTGCGCTCCGCCATATTGTTGCTAAACTGTCATGATAACCAACTGTTTTTGTTAACCGTTTCTAAGGTTTATATTATGGAACTATCAACCCCCTTAATGCTGGTGATTATCGGCATTAGCTCACTCGTGGCCCAGTGGTTAGCCTGGAGGTTACGAATTCCTGCGATTTTACCCTTGCTTATCATGGGCATCACGCTTGGCCCCCTCTCACATGTAGTTAACCCTGACGCCCTCTTTGGCGAGCTGCTTTTTCCACTCGTCTCTCTCTCGGTCGCCATTATTTTATTTGAAGGTTCGCTGACTCTACGCTTTGAGGAGATTCGCGGATTGGGCGGCGTTGTTCGCAATTTGGTCAGCATCGGAATGCTCGTAACCTTCGCCATCATTTCCGTTTCATGTTGGTGGCTGCTCGGTTTTTCTGCTGAGCTCTCTGCGCTAGTGGGGGCGGTGACGGTTGTGACAGGCCCGACCGTCATTGCGCCGCTAATGCGCGTGGTTCGCCCCAAAGCAAGTATAAACCGCGTACTGAGGTGGGAAGGGATTGTCATTGATCCTGTCGGTGCGATTTTCACCGTACTGGTATTTGAGTTTATCGTTCTGCGCCAAAACTCCGAGGCATGGACCCACCTGTTTGTCACCTTTGGCAAAACCGTGGTACTTGGCCTGCTGATTGGCGCCCTATTTGGCTATGTGCTCGGCGTGGCGTTGCGCAAGGTGTGGATCCCGCGCTATCTGCAAAATTTGGCGGTATTGGCGGTTATGCTCAGCGCTTTTGGGTTCTCGAACGCGGTCGCAGAAGAGTCCGGCTTATTGGCTGTTACCGTCATGGGTATTTGGCTTGCCAACATGCGCGACGTTGATATCAGCGACATTCTGGCGTTTAAAGAAGAGCTTTCGGCCATTTTGATTTCAGCACTGTTTATCATTTTGGCGGCGCGACTGGATGTCGATGCGCTTTGGAATATGGGCTGGCCGCTGGTCATCGTGTTGCTGATTGTGCAGTTTATTGCTCGCCCGCTGTGTATAGCCGTGTCAACCGCGGGTTCATCGTTGAAGTGGCGGGAAAAAGCGCTGCTGTCTTGGATTGCTCCACGCGGAATTGTCGCCGCCGCCGTTAGCTCTCTGTTCGCGCTAACGCTACAACGAATGAATTATCCTGAAGCAGATAAACTCGTCACGGTGGTTTTTGCGGTCATTATTGGCACGGTAGTTTTGCAAAGCTTAACCAGCTCACGTCTGGCGCGCTGGTTAGGCGTGCAACAACAAAAACCTCGAGGCGTACTGATTATCGGGGCCAACAGCGTTGCGCGCGCGGTCGCGCAGGCGTTGATTAAGCTGAAAATTCCCGTGATGGTGACAGACAGCAGTTGGGAATATTATCGTCAGGCCCGCATGGATGGTATCCCCGCCTATTACGGCCACGCTTACTCTGAACACGCAGAAAACTACCTCGACCTCAGCGATACGGCTCAGGTACTTGCCCTATCACCAAACCGGCATCAAAACGCGCTCGCGGTTTATCACTTCGGGCATATTTTTGGTGAGCGCAAAGTGTTTTCCATTCGTTCCAGCGCACAGCTCAAAGGCCGCAGCAACGGTGAAAGCAGCCGTTTCCGTCGTCATGAGATTTTGTTTAATCGCGAAGCGACCTATTCACGTTTGAGTACCTTGCTAAGCAAAGGCGCAGTGATCAAGGCGACCAAACTTAATGAAAACTTTGGCTGGGTGGAATATCTGGAAAAACATCAGGGAGTGATCCCCTTGTTCGCTCAAAAAGAAAATGGCGCCTTACAGCCGGTAAATGAAAATAGCGTTCCGGCGATGCCATGTACGCTAGTTGCATTAGTTCAGGACGATTCGGTCACCATGTAAAACTAACATTTTATTAGCATGGCTTATCAGCTTACCGGTAGGCCATGCGCACAGCTAATAACAGAGTCATTCGCTATTAAATTATATTATTCAAGAAGATATAACTTAACATTCGCCGTTGTAACTTATTCCCGTTCAAATTGAAAATCGCTCATGTTAATGACATTGACATAACTTCAATAAGTCGCTATTTCTAAAAACCT
Source organism: Hafnia alvei (assembly GCF_900095695.1). Taxonomy (GTDB): domain Bacteria; phylum Pseudomonadota; class Gammaproteobacteria; order Enterobacterales; family Enterobacteriaceae; genus Hafnia; species Hafnia alvei_B. Next base: position 30,060 of record NZ_FMIQ01000003.1, on the reverse strand, counting down.
ACTTGTACATCACGTGTACAAGCCAGAAGAGGCGCGTTGCTCAGGTAGCGTATCAGAGGAGCCGGTTTCCATTGACGATACGCGAGGGGGTGTGACGCCGAGGCGCAGCAGCCCACCGGAGAAACTGCTACGTCGGCTACAAGGGCTGAATCCCTTGGGCTGTCACCTCGATTCTCTGTATTCCGGGGGATCGGCAAGGTGAGGCGCTTCTGGGTGTATCGTAGCTTTAATCCCTACGTCTGCTCCCGTATACCGCTCTCTCCTTGTGCCAAGGTAATGGAATTTCTAGCCCGATTAAGTGAATTAACGCGGGCTTCCCTGACACGAGGCTTACATGAATAATACCATCGTCGCAAAATTTGGCGGCACCAGCGTGGCTAACGCTGACGCTATGCAAAACAGTGCCAATATTGTTCTTTCTAATTCGAATGTGCGCGTGGTGGTGTTATCTGCCTCTGCGGGCGTCACCAATTTACTGGTAGAACTGGCTGACGGCTGCGATCAGGAGAAGCGTCATGGCGTCATCGACGAAATTCGCCGCATTCAGTACAACATCCTCGATACGTTGCATCAGCCAAACGTGCTGCGCGATGAGATTGACCGCATGCTAGAGAATATCACCATGCTGTCAGAAGCCGCTGCGCTGGCCACCTCGCCAGCCTTGACCGACGAATTAGTTAGTCATGGTGAACTCATGTCCACCCTGCTGTTCGTCGAGCTGCTTCGCCAACGTGATGTAAACGCCGAATGGTTCGACGTGCGAAAAATCATGCGTACAAACGATCGTTTTGGCCGCGCAGAACCAGACACCCATGCGCTGTACGAATTAGCACAACAGCAGTTGGTGCCACGCATACGGGAAGCGATCGTCATTACCCAAGGTTTCATTGGTAGCGAAGCTAAAGGCCGCACCACTACGCTTGGCCGCGGTGGCAGTGACTATACCGCAGCGCTGCTTGGTGAAGCGCTGAATGCCGCACGCGTTGATATCTGGACGGATGTTCCCGGCATCTACACTACCGATCCACGCATCGTGCCCGCCGCTCGCCGTATCAGCGAAATCGGTTTTTCTGAAGCTGCTGAGATGGCAACTTTCGGCGCGAAGGTTTTACATCCAGCAACCTTATTGCCCGCAGTACGTCGCGATATCCCGGTGTTCGTCGGCTCCAGTAAAGATCCTGCCGCTGGCGGAACATTAGTGTGCAATAAAACAGAACAGCCACCGCTGTTCCGCGCCCTTGCATTGCGCCGCAAACAAACATTGATGACGTTGCACAGCCTAAACATGCTCCACGCCCGAGGTTTCTTGGCTGAAGTGTTCGGCATTCTGGCACGTCACAATATTTCCGTGGATTTAATCACTACATCTGAAGTCAGCATCGCCCTAACGCTGGATACCACCGGTTCTTGCACCAGCGGAGCAAGCTTATTAACCACATCACTGTTAACCGAGCTGTCTTCTCTATGCCGCGTAGAAGTGGAAGAGAATCTGGCGCTGGTGGCATTGATTGGTAACAAACTCTCCTCAGCCTGCGGCGTTGGCAAAGAGGTGTTTGGTGTCATGGAGCCGTTCAATATTCGCATGATTTGCTACGGTGCTAGCAGCCATAACCTTTGCTTCCTCGTTCCCGGTGAAAATGCCGAGCATGTCGTGCGCGCACTCCACAGCAACCTCTTCGAGTAGAGGCTAAAAGCTGAGTTTATGTCGAAACGGTGTAAGGTTTCGACCGCCTGTCAGTAACGGTTTCACATGAAACTGATCGCGTAGGCGTCCGATAAGGGTATGCCTGAGCGCATACCCTTAACCCGCGCTCTTTTTTACAGAGTCGCTTGGCCGACCAGTCTCGGAGCACACATCCCTGTGTGCCCTCAACCTACCGCCATCATCCTTGATGGCGGTTCTATCATGCATTTCACGCACTGAAAATCTAAGGCCAAAGCCTTACCAACTGTTTTAAATTCAAGTTTTGGAAGAAAGAGCCACGCCAACACGATGTTGGCGTGGAGTTTGGGGCGGCCATGGATGGCCGATACCAAACCGGAGCGGAGCGGAGATGGCATCTTGGACAAAAGCGCGAGAGTCGAGAGGTTGCGCGCTAGCAACCTTTCTTCGGGAGCCTTAGGCAAAAGTCACATGCAAACTCGGGGTATATGGGCTACCGAAACCACCCCCGAGTCTCACAAAAGCGAAGATGCCTCGCTATTAATCCGCATCATACCCAAGATTAGGCGCCAGCCATCGTTCAACCTCGCTAACCGGCATTCCCTTACGTTGAGCATAGTCTTCAACCTGATCGCGTTGGATCTGTGCAACGGCAAAATATTTGCTCTCTGGATGACTGAAATACCAGCCAGAAACCGATGCCCCCGGCCACATCGCATAGGACTCCGTTAGCTTCATGCCAACGCTATTCTCTGCATCGAGTAGCGTCCAGATCGCCGCTTTTTCAGTATGTTCAGGGCAGGCAGGATAACCAGGCGCAGGGCGGATCCCTTGATAGTTTTCACGGATCAACTCTTCGTTACTGAGATTTTCATTAGCAGCATAGCCCCAATGCACCTTACGCACTTTTTCATGCAGATATTCAGCAAAAGCCTCCGCCAAGCGATCCGAAAGTGCTTTCACCATGATTTTGTTGTAATCATCGTGCTGCGCTTCATACGCATCGGCTAACGTATCTTCTTCGAGCCCACCTGTTACCGCGAACGCCCCGATGTAATCTGCTTTGCCGCTAGATTTAGGCGCCACGAAATCAGCCAAACAATAGTTGGCGAAATCCGTTTTTTCCGTTTGCTGACGCAGATGATGCCCCGTAACCAACAGCTCGTTGCGGAACTCATTGCTATAGATTTCAACATCATCACCCACGCGATTAGCCGGGAATAGGCCATAAACCCCACGCGGATTCAGCTTACCGCTGCGAGCCAAATCATCGAGCATGGCATTAGCATCGGCAAATACACGTTTGGCTTCTTCACCCACCACCTCATCTTCCAAGATGCGCGGGTATTTTCCTGCCAGCGACCACGTCATAAAGAACGGCGTCCAATCAATATAATTGCGCAGCACATCAATGCTGGCCGTCACCTGATGTACACCCAAACGATGTGGAACAGGCGGCGTATAATCGGCCCAGTCCAGTGACATCGCGTTCTCGCGCGCGGCTTCCAGCGTCACCGGAGGCGTGCGCGGTTTCTTGCGTGCATGCTGAATACGCACGGTTTCATACTCTTTACGGGTTCGAGCAATAAAATCAGGCTTTTGCGTTGGCGATAGCAGCGCCGCAACTACGCCAACGGTCCGTGACGCGTTCGAAACATAGGTCGTTGGACCGCTATAGTTCTGCTCTATTTTGACCGCCGTATGCGCCTTCGACGTAGTTGCACCGCCAATCAGCAACGGCAGATCGAAACCTTGCCGCTCCATCTCTTTGGCCACGTACACCATTTCATCCAGTGAAGGGGTGATAAGACCCGACAGTCCGATGATATCAACGTTTTGCTCACGGGCCGTTTTTAGAATTTTATCGCAAGGTACCATCACACCAAGATCGATGATCTCGTAGTTGTTACACTGCAAAACGACGCCAACGATATTCTTACCAATGTCATGCACGTCGCCTTTGACGGTCGCCAACAGCACTTTTCCGGCCGATGTGCCTTTCTCTTTGCTCGCTTCAATGAACGGTTCGAGATAGGCCACGGCCTGCTTCATGACGCGGGCGGATTTAACCACCTGCGGCAAGAACATTTTTCCGTCACCAAACAGATCGCCGACCACATTCATCCCGTCCATCAGCGGACCTTCAATCACCTGAATGGGACGGTCGGCCTCAAGACGAGCTTCTTCGGTATCCAATTCAATAAATTCGGTAATACCTTTAACCAGAGAATATTCCAAACGCTTTTTCACTGGCCAGCCGCGCCATTCGGCCTGCGGTTTGGTGCTATCGTCGTCGCTTTTGCTACCACGATATTTTTCAGCCAGATCCAGCAAACGCTCAGTGCCATCTTCACGGCGGTTTAGGATCACATCTTCAACCGCATCGCGCAGATCCGCTGGAAGATCGTCGTAGATCGCCAACTGCCCAGCATTCACGATCCCCATGTCCATGCCGTTGCGGATCGCGTAATACAAGAACACGGCGTGAATTGCCTCACGAACCGGATCGTTACCACGGAAAGAGAATGAAACGTTGGAGACACCGCCAGAAATCAGCGCGTGCGGCAGTTCCGCTTTGATATCTGCGCAGGCTTCGATAAAGTCCACGGCATAGTTGTTGTGCTCTTCAATCCCGGTAGCAACCGCGAAAATATTGGGGTCAAAAATAATATCTTCTGGCGGGAAACCGACGGTTTCGGTCAGCAATTTATAAGCACGGCGGCAAATTTCAATCTTACGCTCGCGCGTATCCGCCTGTCCGACTTCATCAAACGCCATTACCACCATCGCCGCGCCGTAGCGGCGAACTTTGCGGGCATGTTCGATAAATTTTTCCTCGCCCTCTTTCATTGAGATCGAGTTAACAATGCCTTTGCCCTGAATGCATTTAAGACCTTTCTCGATCACCTCCCATTTAGAGGAATCGATCATAATCGGCACACGAGCAATATCTGGTTCACCGGCGATCAGGCTAAGGAAACGCACCATTGCCGCTTCTGCATCGAGCATCCCTTCATCCATATTGATGTCGATGATCTGTGCGCCGCTTTCAACCTGCTGTAGCGCAACTTCCAGCGCCTCAGCGTATTTATCTTCTTTAATCAGTCTCTTAAATTTTGCCGATCCGGTAACGTTAGTACGCTCACCCACGTTAACAAACAGCGTATTGGCATCAATGGTCAGCGGTTCTAACCCAGCTAAACGGCAGGCAACCGGAATATCGGGCAACACGCGTGGTTTTACGCCTTCGACGGCCTGACTGATCGCCGCAATGTGCGCCGGTGTGGTACCACAGCAACCACCGACAATGTTTAAGAATCCGGCCTGCGCCCATTCTGAAATGTGCTCAGCCATCTCTTGCGGGCCAAGATCGTATTCACCAAAGGCGTTAGGCAAACCCGCATTTGGGTGCGCGGTAACGTAGCATTCTGCGATACGCGAAAGCTCGGCCACATATTGGCGAAGCTCATCTGGACCTAAAGCGCAGTTGAGGCCGAAAGTCAGCGGTTTAACGTGGCGCAACGAGTTGTAAAACGCTTCGGTAGTTTGACCTGACAGAGTACGCCCTGAAGCATCGGTAATGGTGCCGGAGATCATCACCGGCAGCGCGATCCCCATGGCCTCAAACTCGGTTTCCACCGCATAGATCGCGGCTTTCGCATTCAGCGTATCAAAGATGGTTTCGATCATTATCAGATCGACTCCGCCTTCCACCAACGCATGTGTTGATTCACGATAGGCTTCAACTAACTGATCAAACGAAATATTACGAAATGCGGGATCGTTAACATCAGGAGAAATAGAGGCGGTGCGGTTGGTCGGGCCTAGCACCCCAGCAACATAGCGCGGTTTGTCTGGCGTACGCGCGGTCCATTCATCGGCACATGCCCGCGCCAGACGCGCAGCTTCATAGTTAATTTCAGCCGACAGGGATTCCATGTGGTAATCCGCCATCGCAATGCGCGTGGAGTTGAAAGTGTTGGTTTCCAAAATATCAGCGCCAGCTTCAAGATACTCATAGTGTATCGCGCTGATAATGTCCGGCTGAGTGAGAACCAATAGGTCGTTATTGCCTTTTAGGTCACTTTGCCAATCGGCAAAGCGTTCGCCCCGGAAATCCTCTTCGGTTAACCGATAGCCCTGAATCATGGTTCCCATACCGCCATCCAGTACCAAAATCCTTTGGGAAAGCTGATGACGTAATCTTTCAACGATTGTGCTCACTGTTGCTCCTAGTCTTTCATTTACCCTGATATCACCTGTCTTTTCGTGCAGGTTTTTTATTCAAAAAAGTAACGTTTCCTCATCCTAACATAGGTTTCAGTTCTGTTGGCGGAGGCGATCTTGAGACTTTTTCAGGTGACTTTTGCGTGCGGCCTCTGACTTTGAACACGTCGGAGCAGTTAAAAACCACGATCGCATCCATAATGTCGAAAACGAAAATAGATTCCATTTTTATAACATTTTTTTAATACGAATTTGTTCAATAAAAATAATTATTTATGACTGTCTCAGGAGAGCACTCAAATGGCGACTACCGTGCCCTTAAAACGTGGCAAGAAACCACGTACCGCAACGCCAGCCACCACTCCCGCAGCCACCGGACAGGTTCAATCCTTACAGCGTGGATTGAGATTGTTGGAATTAATTGCCGAAGCACACGGCAGCGTGGCGCTCACCGATTTAGCCCAACAGGCAGGTTTGCCCAACTCAACGACACACCGCCTTTTGAGCACCATGCAGCAACAGGGATTCGTCCAGCAAGTCGGCGATCTTGGCCTGTGGACCATTGCCTCACACGCTTTCTTCGTAGGAAGTAGTTTTTTGCAGAGCCGCAATTTACTGGCCATTGTCCATCCGATTCTGCGCCGCTTAATGGAAGATTCAGGTGAAACCGTGAATCTGGCCGTGCTCGACGTGAGCGATTTTCAGGCGGTGATTATCGATCAGGTACAGTGCACGCAGCTGATGCGTATGTCTGCGCCGATTGGCGGCAAGCTGCCAATGCATGCTTCTGGTGCAGGGAAGGCGTTTTTGTCGACGGTCAGTGATACCCATCTGGTTGAGTTGCTGCATAAAAAGGGTTTGCACAGCTATACCCCGCACACCCGCAGCAATCCCAATAGCTTGAAGGAAGAGCTGGCGCATATTCGTAAGCAGGGGTTTTCTTTTGACGATGAAGAACATGCTCTCGGCCTGCGCTGTATTGCAGCCTGCATCTATGATGAACATCAGGAAGCCTTTGCTGCCATTTCTATTTCTGGCCCCGTTTCTCGTATCACCGACGACCGCGTGATCGAAATCGGTGCCTTAGTGATTAAAGCAGCAAAAGAAGTCACGCTAGCTTACGGCGGCAGGCATTCGTAATGCCTATGGGCTCCCCTCTGGGAGCCCAATTAACCGATTATATCTTTTCAATTTCCACTAAATTGGTGTGCTGAGGGTTCCCTTTCGCCAACGGCGACGGGCGCATCGTGGTGAGGGTATTGATACAGCCGCCGTGATCGACTTTATCACCCGTCATATCCGCCTGATGCCAAGCCCCCTGTCCCATGGCGCTAACGCCCGGCATAATTCGCGGCGTCACTTTCGCGTTAATCACCACCGTGCCACGCTTGTTGAACACGCGAACTTTATCGCCGTTTTGAATACCTCGTTTCTGGGCATCAATCGGGTTCATCCACACTTCTTGTCTACATGCAGCCTGCAACACATCAATGTTGCCGTAAGTTGAGTGAGTACGTGCCTTGTAATGGAAACCAAACATTTGCAGCGGATAGGTTTGCCGCAAAGCATCGTCCCAACCTTCAAAGGTTGAGGCATAAACGGGTAAGGCGCTGATAGTTTCGTCTTTGTCCAAATGCCATGTGGCGGCGATCTCAGCTAATCGTTCAGAGTAGATTTCAATTTTTCCCGACGGCGTTTTTAGCGGGTTGGCATCGGGATCTTCACGGAATTTTTTATACGCAACGAAGTGTCCATTTGGATCTTTTCGTTTATAAATCCCCTGCTGGCGCAGAGTTTCATATTCAGGTAATAACGGATCGCGTGCCTGCATTTTGGCATACAGATAGTGCAACCAATCTGACTGAGTACGCCCTTCGGTAAACGCCTGCTCAACGTCTGGCCCAAGCCGTTTGGCAATCTCAGACATCATTTCATAAATGCCTTTACGCTCGAATTTAGCGCGGGTTGCTGGCTGGCTAAAAATCAGATAGCCCATGTTGCCCGCATAATCGTTTGGTACGATATCTTCTTGCTCGGTGGTCATGAGGTCAGGCAGTAAAATATCGGCATACTTAGCCGATGACGTCATGAAGTTTTCAATCACCACAATTTTTTCGCACAGCAAATCGTCCTGCAAGATCTCATGGGTTTGGTTGATGTCAGAATGCTGATTAACTAGCGTATTACCGGCATAGTTCCAGATGAACTTGATCGGAACATCCAGCTTATCTTTGCCCCGCACGCCGTCGCGCAGCGCCGTCATCTCAGGCCCACGGCGAATCGCATCAGTCCAGGTAAATACGGAGATCGAGGTTTTTACCGGATTTGTTAGCACCGGCATCAGCTCAATAGTGATGAGATAGGTCGATTCACGCGCCCCGCTGTTACCACCGTTAATTCCTACGTTACCGGTTAAGATCGGCAGCATCGCAATGGCACGCGCGGTTTCTTCGCCGTTGGCCTGACGCTGAGGCCCCCATCCCTGACAGATATAAGCAGGCTTAGCGGTACCAATCTCCCGCGCCAGTTTGATGATACGATCGGCTGGGATACCGGTAATACGCGATGCCCATTCCGGCGTTTTCTCAACACCATCAGGCCCTTGGCCAAGAATATAGGCTTTGTAGTGTCCGTTTCTCGGAGCGCTCGCGGGCAAAGTATTCTCGTCATAGCCGACGCAGTAGCGATCTAAAAAGGGCTGATCGACCAAGTTTTCACTGATCAAGACATGCGCAATGCCACCCACCAACGCGGCGTCAGTGCCCGGACGGATCGGGATCCACTGATCTTCGCGCCCCGCGGCGGTATCGGTATAGCGCGGATCGATGACGATCATTTTGGCATTGGATATTTCTCGCGCCTGTTCGAGATGATAGGTGATCCCACCTCCGCTCATCCGCGTCTCTGCCGGATTATTGCCAAACATCACCACCAGCTTGGAGTTCACGATATCCGAGGTGCTGTTGCCGTCGTTGCTACCGTAGGTATATGGCATTGCCGCTGAAATTTGTGCGGTGCTGTAGCTGCCATAGTGGCTAAGATATCCACCATAGCAGTTCATCAAACGCCCGATAATCGAGGCATAGGGCGACGAGCGCGTCACATTACCGCCGATAACGCCGGTGGCGTAATTCTGATAAACAGCCTCATTACCATATTTTTCAACGGTGTATTTCAAACTTTGGGCAATTTCATCATAGGCCTCATCCCAAGTGATACGCTTGAATTTACCTTCTCCGCGTTTACCAACGCGTTTCATTGGATATTTCAAACGCTCAGGATGATTCATCCGACGACGGATAGAACGCCCACGCAAACAAGCTCGGACCTGATGATCGCCATATTCATCTAAGCCGGTATTATCTGTTTCGACCCAATAGACTTCATCGTCACGCGTATGTAGGCGAAGCGCGCAGCGGCTACCGCAGTTTACCGAGCACATTCCCCACGTTACTTTATCAGCGGTCGTGCTCTGTGCTTCTTGGGCATAAACCGCTCGGCTAAAGGGCAGATTTAATGCCCCCGTTGCCAGTGCAAATCCACCTAAGGCACTCCCTTTAACCAAGGCTCGGCGCGTAATTGATATCCCTTCGAGATGGTTTTTTTCTTTATTATTCATTTTGATAATCCTTGTCCGTTCGATTGCTCAATCGGTTATAGCTATCAAATAAAATGCACGGGCAGCTTGGGATTTATCAAAGAGTGGATGTTTTTTGCAGCGAGAAAAGCAGAAGTGTGAGGCAAGATTGATTTGCAGAAATTTGCCCCTCCCTCGCAAGAGAGAGGCATTGCATTACTGAGCGGCGTTAACCACCAGTTGTCCAACGCTGCCGCGGGTCGCAAGCTCTAGCGTTTGGCTGTAGTAGATGAACGGGAAATGCTCCGATGAAGCCTGAGGGAAATAGACCATCAGAGAGACTTCGCCATCAACCCAAACGGTATCTTTCCAACCGCGATCTTCGACCATCGGCGGCGCATTATTGACGCTTTTCACCAAGAATTTGGCACCTTGAATATAGAAGGCCTGCGGCGTATCGGCGCGAACCGTCCAGCGTTCCCAGGTTCCCTGCTGCGCCTGAATATCGGTGCGATGCAGATCCCACGTTGCGCCGTTGATGCCCGGCTGCGAGGCGCTGCCTAAGCTAATGCTGCGCGTATTAGCGACGCTGCCTTCCATCATGTCATCAGCCAACAAGCGCGTTGGTAAATTGTCAGTAACCAGCGGCAACAGCCCCGTAGGACGCAGCGTCAATACCGTGGTCGAGACGAGGATAGACGAAGGTTCGAACAAACCGCGCAGGCGGTCCATTATCCCTGCGGCAACGCCTGCGGTGATAGAGACTTCTTCGCCTTTCGACATGTCTACCAGCACTTCTCGGCGTTCACCCGGAGCAAGCGTCAGGCTGCTGGCAACAACCGGCGCAGGCATATAGCCCTGATCGCTGGCAATCACGCTGAACGGGCGGTTATCGCTCATCGTTAACGTATAACGACGAGCATTAGAGGCGTTCAGCAAGCGCAGACGAACCCAACCACGAGAAACTTCAACAAACGGCTCTTGCACACCGTTAACCAACAGCGTGTCACCATAGAAACCACCCGATGAAGGCGCCTCATACTCTGGCGTACCAAAATTATCTAAGCGTTTATCTTGGATAATGACGGGGAAATCATCGACGCCATAATGATTCGGCAACGGAAGATTTTTGCTGTTTTCATCTTCAACCAGCCACATCCCAGCTAAGCCGTTATAGACATGCTCAGCCATGTGCTCTGGCGTATTGGCGTGATACCACAGAGTAGCGGCAGACTGGCGAATAGGTAGCACCGGCGACCAATCGACGTTAGGCGACATTAAACGCGCCGCGCCACCGCTTAACGCACCAGGAACCTGTAATCCACTGATTTCCATCGAAACAGGATCGGGCAGGCGGTTGCTGTAGATCAGCTTGACGTCATCACCGCTATAAACACGCACGGTTGGACCAAGATAGAGTCCATTAATACCCCATGCGCTAGCCTTACGGCCGCTCATGAAGGCCCAATGTGAGCGCTGTAGCGTTAGGAAGAGCGGCTGACCGCGTTTGGATTCCAGTAGAGGAGGAATGGGCAGCGAAACTTGCGATCCACTCGCATGCGCCCTCAGAGGCAATGCACCTGCACACAGTGCCAGACCCGAAGTCTGAATAAACCGACGTCGACTGAGTGACATAACTTCTCCATGAATTTGCTATGCAAACTGAAATTCCAAAGGGGGAATTCAGCATCAACGATTGAATTCAATCGTTTAAATAAGAAACCTGCCAAACGCTGGCAGGCCAAAATTATCGTATTTTAGGATCAGGACTTCGCTTCACGCATTTGGGCTTCACGCGCAGCAACTTCTGCGTTTAGCTCGTTAATTTTAGCTTCCATCAATGCGTGGCAGTGGGCCGAAAGTTCACGTACCTGATCTTTGCCGTACTGAGTCACATCGATTGGCGGCAACATTTCAACAATCACCAAACCGTTATTCCAACGATTAAGTTTAACTTTATCGTGGGTATTCGACGCACACACCGGAATAATCGGCACCCCAGCGGCAATAGCGGCATGGAAGGCACCGGTTTTGAACGGCATCAAACCACGACCACGGCTACGAGTACCTTCTGGGAACATCCAGAAAGAGATGGTTTTAGTGCGGAACTGATTTACCACCTGTGCAATCGTATTATGCGCTTTGGCGCGGTTCGCACGGTCAATCAATAAATTGCCCGTCAACCAATAGAGTAGTCCAAAGAACGGAACCCAAATCAGGCTTTTCTTGCCAACAGTAACCGTATTGGTCTGCACGGCATTCGATATGGTGACCATATCGTAGTTGTTTTGATGGTTAGCAATATAAATGGAGTTGCCGTAGTTCTTTGCTTCTGCAGGAATACGCGTTTCCACTTTCAAACCAAACAGCGGTGACAAACGGCCAAACATGTGGCCAAACGTCGCCACGTGGCGTGGATTTCGTGGGCTAAATAAGCAATAAATACAACCAAAGATGCAGGCCAAAATACAGTACAGCGTGACCAGCACAATGCGAATGATGGATAACATAACAACCTCGTAAACATTTAGCCGGGGTTAGTATACCGACTTAGCTGCAAAACACACCGGAGATTACTGGGCGGCAGCATCAAAACCATTATTTTCAATGATAATTTTCCCCCATTAGCGCCCTCTTGTTAATGAGGAAATAAAACATTACGCGCCCGTTTTGTCCTCCCCCTGCGAAGGGGGAGGCTGGAGGGGGTCTTACAACCCTTTACTCTTCGCTATCGCCCGGCCCCACTTTGAGCTGCTCTGGCATTTCCACATCAACGCGTTCGATACGTTGCAGGCCACGCGGTAACAGCGTGCCTTTACGTCCACGTTCAGCGCGGAATTTCTGCAATTCCTGTGGTTTCATCACCAGTTTACGCTTGCCAACATGCACCGTGATTGACGTTTGTGGTGGCAGTACAAACAGCCACGCCAGTTTATCTTCACCCGATGCGGCCTGCGCGGAAGGAATGGACACAATCTTATTGCCCTTGCCTTTCGATAGCTGCGGCAGATCGTTGACAGGGAACATCAACATACGGCCAGCCTGAGTGATCGCCAGCAGCATGTCGTCTGGTCCGTTAATTTCCAACGGTGGCAGCGCTTTGGCATTTTCAGGCAACGTAATCATAGCCTTACCCGCACGATTACGCGCAATCAAATCATTGAAGGTACATACGAAACCATAACCGGCATCCGACGCCATCAACAGTTTTTGGTCATCAGCGGCCATCAGCACTTGCTCAATGGTTGCGCCCGGCGGTGGTGTTAATTTACCGGTTAACGGTTCACCCTGCCCTCGAGCAGATGGCAACGTGGTTGGATCAAGCGCATAGCTGCGCCCCGTAGAGTCGATAAACACCACCGGCTGATTGCTCTTGCCACGCGCGGCGGCGCGGAAGCTATCACCGGCTTTGTAACTTAATCCCGTAGGATCGATATCATGGCCTTTCGCACTACGCACCCAACCGCCTTCCGATAGCACAATCGTCACCGGCTCAGATGGAATAAAGTCGTGCTCGCTCATGGCTTTCGCTTCTTCACGCTCCTGCAGCGGAGAACGGCGATCGTCGCCATACGCCTGTGCATCAGCCTGAATTTCTTTCTTAATCAGCGTATTTAGCTTACGTTCAGAAGCTAATAATGCCTGCAGATGATCGCGTTCTTTGGCTAATTCGTCCTGCTCACCGCGAATTTTCACCTCTTCCAATTTGGCAAGGTGACGCAGTTTTAATTCCAGAATCGCTTCGGCCTGCGTTTCTGAAATCGCAAAGCGTTCAATCAGTTTCGGCTTGGGTTCATCCTCAGTACGAATGATGTGGATCACTTCATCAATATTGAGGAACGCCACCAGCAAACCTTCCAGAATGTGCAGGCGCTTCAACACTTTTTCCAAGCGATAGTTCAAGCGACGGCGCACGGTATCACGGCGATACGCTAACCATTCGGTCAGAATTTCAAGCAGGTTTTTGACCGCTGGACGATTGTCCAAGCCGATCATGTTCATGTTGATACGGTAGCTTTTTTCCAGATCGGTGGTAGCGAACAGATGTGTCATCACCTGATCCATATCCACGCGGTTGGAACGCGGCACAATCACCAAGCGAGTTGGGTTTTCGTGATCGGATTCGTCACGTAAGTCCTCAACCATCGGCAATTTCTTCGCTCGCATTTGGCTGGCGATTTGCTCCAACACCTTAGCGCCTGAAGTCTGATGCGGCAGCGCACTGATCACCACTTCGCCGTCTTCTTTTTTCCAGATCGCACGCATGCGTACTGAACCACGGCCGGTGCGATAGATCTTACGGATCTCCTCGCGCGGCGTGATGATTTCAGCTTCCGTTGGATAGTCAGGACCTTGAACATGTTCAAGGATATCGTCCAACGTCAGATTTGGTTTTTCGATCAAATCAACCAGCGCAGCGGCCAGTTCACGCACGTTGTGCGGAGGGATATCCGTTGCCATACCCACGGCAATACCCGTGGTGCCATTCAGCAGAATGTTTGGCAAACGTGCAGGCAGCGTTTTAGGCTCCTGTAGTGTGCCGTCAAAGTTTGGCGTGTAATCAACCGTTCCCTGACCCAGCTCACCCAGCAACACTTCAGCGTATTTAGACAGGCGAGATTCGGTGTAACGCATTGCGGCAAACGACTTCGGATCGTCCGGTGCCCCCCAGTTTCCCTGACCATCGACCAACGGATAACGATAGGAGAACGGCTGAGCCATCAAAACCATGGCTTCATAACAGGCGCTATCGCCATGCGGATGGTATTTACCCAGCACGTCACCGACGGTACGCGCTGATTTTTTAAATTTGGCGCTGTTGCTTAAGCCCAGCTCTGACATCGCATACACGATACGACGCTGTACCGGTTTTAATCCATCACCGATAAAAGGTAACGCCCTGTCCATGATGACGTACATGGAGTAGTTGAGATAGGCGTTCTCTGTAAATGTGTGCAGCGCTTGGCGCTCGCTGCCGTCATGGATCAGATCGCTCATTAATAATCCTCTGGCCGCCGCCCTAACTGAATATATAAAACAGTCCGCAGCGGGACTTCACGACTGTCTTGGTCTGTACATACTCTAAAGAATTCACGCAGCCAACGCACATGCAACTCGAAGTATGACGGGCATAATTGCCCGCGATAGTAACTCATCTTTTATAGGACTGTCACAGGGATATAGGATCGCCCTCTATCCATCATGCAATGCGATACCTCACAAAACCGATCTTCATCACAGATAGCAGCGTTTTAAAGTATCGCAAAGCATAAAAAAACGGGCCGCCAAGGCGACCCGTTATCAGGATGATAGGCGTACGGACTAAACGTCCAGATCGGCCATATCACCTTTTTCCTGCAACCAGTTACGACGATCTTCGGAACGTTTTTTCGCCAGCAACATATCCATCACCGCCATAGTCTGCGCGATGTCAGTGTCATCAATGGTGAGCTGTACCAATCGGCGCGTATTCGGATCGAGCGTAGTCTCACGCAGTTGGAGCGGGTTCATTTCACCCAGTCCTTTGAATCGCTGTACGTTTGGCTTACCTTTCTTGCGCTTGAGCTGTTCCAGCACGCCCGCTTTCTCTTCTTCATCCAGCGCGTAGTAAACTTCTTTGCCCAGATCGATACGGAACAACGGCGGCATCGCAACATACACATGCCCACCGCGCACCAAGGCTTGGAAGTGGCGTACAAACAGCGCACACAGCAACGTGGCGATATGTAAACCGTCGGAGTCAGCATCCGCCAAGATACAGACTTTACCGTAGCGTAGTTGGCTGAGGTCTTCACTATCAGGATCGATACCAATGGCAACGGAAATATCGTGCACTTCCTGAGAGGCGAGCACTTCGTCGGAAGAGACTTCCCACGTATTCAGAATTTTACCTTTCAGCGGCATGATCGCCTGATATTCACGGTCACGCGCCTGCTTGGCAGAGCCGCCTGCGGAATCCCCTTCCACCAAGAAAAGCTCGGTGCGGGAAAGATCCTGCGCGGTACAGTCAGCTAATTTACCCGGCAGCGCTGGCCCACTGGTCAGCTTCTTACGGACAACCTTTTTCGCAGCACGCATACGGCGTTGAGCGCTAGAGATTGCCAGCTCTGCCAGTTGTTCCGCCACCTGTACGTTTTGGTTAAGCCAAACGCTGAAAGCATCCTTAACAATGGCAGAAACAAAAGCCGCGCACTGACGCGAAGACAGGCGTTCTTTGGTTTGTCCTGCAAACTGCGGATCCTGCATTTTCACCGAGAGCACATAAGCACAGCGCTCCCAGATGTCATCGGCAGAGAGCTTAACGCCGCGCGGCAGCAGATTGCGGAATTCGCAGAATTCACGCATCGCATCCAGCAACCCCTGGCGCAGGCCATTAACGTGCGTACCGCCTTGCATGGTTGGGATCAGGTTAACGTAGCTTTCGGTTAATAGCTCACCGCCTTCAGGCAGCCATAACAGCGCCCAGTCAACGGCTTCGGTATCACCTGAGAATGAACCGGTGAACGCCTGTTCTGGCAACGTAATCAAACCGTTAACGGCTTCCATCAGGTAGTCAGTCAGACCGTCCTGATAGCACCAACGCTGTTCGGTGTTGTTCAACTTGTCTTTAAAGACGATTTCTACACCTGGGCACAATACTGCTTTAGCCTTCAGCAGATGGTTGAGGCGAGAAACTGAGAATCTTGGGCTATCGAAGAACTTTTCATCAGGCCAGAAATGCACGCTGGTGCCCGTATTGCGTTTACCGCAGGTGCCGGTAACGTGCAGGTCTTCAACTTTGTCGCCGTTCTCAAACGCCATTTGGTACACCTGTCCGTCGCGGCGCACGGTGACCTCAACACGCTTAGAAAGGGCGTTAACTACCGAGATACCTACGCCGTGCAGACCGCCGGAGAACTGATAGTTTTTATTCGAGAATTTACCGCCTGCATGCAAACGACACAGGATCAGTTCAATAGCGGGGACACCCTCTTCAGGGTGAATATCCACTGGCATACCACGCCCGTCGTCAATCACTTCAAGTGATTGATCGGGATATAAAATGACCTCAACGCGAGATGCGTGGCCAGCCAGCGCCTCATCGACACTGTTATCTATGACTTCCTGACCCAAATGGTTTGGGCGCGTGGTATCGGTGTACATACCCGGACGACGGCGCACGGGTTCTAGGCCGCTGAGAACTTCAATAGAGTCAGCGTTATAGCTGGATTGAGTCATGGTATGAATCGTATAAGTCGTTAGTTAGCGTCGACCAAACGGCACACGCTGGTGTGTCGTTCAGTGGTGATAGACGTACCACGCAGAGTTACTCGGTGGTAAGCCCTAAAAAATCGACGATCTGTGGGAAGAATCGCTCGAAACCAACGAAGCTGTGTGAACCCTCAGGCTCAATGGTCTGACGGCATAACGCGTAGTAAGCCACAGCTTGTCGATAGTCCAGAACTTCATCACCGGTTTGCTGTAATAACCAGAGGAGATCTGGCGATTCCAATGGGTCAACCTGCATGACTTTCAGATCGTAAACGTGGCGAGACTCTAACACATATTGCTGGCCGGTGTAGGGATTCTCGTTTTGCCCTAAAAAGTCGATGAGCAGTTCATACGGCTTCACCGCAGGGTTCACAACAACCGCAGGCAAGGTAAAGCATTGTGAAAGCCACGTCGCGTAATAACCCCCTAAAGAAGAGCCCACCACGCCCAGCGGACGCCCCGCACGCGACATCACAATCTCCTCCAACATTTCAGCCGCATCGGAAGGATAAGGAGGAAGTTGAGGGATCAACATGGTGATTTCAGGATGGTGAACAGCAAGCCACTGCTTAAATGCGGTGGCCTTGGCGGAGCGAGGTGAACTGTTAAAACCGTGGAGATATAAAAGCGTGGGCATCATTAATAGCCGTCAGAGTCGAGATCCGGTCTGAATTCTGTACCTTCTAAGCGGTGCAGTTCAGTCGTGAGCGTCCCATCTGGATGCAGATCCAGATAACGCCAGCCGGGCGATAGAGTATCAATTGTGAAGTTAGTGCATAAAGGTTTGAACTGAATACAGGTCGACGGCGTAGCTAACAAACGACGCCCCTGCCATTCTAGATCCAAATCCTGATGAATATGTCCGCACAGCAACGTTTTCGCCAGAGGGTGATGTTGCAGAACCTCCCCTAGCATATGCGCATTGCGTAAACTGTGCTGATCGAGCCATGTGCAGCCAGAAGGCAGCGGATGGTGGTGGAGTAAAATCAACGAATGACGCGCTGGATACAGCGACAGAGTACGATCCAACCATTCGAGTTGATACTCGCTAAGTTCTCCGTGGGGAACACCAAAAACTTGGCTATCAAGCAGGATAATCTGCCAATGATCGCCCAGCAGCATATGCTTAGCTGGATCCACGCCAGCATCAGCTAACGTATCGACCATCGCGGGTTGGAAATCATGATTGCCCGGCAGCCACAGACAGGTTTTATTCAGCGTTGCGATACCTTTTGCGAAATGCTGGTATGCCGCCACAGAGTGATCCTGCGCCAAATCTCCCGTTGCGACAACGATGTCATAAGGGCGGGATTGGGCATGGATCGCCTCTAGCACTGCGTGGTAGCTGCGGTAAGTATTAACGCCCAATAACGTCTCATGCTCACCCGCAAACAAATGCGTGTCTGTGATTTGTAAAATCCTAACCGGAGCCCCACGTGCTACGGTTAGTTGAAACAGGCTTTCCAAATGGTGTCCTTTGTGACTTTAGTCTGCCAAAAATCTGTAAAAATAATCATTGCGCTGGTTGTTAGGGCTCAGTGCAGTAAAACAGGCTCTAATATACGGGAATTGCCATAACACCGTGCGTTAGGCAATGGTGCAACCAATCCGCAAGAAACTGGTTAATTTGATGCTTTTCGTCGCGCTGATGCAACTTTTTATTCGGATAATCATAGCGTGCTTTGAACCGAGAGATCTGTTGGCTTGCACACACTTCCGCAACCATAGCGTCATGATACAGACGCACACTCATCGAAGGTAAGCCCCAAGGGCCCGGTGCTGGCTCCGTCTGGGTAATTTCAGCCATTGATGTATAGCGCGTCGATTCGATAATTTTTATCTGATAACTCGCACCGTTGACCCGATATCCCTGCGATTCACCCACTTCATCCTTGCGCGGCAGTAAACGGCGCAATTGCGCATAATTAGTCTCGCACAGTCTCATCATTAGAGGAAAGTCTGGGGAATAACGCTTTATCATATTAAGAATTCCACTCGCGGCGAAGCGACTCATGGTGCAACGCCAGCCACTGTAATGCAATAACCGATGCGGCATTGTCTATCACGCCCTCTTCTACCCAGCAATACGCTTGCTCACGGCTGACCACATGCACGCGAATATCCTCGTGCTCTTCAGGAAGCCCGTGAATACCCGATGCTTTTGCTGCGTCAATCTCACCGACCATAATCGACAAGCGCTCACTGGTGCCGCCAGGACTCGCCAAATAGCTCAGCACAGGCTTACAACGTTGGACGTGGATCCCCGCTTCCTCCTGTGCCTCACGGCGCGCAACATCTTCCACTGACTCGCCGGGTTCAATCATTCCCGCCACCATTTCGAGCAGCCACGGCGTTTCGCTTGAGTCGTATGCCGGAATACGGATTTGCTCCACCAGCACCACTTCATCGCGTTTTGGATCGTAAGGAAGCAGCACCGCCGCATGGCCGCGTTCAAAAACTTCACGCACAACCTCACCGCTCATGCTGCCATCAAATAGACGATGCCGAAAACGATAGCGTTCTAGCGAAAAAAAGCCGCGGTAGAGTGATTCCCGTGCAATAATTTCAACATCATTTTGACCAAATGTGACGGGTGATGATTTATTTTCGCTCATACGGCTAAATTCCTAAATGTAGTGTGATTATTAGCATGGATATTATTGATTTAAGGTCAAAGTGAAAATACTCAATCACTTTACCCTTTATTTAGGTAAATTAAGGGGGATGGCACGTAAAGCCACGCTCCTTAAGATACGGTCTCTGTTAGAATCGGCGGCTATATGACTTTAGTCAGCGTTACAATAGCAACTTTGCTGCACAACAAGGAATGCAAATGAAGAAACTGCTCCCCCTTCTTATTGGCCTGAGCCTTGGTGGCTTTACCACGTTAAGCCATGCAGAAAACCTGCTGCAGGTATATCAGCAAGCCAAGGAAAGCAACCCAGATCTGCGTAAAGCTGCGGCAGATCGTGATGTGGCTTTTGAGAAGATTAATGAATCCCGCAGCCCGCTGTTACCTCAGCTCGGCTTGGGCGCAGACTATACCTATACCAATGGGATGCGTGATAACGACGGCTTGAACTCGAATAATTACGGCGCGTCGCTACAGCTGACCCAAACTATTTTTGATATGTCTAAATGGCGTCAGCTCTCTTTGACTGAAAAACAGGCGGGTATCCAAGACGTCTCTTATCAGTCTTCAGAACAGACTTTGATGCTGAACTCTGCGACTGCTTACTTCAACGTACTGCGCGCGATTGACGCGTTGTCTTATATTGAAGCAAACAAAGAAGCGATTTATCGTCAGTTAGACCAAACCACCCAGCGTTTTAACGTAGGTCTGGTTGCTATCACCGACGTGCAGAACGCCCGCGCTCAATACGATCTCGTTTTAGCTAACGAAGTCACCGCGCGCAACGATCTGGATAACTCTCTGGAAGCACTGCGTCAGATTACCGGTCAGTACTACGGTCAGTTGGACTCTCTGAACGTTGATCGCTTCACCACCAGCAAGCCAGATAACGTTAACAGCCTGCTACAAGAAGCTGAAAAACGTAACCTGTCATTATTGAGTGCTCGCTTGAGCCAAGACTTGGCGCGTGAACAGATTAAATACGCACAGACAGGTTATATGCCAACGCTGGATCTGACCGCATCTTCTGGCGTGAGCAACACAGATTACAACAGCTTGTCCAATAGCCAAAAAGCCCAGAACTCAAACGGCGCTAGCAGCTATCAGGGCCAGAACACCATTGGTTTGCAGTTTAATCTGCCGTTGTACTCTGGCGGAGCGACTAACTCTCAGGTTCAACAAGCGCAATACAACTTTGTTGGCGCCAGTGAATCTCTGGAAAGCGCACACCGCAGCGTAATTCAAAACGTTCGTTCTTCCTTTAACAACATCTCCGCGTCTATCAGCGGCGTTGAAGCTTATCGTCAGGCTGTGATTTCGGCGCAAAGCTCTTTGGAAGCAACCGAAGCAGGTTATCAGGTGGGGACTCGTACCATCGTTGACGTGCTAAACGCGACGACTACGTTGTACAGCGCAAAAGAAAGCCTGTCTAACGCACGTTATGATTATCTGATCAGCCAGCTCAATATTAAATATGCCTTGGGTACGCTGAACCAGAACGATCTGATGGCCTTGAACGGCGGTCTAACCAAGCCTGTTTCTACCACGCCGGACACCATTGCTCCGCAGGGTAAAGATCAAGCGGCACAGGTTAACAGCGATTACAACACAGCCGCTTCAGCCCCAGTGGCTCAACCGGCTTCAGCATCAACCACAACATCTAGCAGCAGCAAAGGTAAAAACCCTTTCCGCAACTAATGTTAGACGTTTGATGTCGTTAATCAGAAGGGCGGATTTCCGCCCTTTTGTTTTTTTGAACCATAAGCCCCTGTTAGCATCTAGCTCACGGAATTTATTCCCCTTTCTCGCTTTAATAGCTGCATATCTTTAATTGATGGATTTTATGAGTGCAGCCAGATACTTCTCTCGACCGTTGGATCTATTTCTTCTCTCACGGCAATCTGCCAGAGACAATGCGTCCTGCACAGCCCATTTATCAATCATGGATCCGCTGCCAAAAGCTGATGCAGCCTATGCCGTGGAAAATGCCACATCGTGCCGCAGGCGCAACGTTACGCTCTATTTGCCAACGTAAAAACGATCTGCTGGTTCTGGGCCAGGCCGCATTGGAAGATGCCTACGAATATATGGAATCTCGCCCCTGCGTTTTGCAGATCCTAGACGAAAGCGGCTGTTTACTTTGGCAGTGTGGGCACATCAAAACGCGCACGGCTCTCGCGGAGCTTGGGTTTGATATCGGCAGCTATTGGGCAGAGGGGCACATCGGTACCAATGCACCTGCCTTAGCGATGCGCGATGGAAATCCGGTGCAGGTTCACGGCGACGAACATTTTAAGCAAGCCTTACGTGCGTGGCACTGCTGCGCAACGCCGGTCTACGACAACAGTGGCCGGCAAAGAGCGGTGATTGTCATCGCATGCCTGAATCACGACTATGCCGCCAGCGATTTGCCTTTAACATTGGCGATTGCCCGCGAGATCGGTAACTCACTGCACACGGATGCTCTGCTCTCGGAAACCAATCGCCACCTTAATGAACTGTATGCTTTGCTAGACGGCGTGGAAGACGGCGTTTTAGCGTGGGATCACAACGGCTGCCTGCAATATCTTAACCATCGCGCCGCTGGCATCTTGCTGTTAGATGAGCAAAACAGCCTCGGCCGTCCACTTCCTTCATTGATCACGCTGCCTTCTCTACTTCAACACGCCATTGAGCAACGCCTGCCGCTCAATCATGTCGAGATGACGTTTGAAAGCCGTAAGCAGTTCATCGCAACGCTGATAACGTTGAAACCCGTGCCTGACGGTGAACACTGTGGATTCATTGCGTTACTACATCCATTGGACCAGCTACGACGCTTGGTGAACCATCAGCTTGGCAAAGTCAGCCAAACCTTTGAACAAATGCCTGCGGCATCGTTAGATATGCGACGGTTACTGCGATATGGTCGCCAAGCTGCACGAGGCCAGCACCCTATTTTACTGCTGGGCGAAGAGGGCGTCGGTAAAGAGCTGTTAGCGCAGGCGATTCATAATGCCAGCGAACGGGCAAACGGTTCGTACATCGCCATAAACTGCCAAACGTTGGTGGAAGGTCAATTTGCCAAAGAACTGCTCGGCAGCGATGCAACCGAAACCGATTCGGGTTTACCCAGCAAATTTGAGCTGGCAAACGGCGGCACACTCTATCTGGAACAAATTGAATATTTGCCGCCTGAAATGCAGTCAGTACTGCTACAAATTATCAAAACCGGCGTACTTATGCGGCAGAACTCCAGCCGCGTCATTCCAGTCGACGTACGGATCATTGCCGCAACCGGCGCCAATTTGCCGCTGCTAGTGAAACAGGGTCGTTTCCGTCGTCAGCTGTTCTACACGCTGCAATCCTTCGAACTTCAGATCCCACCACTTCGCCAACGGCAATCCGATATTCCGCTGCTAGTGACTCACCATTTGAATACGCTAGGCCAGCACTTCCATTGTCGTTACCACATCGATGAAGCCGTGCTATCACAGCTTCGCGATTATCCTTGGCCAGGTAACGACCAGGAATTAAAAGGCGTCGTTGAGCGTGCCGCGATGATTTGCCAGCACAACCATATCCGCATGGCAGATTTACCCGAGCATTTGATGACGGAAAAGTTGGCGGTTGAGCCAGAGAGCCAGCTGCTTATGCCCGTGATGTCGTTGCAAGACGCCGAGCGTCAGGCGATTATCCGAGCAGCGCACGCCGCACAGGGTAAACCACATGATATGGCAAGAATGCTGGGGATTGGGCGTACTACGTTATGGCGCAAACTAAAACAATATCAGTTAGAGATGGACCAGTTTAAGAATGAGTGATGTGGTCAGGTTAAGACCCCCACCCAGCCTCCCCCTTTGCAGGGGGAGGGGCAGATCGAGCTAATCTTAAATCTGTGAGCTATTTGCTCTGCCTCAGTAAGGAGAGAAACAGATCGAGTGTGATGTTTAGGCTTGCTCAGCCTTTACTAACATATTCGCTTCATAAGCCTTGGCTTTTTTACGATCGAACTGGTGTTCCCATTTAGCAATTACCAGTACCGCTAAAGCATTACCCACTACGTTTAGCGCAGTACGTGCCATATCCAGAATACGGTCAACACCGGCAATGAACGCCAAACCTTCTAACGGTATACCCACGCTGCCGAGCGTAGCCAATAGCACCACAAATGAAACGCCTGGCACACCGGCAATACCTTTAGAGGTCACCATTAACGTCAGTACTAAAACGATTTCTTGGCCGATAGACAATTCAATGCCGTACAGCTGTGCAATGAAAATAGCCGCAATACTTTGATAAAGCGTAGAGCCATCCAGATTAAACGAGTAGCCGGTTGGTACCACGAAGCTAGTGATAGATTTTGGTGCACCGTAGGCTTCCATCTTCTCAATAATTCGCGGCAATACCGTTTCGGAACTCGCAGTGGAATAAGCCAAAATCAGCTCATCTTTGAGGATCTTAATTAAGGTCCAGATGCTGAACTTACACAGTTTGGCGACCGAGCCCAAAACGACTAATGCAAAGAAGATAATTGCAAAGTAAACCAGCACAACCAGCTTGGCGAGCGGTACCAAAGACGCAAAACCAAAGTTCGCGACGGTCACAGAAATCAGGCCAAATACCCCGATAGGCGCGTAGCGCATAATCATATGGGTCACTTTAAACATGCTTTCCGAAACGGCTTTGAACACCTTCAGCAGTGGCTCTTTGGTCTCTTTTGGCAGCGAAGACAAGCCCAGACCAAACAGCACTGAAAAGAAGATGATTGGCAAAATATCGCCTTTGGCCATCGACGCAAATAGGTTGGAAGGGATCAGCGCTAGAATGGTCGAAACCAGACTGTGCGAACCGCTTTGCACCTGTTCTGTCGTCTTTTCGTATTGCGAAATGTCGACGGTGGCTAGCGTTGACATATCAATGCCGTGCCCCGGTTGGAAGACGTTCGCCAGCGTAATCCCCACGATAATCGCCACCGTGGTGATCACTTCGAAGTAAATAATGGTTTTAAGACCGATTCGGCCTAGTTTTTTGGCGTCACCAACGCCAGCGATACCCACGATAAGTGTCGAAATCACTATCGGGATAACAATCATCTTGATCAAACGAATAAAGATATCACCAGCAGGGCTCAGAATATTATTCACCAGCCAAACGCGAGACTCTTCCTGATTGTGCAAAACAGCGCCAACAATAATACCCAAAATTAATGCAGCGACGATTTGCCAAGCGAGCGTAAACTTAAATTTTTTCATTCCAGAAAATGTTCCTCAATTATAATAGAGCCTACCCAGCTTCTTATATTTATCTGCAGATGTAGTTTTATAGTCTAAAGGATTGACCTCGTTCCTATCACGACCTGTCCAACCGTGACCTATATTCTGTACCATTTTGCACGGGCTTTCCGCAAGCCAATATTAAATCGGAATGTACGCTGAAACCGCGTCAGAATAGACTTCCTCTAAAATAAAATCACAAATAACCAATTGTTATAAAAGAAAATATTAAATCAATACAACACAAAACACGCGTGCATATTCATGCGATTAATTATGCATATGTTTTAGTATAATTTTGAGCTGAAACGAATAATTAGTCGATTGATAGCGAGGTATTATGCACCATCATGGTGCAGTCATAGATATATTCCTACCTCATTATCTTTAATATGGAGAAAAAATAAACTTATCACACCCTATTTTCTATTCTCTGATAATTCTAATAATAGATTCTTCTCTTTATTTTCTTATAGCTCGATTATTAGCGGATATATTGTTACCCCACGTAATTTCATTCATTTTCTTATAATTGAGCACCACTCCATTTATCAATCTTAGATGAGCAAATACTAAGCCCACTCTTCTCTCTATCGCCTTGCTAGATATCAATATTTTTATTGCGTGATCAATCGCGCAAAAAAGACACAAATAGAGCGCGCAAAACAGATTTAACCTTATATTGACATAATATTAACATCCGCAAGGAGGATAACGATGAGCCAGATCCATAAACATTCGATTCCTGCAAACATTGCAGAACATACCCTGATTAATCCACAGATGTACCGTGAACTCTATCAACGTTCAGTTAGTGACCCCGATGGTTTTTGGGCCGAGTACGGAAAAATTGTTGATTGGATGAAGCCCTATAGCAAAGTAAAAAATACTTCATTCGATCCCGGACATATCAGCATTCGCTGGTTTGAAGACGGCACCTTGAACTTGGCAGCTAACTGCCTTGACCGCCATTTAGAAGAGCGCGGCAACCAAACGGCGATCATCTGGGAAGGTGATAACCCGCAGGAAAGCAAAACGGTTACCTATCGCGAACTGCATCACGATGTCTGTCGTTTCGGCAACGTGCTTAAAAAGCTCGGCGTGAAAAAAGGCGATGTAGTCGCCATCTATATGCCGATGGTGGTTGAAGCGGCGGTGGCGATGCTTGCATGCGCACGCATTGGTGCCATCCATTCCGTGATTTTTGGTGGTTTCTCTCCAGAGGCCGTTGCAGGACGCATTATCGATTCCAATTCAAAGGTGGTGATTACCGCCGATGAAGGCCTGCGTGCAGGCCGCCCTATTCCACTCAAGAAAAACGTCGACGACGCACTGAAAAACCCAAATGTTAAAAGCGTTGAACACGTGGTGGTCTTCAAACGCACTGGCAAGCAGGGGGAATGGAATGAGAAGCGCGATTTCTGGTGGCATGACCTGATTGAGCAGGTTGATGCTAATTGTCCAGCCGAAGAAATGAATGCCGAAGATCCGCTATTCATTTTATATACCTCTGGTTCAACCGGTAAGCCTAAGGGCGTGTTGCATACTACCGGTGGCTATTTGGTTTACGCCGCAACCACGTTCAAATATGTCTTTGACTATCATCCTGGCGATATCTATTGGTGCACCGCCGATGTGGGTTGGGTCACTGGTCATAGCTATCTGCTGTACGGCCCGCTTGCGAACGGTGCGATTACGTTGATGTTTGAAGGCGTACCTAACTATCCCGGCGTAAACCGTTTATCACAGGTCGTGGATAAGCATCAGGTAAACATTCTATACACTGCGCCGACCGCAATTCGCGCATTGATGGCGGAAGGCGACAAAGCAACCGAAGGCACACAGCGCACCTCTTTACGCATCATGGGGTCGGTGGGCGAACCTATTAACCCAGAAGCATGGGAATGGTACTTCAACAAAATCGGTAATGGGAAATGCCCGATTATGGACACTTGGTGGCAGACCGAAACCGGTGGTTTCATGATCACACCGCTACCGGGAGCCACCGAGCTTAAAGCAGGTTCCGCAACGCTGCCTTTCTTTGGTGTACAACCTGCATTGGTGGATAACAGCGGCGTACCGCAAGAAGGTGCCTGCGAAGGCAATCTGGTTATGGTTGATTCATGGCCGGGTCAGGCTCGCACATTATTCGGCGATCATGACCGCTATGAGCAAACCTATTTCTCCACCTTTAAGGGCATGTATTTCAGTGGGGATGGTGCACGTCGAGATGAAGATGGGTACTACTGGATCACCGGACGCGTTGATGACGTGCTCAACGTTTCAGGACACCGTTTGGGAACAGCTGAAATTGAGTCGGCTCTCGTCTCTCATCCAAAGATCGCAGAGGCTGCGGTGGTCGGCGTTCCGCATAATATTAAAGGACAGGCGATCTACGCTTACATCACGCTCAATCACGGAGAAGAGCCAACGCCAGAGCTCTATACCGAAGTGCGCAACTGGGTGCGTAAAGAGATTGGCCCGATAGCCACGCCGGATATTTTGCACTGGACTGATGCACTACCTAAAACCCGTTCTGGGAAAATTATGCGCCGCATTCTACGCAAGATTGCCGCCGGTGATACCAGCAACTTGGGGGATACCTCAACGCTGGCAGATCCGGGCGTTGTCGAGAAGTTGTTAGAAGAAAAACAATCAATGGAAGTTTCATCTTAATTAGTCGTATGACCTGTCGCCGCCTGAGCGCGGCAACGAGTTGACTTCATGGGCATATCCCCTCAAAAGGCTATGCCCACGGGGCAGCTTTTATTCAATCAATGCCTTACTAGGAGTCGCTCTGATGAATGATGCCATTTATCAAAGGATTGAAAATAACCCGCGCTTCAAGGAACTGGTGCAAAAACGTGAAAGATTCGCTTGGACACTTTCATGGATAATGATGATCCTGTATTTCGGCTTTATCCTACTCATCGCTTTTGCGCCCGGCTGGCTAGGGACACCGATATCTGAAGGTTCTAGCGTAACCCGTGGGATCCCTATCGGTATAGGCTTGATTGTGGTTTCTTTCCTGTTAACTGGTATCTATGTTATTCGGGCAAACGGCGAGTTTGATCGTCTCAACCATCAATTATTGCAGGAGGTTGAGCAATGAAATCTCGCCTTTTAACCCCGTTATTTTTGGCAATACTGCCTTTCTCCGGTCATGCCGCCGACGCCATTACGGGCGCAGTTGAAAGACAGCCGCTAAACATTCAAGCCATCGTTATGTTTGTCATATTTGTTGGCGCGACGCTTTACATCACCTATTGGGCCTCCAAACGTACTCGTTCGCGTAAGGACTATTACACCGCGGGTGGCAACATTACCGGCTTGCAAAATGGCCTCGCTATGGCGGGTGACTTCATGTCAGCCGCATCCTTCTTAGGTATTTCCGCGCTGGTTTATACCTCTGGCTATGATGGACTGATTTACTCTTTAGGCTTCTTAGTTGGCTGGCCAATCATGCTATTTCTGGTTGCAGAACGCCTGCGTAATTTAGGGCGTTATACCTTTGCCGATGTGGCTTCTTATCGTCTTAAACAAAAACCGATTAGGACACTTTCAGCCTGTGGATCGCTGGTGGTTGTTGCCCTCTATTTGATTGCACAAATGGTGGGTGCCGGAAAGCTTATCGAGCTGCTGTTTGGCCTGAACTACCATGTCGCCGTCGTTTTAGTCGGTGTGCTTATGGTGATGTATGTACTCTTTGGCGGCATGCTGGCGACAACATGGGTACAAATCATTAAGGCAGTTCTACTACTGGCTGGCGCATCTTTCATGGCCATCATGGTGATGAAATCAGTCGGTTTCAGCTTCAACACGCTGTTCAATCAAGCGATGGAAGTCAATCCCAAAGGCCCCGCGATTATGCGACCCGGCGGATTGGTTTCGGATCCCATCAGTGCATTGTCTCTTGGCTTAGCCTTGATGTTCGGCACCGCAGGTTTGCCTCATATTTTGATGCGTTTCTTTACCGTTAGCGATGCGAAAGAGGCTCGTAAGAGCGTGTTCTATGCCACCGGTTTTATGGGGTACTTCTATTTTCTAACCTTCATCATCGGTTTTGGCGCTATCGTATTAGTCGGCTCGAATCCAGCCTTTAAAGATGCAGCAGGCGCACTGATCGGTGGTACCAACATGGCAGCGGTTCACTTAGCCGATGCGGTAGGAGGAAGTTTCTTCCTTGGCTTCATCTCTGCAGTCGCCTTCGCCACTATTCTGGCGGTAGTTGCAGGACTGACCCTAGCCGGAGCATCTGCGGTATCTCATGATCTCTATGCCAACGTATTTAAACAAGGTACAGCAACCGAACGTGATGAGCTGAAAGTCTCAAAAATCACCGTATTGGTGCTTGGACTTGTGGCTATTGGTTTAGGTATTTTGTTCGAGAATCAAAATATCGCCTTCATGGTCGGCTTAGCATTTTCTATTGCCGCTAGCTGTAACTTCCCAATACTTATCCTTTCAATGTATTGGTCAAAGCTCACTACAAGAGGTGCGATGGTCGGAGGCTGGTTAGGTCTGTTGACCGCGGTGATACTGATGATTTTGGGGCCAACGATTTGGGTCAAAGTGCTCGGCCATGCTGCTCCAATCTATCCCTATGAATATCCGGCGTTATTCTCAATGGCCGCCGCTTTTATTGGGACATGGCTATTTTCTATCACGGATAATTCAGAAGCTGCAGTGCAAGAACGCGGACGTTTCTACTCACAGTTTGTGCGCTCACAAACGGGTGTAGGGATCTCACAGGGCACGTCTCATTAATCTATTAGGGCTCTTCGGAGCCCTATTATCAAAATCACTCCATATCTTGCCGCTGATCAAATACCTCTCTAGCCTCCGTGTCGCTCATTGTCCTATCGCTGGAAAATACAACTAATCCATTGTTAACAAAAGCAAACCTAGCGGTTATCTCTTTTAATACACGCTCTTCAACCTGTGATAATCCTCCATGATTCATTTCAAGCGCATGTACTAATAAATCGCAGTATAGGCCAGGAAACAATATACGAAGTAGGCTAGAAAGTAGGCCTGGGCGACTAAGGAATTGGTTGGTTCTAGACATTACTTGGCTGCTGAGCTCACGTACTAGCTTCTCTGCCTCAAAGAAGTTACCAACGAGTAAACGCTCTGTCGTAAATGCCGCGGAACCTGACACTTCCCGCTGTGTATCAACGTTACGCACCGTCATTTTATTTTTACGAATTTGAACATAGATGAGAGCCATACAGCATATCCTTGCTTATTAAGTCTGCGCTAAAAATGCAGGATACAGGGTGAGAGAAAAAATAAAACTTACGATTGAATTTAGCTAAGGCGGGCAACCTTTAAGGTTATTTTGGGATTTATAAAAGCAAAAAACCCCAGTCTTTCGACTGAGGTTCTTTACTTGATTTAAAGCCTAGCAGTTTACGCTGGGCTTCCTGCCCAGCGCCCTTCGGGCCAACGCTTC
>NZ_FMIQ01000017.1 GCF_900095695.1 Hafnia alvei | reverse complement strand
AGGAGCAGGAAGCGCGTTTCAGCAACGAGAAGGCGTTGGTACAACAGTTGATGACCAGCCGCCAGGATATCAGCCAGCAGGCTGATATCACGGACCTACAACAACAGTTGGCGCTGGTGCAGCAGGGCGACGCACTGCTGCAGGTGGATGTCGATACCCGCACGGTTGCCAACGTGATTGCCGACTGGACCGGCGTGCCGCTCTCGTCATTAATGAAGGACGAGCAGACTGAACTGCTGACCCTGGAAGATGAAATCAGTCAACGTGTGGTCGGTCAGAATATCTCTCTTAACGCTATAGCCCAGCGCCTGCGCGCGGCAAAAACCGGGCTGACCTCTGAGAACGGCCCGCAGGGTGTGTTCCTACTGGTTGGCCCGAGTGGGGTGGGCAAAACTGAAACCGCATTGGCGCTGGCCGATGTTCTGTATGGCGGCGAAAAGTCACTTATCACCATCAATCTCTCAGAATACCAGGAGCCGCACACCGTTTCCCAACTGAAAGGCTCCCCGCCGGGTTACGTGGGTTACGGTCAGGGCGGTATCCTCACCGAAGCCGTGCGCAAGCGCCCCTACAGTGTGGTGCTGCTCGATGAAGTGGAAAAGGCTCACCGCGACGTGATGAACCTGTTCTACCAGGTCTTTGACCGCGGCTTTATGCGCGACGGCGAAGGGCGTGAAATTGATTTTCGCAACACCGTGATTCTGATGACGTCCAATCTTGGCAGCGACCACATCATGCAGCTTCTGGACGAACAGCCGGAAGCCACTGAGGCTGAATTGCAAGAACTACTGCGACCGATCCTGCGTGACTATTTCCAGCCAGCACTGCTGGCCCGTTTCCAGACGGTTGTTTACCGCCCACTGACGGAAACCGCGATGCGCATCATCGTGCAGATGAAGCTCAACCAAGTTAGTCAGCGCCTAAATCGCCACTACGGCCTGAACACCCACATCGGTGAAAGCCTGTATGACACCCTGACCGCAGCCTGTCTGCTGCCGGATACCGGAGCGCGCAACGTCGACAGCCTGCTCAACCAGCAAATCCTGCCGGTACTGAGTCAGCAGTTGCTCACTCACATGGCCGCCAAACAGAAACCACGGTCACTGACGCTGGCTTGGGATGAAGAAGAGGGGATCGTGCTGCAGTTTGATGTCGTACGGAAAACGAAGCAGGAGATGAGCAATGAATGAGAGTTTAAGCCATCTGGCGCAAAAGGCGATTGACGAAGCTCTGGGTCTGTCACGCTACCGAGTGGATGTGCATGACTGCCCGCATTTTCTCGACGTCCTGCGCTTTCGTGCCAGTGAAACCCTGAGCCAACCGTGGCGCTATGACGTTACCGTCACTTGTGCAGCAAGCATTGCCAGCAGTGAAGTGATGCTTAAACCGGCATCCTTTACTTTCCAGACGCCATTGTTTGATGGTACGCCGGCCGTGCCAGTGCGCACGGTCTACGGCGTGGTGGATACATTCCGTCGGATCTCCGTATCAGGGGATGAAATCACCTATGCTCTGCGCATTGTGCCGCGCATTGCTCTGATGCAGCATACTCAGCGCAGTGAGGTCTATCTAAATCAGTCGGTTCCAGAAATGGTGGAGAAGATACTCCGTTCTCACGGTCTGGAAGGGGCTGATTTTGAGTTCCGATTATCACAGCCTTATCCGGTCCGTGAATTGATTACTCAGTGGCGGGAGACTGACCTTGAATTTATCCAGCGCCTGCTGGCTGAGGTGGGTATCTTCTGGCGTTTTGAAATGGACAGCCGCATTGAGCAGGATGTGGTTATTTTCCAGGACAGCCAGATGCAGTACCAGTTTGGCGTGAGGCTTCCGCTCATTCCACCTTCACGCACCAGCGATAACGGTCAGGATAGCATCTGGGATCTGCGTACGGAAGACCGGCTGGTCACCAGCAGTGTCTCCACCCGTGATTATAACTACCGTGAAGCCCTGACGCCGCAGGACAGTTCAGCCACCGTTCGTCAGGAGGGCGGAGCCACTACCGGTGAGACTTACCACTACGCGGAGCCTTTTTTAAGTGAAGGGGATGCAGAAACTCCGGAAAGCGGAGCCTGGTTTGCCCGTCTGCGTCATGAGCGTTTGCTGAACGCC
The DNA here is from genome assembly GCF_900095695.1 of Hafnia alvei. Taxonomy (GTDB): domain Bacteria; phylum Pseudomonadota; class Gammaproteobacteria; order Enterobacterales; family Enterobacteriaceae; genus Hafnia; species Hafnia alvei_B. Next base: position 1,431 of record NZ_FMIQ01000017.1, on the reverse strand, counting down.
CAACAGATAGTCACCGGGCGTTCAAGCAGCCCGGTGCTGGTGCCTGGTGAGGTATTGGAGCCCCTGGGGAGTATCCCTGAGTCGCTTGAAGACGGCGTTGTTATCACTGGCGTTCAGACTTCCGGGGCTCGTGATAAGGGCTTTCAGTTGCACTTTACGGGGATCCCCTACAGCGAGACCGTCTGTTATCGCCCTGCATTGCTGAACCGACCTGTCGTTGCCGGCACGTTGCCAGCACGAGTGGAAAGTGAGGAGAAACATGACACCTATGCGTATCTGGATAATCAGGGACGTTACCGGGTCAGACTCGATTTTGACCGCAGTGAAACCGAACCGGGATATGCATACCTGTGGCTACGCCTAGCGAAACCTTACGCCGGGGATACCTATGGTTTCCATTCCCCGCTGCTCGATGGCACTGAAGTTTCTGTAATGTTTGACGGTGGCGACCCGGACAGGCCGTATATCGCCCACGCCCAGCATGACTCCGAGCATCCCGATCACGTTAACCACGACAATCACACGCGAAACGTTTGGCGTACGGCGGGGGACAACAAACTTCGCCTAGAAGATAAGCGCCAGGAAGAGCATTTTAAGCTGGCGACACCCTATGGGAAAACACAGCTTAACGGCGGCCATGTGGTGGACGCCCGGCGTGAGCCACGCGGCACCGGCTTTGAACTGCGCACCGATGAATACGGTGCAGTACGTGCTGGACGGGGGATGTTCCTATCTGCTGATGCGCAGGCAAAAGGTGAAGGACAGATGCTGGAAATGGGACCGGCAGTCAACCGTATCAAGCAGGCCAACCTCGAAATGCAGGCACTGAACAATGCGGCCGAAGCAGCCAAAGCGCTGGTTAGCGATATTCAAGCACAGAACAACCTGGTGACGCAGAGCATTGCGGATTTACAGGCCGCAGTTCTGCTGGCATCGGCTCCACAGGGGATTGCCCTTACTTCGGGTGAGCACCTGCAGCTCACTAGTACGCAGAATACGATGCTGACGGCCGGTAAGCATCTCGACATGGGGGCGATGAATAACATCTCCATGAGCGCGGAAAACGAACTGGGGCTGTTCGCACACAAAGCGGGCGCCCGGATGATCGCCAACCTCGGGGACGTGGAAATGCATTCCCGTCACAACACACTGGACATGAGCGCGCAAAAAGCGCTGACCATCACCAGTACTGACGATGAAATCATTATCAGCACGCCAAAAGCCCTGACGGTGAATGGTGGCGGCTCTTATCTGAAGCTCAGCGACAGCGGCATTGAGCACGGCTCAAAAGGTGACCTGACTATGAAGGTGGGGGAATATCTGGTACCGGGCAGTGGTGCTGACCTGCCATTCTCCGCACCCGATTTTAACAGCACTGAGATAGCCGAAATTAAACGCGTCATTAGTAAATCACTGAGCAACTGAGGGGAT
>NZ_FMIQ01000075.1 GCF_900095695.1 Hafnia alvei | reverse complement strand
CCATGCCGCTGCCAGAGCGGCACCGTGGGGATAAATATCTGCATGTGCATTTTCTGCCGGGAGACGTGGTGAAGTTGGGATGGAGCGCAGATGCGTGGTCGCCTTATGAGACCCGTCCCAATTTATCGTAAGCAAACAAAGTTAATTAATACAAGGAAGTGCGATGAATACATTGCAATTGTTGGCAAGCGATAGCCAAGTACAGCAAGAACAGGATGCACAGGTTGGCGTGTGTGGGCGGGTGTGGCACATCGGTTTTTTCTTTGATGGGATAGGCAGAAATATTGAACAGGATGCGTCTACAAGCAGGCTGAGTAATATTGCTCGTTTGTTTCGTGCATACCCTGATGAGACTTCGAATACCGCGAACGATAACTACACTAAATTTTACTTTTCTGGTTTAGGTACGCCTTATAAAGAAGATTTATCAAGCAAGCTGAATTCGATTATGGATATATCTCGCTCGATAGCTAAATCAGTGGCTAAAGATAAGGGCAAAGAGTTTCCCCAAGATGTTCTTAAGGATACGGCTAAGGAAGCGATAAAAACCAACTGGTATGAAGCGCTGAGCGATACGAAAGGAAAGCTGCTTAATGTAACCGAGTGGCGGAAAATGGTACGAGAGGTTTTGGGCAAAATTGCTCGTAAAGTGGCCATTGAAACCGTGCCTGCTTTGCGTGATGACCCTACGATTGCGTCGTTGTTTATCACTGGCGTAGAGACGCGTTTAGCGGCAGCCAAAGCCCAATTTAAAGAGTTCCATAGTAAAACTCAGTCTAAAAGCAAACTCCCCATCAAATTAATCTCCATCTCGGTGTTTGGCTTTGACCTTGGGGCAACAATAGCGCGTCAATTTATCGATCAATTGCTGAGCGAGGTTTGTCAGAAGGAAGGCGAGGCTTATTTTTACCAAGATGCTAAAGTTGACATTATTTTTACCGGTTTTTTTGATTGTTCACGCCATACGCCAGCCACCAGCAACGTAGGTTTCGCTTATTTTGTTAATGAACTAGGTTGGGTTGGAAAAGTGGCGGGGCCGCTACTCGGCGATAAATCGATCGATCAAAAAACACCGCTCCCCGCCGTAGTGCGCCAGTCACTGCACTTGGTGGCCGCGCACGAGCGTCGTCCTTGGCGCTGCCTTTATCCGCTGGGGGATAAAGGAGAGTGGCAAGAAGAGTTATTTCCCGGTTGCAGCAACGACGTGGGGGGTGGCTTGCTGGCGGATGAGCAGAAGCCCAGCGCCGAACTCTATCTAGCAGCGCTGCACAAGATGTATATCCAAGCCTATAGTGCCGGTGTTCCGTTTCCTGATTATCAAACACTTGACCAGCAGGATACTGATATTTCGGTTTACTTCATTATGAACGACGCGGTTGAAGGGAAATCGGCGGAAGGCTGGATGCGGCAATATCAACGTAAAATCCCCGTGCGCAGTCTGAGCCAGAGCGCGCAGGAACTGCATTTAGACGCCTATATTCGTTGGCTCGGCGAGCAATATTATCGCTATGTTTGGCAGATGCAGGATTTGGATGAGCAGGGGAACCGCAGCCTTGCAAGCGGCGCTAACGCCGCCGGTATTTTTGGTGTCTCTCCCCAGGGAAAAGCGCAGGCAGAAGAGTATCGACAAAAACAGCAGACGCTACGCAATAACTGGGGGTGGCTGGATGAAGTGCATCAGGCAGCTCTTGGATTGAGAAACGATCTGTTAAACAGCCCCAATGATAATCGGCTGCGATTATGCCCCGAGATCTATGGCAGGGCGCTGAAAAGAGCCGAGCAGTATTTGAATTATTACCACTGTGCTTACCGTGGCGATAATATGCCAGCCCCTACCGATCACGCCCCTGATGAGATTTTTTCCTACTTCGTACATGACATTTGGACATTAGAACCCACGGCAATGATCAATCAGGATTTTTTCGTGATCCGTGCAGCAGACTCGCTGGAGGAGGAGTAATCATGCGTTGTCTAATCACTCAAGGCTGCCCAACGTCAACGGGTGGAAAGGTTTTACAGGGGATGGTGAGTGTATCAATAAAGGGGCTTCCTGTGACGGTGCTCGGTATGCAGGCAAGCTGTGCGGCATGTAAAGGTGTTGGCGCAATCGTCGCCAGCGGCCCACGGTTTGTTAGCATTAAAGGTACGTTGGTGGCATTGGAAGGGGATATTGTAAGCTGTGCTTGCCCGCGAGGAAGTAACGTAGTTCTACCGCAAATAGTCACGGTACAAGCTCTCTAGTTTGAATGGCCTTCCCCCTTAAAAAAGAGGGAAGTCAAAATCAAACCGGCAAATCAATCACCAGCGCACGCAGCGGTGTGATGGCGGTGAGGGTCAGGCTTTCTTCATCATTAATAAAGGCGCCGTCGCCGCAGGCCAGCAACTCGGCGCTATCCTGCGTTTTGTAACTCCCATGAATCGACTGCACATAGGCACGCGATCCGTGTAAAGGCAATGTGTGTTGCTCACCCGGTTTAAGATCTACATGATGGATCCACACCTGCTGGCGCAATTGTAGGCTGCCGCTGTCACCTTCGGGCGAAGCGAGCAATCGATAAGGCTCTTCCTCCAGCGAGAGGCGTTGGATCTCGTCGTTTTCCCTTTCTGGGCAAACATTTAGCCATAGCTGCATACGCGTAAGCGGTTTATCACTATTGAGATTGTGTTCGCTGTAGCTGATGTTTCCCTGCGTAGCAAGTAACACCACATCGCCCGTATGGGCTTGTGTATGGCTGCCTTCGCTGTCGCGGTACTCCACGTCACCATCAAGAATAATGTTCAATACGTCGACGCGCGGGAAGGTGCGTGGCTGTAATGACGCGCCGGGCGCCAGTACATCCTGGTTGAGAACGCGCAGTGACGCATATCCCATCAGCTTAGGGTCAAAATAGTGGCCGAAGGAAAATGTATAGCGTGACTTGAGCCAACCATAGTCAGCGTGTCCGCAGTTTTGGGCTTTTCGTTGTGTAATCATGGCGCTCAAGGCTCTTAATAATCGATATAACCATGGTAAGCGTCTGGACGTGAGATTGTTAGCCAGTTAATCTGGTCGCCATATTCAAATTTCCTGATAGAAGGATGCTATGAGTAAAGATCGCGCGCTGACATTGGAAGCATTGCGGGTCATGGATGCCATAGATCGTCGTGGAAGTTTTGCAGCGGCGGCAGACGAATTAGGCCGAGTGCCTTCAGCTTTGAGCTACACCATGCAAAAGCTGGAAGAAGAGCTGGATGTGGTGTTGTTTGACCGCTCTGGTCATCGTACGAAATTTACCAATGTAGGACGTATGTTGCTCGAACGTGGGCGCATTCTTCTCGAAGCGGCCGATAAGTTGACGACAGACGCTGAAGCGCTGTCGCGCGGTTGGGAAACGCACATTACGGTGGTATGCGAAGCGTTGGTGCCCGCCACACAGCTGTTCCCGCTGGTGAATAAGCTTTCAAATAAAGCCAATACCCAACTGTCTTTAATGACCGAAGTTTTAGCGGGGGCATGGGAACGTCTCGAGCAAGGGCGTGCGGATATCGTGATCGCACCCGATATGCATTTTCGTTCTTCGTCTGAAATCAACGTGCGTAAGCTCTATAAGGTGATGAGCGTTTATGTTGCCGCCCCTGATCATCCTATTCATTTAGAGCCAGAGCCTTTGTCCGACGCCGTTCGGGTGAAATATCGTGGCATTGCCGTGGCTGATACCGCACGTGAGCGGCCCGTTTTGACTGTTCAGCTGCTTGATAAGCAACAGCGTTTGACCGTGAGCACCATTGCGGATAAACGTCAGGCGCTTATCGATGGGCTGGGCGTTGCGACTATGCCTTATCCGTTGGTGGAACAGGATATTGCCGAAGGCCGCCTGCGGGTGGTGAGCGCCGAGTACAGCCATGAAACCGATATTATTATGGCGTGGCGTCGTGACAGCATGGGCGAGGCAAAATCTTGGCTCCTGCGCGAGATCCCTAAACTGTTTATGAACCGCTGATCCTTCAGTGATTTTTTGAGGAGTGAGCATGGATCGTCGCCGTGCGCTATGGCTGATGCACGGTGCTACCGTGCTATTTGGTATTTCAGGTATTTTTGGCAAACTTATTGCCAGCAGTGCCGCCGTCTTGGTTTTTGGCCGTGCGATTTTTGCATTAGCGGCCATGTCGCTGTTATTGATAAAACTAAAACGCCTACCGTGGCGTGAGCTTGATGCTCGCGGCGTGGGGCGTTTGTGCGCCTGTGGCGCGCTGCTGTGCGCACACTGGGTCACGTTTTTTATCGCGGTGAAAGTGGGAGGGGTTGCGGTCGGTACGCTAGGTTTTGCCTGTTTCCCCGCCTTTGTGGCGATTCTGGAAGGGCTGCTGTATCGAGAGAAGCTGTCGTCGGCGGAATACGTGTTAATTCTGCTGGTGACTGTTGGATTGGTGTTGGTTACGCCGAGCTTTAATTTCGAGAACAGCGCAACGGAAGGGCTGCTGTGGGGTATTTTATCTGGCCTGATTTATGCGATTCTGGCGTTGGCTAATCGACATTCGGCGGCCAGCGTGAATGGAACTCAGGTCTGCTGGTGGCAAAACCTTGCCGTTATCGTTTTACTGTTTCCGTTTACCTATCATGAATTGCCGCTGGTTAGCGCAATGGACTGGATGTGGATTGCCTGCTTGGGGCTGATTTGCACGGGGTTAGCATACAGCTTGTTCATCAATAGCTTACAGGCGCTGAAAGCGCGTATGGCCGCGATGATTATTGCGCTAGAGCCGGTGTATGCCATTCTGATTGCATGGGCGCTGTTCCATGAAGTGCCGAGCCTGAGGATGGTTTCAGGTGGCTTGCTGATTATCTTTGCGGTGGCTTGGTCAGCAAGACGCAGAAGCTAACGGCTTTAAGCAAAAAAATGCCCCGGAAAGTCTGTAATGCTGGTCACTTAAGCATGATTTTAGGGGAAGTACACCGATGGGGTCGTAGCAGCTTTAGCTGCCGGAGCGCCCCGCGGTGTGCTAGGCCCGTGTATCTCGATCTCTTAAACGATCGTCATTAGGAAAGTCCGAGGCATCAAGTTTAACGGTTATTCACTTTGTGATTTCAAACGATCGTTGCGGCGGTTAACAAAGACGTTAATCACCAGCGTCAGCACTAAAATTCCTGCCACTACGCTTAACGATACCGCAATCGGAATATGGTACAGATCCATAATCAGCATCTTGAAGCCGATAAACACCAGAATGACTGACAAACCGTATTTCAGCATTGAGAAACGTTCCGCCACGCCCGCCAGCAAGAAGTACATCGCACGCAGACCCAAAATCGCAAACAGGTTAGACGTTAATACCAAGAACGGATCGGTGGTGACCGCGAAGATTGCCGGGATGCTGTCTACGGCGAAGATAACGTCGCTAAGCTCAACCAAAATCAGTACCAACAGCAGCGGCGTGGCAAACAACACGCCGTTTCTGCGAGTAAAGAAGTGCTCGTTTTCGATCTTATCGGTCATGCGTAAATGGCTGCGGATCCAGCGCACCAGCGGCTTATCGCCAATATCGCCGTCGTCATCCTTCGCCAAGGCCATTTTAACACCGGTAAACAGCAAGAAAGCACCGAATACGTATAGGATCCACTGGAACTGAGTCACCAACCAGCTGCCGGCGAAAATCATAATAGTACGTAACACAATCGCGCCTAAAACACCGTAAACCAGTACGCGGCGTTGCAGGTTCGGCGGTACCGAGAAGTAGCTGAACAGCATCAGCCAAACGAACACGTTATCGACGGCCAGCGCTTTCTCAATGAGATAACCGGTCAGAAACGCCAGCGCCTGTTTGTCGGCAACGACGCGCCCCATAGTTTCGCTGAAATACCACCACAGGCCTGCGTTGAACAAGAGGGATAAGCTGACCCATACGAGCGACCAGATTGCGGCTTGGCGCAGCGTCATGGTGGTTGCACCGCGACGCCCCTGCAACAGCAGATCGACGGCGAGCATAATGACGACGATGACGGCAAAACTACCCCAGAGCAGGGGAGAGCCAATGGAATTGATCATGGGAGTATCCTTCGTAACACTCATTAAATACAAAAATCACGATGACGGAGGACGACAGCGACGACTCTTGTCTGAGTTTTAAGCGCACCTCGCCTTCCGGCAAGGTCTCACTTACAACTCGATACCTGCATCACCATGCGACAGCGGAATTAGCCGCGCTCAATGACTCTGGTATACATCTAAGCAAGGCGCTTAGATACATTTTAGCGTAAAGCTAAAATGCGTTGCCTGGCAACCGGGTACGCAGCACGCACCGTAATGACGATTAACCAGCAATGAAGTTACTCCCCTTTGCTTGTAAGAAAATAATGCAAAATATTTCAAAGGTCAATCTTTGGGATGGATTAGCAAAGGGAAAAATGGAGCCATGATTTTACGTGCTGTAAATCATGACTCGTTTAAGCTTATAAACCGTGAACAAATTCACGCAGCAATGATTGGCTGACGGGAGTATTACTGGTGCGGCGTTGAATATCGAGGTATTTAGCCTGATGCTGCGGTTCAAGTTCTGCGATCCAACTCATGTAGCTATGCATTACCGGCCCGTTAAACTCTGGGTGGAACTGCGTGCTGATCACGTTATCGCGATAGCGGATGATTTGGTGTGGATCTTGCTGTGAGCGGGCTAAAGCAACCGCGCCTTCAGGTAAACGAAGCACTGATTGCGAATGTATGAGGTTGGCATAGAAGCGCGGCGGATAGTTTTGCAATGCCGGATCCTGTTGAGCCTCAGGTAACAACTCAATTTCCAGCGTGCCAATTTCCAGCCCTTCAGGATGGTAACCCACCTCGCCGCCGAGCGCGTGTGCCAACAGCTGATGGCCATAACAGGCTCCAAAAATAGGCAGCCCCATACCGATGGCGTCACGTAGCCACATCGCAGCGTATTCGCTCCACGGCAATAGTTCGGTCACCATTGCCGCTGAGCCAGTTATAATTGCACCGCGATAATGCTCGGGGCTGAGCAGTTGTTCACCTGCTGGAAGATTCACAATCGCTACGCTAGACGGATCAATATCGCCCTGTTGCAAAAACATATCGGTAAAACCGCCGTGCTGATGGCGAATAACATCCGGTGCATCACCGGTTTGTAAAATGACTAAGGGTTTTGCCTCAAACTCCGCCATAGAATCTCCTGAGTACCGTCGCCGTTGGGTATTTTCAAATTAATTGAAGCTTTCAAATTAGACGCTTTTTACACATTTTTCTAATGCCGTTGTGAAATATAGAAGGTGGATATAAGAGAGAGTAATGAGATAATGGCATTAGTGATAATAAGCACGATTGATAATGATTAGGATATTGAAATGGCCGTAGCAGGAAAAGCCGATCCGTTGGCGTTTGGTGGACTGGTATTATTAACGCTGATCTGGAGTTATAGCTGGATCGCGATGAAGCAGGTCACGCTTTACATCGGCGCCTTTGATTTTACCGCGCTGCGCTGCGTGTTCGGGGCCTTATTACTGCTGGTGGTGTTAAAACTGCGTGGCCGTGGGATGAAGCCAACGCCTTTTGCCTACACGCTGGCGATTGCCGTGCTGCAAACCTGCGGCATGGTTGGATTAGCTCAGTGGGCGCTGATTAGCGGCGGAGCCGGAAAGGTCGCCATACTGACTTACACCATGCCGTTTTGGGTGGTGATCATGGCCGCGCTATTCTTGGGCGAGAGAATGCGTCGCGTGCAGTATCTGGCGATTGTGGCGGCGGCGGTGGGGCTCTGTTTGGTATTGCAACCGTGGAAGCTGACGGGAGAGTCACTGAAAAGCGCGGTGCTGGCCATTCTTTCCGGCATAAGTTGGGGGGCTAGCGCCATTGTCGCTAAACGCCTGTATCAACGTCATCCTAAGGTAGATTTGCTGTCGCTGACCACATGGCAAATGGTGTACGGCGCGATCATTATGAGCGTGATTGCGTGGCTAGTGCCAGAGCGCCCAATTGTGTGGGATCCGTATGTCTATTTCGCATTGTCATACAGCGCGATTTTGGCCACCGCGCTGGCGTGGACGCTATGGCTATTCGTGTTGAAAAACTTACCGGCGGGCATTGCGGGCCTGAGTACGCTAGCGGTACCCGTATGCGGCGTTCTGTTCTCTTGGTGGCTACTGGGTGAAAATCCGGGGGCGATTGAAGGGGCGGGCATTGTGCTTATCGTGCTGGCGCTGGCGGTGTTGAGCTTCGGCGGCAAACGCGCAGCAAAAGCCCAAATTCAGCAGGTTAAGCCTGTTCGTTAGTCAAAAAGGCCTCTGATGACAGAGGCCTTTTTCATTTTACCCGCGAGTATTTGGCACAACCACGGTTTCTGGTGGAATAGCGGCATCGGCGGGGAATTCAACCCCGGTCAGCGCGCGAACCTGCGTTAGGATCTTCGCCGTGCTGCGCGATACGTTGATCCCAGCATGCTCAATACTTTGATATTGCACCAGTTTGGCAAATACTTCTGCTTCGTAATACATAGTATTTTCTTGCTGAGCTTGGCTGATGACTTCAGGCTGCCCACCGCGTGGTGTAAATGTCACTTTCTGGCATTCAGATATTTTTTCGATAACTAACGTGCCGTCTTCCCCCTGAATCTCGCTTGGGATATCTGAATTGCTGACCTTGGAGTGAAAAAGAACCACGTCGAATCCGTCGCCTGCGCTGTGCCCTGCGTAGTTCATGCTAACGTGCCCATGGGCATCTACACCGGAATCTAACAGCGTGGCGCTGGCGTTAAGGCTGTCGGGTTCGCCAAACAGAGACACTGCGCTTGCCAAGCAATAGTAGCCAATGTCCATAATCGAACCGTTTGAAAACGCGGGATTAAAGGTGTTTGGGTTTTCGCCGTCTAAATAACGCTGGTAGCGCGAGGAGTATTGGCAGTAGTTCAGGAAAACCTTGCGCAGTTTACCCAAGCGCGGTAGCGCCTGTTGGATCGCTGAGAAGTTTGGTAGGTATGCGGTTTTAAAGGCCTCAAACAGCACGACCTGATTCTCATGTGCGCAGGTAATCATACTTTCGACTTCATGCACGTTAGATGCTAACGGCTTCTCACAGATGACATGCTTTTTATGCTGCAGCATCGCCAACGTGTGTGGATAGTGGAAAGAGTTTGGGCTGGCAATATAAACCGCGTCAACCTGAGCGCAACTGCCGAGATCGTCCAGCGAATCGAAAAAATACTGGGCTTTATTCGGCTCGCCAAAGGCGTGTGCCTGCGCTAAATGACGTGAATACACGGCGGTCAGCTGCATTTTCCCCGTGGCATGAGCGGCGTCGATAAAGCTCTGGGTAATCCAGTTGGTTCCAATAACGGCAAAGCGAATCATGGGCGTCTCCGATTGGGAAAATAAGATTTTTCACAGAGTAGCATTTCTTGGATTAATTCGGCGACGCTGGGCAAATTAATACAGAGCGCCAACCAGTTCTAAATGCGTGAGATACATGCGGGTATCGAACTCAAGCTGGTGGTAAGTGGGTTCCATGTGACAGCACAGGTTGTAAAACGCTTTGTTGTGTTCTTTCTCACGTAGGTGAGCCAGCTCGTGAACGACAATCATGCGTAGGAAAGCCTCAGGCGCATTTTTGAAGACGGTCGCAACACGGATTTCAGCTTTTGCCTTTAACTTGCTACCCTGCACGCGCGAAATGGCGGTATGTAGCCCTAATGCATGTTTGAGAACCTGAATTTTGCTGTCGTAGCCCACTTTATTAATTTGCGGCGCATTGCGCAGATACTGATTTTTGAGATCGGTAGTGTATTGATAGAGTGCGCGATCGGTGGTGAGCTGGTGTGGCTGCGGGTAACGCTGCAATAAAACAGTCCCCAGACGTTGCTGGTCGAGCAGCTGGCGAACCTGCGTTTGCAGATGTTCAGGATAGCCGGCCAGATAAGTCAAAGACGTCATATTCAATTCCTTCAGGTACAATAGCGGACTATTGTACGTCATGCGCGTGACATAACAATTCTTGAGCACGGTGCTCGGGCGGTTAATACCGTCACATCTGCACAATAATTTATTTTATTCTGCCGCTTAATCAAGCGGATAGATTTTGGAGGGGCGATGAGCCAACTCGAACCGATCTCCGGTTTTTTTGAAGAAAATGGCCTTGAGCTAGAACGCTACCCACAGCAGTCTGATGATCCAACGCTACAGGCGTGGGAAGCCGCCGATGAATATCTGTTGCAGAGTTTCGATCTGTCGCAGGCGGAAGGTCGTCCGGTGATTGTGTTCAACGACGCCTTTGGCGCGTTGGCTTGTGCACTGCATGGTCAGCAGTTATACAGCGTGAGTGACTCTTATGTGAGCCAGTTGGCAACGCGCCATAACCTTGGTCTGAACGGCATGGACGACGACACGGTCACGTTGCTTGATAGCCTTGCACCCCTGCCGCAAGCGCCTGCTTTAGTATTGATCAAAGTGCCTAAGGCATTGGCATTGTTGGAACACCAGCTGCGTGCATTGCGTGAAGTCGTTGCGCCAGATACCGTAATTATCGCGGCGGCAAAAGCGCGTGATATTCACACCTCAACGCTACAGCTGTTCGAAACTATTCTGGGTGATACCCATACTTCGCTGGCATGGAAAAAAGCTCGTCTGATCCACTGTAAAGTGGCCGAGCGCAACCCTGCACCCGCACAGCCAACAACCGTTTGGCCTCTGGATCTCTGTGGTACTGACGAACCTTACCAGATGCATAACCATGCATCGGTCTTCTCACGTAGCAACTTAGATATCGGCGCTCGTTTCTTCCTTGAGCATCTGCCGAAAGATATCGAAGGTTCGATTGCTGATTTAGGCTGCGGTAACGGCGTTATTGGCCTGAAGGCGCTCGAGCTGAATCCAAATGCAGATATGCTGTTTTGTGATGAGTCATACATGGCCGTTGCCTCAGCACAGATGAACGTCGAAGTTAACCGTCCGCAGGATATGGATCGCTGTGCGTTCCGCGTCGGCAATGGTTTCTCTGGCGTAGACGGCGGCAGCCTAAACGCAGTGTTATGTAATCCTCCGTTCCATCAGCAGCATTCCATTACCGATCAGGTCGCGTGGGATATGTTCGTCGGGGCAAAACGTTGCCTGAAAATTCACGGTACGCTGTATATCGTAGGCAACCGTCATCTGGATTACTTCCACAAACTGAAACGTTTGTTTGGCAACTGCACCACCATTGAAACCAACAAAAAATTTGTGGTTTTAAAAGCGACTAAACTCCCACCGCGTCGTTAGTTAAATTCGCCATATTTGAATTTATAATCATAAAAAGTGCATAACATATTGTGTTGTGCACTTTTTCTCGGTTATGCTCAGTCCTACAGCCGTTTCGCGGCTGGTCAAAATAACGCTTCTTAAAATAAATAATGTTGCTGACAGGGACTTTGCCATGGATCGTCGTACTCTTCTCAAATCTTCAGGTGCAATTCTCGGTGGATTAACGCTAAGCGGTTTGATTAATCGCGCGCAGGCGACAACGCCGGCTAAAGCTGCCGTAATCTCTTTTCCGACTGAAAAAAATCCGCTGCTATTAAATTTCAATGAAAATTCATTGGGCATGTCTGCGCAGGCCAAACAAGCGGTTGTCGATTGTTTGCCGACCGCGTTTCGTTATCCTGATGCGGCACGCGCTGAGCTGATTGAACAGATAGCGGCACACTTCGGCTTGAAGAGTGAAAATATTACTTTGGGCAATGGCTCATCGGAGACGATCCAAGCCGCGGTTCAGGCGATTGTTGTACAAGCACAACAGCAGCAGAAAAAAGTGCAGGTGATCGTGCCCGATCCTACTTTTAACTATGCGGAGCTTTACGCTAAACCGCTGGGCGCTGAAATTGTCAAAGTACCGCTGAACGCCAAACTTGAGTTTGATCTGGCGGCTATGCAGGCAAAGGCTGCGGGCTTCGCGGGTAAATCGATTGTCTATCTGTGCAACCCAAATAACCCAACCGCCACGATTACGCCAGCCGCCACCATGGATAGTTGGATTAAAAGTGCTCCGGCAGACACATTCTTTATTGTTGATGAGGCCTATGCCGAGTTTGTTAACGATCCGGCATTTAAAAGCGCTATCGGTCTGGTACAAAGCGGGCAAAAAAACCTGATCGTGACCCGTACCTTTTCAAAAATCTTCGCTTTGGCTGGGCTACGTATTGGCTATGGCATCGCAGCACCTGAAGTCATTGCTCAGGTGGAAAACTTTGTCTCATTGGATAACACCAATACCGCCGGAGCGGTAGCGGCGTTGGCTTCATTAAAAGACAAAACCTTTGTGGCCATGAGCCGTAAATCAATCGATCTGTCGCGCCAGATCGTGACATCAATGCTCGATGAGCTGAATTTGGAATACGTACCGTCGCAGGCAAACTTTATCTTCCATAAAGTGAACGGCGATGTGAAAACCTATCAAGAACGCATGAAGCAGCAAAATATCTACGTTGGCCGTGAGTTTCCTCCGGCTGTGGGCTGGAATCGTTTAACTTTAGGTACTCCGCAGGAAATGCAGGTATTTGTCAGCGTGCTGAAATCGTTTAGGGCGAAAGGGTGGGTTTAAGCATCGCTTAATGCCACCTAGGAGAACTGCCCCAACGGTGTTGCCAGATAAATTGACATCAACCTTTGCTTTGGTAGATGCAGTGTGGCGATAACGTGGAATGTCGAATGCTCCTCCCCCTTATGAAGGGGGAGGCTGGGTGAGGGTCTTACATCCATCTCGTTACCATCTCACTTCTACCCTAAATCCCCCATTTTCCCCATCACTAAAATGCGTGGTCATGCCATGCAGTGTGGCGATGCGTTGCACGATAGAAAGGCCTAAACCGCTGCCGGTTTTTTCTTGCCCAGGGGGGCGGAAGAAGCGTTCGCCAATACGTTTTAAATATTCAGGGCTAACGCCGGGACCGTTGTCTTCCACGCTAAAACTGTGGGCATCTAAGGTAATTTTGACGGTGCTGCCGCGTGGGCTGTACCGAATGGCGTTATCCAACAGATTGCGTACCAGCAATGCTAATAGTAGTGGCTGTGCTCGTCGAAGTGGTGGCGTTTGGTGAATGTCCAACATCAGTTCTACGCCATTGCTTCTCGCTTTATGGTAATGGTCCATTACGCCAGTTTGTAGAACGTCTTGCAGAGCAATGTCTTGCACGTCGTCTAAGCCTGACAGCGAATCCAGCCGCGAAAGCGTCAGCAACTGATCCACAAGGCGAGTTGCGCGCTCTATGCCTTCCGTGAGGTTGGTTAATGCGTGTTCGCGCATTTCGGCATCGTCTTGCGCGAGCTGTGCGACTTCGGTTTGTACCTTGAGCGCTGCGAGCGGGCTGCGCAGCTCATGCGCAGCATCGGAGGTAAAGCGGCGTTCGCGCACCAGCATATCTCCGGTACGGGTGAAGAGGCTATTAAGCGCCTCAACCAGAGGTTTAACTTCGCTAGGAATCGCGTCCAGCGGGAGCGGTGTTTCATCATCCGGGCGGCGTTGATAAAGCCGTTTGGCTAATCTTTTCATCGGAGCTAATTCGCGGCTGACCAGCCAAATCAGCAGTAACACCATGATCGGTAATGCGATTAACCACGGCAAAAGCTGAGCTTTCACAATGTCGATGGCCATCTCTTGGCGATAGTCCCATTCTTGACCAACTACCACGCGATACTTCCCATCTGGCGTGGTTAGCCATACTAAGCGCCAGAGATCTTTATCACCTTGTAATTTTCCTTCGGTAAAGCCGTCGCGTCGATAGTGATACTGTAAATCGGGGCCGTTATCGCCATCGTTCAACACCATTTTCCCCTCTACGGTAAAAATAGCGAAGGCCAGTGCGTCGTCATCTAAGTCGCCGTGGCTGTGGCGAACCATTTTTTTACTTCGCGGCAGTTGAGGGCTTTTAACCGCCAGATCGCCAATATTAAGCGCGGTTAGACGCTTAGCGAATAGCATTTGCTGGGTATCAAACAGCTCATTGACCGTGTCGCGGGTTTGATTCCACGCTAATGCGCTGGCGCAAACCCACGTGATGACGATAAGCACGATGAAACCTAAAATAAGCCGCAGCCTAAGGCTAAGCGTTAGCGATTTCATGATGCTTCCCCTAGCGTATAGCCGATTCCGTGGACGGTGCGGATAAAGCTACTGCCGAATTTTTTCCGCAAATGATGGATATGCACCTCAATGGCATTGCTGGATACATCGTCGTCCCAGTTATAGATTTTCTCTTCGATCAGCGGGCGAGGCAAAACACGGCCTTCATTGCGCAATAACAGCTCTAGCAGCGCAAACTCTTTCGGTTTCAGGTAAATCGGTTCACCGTTATAGGTCACGGTAAGATTGATGGGATCGAGTGAAACTGAGCTGTGAGTTAACGTTGTTTGCACCTGCCCATGACGGCGGCGAATGAGTGCCTGCAAACGCGCGGCGACTTCAATAAGCGCAAACGGCTTACACAGATAGTCGTCGGCGCCTTGCTGTAAACCGGCCACGCGCTGTTCTAGCGCATCGCGGGCGGTGAGAATTAGTACTGGTTCATCGTGGCCGTTTTGACGCCACGAGCGCAAAATATCGAGCCCGTCCATGCCGGGCAGGCTAAGGTCGAGCACCACGGCGTCGTAGGGGGCTGAGTCCAACGCGCTGAGCCCTTGCTTCCCTTCGGTGAACCAGTCAACGCTGAACCCCATTTTAATCAAACCGGCTTTAATGCCGTCGCCGATCAGTTTGTCATCTTCAATGAGTAATACCCGCATAACTGCGTCCTTTATGCTGTGCTGTATGGTTTTATCTAACTATTTGGCAAGGGCTTTGTACAGCGTAATACCATGTGGATCCAGCGCCGTAGGCAGTTTTAAAAAATAAAGTTGGTTAAACTATGGGCTTAAGATCTTGTTAAGAACTCTTTGGTGTAATGCATTCCGAAGAGCAAAAACAGCTAACTGTTGATGCTGACATTAATCCCATTAAGAGAGAGAAAAATAATGAAAAAAGTAGCCGCTCTATTCGCCATTCTTGCCGTTTGCAGTGCTCCCGTTCTGGCGCAAAACGGTGGATTTTCTGACCCTAATGCTCCCGCAGCTCAAACAACGCAGACGCAAGCTGCCGGTGGATTCAGTGGCCCGAATGCGGGTGCCATGACGGTCGATAAAGCCAAAACCATGAGCGATGATACTTGGGTTACTCTGCGTGGAAACATTGAGCAGCGCATCGGTGGTGAGCACTACACTTTCCGTGATGCAACCGGCACCATGAACGTAGATATCGACCATAAGCGTTGGAATGGGCAGACCATCACCCCGAAAGATACCGTGGAACTGCAGGGGAAAATCGATAAAGACTGGAACTCGGTTGAGTTGGACGTCAAACAGATCACTAAAGTGAAATAATCTGCAAATTCCAAGTTGCTTGGCATTCGTCATCCTCGCGGAAGTGAGGCGTTAGTGAGGATGACGAATAGATGCGTTTAGATTGCTAGCGCAAGTCGGGTTCCTTTGTCTATCGCACGCCGAGCATCGAGCTCGCGAGCGACATCAGCACCGCCAATCAAATGTACGGTTTTACCCATCTTCTGCAACGGTGCCAGTAACGCCTGTTGCGATTCTTGCCCAGCACAAATAACGATGTTGTCTACCGGCAGACATTCAATGTGTCCATCGCGCATCAGATGCAGGCCTTGTTCATCAATATGATGATAATGGGCTCCGTTTATCATCGTCACGCCGCGTTTTTGCAAACTGGCACGATGTATCCATCCGGTTGTTTTTCCGAGTCCTTCGCCCACTTTGCTGGTTTTACGCTGCAGTAAATAGATTTTGCGTGGGCTATGCGGGGAATTCATTCCGCCTGCGGCTAACCCTCCGCGTTGTTTTAACTGTAGATCGATGCCCCATTCTTCGGCAAAGGCGACGCTGTTTAGGCTGGTGGATTGACCGTATTGGCTGAGGTATTCGGCGGTATCAAAACCAATGCCGCCAGCGCCAATAATGGCCACACGTTTACCCACCGGAAGTTTGTCACGTAAAACCTGTGCATAGCTCAGCACGTGGGGCATATCGCCACCGGGTAAATCTAAATAGCGCGGGATAATTCCCGTAGCCAAAATAACTTCATCGAATTCAGCCAGATCTTGAGCCTCAACGCGCTGACCTAGCCGCTGTTGGATATTATGAATAATTAACAAGCGCTTAAAATAGCGTAGCGTTTCATGAAACTCTTCTTTGCCGGGGATCTGCTTGGCGATATTAAACTGGCCACCGATCTGATTGTCCGCCTCAAACAGCGTGACGTGATGACCTCGCTGTGCCGCCGTGGTCGCGAATGCTAAACCGGCAGGACCCGCTCCCACCACGGCAAGGCGCTTAGGTTTTTCTGCGGCGGTAAGCACGAGCTCGGTTTCATGGCAGGCACGCGGGTTGACCAGACATGATGTGAGTTTGTGCTCGAAAATTTGATCAAGACAGGCCTGATTACAGCCGATGCAAACATTGATTTCATCGACGCGGCCGCTGGCCGTTTTTTGCACAAATTCCGGATCGGCTAAAAACGGACGCGCCATAGACACCATATCGGCGCATCCGTCCGCCAGCACGGCTTCAGCGACGTCGGGGTGGTTAATTCTATTGGTGGTGATAAGAGGGATGGAAACCTTCCCCATCAAGCGACGTGTGACCCAGCTAAATCCCGCACGTGGCACCATGGTTGCGATGGTAGGAATACGCGCTTCATGCCAGCCAATACCGGTGTTGATCAGCGTCGCACCTGCATGCTCCACTTGGATCGCCAACTGTTCAATCTCTTTCCAATCAGAGCCTTCCTCAACCAGATCCAGCATCGATAGGCGATAAATGATGATGAACTCTTGCCCAACGGCGGCACGCACGCGGCGAACACATTCCACGGCAAAACGCATACGGCGCATGAAATCGCCACCCCAATCGTCGTCGCGTTGGTTAGTTCTGGCGGCAAGAAACTGGTTAATCAAATAGCCTTCAGAGCCCATGATTTCAACGCCGTCATATCCCGCGTGCTGCGCCAAACGCGCGCACTGGGCGAAGTCAGACAGCGTTTGCTGAATCATGTCTTCGCTCATTTCTATCGGCGGGTAAGGATTGATTGGTGCCTGTATGGCTGAGGGCGCGTGGGGCTGCGGTTGATAGCTGTAGCGGCCTGTATGAAGAATTTGCAGCGCTATTTTCCCGCCGGCCTGATGTACAGCGCTGGTGATAATTTTATGATGCGGGATCTGATTTTCGTGATCCAATACGGAAGCACCAGCGTGCACCACGCCATGCTGATTTGGCGCAATGCCTCCCGTCACAATCAACCCAACACCGGCCCGAGCTCGCTCAGCGTAAAACTCAGCCAAACGCCGGCTGCCATCAGGATGTTCCTCTAGTCCTGTGTGCATCGATCCCATCAGGACGCGATTTTTTAAGGTAGTAAACCCGAGATCTAATGGTGCGAGCAGATGAGAGTAGTGATTCATTCGGGCTTTCCTTGTTAGCACAGGCTGAAGCAGTAGTTTCTGGTCGGATGAGTTTTTTAAATCTAGTCTCTCTGTGGGGCTTTGAAAGCAATATGTTAATGAACTGTGATTTACCGCAACATTGTGCTGACGGAAAGCTGAGAAGCGTGACTTAGTTTGGATAATGAAGGGGGATATTTTCTGGGTTTACTGTTTATCAAAGTATCGAACTTAATAGCAATATGCCCATTTATCATCAATGTTTTCAGCTGCTCTATGCGGCAAAGTTTAAGCATAAAAACAAAGCGGTGGATTTGTTTAGGTGGAGGTAAGTGCTTGTCTAAATATGAACTTAATTCATCAGAGGAGCTGTATCAGTCTGGCTCTGGTAATTTGATATTAGCGAATAAGCTAGGGATTACTGATGCAGAGGAAATGGAGGCGTTGGAGTCTGGGCTACTGTTGATGTTGTATGAGCAACTATTTATCGAAGGCCAGCCGCCTGCTCTGCTGGTTTTTAGCCATATTCGTAAGTGGCATCGACAATGGCTAGGGAATGTGTACGACTGGGCAGGAAGGTTGCGTAACGTTAATCTGACTAAAGGTGGCTTTCAATTTGCTGCTGCCAATAGAATTCCGCTGCTGCTTGCAGACTTTGATAAACGGTTTCTCACAAGGAGTGGCGAGTTGAAGGTTTTGCCGCGCCCAGAGCTGGTGAGCTATCTGGCTAGATGTCACGTAGAATTTATTTTGATACATCCATTTAGGGAAGGTAACGGGCGCCTGTCTAGATTGCTTTGCGACGTGCTATCGGTTCTGGCGGGAAAAAGTTTACTGGATTACAGCTTATGGGATGAACATAAGGCGTTTTACTTCAAGGCCATTCAGGCGGGTATATCGGGGAACTATTGCCCTATGATGCAACTGGTGAGTGATGTCTTGCCAGATTAACGGGCTAGGCCAACGGCTTTGGCTTGTGCATGATTTTGTTTGAGTTCTTGTTCAATTTTTTGTACAGCAACGCCTGTTTCTATTGCTGTTGAACTGGCTACGGCACGGTATATTTGATCCTTTGTGATCTGGCTTTGCGCTGAATTTTTTGTCATTTTGAAATCCTCATTGTTTCAGCTTTGATTCTAGTTTGGTTGGAGGGTGCTAGCAAGGCTATTAATAGCTATAGACATCTCTAAGTCTTGCATTCCAGAATGGGCCAGATAGGCAGCAAATAAGCTCATTTCAATCAATGTTTTCAGCTGCTTTATGCGGCAAACTTCCTGTTCCACTTGCCTTTGCTAACTTAGGAATCTTTATGCTGCGAGTTTTATTAGTTATTGATATGCAAAATGGTGTTTTTGTAAATCCACGTTTTGATCGCGCAGGCCGAGTGGAGAAGATCAACCAACTATCGCAAGCGGCAGGTCGGGTTATTTTCATTCGTCATCAAGGAAATGATATGCCGGAAAACAGCCCTGAATGGATGCTATTGCCTGAATTAAACCAGCCCGAAAATAGTCTTTATGTCGAAAAGACAGCCTGCGATGCTTTCTACCAAACCTCACTGGCTGATGAACTCGCCAAAATCAAAGCAACGCACATTACGATTTGCGGCTGTGCGACCGACTACTGCGTGGATACGACAATAAAAGTTGCGGCTAGCAACGGATATAAAGTGACTGTTGCCGCTGATGCTCACACCACCGCCAATCGCGGTCCGCTAAAAGCAGAGCAGTTGATTCAGCATTATAACGATGTATGGGCAAACCTTATTATTCCTGGCAATGATGTCAGAGTGAAAAGTACCCTGAGTATTTTGCAAGAATGGTGTGAAGGAAATAGCTGAAGGGACACTTTTGCGACACTTTTCTTCAGAAACAAAAAAGCCACTTCGCAAGAAGTGGCCTAAATGACTGAATCTAAAACTAAAATTTGGTGGCCCCTGCTGGACTTGAACCAGCGACCAAGCGATTATGAGTCGCCTGCTCTAACCACTGAGCTAAGGGGCCGAGTGGCGGGGATTATAGAGTAAAAGCGGGCATGAGATCCAGTAGCTTTGTGGCGGTTGCAGCTTTTTTGAGCATAGCTAGATCGTTGTAATTTCTGTAAGATCTTAGTCATTCATAAATTGAATAGGATGTAAGACAGATGCTTCAGGACATAATAGCTCCCGACCTTCGTGTTATTTTTTGTGGGATCAACCCGGGATTAAGTTCGGCGCATCAGGGATTCCATTTTGCTAATCCGACAAATCGCTTCTGGAAAGTCATTCATTTAGCTGGATTCACCCAGCGCCAGCTGGCTCCACAGGATGAGCAGCATCTGCTGGATACCGGCTGTGGTATCACTGCGTTAGTTTCTCGTCCCACCGTCACGGCTGCGGAAGTTACGCGCGCAGAGCTACGTGCAGGCGGTGACGCGCTTGAGCAAAAGATCTTGCGCTATCAGCCCCAATCTATCGCTATCCTTGGTAAGCAGGCGTACACGCAGGCATTCGGCATTCGAAAGGTGGAGTGGGGGCGCCAAGAGAAGATGATTGGGAAAACCCAAATTTGGGTGCTGCCAAACCCGAGTGGCCTGAGCCGTATCACCGTTGATGAACTGGTGGCGAGCTATCGGGTTCTCAATGATGCACTTGGTCGATAAACGATGATGTTGATGCAATAAAAAACCCGCACGAGGCGGGTTTTTGTTTTTAACGCGATGTGGAAGAAATTAATCGTCCAAGAAGCTACGCAATACTTCAGAACGGCTTGGGTGGCGCAGTTTGCGCAGTGCCTTCGCTTCGATCTGACGAATACGCTCACGGGTAACGTCGAACTGTTTACCCACTTCTTCCAGAGTATGGTCAGTATTCATATCGATACCGAAACGCATACGCAGGACTTTAGCTTCACGCGCGGTCAGACCAGACAGGACGTCACGCGTTGCAGAACGCAGGCTCTCGGAAGTTGCAGAGTCCAGCGGCAATTCAAGCGTGGTATCTTCAATGAAGTCGCCCAGATGTGAATCTTCATCATCACCGATTGGGGTTTCCATTGAGATCGGCTCTTTTGCAATTTTCAGCACTTTGCGGATCTTGTCTTCTGGCATCATCATGCGTTCAGCCAGCTCTTCCGGCGTCGGCTCACGGCCCATCTCTTGCAGCATCTGGCGGGAAATACGGTTGAGTTTGTTAATGGTCTCAATCATATGTACCGGGATACGGATGGTACGCGCCTGGTCCGCGATAGAACGGGTAATCGCCTGACGGATCCACCATGTTGCATAGGTGGAGAACTTGTAACCACGGCGATATTCAAACTTATCAACCGCTTTCATCAAACCGATGTTACCTTCCTGAATCAGATCCAGGAACTGAAGGCCACGGTTGGTGTATTTCTTCGCGATAGAAATAACCAGACGTAAGTTCGCCTCAACCATCTCTTTCTTCGCACGGCGCGCTTTAGCTTCGCCGATAGACATACGACGGTTGATGTCTTTAACCTGCTCGATGGTCAGACCGGTTTCTTCTTCGATCTGATGCAGTTTTTGCAGGCTACGTTCAACGTCTTCACGTACGTCTTTCAGCTTCTCGCCCCATGGCTTAGCCATAGCCAGCGCTGCTTCGAACCAAGTAGTGTTGGTTTCGTTGCCGGTGAATAGGGTGATGAAGTTTTTCTTCGGCATTTTGCTCTGTTCAACACACAGCTTCATGATCAGGCGTTCTTGCGTACGAACGCGATCCATCATCTGACGCATGTTGTTGACCAGATAGTCAAACTGCTTAGGCACTAAACGGAACTGTTTGAAAACTTCAGAAAGATTCAGGATCTCTTCTGCTGCTTTCGCGTGGCTGCGGCCATGAGTTTTGATCGCTACACGTGTTTTTTCATACTGTTCACGCAGTTCAGAGAATTTCTGACGCGCCAGTTCAGGGTCGATGCTGTTGTCATCTTCGCTGTCGTCGTCTTCGTCTTCTTCTTCATCGTCGTCATTCAGATCTTCTGAAGAGAGTTCAGAACCGACGTTGGTCGCGGTTGGCGCCAAATCTTCTTCTGCGTTAGGGTCGACAAAACCGGTAATGATATCGGACAGACGAGCTTCTTCTGCCTCTACACGGTCATACTGTTCAAGCAGGTAGGTAATTGCTTCCGGGTACTCGGCAACAGAACACTGAACCTGATTGATACCGTCTTCGATACGTTTAGCGATGTCGATTTCGCCTTCACGGGTCAGAAGTTCAACGGTACCCATTTCACGCATATACATGCGGACGGGGTCAGTCGTGCGGCCGATCTCGGATTCTACGCTTGATAATACCTGCACAGCGGCTTCGGCAGCATCTTCGTCAGCAATGTTTTCTGCCAGCATCAAATCATCGGCGTCAGGTGCTTCTTCCATCACCTGAATACCCATGTCATTAATCATCTGGATGATGTCTTCGATCTGGTCGGAGTCGACGATATCTTCCGGCAGATGGTCATTGACCTCAGCATAGGTCAGGTAGCCTTGCTCCTTGCCCTTGGTAACAAGAAGTTTTAGCTGTGACTGCGGGTTTTGCTCCATAAGACGGTATCCACACTTCAGAGTTTAAATCGGTGTTGGGCAGCAGAACCGCCAACAATAACTGACACGGGTTTTTTTCATTGCGCGCCGCTCCCCGGTATTGCGGCATTATACGGGGGCTTGTCCCCGCTTTTCATCGGCACTTAAGCCGTAATTCAGTTTTTAATCGCTAACTCAATGCGCTGTCGGTTTGGGAAGTGTTTGCCATTCCTCATTCACACTGGGTAGTACGATTAAAATAAATAGATAATTGTGGTGATTAACTCTTTTTTGCCAATGCTTGGTTGAGTGCCCATAGTTCTCGTCGTTGATCGGCGTTTAAGCCTTGGGTTCGATCCAACGCGATGAGTTCTTCCTGACGTTGTTCGAGCATGGAGTCATACAGACTGCCTAATGTATCGACGAACGTTTGGTGAACCATGTCCTCAATAACCATGTGGTTCCAAGTTGCTAAGGTTTCAAGCTGTTGAGCATATTTATTATCACGGTATAGCTCAATCAACTGACCCGTTGTTAACCCGGGCTGCGCTAGGCAGGTTTCAACCAATTCTATAAATAATGGCAATCCAGGCAGTTGATGTTCCCTTAAACCTTCAAGCGTAGGGACTTCAGCCGCCAATGATGGATTTTGTACCAGTAATCCTATAAGTATACGCATAGTCGTGCGTTTTAGCTGAGGCTGCTGGTAACTATTTGCTGACTCGGCCTGCCGTGGTAGCAGCTTATCAAGCTGACTGTCATCGAGAATGCCTAACTTCTGACCTAAAAACTGCCGTAGGTACAACCTTAGGGTTTCACCTGGGATCTGTCCAATTAGCGGCAAGGCCAGAGCACTCAGCTTAGTACGCCCATCGGGAGTACTCAAATCGACCTGCGGCATCAGCGTATCAAATAAGAATGCTGACAGCGGCTGGGCCTGCTCAATACGTTGTTCAAATGCTGCGGTGCCTTCTTTGCGCACCAGCGTATCCGGGTCTTCACCATCGGGCAGGAACATAAACTTCAACTGCCGACCATCGGATAAAAACGGCAGCGCGGTTTCCAGCGCTCGCCATGCGGCTTCACGTCCGGCGTTATCGCCGTCGTAGCAGCACACCACGGTATCTGTGGTGCGGAACATCAGTTGAATGTGCTCAGATGTCGTTGAGGTTCCCAGCGAAGCAACGGCATAATCAATGCCGAACTGCGCGAGTGCCACCACATCCATATAGCCTTCAACGACCAGCAATTTAGCCAACTCTGGATGGCGTTGCTGTGCTTCATATAGGCCGAAAAGCTGGCGGCCTTTATGGAAAATATCTGTTTCGGGGGAGTTTAAGTATTTTGGCGTACCATCACCCAAGATACGGCCACCGAAAGCAATAACGCGTCCACGCCTATCGCGGATAGGGAACATCACGCGGTCGCGGAAGCGGTCGTACGTTCGACCATTGTCATTATTAACCAGCATTCCGGCATCATTAAGCGCTGTGCGGCTTGCGAGATCGCGTCCAAAGCGTTTAAGCGCGTTATCCCAGCCCGGCGGTGCATAGCCGATAGCAAAGTGGTCGATGATTTCCTGGCTCAGTCCGCGCTGCATTAAATATTGCTGCGCCGATTGGCTGCTTGGTTGACGTAAAGCCTGCTGATAAAAAGTGCTCAGGCTATTCATCAGCTGATATAAATTTTGACGCTGGTGACGCTCAATCTGGCTTGGACCGGTTCCTGCTTCGTAAGGAATTTCCAAACCTGCCATAGTTGCCAACTCTTCAACGCTTTCAACAAACTCAAGTCTGTCGTAGTTCATCAAGAAGTCGATGGCGTTACCATGGGCACCACAGCCAAAGCAGTGGTAAAACTGTTTGTCCGCGTTCACGGTGAATGAAGGGGTTTTTTCGTTATGGAATGGACAGCAGGCATGATAGTTCTTGCCCTGCTTTTTTAACTTCACACGCGCATCGACCAGATCGACAATATCGGTCCGAGCTAGCAAGTCATTTATGAATACACGTGGGATTCGTCCTGCCATAAGCCCTTACATTTAGTCTGTTTGCGCGACTGCAAAAACCGCCAGCAGCGTTGACAATTTTTCAGCCTATAAACGAGAACAAGCCGCGCATTCCTTTCGGAAGGCACGGCCTTCGTATGTTACTGCACATCAAAATAGAGCTACTTAAAACACTACTCCGACAGACAACAACATGGTCTGTGGACCATTTGTTGGGGCTTTCACCCCGAACAAACTAGTACAGACGGGTGCGACGTGCGTTTTCGCGAGCCAGTTTCTTGGCGTGACGTTTTACTGCAGACGCTTTTGCGCGTTTACGTTCGGTAGTCGGTTTTTCATAGAATTCACGACGACGAACTTCAGCTAAAACGCCCGCTTTTTCGCATGAACGTTTGAAGCGACGCAGAGCTACGTCGAACGGCTCGTTTTCACGTACTTTAATTACCGGCATGTGCCTCTCACCTCGATATAAATCGGTCTTTTCGCTGACCTAGTGTCAGCTGTTCAAAAATGGTGCGGAATTTTAATCCGAACAGCACCGCTTTGTAAAGCAATGATGCGCTAATGTCCACAGGATTCTGACTATCAAGTTGTTACACCAAGGATAGCAGGTGGTTTTTAGTCGGTTAATTTGCCACAGCACGAAAGCGGAACAGTATAGCTGAATTGTGCTATTATGCGCCACCTTAGTTGTTGGAGAAAAGTTGTTGGAGCCGCCATGCGCATTCTGGGCATCGAAACATCCTGTGATGAAACCGGTATCGCCATTTATGACGATGAACAAGGTATTTTGGCTAACCAGTTGTATAGCCAGATAAAACTACATGCTGATTACGGTGGCGTTGTCCCTGAACTGGCATCTCGCGACCATGTGCGCAAAACAATTCCCCTGATTCAGGCCGCCTTAAAAGAAGCTAATTTAACGGCAAAAGATCTCGATGGCGTAGCCTATACCGCAGGTCCAGGTCTTGTTGGAGCTTTATTGGTGGGTGCAACCGTTGGGCGTGCGTTGGCTTTTGCGTGGGATTTACCTGCGGTTCCTGTTCATCACATGGAAGGCCATTTGCTGGCGCCGATGCTGGAAGATAATCCGCCAGAGTTTCCTTTCGTTGCACTATTAGTTTCAGGTGGTCATACCCAGCTGATTAGCGTCACCGGTATGGGCCAGTATGAATTACTGGGCGAATCCATTGACGACGCGGCTGGCGAAGCGTTTGATAAAACAGCCAAACTTCTTGGACTAGATTATCCTGGCGGTCCGATGCTGTCGAAAATGGCACAGCAGGGCGAAGCTGGGCGCTTTGTTTTCCCGCGTCCAATGACCGATCGTCCTGGACTTGATTTCAGCTTCTCCGGTTTGAAAACATTTGCGGCAAATACGATTCGTAACAATGAATCTGATGATCAAACCCGTGCCGATATTGCCCGTGCATTCGAAGACGCCGTGGTGGATACGTTGGCGATTAAGTGCAAACGCGCCTTAGAGCAAACCGGTTTCAAGCGTTTGGTTATGGCAGGTGGCGTGAGCGCTAACCGTACTTTGCGTGCTCGCTTAGCTGAGATGATGAAAAAACGCGGTGGCGAAGTCTTTTATGCACGTCCTGAGTTTTGCACCGATAATGGTGCGATGATCGCTTACGCTGGCTTGGTACGTTTGAAAAGCGGTGTGAATGCAGATTTAAGTGTTTCGGTTCGCCCGCGTTGGCCCTTGGCTGAACTGCCTGCGGTGTAATCCCAAAAATAAACATAAAAATGGCGACCTCAGGGTCGCCATTTTGCTATTTGTCGCTCGATTTTTCTTCCTGAATTTCTTCAGTTGCTGCGTTAGCGGCTTTTTTGCGGTTCTTGAGCTTCTTCCAAATCTTGGTTTCTTGTCCGCGCCACAGGCGCTGAATATTGTCGTGATGGCGCATCAAAATTAAGCAGGAAAGCATCGCCACTGGGAACGTAAACTGTGGCTTGAACCACCATACGTAAAACGGAGCAACCAGTGCGCTGACGATAGCGCCTAATGAGGAGTATCCACTCAGCAGAACGGTAAGTAGCCATGTCACCGTCATTAGACCGGTGAGATCCCAGCCAATTGGCGCGATGGCACCGAACGCCGTCGCCACGCCTTTTCCGCCACGAAAATGGAAGAACACCGGATAGATGTGGCCTAAGCAGGCCGCAATAGCGGTTAAACCGAGATAAAGCGGGGCAACATCAAACTTATAGGCGAGCCAAACCGGCAACATGCCTTTCAGCACATCAAAAATCAGTACCGCGGCGGCTGCGGCTTTACCGCCAATGCGTAACACATTGGTGGCTCCTGGATTTCCAGAGCCGTTCTCACGAGGATCGGGCAAGCCTGCGATTCGGCAGACCATAATAGCGCTGGAAATGGAGCCACACAGATACGCGAGAATAATCATGCCTAACGCAGTCGCACTCATAACTCAGCTCCGTCTTATGTTGTTTTGTCCCCGTCACCCTTCAAGTTACCGTTGCGATGTCTATACTCTTCGCTTGCCGTTTTCTGAACTCGAATGATTTAGGGTATATATCAAAAGATATAAAAGGGTATAAAGGGCAAGGGTCGTTTTAACAACCATATCTGTGGATAATACGCACATTCAAACAGAAGTGGTATCCAACCAAAGGCAAAAACAGAGAATCACGTGATGGACATCGTATTTATTGAAGAATTAACCGTCATCACCACAATTGGTGTTTATGACTGGGAACAAACCATTCGCCAGAAGCTAGTATTCGACGTTGAGCTGGCGTGGGATAACCGCAAAGCGGCGTTGAGCGATGATGTGTCAGACTGCCTTAGCTATGCTGACGTGAGTGAGGCTATCATTAAGCATGTTGAACCCAACCAGTTTGCGCTGGTTGAGCGCGTGGCTGAAGAAGTGGCGATGATGCTGATGGATAAATTTAATAGTCCTTGGGTTCGCATCAAAGTCAGCAAGCCGGGCGCCGTGGCGCATGCGAAAAGTGTCGGCGTGCAGATTGAGCGTGGGAAGCGGGTTTAATCAATCAGCTCAATGAGACTTTAATGTCACATTGGCGAAACTTTATTGAATTACCTTAGTCACAGTCATACTTCATATTTGACGCTATTGCGTCACTTTTTTGCGTGCGTAGCGCTTTTGAAAAGGGTAGTACTTTTATGGATCTGCATTTGCTGATCAATGCATTTATTCTTGGGGTTGTTGAAGGTGTTACAGAGTTTCTGCCGGTATCATCGACGGGGCATATGATTATCGTCGGGCACTGGCTTGGGTTTGAAGGCGATAAGGCAAAGACCTTTGAAGTCATCATCCAACTAGGCTCGATTTTGGCGGTTGTGGTGATGTTCTGGCGTCGTCTGTTTGGCCTGATTGGCATTCATTTTGGTCAGCCTCCGGTGCATGAGGGCAAAACCCAAGGACATCTGACATTAGGCCATATCCTGCTTGCGATGATCCCTGCGGTAGTCTTGGGGCTGGTGTTCCACGATGCGATAAAAACCCTGTTTGCGCCACGAACCGTAGTGTATGCGTTGGTCGTCGGTGGTTTCCTACTGCTGGCAGCGGAATGGCTTAAACCAAAGCAGCCTCGCGCGGTTGGGCTCGACGATATTACCTACCGTCAGGCATTTATGATTGGCTGTTTTCAGTGTTTGGCTCTTTGGCCGGGATTCTCTCGCTCTGGTGCGACCATTTCAGGCGGGATGTTGATGGGCGTGAGCCGCTTTGCAGCGTCTGAGTTCTCATTCATTTTGGCGGTGCCAATGATGATGGGTGCCACCGCGTTAGAGCTGTATAAGAGCTTGCCGTTCCTGTCTATGGCTGACTTACCGATGTTTGCGGTTGGTTTTGTTACGGCGTTTATTGTGGCATTAATTGCGATTAAAACGTTCTTGAGCGTGATTAAACGGATCTCTTTTGTTCCCTTCGCGATTTACCGCTTTATCGTTGCCGCAGTGGTTTACATGGTATTCCTGTAAACAGTACGCTGAGCAATGAAAAAAGGCCTTGGTTTTTACCGAGGCCTTTTTTGTGGGTGTTAATCGCGGTTTTCTTCCGGTGGCGAGACTTCTTGCTTCCACTCTTTGAGCGCGTTTAAGCGGCGCTGTTGCAGTTCCTCACGAATTTGCGGTCCTTTGAAACCGGCATCGACAACTTCTCGAACAGATACGCTTTCCGCCACTTTGCAGGCCGCACGCAGATAATCGCCTTGAGGATAGGGATTGTTTTCAAATCCAGTACGCCCACGAGCATCGGCTTCACTGGACATAATCATTTGTTCCAAACGCTGTGGTTTGCGCCAAACGTCAATAGAATCAAATAATTTAAGCAGCGTGACCGGTCGCAACTTCTCCACGGTATGAATCAAATCGTGATATTCAGCGACGATTTTTGCCAGTTCACGAATGGCGTTGGGTACGCGTAAACGTTGGCAAAGTGCTTCAACCAATTTCACACCCGCAGGGCCGTGACCGTGGTGATGTGGCCAATACTCTGGCGGCGTTAACCCCTTGCCTAAATCATGCGTTAGCGTAGCAAACCGCACGTCAATCTCGTCGGTGAGTTCGGCGGCGATAGCTAATGCCATCAGCGTGTGAATACCCGTATCAATTTCTGGATGCCATTTTTCCGGTGCCGGCACGCCAAACAGATTATCAATTTCTGGGAACAATACGGCTAACGCACCACAGTCACGCAGCACTTGGAAATAAACCTGTGGGCTCTGCGTGATCAATGCTTTTTCTGTTTCGCGCCAAACTCGCTCAGGCGTCAGATTTTGTAGCTCATTATCCGCTGTCATCTGCGTCATCAAAGCCATTGTTTCTGGTGCGACGTGAAAGCCCAAATGAGCAAAACGAGCCGCAAAGCGCGCAACGCGCAATACACGTAGCGGATCTTCGTGAAACGCATCTGATACGTGGCGTAGAACCTTGTGGTTAAGATCGTTTAGGCCACCGTAGGGATCGATAAGCGTTCCATCAGCGCTCTCAGCCATCGCATTGATGGTGAGATCGCGGCGTAACAGGTCTTGTTCTAGGGTTACGTCGGGGGCGAAATAGGTGACAAAACCGGTATAGCCGTGGCCTGATTTTCGCTCGGTGCGTGCTAACGCATATTCTTCTCGGGATTTAGGATGCAGAAAAACGGGGAAATCTTTACCAACCTGCTGAAAACCTTGTGCCGTTAACTCTTCAGGTGTTGCACCTTCGATGACCCAATCGCGGTCATAAACGGGTAAATTCAGTCGCTTATCGCGTACGGCTCCGCCGACCAAAAAAATCTTCAAACTCACTTCCTCACAAACGCCTTTCACATTCTTCGTGATGGGATAATCCGAGAGGTGAAAGGCATAACACAGTTATTCGGATAAGATAATTTGTTAACTATAGGTTATAACAAACAGGTTACGACAAACGCGCCGCGCACTGAAATAAAAAAACGCCGCAAGCGGCGTTTTCTAAGATTAATTCATCCAACGGTCTTTTTTGCGTCGTGGAATTAAACGAGGCAAGAGTAGGCCTAGCAGCAAGCCGCCACCGGCAACGCCGCCGCCATATAAGAACCACTGCATAATGATGCCGCGCTTTTTATCATCTAACTGAGTGTTGATGGCGCTAACGCTTTTCTGTGCGCTGGAGAGCTGTTCTTTCAGCTTTTGATTTTCTGATTTTAGACCGTTGATAGTGCTATCGCTGTTGGCCACTTTTTGCTGCATTTCCGCAGTACGTTGGTTCCAGCTATTATCGATATTGGTCAGTTTGTCGGTCAGCGTTTTTACCTGTTGCTCTAATTCTGGCACGCGGCTACGTAAGCTCGGTTCAGTGCTCAGTTGCTCCATAGGTAGCCACACGGTACGGCCTTTGGCATCGCGTACCTGACCATATTTGTTGTCTGCATTAACGCCCAGTAGTTCAACTTCCTCACCCGCATTTAATGTTCCGACGATACGATACTGATTACCTGGGCCGCTGTGGACGTAGGTATTCAGCTCATCGGAAATGTAGCGCTTCTCTTCAGCGTGAGCATTCAGCGTGAAGCAGGCGGCGAGTAGTGTTAAACAAACTAAGCGAAATTTATGCATCTGATTTTCATTTTCAAGTGGGTGAAGAGACAAAATAGTACGGGGAACAGTGTGGCGACGCAATGAAAAATCCGAAATGGGAACTATCTGACTTCTAAAGCGGGTCGTTACACCTTTTGGAATGCACGGCTAAAAATTAATAGGCCTGATAATCGCTTATCAGGCCCCATGTTTCATCTGTTTATTTGGCTTTCATCGATGGTTTGACGAAAAGCACGAATTAGCCAAACAGTGCCTGCAAAATATAAAACAACACGATAGATAACCCCGCTCCCGCAGGCAGAGTAATAATCCATGAAGCCACAATGTTGCGCACTACGTTAAGATTTAACGCCGCAATACCACGAGCGAACCCCACGCCAAGCACCGCACCAACCAGCGTTTGCGTGGTGGAAATCGGTAATCCTGTTCCAGAAGCAATCACAACGGTAGACGCAGTGGCGAACTGAGCGGCAAAGCCTCGACTCGGGGTAAGATCGGTGATGCCACTGCCTACGGTTTCCATCACACGCCGTCCCATTAATGCCAACCCAACCACGATGCCTACTCCGCCCAGTGGTAATATCCACCAGACGATAGGCGACGTAGACGCGAGCGCTAAGGGATCGTGCACAATGGCGACGATGGCCGACAATGGGCCAATCGCGTTGGCGACATCGTTCGAACCGTGGGCAAACGCCATCGCACACGCGGTAATCACCATCAGCAAACTGAAGACTTTCTCTACGCCTCGGAAATGGTCTTCTTCATCGGAGTTATCGGTGAATGATTTACGCGATAGGTAGAAATAGCCACCGATCATCACTAACAGAGATAGCGCAATCGAGATAATCCATGTTTCACCGTTGGTAAGATGCAGTCCAACGTGTTTAAGGCCTTTTTTGATGGTTACCAGCAAAATAACCAAAGAGGTCAAAAACATATAAATTGGGCCATAGCGGCGTGCATTGGCGAAAGGATTATCGGTATTAAAAATTAAACGTTGGGCGCTGAGGAAAATACCGTAAGCCACCACGCCGGAAATCAGCGGAGTAATAATCCAACTGCCTACAATGCCTTTTACGCCGCCCCATTCCACGGCGTCTGGCCCAACAGAAACACAGGCAAAGCCAATAATAGCGCCAATGATGGAATGCGTTGTTGAAACTGGCCAGCCCATCATCGAGGCTACGATGAGCCAGATCCCAGCCGCCAGCAATGATGCCATCATGCCGAAAACCAGCACGTCTGGCTGTGTGCTGAAGGCGCTGGTATCAATGATGCCGTTGCGGATGGTTTGCGTGACTTCTCCACCGGCCAGATAGGCTCCGGCAAATTCAAAGATCATGGCGATAATGATCGCCTGACGGACGGTGATTGCGCGAGCGCCTACGGAGGTGCCCATAGCATTTGCAACGTCATTAGCCCCAATACCAATCGCCATCAGCAAGCCGAAAAATGCCGCGATGAAGATCAGCAAAGTGCCGTGGTCAGCAATAATTGCCATTTGTGTTAGTCCAAAATATCAAAAGATTAAAATTAACAGTGAGAAACCAATGACTACGTACGAGCTAACATAAGCTCAAGGCGTGACCCTACGCGCAGTGATTCATCGGCAAGGCTGCCGATCCATTCCATGACCTGATACAGGCACATCACATCGATAGGGTTATACTGTGGTTCGAGAGCCAACAACGCTTGGCGCAGCAAAATTTGTTGATGATCGGTATCATCTTCAATGTGGTCCAACTCCATCACCATTTGCTCAACCAGTGACGCTTCACGCCCACGGAAGCCTGTTTCTAACAGTTCATCCAGTTCGTGGATCACTTTGTTGGCCTGCGTGGTAGCATCTAAGCAGCGTTGCAAATAAACCATGAAGTCGGTTTGCATCGATTCCGGTACCATGAGACGGCGGCCGATGACTCGGCCGGCAATATCTTTAGCGCGATTAGCCAAACGATCTTGCTGAGTCACGAGATCGAGCATGTCGGTTCGAGCAACCGGTAAAAACAGCCCGCGTGGTAGCTTGAGGCGAATTTCTCGTTTCAGCGTATCAGCCTGTTTTTCTAGCATGGAGATTTGCTCACGAAGCTGTTGAGCGTTTTCCCACTGTTGTTGAGCCGTAGCTTGGAAAAATGGAATGAGCAGTGAGCAACATTGGTGCACGCTGCTGGCATGTTCCTGAAGTGGTTTCAGGGGAGACTTGGCAAACAATCCTAATATAGTATTTACTGGCATCACTCATGCACCTTTTGATGGTTTTCTGCGCAAAAGTTGTCAGAAGGGTGCGCATGTTAACTGATGTGTTTTGTGTTGCACACCATTTTTGTATTTCCGCCTGAACTTATTGATATAGTTCGGTAAAACCTTAATGTGAACCAATTATGACCGAAGCTATGAACGTCGAAATCGAACTAAAATTCATCGCTACCCCAGAAGTAGCGGAACAACTTTCTCAGCGTTTGGCTCCGTGGCCAAATGTTCATACTGCGGCGCAAAAACTCACCAATATCTATTATGAAACCGCCGATAACACCTTGCGTAGTTATGACATGGGTTTGCGCATTCGCGGATATGGCGATCGTTACGAAATGACGCTTAAAACCGCGGGCAAAACCGTGGGAGGGTTGCATCAGCGCCCTGAATTTAACGTTGATCTCAAGTCTGCCGAATTAGACATTCACCTGCTTCCTGCGGAAGTATGGCCAGAGGGCTGTGATCTTCAGGCGCTTCAAGCCGCACTTTCACCGGTGTTTAGCACGCATTTTGCACGAGAGAAGTGGGTAGTTACTTACCGTTCAAGTGAGATTGAGGTGGCGCTAGATCAGGGCGAAGTGAAAGCCGGTGAGCTTAGCGAGCCTTTATATGAAATCGAACTGGAGCTGAAATCGGGTAGTCGAGAGGATTTACTCTCTTTTGCCCAAGAACTAGCGACTGAAGGGGGCCTGCGCTTGGGTAGCCTGAGCAAAGCCGCGCGTGGCTACCACTTGGCAAAAGGTAATCCTGAACGAGAGATCGTTCCGTTAGGTATATTAAACGTTGCGCCAAAGGCTAACGTTGAACAAGGCATGAGCGATGCCTTTACCTTCGCGCTGCGCCACTGGCAGGCTAATGAAGAAGTTTGGCTGCACGGTGACCGTAAAGCCCAGAAAAGCGTGCTTGAGGCGATCGAGCTGCTGCGCCAAATTTTTGTGTTATTTGGCGGTTTAGTACCGCGCAAGGCGAGCACCGCACTGCGTGCTGGTCTCACTGAGCTAGAAGAGCAGTTAGCAACGCCGCGTCTTGACGCCAAAAAAGTCTGCTTTAGCCCGCTGTATCTGAATACCCAGTTAGCGCTTACTCGCTGGATAGCCACCGCAGAATGGCGTTCTTTCGTGACAGATAAAACGCAAACCAAGCTGAATGGCTCGTTTAAACGCTTTGCCGATATCATGCTGGGACGTACCGGTGCCGAATTGAAAGAAGCCTTCGAACATGTGCAGCACGGCGGTGAGTACCAGGACAAATATGTCCGTTTGGTTCGCCAGTTGCTGCTGTTCCATGTGCTTTCAGGGGCCTATCCTGAAGAATCTGTGGCGGAGTATTTATCTGGTTGGCAAACGCTGCAGCAGGCGATTATTCAGAAGCAAGATGCCTATATTGAATCCACGCGTAAGCATGCGATGGATCAACCCACATTCTGGTTGAATGGTACTCAAAAACCGTCCGTCAACGACTAGCTGAATAGGCTAGTTGGCTCTCCTCCCTGAGAAGGGAGGAGATGGAAGAACTCACTACATCATCGTGTTCGTCTGCAAATAGGCGTTTATTCAGGGAGTGTTTATGTCTGAGTCTGCTTCTCGCGTGTTTCCCCCTTTGCTTGAGGCTCAGGCCGCGCAAATCTCGGAGCGTTTGGTTATTTCCTCTTTTGAAGACCGAAGCGCACTGGCGCTGAGCGATTTCATGAGTGAAAACTTTATCGCGCATCCCGAATGGTGGCAGCAACTGCATGACACTCCCCCTCAGCCTGATGAGTGGGAAAATTATGCTCATTGGTTGGATGAACAATTAATCGGCGCTGATGATGAAGCGTGTTTGATGCGCGTGCTGCGGCTGTTTCGCCGTCATATGCTGTCGCGAATTTCATGGATGCAATCACTCAAACTCTGTGAAACGGCTGATACGCTGCGCCAATTAAGCGAACTGGCTGAAACATTGATTATTGCCGCGCGCGATCGCCTATATAAAACCTGCTGTGCAGAATGGGGTACACCGTGCAACGCGCAAGGTGAACCGCAGCCATTGCTGATTTTAGGCATGGGAAAACTGGGTGGCGGTGAGCTGAATTTTTCATCGGACATCGATCTGATTTTTGCCTATCCAGAAAGCGGAGTGACGCAAGGTGGGCGGCGTGAGTTAGATAATGCTCAATTCTTCACTCGCTTGGGGCAGCGGCTGATCAAGGCACTCGATCAGCCCACGGTGGACGGGTTTGTTTATCGTGTCGATATGCGTCTGCGCCCGTTTGGAGACAGTGGCCCGTTAGTGCTGAGTTTTGCCGCGCTCGAAGATTATTACCAAGAACAGGGGCGTGATTGGGAACGTTACGCGATGGTCAAAGCCCGTCTGATGGGCGGCAATGAAGACGCCTATAGCCAAGAACTACGCCGTACGCTGCGCCCGTTTGTATTCCGTCGTTACATTGATTTCAGTGTTATTCAGTCGCTGCGCAACATGAAAAGCATGATTGCCCGTGAAGTACGGCGCAGAGGCCTGAAAGATAATATTAAGCTCGGTGCTGGTGGCATTCGCGAGATCGAGTTTATCACGCAGGTTTTCCAGCTGATCCGCGGTGGGCGTGAGCCTTCTCTACAGCAGCGCGCGCTCCAGCCTTCTCTGTTGGCAATTGGCCAGCTCGGTTTACTTAAGGCTGAACAGGTTACAGAACTTACTGAAAGTTATCTGTTTTTACGCCGCTTGGAAAATCTTCTTCAGGCTATCAACGACGAACAAACTCAAACGCTGCCCAACGATGAACTGAATCAGGCCCGCTTAGCTTGGGGAATGGGCGTTACGGACTGGGCTCAGCTGATGGCGCAGTTAGAGCAAAAAATGCTGGCTGTGAGGGCTATTTTTAACGAACTCATCGGCGATGATGAGAGCGAAGAAGGAAGTGCGGAAGCACCGCGTGAGCAGTTTGCCGCCCTGTGGCAAGATTTGTTGGATGAGCGCGATCTAGACCCCTTCACGCCGCAGTTAGAGAGCGAGTCGCGCCAGCTGTTGCTGCGTTGTATCAATGATTTCCGCAGCGATGTTGATAAACGCACCATCGGGCCTCGTGGCCGCGAAGTCCTCGGCCAACTGATGCCAGCGCTACTTGGTGAAGTTTGTGCCAGAGAAGACGCGGTACGCGTGCTGCAACGCTTAACTCCGCTATTGCTCAACATCGTCACGCGCACCACGTATCTGGAGCTGCTGGTGGAATATCGCGCGGCGCTGAGTCAACTGATCCGCCTGTGCGCGGCATCGCCGATGGTGGCGACGCAGCTAGCACGTTATCCGCTGCTGCTGGATGAACTGCTCGATCCGAACACTTTGTATCAGCCCGTTCCCCAAGATGCCTATCGCGATGAGCTGCGCCAATATCTAATGCGGGTTCCCGCCGATGATGAAGAGCAGAATCTTGAGGCGCTGAGACAGTTTAAACATGCGCATCAACTGCGAATTGCTGCCAGCGATATCTCAGGAGCGCTGCCGGTGATGAAAGTTAGCGATCATCTCACCTATCTTGCTGAAGCGATGATTGACGCAGTGGTGCAGCAGGCATGGACACATATGGTTGGGCGTTATGGTCAGCCGACGCATCTGCAAGGGCGCGAAGGGCGAGGGTTTGCGGTACTCGGTTACGGGAAATTAGGCGGGTGGGAGCTAGGCTATAGCTCCGATCTCGATCTTGTTTTCTTGCTCGATTGCCCGTCTGATGTGATGACCAGCGGCGAGCGCAGCATTGATGGTCGCCAATTCTATCTGCGCTTGGCGCAGCGCATTATGCATCTGTTTAGTACGCGTACGTCATCGGGGATTTTGTATGAGGTAGATGCCCGCCTTCGTCCTTCTGGCGCTTCCGGCATGCTGGTGAGCACCGTTGAGTCCTTTGGTGAGTACCAGCGAAACGAAGCGTGGACGTGGGAACATCAGGCCTTGGTACGTGCCCGCCCTGTCTATGGTGACGTGCAGCTCCATCAGCAGTTTGATGCGATTCGTCATGAGATTTTGTGTCGTTCGAGAGAGACGAGCACCTTAAAAACTGAAGTCCGTGAGATGCGAGAAAAAATGCGCCAGCATCTGGGCGGCAAGCATCGCGACCAATTTGATATTAAAGCCGATGAGGGAGGCATTACGGATATTGAATTTATCGCTCAATATCTGGTGCTTAACTACGCCTCGCAAGAACCCCGCCTCACGCGTTGGTCAGACAACGTACGTATTTTTGAGCTGATGGCGAACTACAACATCATGCCAGAGGAAGAAGCGGCTGCGCTGACGCAGGCCTATGTGACGATGCGTGATGCGATCCACCATTTAGCGCTGCAAGAGCAGTCGGGCACCGTCGGGCTGGATGCATTTGTTGCTGAGCGTGAACAGGTGCGCCGCAGTTGGGCGACGTGGTTGGGATAGAGAAAAATCTTTGCGAAGCTGTGCGCAAATTTCAACCGTTTCTCTTTTTGTTGTTCTATAATGCGCATAAATTATGCGCATGGAGTTTCGTGATGAAACGTAGAACGCTTCTGACGGGAAGTAAAAAGGCGGTGAATGTGAGCATCGATCAGGGACTGATTCAACAGGCTAAAGCACTTAACATCAATTTATCTGCCGTGATGGAAGAGGCTCTGCAGCAGGTCGTCATCGCAGAGGGGCAACGACAGTGGCTTGATAGCCATCAACAAAGCATTGCTGCCTATAATCAAGATGTTGAAGAGAACGGTG
Source organism: Hafnia alvei (assembly GCF_900095695.1). Taxonomy (GTDB): domain Bacteria; phylum Pseudomonadota; class Gammaproteobacteria; order Enterobacterales; family Enterobacteriaceae; genus Hafnia; species Hafnia alvei_B. The sequence continues at coordinate 19,013 of NZ_FMIQ01000075.1, read as the reverse complement.
TATTCAGCGATGGCCTGAGGTCTTTTTGATGAGCCAGTTTGCCGTCTACAAAAACCGAGACCGGGCTTCTGCCAAACGTTTCCCGTATCTTCTGGATGTTCAGCACGATTTTTTATCATCGCTAGCGACCCGAATGGTTATCCCATTAGGGCTAAAAACAACATCATCGTTGGCTGAGCAGGATCGACTGATCCTGTGCTTTAAAATTGAAGGATATGAAGTGTTATTGATGACGCCGCAGATGGCTGGTGTCGCGTTGTCGCAGCTAGGGGAACAGGTCGATGACTTGGGATATTGCCGAGATGATATTGTGGGAGCAATGGATTTTCTAATATTTGGCTATTAGTGGTTTCTTCCCTGAAACCCATTTTCTTTGAAATCTATTTAGAACAATAAGCGTTAGTGCTTTGGACTAGTAGCGTGAAGGCATGCCTTTGGGGCGAGTCTTAAAGCGACGGTGCATCCACATATATTGCGTGGGCGCGCGTAGGATCTCTTGCTCGACGACTTTATTCATGGCGATAGCGGCGACGGTTTCGTTTTCCAGCGGGAAATCTTCTAATCGTGGCTGAATCACCATGGTATAGCCGCTACCGTCTTCGGCTCGAACCGCGTTAAATGGGATAATAGCCGGTTTGCCCATGCGAGCCAGAATGTAAGTGCCGGTTGTGGTGGCTGCTTCTTCAACGGCAAACAAGGGAACAAAAACGCTGCTGCGTGGGCCGTAGTCGTGATCGGGTGCGTACCACACGATCTCACCTTCTTTGAGCGCGCGGATCATGCCCTTAACGTCTTTACGGTCGAGCATATATTTATTGGAGCGTAGACGTCCCCAAGTTTGCATCCAATCCACAACCTTGTTGTCGTTAGGACGATAAACACCGACGCCGGGATTATGAACACCAAAAATACGTGCGCCTAGCTCTAACGTTAAGAAGTGCAAACCAATCAGCAGTACGCCTTTGCTTTCTTGCTGAGCTTTAGCGATGTTTTCTAAGCCTTCAGCTTTACACCAGCGATTTATACGCCACGTTGGCCAAAACCAAGCCATACCGGTTTCAATGAGCCCCATACCAACGGACTCAAAATTTTTGGCAACTTTTTCTCTACGCTCGGCTTCACTCATTTGGGGAAAGCAAAGCTCTAAATTGCGTAGAGAAATTTTTACCCGGCGTTTCATAAACTTCATCGCAGTTCTGCCTAACCACGTTCCAAACTTATACAGCCATGGATAGGGCAGAAGGACTAAAATGTATAGCACTCCCAACCCCAACCAAGTTAACCAGTAACGTGGGTGCAGTAATTCGCGCTCGAATTTCGGGTAAACATGATTGTCAGCCATAACGGGGAAATCGGAACCTCGCTGAATGAATTGAGATCCTATTGTATACATAAATTACGTGGAGTTGCAGTCAACGAGCAGCCACAACTCGTGAGAAGGGTGTAATAGAAATAACGCTGGGTGTGATAATATCGCGCACAATCTTAGTCTTTTTTGGAGTCCGGGGATGAAAGTAACCCTACCTGATTTCCGTCATGCCAACGTACTTGTTGTGGGTGACGTAATGTTAGATCGCTACTGGTATGGACCTACCAGCCGTATTTCACCTGAAGCACCAGTACCGGTGGTAAAAGTGGATACCGTTGAGGAGCGTCCAGGCGGTGCGGCCAACGTGGCAATGAACATAGCGTCTCTCGGCGCGAATGCTCGTTTGGTGGGTTTAACCGGTATCGATGATGCAGCAAGAGCGCTAAGCGCTAAGCTGGGTGAAGTTAACGTTAAATGCGATTTCGTGTCCGTGCCGACGCATCCAACGATCACTAAATTACGTGTTTTATCGCGTAATCAGCAGCTGATTCGTCTCGACTTTGAAGAGGGTTTTAGCAGCATTGATCCTCAGCCAATCTTTGAAAGAATTCAGCACGCATTGCCAAAATTGGGCGCGTTAATTTTGTCCGATTATGCCAAAGGGGCATTAAATTCGGTTCAACAGATGATTCAACTAGCACGTGCGGCGAACGTTCCTGTACTGATCGATCCTAAAGGTACTGATTTTGAACGCTACCGAGGCGCCACGCTGTTAACACCAAATCTGTCTGAGTTCGAAGCCGTAGTTGGCCGTTGTAAAACCGATGAAGAATTGGTTGAACGTGGTTTGCAACTGATGCGTGAATTTGAGCTCACGGCGCTGTTGGTGACGCGTTCTGAACAGGGCATGACTTTGTTGCAGTACGACCAGCCGCCGTTGCATATGCCGACGCAGGCGCAAGAAGTGTATGACGTGACCGGTGCTGGCGATACGGTTATTGGCGTTCTGGCAACGGCAATTGCCGCGGGAACATCATTGGAAGAGGCTTGCTTCTTAGCCAATGCAGGCGCGGGTGTGGTGGTAGGTAAACTGGGGACTTCTACCGTTTCACCTATCGAGCTGGAAAATGCCATTCGTGGGCGCAGTGAAACTGGCTTTGGTGTGATGAGTCAGGAAGAGCTAAAAGCCGCCGTTGCTAACGCTCGTCAGCGTGGCGAAAAAGTCGTGATGACTAACGGTGTCTTTGACATCCTGCATGCGGGACATGTTTCTTATCTAGCTAACGCACGCAAACTGGGCGATCGACTGATCGTTGCGGTAAACAGCGATGCGTCAACCAAACGCTTGAAAGGCGAAGAGCGTCCGGTCAATGCGTTAGCACAGCGAATGATCGTCTTGGCCGCGCTGGAAGCCGTGGATTGGGTTATCTCATTTGAAGAAGATACGCCGCAGCGCATTATCTCTGAGGTATTGCCGGATCTGCTGGTTAAAGGCGGTGACTACAAACCTGAAGATATTGCGGGCGGAAAAGAAGTGATTGCTGCCGGTGGTGAAGTGCGTGTGCTGAACTTTGAAGATGGTTGTTCAACCACCAATATCATCAAAACGATCCGTCAGGGCCACGAATAATCCCCCGATGAACGTTAAGCGGAACACATTGTGAGCGGATTAAAGCAAGAGCTAGGACTGGCTCAGGGAATAGGGTTGTTATCCACATCGCTGTTAGGCACGGGCGTGTTTGCTGTGCCTGCATTAGCGGCGCTGGTGGCCGGCAATGATAGCCTGTGGGCATGGCCAATTCTCATTGTCCTCGTGTTTCCGATCGCGATTGGTTTTGCTGCACTTGGGCGTCACTTTCCAAGCGCGGGCGGTGCCGCTCATTTTGTTGGTATGGCATTTGGGCCGCATATGGCGCGAGTGACCGGCTGGCTGTTTCTGTCCGTTATCCCCGTTGGTTTGCCTGCGGCACTGCAAATTGCGGCAGGCTTTTGGCAGGCCATGTTTGGCTGGCACGGCTGGGAGCTGCTGCTGGTGGAAATCGGCACGCTGATGGTGGTGTGGTTTCTGGGCACTCGCGGAGCGGGTTCCAGCGCGAACTTACAGACGTTGATCGCCGCACTGGTGGTGGCTTTGGTCGCGGCCATTTGGTGGCGTGGTGGAATATCGCCGGCGGAAATTCCATTCCCAGCCCCGTCAGACGTGAGCCCTCATAACCTCTTTTCCGCATTAGCCGTGATGTTTTGGTGCTTTGTTGGACTAGAAGCCTTTGCCCATTTGGCTTCTGAATTTAAAGATCCCGAACGTGATTTTCCTCGTGCATTGATGATCGGCTTGCTGCTGGCTGGCGTGGTGTACTGGGGTTGTACGGTTGCAGTCTTGCATTTCAATGCCTTCGGTGCGGAAAAAGCCGCCGCAGCATCACTGCCGGGGATCGTGGTGCAGCTATTTGGGCAACAGGCGCTGTGGGTCGCCTGCATTATTGGCTATCTGGCCTGCTTTGCCAGCCTCAATATTTACACTCAAAGCTTTGCTCGGCTGGTGTGGTCACAGGCGCAGCTGAAACCTCAAAGCCGTTTGGCGCAGCTTTCATCGCGTCAGGCACCGGTCAACGCGCTGAATGTTGTTCTTGGCTGCTGTTTACTGTGTGCGGTGGGCATTTATGCGCTAGGTGTGGCTTTGGATGAACTGATTATTTATGCCAACGGCATTTTTATCATGATCTATCTGCTGTGTATGCTGGCGGGTTGCCGTCTACTGAAAGGACGTTCACGTCTGATGGCGGCGATAGGCAGCGTATTGTGTTTGTTATTGCTCTACATGGTTGGCTGGAAAAGCATTTATGCGATTGTGATGCTAGCTGCATTATGGGCATTGTTGCCACGGCGCGCGGCGGAAAGCGGATTAAGCTCCCATTAGCTATCCTTTCTAAGTAGCAATAAAGCAGCAATAAAAAACGGAAGCCTAGGCTTCCGTTTTTGCGTTCATGTTCGACTGGCTTATTCAGCGTCTTTTGTCGCCGGTGTTTCGCTTGCTGCCAGTATTTCTTCTAGCGCAGCTAAGCGCTGTTCCATCATCGCTAGCTTTTCACGTGTGCGCAGCAAAACCTGCGTCTGAACGTCAAACTCTTCGCGATTCACTAAATCCATACGATTAAATTGTGCCTGTAGGATTTGGCGGATTTTTTTCTCGACATCATCCCCGAACTCGCGCAGTCCTTTTGGCATGGATTCATGCACCTGACGGGCAATCTGTTCAATTTTCTTCGGGTCAATCATGGCGTGTTCCTTGGTCGTTATGGTCATGCGTTAGGGCTTAAGAACCACTATCAGAACGAATGACGATGATATTGATCTGATGCACAATAGCAGAGCTATAGCTGCATAGTGTAATGCGAGTTGGCGAATGGATAAACCTCTGTGATCGCTCTTGGATAATCTGGAATGACGATTGCCCAAACTAATCATTAGCGTTATAGTTGACCTGCTTATTCTCAGGGCGGGGTGGAAGTCCCCACCGGCGGTAAATTTATGCATAACGCATGTCTTTCACGGCAAGCGCAGCATAGAAAGCCCGCGAGCGCTTATGCCGCAAGGTGTAAGGACAGCAGATCTGGTGTAATTCCAGAGCCGACGGTTAGAGTCCGGATGGGAGAGAGTAACGGTACCTGTTGGGTTTGTCCCACTCGCGTTATTAGGCGCGTTAGCCGTAGGCTTACGTTTGCCACTCCTCAAAGCTGCCCTGATTCTGGTAATCCATATAATTAATGAGGTTTTTTTACCATGAATCAGACTTTACTTTCCGATTTCGGTACTCCGATGGAACGTGTTGAACGTGCGCTGGCTGCATTGCGTGAAGGCCGTGGCGTTATGGTGCTTGACGATGAAAATCGTGAAAACGAAGGCGACATGATTTTCCCTGCTGAAACCATGACTGAAGAACAGATGGCTCTGACCATCCGTCACGGTAGCGGCATTGTTTGCCTGTGTATCACCGAAGAGCGTCGTTTGCAGCTAGATCTGCCGATGATGGTCAGCAACAACACGAGTCATTATGGCACAGCATTCACCGTGACCATTGAAGCCGCTGAAGGCGTGACGACCGGCGTTTCCGCCAAAGACCGTTTGACTACCGTGCGCGCCGCAAGCGCTGAAGGCGCTAAGCCTTCGGACCTGCATCGCCCTGGTCACGTGTTCCCACTGCGTGCTCAAAACGGCGGCGTTCTGACTCGTCGTGGTCACACTGAAGCAACTATCGATCTGGTGACTTTAGCGGGCTTCCGTTCTGCAGGCGTACTGTGTGAACTGACCAACGACGATGGCACCATGGCGCGTGCGCCAGAAGTGATTGTGTTTGCTAACAAACATAATATGCCAGTCGTGACCATCGATGATTTGGTGGCTTACCGTCAGTCTCAAGAAAAAATCGCGAGCTAATTTCGCTGAGCTCTGCACGAAAAAGGACAGCCTAGGCTGTCCTTTTTGCTATTTGGAGATGGGAGAGTCTTAACCGAGCGGGCTGCTTTGTAACAGCGTCAGGCTAAAGCCCATCACCGCCATACCGCACAGCACGCCATAGCTTGGGTTGTTCTGCGGATCAATCTCTTTGGCCAGCGGCATCAGTTCATCTACCGATAGCGCCACCATAATACCCGCCACCATAGCCATAATAGAAGCCATTAACACCGGAGAGATGGCTGGGCCCAGCAGGAAAAATGCCAGCAATCCACCTAAAATTTCGGCGAAGCCCGAAACGCTTGCCCACCATAGCGCTTTGATTTTTGAGCCCGTAGCGGCATAGACCGGCCCTGCAACCGCTAAGCCTTCAGGGATATTGTGAATGGCTACCGCGAGCGCAATGCCCATACCTAATTCAAGGTCAGAGCTGGCGGTGACAAAGGTGGCAATGCCTTCTGGAAAGTTATGCAGGCTAATACCGAGCGTCAGCAGCATGGCTGTTCGGCGCAGGTTTCGTGTTTTACCTGCTTTAGGGGCATCCATCAGGTCATGTGCATGCTGGTGCGGCAACATTCTGTCCAACATGAAATAGCCCACCAGACCAATGATAAACATGCCATAGCCGAGCATCGGCGACATGCCTTTGGTACCCAGCGCGGCGGGTAACATTTCCATCAAAGAAATCAGCAGCATAATCCCTGCCGCAAAGCCAAGCGCAAAAGCTAAAACCCGGTTGGAGGGTTTCTGTCCGATAATGGCTAATAACGCGCCGACAAATGTGGCACCGCCGGCAAGCAAAGTCAGAATAAGTGGAACTGACATAGCGCCTCCTTGTTGATAATGATTCCTATTATTGTTTTAACCTATCATTAAGTAAATAGCGAATACAAAGTTATTACCAATGGCTCTAATAACTCAACCCCCTCGGTGTCTTATATTCAAATTTACTGACAATCATCATCATAGTTATCCGGCAGACGATCGAGATAAATCTGAGTAATGTATAACCATTCGGAGGCGATGCTCTCCGCCAGACTCAGAAAAGGATAATGTTATGACTACCTCTCGTATGCCTGCGCTATTTCTCGGTCACGGTAGCCCGATGAACGTGCTGGAAGAAAATGACTACACCACGGCTTGGCGCGAGTTAGGTAAAACGTTGCCGCGTCCGAAAGCGATTGTTGCTGTTTCTGCTCATTGGTACACCCGTGGCACGTTTGTCACGGCGATGGAGCAGCCGCGTACGATCCATGATTTTGGTGGATTCCCACAGGCACTGTTCGATACCCAATATCCAGCGCCGGGCTCGCCTGAGCTTGCCCGACGAGTACAGGAATTACTGGCTCCAGAAATGGTGCATTTGGATACCAGCGAATGGGGTTTGGATCACGGTACGTGGGGCGTTTTGATAAAAATGTACCCAGATGCGGATATTCCGGTGATTCAATTGAGTATTGATGGTACTCAACCGGCTGCGTACCACTATGAATTAGGCAAGAAACTCGCGGCGTTACGCGATGAAGGCGTGATGATTGTGGCGAGCGGAAACGTGGTACATAACCTGCGAATGGTTAAGTGGCAGGGCGAAGCCGAGCCTTACCCGTGGGCATTTAGCTTTGATAATTTTGTACGTGAGAATTTAGCATATAAAGGTGGAAACCATCCGCTGGTTAACTTTATGCAGCATGAAGGCGCTGAATTATCTAACCCGTCGCCGGAGCACTTCCTGCCGCTGTTATATGTACTGGGTGCATGGGACGGTGAAGAGCCTATTTCTGTGCCGGTGGACGGCATTGTTATGGCGTCGCTGAGTATGTTATCGGTAGTGGTGGGATAGTTCCCGCAACCGAAATTCCTCCCCTGCCAAGGGGAGGGTTACGATGGGGTCAGTATGCAGAGATTAGCTACTGACCTTTTTCTTCAAAAATACCCACATCAGACCCAGCCAAAGCAGCCCGCTGATTAATCCATACAGATTAAAGATCCCACTTCCCTGCCAGAGATAAATACGTTTTGCGATTTCGATACCCAAGGCATAAATACCAATGGTGGTCATACCGAGCGCGGCGGCAACGGTGCCTTTGCGCATATCGCTGGCAAACAGCGTGAGGCGATATAACCCTGCGTTAATCAGCCCTGTGCCGAAGGCGTATAGGCTTAACCCCGCAATGGTCCAAAGATAAGCGTGTGGGGTAAATAGTGTGCCGAAGGTGGCCAGTGCCAGACCTGTGATGATAGGCGGCGCACCGAGCCAGAGTGGTTTTTCAATCGACATCTTTCCTGCAATGCGTGCCAGCACAAGATTGCCCATGATGAGAGCCACAAAAATAGGCACTTGTAGCCAGCCATACGCCACTGGCGTAAGCCCTTCGCCATCGATCAGTATCACCGGTGAAATGGCGACCCATGCCAACAGCGGCAGAGCTGAAAAGCCGATTGATGCTGCCCCGCAGACAAAGCGCAGATTGCCGAATACCTGCCGATAGTCTGCCAACAGGGAGGTTAAGCGTAATTTTTCGCCCTGTGACTGCGCGGTTTCCGGCATCCCTTTCCATAGACCTAGCCATGCAATAAATGCCACTAAGGCAAAAACGGCAAACATGCTTTTCCACGGTGCAAATTGAATAAAAGCAGCTCCGGCAAGTGGGCCAACCAATGGCGCTATCAAAGCCACGTTGGCCATTAATGCCATCAGCTTGATGCTGAGCGTTTGGTCGAAGGCTTCTTGCACGGCGGCATATCCAACGGCACCGATAAAACAGAGGCTGATGCCTTGGATAAAACGCATCAGAATAAATTGTTCAATGCTGTTGGTGAATAGCGTAGCGATACAGGCGGCGACAAACAGCATCACGCCGGTCAGCATCACCGGGCGGCGGCCAACGCGGTCAGATAGCGGCCCAAGCAGCCATTGCAGCATCATGCCACCGAATAAATACGCGGTTAACGAGGTTGGAACCCAGCTCACGTCGGCATTGAAATCACGCACCACATGGATCATGCCCGGTTGGATCATGTCGTGGGCGATGTAGGTTGCGAACTCGAATAGCACCAGCGCGAGAGGAAACAGCACGGCACGGCGAGTTAGCTTAGAAGCAGCAATATAGGATGACATGTCGGGTGATTACTCGGTTTATGTAAAGAGTTTGCCCCTGCATTCCCAGTGAAAAGGGAACGGCAGGGGCTATAGTCGTTCAAGGCTGATTTTCGGGGAGCGTAGGGTGTATTCCATAACCGCACCCTACGGTAAACCCGTGTATCTTTTGTGTCAGCGCCAGTCGCATTGACCGTTATTTAAAAACTACCAATGGGTTATCCAACTGGCCCGCAAATTTCAGGTTTTGTGAGGGATCGCTGAGGTTAATCATCTGGCGATTATTAGCCAGCTGTAGGCGATTGAGACAAGAATGAGTAAACGCTGGGCTGAACATGTCATAGCGCTCGAAGCGTTCGGTCAGCTCAGGATGCGCCTGCTGATAATCCGTCACGCATTCCGCCACGCGTTGCCAGAATTTCTCCTGCGGATAATTTCCCTGCTCATGCAGAATTGCAGCCATAAAGCGGAAGAAACCGTCGAACACATCGGTAAAGATCGACAGAATTTTAAGCTCGTCGGGTACGAATACCGCAACGCGTTTGGCCTTTTCAGGTAAATCAGCGTCGGGATCCATTACCACGATCTCTTCGGCGATATCTTTCATAAAGACATGCACTGGAGTGTGGTTTTCCAGCACGAGGATCAGGTTTTCACCGTGTGGCATAAAGGCCAGATCGTAGGTGTATAAGCAGTGCAGCAGCGGGCTGAGATAGCTTTGCAGATAGCGCTTTAACCATTCACCGGTCTCTAAGCCTGAAGCCTGAATCATGGCCGGCAGCAACGCATTGCCATCGCGATCCTGATGCAATAGCGCCGCCATCGTCATAACACGCTGGTTCGACTGAATTAGCGCCAGCGGGCTTTCGCGCCACAGCGCCGCCATCATTTTTTTGTATGGCGTATCGCCGCTCACCGCGCTTTCGTAATAGTGATTACGATAGCCGATGGTCGCCACTTCGCGCAGCATACGGAAACCATAATCACGCAGGCAGCTGTCGTTTTCGATAAGTTCGGTCAGCCATTCGTTGATGCCCGGCGTTGTCGCCATGTAGTACGGAGACAGGCCGCGCATAAAGCCCATATTGAGGATTGATAGCGCGGTTTTCACATAGCGTTTGCGCGGGTGACTGGTATTGAAGAAGGTGCGGATGGACTGTTGAGCCTGATAGTTATCGTCGCCAATGCCCAGATAAACCAGCTCACGCTTGGCGATATCGGGGGCAAAGATCCCTGTCAGCTTATTTTGCCATTGCCACGGATGCACGGGCATAAAGATGTAGTTATTCGGATCAAGATCCTGTGCGATCAATTGCTGAGTGAAATCGTTAACGATGCTTGGTGTGAGCTCTTCTTCCAGCAGCTGTTGATAACTTAGCTCATCGATGCTGGCGAAATGCGCTTTGCTTTTGTGTGCCGCAAGCCAAACAAAGTTGATTGGCGCTGCGGCTTCCGGCGCATAGGCCTGATAATCAAACGCATCGAAACCAATACGGCCGTTGTTTGCCACAAACGCGGGGTGGCCTTCCATCATGGCGCCTTCTAGCGTTTGGAAATCAGCGTCGAGCAGATGCTCAATCAAAACCCCTTCGCGCAGATGCTTGAAAGCGCTGCTGTATAAGGTGCTGGTGATTTCTTCCATATAGGTGGGCAACATTTCCTGTGGAATGCCCAACACGTCTTTGAATTCAATGATAAAGCGTAGCGAGTCCAGCTCTTGCTCAACGCCGTTTTGCGTTTTTTGAATAGAGTCAGCATCAATGGCCCAGTGTTCCAAGGCTAGACGACGTGCGCGGAAGTGATAGATCACTTCGTCCTGTGGCGCTGTGAGTTGGTAATCGGCCATTTCATCGGCTGAAGTCGGCTGGCTAACGCATTCAGGCGTGATTAAGCGCTCATGGGCGAATTCGGCAATCGCCTTGCGGACGTGTAGGCGGTTGGCTTTACTCCACAGTTCGGGGGTCAGGTGAGCGATAACGTGACGATTTTGTTCCGATACGGGCAAATGAGAAAACTGAGTATGAGCGGTCATGCGAGGGTCTCCTGACGGGAAACAGAATGGAATTGTGCATCATGGCGCAGTGCGGCGGCGTGCTGCTCGCGATCGCAGAACGCGAGCCATGCGGTTTTGTTCGCGAGCTCAATTTGATGTTGGTAGACGAAACCAGCGCGTTTGTTCAGACTATGGATCTTCTCATTACGCACATCGGGCTCGACCACAATGCGAGTAACGCGCTCATCGCTAAACATGAACGCCACGATGGTTTGGAACACGGCCCAGGTAAAATCGCTGACCGGTTTATCTGCTGGCGCGACCAAAATGTGCATACCATAGTCGCTGTTTTGTGCCGGATAGCATTGGCCAACCGGATCGTGGATTGCCTGATAGCGTTCCAACAGAAACGTTGGTTTGCCTTGATACACGCCGATGAATGCGCCATCGGGATGATGCTTAAGCAGATCGAGATAGAAATCCCGCACCTGCTCAACGCTTTGCTCCATCATTCCCCAATAACGAGCGTAAGGTTGGCTAACCCAGCTATGCAGCAGCTCGGCGTCTTGAACCGCATCCAGCGGACGTAGGGCAAAATCGCCCACATTTTCCACCTGATGTTTAAATATATAACTCATAGCAAATCTCCGGTTTGCGGAGCGGCAAACTGTTGGAAAGCAATTTGTTCTTCAATCGGATAGTGCTCGGTTCCGGTGATCTCACGCAGGATCCATGAGTTGCGGTAGCAGGCCATACCAAGGTCGGGAGTGACAAAACCGTGAGTGTGCAGCTCGGCGTTTTGCACGAAGATCTCGTGGTGCTGGTTATCGATCGAGTAGTTGCGGGCAACGTCGTAACGGCCTTTTTCATCCCACGCGATCCGATCATGGATCGGTTGTAAAAATGCAGGTGGCTGGTGGCGATATCCGGTGCACAGGATCACTGCCTCGCTGTCGATGGCGAAGTGTTGATCCTGTTCATGCTGATGCAGCGCCAGATTCAAGGTTTTATGGTTGGCGGTATTTTTTACGCCGGTCAGGGCGGTATTGGTGAACAAGCGGGTATTCACATGACCGTCTAAGCGTTTGATATAGAGCAGATCGAAAATATCGTTAATCAGGCTGCTGTTGATACCTTTGTAAAGCTGCTGGCTTTGCAGATTAAGCTGGTCACGTTTTTCAGCGGGCAACTGGTGGAAGTAGTCCACATACTCCGGTGATGTCATTTCCAGCGTCAGCTTGGTGTATTCCAGCGGGAAGAAGCGCGGCGCGCGAGTGACCCAGTTTAGCTGATAGCCATACTTATCAATCTCGGAGAGGAGATCGTAGTAAATTTCTGCCGCGCTTTGCCCGCTGCCTACCACCGTGATAGAACGGCGGGTTTGGAGCTCTTCCTTGTGATGCAGATACTGGCCGGAATGCACCATACGTTCGGCAAAGGGCTGGCAGCACTCAGGGATAACCGGCGAGGGGCCGGTGCCAAGAACCAGATGGCGCGTTTCAAATTTTAACTTCTGGCCGTTGCGCGTATCGCTGCAATGCACCTGATAGCAGCGGCTATCCTGATCGAACTCCACGCGCTCAACTTTGGTATTAAATCGCAGGTTGTTCAGGCGCTCTGTCGCCCAACGGCAATACTGGTTGTACTCTTTACGCATTAAAAAGAAGCTTTCGCGAATATAAAACGAGTACAGACGTCCCTGCTGTTTGATGTAGTTCAGAAAACTCAGTGGGTGCGTTGGATCGGCCAGCGTCACCAGATCGGCCATAAACGGCGTTTGCAGATGAGCGCTTTCCAGCATCATGCCTGGGTGCCAATCAAAGCCAGAATTTTGGTCGAGAAATAGCGCGTTTACCTGCGACAGCGGCTGAGTGAGGCATGCTAACCCAAGATTAAATGGCCCAATACCAATGGCGATAAAATCATAAGGTTGCGTGGCGGCCTGCTGCTGAGAGGATAAGGAGAACTGGGTCATAGATCTTACCTTAGATTATTACGAGTAGTACAAATTCGATGCTCAGCATTTATCCAGATGTCTAGATTGCGGATACGGGCTGTGGATCTGGCGTTAAATCGCCAATGAAATCATGTAAAAGGTATTTTTATTAAGGGATGCCGAAACGATCGGCATCCCTATTTTTTAGAGGTACTTAGAAGGAATATTTCACACCAACAACCACGGAGCGTTCTGCGCCGAACCAGCAGTTATTGCTGTCGTAGCAGCTTGCGACGTAGCGTTTGTCAGTGATGTTATTCACCGCCATTTTCAGGGTGGCGTTATCCAGCGCAGGCGCTAGGTTACCCAACTCATATGACGCGGCCATGTCATACAGCGTAACGGCTGGCAACTGCTCAGTATTACTCTGGTTAGCTTCCATACGACCGATGTAACGGATACCCGCACCGACGGTGAGTCCGCGCAGGAAAGTATCGTCAATGGTGTAGTTAGCCCATGCGCTGGCGTTGTCTTTAGCCGTTTGTACCGGACGGTTGCCGATCAATGCCTTGTTAGCATCTTCGGTAATTTTCACGTCGGTATAAGCGTAGTTGGCCGTCAACAGCAGGTTTTCCAGCGGGGAAGTGCGCAGTTCAAACTCATAGCCTTTCGACTCGATTTCGCCACTTTGGTACTTCTCGTATGGATCAACGCCGTTCGGGTTAGAGGTCAGCGCGTTCTCTTTTTTGATATCAAACACAGCGGCCGTGAAGATGGTGTTCTGGCTTGGCGTGGCAAATTTCACCCCACCTTCCCACATCTTGCTGGTTTCTGGTTTGTAAGAACCACCGCTTTTGTTACGCCCGGCTAGAGGCTCAAAGCCCTCTGAGTAAGCAACATACGGGGAGATGCCGTTTTCAAAGTGATACATCGCGCCATAGCGCTGGGTGTATTTGCTTTGAGAGAAGGTTTCATCCGTATTGGCACCGTATTGCAGGCCGTAGGTGCGCTTCTCGTACTGGTCATAACGACCACCGGCCAAGATGGTCAGTTTGTCGAGATCGATAGAGTCCTGCCAGTAGTAGCCGTTCTGGTGCATGGAATAGCGCACGTTGGTGGCCAGCGACGGATCCCAGGCAATATTGCCGCGGTTAATCTCATGATTATTGCGATCGAAGATATCGATGCTTGGTGCAACGGCGTCTTGATATTCGGTTTTGTTGTTCTGCCACTGGTAATCGAAGCCCAGCAACACATTGTGACGCAGGAACGCGGTATCAAACTTGCCTGCAATTTGGTTATCAATATTGAAGGAGTCCATACTCTCATCGGTCATGTACATGCGGCGGCCGAGAGTGCGACCATCGGCTTCGAGACCGGTGCTGTAGGTGTTTTCCTGATAAGCCGTGATGTGCATAAAGCGGGCTTTTTGCGTGAAAGACCACTCATCGCTGAAGCGGTGATCGAACTGGTAGCCGACAGATTCTTGTTTGCGCTTATAAGATTCCCAATTGTGATCGCCCAGATAAACGTCAGTTGGTAGCTTACCGTAAGGAGAATACTTGAAGGTACCTTCGCCCGGTAGAGAAGTATAAACGCCAGCATTAGGATCGTTCTGGAAGAAAGCTTGTACCAGCAGGCTATTGTTATCGTCGATATCCCAACGCAGAGAAGGCGCTAACAGATAACGTTCATTTTTGGAGCCTTCGGCCTGCCCATCAACGGCACCCGCTACGCCAACAAAGCGGTAACTGACGTCGCTGTCACCAATTTGACCAGTAGAGTCGATTTTGCCTTCACGGCGGTTATCGCTGCCGGTATCAAATTCTACGTCGGTATTTTGGTTTTTCTGTGGTTTCTTGCTGATCATATTGACGATACCGCCGGGTGAGGCGTTACCGTATAAAACTGATGCGGGGCCTTTCATGACTTCGATACGATCGAGCATGTAGGTATCAACTTGGCCTTGAATGTTCCATTCGTTGTAAGGCAGTTGCAAGCCATCGAGATAGTTTTCGCTGTTTTTGAATCCGCGAATGGTGAATTCATCAAAGCGGGTGATAGCTCCACCACGGTTTTCGGTGGTTACGCCAGACACATAGCGCAGCGCTTCGTTCAGTGAGCTGATGCCGCGCTCGTCGAGCTCTTGGCCTTCAACGGTGTTGATGGTCTGTGGGGTATCTTGTGCGGTCAGATCTGATTTTGTACCGGTATTTTCGTAGCTTCCCAATGGAGGAAGGCTTGATTTGGCACTGACAATGATTTTGTCTTCATTGTCCGTTGTTGCTGTATCCGCAAGGGCGCTCAAAGGGAAGACTAAACAACCGATTGGCAACACCGCTTTTAACGAAGAGTTAAGAAACGCTTTGTATTTCATCTAATTATCCCTGCTTGAAAAAGCACGAAGATCTAAAAATTAATTATGAGCAATCTGGCCATCGCCGGATGTTAACCAGTCAATGGCATCGCTTTATTAAATGCGATACAGAATGATAATTATTCTCGTTATCTTTGGTAGCTTTTATTCGGTCTAAGGCGGGAAAACTATTTTTCTTTGTGATCTTCGTCACGAATTAATAAAGGTTATTTAAGAATAACCATAAATAACTCAATGAAATTAATCGAGCTATGGTTATTAGCAGGGGATGAGTTAATTCTATTTATTTATAAGGCAATCTAACCCACCGAGAGGTGGGTTAGTGATGAAGCGATTTTATTGAATGATGCCTACTGGTTGCTCAGCTTTTGGGTCTGCGCCATAACGGTTCGCGCCCGTGGTTCCTGCTCTACAGAGATAGACTAGTAGAATGATTGGTCCAACTAAAGGAATGAAGCTAACGAAGTAAAACCAGCCAGAATGCTCGGTGTCATGCAATCTTCTGGCTGTGAGCGCCATACTAGGGATGACAACCGCAAGTACATACAAGATCAGGATAACGTTTATGATAGCGCTGCCTGATATGAGCGCTAGAGCAAATATGATCCCACACACGATGCCGTTGATAAGGCCAAATAACCAATATTCTTTGCGGCGGGCTCGACCATTAAAGTTAGCGTAATCTTTTAATACCTTGATATACCAATTCATTGAAAACATATCCTTTGTTTTTAAGTCGCACAAGGATACGTAATGAAGGGGAAATTCTTCTGACGCCGATCAAGAAAGCTATTACTTGATTTAGTAGTAATAGATAAGAATGTTTTAAGTTGACTCCGCTTTTCTAGCCCAGCGTGAGCGGGCAATCACCGCACTCTTTCATCTTGGGCAGCTTATAGCGCTGGCAGCAGGTACGGCGTTGGATAGTGCCGTTACGCATCAGAACGGTGCGATAGAGTGGGTTATCTTGGCCATCAGGGAAAGAGGCAGAGAAAAAGAGAGCCTGTTCAAGCTGTGAGAAAAGTGCATCACCCAGCAGGGGGCGTAATTCCCCTAAATACCAATGCATCACATAGCCAATATTGCTCCACATCAGCTTAGCGTTCAAAACACCTTGGCGAGCAATGGCGTTTACCGCTGGAATGAGATGACGCTCAACCAAAGATACCATGCGTTGCAGCGGAGTGCTGTTACGTGCATCTCCCGCCATTAACTGCGGATAGTAGATAAATGCCTCAGGGCGTCCACTTTCATGAAAACGAACTTTGAACTGCCGAATATGTGGATCGAGAGGTGCTGATTGCTCAAGTAGCAACAGCATCATCGGCGGCACCAATAAACCAAAATACCATTGCGCCCAGAGTGATTCTAACGGTTTGGCTTCCGGCGTTTTATCGGGGTATTCAGCGTAGTGTTCTTGCTGATAGCTTGCCATCAGTTTGGCGTAGGTTTCTGCGGTTGACCACTGTATAGCCGACAAATCGTTGCTAGCAGCAGATTCATCGATCAGGAATGTAGTAAGAAAATGAGGGTAGTGCTGGCTAAAAAGCGCAGTCAGTTCTTCCGCTTCTGGCGGAAAAGCAGGAAAGACGGCTGGAAAGTAGGCATTAAACTCAGTCAGCGCAGTTATCTTCACCACAACACCCTAGATAGTAAATACCAAAACGCAATAATACTGATAACTATTATCAATCGCAAGATGCTGGTTGAACTAAATGTGTCATGGCGTCAATGACGGTGAAATTGAAAATTTGAGGTGATGAAAAACGAAGTGCAGGATGTGAATGCATTCGATGCCTCAAAATAGGCGGGCAGGAAAAATAAGGGTTACGATACGGGACTATATTTTTTTAAATAATTTATGCTTTAATCTATCTATTGGTGGTGGATAATTCGTACCTAGCTAGATAGAGAGTATTTTTCTATCTAGCAGATTATAAAAAGAAATTAGGTTTCTTTTTGCAGTAAAACTCTATTGCGGCCTTTCTGTTTTGATATGTACAGCGCCTGATCGGCACGCGTTATGGCATTTTCCAAATTATTGCCGTACATCTCCGAAAGCCCCGCTGAAATTGTTACCACGTTGCTTCCATTTGGCTGATATTCATTGATTAACGCCAATTGTTCTACATGTAAACGAATATGCTCGCATATTTGTATCGCGAGGCTTTCAGACGCGTCGCGTAAAATAAGTAAAAACTCTTCACCGCCATACCGAATGGCTAAATCTCTGGTACGAACGGCTTCTTTGATAATTTGAGCAATACTTTTAAGCGCTATATCACCGTATTGATGACCGTAGTGATCGTTATAGAGTTTAAAAAAATCAATATCCAACATGACGACAAAATGTTTGTGCTCGAGGTCACAATCGCTGCCCATATGCTGGAATTGAAACTCTAAACCACGGCGGTTAAGCAGCGTGGTAAGGGGATCAATCATGCTGAGATCGCTAAAGCGAGCTCTATCTTGTTCTAGTTGGGTGACCAATCGACGGGTAAATGCCTCACGCCGGCGCGTCATTGCGTGGTGTAATGACAGTGCGATAATCGGTAATGTTAGAACGAATAAAATGCGCGTCATATTGTGGAAATCTTCCAGCACAATAACGGTCATTGCTACGGGAACGGCATTTAGACAGAACGCTAATAAGTTGTCAGAAAGCGTGACGGCGGCAATAAAAAATATGCTGAACAGATTGATCAATAAAAATTCATGGCTGTTGGCGTCAACATGTTGATATTTAGCCGCTATATGAAACGACCATAGCAATCCTAGCAATAGAGATGCAACGTTGAGCTTCAGCAAATATTTGTCACGATGCCATATCAATGAGATGGCTGAAAATAGGCAAAAGGCAAAAACGCCAATCCCCGCAAACGTATACGGAGGATCTGTTTGTAATGGATTGAGCAGCGCATAAAACGATGTAGCACCATTTAACAGGATAAATAGCAGGAATGTCATATGACTTTTGCTATTTAATAGGTCGTCGTAGTTTTTTTCGTTCATTAAATAAGGCTCGTGACTGTCAATATCGCTCAAATAAAAATATAAAATGGCAGTAATATGTTAGTTCTTAGACAAGAATTTTCTTAGGGATGTCTGATGTGGCGATAAAACTAACAGCTTTGATCTAAGATGTCATGTGCTTGTAATCAATGTGGGTTACATCGACTTTTTTTGCGTGAAAATCATACTGCCCCTTCACTGAATCCTGCCGCTTTTATGCTTTTACACATACATAATTCATGGATGAAACGATCTATGTCTCAGTATATGATATTGGGAATTATTATCATTTACGGTGAAGGTTATGCTGATTGCTGCGATGGTGCTTCTGGTGGTGTGGGGGATAAGCTTGTGGGTTTGTAAATCTCTTAGCGGAATTTGGGGGATAAGCTTTCCAACGTTAGTGTTGCCTATGCTGATTGTTTCCAATCTGAATTTATCTTTTTTAAAAGGCATGATGGTGCTGGCTATGTTAGTCACGCTGGCGATGTTGTTTAACCCACGTTTGCGAAACTATGTGCTGCTTCCATCTGGACTCGCTCTGGCCGGAGGATTAGCGACAATTTTATTAAATTACAATTATTTTGGGATTTGATATTGATGGATACGAGCGATATTAAATATAAAGGGAGTGTTAAGAAGTAAAAAAACGAAGGGATTTTAATTGGATTAGAGAGAGAAATAACAATCTGTTGGTGCGAAGAGAGGGACTTGAACCCTCACGTCCGTAAGAACACTAACACCTGAAGCTAGCGCGTCTACCAATTCCGCCACCTTCGCACATCAGATTACTTTTCTGTACTGCTGTTTGACAATTGCTTGACTATGCTCACCAGC
>NZ_FMIQ01000022.1 GCF_900095695.1 Hafnia alvei | reverse complement strand
TTTGTTTTTAATAAAATTAATAACTTCTTTTTTACTTAGTTCAAATTGTGGTCCTGCATCAATGCCCCTAAGGTAATTAATTACATACTCTAGTTTGCTATCTGTAAAATCATGATCGAGATAAAACTCTAGCGCATATCTTGCAACAATAGATGGGGTATAGTTGTCACGGACTCTTTCCTCTAACCCAGTAATAAAATCTTTCCTAAGTTGGTTCATTTTTTTATCGCCAATTTTATTGCTCTTCCTAATACAGTTGCTTTGCCTGCATCTATATCTGCTTTAGTGGGCGGGTAATGAGGTAAATCTAAAATTTCGCCGTTTTTCATTTTTGGGTGAACTCTATTTACTTGGCCTGAATGGTCGTAAGTTTCCTCCCAAACGGTTACATTTCCTGTTGAGGGATCCCATTCTGTAACGTGAGACCGGCCTCTCGTCGGTCCTTCGGTTCTAGCGGGGACCTCTGCATCATAGTATCGAATTCGTCCATCAGGCAAAGTCTTAGTTCTAACTGATGTTTTTTGAGCTTTTTCAAGAGCTCTTAGTTTTCTTTTTAATTTTATATCGGAGTCGTCAGTCCCCGGACACCCATCCAACCCCAACGGATCCACCCAGCTCAGCGGGCTTGGCACATAGGCGTACGCATTAACGCCGCCGGCTAAACCTATCGGGTCTGGCGATAAATACCGCAGGGCACTGACATCATAATAGCGATAGCGGTTGTAAGACAACCCGCTTTCCTCGTCGTGATATTGTCCCTGAAAGCGCAGCGGCTGCGGGATGTGGTTGGCGAGGGTGAAGGCCTGTTGTCCATAGGCGTGATACACCGCGCTCCATACCATTTCGCCGCTCGGGGAAACCAGCTCCTGCGGGGTGCCGAGGTGGTCGTTAATGTAGTAAAACACCGTGGTGTTTTTGCCGCGTCCGCCGAGCATCGCCAGCGGGCGAAAGCTGTTGCCGTTGGGTTCATAAACGTAGCTGCGGCAATTCGTGGCATCGGTGTGTGGCTCGGGGCCGAATGCGCAGGGATGCCCGCCGGGGCAGGCGAGTTTTTCGTCACATTCGGCGATGAGGCGGTCGTCTTGCCAGAAGAACAGCCGGCTTTCGCCCGTGCGCACATTGTGTTTGCGAACGCGTCGGCCAAAGCAATCATAGTCGTAGCTAAACGAGGTTATTTCATTGCCGTGGCGGGTTTCACGAAAGCCAACCAGCCGATGTTCACCGTCCCAACGGTAATGGCGCACGGCGTGTTGGTCAGAACCATAGCTGTCTTGAATACAGTTGCCGTATTCATCGTAGCGATAGTGATGGCTGCCGAGCAGCGTGAGGCGGTTACCGGTGGTGCGCTTCAGCGCCTGAAGCTCCGGCGACGCCGAAGCACCCAACACGTTATGGGTCGCATCAGGGGCGAATATTTCGCTGTGACCTGCGTATCCCGCTTGAAGCAGCGCCGGCGTTGGGCGATAGGTTTCCTGCGTGAAGCGCCCGCGCACGTCGTGGCTGAAGGTTTTGCTGCCTTTCTGTTGGTCGGTGATGCTGGCCAGATTACCCACGGCGTCGTAGGTATAATCTCGCTGTATCAACAAGTTAGGCTCGCCCTGACGCTGCACCTGTTGGCGTTGCAGGCGTTGTAGCGGGTCATGGATAAACTGACTCACCAGTTCGCCGTGTCGGCGTGTGACTTCCTGCCCGTTGTGCCAGCCGTGCTCGGTGAGCAATTGCCCGTCAAGGTCGATGCGGGTCGTGCGCCCGTTATGGTGTAGAAAATCGAGCTGCTGGCCGTCAGGTAAACGCATCTGGGTGAGATTACCGACGGCGTCATACGCATAATGCTGGCTGGCAAAACACTGATGCTCCTGCGTGAGCCGCCCGCGTTTATCATATTGCCAGGCCAGCGGCCACGCGGCATCGTCGGCCAAATTGAGGTGGCCAAAGCCATCGTAGCCGTAGGTCACGGTAACGCCATCCGGCGTGGTTTTGCTGCTGAGTCGGCCGGCGACATCCCGTTGATAGGTGGTGATTAATGCGGTGTCGTCGCGCAGGCTGTCGCCATATTCGGTGCGCTTGGCGACGCTGCCGCTGGCGTCGTACTCCCAGCACAAACGCCGCCCGTCAAAGGTCTGCTCCTGACTGACCAGACCGCCCGGCGTGTAATCAATGTGATAGCGCTCGTGACGCGCGTTGATAATGTCGCTGACCTGCCCATGTATATTGTCATAGCGATATTCTTCGCTGGTGCCATTTGCGTAGATAATATGTTTGAGCAGGGTCGAATGGGGCAGATACTCGAACTGGGTCTGATTACCCAGCTCGTCTTGTTCAAGGGTGATTTGGTGATAGGCGTTGTATTGCCAGCGTTTAATCTGTCCGTTGGGCCAGCGAATAGCCACCAGCCTATCGGCGTTGTCCCAAGCAAACTGCGTGGCGTTAGGCGATAAGTTCGAGTTTGACGCCTGCGGTGGGCGCTCGCCCTGAAAGACTAATCGGCCTTGCTCATCATAACGATAATGAGTGACGACCCCATCGCGCACGGTGTGCTCATATACTTGGCCTAATGGGTTAACGGCAAAGACTTCATAGCTATCGTCAGGAAAATGAATTCGGGTTAAAGCCCCGTCATCTGACCATACGTACTGAGTGGTATGCCCTTCAGCGTCAATGTAATGGCTCACATTGCCGTGCTGGTCATAGCGCCAGCGCTCGCGGTGTTTAGCCAAACCATCGGCGCTCACATGGATTTTTTCAATCCGGCGCCCGCGAGAATAACGGTAGCGAAGCCACTGCCCATCCGGCAGATGCTCGGCGATGACTTGGTTGTCGCGGTTGTAGCTGTAGTGAGTTTGCTGTCCGAGCGGATTTATGGTGCTCAGTAACTCGCCCTGTGGCCCGTAGTGATTCTCAGTGGTACCGCCATCAGCGGTGATGCTTTTGAGTAAACGCGCGGTACGGATATCGTGCTGCCAAACTTCTTGGCTACCGTCTTCATAACAGACCGTGACGCAGCCATTTGGAATATCCCACTGATAGCTGCGGTCGAGGTTAGGCAGATTACTCCAATGGCGTATTGCCCGAGCCGATTTCCCTCGCCCGTCCCATTCCCAATAAAACTCTGCGCCGCCGGCTAACTGCCGCAGGGTAAATAGGTAATCGTCTCGATAAGCGTACCGCTCGGTTTCACCCGCGGCGTTAATCGCGGCACAAAGCTGCCCGTTGGTATCGTACTCATAACGCATATGGACGAAATATTTATGCCCTGTGTCGGGCATCAGCGCATGGCAATTGTGTATGCGTACCACGCTGGTTAGTCGCATACCGTGCGGCGTTTTGCTATAGCGAAGCTGCAACGCTGTACCTGCTGGGTTATCTAATCGCGTTGGCAGCCCATTTTCGTAATGCAGGTTCAGGTGCTGTTGTTGGTTAGAAAAACCCGTTATCAGGCCATGTTCACCGTTGGCTGCACGCTTGACGTGCATCACCCAGCCTTCTAACGCGGCGCAGGACAACAAATATTCATCATCGCTGCTGCCCAGCCAAACGGCTGCTTTGCCTAGGGGGTTAACGCCGCTAGGGATGTGTTGGTCGGGAAGTGGCAGGGTGGTTGTTAGGTTTTCGTGGTTTAGCCAAATGATGTGCTCATCGGTAAACCGAACGCTATGTTGCAGGCTGTGGCTCCAGCCATAGCCAAATACGGAATCACACTCAACAGAAGTGCTGCGGTACTGGCGAACAAAGCTGAAAGGGTGAATACCAAGCAATGAAGCATCTTCTAACCTGAGAAGCTCTTCACCGTTAACCATGGAAACAGGGCAGCCGTTGCTCTCTGTGCAGGTTGTATTATTTTCAGGGTTGCCGTTGCTATCTTCCGAAGGGCTGTTATGTGTTTTTCGTTCATCTTCAAGTTCAGTATGGTTATTAGAACCAAGACGAGTTTCTTTATCTGCGCCCAGTTTGGCGTTGGTTTGGCGAATGTGGTTTTTTTTGTGTGAAGGTGAGAAAAAATCACTCACCAGCTCGAAAATAGAGGAAAGGATTTTATTCAGCGCGTTCCACACCTCTTGAACGATTTTTATACCCTTAGAAACCAGTTTTCCTAACTTGGAGGCTAAAAATAGGGCACCTACCGGAGCGGCGACCATAGATAGCAAGGCACCAAAAATAATTCCGGAAAGAATATCGCCAATCATGCCTGCAATAGAGGCGAGTAAATCACCGAAAGGAAACATTCGTAGGCGTAGCATCGCGGCGCGGGCAAACAGATACAGTGCCGCCTCATCGTTAAAGAAGGCCATAAGATCGCGAGCGAGATCTTTGCTGCCGTTCAAGATACCGTTGATATCCGGTATGCCGAGATTTCCGATACAGGCCATGACACCGCTGGCTTTTTGTCCGAGGGCTTCGGCGCTGGCGACAGGATCGGAAATGATGTTGTAGGCTACTTTGGTGTCGTCCCACAAATCGGTGACGCTGCTGCATAAACCCGTCGCAAAAGCTTCAGCTATCGATGTCGCGATGGCGCTCAGCGTCCATTGCGGTTTTTCACTGGCCCACGAGGCGGACAGCTGAGCAAAGATATCCTGCGAAAGTACGTCATAGGCATCCAACAACTCTTGATTATGCGTCTCAAGGCTCTCGTCGAGAGTACGTGCGTAATACCGTTCTCCCGGCGTGAGATCGTCAAATTCGGCCTTGCCATCGGCATCTGTTTTCTTGGCGCTGACTTTGCTATCGGGGCTGAATGTTGCGTTATGAAACAGCTCAACGTTGACGTCGGGGATCGGCAAATCCAGCGTAGATTCATGTTTGATCACCACGGTGATTTTGCGATTTTTTGGACAAACAATGGCGGCGCTGAGAGATTCCGAATCATTTTGTGAAGCGGTCGTGCTGGTGCCGTTAATGCTAATAACGCGTTCCATTTCGAGCGTTGGGCCGCCGAACGCGCCTGAAATCGCGCTCTCTTTTGCCCACTTAGCCACGCAGTCACGATAATCCTGAGTGATGAGCGAATTATTTTTAAACATCGCCAGTTCTTCATCGATACTGGCAACGTATTCAGTAAGTAAGTCCATGTGTATCGTCCGTGAAATCAATCAAAGCATGTGGTTAAGAGGTCAGTGAAGCTAATAGCGCGGCCATTAACTGGTCGATTTGTCCTGAATGCAGATCGCTGTAGCGGCATAGCTGCTCGGCTTTGCGGCTCAGTAATGACTCCGGCATCGCGCTGTATATCTCAGGATGGTTTTCACGCAGGAGTTGCAGCAGGTTGTGCACCAAGGGCGCTGGATTTTCTGCGAATATCTGGCCGAGCAAAGGTTGGGGCACGTGCCACCACGGTGAGGCACGCAGTGGGTAATCCGCAGGCAGCGTGAAGGTAAAGGTTTTTCCAGCCACCCAGTAGTTGGAAAAAACCGGCAATATGAAGCGCCATTCGTCGCCTAAAAACTCAAGGTGCGGGCGAAAAAAACGTTCGTCCCAATAGCGAAAAAATACCGTTTGGCCGTCAGGCATGAACACCTGCGTCAGGCTGGTCAAATGCTGCACGATGGTTTCTTCAGGCAAAGGAGAAAGTGCTAACCAGCCCCAACCAGGCTCAGCCTGATTTTTAACCCACGATAAAAAAGCGCTGTAAGGTGAAACCTCAACCAGCATGGGCATGACGGGATACCAGTTGGCGTAAGGCGTGTCTGCATACAATCCATCAGGGGTACGCCGCCCGTCGAGTTTGTAATAGGCTTTTAATCCAGTTGCGCCGTTGGTGCTAGCCAGCACGGCATAAAGACGCGAGCTACTGGTCGAGGCGTTGGCTAGCCATTCAGCGACATCGACGTGAGGTTCTTGCTGCTTTCCTTGCATATCACAGACCTGTATTTCTTAAATCAATCCATGCCCTTCCCGCGCTGAAAATCGCTCTGATCTCCGTATTTATTCGGCAGCTTAATATTCTGGAACGGGGGTGTTTTTTTGAAGGATTAATATAACTGTTGTAACTGATGGTAGGTGAGAATTATCGATGGTGATATTTTAATTAAGTATATGTATTTTATATATTAATTTGTTTTTTAATTTAAAAGTAAGGCAGGCTAATGTTTAGGCGTAGTTATGAATTTGAGGTGCGAGTATGAGGAACGAAAGGTTCGGTCAGCATTAACTAAATCATGGCTGGCTCTATCAACAAAGATAACGGAGTTTATAAGGGGAATCAGGATAAGAGAGAATAGCCATAAAGTAATATCGCTCAATGTTATATTGAGAGTGAGTTATATCCGAGAGGAATTGACGTAACAATCATGCGCCATGGGTAGGATATTAATTGTCATTAACGGTAGTGGCTCAATAAAAATGTATTAAATAGAATGTAAATAGCTATTGGTATTTATGCTAGAAGGTTCTTTATATAATCATTAATTTATCGAGCGAATAATATTATGCGAAAACCTAAAAAAATATTAAATAATCCTGACAATTTACGCCATGAAATTATGCAGGGAATGGTTTATGCCTATCAAGGGAAAATGATTTCTATAGATGAATTTTCGGCAGTTTGCCGCCGAGATATTAATCCTGAACAAGTGGTCATCATTAGCGGTGGTGGAAGCGGTCATGAACCTACTTTTGCCGGATTTATTGGTGCTGGCGGCATCGATGGCTGTGCGTTAGGGGAAGTATTTACTTCTCCTTCTCCCGATCAAATCATCGCGGTAGCTAAAGCGACGCATAAAAATAAGGGGGTGCTATTCCTTTATGGAAATTACTCTGGCGACAGTATGAATTTTGATATTGCAGCAGAAATTCTAGCCGAGGAGGGGATTGAAACGCGCACGGTGAAAGCAACCGATGATATTGCTTCTGCGCCTTTAGAACGAATGTCAGATCGGCGTGGCGTCGGTGGCATTATGTTTTTATATAAAATTGCAGGCGCGGCGGCGCAGTATAAAAAATATGATCTTTCTCAGCTGCAAAACCTAGTGATTAAGGCGAACTTTAATACTCGTACGATTGGCGTCGCTTTAGATGGTTGTGCGTTACCGCAGTCCGATTCATTTAATTTTAGTTTGGATGACGACGAAATCGAAGTTGGTATTGGCATCCATGGCGAGCCGGGGCTCTACCGCCAAAAATTAACGACGGCAGATGAGATTGTAGACGTCATGATCGATCGCCTATGTCAGGACAGACCCTTCCAAGCAGGTGACCGCCTGTGCGTCGCTGTAAATAATTTAGGCGCACTCAGTAATACAGAATTGCTCGTGATTGGCCGCAGGGTTGGCATAGCGCTGGAATCGCGTGGCTTAGAAACCCACGACGTGGTTATTGGTCATTTTTGTACATCGCTAGAAATGTCTGGTTTTTCTATCAGCCTAATGTTGCTTGATGAGGAACTACAGGCTCTCTATGACATGCCGCATTCCACGTTAGGTTGGAGTAAATAAAATGAATACCTCACAGTTAAAGCAAATGATGTTATCAACCGCGCAGCAGATGATTGAGCGCGAGCCCATGCTGACTGAATTAGATCAGGTGATCGGCGATGGCGATCACGGTATAGGCATGAAGCGAGGGTTTTCGGCGCTGGTTAAACTCATTAATGACCAAAATTTTCAGCCACTAAACGTCGGAGAGTGTTGGGTGCAAATGGGGACGACGCTGATGACGTCTATGGGCGGTGCTTCAGGAGCCGTATTTGGCACATTATTTCGCGCAGGAGGCAAAAGCTTAGCTGACGAAACAGAATTTTGCGCTATCTCATTAGCACGTTGGCTGAATCAAGGGTGGCTTGCGGTGCACGCGCGTGGAGGCGCTAAGCCTGGAGACAAAACGATGGTTGACGCGTTAGCTGCAGCTGCAGAAGCTGCGAACTCAGCGCAATCTTTACCGCTGGACGAGGCGCTATCCCGCTGTGCAGAGGCTGCAGATCAAGGCGCTGAAGGAACTAAAATGATGGTGGCATCTTTTGGCAGGGCAAAAAATCTGGGAGAGAGAGCAATAGGTCATTGCGATCCGGGGGCGGTATCTATGGCGCTTATTCTACGATTTATGGCGCAATATGCCGAGAATGAAAGGTGAGATGATCAGACCTCATGCTAACGGCCACGCGGCGTGGCCGTTAGCGCTTTGCTTAGTCAAACCCAAAGCCACGTGCAAAAAGCTGCTTTAACTCCTGCATGGCATGCTCTTCATCTTGTCCGTCACAGATAATCTCTACCTGAGTGCGCCCCTTAATCCCTGCGCCTAGAATTCCCATAATGCTTTTGGCTTTGATGGTTTTTCCGTTATAAACCAGCTCAATACGTGATTGAAACTTTCCCACAGCTTTAGCAAGCACCCCTGCGGGTCGGGCATGGATACCGGTTTGATTACCCACGATGACGATTTCTTTTAGCATGGAAAAATCCTCTTTATCGTTAGTCTTGAGCTAAATAATCATTAGCAAACGTGCAATACCCGCTAATTAATAGTTGGGCAACATAGGCACCGGGATCTAGTAATGACCGCGAACGTTCCCCGTGTGTTGCGGCGCGTCCATGTTTTGCTATTAGCGTGGTGGTGTCCTGTACTCCCTGCTTTGTTTCTTCATAGGCTTGGTAGGCAAGAGAAACCCAATCCTGTGTCTCCGCATCTTTCCCGTTGAGAACATAGACTGCGGGGAATAGGCCATCAAGGAACGTCTTCTCACCAAGCTGAGCCTTACCTCTGTTTTGCACTCCGTTGTAAAAGGCCTGAAACAAGACGCCAAAATCTTCGCTGTTGAGTCGGTTTTTTCCTTTAAATATTTTACCCACCTCAATAAGGCCGGCGGCCATTAAGGTTCCCATGGTGGAAGGGACTGAGGACGACATCGTTTTCCCTGCGAGGTAGAAAAATTTCCCTATATCAGTTTCATCACTGCGAGATATTGCATGATAGGCGGCGCTGAAGCCGTCGCTCATAGTGAGGCCAAGATCGCCATCACCGACGATGCTATCCATTGCAATCAACGTTTCTTTTTGGGCCGACATAATATTCGCCCATTGAGCAAACAGTAATTTAAGCTGGCTGGTTGTCAGGCGCATGTTTACTATTCCCCCTGAAATTGCTTAAACATGGGCGTATTAGCTTCATGTAGCAAAAGCTGTTTTAGTTCATCATCTACGCGCATTAAGCTGATTGATAACCCAGCCATCTCCATGGCAGTGGCATATTCTCCAACATAGGTTTTGAATACTATGATTCCGGCATTCTTTAACGTTTGACAGGCCCTACCATAAACTAAATAAAGCTCTTCCAGAGGCGTTGCGCCGAGGCCATTGATCAGGATGGCAACTTCATCGCCCGCATGGAGCGGATAATCGGCAAGTAGGTTACTCATTAATTCGTCAACAATACTGTTGGCTGGCAGTTTCTCTCCGCGGCGAATACCGCTTTCGCCGTGAATACCAATGCCGATTTCCATTTCATCATTGCCAATATGAAAGCTCGGTTTGCCTACGCGAGGAACGATACATGGCGAAAGCCCAACGCCGATGGTTCTGATGTTATCGCAGGCTTTTTGGGCAATACGCTGAACGTTGGCTAAATCCAGCATTTGTGCGGCAGCTGCTCCAGCACATTTGTACGCAAAAAAGATACCCGCAACGCCACGGCGGCGGCTAGGCTCGCCAGTAGATGCTGGTGGGCAAGCGATATCATCACCAGCGATGACGGTAGCTGTGACAATATTGCTTTCGAACTCAGCCATTTCCGCGGCCATATCAAAATTAAAAATATCGCCGTTATAGTTGCCATACAGATAGAGTACGCCTGCGCCTGAATCGACAGCCTGCGTGATTGATAAAATTTGCTCAGGATTAGGAGATTGAAAAACATCGCCAACGCCACAGCCGTCTAGCATACCTTTACCCACGTAGCCAAGAAAAAGGGGTAAATGTCCAGAACCACCACCGGTAACGATGGCGACTTTGCCGGGATGTTTATCGGTAGAAACTAAACAATGCAGATCGTTATTAACAAAATTAAATTTTTCGGCATGAGCAAGATAAATTCCATTTAATACTTCAGGAATAAAGTCTTCTGCTGAGTTGATGAATTTTTTCATATTGTTTCTCAATGGAGTTAAAACAATAATTGCTATTGTCATATTAAGTAGCCTGCGCGATAGAATAGAGCACAGGCTAGTGCCGGCCTGGTGAGGGCAGGAAATAATATATCTAAGCGAAATGCTTAATTAGAATTTTATTTCTTTAGGGTAAGCCCAGCTTTGTAATTCGTGAGGTGGGAAATTTTCTGGCTCTTTTCCGTCGTTGATGAGTAATGCATGGTAATAGATTTCAGCCATTTCCTCGATGTAAGCCGATTTTAATACGGCCTCATACGGCTCTTTATCTACCCCGATAGCGCCGTGTTTTTCCATTAAAATCGCATCTGCACGTAAAATGGGCTCTATAACACTGGTGGAAAGTGCAGGCGTTCCGGGTCTGCCGTAAGGTGCAACAGGAATAATTCCATCTTTTAAGTTTAAAATTGCGCATTCGTATACGATCGCGGGGATCGGTTTATTTAATACTGCAAATGAGGTGGCATAGATTGAATGGGTGTGAGATATGGCAAATATATCTTCACGCGCCTTATAAATTTCAATGTGCATGAGGCATTCGCTAGTAGGACGAAGACCAGACTCACTCTCAATAACGTTAGCATTAATATCCATAACGACAATGTCGCGTGGTGTGAGTACAGACTTATCAATCGTTGTAGGGGTAACGAGGATATATCCTGTCTCTTTATCTCGAACGCTAGAGTTTCCGGCCTTATGTTTGCATAGCCCCCATTGCTGAGCCAGTTTGGCCATTTCTACAACTTGCTTTTTCTGAACGTCTAACATGATATATATCCTATAGTCAGAATGACGGAGGTAATGGCGAAAAATAAACGCCACGCGATATAACAAAACTAAGAATAGACAGATAGATGCTGTAATAACGCCTCTTTATTTATCGAGCTGCGGATTTTTTCTCCGCCCTCATTAAACTCAAGAAATTCGTTAAGTTGTGCTAGCGCTTTTAGGTGTTTTTGTGGGTTATTGGTTGCAAGCACAATAATGATGTCGGCTTGCATATAACCTGCAATGCTAATTTTCTCTGGTAAGCGTAGGAGGGACATGCAGGTTTTATTTACGCCGTCATCCACGCCAGCATGAGCAATAATGAGCCCCTCAGCCAACATGATATATGGCTGCTCAATAGAAATTTTGTTAAGCATAGTGGTTATGTAACGGGGTTCTAGCAGGTTTTGAGTCAGCAATGGGGATGCTGTTTTAGCAATGGATTGCTCCCAAGACAACGTGTTTGTATCCTGAAAACAAAGGTGTTCATCACACAGCAGTTCACTTAGCGATGGTGTTTCAGAGGTTAAAGAATGAGGCTGACACTCGGAGCTGCTTTCATCGTAAATGTAGCTAGTCAGCTCTTTTTGTAGGCCTTTTTTATCATGGATTGTGCCGTATTTTTCAAGTATCAATAGAAGCTCTTCCACTTGGATAATATGTGGGTCAACCCCCTGTAGTGAGCTAATGACTTGATGCCGAAATGTACTTTTATGAAAGCTGTTAATCGCAGGGTCTACGACGAATAAAATTTTATCTGTTTTAATAAAAGTCGTGGAAAAAACGACGTCATAATGGCGAGAGTATTTTTCAAATTCTCGGCGCGACATCATTTCGATAAAATGCAGCTCTGGTAATAAAACTTGTAATGTTAAATACAGATAAGTCGAGACAGTCGCACTGTTTTCACTAACGACAATGGCTGTTTTTTGCATTTTTATGTTGTTAATTAGCCCTTCGCGTGTGAGCCATCCACCAAATAATACAGTTAAGAAAGCCACCTCTTCATTTGGTACTTCACAGTGTAATATTTTTTCGAAAGGCAACACTGCGCGGCGTACCATCTCATGTAGATGGTTAAATTCTTTCGCAACTAAGTCATATACGCTATTGGTATTGGTGAGATGGTAGCGAATACGGTAATAAGCAGGCTTCCAATGCTGATAAATTTTCTCGATGAGCTCACTCTTCTCTTTGATTGTAATGCAGCTGATTTTTTCAAAGTTATCCACTACCACAACCACACTTTCAAGCAGTAGAGTGTCTAAATGAAAATATTTATCTGATATAGTTTGAATGTTAGAGCTTTGGATTATTGCCGTTAGAAATATATGTTCATTATATTGATTGACTCCCATTTTGTGAATGATGTTTTGCATAAGTTTAAAATCACGACCGTGGGTGATTTCGCTGTAAGTGTCAGGAAGTAATTCTACTGTTTTTCCAAGTTTTATCCGATGTTGGATAAAACAAATAAAATAGATTAACTCTTGTAGTTGCTGGTCGGTAAATTGAATTTTTAGACATTTTTCTATCTCGCTAAAAGTATTGCCGACCTGTTCAATGTATTCAGAGATAACATTGTTATATTGTGCAATGATATTTTTAGATACGGGTAGTATGAGGATTTTACGCAATGTGCTGAGAAGCAGATAGCGCTTTTTAATTTCCTCTCCCTCAACGTGGTATCCTTGTTCACGGTTATAGTGAATTTTTAAATTATATTGACTAACACTGGATTTAATTTTCTTAATATCGTTGATGATGGTGTTTTGGCTAACGTTAAGTGCTGATGTCAGGTGTAATAGAGATAAACGTTCTGCTCTGGTTAACAAAAAGAAAATAATTAACTCCCCTCGCTCTTCCTCTGCGAAAAGATAGCGATTATTAAATACGACATCTTCTTGGTGTCGAAATTTTTCGATCACATGCTTGGGAACGTGAAGTTTACCTGTTTTTAATCGAGTGATAGTTTCAACGTGGTGTGACTCAAGGTAATCATTTATTTTTTTAATTGTGTAGCTTAATTGCTTGCGCGTCAGATTAAATTCAGACTCAAGCGCTACACCCGTGATACTAGGATCGCTCACAATCGCGTCAAGTACGGTGAAGACACGTTTATCAACAGCCATAATGCAAGATCCTCGTATGTTAGGGGTGACTTCAGCGCTCTGCCTTTTTAGTTATTACGCCTCTGGTATCTGTTCTGCTTCAATATTGGTTGTTTCTTGGTCTGTCTCTTTTCTTAATTCCTGAGCATAGAAAAAGTAGCTACATGCCCAGAACACAGCTAACAACAGAGGGACAAAGCTGCCTTGCAATAGCTTGAATAAAAATGAGAAAGCATAAGTAAAGACAGGGCCATCAATGGAGCTATTGGAGATTAATTGTCCAGCAGGGATATCAATAGCCTTAGTTGCGAGCCCTAACTCTGTAATCATCGGAGCAAACTGAGTGCCAACAAACAGGAAGAATGGAATGCCAATAATACTGAGGATCACCATACGCAAAGTATTGCCCTTGGTAACCAGATAAGCGGGCACAATTAAGGCAATATTAATGATTCCGGCAAAAGGCAGTATCTTGTTTCCAGGTAAAATAACGGCCCAGATGAGGGTTAATGGAATAGCAACAATCACTGCAAACCAAATTTCGCTCGCGCCGCCCATAAAGGGCCAATCAATACCGATAAACAGTTTTCGACCTGAAAATTTGTTATTCATGTAGGTACTAATGGCTTCGGATATTGGAGACAGCGCTTGCATGAACAGCTTTGAAATCATAGGGAATAACATTAAAGCAGTAGCTGCTTGTACCCCAAGCATTAATGTTGCGGCAAGACTGTATCCGGCAATAATTCCGAACATGATGCCTAGGAGAAAACCGATAGTATGGTTTTCAGCAAATACCCCCACTTTCTGGCGTAAAGCTGCTGCATCCATAGGCTTGTTTAATGCTGGAATTTTACGCAGCAGTAGGTCGAAGGGATAATAAATGGCGCCAAAAAAAACCATCCTATGGGTGCAGGTTACGCTGGGGATCCCGGTCAGCTTTTCTATTCGATGTTGATGAATATCACCCGCATTCAGTTCCATGACTATCTGGAATGCGGCAATGAGAAATGCCAGTGCTAAGCTCCAACCACTGCCAAATATGGGGGTAGTCACGCTGATAACGATGAATGCGGTGAATATTTTGCCCCAAACGTTCCAGAGGTCAGCATTAAACGTGTTGGTTTTATTGCACATAAGCATCAGGATATTAACCCCAACCTGTAACGGGAACATGGCAAAGGCATAGGGCCAAGCCCATGAGATATTCGCCATGGTTGTCCAACCGCCATCAATGATGCTTAACTCGAGCCCTGTGCGTTTCATCATCGTTTGTGCCGCAACACCAATAGCTCCGACCATAAAACTAATCAGCATACTCATGCCGACGAAAGCCACGCCGAGGGTGATAGCCGCCGATGCTGCATCCTTAAACTTCATGCGTACAATTAAGCCCGCAATTAGCATAATTAGGGGAACGAAAACTGGTGCACCTAGAGCTAGAATATAATTTATAATTGTACTGAGAAAGTTCATCGCTTTGCTCCGTTACTTTATGTTTTAATTAATCCTATCGTTTATTTGTTTTGCTGATTTTTGTTAGAAAAAAATCTCGCCCGCCAATATGATTACTTACATGCGTCAATTATTTTTTGTAACTCAGCCTCCATTCCGATGCCGGTGAGAAATGCAATTCCGTTAATTACAGGGATAGGGTATTTTTTATCTACTTTTGTAATGGCAATATACGCGAGGCTATCCTTGATATGTGTGTCGAGTGATTTAAGGTCAATAACTTCTACGTTAATATCATTAAGGTTTTTTTCTTTTAATAGTCGGGAAACTTTACTTGCCACGGTTTGTGATGTTGCTACGCCGCTTCCGCAAGCGACAATGATTTTTTTCATTTTATATTTTCCTCGTTATTAATTGTAATGGCTGATTTGAGTAGTTTTACTAAAGAGGCTGGTGTTGGCGCTTGATTCATTTCTTGAATGAAATCTTCATCACTTAAACACTCCATTAGCGTTTGTAAGAGTGTAATGTGATGATTTTTATCTATAAAACCGAGAAGGAGAATGAATTTAACCTGAAGTTCATTATCGTCATTTGCCATTTCATGCCAGGCAATTTCATCGTGCAAGCGTGTCACGCAAATAAATGGCCTTATCACATGCTCGGTATCCGTATGTGGTAAGGCTACGACATAGGGGTGAGTGGGGAGCGCCGTAGGGTACAGTTTCTCGCGTTGTTTAATAGCCGATAAAAACGAATCGCGTACATAGCCACGGTTTTTTAATGAGAGAAAGATTGAATCAAAGTAATCACTTTGATGTTGAAAAGAACTCTCTATAAAAGTGAGTTCCTCGAAAAAATAGGCATCGGGATCTGAATGCGTATCGATATTATCTATAGCCGCTATTGTCATAAAATTAGCCTTACTTAAAAGCTAGGAGTTGTAGTGATTCTAATCATCCGAGTTAACTATGACGAATAGTATCGATAACAAAAAATGCCCTATACATTGGGCATCATATTAATTCGTGGAAGTTTGATCAGGTTCACTGATTTATAATCAGTAAACTTAAAATAAAGGTTGGATATGTAATTTATGTCACAGAATAGATTTTAAAGGAAAAGAGTTTAGGGGAGCAAACGTCCCCTAATTTTCTTCAGTCAAGCCAGATTATTGCAAAATGTTGAACTGTTGAAATACGCTTAATAAATACTTTAGCGACTCCCACCCGACGTTTGCAGCGGAACTATCACCACCGGCGTTGGTTTCACTTTCATTGCGCTCATCACGCCAATGACCAAGCACACCACTCCGGCCAGCGTTAGCAGCGGTGGCCATTCATGCCGCCAGATAAAGGCATAGCTAAGGCCTGCTAGCGTTTCAAAGACGATCAGCGGCCCCACTTTAGCGGTTGGCAGGCGTTGGCTGGCTTGATTCCAACACAGCGTTCCCAGCCATGAGCACAGCAAACCGATGGTCAGCATAAGCGCAATAAATACCGCAGGACGCGGGCCAAACGGCATAGGAAAATCATTGGCGGTTATGGCGGAGTGCCCCCAAACCAGCAAATACCCTATGACCGCCAACGGCAGCGTCACTAATCCCTGCGCGGTGGCCCACGTCGTGGGGCTTTTATCGGGATGTGTGCGCAGCCAGCTTGCGTTGCGCATGGGATACCACGTCCAGCACACCACGCCGATGAAGGCCAAGATCAAACCGGTGACGTAACGGAACATATCAGTGGGTGCGTGTGCGCTCTGTAGCTCCGCCACGTTGACGCATCCCAATCCTAAAGCAATTAACAGCAGCGAAGGGGCCAGATGTCGCCACGATAATTTTCCGTCTCGATGGCTGTATTTCAGATTTGCGCTCACTGAAATCACCACCGGCAAGGTGCCAATAATCATGGTGCTGACCGGTGCGCCCGTGCGTTGGATCGCGCTGGCTAAGCAGAGGTAATAGATGAAATTTCCCACGATGGTGAGCTTAAGGGCTTCAACCCAATCGCTGCGCAGAAGCTGCCGTAGGCGGTGGCGATCGTGCCACGCCAGCGGGAGCGCAATCAGGCCAAAGGCCAGATAGCGACCGACGGATTGCAAGCTGGCCGGATATTCCGGCACGATGAGCGGCCCAACGAAAATCAGCCCCCACATTAGCCCCGCCGCCAGCGCGTAAAGCACGCCTATTAACATCTTTCTTAACTCTTAAAAGGGATTATGCAGCAAGTCTAGAAGGTGAAAGGAAAAGCGTCTTGTAGCAGATTGCTGTTTAGGTAAAAACAGCTAAAAAATTAACGCACCTGCTTTTGATAGCGGGCGGGCGTGACGCCGTAAAAGCGGCTAAAGGCGCGGGTAAGGTGGGCTTGATCGGTAAGACCAACGGCGGCGGCGACTTGGGCGGGCGGTAAGCCTCGGGTCAGCAGATTTTTAGCCTCATACAGTCGATAAGCCATCAGCATTTGTTGTGGGGTAACGTGATATTGCGCCTTAAACTGGCGCAAAAAATGGTAGGGGCTGAGATCGACCAACTGCGCCAATTCGGGCAAAGTCATGCGCCGATCTAAATGGGCACGGAGATACTCTTTTACCAGCGTAAAGCGCTGCGGAGCATCAAGTTTCAGCGTCTGTGGCGCTCTTGCCCAAT
This sequence comes from Hafnia alvei, assembly GCF_900095695.1. GTDB lineage: Bacteria > Pseudomonadota > Gammaproteobacteria > Enterobacterales > Enterobacteriaceae > Hafnia > Hafnia alvei_B. The sequence goes on along the minus strand of NZ_FMIQ01000022.1, from coordinate 46,386 downwards.
GGCGCGTTAATGTCAGCAGTTCGCTCAGCAAGCTGGATTGTGCGAGGGGCTCATCGTTTTGCCACAGGGCGTTTATTAGCGAAGTGGTTGCTCGGGCAAACTGAGGATGATGATTCACCGCGTCGTTAAACCACCAGTCAGATTCACCGCTCACCTCGGCCAAAATTTCGGGCGTGAGATAAATCATGCGATAGCGCCAGCCACCTTCAGTACCCGATTGACCGGTATGCAGCTCGTCTGGGTTCATCAATACCAAAGAGTCCGCGGGTGCAACGTGGTTTGCGCCACGATAGCGAAAACGCTCGGCACCATACTCAATCGCGCCAATGCCATAGGCTTCATGCGTATGCGGCTCAAATTCATGATGTTCAATATGCGCTCGATACACCTCAACGCCGGGCATGTGGGCGAAGTGCTTAAACTGAGCGCGATCTCGATCATCGATAAATTGGTTTGGAACGCCGTGCATAAGAAGTCTCGGGTCTACAGACGATGGTAATGAGCGGGGGATGAGTAGTAACTATAGCGGAATTAGAGGCGCTGAAAATAAAAAAGCAGACCCAAAGGTCTGCTTTCGCGTTTATCAAAAGGAAAAACTAGTGACCAGAAGTTTGTGATTGGCGGCAAGCTTCAAACAGGAACCACACGCGGCGTTCGGTTTGATCTACCCAGTTTTCAATCAGGCTGGTGGTTGAAACATCATTATGTTCGCTACACACCACATGCGCTGCGCGCAGTTCTGCGGCCAGCAGCTTGTTGTCTTCACACAGCTCGGCCAGCATATCCAGCGGCTCAACGTATTCGGCGTTGTTATCTTTAATGCGCTGCATTTTAGAGATCTGGCCGATAGAGTGCAGGGTCATACCACCGACTTTACGTACACGTTCAGCAATATCATCGGTCATTGCGAATAGCTCTGCGCCTTGTTCGTCCAACAGCAAATGATAGTCACGGAAGTGTGGCCCGCTCATGTGCCAGTGGAAGTTTTTAGTTTTTAGATAAAGCGCATAGATATCAGCAAGGATGGCGTTCATTGCACCGCTAATGTCTTTGGTGGCCTCAGCGCCCAAATCACTTGGGGTGGCTAGGGGAGTGAACTGACGTTTTTTTGCGTCACCGACTTTGCTTTTTTCCAGTTTTGGTGTGCTCATCTTTATCATCTCCTAAAGGTCTTGATAGATTCACAAATTGCCGTCTAGTAACTGTTTAGTACCGAGTCAGTATAGATCATCCTCACAAAATTAGAGTTTTATATGTATGACAATTACGTCTTATCATGTACGTGAATGTGTACGCTTTTGGCAGCCATGCCGATTAGCGTACGCCCCCTAAGGTGGTACGCAGCAGCCTAACGTGTGGATAAAAAACAAGAATATTGTTTACGCGCATCGCGCGAATTATTTCTTCTGGGTCATGAAGGTGCGTATCGAGCAATAAACCCACCACGCTGCCGCTGTGTGCGACGTTCAAACCGAATAAATCGTGCTGCTCAACAATTTCTACAATGTCATTAAACGCCGGTTTGGGCAGCAAAGCCTGGCTGGCTTGGGCGCTTAACGTGGTGGCTGCGCCAATTTTATGGCGGTTATTTTCCCTTATGCCTTCAGTGAGCAACTGATGCGCCTGTTTCAACTGCGGCGCATATTCTTGCAACAGCGTTTGGCGCGGGCGGCGATGGTAGTCTTCGGTACGCAAGCAATCAGGGCTTTCCAACAGCAACATATCCCACTCAGGACATCGATCGTGCAGCGGGGTTTGCGTCAGTGCCTGTTGATGATCGAACAGCGTCGGCGCTTGAAAAATCGTGCTGTCGGTCGGTTCAATGCCAACGCACAGCGACGCTAATTCTTTTTCAGTTAGCTGCATACCAAAGTGACGAGCGGTCGCTATTGCACAGGCGGCGATGTCTGCCGTGCTGCTGGCCATCCCTTTTGCCACGGGAATAGAGGATTCAAACTCAATGCGTAACCCAGCTTCAAGCGAAGAGGGCAGCGACAAATGCTGTAATACCGCGCGCAATACCAAGCGCATTCGCGCGCGCTCGGTGGGCAGCGGTGTTCCCTCGCTTACCGCCACCGTGCTAAACCAATTGACCGGGCAAGAAACCAGCTTTTCGCCGCCTTCTATCCAGCCTTGAATTAACTCACCGCACGACGCGGGGCAGCGAGCTTCAGCCATGATGCAGAATCTGGGTTAGAGCGCTAATAAGGCGATCGTTGTCCTGCGGGCTTTTAATTGCCACGCGATAATAATCGGCGTTTAACCCCGGATAGTTGGCGCAGTGTCGGATCAAAATATGGTGTTTCAATAGCGCCTGCTGCAGTGCAAGCTGACTGTCGATACAGCGTATAAAGATGTAGTTAGCGACGGGACGCCATACTTTCAGCCGTGGCAATGCTTCTAACGCAGAAAATACGCGAGGTTGTTCCTGTGCCAGCCAGCGATGGGTGGCTTCAATATAATGGGTATCCTGCAAGATAATTTCGCCCGCCAGCGCGGCAAACGCATTGATTGTCCAAGGCTCCCGTTGCTGTTTCATTTGCGTCACTAACGCCGCATTTGCGCTAACCAAATAGCCCAAACGTAGCCCCGGAATAGCGAAAAACTTGGTCAATGAACGCAGCACATACAGCTGAGGATATTGTGCTAATAAAGGAATAAAGCCGGTTTCTGCAGGAACGAAATCGAGAAAGGCTTCATCAAGGATCAACGCAATATTCAGCGCACGGCAGCGGTCTGCGATGGCTAAAAGCAGGTTTTTATCCGGCAGTAATCCGGTGGGGTTATTGGGCGTGCATAAAAATAGGCAATCGAGATCGGGTGTCAGCGCGTCGAGAATACGCACGTCAGGCTGAAATCCGTCTTCTTCATGCAAAGCATAATCAACAATGTCGCAGTTGATCCGCGTTAGCGCACGGCGATACTCAGCAAAACCGGGCGTTAATAGCAGCGCTTTGGCGGGTTTCAGCTGGTTAATTAACGCAAAGATCAGCTCGGTTTCACCATTGCCTGCCATCACCCATGATTCCGCGCAGGCATGGTGCTGAGCCAGCGCCGCGTGCAGTTTTCGATATTCCACGTCAGGATATTTTTCAGCCACCGACATTTGTTCGATGATGGCGTGCTTAAGTGACTCAGGCATGCCAAGCGGATTAATGTTGGCGCTGAAATCGATGATGTCATGCGGAGAAACGCCCAGAGTAAGCGCGGTTTCTAGCACGTTACCGCCGTGCTGACTGCTGATGGCCATAGGTATCCTCGCTGGTCCCTAAAAAGTTGAGATATGTTAACTCATTCACACTCCATTCTAGGCTTTTGTTGATCTCACAATGGGTATATCTGTGATGAATGCTTTAACTTATGTACCCAGATCATATATAGAAAAGTATAAATACAGGTTTTTGACGTGCTGTAAGGACGTCAGGAAGGAGGTGCGTATTGTGAGAATACAATTCCTCCGCAGCCCCCGCTGCTGTGATGCCGACGAGCCCACAAGACGCCACTGATGAATATCGGGAAGGTGTGGGTAAGGATGACGCTAAGCCAGAAGACCAGCCTGTAAAATCCCAACATTGGGATATCAACATCTATTTCAGCTCCTTCGGTGGGAAGTGAGTTGTCATTCTTTCCCTGCATGCTGCGCTTTTGCCGCCGTGCATCGAGCTGCTATGACAACGCAAAGCCCGCCCGCAAGGACGGGCTTTTTTGTTTGGCAGGCGGGTGAATGAAGGCATTTCTTATTGGTGGAACCGGTAGCGGATGCGGTAAAACAACGCTAACACTTGGGCTGCTCCGAGCTTTAACGCGGCGCGGTTTACGAGTGCAACCCTACAAAGTTGGCCCTGACTATATCGATACCGGCTGGCACAGCGCCGTTTCTGGCGTTGCGTCGCGCAATCTCGATGCCTTCATGCTGCCTCAGCCCACCCTAAATTGGCTCTATAACCAACATGCTCAAGCCGCCGATGTGGCCGTGATTGAAGGGGTGATGGGGCTATACGACGGCTATGGCACCGACCCCAACTATTGCAGCAGCGCCGGCATGGCCAAGCAGATTGGCTGCCCGGTTATTTTAGTGATTGATGGTAAAGCCGTTTCAACCTCGGCGGCAGCTACCGTGATGGGATTTTGTCATTTTGATCCGGCGGTGCGTATCGCGGGCGTCATTGTGAATCGCGTCAATAGCGAAACCCATTACCAACTGCTGAAAAACGCGATTGAAACCTACACCAAAATTCCTGTGCTAGGGCGAATGCCTACTCTACCCAGCGTAAGTTTGCCTGAACGCCATCTCGGTTTGATTACCGCTCATGAACAACAGGGCATGGATGCGATATGGGATACCTTGGCGGATAGCCTCGAACAGCATATCGACCTCGACCGTTTACTGGCGTTGAGCGATGTACAACCCGCGCCGCATGCCTGTGCACCTGCGTTACCTGCGCCTGATTCTGGCCGAGGCCTAACTCTTGCGCTCGCCGACGACGAAGCTTTTCACTTTTACTATCCCGATAATTTACAGCTGCTTGAACAGCTCGGTATCAACATCGTGCGCTTTAGCCCATTGCGCGATGCGGCGCTGCCTGCGTGCCAGATGGTCTATATCGGCGGTGGTTACCCTGAGTTATATGGAGAAACGCTGGCGAAAAACAGCAGCATGCGTCAGTCGCTGCGTGATGCGCATCAGCGCGGCGTAGCAATTTACGCCGAGTGCGGCGGGCTGATGTATTTGGGTTCGACGTTAAAAGATCAGTCTGGAAACACGCACGCGATGACCGGTATTTTCCCTGGAGAAAGCCGCATGGAAGGACGTTTAAAGCGCTTTGGTTACTGCCAAGCCACCGCGATGCAGGACAGTTTACTGGCGGCACAAGGGGAAACCCTCCGCGGCCATGAGTTCCACTATTCTGATTTCCATACTGATTTCCCACCTATTTTCCAGTTTGAAAAACAACGCGACGGCGTGACGCAGCAGCGTTGGCAAGGGGGATACCAAATGGGAAATACCCTCGCGAGCTATCTCCACCTTCATTTTTACCAGCACCCAGAAATGCTGAGCCACTGGTTAAAAAGGGGGCAGGCGCTGTGATCAGTTTTTCTGCTTGTTTGGTGGCCTATCTCCTAGATCTGCGCTTGGGCGATCCACCAACGTGGCCCCATCCGGTGCGTTGGATCGGTAATTTTATCAATTGGGTTCAGAAAGGTATCCGCACGCTTTGCCGTACCGAAGGTGCGTTGTATGTCGGCGGTGCATTTTTATGGCTGATTGTGGTTGGTGTGTGCTGGGGGGCGACCTACGCGCTGCTTGAGCTTTTGTCGCAGCTAAACCCGTGGCTCAACTGGCTAGCGCAGGTGTGGATTATTTATACGCTGCTAGCGGGACGTTGCCTGAGTGATGCGGCGATGGGGGTATACGTCGCACTACAAAATGGATCGCTTGAAGAGTGCCGACGCCAGCTTTCATACATTGTTGGGCGCGACACGTCTGAGCTCGATCGCCCGCAGATTACCCGAGCGGTAGTTGAAACGGTGGCGGAAAACAGCGTGGATGGCGTGATTGCGCCGCTTTTCTTCCTTTTCATCGGCGGTGTACCGCTGATGGTGGCCTACAAAGCGGTGAATACCCTTGATTCCATGGTCGGCTATCGGACGGAAAAATACCGCGCTATCGGCTGTGTTTCTGCGCGAATGGACGATCTTGCCAATCTGATCCCTGCTCGTTTGAGCTGGCTGCTGCTCAGCGTTGCCGCTCGCCTGCTGAGTCTTAACAGCAAACAGGCACTCAAAATCGGCTGGCGCGATCGCTATCTGCATAAAAGCCCCAACTGCGCGTGGTCTGAGGCCACCGTGGCTGGCGCGCTCGGTATTCGCCTCGGTGGGCCGAATAAATACTTCGGCGAATGGGTAGAGAAACCGTGGATCGGCGACCAAGAGCGCGAGATTGGCATTCAAGATATTCGCCTCAGTATTCGCCTCATGATGACGGCTTCCGCGCTGGCATTGGTACTTTTTGCACTCGCCAGATGGGCAGTGGTGTTTTGACCTGACCAACTTGACCCCACCCCAACCCCCCTTTTGGCTGGGAAGGGGTATTGCACTTAAAGATAGAGGTACGAAAGTCACGCTGGATCAACCAAACAGGATGAACAATGAACTACAACAAGAATCCCCAGAATATTGAGCAGCACAGCTTTGAGATCATTTCTCAGATCATCGCCGACGAGCGCCCTGATTACCGTTTTGTCGATGAGCTGCAAGAAAAAATTATTAAACGCGCAATTCACACCAGCGCTGATTTCGAATGGCTGGATATCCTGCATTTTTCGCCCGATGTTTTATCCCGTATTACTCAGGCTCTGCGTCGCGGCTGCACAATTTATACCGACACCACCATGGCGCTTTCCGGCATCAATAAAACCCAGCTCGAGCAGTTAGGGTGCCAATGGCAGTGCTACATCTCGGATCCGCGTGCGGTCGCCATTGCCAAGGAACAGGGGATTACCCGCTCAATGGCGGCAGTGGATCTTGCCGCGCAGGATCAAGGGGAAAAGCTGTTTGTGTTCGGCAATGCACCGACTGCGTTATTTCGCTTATTAGAACTGCATCAACAAGGCGTGATGACACCCGCCGCGGTCATCGGGGTACCGGTCGGTTTTGTTGGCGCAGCGGAATCCAAACAGGCGCTGGCAGAAAGCGATTTACCGGGTATTGCAGCCTTAGGGCGTAAGGGCGGCAGCAATATTGCCGCAGCCATCGTTAACGCCATTTTGTACCACATGCGAGATGCGCAATGAGCGACACCGGGCTGGATACGCTCTGGCATAACGGCAAAAGCTATCGCAAGGGTTACACCACCGGCTCTTGTGCCACCGCAGCGGCGAAAGTTGCTGCGCTGATGGTGCTGCGCCAGCAGGTGATTAATCAGATTTCTATCGTGACACCTTCGGGCGTTACGCTGCGGTTGAACGTTGAACAGCCTTTGATTTGTGGTCAACAGGCCAGCGCTGCGATTCGTAAAGACGGCGGTGACGACGTGGACGCCACGCATGGAATGCTGATTTTTGCTCAGGTGACGCTTAACGACGGCGGCAGTATCTGCATCGTTGGCGGTGAAGGTGTCGGCACCGTAACGCGCAAAGGCATTGGTTTGCCGGTGGGAAGTTCAGCCATCAATCGCACGCCGTTGCACACTATTGAAGAAGCGGTGCGTGAGGTTATTGGGCCGGAACGCGGTGCCGAGATTGTTATTTTTGCTCCAGAAGGCGAAGAGCGGGCGCAAAAAACCTACAACGGACGGCTGGGCATTTTAGGTGGGATCTCGATTATCGGCACCACCGGTATTGTGACCCCCATGTCTGAAGAGAGCTGGAAACGTTCGCTGGCCTTAGAGCTCGAGATGAAGCGCGCTCAGGGGATGACCAGCGTGATCCTCGTGCCAGGCAATCACGGCGAGCGCTTTGTACAAGAACAGATGCAGTTAAACGGCGACCGTGTGGTCACCATGAGTAATTTTGTTGGCTATATGCTGCAAGAAGCTCAGCGCCTCGGTTTCCAACGTGTGGTGCTGGTGGGCCACTTAGGCAAGCTGATTAAGGTCGCTGCCGGCATTTTTCATACCCATAGCCATATTGCCGATGGCCGCATGGAAACGCTGGTTACGCGGCTTGCACTGATGGGCGCTCCACGTGAATTACTGCAAGCGGTGTTTGAATGTAGCACCACGGAAGCGGCGATGGAGCTAATAGAGCAACAAGGCTGGCAGGCCGTCTATAACGATATCGCTCAGGCAATCTGTGGGCGCATCAACCAAATGTTGCGCTTTGCGGTACAGCCGCTGCAATGCGACGCGGTGCTGTTTTCATTCGACAATATTGTGCTCGGCAGTAATCGCCCAGTTAACGACATTGTTGCCGATTTACGTACCGAAATTTCCCAAGAAATTCTCTGCGAAAAGGAGTCTTCATGATTCACGTGGTTGGCATGGGGCCGGGGCATCAGGATTACATCACGCCGCTGGCAAAAAGATTAATTTCACAAGCTGACGTTCTGGTTGGCTGGTCACGCCATTTAAGTGCTTACCACGAATTTCATGGTGAAAAGCTGGCCATCGGCAGCGATCTGACTCAGATGGCGTTGTGGCTACAGGACAACGCTGACCGCAATATCGTGGTTCTGGCATCGGGTGAGCCGATGCTGTACGGCATTGGAAAACGTTTGATACAGGATCTTGCGCCGGAAAAGCTCAATATCGTGTCGGGTATTAGCTCCATACAGTACCTGTTTTCGCGCATCGCGGTGGATATGAACGATATCTACATCACCAGCTGTCACGGCAAACAGCCTGATTTTGATTTTATTCTGCAGCACGAAAAAGTGGCGATGGTGACCGACCACCACATGGGGCCGTATCAAATTGCCCAGCAAATCCTACGTCGTGGGGCAAAGCGGACGATGGTGATTGGCGAGAATCTCTCCTATCCCGATGAATGCATCCATATTTTGCGCCCAGAGCAGGTACAGCAGGCGTACGCAATGAACGTGGTGGCGATCCTCAATGAAAGATGATCTGTTTCTACGCGGCCATAAAGTGCCGATGACCAAAGAAGAAGTGCGTCTTGCGGCATTGGAGCGACTCAATCTGCGTACTGCCAAGCGCTTGATCGACGTTGGCGCAGGAACGGGAAGCGTCTCTTTGGAAGCCGCCCTCAGATATCCCGATCTCTCTATTACCGCCATTGAGCGCAACCCTGCGGCTCTGGCACTGATTGAAGAAAACTGCCGTCATTTTGGCTGCTCGAATATTGATATTGTGGCGGCAGATGCGCCGCTGGCGTTAGACGTACGCGCCGATGCGGTGTTTATCGGCGGCAGCGGTGGCAATCTCCCCGACATCATTGATTGGGCGCTGGCATTACTCAACGACGGCGGCAGCTTGGCGATGAATTTTATTCTGCTGGAAAACTATCAGCAGGCGTTCAGTCAACTGCAAAACCGTGCGGTGGTTGAACTAGAAAGCAGCCTGATTCAGATCTCTCGCCTCACCGCGCTGGGCAGCGGTCACTATTTCAAACCCAATAATCCTACCTATCTGATTTCCTGTCGTAAGGAGCAAACGCATGGCTGAGTCTATCGATCGCGCACAGGTCTATTTCATCGGTGCAGGGCCGGGCGATCCCGAGCTTATTACGCTAAAAGGCCATCGAATTCTATCGCAGGCGGATGTAGTGATTTTTGCCGGATCGCTGATTAATCACGATCTGCTGAATTACTGCAAACCAGGGGCAGAATGCCACGATAGCGCAGGGCTCAACCTCCAGCAGATTATCGACCTGATGGAGCAAGGCATTCGTGCAGGAAAACTGGTCGTGCGGCTACAAACCGGCGATCTGTCGTTGTACGGATCTATCCGTGAGCAAGGAGAAGAGCTGGGCAAGTTGGGCATTGGTTTTAGTTCGGTGCCGGGTGTGAGTTCGTTCTTGGGAGCCGCTTCACAGCTGGGCGTGGAATATACGGTGCCCGAGGTTTCCCAAAGTTTGGTGATCACCCGCATGTCTGGGCGCACGCCAACGCCTGAGCGTGAGTCATTAGAATCCTTTGCCGCGCACCAAACGTCGATGGCGATTTTCCTTTCGGTACAAGATATTGACGACGTTGTGAAGCGCCTGCTGAGCGGCGGCTATCCAGCCACCACGCCGGTGGCGGTGGTCTATAAAGCGACTTGGCCAGATCACCAAACGGTGCGCGGCACCTTGGACACCATCGCACCTTTAGTACGCAACGCCGGTATTCGAAAAACGGCGCTGATTTTAGTGGGCGCTTTCCTTGGTGATGAATACCACTATTCCAAGCTGTATGACGCGGGTTTCAGCCATGAATACCGCCAGGCCTGAGCCGATAAAGGTGGGATCGCTGGCGCTATTTTGCCTGACGCCGGGCGGCGTTCGCTTGGCACAGCGCCTGCGTCCTTTGCTGCCGCAGCTATCTACCGCCAGCGCATGCTTTACCAGTGAAAAGTTGCTACAGGTGGGTTTCACACCGTTTAGCGGATCCTTTGCCGAAACGATGGCGCAGGCGTTTAAACGCTTTGATGCGCTGGTGGTGATCGGCGCAACGGGGATCGTGGTGCGGGTGATCGCGCCGCTGTTACAGGACAAATTAACCGATCCTGCGGTAGTGGTGCTTGATGAACGCGGCGAGCATGCGATCAGTTTACTTTCAGGACATATGGGTGGCGCGAATCGGCTCACTCAGCAGATCGCCGAGTTGATTAACGCCGATCCAGTGATCACGACCTCGACCGACGTAAACGGCGTTGCTGCGCTGGATCTATTGGCGCAGAAGCTCGATGCGGAGATCGCGGATTTTCGGCGTGCGGTGAAAAGCGTGAACCAAATGCTAGTGAGCGGCGATCGCGTTGGGCTATGGCTTGATCCGCGCGCTAACGTGCAGCTCACCGAGCACGATCGACGCGGATTTATTCCCGTTGCCGATCTTCATTCATTGCCCGATCTTTCTGCGCTGGTATGCATTAGCTATCACTCGGATCTGCCACCAAGCGCGATCCCGGTTTACCAACTGGTGCCTAAGCGCGTGGTATTGGGCGTGGGTTGCCGTAGAGATACGCCGTTTGCCACGTTGCATCCGCTGCTATTGCAGAAATTTGCCGAGCTGCATATCGATCCACTCGCGCTGCGCGCCATTGGTAGCATTACGCTGAAACAGGATGAAGCGGCGTTACAGCAGCTGGCACATTGCTATCGCGTTCCTTTTCACGTGTTTACGCCTGAAGCGCTACGCGTGCATGAACATCGCTTCCCGTGTTCGGATTTCGTGCGTCAAATCGTGGGCGTGGGCTGTGTGTCTCAGCCTGCTGCTTGTCTGCTACTCGAAGAGTACGGCGGCGGGAAAATCATTGGGGAGACGCTGCGCGAGCAGGGCGTCACCCTTACTTTGGCTCTAACCCTTCAGGAAACTCTCTGATGTTATATGTAATCGGCATTGGCCCGGGCAGTCAGTCCATGATGACGCTGGAAGCCATCGAGGCTATTCGTGACGCAGATATTATCGTGGGCTACAAAACATACACCCACTTGGTAAAAGCCCTGACCACCGATAAAGAGGTGATCAAAACGGGCATGTGTAAAGAGACTGAGCGCTGTCAGGAAGCGTTGAATCTTGCCGTACAAGGCAAAAAAGTCGCGTTGATCAGCAGCGGCGATGCGGGCATTTATGGCATGGCGGGGTTGATCCTAGAGCTGGTGACGAAGCAGAAGCTAGACGTTGAGGTCAAGCTGATCGCAGGCGTTACCGCCAGTACCGCTGCGGCATCGTTGCTGGGTGCGCCGCTGATGCACGATTTCTGTCATATCAGCCTGAGCGATCTGCTGACCCCGTGGCCGGTGATTGAACAACGCGTGATTGCCGCTGCGCAGGCTGATTTCGTTATCTGTTTCTACAATCCGCGCAGTCGTGGCCGCGCTGACCATCTTGCTCGCACCTTCGACCTGATGCGTCCTTACACCGCCGCCAGCACGCCGGTGGGCGTGGTCAAAGCTGCGGGTCGCAAAAAGCAGGAGAAGTGGCTAACCACCTTCGGTGAGATGGATTTTGAAAATGTCGATATGACCAGCCTAGTGATTGTCGGCAATAAAACCACCTACTGTCAGGACGGCTTGATGATTACGCCGCGCGGCTATGTTTTATAACCCTATTTCCGATAGCAATGTGCACGATGCCAATGCGTCTAAAACGGCAGGCAACCCCATGCTGCACGTTTTTGGCGGTACGTCAGATGCGCGTCATATTTGTCAGCGCCTTGATGAGATGGGGCTGAATTACAGCCTCTCGGTCGCAACCGAGGCGGGACGCGAACTGGCAGGGGATATCAACGGTGAAATTATCGTTGGCCGCATGGATGCCGCGCAGATGAGCGAATGGCTGCGAGCGCGCCGGATTACGCAGGTCATTGATGCCTCACATCCTTACGCGGGCGTGTTAAGCGCCAATATCGCATACGCCTGTGCCACTCAGAACATTGCGCTGTTGCGTTATTTACGCCCTAGCGAAATTGATGCTTTAGAACATCCTTTGCTGCACAAAGTAGCGAGCGTGGAAGAGGCCTGCGTGGTTGCACATCGTTTGGGCGAGCGGGTTCTATTGACCACGGGTAGCAAACAACTGGCTGAGTTTGTGCGTTTGCTGGCGGGAAAAACCCTTTTCGCCCGCGTATTGCCGACGCCGGATGTCCTATTGCAGTGTCAGGATTTAGGGCTGGGCGTAGATAACGTGCTGGCGTTGAAAGGGCCGTTTAGCGCCGAAATGAATCAGGCAACGTATCAACATTGTCAGGCAGAGGTCGTGATCACCAAAGAGTCTGGCGCAGAAGGGGGATATCAGCAAAAAGTCGTTCCTTGTTTGGCGCTGAATATTCCCTGCATTGTGATTTGTCGCCCTCCCGAGCCTATGGCTGAAGGACAGATTCGAGTGAGTTCTCTGGCTGAACTTGAGCCGTATTTAGCCAACTGGTTACAGAATAAAAAGAGCCAATACCTATGAAAAAAGCCATTTTAATTATCAGTTTTGGTACCAGCTATCACGAGACGCGAGCGAAAACCATTGAGGCCTGCGAGCGTCGTTTAGCGGAATCCTGTCCCGATCGCGATGCGTTTCGCGCCTTCACATCCGAGATGATTATTCGCAAGTTGGCGAAGCGAGATGGAATGCAAATCGATAACCCAAATCAGGCGCTGCAGCGTTTGGCCGAGCAGGGCTATCAGGATGTTGTCATTCAGTCATTGCACATCATCAACGGCGATGAATACGAAAAAGTCGTGACTCAGGTACGCGCTCACGCAGGGATGTTTAAACGGCTGCGTATCGGCGTGCCGTTACTGAGCAGCCATGATGATTTCGAACAGTTGATCGCCGCCATGAAGTCACAGATGCCCGCTTTAGCCGAAGATGAACGCGTGGTGTTTATGGGCCATGGCGCAACGCATCACGCCTTTGCGGCTTACGCCTGCCTCGATCACATGCTGATGAGCCACCAGATCCCCGCGATGGTGGGGGCCGTTGAGAGCTATCCCGAAATTCATCATGTGGTGACGCGTTTGCAGCAGCAAAACGTACGCCGTGTGCATTTGATGCCGCTGATGCTGGTGGCGGGCGATCACGCCATCAACGATATGGCCTCTGACGATGAGGATTCGTGGAAAACCCAGCTGGCTCTGGCCGGGATTGAAGCCACGCCGTGGCTGCAAGGGCTGGGCGAAAATCCACTTATCCAACACATGTTTGTTGAGCACCTGCACGATGTTTTACACCCAGCAGAGGAGGCGGCCTGATGAGCCACGTGAAAAAGGGAAAAGTGTGGGCGATTGCCACCGGTCCCGGCAGCAGCGACTTGATTACCGTTCGCGCAGCGCGGCAGCTCGGTGAGCTGGACGTGCTGTATGCCCCTGCGGGTCGTAAGGGGGGCGATAGTCTTGCGTTGTCTATCGTACGCGAATTTTTATCGCCAACGCTCGACATCAAAGAGCGTCATTTCCCGATGAGCGCCGATCAAGGGGAAAAAAGCGCCGCATGGGACGCAGTGGCGCAGGAGATGCAAACCGACGCAGAGCACGGGCTTCAGGTCGGTTTTATTACGCTGGGTGACGCCATGCTGTTCAGCACGTGGGTATTTTTGCTGGAACGCCTGCGCGGACACGTGGATATCGAAATCATTCCCGGCGTGACCTCGTTTGCCTGCATTGCCGCCCGCGCCCAGTTCCCTTTGGCGATGGAGCAGCAATCCATGGCGGTGGTGGCCTGTACCGCACCAGAAGAAGAACTTGAGCAGGCGCTGCTTAACCATGAATGCGTGGTGATGATGAAAGTGTATGGCCGAGTTATTCAAATACGCGAAATGCTGCGTCGTTTGGGATTGCTCGACCATGCAATTTTAATGGCCGAAGCCTCACTGCCAAATGAGCAATGTTTCCATCATCTCGACGAGATCCACCAAGATACCAAACTGCCGTACTTTTCGACGATTTTGGTGAATCGGGCTAGCTGATTTTTAATTTACCCCACCTCAGCCCTCCCCTTCGCAGGGGAGGGGGCCGTTCGGTGATCTGCTCCTCTCCCTGCGAAGGGGGAGGCTGGGAGGGGGTTATAAACGTAAATAAGGGGCATAAATGAAAAACCTCCAACAACTCCCGCTTTACGGCATGGCGCTGGCGGTTCTGCTGACGCTCGCGCCGCAAGAAGCATTTGCTATGCACATCATGGAAGGCTTTTTACCGCCTTTCTGGGCCTTGGCGTGGTGGCTGATGTTCTTGCCTTGTTTAGTGATTGGGGCAACCCGCCTTAAAGCCATCGTACGCGATGACAGCGATAAAAAAGTTCTGCTGGCGCTATGTGCGGCCTTCATCTTTGTGCTGTCGGCGCTAAAAATTCCTTCGGTGACAGGCAGCTGTTCGCATCCAACCGGCGTGGGTTTAGCCGTGATTTTGTTTGGCCCGTGGGTGGTTTCGGTATTGGGCGCTATCGTTTTGTTGTTCCAAGCGTTGTTCTTGGCGCATGGCGGTTTGACGACGCTGGGCGCTAATGGGATGTCGATGGCGGTTATCGGGCCAATGGCGGGTTACGTGGTATGGAAATTAGCGACTCGAGCAGGCATGCGACGCGATATTGCGGTTTTCCTGTGCGCGGCGTTAGCCGATTTGGTGACCTATTTCGTGACGTCGGTGCAGTTGGGATTGGCTTTCCCCGATCCTCAACTGGGCGTTATGGCATCGGTGACCAAGTTTATGGCCATTTTCTGCCTGACGCAGGTGCCTATCGCGATTGCTGAAGGGCTGTTAACCGTGCTGATTTATGACCAACTATGCAAGCGCCAACTGATTGGCGTAAGGAGCATTTAAAATGAAAAAAACGCTGATTTTGATTTTTCTGGTGATCGCTTTGGCCGTATTGCCGTTCTTCATTAATCACGGCGGCGAGTATGGCGGTTCAGACGATCAGGCCGAAGGCGTGATTGCCCAAATGGCGCCTAGCTATAAACCGTGGTTTGAACCGTTGTATGAACCCGCAAGCGGTGAAATAGAAAGCCTGTTGTTCACGCTGCAAGGCTCCTTCGGTGCCGCGGTGATCTTCTATATCTTGGGCTATTACCGAGGGCGTCGCGTCGTTCATGCTGGAGATTGATAAGCTCTCTTATAGCAGCCGCTGGAGCCAGAAAAAACCAGAGTACAAGTTTGCGCTGTATTTGGTTTTGCTGTTGACCGCATTGTTGGGCTCTCCGTGGATCCAACTGAGCGTGTTGCTGCTTTGCGCTGGGCTCACTTGCTATCTATTACGCGTAGGCGTACGGCGCTATCTCCGCTGGCTGGCGGTGCCGTTGGCTTTTTTGTTCACCGGACTGTTGGGCGTGGTGCTGTCGTTCTCATGGCAGGCGGATACGCTGCTGTATAGCGTTCACATCGGCCATCTGGCCTTAGGCGTTGAACAGAATGGATTAACCACGGGGATGAATACGCTGTGCCGCAGTTTGGCGGCGTTATCGGCGACCTACCTCTTCGTTCTAACTACGCCTTTCAGTCAGTGGGTGCGGCTGCTCAAGCGCAGCCGTCTTCCGTTGGTATTGGTTGAACAGGTGCTGCTGACCTACCGCTTTATCTTCATTTTTATTGAGGAAGCCGCCGCTATTCATCGCGCTCAGTCACTGCGTTTTGGTTATGTCTCTTTGCGCAGTGGCTACCGTTCGTTGTCGATGTTGGTCGGCATGTTGCTGTCGCGCGTGATGGAGCGGCATAAGCAGATGAGCATTGCGTTAGAAGTTAAATTGTACAACGGAGATTTTCATCTGTGAGCACTTCGGGACTCGTCACTCAGCACCTCAGTTTTCAGTATCAGGACGGAGAGACCGTGCTGCACGATCTCTCGCTGGATTTTAATCGCGGTCAGGTCACCGGTTTGTTAGGCGCGAACGGCTGCGGGAAATCCACGTTATTCATGAACCTGCTGGGAATATTGCAGCCACAGCAGGGCTGCGTGATGTGGCAGGGTGAAAAACTACGCTATGACAAACGTAGCCTACGCGCGCTGCGTCAACAGGTGGCGATGGTTTTCCAAGAGCCAGACCAGCAAATTTTTTATACCGATATCGACAGCGATATTGCGTTTAGCCTGCGTAATCTGGGCGTTGATGAAGAGACCATTCGCCATCGCACCGAACAGGCACTCACGCTGGTGGATGCGCTCGGTTTTCGCCATAAACCGGTGCAGTATTTAAGCCACGGGCAGAAAAAACGGGTGGCGATTGCAGGCGCTTTGGTGATGAATGCGGATTATCTGCTGTTGGATGAACCGACCGCCGGACTTGATCCTTCAGGCCGTCAGCAGATGATTCATATTATTCAGAAGATTGTGGCTCAGGGTAAGCGCGTGGTGATCTCCAGCCACGATATTGATTTAATTTATGAAGTTTGTGATTACCTGTATGTTCTCGCGCAGGGAAAATTGGTGAGTGAAGGCCGCGAGAGCGAGGTTTTCCTACAGCGCGATATGCTGCAGCGTGCGGGGTTGGTCCAGCCGTGGCTGGTGAAAATGCATCAGCAGCTGGGATTGCCGTTGTTTAAAACCGAGCATGAGCTGTTTGCTTTCAAGCCGGAATTCATGCCAGAACAGGTTAAATAGGAAGATATCATGGGTTTATCCATCATGGTGCAAGGCACCGCATCGGACGTAGGTAAAAGTGTTCTGGTCGCTGGGCTGTGTCGTATTTTCCGTCAAGACGGATACCGCGTGGCACCGTTTAAATCTCAAAATATGGCGTTGAATTCAGGGATTACCGCTGATGGCGGTGAGATGGGGCGCGCGCAGATTTTTCAGGCTGAAGCGGCGGGAATCGAACCCGATGTACGCATGAATCCGGTTTTGCTCAAGCCAACCAGCGACTGCCGTGCACAGGTGGTTCTGATGGGGAAGGTGGCCGATCAGATGGACGCCGTGACCTATCATGAATTCAAACCGCAACTGCTGGAACAGATTGCACAGGTCTATCACAGCCTAGCGGATGAAGTGGATATCATGGTGCTGGAAGGCGCAGGTAGCCCGGCGGAAATCAACCTACGCGATCGCGATATTGTGAATATGGGGATGGCCGAGAAAGTGGATGTTCCCGTCATTCTGGTGGCAGATATCGACCGTGGCGGGGTGTTTGCCTCCATCTATGGCACCTTGGCCTTGCTGGAACCTGATGAACGGGCGCGGGTAAAAGGCGTCATTATCAATAAATTTCGCGGCGATGTGAGCTTATTAACTTCGGGTTTGCGTCAGATAGAAGAGCTGACTCACGTGCCTGTGATCGGTGTGATGCCGTGGATCGATGTGCAGTTGGAAGATGAAGACGGCGTTGCGCTGCAAAAAGGCAAATATCGTCAGCAAAATGAGAATGTATTGGATATCGCGGTGATCCAAACGCCGTATATATCTAACTTCACCGATTTTAATGCGCTCAATGCACAGTCAGATGTGCGGCTGCGCTATGTCACGCATCGTGATGAACTGGGCGCACCCGATTTGTTGATTTTACCCGGTAGTAAAAACACCTTGAGCGATCTCAGCTATTTACACGAAAGCGGCCTGACACATCAAATCTTGCTCGCGCATCAGCAAGGCACGCCGGTGCTGGGCATCTGTGGTGGTTTTCAGATATTAGGACGGCATATTGTTGATGGCGTGGAATCCGGCGTTGATCAGATGGCAGGGCTTGGGCTGTTGGATTGTGAAACTAAATTTTCGCACCAAAAAATGACTACCCGTGTCATTGGAAAGGTTCAGCCTGTGTTAAGCGGTATTTTTGCTGCCTGCCAAGACCATGCGTTAGCGGGCTATGAAATCCATATGGGGCACACCGAGCTCGGTGAGCAGGCGTCACCATTGACGTTATTGCAGCAACGTAACGGCGAAGAAATCAATCAATGTGAGGGTGCGATTAGCCCCGATGGTTCAGTAGCTGGTACTTACATTCACGGCATTTTTGATTCAGACGACTTCACGCGTAGTTTGTTGAACGCGCTGCGAGAACGCAAAGGTTTAGCGCCGCTCGTGGGAGAAGCGTTCCAGTATCAGGCTTTTAGGGATCAGCAGTTTGATCTGCTGGCTGCGGCAATGCGCCAGAATATTGATATCGACGCTGTGTATCGCCTTATGCGTGAACACGTTGTTGCTGAACAGGTGGGCCAATGATGATTTTGATTACCGGCGGGGCGCGCAGTGGGAAAAGCACGCTGGCGGAAAAACTGGCCGCTCAACGCGGCAAAAGGGTGCTATATATCGCGACTTCGGTGATAACCGATGACGAGATGGCTCAGCGGGTTGAGATCCATAGGCAAACGCGTCCGGTACAGTGGATAACACACGAAGGCTATCGCGATCTTGACGCCGTTGTGAGCGAGAAAGGCGAAGGCTGTAACGCCATTATGCTTGAGTGCATCACGACGATGATCACCAATTTGCTGTTTGAACAGGCGGGCAACGTGGCCGCTGAAGAGATGGATTTCACCGCACTTGAGCAAGGCATACACCAGCAAATCGATGCGCTGATATTGGCATGTAGCCAAAGTGATATTCCCGTTTATATCGTTACCAACGAACTTGGGATGGGCATTGTGCCAGATAACCTGCTTGCGCGACGTTTTAGGGATATTGCTGGGCGCGTCAATCAACGGCTGGCTGCCCAGGCGCAGCAGGTTTACCTCGTCATTTCAGGGATTGAAGTAAAAATAAAGGGCTGACAACTCCGGTCGTTTACATTTCAACAGAGACAACCATGCAAACATTAGAACAAATCATTGCTCAGATTAAACCATTGAACCAAGACGCGATGCGTAAAGCCCAGATAAAACTCGATGGTCTGTTAAAGCCAACAGGCAGCTTGGGGCGTCTGGAACAGCTAGCCGTGCAGCTAGCCGGTATTTTCGGTGAAGATGCGGTGAATGTAGAGCAGAAGAAAATTATTGTGATGGCGGCAGATCATGGCGTTTTTGAAGAGGGCGTGGCGGTTTCTCCACGTGCGGTAACGGCGATTCAAGCCCAGAATATGGTGCATGGCGTGACGGGCGTTTGCGTATTGGCAAAACATGCCGGTGCTGAGGTGGTGATTGTTGATGCGGGCATTGACTGCGATCCGATTTCTGGCGCGGTTGATATGCGTATGGGGCGAGGGTGCGGAAACATTGCCCAAACTGCCGCGATGAACCGTGAGCAGGCAGAAACTCTATTAGTTAAATCGGCAATGCTGGCGATGCAACAGGCAGAGAGTGGCGTGCGCTTGCTCGGTGTCGGCGAATTGGGAATAGCGAATACCACCCCTGCCGCTGCGATTGTTAGCGTGATGACGAATAACGACCCGGAACGCGTCGTCGGCATTGGAGCCAATTTCCCGACCGACCAACTTCAGCACAAAGTTAGCGTAGTGCGCCGCGCTATTGCCTGCAATCAGCCAAACGCAGACGATGGAATTGATGTGTTAGCTAAAGTTGGAGGCTTCGATTTGGTGGGTATGACAGGGCTGATGTTAGGTGCTGCGGCAGCGGGGCTTCCGGTGGTACTCGATGGCTTCCTCTCCTACGCTTCGGCGCTGGTTGCTTGCCAGATTGCACCGCAGGTTCACGATTATCTGATCCCTTCTCACTTTTCTGCAGAAAAAGGCGCTCGTATTGCGTTAGAGCAGCTGAAACTTGAACCTTATCTTCAGCTAGAAATGCGTTTGGGCGAAGGCAGCGGCGCCGCTGTTGCCATGCATATCGTAGACGCCGCATGTGCGGCCTATAACGAGATTGGCAGCTTGGCGGATAGCAATATAGTTCTTCCTGCTTAACGCTCCTTTCAGCATTCACTTTCCCCTGTATCCCTCTGGTACAGGGGCTCTGCCGCACTTTCCCTTCGTAAATTTCTTACCGCTCCATCATCATTTCACAACATTGTTTTTGTTATAACATCTCAAATCCTGAGAGATATATTTCAATAAAATAATAATCATGCTACTAGCGCGAATAGGCCTAATTGGCAGGAAAATCAATGTATTTTTCGGGAAGTGAAAAAACTATTTGCAGAATTAGGAACGTTTATTAAAAACAATAAAATTTATTATTTGGTATTAATCCTATTGCCACATATGTATTTCATCTCTCATTGTTGCATTTATGTTTAATTATTGTTTTTGATTTGATCAAAAACGGTGGTTTTTAGCTATAAACACCGGATTTTTACACTTTATAAAATTTAACTTTTTATAATATCTTTCTTTAAAAGATTATATATCGCAACATTTGAATGTGCGACAAAGTAGCTCGCATAAGTCATAGGAATTATCCTATTTAGGTGAAACTGTCGTATTAACCTATTAGTGTAAATTTTTGTTTTTTTATGACAATGTCGGAATTATTATTTCCGGAGCCAGATATGAGTGCGGATTACACAATTTTTATCTGGGAAGTGAAATTTTTAACTGGTGTTATGGCTTAATCTCCTGTTTGCATAAGATAAATTAATAAATATATTTATCTGAAAACCACAAAATAAAATTTCACAGGGAATAAATACATTATGGATATTTTCGCCTTAACTGGCGAAGGATCTCTTATTATCTAAATTATGGAAACAAAAATGAAAATGAATAAATTAGCTGTGGCATTGGTTATGACTATGGGTATTGCGTCTGCGGCGGCTAATGCAGCAGGCACAGTAGGCGGTAACGGTGTTATTAAATTCAACGGTTCTATTGTTGATGCTGCATGTTCAATTGCGCCTAATAACAGCGATCAGACTATCGATCTGGGTTCTATTGCAATTAAGGCCTTGAAAGACGGTGCTAAATCAACTCCATCTGATTTCCACATCAAGCTGACTGGTTGTGACGTAAGCGGCGGTGCTGCACCTAAAGCTTCTATTACTTTCAACGGTACTAGCGCTAAGGGTTCAAGCAACCTGTTAGGTATTGTCAGCAGCACAGCATCAGGCGTGGGTGTTGGTATTACCGATGCTAACGGTAAAGACTTCGAACTGGGTAAAGAAACTGAAGTTAAGACCTTGATTCAAGGCGATAACTCACTTGACTTTGCTGCTTACGTGCAGGCAACAGGTGCTTCAGGTTCTGCAATCACCGCAGGTGATTTCACCAGCCAGACTGACTTCGTGATTACTTACAACTAATTGTTCTTGAATGATTGGAACTGTAACCGTACTGAGAATGCTGAGTGCTTGATTACAGGAAAGATTATTTAAAAATTATGTTGTGGTCATGGATGAGGGCGTTGATGACAACGCCCTTATTTCCAGAGAGTGGTTTAGCAGGAGAGATAGCATGGTGGTCCGTACGCTCTGTGCCTTTATGGCTTTAGTTGTAACAACGGCGGGAGCTATGGATGTTCAGCAAGGGCGCGTCAGAATGGGTGGCACCTTAGTGGCAACCGCATGCAGCATATCTTCTGGATCATTAGAGCAGGTTATTGATTTGGGTACTCTGCCCGTTAGCGAGCTTGCACGTACTGGGCAAGGTCCTGAAAAAGCATTTGTCATCAAATTGGAAAACTGTGAACTGACTTCTCAGGATAATTTGCGTCCTGACTTTAAAAGTGTGCATCTCACGTTTGATGGGGTGAGAGATGATACTGCCAATTTACTCAGTATTCATGGAGAGGCCAGCGGGATTGGTCTGATACTAAAAGATGAGGCTGGCAATACTATTGTGCCGGGGAAAGCCTTACCGGATATTCCGCTAAATGTGGGGTCGATGGATTTGAATTATAAGCTGGCGATTCAGCGAAATAAGCACGAATTACGCGCTGGGAGTTACAGCGTTATTGTGAAGTTCAAAGTGGAATATTTATAAAAAAAGATTTTATAGAAAAATAATTACTCTCCTCATCGTTACCTCATATTGGGTAAGTGGAGTTTGCGCATAAAAACGAATTTCAGGCAGATTTTTATCTTCATGTTATGCGCACATTTGGTGAATGGTTTTCTGTAAGAACTGTTTTTGTTTGGTACATCTGGGCTAGAAAATAATAGAGACGGTAATGTCTACATTCCATATCAATAAAATCAGTTTGGCCATGGCGTTTGCATTGGCTAGCACCAGTATGTCCAGCAAGGCCGTGGAATTTAATACGGATATGCTAGATACCGCAGATAAGGCAAATATCGACTTTTCTCGTTTCTCAAAAGCCAACTATATCTTGCCTGGTCTGTATCAGTTAGCGCTGAGAGTAAATGATCAAAACGTGGGTGAGTATCCCTTTAATTACTACCCGCGTGATAACGAGGCAGACAGCAGCGAAGCCTGCGTTTCACCGCAAATAGTCAGTGAATTGGGATTGAAACCTGCCGCCTTAAATAAAGTGACCTACTGGCATCAAGGGGAGTGTGCGGATTTCAGTCAGTTGGATGGCACAACGGTTCGTGGCGATTTATCGAACTCAAGTTTGCAGCTTTCTGTTCCACAGGCATGGATCGAGTACAGCGATCCGAACTGGGTTCCATCGTCACGTTGGGATGAAGGCATCCCCGGTTTGCTGCTGGACTACAACCTGAATGCCTCGATGAGTCGCCCTAATGAAGGTAGCAATAGCCAAAATGCCAGCATAAGCGGAACCGTGGGGGCTAACGCAGGTGCTTGGCGTTTGCGTGGTGACTATCAGGGCAGCTATAGCCGTGCTTCAGGCTCATCACAGAGCAGCCAGCACAATATGGATTGGAGCCGCGTTTATATGTATCGCGCGCTGCCAGCGCTACGTTCAACGCTATCGGTGGGGGAGAACTATCTCTCATCCAGTATTTTCGACTCTTGGCGCTATACCGGGATGTCTTTAAGCAGCGATGACCGAATGCTGCCTCCTGCGTTGCGTGGCTATGCACCGGAGGTTTCGGGGATTGCTAAAACGAACGCCAAGGTTGTGGTGACTCAGCAAGGACGTGTGCTGTACGAAACCACGGTGCCATCGGGTCCATTTCGTATTCAAGATTTGAGTAGCGCAGTGACCGGCAAGCTTGACGTAAAGGTTGAGGAGCAGGATGGGACGGTTCAAACATTTCAGGTTGATACCGCGACGATCCCTTATCTGACCCGCCCCGGAATGGTGCGCTATAAGTTTGCGATGGGGCGTCCGTCAACCTACGAACATCATATACAAGGCCCAACTTTTGCAACCGGTGAGTTTTCATGGGGGATTGCCAATAGTTGGTCTTTGTATGGCGGTAGCATTCTTGCAGGTGATTACAACTCGGCGTCGATGGGTATTGGGCGCGACTTGTTCTTGCTCGGTGCTGTTTCTGCTGACGTAACGCAGTCTTTTGCTCGCTTACCCGGAGAAGAGAAACGTCAAGGGAAGTCATGGCGTCTGAGCTATTCCAAACGTTTTGATGAGTACGATAGTGAAGTGACCTTTGCGGGCTATCGCTTCTCCGAGCGTGACTATATGTCGATGGGCGAATTCTTGGATGCGCGCTATCACGAGGAAAACTCAGGCCACGATAAAGAGCTTTATACCATCACGGCGAACAAAAACTTCTCCGAAGTGGGACTGAGTTTTTACTTCAGCTATAGCCATCAGACTTATTGGGATCAGCCAACGGATGACCGGTATAGCCTGTCTGGAAGCACGTATGTGAGCCTATTTTCACTGAAAAATGTGTCTCTCAACGTTTCAGCCACGCGCAGCAAGATTAACGAACGCAACGATGATGCGGTGTTTGTGAGCCTATCTATTCCGATGGGGAACTCCGCATCAATAGGCTATGACGGCCAGTACAGCAACAATCGATATAGCCAGAACGTGAGCTATTACGACCGTGTTGATAACAACAATAACTACCGAGTTTCAACTGGGGTAAGCAGCGGCGGCGATGAGAGCACCCGTACACAATTTAATGGTTATTACAGTCATCGCGGCGATTTCGCTGATATGAGCGCCAACGCCGCCTATTCGCAGGGCAACTATAGCTCGGCGGGGATGACGATGCAGGGTGGCGCTACGATTACGGCGAAAGGTGCGGCGTTACATTCGGGCGGGATCAGCGGAGGTACGCGTTTGATGGTAGATACCGAAGGCGTTGGTGGCGTTCCGATTAACGGTGGCCGCGTGCATACCAACGGTTACGGCATTGGGGTGATTACGGATATGAACAGCTATTACCGTAATTCAACCAGCATTGATTTAACCAAGATGGCCGACGACGTGGATTCTAGCCGCTCAGTAGTGGACTCAGCGCTGACTGACGGGGCAATTGGTTACCGTAAATTTGGCGTAATCAAAGGTGCGAAAGCGCTGGCGGTACTGGCACTGGCAGATGGGAGCCACCCACCGTTTGGCGCCAGCATAAGAAATAGTGAAGGCAAGGAATTGGCGATCGTAGGTGATGGCGGCATAGCTTGGTTAACCGGCCTACAGGGCGGGGAGTCACTCGACGTGTTATGGGATGGCGCAGCACAGTGCGCGATATCCATTCCTAAAACCTTGCGAGATCAGGAGCAACTGCTTTTGCCGTGCCATGCGGTAGCGCAAAGCCAAACATCCACGGTAGCGAAAGATAGCGCTGCTTTAGAATCGACAGATAACATCCATGAAGAGCAATAACATTATGAAATTAAAACAAACTTTATCATTAGGCTTCGTCTTGTTACTGGCTGCTCAGGCAGCTGATGCAGCCATTGCTCTCGATCGTACTCGCGCTATTTTTGACGGTAGCCAAAAATCGATCAGTCTGAATATTCGCAACGATAATACTCAGTTGCCTTATTTGGCACAGTCATGGTTGGAAGATAGCAATGGCCAGAAGATCACCGACCCGCTGGTGGTTGTGCCGCCTGTTCAACGCGTTGAACCTGGTGCTAAGAGCCAGATCCGAATCAATGCTATGGCTGGGGTTGCCAAACTTCCACAGGATCGCGAGTCCGTATTCTATTTCAACGTACGCGAAATCCCGCCGCGTAGTACTAAACAAAACGTGATGCAGATTGCGTTGCAAACCAAGATCAAACTGTTTTATCGACCAGCGCCGATCGCGATCGATTCAGATGTGATTTGGCAGGAAAAAGTGGTGCTGACGAAAGTCGGTGATGGATATCAGATTCACAACCCAACGCCTTATTACCTCACCGTGATTGGTATATCTGGACAGGCGAAGTCGGATTCGGCAAATGATTTTCGTCCTGTGATGGTACCGCCAAAATCGACTCTTAAGGCGGTTTCCCCAGTTTATGCCACGCCATATGTCACCTATATCAACGATTTTGGCGGTCGCCCTGAACTGAAATTTACCTGTAATGGTAGCGAGTGCCGTGCCGTTGCCAACCAAGGCTAGTGGTGAATGCTATGCGTACTTCATGTCTAAAGTTTGCTCGCACAACGCTGTGGCTCTTCCTGTTTTCAGGGAGTATCACCGCGGTGGATCTGCGGTTGGCTAATGCAGAAGACATTGATGGCTGGGATGTTTTTGGTATGCATGGCGAGCTCCTAGTACAGGGCGCATTAACGGAACCGACCTGCGTACTGGAAATGGAATCGAAAGAACAATCGGTGAATTTAGGAACGATTTCTCGTGTGAGTTTGAATCGGGTGGGAAATCGAACCGATCCCGTAGCAGTGCATATCCGACTGAAGGACTGCGGCGTAGTGGGGAACTCACCGCGAGACAATATGCACGGCGGCAATATCACCTATCTTCCCGGACAGTTGGTTTCCTATATCACCGTGAATGGTGTGGAGAGTGACAATAATAAATATCTGATGAAGATATTTGGCTCAGCACGAGGGGTTGGTTTGCGATTGGAAGATGACAAACATCGTCAGTTGATCCCCGGCGAACATAGCGAACCGTTGATCATGTCTCAAGGAAATATGGATTTAGTGATGCATGCCATGCTGGAGCGAATTCCTGAAGAACTGATCGAAGGTGAATTTCATACCACGGTTAATTTAAATATTTCGTACCAGTAAAGCATTTTAATCAGAAATATGCGCTCGTAGTTATGCTGAGGAAAATAAATATGAAGTTTTTAGCCTTGCTATGTTTAGCGCTATTTTCAAGCACTTCATGGGCAACGATAGATATTAACTTTCATGGTGAAGTCGTCAGTGAACCTTGTGAGGTTGACATAAACTCTGATGGGCAGAGTGTTGATTTTGGTGTTACTGCGATTAAGACATTTTATTTAGCAGGTCGCTCTGACTCTAAACCTTTCAGCATTGGTCTTAAAAATTGTGACGTTTCAATTTCGAAAACGGTGCTGGTGTCTTTTATTGGCGCAGAAGATGGCGATCAAAAAGGATATCTTTCTTTAAAAAGTGCTCAAGTTAAAGGTTTAGCAATCGGCATAGAGTCAATATCTGGTGATGTTCAAAACCCATCCACGCTTATCCCTCTGAATACGGGGTCGGCTAAGTACAGCCTGACTCAAGGCGCCAACTCCTTTAAGTTTGCTGCATTTTTACAGGCCTCACCAAAAAGTATTGCCGACCACAGCATTACAGAAGGGGACTTTAATACTACGGTAGAATTTCATCTTGAATATCCCTAGTCGATATATTTATCGAAAGGTTTTTCCAATCGATATAGCGTAAAGCGTTATTAAGAGTAAAGAATGCAAGTGATTAACCGAAAAGCCATTTCAGTCATGCTGCTAATTTACTTAGCATTGGCGATGCACGTCTTTATTCCAAGTATGGGCGGAAGCGGATTGCGAGTGCCGGGAAATATTGTTGCTTGGGTGTTTATTGCGCTATCTGTTCTTGCCTATTGGCTGCTTAATCGCCATCAATCCATTATTACGACAACCACATCTAATTTAATTGTTATCGGCATTTTATTGCTGTTACTTCCTCTATTTTATACATCAGAAAAATGGCTGAAAGAGGCTCTTCTGCAAATGGCTGGTGTAGTGGCAGGGCTAATTTTTTATTTCACCTTATTGCAATGCCGCTTTAGCTCTCGCTGGCGCATCTTGCTGCTTAATGTCTTGCTGTTTGCGACGTTGGTGCAGAGCGTCATCGGGTTTATTCAGCTCACTCTGCTGCCTCCACTCTCAGGTTTGATGGCGCTCGGTGATGAGGGCGTTAGGCCAACTGGCGTGTTTCGTCAGGTCAATGTGATGGCTTCGTTTATGGCCACGGGGCTGGCCTGCTCGTTGCATCTGCTTTATTTGCCCCAACCGCTGAACATAAGAAGCAAAGTAAGTTCAGTTGTTCATCGTCTAATACATCTACAGCAGTTGGCTGCGTTGGTTTTGTTGCCCGCGATGCTCGTTTTGCTTCAGTCGCGTGCCGGCTATATCGGTGCGATAGCCGTTGTGCTGATTAACTTTATATTACGCGTAAGGAATCAGCCACGTCGGACGACTGCATTTGTCGGCTTAATCATCAGCGGTATTTTGCTTGGTTATACGCTGTTAGTCGGCGCTGAGCTGGTTATCCCCGTCTCTCATGATGGCTCAAATCTGGAACGTTGGAAAATCTTACAGATTACTCTGGCGATGATTATGAACCATCCGATTCTTGGGTGGGGGTATGGCAGTTTCGAGTACAGCTTTGCCCATTTTGCCATTGGCATGACGCCACCGATAACCGGAATGGGCGTTATTACCCACCCACATAACGAGCTGTTGTTTGGCTGGGTTGAGGGCGGTGTTGCTGCACTGGCTGGATATATTTTTCTGGCTACCGCCTATTTTCGCTTAATGGTATTGGCTTGGCGGCGAACGGATAAAAGCCTATTTACGCTATGGCTTCTGATGTTGCCTTTCGCGGTGCATACCCAGTTGGAATATCCGTTTTATATGTCCACAGGGCACTGGCTGATTTTCTTACTGTTGCTGAGCCTAACGGATTCGGCGCTTTCTAAGCCGCGTGTGGTAACGAAACCCAAGATTGTGGGGACCATTCGAGCCGTATCCCTAGTCGGGGCGTGTGGTGGTCTGGGAATCATGCTTTCAACATTACAAACCCAAGTGCTGTTGACTAAAGCGGAACAGCTACAGCTAAGACAGGTAAATATTGATTTCCCTCGATTAGAGCAACAGTTTTGGCAGCATTGGATATTTCAAGAACGCATTGAATATGATCGTCAGGTGAACCAGCTTTTGCAATATAACGTCAGCCGTGACCCTAAAATATTACAGAGCTATATCACATGGTCGCAGCAATATCTATCACACCATGTTGATAAAAATGTATATGCCTATCGTATTGCCATATTGAGTTTTAGCAATAAAGCAGATGAGGCAGAAAAACAGCGCCATGAGGCTAGCCTAATATTTTCTCATGATCCCCGTTTTCAAAACTCGATAGCCATTACGTCAAGGGAGGTGGAATGACTATGTTTGACCATCAGTCGCCAGCAGGAATTAAACTTCAGCCTATCGTTGAATTGAAAACAGGCTCGATTATTGGGTATGAAGTGCTTAGCTATTTTACCGAGGATGTCGATTCTGAATATTACTTTCAGCATGCGCCAGAAAATATATTAATTTCGATTTTCAACCAACAGGTTAAACAGGTGGCGAGTAATCCTGCGGGATACCATTATTTTGTAAATTTATCTGTTCGCGATCTGTTGGGCTCAGAGTTAGAAAATAAAATTCAGATATCTCCAGAACAAAAATTAGTAATTGAACTACAGGACCCAGAGAATTTAGTTGGGCTGAATGATGTAGACAAAGCACAGTTAGTCAATAATCTTGAGCGATTGCGTGAACGCCATATAGCCATTTGGCTAGACGATCTTGATGAACCATTATTATCTACGGTGTGTGAGCTTAATTTTTGCTTTGATGGTATCAAAATTGATAAGTACGCCTTTTGGCGTACTCAGTTTTCACCACTCGAGCTCAAGCAACTAGTTAAAAGGTGTTATCAAATAACATCTAACGTATTAATTGAAGGTATTGAAACTTTACAGCATAGGGATATTGCTGCTCGCTCAGGTGCTAGCCATTTACAAGGCTATCTTTGGCCAGAAACAATAATCCAATAATAAGCTTCCGGGTGACAAGATGATTAGAGTTTTGATTGATGATGATAATGCCTTTTACCGTGAAGGACTGTGGCATTTTATAAAGAAAAACTTTGCTTCAAGTGATTATGGAACGCTTGAATTACTCGAAACCAGTCAAGAGAACTTGGTTGCTTCCGATATTGTAGTAAAGATATTCCAAAATGGTGGTGCTCAAGTTTGTCACCATGAGTTATTACATCGAAAAGCAAATTCGTTGTTGGTTGGTGTATGCAGTGAAGCAGCGCAGCCACCGTTGTCACGGCTACCTGATTGTTTGAAAAATGTGCTGTTTATCAGCCGCAAAGAGACTTTGAATTCGTTGAGTCTCAAGCTGTTACAGGCGTGGAAGCATGCACAACTTGGGGAAGAAAGAGTACGCAACTGCCAAGAATGCCAAGCGCTTTATTTTTCTCCTCAGGAAGAGAAGGTGGTGCGCTATATATGCCTAGGTTTTAGCGTTGAACGCATTGCATGGATACTTTCATTAAATATTAAAACCATCAGCAGTCACAAACGCTCTGTTATGCATAAATTTAATTTGAATAGCGATGCCGAGCTTTTGGCTTTGATGAAACTTTACGAAGAGAGACTCACTTATGTCTCTGGCCGTCGCCGCCTTTTTTATTTAAACACACCGGCGATTGAGTTGAATAATAAACGTCGTTTGCAAGAGGAATTAATTCATACTGTCGCGCTTTAATGGAATTGAGTTTGGACCCTCATCCTCGATGAGAGAAGTATCCGCCAGGGACGGTAGAATTGCCGCACATGCGGTAGCAACAACAAAGACACATAACGTTCAACGATAACGAGTCAATGGAGTTGGAAATGGATAAATTAACGAAGAAAGAAAGAATCTACATGAATTTGGGTAAAATATGTTCAATTAGAATGGGGGAAACTCGCAGTACAGACCCTTATCTACCTGAATCATGTTGGCCAAAAACCAGAGAGGTTGCAGAAGAAAGTGGTGAAAGCATTTATGTTACACGTCACTGGCTATTGCAGCTTGTCGGTGAAGGCAAGGTAAATTGCTATCAAGGAGGAGCTGGTCGTAGCAATTCTCTACGCTGGTGTATTCCAACCCGCTAATTTAGAGCTAGACCCCATCGTTGATTATTAACTTTTGCATTATTCCTTTAGCGGGTAGACTGTCGCATTTCCATTTCTCCGAACATATTTATGTACGGAGCATTTTTGCGGCATTTTGCAATGGAAAAATCCTAATAATCAGCAGATGAATTTAATATATGTTTTAATAATAGCGCAGATGAGGGGAACCTCGTCTGCGTTTCTACTTATTAATCTAAAAATATCATTTAGTAAAATAGGATATTAGGATTTTTCTAAATGAAGTTAATAGTAATTGACTTTAACGATCGTCGTTGCCACGAAAGGCCCTGCTTTGATCGTTTGTCCTGGTATCACTGAAATACTGGCTTTGTAGTTTTTACTCAACTCAGTAATACCTTTCATACTGCCGAAGTTAGTATATTTATTGAACTCGACGGCTTTGCTATCTTGATCCGTGAAACTGAGTTTTACGCCGTTATTTAAATTAATATGTGTGCTATCTAGCAGGGTTTCAGTTGTTGAGAACTCAGAGGTTAAGGAGAAGTCTTCTAGACATCCGCCTTCCTTCACTGCTTTTACGCTGAATTCTTTTGAGAGTACGCCACCGCTGCTGAGCGTTGTTCGGTCAATATCACCAAAATCGAGATTCTGATTTTCTGGATAGAGTTTTATTTGCGCGCCGCAGCTTAAAAAACGTGTTCCGGTTAAACCTGAGAGTGAATACTTAAGGTTTTTTGCATCTGGGCGAAAATTGATCCCACTTGAGCCATCGAGCTGAAAGACAACAAACTCATCGGCTCCTTGATAGTGACCTGACGCTGGCGGTTTTCCATCAACACGAATATAGAGGCGAAAGGTAACGGTAACGACTTTAAACGTTGGTGTACCTGACCCTTTTTTATAGACTGGGCCGCCGCCAGGCACCTGCAATCCTTGGCCATTTTGTTCAAGATCTTTTCCTTCGTAGGTTACGCCTAACTTTAATCCTTGACCCAAAGATTTTGATTTAGGATTAAAATAGAAGGTCACGAAGTCTTGAAAGTTACTTTTCGTGTTGTTATCGCAATAAGCCGTCACAGTGATGGGATTAGACTCCCATACTTTGGTTTTATCGGGAACGTTAGCAGGGATAGCTAATTCGCCAATATCGATAGCCGGCTTGTCAACAACGCCGGTGCCGTTTTCAACGCAGTCAAAAGCAGAAGCATGAAACGATGCGAACAATAATCCCGCGAGTGGTAGCAGGCGTTTTGCATCAAGTTTTGAAAATAAAGCGTGTTTCATTTATCACCTGTTAGAGATAGCGTGTAATCAGCGTGGATGTGGCTTTAAATTCGCCTTCTTTTAATTCCACCGCATCAGATATTTTTATTGGCACCGCGCGTAGTTGAATAGTCTGCGTTTTCTGAATGGTAAAGAACGTATTCAGATCGATATTTTTGCCTGTCGCATCGTCTGAGAGGGCAATGGCCAGATTATCGAGGGTTGTGGTCAGGTAGTTGCTTTTACCTGATGATGTGCCCTGAAATTCTAGCTGCACGGTTGCTCCCGTAGTAATGCTGCATACAATATCGACAGGAGTTACGCTGGCGAAAGCAACGCCGTCAATTTTTTTCAGTGCGATGCGTTTGAAGTCCACATCGAGATTATTGTTTTGGTTAATTTTACAGGCGGCGGGTTCAAATATATTACCGCGAATGTATAGCGTGCTTTTGGAGTCATCTTTTGCCTGACCGCCACTCACCGGGGCTAAAGCTGCAAATGCAGAGCCATTAATCGAGAGCAAAACTCCCAGAAGAAATAATTTTACGTCGCAAAGGCGTATTTTCATTTTATTAACTCGTTACCACATAAAACGGGATTTATCTCCTGCGTTTAGCTCTGCTCAAATGACGTTGGGAGATATATTGAGCGCAGTAAGGGTAACGTATTCATATGCCGGTAAAAACTAACTTTATGGCGTGAAATAAAATGCGAGGTAATTTATCGTATGGATGATCTGATATTTATTTTGCGACCAAATAGTCTGATTTGCTCTTACAAAATAGCATAAAAACCTATTAAAGCACTCCGATGCCTAAGTTTCTCTCTTTTGGAAATATTTTCATTTAAAAACAGTTCGTTATGATCATTTGTGCTGATCTGTCTTGATTTAAATATGACAAGCCAAGCTAGTTAGGAGTGAGGCCATGAGCGACTGAAGCTTAGCCAGCTTGCTAATGTTGGCGAGATAAACTTACTTTTGTGGTAGCAGAGTGTGAACTTCCGCATAAACCGCTGCTCGGTATGTAATTGCACAAAATGCCCCGTATAAAATGAACTATGTAGCATGCGCTTTGAAATAAAAGTGATGCCTAAGTGATGAGCAACGCAAGAAAGAATGGCGTCAAAAGCGTTCAGTGAAAGAGCGATTTGTGGATTGCTTAAATGTAGTGCCAATTGATTATCAAAAAAGGCACGGCTGCTGGAGCCTTGCTCGCGTAGCAGCCAGCGTTCTTGACTCAGTACCTGATATGAAACCGTTTCTTGCTTGGCGAGCGGATGATTTTTACCGGCGATAATGACCATTTCATCTTCTAACCACGGCTCGCAAATAAGGTTGGGTTCGCTAGCGGGTCCTTCCAGTAACGCCACATCAATTTCAAAATGGCTGACCATAGTGCTGATTTTTTGCGTGTTGGCGATAGTGCATTGTGGCAACCACCCTTGATGTTCTTTAAACCCCTTCAGCATGTCAGGCAGAAGATAGCTGCCGATAGTCTTAGTACATCCCACCTTGAGCTGGGTATCTTGGCTATTCTCTCCGAATAATTGTTCAACCCCCTGCATTCGAGACAAAAGTTCGTCGGCGACAGGCAGTAACTTTTGCCCTTCATGATTGATATATAAGCGTGCATGTTGACGATCAAAGAGCCGTACTCCTAGCTGACTCTCTAATTCAGCCAATGTCTGTGAAATGGCTCCTTTTGTCATAAACAGAGTTTCTGCGGCGAGCGTCATGCTGCCGCTGCGGACGATGGCGACAAAGACGGAAAGTTGTTTGAAGGTAATATTCATCGTTTAGTTTCTCTAAACCTAATGTAAAAAATAACTCGATTTTTTAAATGATAGCGGATGGCTATAGTTTTTACCGCAGAAGAATGAAAAAAATCGAGGTGATGACATGTTGAGATACCTACATCATAAGGTTCGCGGATTACCAACCCCCGTAGCGGGTTTAGCGCTGGGGATCGCTAGTTTGGGATGGTGTTTAGAGAATGCTTTGCCGCTTCACGGTGTGGGACAAAACGTAGGCGCATTGATTGCTGGGCTACTGCTTGCCATTCTCGCTATTCGTTTTATTTTTCATCCCGATACGCTGACTCAAGATCTTAAACATCCGGTGGTGGGAAGCATTGTTCCTACCTTTGCAATGGCTGCAATGGTGGTTTCTAAGGCGCTGGGTAACTTTATGCCGACGGCGGGCCAGATGCTTTGGCTGGGGGCTGTTATTGTTCATCTGGTCTCGCTGTCGCTTTTTATTTATCACCGTGCGAAAGAACCTAAGCTGCATCATCTAGTTCCTAGCTGGTTTGTGCCGCCAGTGGGCATTATTGTGGCAGATGTGACTTGCCCAAGTGAGGCCTACACTGAGTTTGCACTGATTTTATTGGCAATTGGGATGGTGAGTTATGTGCTGATGCTGCCAATGATGATCTACCGCTTCATGTTTCGCGATGAAGTGCCTGATGCAGCAAAACCAACGATTGCCATTATGGCGGCACCGGCCAGTTTGTCATTAGCGGGCTATCTGAGCGTTGTCAAAGAGCCTTCAATGCTGATTTGTGCGGTGTTGCTTGGTATCGCACTGTTGATGACCATGGTTATTTATTGTGCTTTCTTTCGCCTAATGCGCTTGCCGTTTAGCCCAGGCTACGCCGCTTTTACGTTCCCTATGGCGATTGGCGCTACCGCACTTTATAAAATGGCAAACCTCGTGGGCAGCTACCCGCAAGCGGTGGAGTATGCGCGACAACTGCATATGATGGCGACGGTAGAAGCAGTGATTGCGACATTAGTTATTGGCTATGTCTCTGTAAGGTTTATTCATAACTATCTGCTACCGCAGAGATTGAATGTTCATCAAGGCATGGTGAAATAAATGAGTTTAAGGAAAAACGTAATGAAAACTTACGATCAGGCTTTTTGGGTTCCTGCTGCTGCTTTAGTGCTCTTTATTGTTTGTTTTATTTGGGCGCTGTTTTTATAAATCCCACGAATAAAAATATAGAGGCAGATTCACAAAAAGGCTCCAGCCACTGAGTGACTGGAGCCTTGCTTATGATGGGCACGGAGTGCCGGATATTGACCGCGCAAGATAATGCGTATGTAGATATATATCGGCTAATTTATCCACGCTAGATTGTTCCATCTGAGCGCTGGCATATTCGAGCACCATCCACAATAGGGCACTACACTGCTGAATCACTAAACCCACTGAATGGCATGAAAGCGCATCTTGTTGCTGTTTTAGCTGGATTAATTCATTGTTGCTCATATTTAACAGATTAAAACTTAGTGCCAGTACATCGAGTAAATTACCGTGGAGCCCGTTTTGGGTATTAGTACTAATTACCTGATGCAGGCATGACATGTTGTTTTGTAGGATCTGTATGGTCGAGTCTTTCATGACTCACTCCTGAGTATGCCAGAGGGCTTAGTTTCGTTATTTGAGTCTGAGTAGAATCGAGTTGCCAACGCGAGATATAGGCTTGATGTTGAGCATATAACGTTAAATAAACACAACAAACGAAGAAAATGAGAAATGAGAAGGTGGTTCCAAACAGATTGGATCTGACGTGTAATGTAATAAATATAATGGAATTAAGTTCTCACCCGCCAGAAATTGATGGGTGAGATGTCGGTATATTAGGCGTCAGATTTTGGCGGTTCGCCAACGGCAGGTGCTAACCAAATTGCAAAAGCGACTAACGCCAACACCACGATCATGGCGGAGCGCAATCCCCAATGCTCACCTAAAAAACCTAGCATTGGAGGCCCAACCAAAAATGCAATATAACCGGTGGTTGCCACGGTACTAACGCGAGCAGCTGGATTTGGCCCAGTGTCACTGGCGGCCGACAACGTAAGAGGGAAGCCGAGTGAAGCTCCTACGCCCCAAAATAAAACTGAAGCGCTGACTAGAAATGTATTTTCAGCAAAAATAATTAACCCTAAGCCGATAACGCCGAAGATGGCGCTGCCCCGAACGACATTAACGCGGCCAAATCGACGCAGGAAATATCCCCCGCAGAAGCGCCCAATGGTCATTCCTAAGGCAAAGCCTGTATAGATTAACGAGCCGGATGTAGGGCTGAATCCATGACCGTCTACCATTAATAACGGCAACCAGTCGTTGGCTGAGCCTTCGGCAAGGGCCATTGCAAGGACAATTAAGCCAATAAGCAACAGACGCTTATCTCGCCAAACATTTGTTTTAGCCTGTGTAGGCTGGTTGCCATTCTGCGCATGTTCTACTGGACGTAGGCCATTCCCCTTAGGTACGGATTTTAGTGCCCACAATGTTGCCGGAACGCAAATAACACCAATTAATAAAAGATGCCACTGTATGGGGAAATTTACCGAGGTAAGCCCATTACCAACCCCTGCGCCAACCAGTGTCCCTAAGCTAAAACAGCCATGCAGCATAGGAAGGAGGGGGCGATGTGATATGCGTTCTACATCGGCGCCCTCAACGTTAATGGCTATTTCAGCAGAGCCCATACCTGCTCCAAATAAACATAACCCAGATGAAACGGTGATCGCAGATGAGAAAAATGCCCCGAGGGCAACCAGTAAAATACCGGCGATCACTAAACCCGTGCCTGCAGCAATAACGGGTTTAGTGCTAAAGCGCTGCACTAAATAACCAGAACAGAGAATTCCAGCCATTGACCCAATCGACAGACCAAAAAGAACAAGCCCCATCTCTGCGGTCGATGCGCCAAGTTTGTCGCGTATTGCGGGAGTTCGGGTCACCCATGACGCCATTGATACGCCAGGTAAGAAAAAGAAAACAAAGAGGGCGAGGCTGCGCTGTTTTAACGTGGGGCTGGGCAAAGGAACCTTCCTAGAAGTGCAAAGACAGAAAATATCTATCGTTCGAAGCGTAAGTTAACATAGCTACACTAACCTTTTTCATTCGTTTTTCAAGAGGAAATAGTAAGAATTACAATGAATAGCATCGTGAAGATAAATGGTGAACCTAATTTTAGTTGTGTTCTTTATTCAAAATGTGAGCGTTAACCCCAGCATATTTAATTATATTTAAAGGGTTTGAAAATAATCAGGGCAATAAACCCCAATGAAAAAAGAATAATAATTTGCATGCTATAAGTATAGTCTCGTTACGATTGTGATTATTTAGCCATCACAGACAAAAGAAAACGCTATGCTAATATAACAATTTCACTATTAGAGAGATTAAATTTCTTATCATTGCTAATATATTGTACATGACTATTAGTCTGTGCAAAATTGCATTGTTTGTAGAATAATCTTAAGGGGTTTTAATATGTTGCTGACAAAAAGTTATAAAAAGGGAGTTTTTATTACTATGTCATTAACAACGATGGTTCTGGCATTCTTTTTGTGGAATGACTACCAAGGCTTAAGAAATTATCTAGGTTACACGGTAGATAAAGGCCGTTCTGCTATCTTTGCTGAAGAATATATAAATCAAAGAATAGCACTTAATTTAATAAAATCATTTTCAATTTCTGAATATAAAAATAAAAAATCAGATTCAAGTGTGCTGAATATCTGTAACCGTATGGAGAACGCAAATGATATTTATGGCTTGAATTTGACTGGGAATAAATATCCTAAACTAGCTGGAACACTACAAACTAAAAATTCATCCTGCGAAGATTGGGCTAGAGATATAAAATATCTTGCGAAGTTTAATAGTCAAGAAGAAGCCATCTCTCAAGAGTACAGTTTTTCTAATTACCATTGGAAAGTGCAAGATAGCATTAGATACTATATTGATTTTGAAAACCAATATATATACATTAATAAGTTAGTCGATAGCTCTCGATACGCATTCAATAATTGGTTGCGATATAATGGAAAGTTTATTGATGTAGATAGCAATGCCAGAAGCATTAAAATTGATGATGAAGCATTGAGGAGTTTGCATGATGGGCAAAGTGTTACTTCACATATATATGATGACGGTTATACCGGTGAAAAAATAATTAGCATGATCACGCCGTTGTTTTTTGGTGGGAATCTTAAAGGTATAATTTTGACTGATGTGAGTATCAATGAGCTAGCAAAGGCATTTTATACATTTGATCGTCCTTTCCTATGGAAATACCTCAGGCTTTCAGTTATAGATAGAAATTCAGCCGAAGAAATTAATTTCAATCAACCAGGTAAGCAGTTATTTAGTATTTTGAACTACGACAAGGATATTACTCGATATTATACTGTCCATCTTAAATTAGATGTTCAATATTTTATTTTAAACAACTTATTTCTTTTTATTTAATATGTGCTTATAACGTATTCCATCTGTAAGTATTTAAAATACCAGATATCAAAAAATGAAGTTTTGTCTTTGGAAAACATAACTGATTCTATGACGGGATTATATAATAGAAAGATACTGACACAGACTCTGGATGCTCGTTTAAAGTCGTTGACTGAAAAAATACTCCAGTCACTATTATTGCTCTTGATTGCGATAAATTAAAAACCATCAATGATACTTTAGGTCATCACATGGGGGATAAGGCAATCACTTTATTAGGAGACGCGATACAAACCTCTATAAGAAAGAGTGATTATGGTATTAGGCTCGGCGGTGATGAGTTCTGTATTATTCTTATCGATTGCGATGTAGAGCGTGCTTTTATTACTATTGACTTAATTAAACAGAAATTAAAAGTGATTGATACAGATGCTATTGTTAATTTTTCATATGGCTGCTACCAGATGAAATCCGGTGATACATTGAGCGATGCGTAAATTAAAGCTGATGAATTGCTATATAAGCATAAGAAAACGAAGGGCTAGGTATTTGCGGTGTTGATGCTAATGTATGGCTTCAACACCTTATCTTTAGTTGTAAAGCTGCCACTTTTGAGTTGGATTGCATAGAGCCAGATTATGCAGGTAATACATTAGCTATCGAGGTATTGCAGGAGCAATCGAACTAAGAGAGTCACTTTCTTCCATTGATTATGTAAGATTATTGATTTGAGTAAAAGTGTGGGCTGTAGCGCACAAACAGCATCGTACAAATTGAAGGCACAAAAAAGCCCGCAGGGCTTGCGCCGTGCGGGCTTCTAGGACTTCATCGGATGACTCTGGTAATCACCGATGGAGAATTTGGTGGAGCTGGCCGACACGGAACAGGAATACCGCGAACTCATCGCTACCGGTGATGAAAGCCGAGGCCGGAGTCTGCAAACCCTGCGCGATATTATCGACGTGAAAAAGTGGGAAATTAATCAGGCTGCTGGTCGCTATATTCGCGCACATGAGATCGTGCAGCGCATCAGCATCAGCAACCGGCTGAATGATTTTATGCAGGCGCATGGCGCAGAGCTGGCCGCCGCGCTTGCGCCTGAATTAATGGGCTATAACAGCCTGAATCCCGCCGTCAGACACTGCGCGATGCAGCACTCCGTCGATTACCTGCGTGAAACGCTGTCGGTGTGACTGGCTGCCGGTGAAAAAATTAATTATTCCGTATAGGATAATGACATTTTAACGGCCATCGGGTTCAGACCTGACGCGGCTTCGCGGGATGATAATCGTGAAAAATACACACCCGCACAAAACCAGAATTACGTGAATAAACGTGCAGAACTGGCCGCGCAGTAGCCCGTCAGAAAATCCCCGTAAATCCCGCTAATTTCCCCTAATTAAGCCATGCATGCGTAAGGTGCATGGTTTTGCATGCATTTTCACATCCCCGCCGCCCTCGTCAGCGCCAGCTCTGGCGCGGTCTGAGGCTGCTCTTGCACCTGCATTGAAAGCGCCCCCTTAAGCGGGCAGGCGTGGCGGGGAGAGCATTGCGCGCTAAATTTAATGAAGGATATTAATTATCAGCAGCAATTGTAACCTCTGGCGATGAGGGAGAGTCATCAGGGTCACTCGCATAGTATCGGTGCGGTTTTCTTTTCTTATCCACGCGGATATGACCATCCCTTTCTAATACCCGGCCTCCCCATGCCGAGATTTTTTGTCTTGTGCAGCCGACTGCATCAGCTATCTCTCGTGCTGTCATGGCTTCACTAAATGCTAATTGACTAATTAACCCCAGTATTTTTATTTCAACTTCAGCGAAGTTTCCATGAGTAACCGGAGCATCTTGATGAATAATTTCTGTTAGTTTTTCATCGTCCTCAAAGCATCTTTTTATTTTTACTTTAACAAGTTCGGCTTCATCATAAATTTTGTTACAGGTTGGACACTTGTAACTTTTCCTCTTTGTTTTAACAAAGTATGGATCATACTTGGATAGCACTTCATCATAAATAAAACGTATTGGAGTGTAATCATCCTTTTTATTTGCATATTTAATATTGTTTTCTAAGCAAACATCATAATCGATAGCATAAAGATTATAACTTCCACCATGCTTAGAAACTACATTCTCTGATATGAAATGTAGCATGAAGTTTTCACACAAAACATTAAGATAATCCCTTCTGGAAGGGTCTATCATCATATGGCTTGCAGCTCTATCAGGGAATTTGTTTTTCTCTTGTAGGGCTTTTTCAATTATTGAATTCCATATATCCATGTTAAATGGTGGAATCAGGCCTTTTTTAGAGCTTCCGGTAAATTGTTTCTGATAGGTTTTTCTAGCGCAAGTAATACCGTAATTTATTTCTGCCAAACCAATTTTAGGATCTTGTGAGTTGGCTCTCGCCTGAATAAATGCGTTTTGGAGTATTATGCCAATAGTTCTTGATACACCAATGGTTTCTCTCGTGATTCGGTAGAAGATATCTTCTTTATTAGCCTTGAATATATCGTTGAATTTTAAATTGGGGCAGAACTTTTCAATCCGTTTGTTTATCAGTTGTTCAACGAAAACCTGCATTTTGTTAATGCCAGCTATAGCACCATCAAATCTTTCTACATATTCGTTGAAATCTAAAGGAATTGCAAAAATGTCTCTTCCAATAATTATTTTCTCGCCAAAGTCATATCTATCGGTTATGACTCCAACCTTGAAAAACATTCCTATTCTTGAGCCTAAAAATGATTTTAGTAAAGAACTGAATTTAGCTTGTGATTCAGAATTGAGATCCGAATATTCATCTAGGAAAATATATATAGCATCGAGCTTTGCTTTGTTTTTGATTTGACTAATCTTATTCAAAAAATCTTGAACATTAAGTCATTTTATTTTGGTTTGAGTGCTATTTACCGTTTTCTCCACTGAATCACTGATGCCAGCACTTATCTCTGCCTTTGTAATCTCCGCCTTTGCTGCAAGATTTATATCAGCCTTGTGTTTATTTTGTCTGCTTTCTTCAATCTTACGACTGGTGCTAATCGTTATTCCTTCGACAAGAATTTTCTCAATATAATCAAGGTCGTCTAATGCGGGGTTTTCTTTTTTAAAAATTACGAGATGTTTTTCACTGAACATCAGCGCTAACTGTTTTTTTAATGAGTCTATAATTTGTCTAATGAAGTGAATTTCAATTAACTCAAGATCACTCGTTGAGTCAAAAATATCTATGCATGTACTTAAATCTATAAATATTGGTAGGACTTTTTTTGTGCCAAGTAAGGTTTCAGTACCTTTAAGTTCAGGGGATATTGATTTTAAACATTCATAATATCCACGAAGTAAATTTGTTGTTTTCCCTGTGCCACGTCGACCTGATATAAAGTTATCTTGCTTTTGAAGTAATCCATTTAATATTCCGAAATAATCAATGAAATAATCCTCAAGAAGCGAAAGCTATTTAATATTGTCAAGCGATATATAATCCGCTCGCAGTATCGAGTTAAATGCTGTGCTAATATTATCTGTGTCTAAAGCATTCATATTAACGATCCTTCATTAACTGTTTTCATATTATAAATATATTGTCCCCACCAGTTCATCAGATCCTTGCGGAGATTGAGATAGTTCGAACGATTGTATGCACGTCTTATCTCATTTCTGTCTGAATGTGCTAATGCAGCCTCGATTACATCAGCATTAAACAACGCTTCATTCATTGCAGTACTTGCGATTGAGCGTAAACCATGTGCAAATAATTTACCACCATAGCCTATTCGTTTTAAGGCGGCGTTCGCAGTTTGGCTATTCATCGGGTGTTTAGGCTCATTTCTGCTTGGGAAAATATATGTTCTATGTGCACTTATCGGCTTCATCACTTCAAGAATATTTAACGCAAGAGGGGATAGAGGGACAATGTGTTCCCGCTTTGCTTTCATCCGTTCGGCTGGAATCGTCCAAAGTTTTGCATCGAGATCGATCTCTGCCCACCGAGCACCGGCAGCTTCAGAAGGGCGCACAAGGGTAAGGAGCTGCAACTCAATTAGACAGCGAGTAGGAACAGACAGATTTGACATAATCAATGTGCGCATCAGTTTCGGCAATTCTTCTGGTCGCAGTGTGGGCATGTTTTGCTTCTTCGGTCTCTCAAAAGCCATCCCCACACCTGACGTTGGATTGGCATCAAGTAAGCCGATATTTACCGCGTAAATCATAATCTCATTAATACGCTGTACCAAACGGCGAACTGTCTCCAGTGCTCCGCGTGCTTTGATTGGCTCAAGTGCTTCAATGATAGTTCTGGCTTTAATCTCCTGAACCGGTATCTTGCCAATAGAAGGAAACACGTCTTTATCTAAAGAGCGCCAAATGTCTTTTGCATAATCCGGTGTGACGCTTTTGCTCTTTAGCTGGAACCAATTGGCAGCAACAGTAGAGAAAATGCTGTCCAGCTCTATTTGGCCCTGCTCTGAAACCATTTCTTGTTGCTGCTGAGGATCTATCCCTTGTGCCAATAGGGATAAATGTTGATCGCGTATTTGACGTGCGGCTGCGAGTGTCAGGGCAGGATATGCGCCAAGGCTCAGATTTGTACGGCTGGTACTGTTTGGTCACTGATAGCGAAAACGCCAAAGTTTTTTACCAGAGGTTTTGACGAGTAAGAACAGACCATCCCCATCGTGGAGGGTAAAGTCTTTTTCGCGGGGTTTAGCTTTAAGGATTTCGTTATTTGTTAGAGGGCGTGTGATGCGCGCCATGTCTGGATCCCTTCCATGATTGGTACACGCTTATTGGACCACAGTATAGCGTGTACCTAAACGTGTACCAATTTTTACTGGATTCAGGCGGATCGTATCGGACGATTACAGGCACAAAAAAGCCCGCAGGGCTTGCGCCATGCGGGCTTCTAGGACTTCATCGGATGACTCTGGTAATCACCGATGGGCTGGGGTCTCTGTAATCCGTGTAATAACAATATGGTTTAAAATACTATTGTTCTTTTCATTTTTTCTTAGGGTGCAATTATGGGACCTTCAAATTAATCTACAAAATAACAGATTGGTTTTTTCTATAATAACAAGGTCGCTACGAAAGCATAATCCCCAGTTCAACTCCCTGCCATAACTGAACTCTATCAGTGAACGATGACCCAAAACAAAGCGAGAAAAATTAGAAAGTAGTAAAAATTTTCTTGCTGTGATCAGTGGTGTTAGCGTTTTTGCATGTCTTTTTACATAAAAAGGGGATTTGGATGATGAAAAGAAGCGAACTCAAGAATGCGTTATCGTGGTTCAAATATGATAACTATGATGTCATCTGGGATCTCACTCTGGAGGAGTTCTGGGTGGAGATTGACCGCCGTATTATTGGCTATAACATGTTGAAACGATGCACGGAACTGGATGACGTTGGCAAAACTCAATTATTAATCCATTGCGATAAAATCATTTGTGGCGATGTTCTGTTTGGTGGTGAGACAAATACACCAGAACACATACTGGCATCCAGCTATGCAATTGTCCCTCTTCTGCGCAGGGAAATCCCATACTGTGTGGCTTCCCTGAAGTTGGCGGAGATGGCCAGTGAAACCAAGGGACATGGTGAAGGTTCTGAGTATGTTTCTCAATACTTCAGCGAAATGGGCGTAAACAGAAAAGGCAGTATTGTTGTCACGATGAACCTTATGGAAGCATCGAGTGATGAACTCATTGAACACCTGAAAGTGCTTATCCCCAAATGGAAGAAGCAACTTAAAGCGCCAGAACCGGAAGTCAGGGATTATCGCTTTGGTATCAGCACCCTTAAAAAGGTTCTCAATTATAGATTGATCCCCCTGATGGATCTCATTTTCTGGGAAGAACTCAAAGACACGAAAATCCCGTTTTCAAAACTCGAAGAATTGCTTTACGGCGAAAGCGATGATTACCGCACAGCGGATCTGATTAAAGCAACTGACTATCCGCTAGCTTTAGACTTCCTGACAACCCCTACCTACATTAAGTCTTTTCAGGATTACATCATTAAAAATGACTACCTGAAGGATGCAAAGATAAGAGATCACCTCGTATTTGAAGACTGATTCTCAAAACAGGTGATGTTCACTCTGGGTGAACGTCATCTGAACTCAATACCTCCCAGTTTCCTGCAAAGATCAATGTTCTGAACATCCCTCGAACGTCACAGGTAATATCGCGATAATTGTCTCTATCGAAACAACAACGGAGATAACGATGAAAAAACAAAACTCAGTAAAGACAAGGCTTATTCGATTGCCTGAAGTGTTAACCCGGACGGGCTTCTGTAAGGCTTGGATCTATCATCTTATCAAAGAAGGAAACTTCCCTTCTCAGGTAAAAACAGGTGCAAGATCTGTGGCGTTTATTGAAAGTGAAATCGACGTATGGATTGAAAATATAATCCAGAATACACGCAATGGTTATACAGAAAATAACTTTTCCCGATAATGAGGTGATTTATGATATTAAAAATAAAAACGACAGCACAGTTTAATGAAGTCGCAGAGAGGTTATTCAATGAGAATATTCATAGAATAAGAAAGGAAATGTCGGGGTTTTATAAGTCGCTGATGGAAAACAAGAAGGAAATGGACAGATTTATTGAGATTGTTATCGATCTCACGAAGGAGCATTTTTATGAAGGACATGATGAACAAAGTGGATGTTGTCTGTTCAGAAATGTAAATCAGATAAAAGCAAGAGCATTTTTGCGCTCACTGGCATTCACTCATCGATATATGTATAAAAATATCTTCACGCTGTAAACAGGTAAATACTGACGGCTTAAATAATCACGGTAAGTTCCTGTCATCATTTAACGATGAGGATTGCTTATACCTGATATTGCTGGCGTCATAAAAAAGTAGATGTTAACAATAACCCTTAATGAAAGAGAGGTAATAATATGTTCAGTTTTAGAAATGAAACAACGGGTATGTTCTTTGGTATGTCATTGCAAATCTATTCAGATATGTTTAACTTGGCAGATGAAGAGACGCAACGTGTGATATATACCAAGGTAATGGACCCGGAATTTATCAACAGTTTTATTGG
The DNA here is from genome assembly GCF_900095695.1 of Hafnia alvei. Lineage (GTDB taxonomy): Bacteria > Pseudomonadota > Gammaproteobacteria > Enterobacterales > Enterobacteriaceae > Hafnia > Hafnia alvei_B. The sequence goes on along the minus strand of NZ_FMIQ01000022.1, from coordinate 1,686 downwards.
GCTGGCAATCATCATGGCCGAAAAATGTTTTCGGGATTCCGTCTGGAAAAAAAATGCAGAAGAAAAGCTGGCTGAAGTAGATTTCAGAGAAGTCAAACAAGCACTGTTCAAAACACATTATGAAGTTTTAGCTGAGTCGTTATAATGGTGTCAACAGTATTAGCCCCTGATTCGGGGCTGATAAGCATTATCTTAAGATGATATTTTACGGCGTGGCGCTTGTTGACGCTCACAAGTAGAAGCAAACTCTGACAGTTGTTCAAGACTGAGTTCAACAGCACATTGAAGCTCCAGCGCAGCCTCTGTACGTAGCTTAATCACCAGTGAGACAATCTCATTATCACTTTTCTCACGGATAAGCGTTCGGGCCAGTGCTTCATAAATACCTCGTTAATTAATAGTGGGTATTTATATATTAAGAGTTATACGGAATGTGTCAAACGAAGGAAGCGATATATTGATTTGCGATCCACGTTTATTCTGTTTCATTCTCTTCGAAAAATAATATTTCAGGAGGTGTCAAAACAGAGGGATCGTTATTCTTACCATCATTGATGCCGGTTTCAGTGTGGAAAGTATAGACATTTTCAAATACCACATTTTCGTTCACATTAAACTCCTGTGCTTTCCTGACATTAGGTCGTTGTTTTGCGTTGATAGAATGCGCTTGTCCCTTCAGGAATATGTTTGAGTTCATAAAAAGGTCGCCGTCTCTGTCAATAATAATCCCTTTAGCTTTGAGCTTTTTAAAAACAAGAGACATATTGGATTTTTTGATATCTAACTCACGACAGAGTTTTGCCTGAGAGATATGAAAACAGTTTCCGAACTCCATGATGTTCAGGATGCGAGCAATAACCTTCAGCTCATTCTTTGAAATATCTAAGTCAGCGAGTTGTTGAAAGTTTCTGGTAAACATATGAACGTAATCGATATCCTTCTTTATAGACTTAATATTTTCCTTTCGAGTATAGATATTCGTTGTGTCCTTATGTGTGCTGTAATAATACTCAAAAACCTGCACCTTTTGCTCATTGTTAAAATCGTGGTCATCGATAAATAACTTTAACTCGAAAGGGGATAAGTCATTAATGGCTGTAAAATCTATTGTTGTCATTGTATTTCCTTTTATTATTGTTGTTTATACATAACAGATTAAACACTATCGTCAATAATAAAGTCAAAAATAAATGGAAAAAGTTTTAATATAATGGAGCGCTGTCCATAGAGCAGAGTAAATGAATGTAGATGAATGTTATAATGCTGGAATAAGTTTAATCAGACTGGAATGCCCGCCACTTTTAAATGATGGTTTCAGTGTGAAACTAAGGTTATAGTTTTTGCTAACTCTAGTTATAGTTTTCGATAACCCGAGTTATAGATATCGATAACCATAGTTATAGGAAACTATAACCTTTTTTCTGTAATGCATTGTTTTATATGGTAAATTACTGCCGTAATATAGTAATAAGTATAATATAGTAAAAGGGAATGCGTGCCGATTGAATGGCACCTGTTTTTATGATTATGGATTGAGCTTTCTGGTCTTGGATTCGAGCGATAATTTAATATGGATGATCAATTTTAATTTTTCTGGTGAAAAGAGGTTTTCTTAATATTTTATTAGTGCCTGATCAAAATGGCACCTACCTACGTTATCTAAATCATTTTTCTGTATGTGTCTTA